>NZ_PHHD01000001.1:2717118-4075678 GCF_002813445.1 Pseudomonas tolaasii NCPPB 2192
GGAGCGATCCGGGCACGGTTTTTTGTTGCCTGCGATTTTTTAGGCGCTAGCTTCATGTGGCGAGGGAGCTTGCTCCCGCTGGAGTGCGAAGCGCTCCCAGGATCGTGGGGCCGCTACGCAGCCCAGCGGGAGCAAGCTCCCTCGCCACAAAAGCGCGCTGCAGATCAGTCGCGCACCCAGCGCTGACGCCAGATTTGCTGCTCGTTTTTGGTCTGAAAGGTCCAGGCCACAAAACGGCTCTGTTTCTGGCCCTGGGACATCTCCACCACCTGGCTTTCCAGCGCGCCGGCTTTTTTCAGGGCGGTCTCGATTGCGGGCAGATTCGAAGCTTTGGACACCAATGTGCTGAACCACAGCACCTTGTGGGCAAAATGCGCACTCTCGGCGATCAGTTGCGTCACAAATCGCGCTTCGCCGCCTTCACACCACAACTCGGCCGATTGGCCGCCGAAGTTCAGCACCGGCAGCTTGCGTTTCGGGTCGGCCTTGCCCAAGGCGCGCCATTTACGCTCGCTGCCCTTGGTGGCCTCTTCCATCGACGCGTGGAACGGCGGGTTGCACATGGTGAGGTCAAAGCGCTCGCCGGGCTCCAGCAGGCCCAGCAGGATCTGCCTGGGGTTGGGTTGCTGGCGCAACTGGATGACCTTGCTCAGGTCATTGGACTGCACGATGGCCCTGGCGGCCGCCACGGCGATCGGGTCCACCTCGGAGCCGAGGAAATTCCAGCGGTACTCCATGTAACCGATCAGCGGATAGACACAGTTGGCGCCCATGCCCACATCCAGCACCTTGACGATGGAGCCGCGCGGAACCTTGCCGTCGTTGTTGCTCGCCAGCAGGTCGGCGAGGAAGTGTATGTAGTCGGCACGCCCCGGTACTGGCGGGCACAGGTAGTCGGCCGGGATATCCCAATGCTGGATGCCGTAGAAGGACTTGAGCAGCGCCCGGTTGAACACCCGCACCGCATCCGGGCTGGCAAAGTCGATGCTCTCTTTGCCATAGGGGTTGATGATCACGAATTTCGCCAGTTCCGGCGTGGTCTTGATCAGCGCCGGGAAGTCGTAACGGCCCGTGTGACGGTTGCGCGGGTGCAGGGTGGCCTCTTTGCGTGGCGCGACGGGCTTGGCCGTGGCGGCGGTTTTAGGCTGCTTGCGTGGAGGCTTGGGCGTGCTGGGGGCGGTCATGTTGATTCTGGTGTTGGCTCAAAGTGGTGGGCATTGTCACACATCCTGAGCCCAACCCGGTCAATTGTGGGAGCTGGCTTGCCTGCGATGGCATCACCTCGGTCTGCTTGAAGGACCGAGTGGCCTGCATCGCAGGCAAGCCAGCTCCCACAAACAGGCATAAAAAAAGAGACCCGAAGGTCTCTTTTTTCACACGGCCCACACCTTACAGGCTGGAAATCCGCGCATGTTGCTCCGCCAGCTTGCCAAGGGCCTGTTCAGCCTCGGCCAGCTTGGCGCGTTCTTTCTCGATCACTTCAGCCGGCGCCTTGTCGACGAACGCCGCGTTGGACAGCTTGCCGCCCACGCGTTGCACTTCGCCCTGCAGGCGGCCGATTTCCTTGTCGAGGCGGGCCAGTTCTGCGCCCTTGTCGATCAAGCCGGCCATCGGCACCAGCACTTCCATCTCGCCGACCAGCGCGGTCGCGGACAATGGCGCTTCTGCGTCAACCGCCAGTACGGTGATGGACTCCAGCTTCGCCAGCTTTTTGAGCAATGCATCGTTCTCGGTGAGACGACGCTGGTCCTCGCTGCTGGCGTTCTTCACAAACACCGCCAATGGCTTGCCCGGCCCGATGTTCATCTCGGCGCGGATGTTACGCGTGCCCATCATCAGGGTTTTGAGCCATTCGATATCGCTTTCGGCGGCCTCATCGATGCGTGCTTCGTTGGCCACCGGCCAGGGTTGCAGCATGATGGTCTTGCCTTCGATACCGGCCAGCGGCGCGATGCGCTGCCAGATTTCTTCCGTGATGAACGGCATGAACGGGTGCGCGAGGCGCAAGGCAACTTCCAGCACGCGCACCAGGGTGCGGCGGGTGCCGCGCTGGCGCTCGATCGGCGAGTTCTCGTCCCACAGCACGGGCTTGGACAGTTCCAGGTACCAGTCGCAATACTGGTTCCAGATGAACTCGTACAAGGCTTGCGCGGCCAGGTCGAAGCGGAACTGGTCGAGCTGGCGGGTCACTTCGGCTTCGGTGCGTTGCAGTTGCGAAATGATCCAGCGGTCGGCCAGGCTCAGTTCGACTTCTTCGCCGTTCTGGCCACAGTCTTCGCCTTTGTCCAGCACGTAGCGCGCGGCGTTCCAGATCTTGTTGCAGAAGTTGCGATAGCCTTCGACGCGACCCATGTCGAACTTGATGTCACGACCGGTGGACGCCAGCGAGCAGAAGGTGAAGCGCAGGGCGTCGGTGCCGTAGCTGGCGATGCCACCTTCGAACTCGTCGCGGGTCTGCTTTTCGATCTTTTTGGCCAGTTTCGGCTGCATCATGCCCGAGGTGCGTTTCTGCACCAGGGACTCCAGGTCGATGCCGTCGATGATGTCCAGCGGGTCCAGCACGTTGCCCTTGGACTTGGACATCTTCTGGCCCTGGCCATCACGCACCAGGCCGTGCACGTACACGGTCTTGAACGGTACCTGGGGGGTGCCGTCGTCGTTTTTCACCAGGTGCATGGTCAGCATGATCATCCGGGCAACCCAGAAGAAAATGATGTCGAAGCCGGTGACCAGCACGTCGGTGGGGTGGAAGGTCTTGAGGAAGTCGGTCTGTTCCGGCCAGCCCAGGGTGGAGAAAGTCCACAGCCCCGAGCTGAACCAGGTGTCCAGTACGTCGTTATCCTGTTGCAGCGCAATGTCAGCACCGAGGTTGTGCTTTGCCCGTACTTCGGCTTCGTCACGGCCTACATAAACCTTGCCCGATTCGTCGTACCAGGCCGGAATGCGGTGGCCCCACCACAGTTGACGGCTGATGCACCAGTCCTGGATGTCACGCATCCACGAGAAGTACATGTTTTCGTATTGTTTTGGCACGAACGCGATGCGGCCGTCTTCCACGGCGGCGATAGCCGGTTCTGCCAATGGCTTGGTGGACACGTACCACTGGTCGGTCAGCCACGGTTCGATCACGGTGCCGGAACGGTCGCCCTTCGGCACTTTCAACGCGTGGTCGTCAACGCTCACCAGCAGGCCGGCGGCGTCAAAGGCAGCAACGATTTGCTTGCGCGCTTCGAAACGGTCGAGGCCGGCGAACTCGGCCGGAATCTTGCCGTCAATGCTGTCGTTCAGTGTGCCGTCCAGGTTGAACACCTGGCAGGCCGGCAATACCGCGGCGTTTTTGTCGAAGACGTTCAGCAGCGGCAGGTTGTGGCGCTTGCCGACTTCATAGTCGTTGAAGTCGTGGGCCGGGGTGATTTTCACGCAACCGGTGCCGAATTCAGGGTCGCAGTAGTCGTCCGCGATGATCGGGATGCGACGGCCTACCAGCGGCAGTTCGACGAACTTGCCGATCAGCGCCTTGTAGCGCTCGTCTTGCGGGTTCACGGCGACGGCGGAGTCACCCAGCATGGTTTCCGGGCGAGTGGTGGCAACGATCAGGTAGTCGTTGCCTTCAGCGGTCCTGGCGCCGTCGGCCAGCGGGTACTTGAGGTTCCACAGGAAGCCTTTCTCGTCGTGGTTTTCCACTTCAAGGTCGGAAATCGCCGTGTGCAGCTTGGTGTCCCAGTTGACCAGGCGCTTGCCGCGGTAGATCAGGCCGTCTTCGTGCAGGCGCACGAAAGCTTCTTTAACGGCTTCCGACAGGCCGTCGTCCATGGTGAAGCGTTCGCGGCTCCAGTCTACGGACGAGCCCAGGCGACGGATCTGACGGCTGATGTTGCCGCCGGACTGGTCTTTCCATTCCCAGATTTTTTCCAGGAATTTCTCGCGGCCCAGGTCGTGACGGTTCTGGCCGGTGGCTTCCAGTTGGCGTTCCACCAGCATCTGGGTGGCGATACCGGCGTGGTCGGTGCCCGGTTGCCACAGGGTGTTGCGGCCCTGCATGCGGCGGAAACGGATCAACGCATCCATGATCGCATTGTTGAAGCCATGGCCCATGTGCAGGCTGCCAGTGACGTTCGGTGGCGGAATCATGATGGTGTAGGAATCGCCCGCGCCTTGCGGGGCGAAATAATTCTCGGATTCCCAGGTCTGGTACCAGGAAGTTTCGATAGCGTGCGGCTGGTAGGTCTTATCCATGCGCGGCGGGACCCTAGTTGGCATTTATTCAGGAAAGCCGGCAAGTATAACGGGGCAGGGCGAGGAGGGCGAGTTGAAGACGGGCTAAAGGTTGGTGCAAAGAAAATGTGGGAGCTGGCTTGCCTGCGATAGCTATTTGTCAGTCAACTCATCAGTGACTGATGCACCGCTATCGCAGGCAAGCCAGCTCCCACAGGGGAAATGTGTAAGGTTCAGGATTGATACTGGCTGAGCAGCCGCTCCATGCGCGCATCCATCCGCCGCTTGATTTCGGCTTCGATATGCGGGGCAAAGTCGTCGATCACGTCTTGCATGATCAATTGCGCAGCGGCGCGCAGTTCATTGTCCAGGTGCAGCAGCAGCGCGTCGGGCGTTTTTTCCGGAGCGGGCGCGAGTTCTGCTGCAACGGGGGCGGGTGTTACAGGCTCCGGCGCAGCGGGCTTGCCGCCAACCATGTCGAACAACAGCGGAATCTGGACCTCGCCATCGACCGTTTCGGTCAGCAGCGGCGGTTGCAAGCCGTCATCACCCAGCAACTGGCGGATCGACTCAAGGTCATCCAGCAGGTGGTCGTCTTTTTTTAGCGGGTTGGGAGTGTCCATCACGTACTCAGAGTCGTTGTAGCCGGTGATCTTGCAGAGGATAGCCCTGTTCGCGGTAGAAACGGAAACTCTCCCGCGCGGCCTGACGAATAGCCGGATCTTCCACCACCACTTCGGCCACGCGGGCAAAAGCCTTGGCAAAGGCCGGTACTTTCAGGTCCAGGTTGACCAAAAGATCAGTGTGATCGCCGCAATTGCCGCCCAAGCCCAATACCACCAGGCCTTCAGGTTCGGTTTCAGCCGGGCCGTGTGGCACGAAGCTTTCGCCCTTGAAGCGCCACAGGCGGGCGTCCAATTCGTCACGCTGGGCCGCGTCGCTGCAATGCAGGTAGATGCGGTGGCCCATGCGCCAGGCTTTTACGGTGAGTTTGCAGGCAAAGTCCAGGCGCGCGAGCGGGTCGGCGCTGGGCAATATATAGAAGTCGACTTGGGTCATTGCGGTTCCTGAGACCAGGGCGGCCATGAAGCCGCCCCGGCGTCATCAGTTTCAGGCTTTGGCGCGGTCCAGCAGGTATTGGGTCAGCAGGGGAACCGGACGGCCAGTGGCGCCCTTGTCCTTGCCGCCGCTGGTCCAGGCCGTGCCGGCGATGTCCAGGTGCGCCCAGTTGAAGTTCTTGGCGAAGCGCGAGAGGAAGCATGCAGCCGTGATCGTGCCGGCTTTCGGGCCGCCAATGTTGGCGATGTCGGCGAACGGGCTGTCCAGTTGTTCCTGATATTCGTCGAACAGCGGCAGTTGCCAGGCGCGGTCATCGGCGGCTTTACCGGCGCTGAGCAGTTGCTCGATCAACTCGTCGTTATTGCCCAGCAGGCCGGAGGTGTGGGCGCCCAGGGCCACCACGCAGGCACCGGTCAGGGTCGCAATGTCGATCACGGCTTGCGGTTTGAAGCGCTCGGCGTAGGTCAGTGCATCGCACAGTACCAGGCGGCCCTCGGCGTCGGTGTTGAGGATTTCAACGGTCTGGCCGCTCAGGGTGGTGACGATATCGCCCGGACGGGTTGCACCGCCGCTCGGCATGTTCTCGGCGCAGGCCAGGATGCACACCAGGTTGATCGGCAGCTTCAACTCGAGCACGGCGCGCAGGGTGCCGAACACGCTGGCGGCGCCGCCCATGTCGTATTTCATCTCGTCCATGCCCAGGCCCGGCTTGAGGCTGATGCCGCCGGTGTCGAAGGTGATGCCTTTGCCGACCAGGGCGTAAGGCTTCTCGGACTTCTTGCCGCCGTTGTATTGCATCACGATCAGGCGTGGCGGCTGGTCGCTGCCCTGGCCCACGGCATAGAACGAGCCCATGCCCAGTTCCTTGATCTTCTTCTCGTCCAGCACTTCAACTTTCAGACCCTTGAACTCTTTGCCCAGTGCCTTGGCCTGCTCGCCCAGGAATGTCGGGTGGCAGATGTTCGGCGGCAGGTTGCCCAGGTCGCGGGTAAACGACATGCCGTTGGCGATTGCGGTGGCGTGGGTCACGGCGCGCTCGACTTCAGCCTGCGCGGCCTTGATGGTCAGCAGGGTGATTTTCTTCAAGGCACGCGGTTCGGCCTTGGTGCTCTTGAATTGGTCGAAAACATAACCGCCGTCCACCAGGCTCTCGGCCAGCAGACGGGTCTTGCCGTAGCTGTCACGGCCTTTTACGACGATTTCGTCGAGTGCCAGTGCCGCATCGCTGCCGCCCAGGCCCTTGAGGGTATTGAGGATGCCGCTGATGATCTTGCGGAACGGGCGGTCGCCGAGTTCGGCGTCCTTGCCCACGCCCACCAGCAATACGCGGTCGGCTTTGAGGTTCGGCAGGCTTTGCAGCAGCAGGCTTTGGCCGACTTTACCGGCCAGGTCGCCGCGTTTGAGCACGGCGCTGAGGGCGCCACCGCTCAGTTCATCCAGTTGCCTGGCGGCGACGCCGAGCTTGCGGCCTTCGCCGACAGCGACCACGAGGGTGGCGGTTTTCAACGTTTCGGGGCTAACGCTTTTTACAACCAATTCCATTTTCGGGTCCCTTATTTAAGGTCTGTGAGCCTGGCGTCTGTACGCAGGCTTTGATGCTGGGCAGCTTTGTAAACCACCCGCGACAAAGGCCGCAGTTTGAACCTCGCCAGAGGAGCCTGACAACCCTTGGCGCACGCTTTGTGCACGCGCATGAGCAAGCTCCGTGACAGGCGCGGTCAATCACAGGATAATGCGCCATCTTTTTTAGCCGGCCCGTGAAAACGGGCTGACTCGGTATGCTTGCTTGTTTGGCCGCTTAGCCTGACAACCCTGGAGTGTCTGGTTTGATTGTCTTCCGTTATCTGTCCCGCGAAGTCCTGTTGACCCTGAGTGCCGTGAGTGCGGTGCTGCTGGTCATCACCATGAGTGGTCGTTTCGTCAAATTCCTTGCCCAGGCGGCCTCGGGCGCCCTGGATCCGGGCTCGTTGTTCCTGATCATGGGCTTTCGTCTGCCGGGCTTCCTGCAGCTGATCCTGCCGCTGGGCCTGTTTCTCGGCATTCTGCTGGCCTATGGCCGGTTGTACCTTGAAAGCGAAATGACCGTGCTGTCGGCTACCGGCATGAGCCAGCAGCGTCTGCTGGCCATGACCATGGTGCCGGCTGCCGGTGTGGCGCTGTTGGTGGCGTGGCTGAGCATGAGCCTGGCCCCTCAGGGCGCCATGCAGTTCCAGCTGCTGTTGAACAAGCAGGACGCCATGACGGAGTTCGATACCCTGGAGCCAGGGCGTTTTCAGGCGCTCAACGACGGCACCCGCGTGACCTACACCGAAACCATGACCGATGACCGCTCCAATCTGGGTGGTGTGTTCATTTCCCAGAAAAATCTGGGGCAAAACCAGAAAGATCGCGGCATTTCGATTCTGGTCGCCGACAGTGGCCGTCAGGAAGTACGCCCTGACGGCAACCGTTATCTGATCCTGGAAAATGGCTACCGCTACGACGGCAGCCCGGGTCTGGCGGACTACCGTGCCATCAAATACGACACCTACGGTGTGATGCTGGCCAAACCCGAGATCAGTGAAGAAGTCACCGACCGCGATGCATTGCCCACTTCCTCGCTGTTCGGCAGCCAGGAACTGCGCTCCATTGCCGAGTTGCAATGGCGTATTTCCCTGCCGTTGCTGGTGTTTATCGTGACCTTGATGGCTGTGCCGCTGTCGCGCGTCAACCCGCGCCGGGGCCGTTTCCTCAAGCTGTTGCCGGCGATCCTGCTGTACATGGCCTACCTGACCATCCTGATTTCCGCCCGCGGCTCCCTCGAAAAGGGCAAGTTGTCGCCGATTATCGGCCTGTGGTGGGTGCATGGCATCTTCCTGGCGATCGGCCTGGGGCTGCTCTACTGGGAACCCATACGTTTGAAAATGCAGAGCCGTCGCGGCCAGAAGGAGTTGGCTCGTGGCTAAGCTCGATCGCTACATTGGTAGCAGCGTACTGATCGCCATCCTGGCGGTATTGGGCATCATCCTTGGCCTGGCCTCGTTGTTTGCCTTCATTGATGAGGTGGGCAACGTCACCGATACCTACACCGTCACCGATGTGCTGAGTTTCGTTGCGCTGACCGCGCCGCGTCGCCTTTACGACATGATGCCGATGGCCGCGCTGATCGGGTGCCTGATCGGCCTGGGCAGCCTGGCCAGCAGCAGCGAACTGACCATCATGCGGGCGGCGGGTGTTTCCATCGGCCGTATCGTCTGGGCGGTCATGAAGCCGATGCTGTTGCTGATGGCGTGCAGCGTGCTGATCGGTGAATACGTTGCGCCACCTTCCGAAGCCACTGCCCAGGCCAATCGCGCCCTGGCTCAGGGCTCCGGTGACGCACAAAGTGCCAAGCATGGCCTGTGGCACCGTCAGGGTGATGAGTTCATCCACATCAACGCCGTGCAACCGGGCGGCCTGTTGATTGGTGTGACGCGCTACACGTTCGACAAGGAGCGTCACATGTTGACCTCCAGCTTCGCCCGGCGCGCGCAATACAGCGCCGAGAACTGGGAGTTGAGCGACGTCACCACCACTTATTTCCGCAATGTGGGGCAGGGCACCAAGGCTTACACCGAAGTGATCAACGTGCCGACCGAGGCGTGGGATATCGCGTTGAAGCCGGAGCTGCTCAATACCGTGGTGATGATCCCGGAAACCCTGCCGATCTCGGGCTTGTGGAGCTATATCCACTACCTCAAGGATCAAGGCTTGAACAACGGCCGCTACTGGCTGGCATTCTGGGTCAAGGTGTTGCAGCCAGTGGTCACCGCTGCGCTGGTGCTGATGGCGATCTCGTTCATCTTCGGCCCGTTGCGCTCCGTCACCCTCGGCCAGCGCGTGTTTACCGGCGTGCTGGTGGGCTTCACCTTCCGTATCGCCCAGGATCTGCTCGGGCCGTCGAGTCTGGTGTTCGGGTTCTCGCCACTGTTTGCGGTGCTGGTGCCGACTGCCATTTGCGCCGTGGCCGGGTTCTGGCTGTTGCGCCGGGCCGGTTGAGATCGCCCTTATAGACAAAAAATGCCCCGGTCGAGAGATCGGGGCATTTTTGTTCTGGTCAGCAAAGATGACGTCTGGCCTGAGCATCAGGTACAATTCCCGGCTATTTTTCAGCGGGCAATCTGCCTGCAGCCTTTTTGAGTGTTGATCCGTGAGTGATTTGAGTCATATCCGCAATTTCTCCATCATCGCCCACATTGACCATGGCAAGTCGACGCTGGCCGATCGATTCATCCAGATGTGCGGCGGCCTTGCCGAGCGTGAAATGGAAGCCCAGGTACTGGACTCCATGGACCTCGAACGCGAACGCGGGATCACCATCAAGGCCCACAGCGTAACTCTGTATTACAAGGCCAAAGACGGTATCACCTACCAGCTGAACTTCATCGACACCCCGGGCCACGTCGACTTCACCTATGAAGTCAGCCGTTCCCTGGCGGCCTGTGAAGGTGCCTTGCTGGTGGTTGACGCTGGCCAGGGCGTCGAAGCGCAGTCGGTTGCCAACTGCTACACCGCGATCGAGCAGGGCCTGGAAGTCATGCCCGTGCTGAACAAGATCGACCTGCCCCAGGCCGAGCCTGAGCGCGTCAAGGAAGAGATCGAGAAGATCATCGGCATCGACGCCACCGACGCCGTCACCTGCAGCGCCAAGACCGGCCTGGGTGTCGACGAAGTGCTCGAACGCCTGGTGCAGACCATTCCCGCCCCGACCGGCAACTACGAAGATCCGCTGCAAGCGTTGATCATCGACTCCTGGTTCGACAACTACCTGGGCGTTGTTTCCCTGGTACGCGTGCGCCATGGCCGTGTGAAGAAGGGCGACAAGATCCTGGTCAAGTCCACCGGCAAGATCCACCTGGTGGACAGCGTCGGTGTGTTCAACCCCAAGCACACGGCAACCGCTGATCTGAAAGCCGGTGAAGTAGGCTTCATCATTGCCGGCATCAAGGACATTCACGGTGCACCGGTAGGTGACACCCTGACCTTGAGCAGCACGCCGGACGTTGACGTACTGCCGGGCTTCAAGCGCATTCAGCCGCAGGTTTACGCCGGCCTGTTCCCGGTCAGCTCCGATGACTTCGAAGATTTCCGCGAAGCCCTGCAAAAACTGACCCTCAACGACTCGTCGTTGCAGTACACCCCGGAAAGCTCCGACGCCCTGGGCTTTGGCTTCCGTTGCGGTTTCCTGGGCATGTTGCACATGGAAATCATCCAGGAGCGCCTTGAGCGCGAATACGACCTGGACCTGATCACCACCGCGCCAACCGTTATTTTTGAGCTGTTGCTGAAAACCGGTGAAACGATTTACGTCGACAACCCGTCCAAGCTCCCGGATCTGTCGGCTATCGACGACATGCGCGAGCCGATTGTACGGGCCAATATCCTGGTACCTCAGGAGCACCTGGGCAACGTCATTACCCTGTGCATCGAGAAGCGTGGCGTTCAGCGCGACATGCTGTTCCTCGGTACCCAGGTGCAAGTGACCTACGACATGCCGATGAACGAAGTGGTCCTGGACTTCTTCGACCGCCTCAAATCCACCAGTCGCGGCTATGCTTCGCTGGATTACCATTTCGATCGTTACCAATCGGCTAATCTGGTGAAACTGGATGTGCTGATCAACGGCGACAAGGTAGATGCACTGGCACTGATCGTGCACAAGGACAACGCGCACTACAAAGGTCGGCAGTTGACCGAGAAGATGAAAGAACTGATTCCGCGCCAGATGTTCGACGTCGCGATCCAGGCCGCCATTGGCGGGCAGATCATTGCACGGACCTCCGTCAAGGCTCTCAGAAAGAACGTACTGGCCAAATGCTACGGCGGTGACGTAAGCCGTAAGCGCAAGCTGCTTGAGAAGCAAAAGGCCGGTAAAAAACGCATGAAGCAAGTAGGCAACGTGGAAGTTCCACAAGAAGCCTTCCTTGCAGTGCTCAGGTTGGATAGTTAGGTCCTATGTCACTAAATTTCCCGCTGTTGCTGGTCATCGCCGTTGCCGTTTGCGGTCTCCTGGCGTTGCTCGATCTGGTGTTCTTCGCCCCGCGTCGGCGGGCGGCTATCGCCTCCTATCAGGGCAGCGTCAGCCAGCCCGATGCGGTGGTGGTCGAGAAGCTGAACAAAGAGCCCTTGCTGGTTGAATACGGCAAGTCGTTCTTTCCGGTGCTGTTCATCGTGCTGGTGCTGCGCTCGTTTCTGGTGGAGCCGTTTCAGATCCCTTCGGGGTCGATGAAACCTACCCTGGACGTGGGTGACTTCATCCTCGTGAACAAGTTTTCCTATGGGATCCGCCTGCCGGTGATCGACAGGAAAGTCATCCCGGTCGGTGACCCGCAGCGCGGCGATGTGATGGTGTTCCGCTACCCGAGCGACCCGAACGTCAACTACATCAAGCGTGTGGTCGGCCTGCCGGGCGACGTGATTCGCTACACCAGTGACAAACGCCTGTTCGTCAATGGCGAGTCGGTGGCCGAGAAGCTGATCGGCACCGAGCCGAACACCTTGGGCAGCGCCGAGCTGTACCAGGAAAAACTCGGCACGGTCGAGCACGAAATCCGCAAGGAAATGAGCCGCTACCGTGCAATGCCGGATGGCGAATGGAAAGTGCCGGCCGGGCACTATTTCATGATGGGCGACAACCGGGACAACTCCAACGACAGCCGTTACTGGGATGACCCCAACATTCCCAAGGACCTGCTGGGCATGGTTCCCGACGAGAACATTGTCGGCAAGGCCTTTGCGGTCTGGATGAGCTGGCCGGAACCCAAGCTCAGCCACCTGCCGAACTTCTCGCGGGTCGGGCTGATCAAGTAATACAGGCGGCGCTGTGATCACAGCGCCGAATGCTTTTCTGGGGTTGGGACAATCAATGGCCCGGCCCCTTGCTGCACCAATCAGGATTTGAATTTGAACACTGCGTCAATCGTCGATGGCCGCCGGTGCCACCAAACAGATATGGGTAAACCGTGAGCGTTTCTCTAAGCCGTCTCGAGCGCCAGCTCGGCTACACCTTCAAGGACCAGGAATTGATGGTCCTTGCCCTCACACACCGCAGCTTTGCAGGGCGTAACAACGAACGCCTGGAATTTCTCGGTGATGCCATCCTCAATTTCGTCGCAGGTGAAGCGTTGTTCGAACGTTTCCCCCAAGCCCGTGAAGGCCAGTTGTCGCGCCTGCGCGCGCGTCTGGTGAAGGGCGAGACCCTGGCCGTGCTGGCCCGTGGCTTTGGCCTGGGTGAGTATTTGCGCCTGGGTTCCGGCGAGTTGAAGAGTGGCGGTTTCCGTCGCGAGTCGATCCTGGCCGACGCCCTTGAAGCGCTGATCGGTGCCATCTACCTCGATGCGGGCATGGAAGCGGCCAAGGAGCGGGTGACCGCCTGGCTGACGTCCGAAATCGAAAGCCTCACGCTGGTCGATACCAATAAAGATCCGAAGACCCGTCTGCAGGAATTCCTGCAGTCCCGTGGTTGCGAACTGCCACGCTACGAAGTGGTGGATATCCAGGGTGAGCCCCATTGCCGCGTGTTCTTCGTGGAATGTGAAGTCACCTTATTGAATGAAAAAAGCCGAGGTCAGGGTGTGAGCCGTCGTATTGCCGAACAGGTAGCGGCCGCTGCAGCACTGATTGCCCTGGGCGTGGAGAATGGCCATGACTGATTCAACCGCAACACGCTGTGGCTATGTTGCCATCGTCGGCCGCCCGAACGTGGGCAAGTCCACGCTGCTCAACCACATCCTCGGCCAGAAGCTGGCGATCACCTCGCGCAAGCCGCAGACCACCCGCCACAACATGCTGGGCATCAAGACCGAAGGCAACGTGCAAGCGGTCTACGTCGATACGCCGGGCATGCACAAAGGCGGCGAAAAGGCCCTGAACCGCTACATGAACAAGACTGCTTCGGCGGCGTTGAAAGACGTCGACGTGGTGATCTTCGTGGTTGACCGCACCAAGTGGACCGACGAAGACCAGATGGTTCTTGAGCGTGTGCAGTACGTCACCGGCCCCTTGATCGTCGCGCTGAACAAGACCGACCGCATCGAAGACAAAGCCGAGCTGATGCCGCACCTGAGCTGGCTGCAGGAACAACTGCCGAACGCCCAGATCATCCCGATTTCGGCCCAGCACGGCCACAACCTCGACGCCCTGGAGCGTGTGATCGCCGAGCACCTGCCGGAGAGCGAGCACTTCTTCCCGGAAGACCAGATTACCGACCGCAGCAGCCGCTTCCTCGCCGCCGAACTGGTGCGCGAGAAAATCATGCGCCAGATGGGCGCCGAGCTGCCGTACCAGATCACCGTCGAAATCGAAGAGTTCAAGCAGCAGGGCAAAACCCTGCATATCCATGCGCTGATCCTCGTCGAACGTGATGGCCAGAAGAAAATCATCATTGGCGACAAGGGCGAGCGCATCAAGCGCATCGGCACCGAGGCGCGCAAGGACATGGAGTTGTTGTTCGACTCCAAGATCATGCTTAACCTGTGGGTGAAGGTGAAGGGTGGCTGGTCCGACGACGAGCGTGCACTGCGTTCTCTGGGCTACGGCGACCTCTGACACATGGCTTAATGGTTGGCGGGCTTGTTGTGGCGAGGGAGCAAGCTCCCTCGCCACAAAAGCGCTTTTCTTCTTCAGAGATTCCCCGTCTCATGTCCCAATCCCCACCTCCCAGCCAACTCGCCTACGTCCTGCACAGCCGCGCCTACCGCGAGACCAGCGCCCTGGTGGACTTCCTCACGCCCCAGGGCCGCCTGCGCGCGGTGTTGCGCAGTGCACGGGGCAAGGCGGGTACATTGGCGCGGCCGTTCGTGGCATTGGACGTTGAGTTTCGGGGCAAGGGCGAGCTGAAAAACGTCGGCCGCATGGAGAGCGTCGGCACCTCCGCCTGGCTCAATGGCGAAGCGCTGTTCAGCGGCCTCTACCTCAATGAACTGTTGATTCGCCTGCTCCCCGCCGAAGACCCGCATCCGGGCGTTTTCGACCACTACGCCGCCACCTTGCTCGCTCTGGCCGAAGGCCGACCCCTGGAGCCGCTGCTGCGCGCCTTCGAATGGCGGCTGCTTGACGACCTGGGCTACGGCTTCGAACTGGCCAACGACCTGCACGGTGAGCCCATTGCCGCAGACGGTATGTACCGCCTGCAAGTCGATGCTGGCCTTGAGCGTGTCTACCTGCTGCAACCCGGCCTGTTCCAGGGCACCGAACTGCTGGCCATGAGCGAAGCCGACTGGACCGCCCCCGGCGCCTTGTCCGCCGCCAAGCGCCTGATGCGCCAGGCCCTGGCCGTGCACTTGGGCGGACGGCCGCTGGTCAGTCGCGAGTTGTTTCGAAAGCCCTGACATCCCCGTGTATGCTGTGCACCGTTTCTTTCCCTTTTCAGGAGCGCTTCCGTGACCACCAGCAATCGCATTCTTCTTGGCGTCAACATCGACCACGTCGCCACCCTGCGCCAGGCCCGGGGCACCCGTTACCCTGACCCGGTCAAGGCCGCGCTGGACGCCGAAGAAGCGGGCGCCGACGGCATCACCGTGCACCTGCGCGAAGACCGCCGCCACATCCAGGAGCGCGATGTGCTGGTGCTCAAGGACGTGCTGCAAACCCGCATGAACTTCGAAATGGGCGTAACCGAAGAAATGATGCAGTTCGCCGAGCGCATCCGCCCGGCGCACATCTGCCTGGTGCCGGAAACCCGCCAGGAACTCACTACCGAAGGCGGCCTTGACGTGGCGGGCCAGGAAGCGCGGATCAAGGCGGCAGTAGAGCGCCTGTTGAAGCTGGGCAGCGAAGTGTCGCTGTTCATCGATGCCGACGAGCGCCAGATTGAAGCCTCCCGTCGCGTCGGCGCGCCAGCCATCGAGCTGCACACCGGCCGTTACGCCGATGCGACCACGCCGACCGAAGTGGCTGAAGAGTTGCAGCGCATTATTGACGGCGTGAAATGCGGCTTGAATGAAGGCCTGATGGTCAACGCCGGCCACGGCCTGCATTACCACAACGTCGAGGCGGTGGCGGCGATCAAAGGCATCAACGAGCTGAACATCGGCCACGCGCTGGTGGCGCACGCGCTGTTCGTCGGTTTCAAAGGTGCGGTGGCCGAGATGAAAGCACTGATCCTGGCCGCTGCCAAAGCCTGAACAAACACAGTCTAAAAAACACTGAAGATCAACAATGTGGGAGCTGGCTTGCCTGCGATGACGGTAGATCAGTCAGCCCATGTATTGGCTGGCCTACCGCGATCGCAGGCAAGCCAGCTCCCACATGAGTCTGCAGTGAATTTGGCATGCGGCAATGCGAAGTCTTACTGTTTAGCCGGGTCAGGTGTATCGTATCTGCCCTTTGCGGGCCTCTGGCCTGTGGCAGATACGTGAGGTTGTTGTGTCCCGATCCTTTTCCCGTCGACAAATCCTGGGTGGTCTTGCAGGCCTGGCCGTAGTGGGCGTCGGTGCCGGTGGCGCCTACCGCTACTGGCTGGGGAAAGTCGCCGAGTCCGAGGCCGGGCACGATTACGAGCTGATCGCGGCACCACTGGACGTGGAACTGGTGCCGGGCCACAAGACCCAAGCCTGGGCATTCGGCCCTTCGGCGCCGGGCACCGAATTGCGTGTGCGTCAGGGCGAATGGCTGCGGGTGCGTTTCATCAACCACCTGCCGGTCGCCACCACCATCCACTGGCACGGCATCCGCCTGCCGCTGGAGATGGACGGTGTGCCCTACGTTTCGCAATTACCGGTGCTGCCCGGCGAATACTTCGACTACAAATTCCGCGTGCCCGACGCCGGCAGCTACTGGTATCACCCGCACGTGAACAGCAGCGAAGAACTCGGCCGTGGCCTGGTCGGCCCGCTGATCATCGAAGAGCGTGACCCCACCGGTTTCAAGCACGAGCGCACCCTGAGCCTGAAAAGCTGGCATGTTGACGAAGAAGGCGCTTTTGTCGCCTTCAGCGTGCCCCGCGAGGCGGCGCGTGGCGGCACTGCCGGGCGTCTGTCGACCATCAACGGCGTATCCCAGGCGGTTATTGACTTGCCCGCCGGACAGATCACCCGCGTGCGGCTGCTCAACCTCGACAACACCCTGACCTATCGCCTCAATATTCCTGACGTCGAAGCGCAGATCTATGCACTGGACGGCAACCCCATCGAGCCGCGCCCGCTGGGCAAGGAATACTGGCTGGGGCCGGGCATGCGCATTTGCCTGGCAATCAAGGCACCGCCGGCCGGTGAAGAGCTGTCGATCCGCAACGGCCCGGTGCGCTTGGGGACCTTCCGCTCGGTGGCCACTACCGACGCGGCCACCGAGTGGCCGCCCGCAATGCCCGCCAACCCGATTGCCGAGCCGGACCTGGCCAATGCCGAGAAACTCAACTTCAATTTCGAGTGGGTGGGCTCAGTGTCGGTCGATACCGATAACGGCAAACCGCCCAGCCTGTGGCAAATCAACGGCAAGGCCTGGGACATCACCGACAAAACCTGCGCCGACCGCCCGATTGCCAAGCTGGAAAAGGGCAAGAGCTACATTTTTGAATTGAAGAACATGACCCAGTATCAGCACCCGATCCATTTGCACGGCATGAGCTTCAAGGTGATCGCGTCGAACCGTCACAAGGTGATTCCGTATTTCACCGACACCTATCTGCTGGGCAAAAACGAACGCGCCCGCGTGGCGTTGGTGGCGGATAACCCGGGGGTGTGGATGTTCCACTGCCATGTGATCGACCACATGGAAACCGGCCTGATGGCCGCCATCGAGGTGGCGTGATGCGCCAGATTCGCCCCACAGCGATTATCGACCGCAGCCGCGACCAGCACTTTATGCGCGAAGCCCTGGCCCTCGCGGCACAGGGCGCGGCCTTGGGCGAAGTGCCCGTGGGCGCGGTGCTGGTGCAGGACGGTGAAATCATCGGCCGCGGCTTCAACTGCCCCATCAGCGGCAATGACCCCAGCGCCCATGCCGAAATGGTCGCCATCCGCGCCGCGGCGCAGGCGATCAGCAATTACCGCCTGGTGGGCAGCACGCTGTATGTGACGCTGGAGCCGTGCAGCATGTGCGCGGGTTTGATTGTGCATTCGCGGATTGCGCGGGTGGTGTACGGCGCGCTGGAGCCCAAGGCGGGGATTGTACAGAGCCAGGGGCAGTTTTTTACCCAGGGCTTTTTGAATCATCGGGTGTTGTTTGAAGGTGGGGTGTTGGCTGAGGAATGCGGCACGGTACTGAGCGAATTCTTCAAGGCTCGCCGCGCCAAGCCCCCACTCTGAAGAACACTGGAGATCAAGTGTGGGAGCTGGCTTGCCTGCGATAGCTATCTGTCAGTCAACTCATCAGTGACTGATGATCGTTCCCACGCTCTGCGTGGGAATGCCTCTTGTGACGCTCCGCGTCACGCTTTGGGACGCAGAGCGTCCCGGGCTGCATTCCCACGCGGAGCGTGGGAACGATCTGTTACTTCCTGGCGATGATCACCGCCCGCATCGGCGCCGGCAGCCCTTCAATCGTCTTGCTGTGATCATTCGGGTCCAAAAAGTCACTGAGCGACTGATACTTCATCCACTCCGTCCCGCGCTGTTCTTCAACCGTCGTCACGCTCACATCCACACAGCGCACATCACTGAAGCCTGCACGGCGCAGCCACAGCATCAGCGCCGGTACCGACGGCAGGAACCACACGTTGCGCATCTGTGCATAACGATCTTCCGGCACCAGCACTTGTTGCTGATCGCCTTCGACCACCAGCGTTTCCAGCACCAGCTCACCGCCCTTGACCAGCGTGTCTTTCAGCGCCAGCAAATGCTCGATGGGCGAACGTCGGTGGTAGAACACGCCCATGGAAAACACCGTGTCGAAACCTTCCAGGTTTGGCGGCAGGTCTTCAAACGGGAAGGGCAGGTGCCAGGCCCTGGGTGCTGAGAGGTAGCGCTGCACCGCCTGGAACTGGCAGAAGAACAGCCAGTTGGGGTCCACGCCAATCACGCTGTCGGCGCCGGCACCGAGCATGCGCCACATGTAATAGCCATTGCCGCAACCCACATCGAGAATGCGCTTGCCCTTCAAATTCAAATGTGGCGCCACACGGGACCACTTCCAGTCCGAGCGCCATTCGGTGTCCACGTGCACGCCGAACAGGTTGAACGGCCCCTTGCGCCACGGGCTCAGGCCCATCAGCGCGGTGTGCATCTGTGCGCGGGTGGCGTCGTCGCAGTCGGTGTCGAGCGTCAGGCCGCCCAACAAGTCCACGTCGCTCGGCTGGATTTTTGGCAATGCATCCAGCGCACTTTGCCAGCGCGCCAGGTCACCATGGCCTTTTTCCATCTTGCTATCGAGTTGCGCCTGCAGGCCCTGGGCCCACACAGCCAGGGGAGTGCCGACCAAGTGGCGGGCGAGGGGAGACAGATCAATCATGGCAAGGCAATCAACGAGGCAAAGTTAAGACACTGGAACCACGGCACGACTTTCGAGAACCCCGCCGCCAACAGGCGTTCGCGATGTTCTTCGAGGCTGTCGGGCTTCATGACGTTTTCGATGGCGCTGCGCTTCTGGGCGATTTCCAGTTCGCTGTAGCCGTTGGCGCGTTTGAACGCGATGTGCAAATCGGTGAGCAGCGTGTGTTCTTCGGTATCGTTGAAACGCAGTTTTTCCGAAAGGATCAACGCACCGCCCGGCAGCAGCGACTGGCGAATGCGCCCAAGCAAGGCCAGGCGTTCTGCGGGGGCGATAAATTGCAGGGTGAAGTTCAGCGCCACCACCGAGGCGGGCTGGAACTGGAGCGCGAGGATATCGCCCTCGATCACGTCAACCGGCAGCAACTCCTGAAACATTGAGTCCTGGCCATTGAGGTATTCGCGGCAGCGCTCGACCATGGCCGCCGAGTTATCCACCGCAATCACGCGGCAACCGTCGCTGCGCACATGGCGGCGCAGCGCCTGGGTCACAGCGCCGAGGGATGCGCCGAGGTCGTAGAGCACGCTATGGGGCTGGGCGAATTGCGCGGCGAGCACGCCGAGGTTTTCGACGATGGTCGGGTAACCGGGCACCGAGCGCTTGATCATGTCGGGGAACACCCGCACCACGTCCTCGTTAAAGGCGAAGTCCGGCACCTGGGGCAGGGGCTGGGCGAATAGGCGATCGGGTTCTTTGCTCACGGTTGTTCCGGCGACGATGGGGAGAGGCCGGCATTTTAGCCAAGTTGGCCCTCGTGTGCGCGGGTTGTCTGATGGAAAGCCGAAGCGGTAATGCCCCATTGGCCCAGCCAATAGGTAATGATCAGCAAATAGGGCGCCGCTTCAAATGACACGACAAACCGATTGATACCGATCAACGTGTCGGAAAATACAAACGACACGGCACCCGCCGCCGCCAGCAATGCCGATTGTCTAGGCACCTCACTGCCCAGCCGCGCCAGCGCACGCCAGAGCATGGCGGTGATCACGGTTGCGTAAACCACCACGGGTATCAGCAAATCCCCCAAGCCATGGGACACCAGGATGCTCAACAGCACAGCACCCACCCCGATTGCCAATACCAGTGGCAACACCGCCACACGGCGGCAGTCGCTGAAATAGGCTTTCAAATACGCCAGGTGTGCAAACAGAAAGGCGCCAAGGCCAAAGATAAACAGGTCGCCCGGCCAGGCGAGCAACACATCGCCCACCAGGGAAAAAATCAGCCCCAGGCTGATCCAGCGTCGGTAGTCGGTAGGCGGCGCATCATGCAGCCAGCCCAGCAGCGCCAGTACCGGCAACGGTTTGACCAGCAGGCAGAGCAGCGCCGCATGGGTGGTCAGGCCGTAGATAAAGGTGGCGGCGCCCATCAACGCAAGAATCAGCCATGGCATATCAGTTCACCGTGATGGCGCAGTCGAAGGTTTCGGCAGGTTCGGCTTCAGGCTCCCAGGGTTGTTGGGAGGTCAGGCGCAAACGGCCCTGGCCTGCGGCGAACGCCTGGAAGCGCCAGGTGGATTGGCCTCCACCGCCGACCACGCCGGACTCGCTGCTGCTGTAGACCTCCGGGCTTAACGCGCGCAGTACGCCGCCGGCGGAGTCCTGGATGGCCCAGCGGTAGCCGGTGGTGGGGTTGCTGGGCAGAGTGAGGATCAGGTTTTGCCCGGTTTTAAGCTGAAGCGGGCAGGCGCTCTGGTTGTCCACGGTGACGTTTTGTTTCGGTGTGCTGGCGCACGCGGCAAGCAGGGCGAGGCTCAAGGGCAGAAGCAGGCGGGCAGCGGTCATGGAGGCTCCGTTGATTCACGACGAAGGGCGAGCATAACCGAAGATGAGACAAGGTGTGACAAGGCAGAAGTGACAGAAACCATTGTGGCGAGGGAGCTTGCTCCCGCTGGAGTGCGAAGCGCTCCCAGGATTTTTGGGGCCACTGCGCAGCCCGGCGGGAGCAAGCTCCCTCGCCACAGGGGGGTGAAGCTTAGAACAGCACCTTCGCCACATCCGCGAAGCGCTTGGCAAAGTGCACGGTCATGCCTTCCTTCAGGTACTCCGGCAGCTCCTCAAAACTGCCACGGTTCGGCTCCGGCAGGATCAGCTCGTGGATCTTCTGGCGCCGCGCCGCAATCACCTTCTCGCGCACGCCGCCAATGGGCAGTACATGCCCGGTCAGCGTCAGTTCGCCGGTCATGGCCACGCCTTTCTTCGGCGGCTGGTTGCGCGCCAGCGACAGCAGCGCGCTGGCCATGGTCACGCCCGCACTTGGGCCGTCTTTGGGCGTGGCACCTTCCGGCACATGCAGGTGCACAAAGGCCTCGTCGAAGAACTTCGGATCACCGCCAAACGACTTCAGATTCGAGCTGATGTAGCTGTAGGCAATTTCGGCGGACTCTTTCATCACTTCACCCAACTGCCCGGTCAACTTGAAGCCGCGATTGAGCGTGTGGATGCGCGTCGCCTCGATCGGCAAGGTCGCACCGCCCATGCTGGTCCAGGCCAGCCCCGTGATCACGCCGGTGCCGGACAGCACTTGCTCATTGCGGAACACCGGCATGCCCAGGGAGCTTTCCAGGTCCTTGTTGCCGATCTTGATCACCGAATCCGGCTCATCCAGCAGTTTGACCACGGCCTTGCGCACCAGCTTGCCCAGCTGTTTCTCCAGCTGGCGCACGCCGGCTTCGCGGGCGTAACCGTCAATCAACGCCCGCAGGGCGCCGTCGCTGATGGTCAGGCTGTTTTTCGACACGCCGGCCTTTTCCAGCTGTTTCGGCCACAGGTGGCGTTTGGCAATCGCGACTTTTTCTTCAGTGATATAGCCCGACAGGCGAATCACTTCCATGCGGTCGAGCAACGGGCCGGGGATCGAGTCCAGGGTGTTCGCCGTGCACACGAACAGCACCTTGGACAGGTCCAGGCGCAGGTCGAGGTAGTGGTCGAGGAATTCGACGTTCTGTTCCGGGTCAAGGGTTTCCAGCAAGGCCGACGCCGGGTCGCCCTGGAAGCTCTGGCCCATCTTGTCGATCTCGTCGAGCATGATCACCGGGTTCATCACTTCCACATCCTTGAGGGCCTGCACCAGCTTGCCGGGCAGGGCGCCGATGTAGGTGCGGCGATGGCCCTTGATCTCGGCCTCGTCGCGCATGCCGCCGACGCTGAAGCGGTAGAACGGCCGCCCCAGCGACTCGGCGATGGATTTGCCCACACTGGTCTTGCCCACGCCTGGCGGGCCGACCAGCAACACGATGGAGCCGGCAACTTCGCCCTTATAGGCACCCACCGCAAGGAATTCGAGGATGCGGCTCTTGATGTCGTCCAGCCCGGCGTGATGTTTATCCAGCACCTTGCGCGCGTGTTTCAGGTCGAGTTTGTCTTCGCCATACACGCCCCACGGCACGGCGGTCGCCCAGTCGAGGTAGTTGCGGGTCACGGCGTATTCCGGCGAGCCCGTCTCCAGGATCGACAGCTTGTTCATTTCTTCGCTGATGCGCTTTTGCGCCTGGGCCGGCAGCGTCTTTCCCACCAGCCGTTGTTCGAATTGCTCGACGTCGGCGCTGCGGTCGTCCTTGGTCAGGCCCAGCTCTTGCTGAATGACCTTGAGCTGTTCCTTGAGGAAAAACTCGCGCTGATGCTCACCGATCTTGCGGTTCACCTCGGCGGACAGTTCTTTTTGCAGGCGCGCGACTTCGACTTCCTTGCGCAGCATCGGCAGGACCTTTTCCATGCGCTTGAGCATGGGTACGCAGTCCAGCACTTCCTGCAATTCAGTGCCGGTGGCCGAGGTCAGCGCGGCCGCAAAGTCGGTGAGCGGCGACGGATCGTTGGGGCTGAAGCGGTTGAGATAGTTCTTCAGCTCTTCGCTGTACAGCGGGTTGAGCGGCAGCAGTTCCTTGATCGCATTGATCAGCGCCATGCCGTAGGCCTTGACCTCATCGGTCGGCTGAGTCGGCTGGTGCGGGTATTCGACCTCCACCAGGTACGGCGGGCGGTGGTGTTTGAGCCAGGTCTTGATGCGTACGCGGGTCAGGCCCTGGGCGACAAATTGCAGTTTGCCGTTCTCGCGGCTGGCGTGGTGCACCTTCACCAGGGTGCCGTACAGCGGCAGGGCGGATGTGTCGAAGTGGCGTGGGTCTTCCGGCGGCGTTTCCATAAAAAACAGCGCGAGGGAGTGGTGGTCAGACTTGCTCACCAGCTCCAGGGTTTCGGCCCACGGTTCTTCATTGACGATCACCGGCAGCACTTGCGCGGGGAAGAACGGGCGATTGTGGATCGGAATGATGTAGACCTTGTCCGGCAGGTTTTGCCCGGGCAGGGCCAGGCCGGTGTTGGAGGACGCTTCGTGCTCGGCGTTTTCGGGGTCGGCGTAGTCGTTCAGGTCGTAATCGGGGAAGGCTTGCTGGTCGCTCATGGGGCACCTGCATAAGGAAGTATGGAGGTTAGATGGGGCGGGTCAGCGGTGGTTTCAATGGGCGCTGAGAGTTAGCAACAAATTGCATGAATTCAGCCATGAGCCGGCCGGCAAGCGGTGGCGGGCGGTCGCCAAGCCTGTACTTGGGGCGGGTCAAACACCTAGTCGCCAATAAAGTGACACGCAAATCCCCGAAAGTATTGGGTGTACATATCCGATCTCCCAGCTAATCTCCTGAAACCAGTCATTCATTAAAATTAGCTATTTTTTTGACGCCAAGTCAGCAGTCGCCAGGGAGGCGTATGACAAACGGACGCAATGGCAGAGAGAGGCAAGCGCTGCCAGAGAGGTCGGCAATGAAGTGGCGCCACACATTTCAAACCCGCATTGCCGCGGTGCTGGCGCTGTTGCTGCTGGTCGTGGTGGCTGCCACCTACTTTGCCGTCAAGGCTGCTACCACCCGTGCCGTGGAAAACCAGGCCCAGGTGCAACTCAATACCGGCAGCCAGGTGTTCGAGCGCCTGCTTGATCTGCGCGGGCGTCGCCTGCAGTACGGGCTGGACTGGCTCACCGTGGATGGCCCCTTCAAGCAAGCCGTGATCGAAGGTCGGGAGGCTACGATTCTGACGGCGTTGCGTCGGCATGGCACCGGCCTGAATTCCAGTGAGGTGTTTGTACTCGACCTGCAAGGCAACGTCGTGGTCAGTACCTTGCCCGTGCTCACGCGCGGCCAGCCATTCCCCTATGAAGACGCGCTGCGCCACGCCCGGCGCAGCGGCTTGCAGATGTTGATCGTCGCCCTGGACGGGCAACCCTACCTGCTGGTGCAGGATGAAGTGCTCGACCCTCAACCCATCGCCCGCGTGATCATGGGGTTCCCCATGGACCGCCTGTTCGCCCACGAGCTGCGTTCCATGAGCAACCTTGAGGTGTCGTTTCTCAGTGTGCAAAACGGCCATGCCGGAGAGCTGTTCAGCACGCAGCCGGAAGCCTACCAGGCCACCATCATCCAGACGTTGCGCGAGACGCACCTTAACCCTGAGGCGCAGATCAGCCTGTTTCATGGCGAACGCGTCCTGAGCCAGGTGTTGCCGCTGGCGAACACAGGGGAGGGCGATGAAGTGCGCGTGTTGCTGCAAAGCCCGCTGGATCATGCACTGGAGTCTTTCGCACCGCTGGACCAGCAATTTCTCGCCATTGCGTTAGCGGTATTGCTGGTGTCGCTCGCCGCTGCGTTGTTCCTGGCGCGGCGTGTATCGCGCCCGCTCAACGCCCTGGTCGAGGCTGCGCAGCGGATCGGCGCCGGTGACTACCGCACACCGGTGCGGGTGCGCAGCCATGATGAGTTCGGCCTGCTTGCCCGCGCGTTCAATGCGATGCAGAGCGGCATTGCCGTACGCGAGCGGCAACTGGCGCATAACGCCCTGCACGACCCGTTGACCGGCCTGCCCAACCGCGCGCTGGCGATGGAGCGCCTGGGCAGTGCGATCAGTGCGCAGCGGCCGGTGGTGCTGCTCTACGTGGGCATTGAAAACTATCGGGTGATCAACGAGGGCTTCGGCCCGCAAGGCGTGGAAGAGATGCTGCGCGAGGCCAGCCGGTGCCTGTCCATGAGCCTGTTGGCCAGCGACACCGCTGCGCGCATCGCCGGCAGTGAGTTTCTGCTGTTACTGGAGAACACTGAAATCGACCGCGCCGTGGCCCGCGCCGACCGCCTCTATGGGCTGCTCACCGAAACCCAGCGCATCGGCAACGACGAAGTGCGCCATGAGGTCAGTATTGGCATTGCCGCCTACCCGGCTGACGGCCAGCAGGTGGAAGAGCTGATCAGCCGCGCCGCCATTGCGCGGCACGATGCGGCGACCCTGCCCGGGCATTTGCAGATCTACCAGCAAGACCGCGACCTGGCGCACCAGCGGCAGATCACCTTGATCCGCGACCTGCGCCGCGCGGTGGTCGAAGGTGAACTGTTTCTCTGCTACCAGCCCAAGCTCGACCTCAACGATGGTCGCGTGCGTCAGGCGGAAGCCCTGCTGCGCTGGCAGCATCCGACGCTGGGCCAGGTGTCGCCCAATGAATTCATTCCGCTGGCCGAGCGCACCGGCAGCATCGGTGGCTTGACCCTGTGGGTTATCGAAGAGGCCATCCGCCAGATCGCCGAATGGACGCAACGCGGTCTGCAGATTCAGCTGTCGGTGAATATTTCCGTGGACGACCTGGCCGATGATGACCTGGCCATTCGCGTTACGGCGCTGTTGATGCAATACAAAGTGTCGGCCGAGCAGTTGCTGTTCGAGATCACCGAAAGCGCGATCATGCACAACCCGCAACAGGCGCTCAGCGTGCTCGAGCAACTGCGCGCCTGCGGCATCAGCCTGTCGGTGGACGACTTCGGCACCGGTTATTCATCCCTCGCACAGTTGCAGCGCTTGCCGGTGCAGGAGCTGAAGATCGACCAGTCCTTCATCCGCAACCTGGACGGTGCCAGCGGTGACGGCGTGATCGTGCGCTCGACCATCGAGATGAGCCATAACCTGGGCCTCAAGGTGGTGGCCGAAGGGGTGGAATTCGAACCGAGCCTGAAACTGCTCAAACAATGGAAATGCGACACCGCCCAGGGTTACCTGATCAGCCGGCCCTTGAATGCCATGGCGTTCGAAATGTGGATGCGGCGTGAGCGGGTACTGCCCTGACCCTGTGGGAGCTGGCATGTGTGGGAGCCGGGCTTGCCCGCGATGCAGGCGACTCGGTTTTTCATGTGAACCGAGGTGACGCCATCGCAGGCAAGCCAGCTCCCAAAGGCGCAAAAAAGGCGGCTACCCGTGAAGGTAGCCGCCTTTTGTTTTACCGCCGGTAAAGTTAATCCGGCAGTTTGAACGCCATCACATAGTCACCCTGCTTGGTGCCCAGCGAGCCGTGACCGCCGGCCATGACCAGCACGTATTGCTTGCCGTCCTTGCCGGTGTAAGTCATCGGTGTGGTTTGCGCGCCTGCCGGCAGGCGGCCTTCCCACAGTTGCTTGCCGTTTTTCACGTCGTAGGCACGCAGGTACTGGTCGAGGGTACCGCTGAGGAACGCCACGCCACCAGCAGTGGTGAACGTACCGCCCAGGCTGGGCACACCCATGGTCAGCGGGATCGGAACCGGCGAGCTGTCGCGCACGGTGCCGTTTTTGTGCATCCAGATGGTTTGGTGGGTGGTCAGGTCGACCGCCGCCACATAACCCCACGCCGGTGCCTGGCACGGCAGGCCCATCGGCGACAGCAGCGCTTCGAGGATTACGCCGTATGGCGCGCCTTTGTTCGGCTGTACGCCTTCGGTTTCACTGACGCGCGGGCCTTGCTTGGCAATGTCGGCCGCCGGGATCAGCTTCGATTTGAACGCCATGTAGCTCGGGTTCACGAACGCGATCTGGCGAACCGGGTCAACGGAAATGCCGCCCCAGTCGAACACACCGAAGTTACCCGGATAAACGATCGAACCTTGCAGCGATGGCGGGGTGAACGGGCCGTCGTAGCGCATCGACTTGAAGTCGATCCGGCAGATCAGTTGGTCGAACGGCGTCACGCCCCACATGTCGCGCTCTTTGAGCGGCGGCGGCATGAAGTTCAGGTCGGACTTCGGTTGGGTCGGGGAGGTGTGATCGCCGGCCACTGCGCCTTGCGGTACAGGGATTTCGTTGATCGGCACCACCGGTTGACCGTTGCTGCGGTCCAGCACATAGATGCTGCCTTGCTTGGTCGATGCCATCACCGCTTGCTTCACGCCGTCAGCGGTTTTGATGTCGATCAGCGAAGGCTGGCCGCCCACGTCCATGTCCCACAGGTCGTGGTGGGTGAACTGGAAGGTCCACTTCACGTGGCCGGTATCGATGTCCAGCGCGGTCAGGCCGGCACTGTATTTTTCAGAGTCCGGGGTACGGTCACCGCCGTACTGGTCGGGCATCTGGTTACCCATCGGCAGGTAGAGCATGCCGAGTTTTTCATCGACGCTGAACATGGACCACATGTTCGGCGAGTTGCGGGTGTAAGTCTTGCCTTCGGCCAACGGCGTGGTGTCGTCCGGGTTGCCGCTGTCCCAGTTCCATACCAGCTTGCCGGTGTGTACGTCGAACGCGCGGATCACGCCGCTTGGCTCGTCGGTGGACACGTTATCGGTCACGTGGCCGCCGATCACCACCAGGTTTTTGGTCACGGCCGGAGGCGAGGTGGAGTAGTAACCACCCGGGGCGAAGGTGCCGATGTTGGCACGCAGGTCGACCTGGCCTTTGTCACCGAAGTCTTCGCACATCTTGCCGGTGTCGGCGTTCAGGGCGATCAGACGGGTGTCGGCGGTGGGGACGAAAATGCGTTTCGGGCAGGCGTTCGGCGCGGCGGCCGGGCTGGCGCTGCCGGTCGGGCTTTGCTCGGAGGCATAGGCTGCATCATCGTGATACGACACGCCACGGCAGGTCATGTGCGCCCAACCCTTGAAGTTCTGCGCGCCCTGGCTGCTGATCTTCGGATCGAAACGCCAGATTTCCTTGCCGGTGTCCGGGTCCAGGGCAATCACCTGGCTGTGCGGCGTGCACACATACAGCATGCCGTTGACTTTCAGCGGGGTGTTTTCCGCGGTGGTCTCGCCCGGATCGTTGGGGCCGGGGATGTCGCCGGTGCGGTAGGTCCACGCCGGGACCAGTTTGTGGGCGTTTTGCGCAGTGATCTGCGCCAGTGGCGAGTAACGGTCACCGAAGGCCGAGCGGCCGTAGGAGTTCCAGTCGCCATCAGCCTGGGACGGCGCTGCGCTGGCCATGCCAGGCACAGCGTCGCGGTCCAGCTGGCCGGTCTTGACCATTTCACCGGGGTTGGTGAACTGGCTGGCAACGGCGGTGGCGCCGGCCAATACCACGGCCACGCTCAATGCCGCGGTGCCCATCGGCGCGGCCTGGCCACGCAACAGCGGGCGGCGGAACCATGGCAGCAACATGACGATGCCGAGGGCGAACAACAGGGCCAGGCGCGGCACCAGTTGCCACCAATCCAGGCCGACTTCCCACAGTGCCCACACGGTACTGGCGAACAGCACCAATGCGTAAAGGCCCAGTGCGGCGCGGCGTGTACCCAGCAGCAAAAGGCCGGTGAGGGCGATGCCGATACCGGCCAGCAGGTAATACAGCGACCCGCCGAGCATGCTCAGCTTTACGCCGCCGGCCAGCAAGGCCAGCCCCATGATCAGCAGCAAGACGCCTAGCAGCCTGGGCAGCAGGCGGCTCTGGCTCGAAGCACCATCAGTGCTCATAGTGTGTTTCTCCGTGACGTTGGAATTATGTAACCCCGTGCTTCACTGTAGATGACGATTCGGCGCGGGCTTGGTTCAGCGTTAATTCGGTTTTTCTGGGGATAGCGGGGTTATCCACAGGCGGGCGACGGTCTCCCGCGCGCAGGTCGATGTAAGACAGCGCTGTCTTTGCGAGCAGGAATCATCGGCAAGATGGGGTCGACCGGGGAATGAAACGTTTCAGTTTGTTGCCGACAAGGATAAAGCGACTGCGCGCCGAGAGAAAGCGTCAATCGCAAGATGCATCATTTCAGTTTTGGTAACAGTGACGAATCGTCGCTGCAAAGATGGCGATAGACGCTGGCATCTGTGGGAGCTGGCTTGCCTGCGATGGCTATCTATCGGTCAACAGATTTGTCGACTGTTAAATAGCTATCGCAGGCAAGCCAGCTCCCACATAAACCCGATTCCGACGGGGGAACCGCAGTGATTTTTAGAACGTGGTCCGCACGCCGAACTGCACACTGCGCCCCGGCGCTGGCGCAATATCGCGCAGAATCGAGCTGGCATACCGCACGGTCTGGTTCGTCAGGTTTTCACCGTTCACAAATGCCAGCCATTGGCTGCCGCCCATGTTGAAGTGGTAGCCCATGCTCGCGCCCAGGGTGGTGTAGCCGTCGGTGCCGCTTTCGTTGTCCGGCACGCGGCCCTGGCCTGCGGCGTGTTCCACGTCGATACGCGCCTGCCAGCGGTCCAGCTCCCACAGCAAACCGCTGTTCAGGCGCAGTGGCGCTATGCGTGGCAAGGCTTCGCCGGTGTCCAGGTTGGTCGCGCGGGTGTAATCGCCCGACAGCTCCAGCGCAAACTTGCCGTAGGCGCTTTCACCAAGCTTCCAGTGATCCTGGGCTTCAAAGCCCGCGAAACGTGCACGTACGCCGGAGTACTTGTACTCGGGGATACCGCCTGCGTCTTCCACGCCTTCATCGTTCAGCGTGCGGCCCGTGCCGAGCAAGCCGATGTAGTTGGAGAAACGGCTGTAGAACACGCCGAAGCTGCCCTTGTGGGTGCCATTGTCAAAGCGCAGGGCCAAGTCACTGGACACGGCTTTTTCTTTCTTCAGGTTAGCGTCGCCCAGCTCGTAAGTGCCGGTGGCCACGTGGGCGCCGTTGGCGTACAGCTCGTAGAAAGTCGGCGCGCGCTCGGTGTAGCCCAGGGTTGCGGCCAGCGACCAGACCGGGGTGAGGGTGTAGACCGCGCCCGACGACAGGCTGCCGGCGGTGAAGTCATTGCTCTTGTCGGCGCCGGCGAAACGCTCGTTGCCCTTGGCATTCGGGTCGACATTGGTGTGCTCCACACGCCCGCCCAGGCTGAGTTTCAAGCGCTCGGTGGCCTGCATTTCTTCAAGGATAAACAGCGCGCCCGCATTGGTGTCGGTCTGCGGCACGAAGGCTTCTTCGCCCAGGGCCGAGAACTCATTGCGGGTCACTTGGGCGCCCACCACGCCGTTGAACGGGCCGAGCGGCTGATGGCGTGCTTCTACGCGCGCTTCATAACCCTTGTTCTTGAAGATCGTGCCGGTTTCGCCGCCTTCGATTTCGCGGTGCTCGTAGTCGGTGTAGCCCGCGTCGAGTTTGACCGAGGTAAACGGGCCTTGCAGGTTGCGCAACTCGGAGGCGAACGCGTAGTGATCCTGCTTCATGCGGATGCGCACGTCTTGCTCGGCGGGAGAGCCGTAGTTGCTGTCGTAGTTGCTGTAGGACAGCCCGGCATACCCGTCATCCCAGGTGTAGGAACCACCGACGGCACCGCCGTCCTGGCGTCCGTCGCTGTTGCCCAGGCGGCCGTTTTTGCCGGGGGCGTCATCGGTTTCCGGCGCATGACGGCTGCGGGCCTGGCCGGGGATTTTCAGGTCATTGAATTCCCGCGCGTTGGCGTCCAGGTGCAAGGCGAACGTGCCGTTGCCGGCTTCCAGTTTGCCCGCGCTGCTGCGCGTGGTGTCGGCGCCGCCGTAGCGCAATTCACCGGCACCGTGGATGCCTTCGATGGCCTCGGTGGGGATGCGGTTATCGAACGTGTTGACCACGCCGCCGATGGCACTGCCGCCGTACAGCAGCGCCGCCGGGCCGCGCACGATTTCAATGCGGTCGACGTTGATCGGGTCCAGCGGCACGGCGTGGTCGTAGGACAGCGACGAGGCATCCAGCGCGCCCACGCCATTGCGCAGGATACGAATGCGGTCGCCGTCCTGACCACGAATGATCGGCCGGCTGGCGCCGGGACCAAAGTACGAAGAGGACACGCCGGGCTGCTTGTTCAGGGTTTCACCGAGGCTGCCTTTTTGTTGCAGGGTCAGGTCATCGCCTTCAAGCACGGTGGTGGGCGACGCCAGTTGCTCGCTGCCCAGCGGGTTGCCGGTGATGACTTGGGGTTGCAGCTCGAGGGCGTGGGCTTCGGAGCAGATCAACAGGGCGGCGGCAAGCGGGGTCAAGCGCCAGAGAGAAGAGAGGGACATCGGACATTCCTTGGCAAAACGGCAAAAAGAGAAGGCTTAAGACGGTATCGAGCGCGTTACTTTTCATAACAATCTGATAAGTATAGTTACAATATAACATCTCTTTTTTCGCTGAAAAGGGGAACTTTCTTTCAAGGGCTATATTCAATGCGGTGCTTCCACCGTCAGGCCCCGTCGGCTAAGGTGCGCGGCTGTGTTTCCTCTTTTTGCAAAAGGCCCGGCATGACCGCAACAAGCAACGACCCGCTCCACGGCGTGACCCTGCAACACGTGCTCACCACTTTGGTTGAGCACTACGAATGGTCAGGCCTGGCCGAGCGCATTGATATCCGCTGCTTCAAGAGCGACCCGAGCATCAAGTCGAGCCTCACGTTCCTGCGCAAAACGCCATGGGCGCGGGAAAAAGTCGAAGGCTTGTACGTCAAGCTGATGCGCACCAAACGCCCGCTGGATTGAACCCGTGAAGCGCTTTGTCGCGGTGGCGGCACTGGCCGGTTGGGTGGGATTGGCAATTCAGCAATACCTGATTTTGTATTCGCGCTTTACCAGCGGCGCCAGCCTGCTGGGTGGGCTGATCAGCTTTTTCAGTTTCTTCACCGTGCTGACCAACACCCTCGTGGTGGTGGTGCTCAGCTATGCGCTGGTGGAGCGGGACTCGGCGGCGAAGCGCTTCTTCCTGGGACCCGCCATCAGCAGTGGGATCGCTGCGAGCATCGTGGTAGTGAGCCTCGCCTACAATTTGCTGCTGCGGCATTTGTGGACGCCGCAAGGCTTTCAATTCATCGCCGACGAACTGCTGCACGACGTGATGCCGCTGCTGTTCGTCGTGTATTGGTGGCACTGCGTACCCAAAGGCACGTTGCGCCTCAAGCATCTGGCCGGGTGGGTGATCTACCCTGTGGTGTATTTCGGCTATGTGCTGCTGCGCGGGCATCTGCTCGGGCAGTATCAGTACCCGTTCATCGATGTGGACACCCTTGGTTATCCACAGGTGTTTGTGAATGCCGCGGGGATTCTGGCGGGGTTCATCGTGATTGCGTTTGCAGTGCTGGGGCTGGACAGGTTCTTGAAGACACCGTCGAACTAATGTGGGAGCCGGGCTTGCCCGCGATGGCGGTGGGGCCGTCACAGCCGTTTTGTCTGATGCACCGCTATCGCAGGCAAGCCAGCTCCCACATTGAGGTATCACTCTTCTTCACTGCCCTCGGCGCGCCAGTAGCCCACGGCCTTGAGGAACTCCTCATTGACCTGGTGGGTGTCCAGCAGCACACGCCGCACCTGGCGTGAAAGCTTGGTTTCGGTCGCGACGAAGCTGTACAGCGAGCCACTTGGCAGCGTCAGGTTTCGTACGGTCTCCAGCAGGTCGTCCTGGCCGCGAATCACCCAGATCGCCTCAACTTCGGCCGCACTGTTCAGCGTTTGTTTTTCGGCTGCATTGGCGATTTCGATCACCGCCAGCACCTTGCGCCCGGCCGGTAATTCTTCCAGCCGCCGGGCGATGGCGGGCAGGGCGGTTTCATCGCCGATAAGCAGGTAGCTGTCGAAGATATCCGGCACGATCAACGAGCCCCGGGGCCCACCGATGTACAGGTGCTGGCCGACTTTGGCCTGGTCGGCCCACGTGGAGGCGGGGCCGTCGCCGTGCAGCACGAAGTCGATGTCCAGCTCGCCGATGCTCAGGTCGTAGCGGCGTGGTGTGTAGTCGCGCATGGCCGGCTGCGGGCCGTCGCCCTTGATGTTGAACGTCGGGCTTTCCAGTGCGGCCTGTTCGGCGGCGTTCTGCGGGAACAGCAGCTTGATATGGTCATCGGCGCCCAGGCTGATAAAGCCCGCCAGTTCCGGCCCGCCCAGGGTGATGCGGCGCATGCGCGGAGTGATGTCGACCACGCGCAGTACCTCGAGGCGGCGACGTTTGATTTCGTGGGTCACGCGGTGAATGGCTTGCGTAGTCATTGGTCTTTCCCGTCGGCGATGGATTGAGCGGCGCGATTGAGCAGCGCCGCGACACGAACGATTTCTTCCGGGCTCCAGCGCCCGTGGTGCGAATGCAAGGCATGGCGCAGGTTGTGCACCGCTTCGTGGATTTCCGGTGGCCGGTCCTGGCCACGCAGCGAGCGCTTGCTGACGTCAATGCGCATGCGCACGCCGTCCAGTGCAACCTGTTGCTCACTTAAGAAGAGACGGCCGGCGTCGGTGATTGTGTAGCGTTTTTTTCCGCCGTCGGCGTCACCGACGATCAAGTCGCTCTCTTCCAGGAAGGTCAGCGTGGGGTAAATCACGCCGGGGCTGGGGGTGTAGGCGCCGTCGAACAGGCTTTCGATGCGGCGGATCAGGTCATAGCCGTGGCAAGGCTGTTCGGCGATCAGAGCCGGCAGGAGCAGTTTCAAATCGCCGGGTGCAAATACCCGGGGGCCGCGACCGCGGCCTCCGCGGGGGTCGAAGCCGTCGCGCGGGTGGGGATGGTCTCGCATGGTGGGAGCCTCTGTGTGTATCTAGATATAACTTAAGATATATCTTATTGCTTGCACAAGATGCTCCGACGGACGGCTATCAGTCTTCATCTTCGGCGCTGGTCTCATGCTCCTCCAACTGCTGAAGCGCCTCACGGGTCAAACGGCGCGCCAGGTCCGCTTCGCTTGGAACGTCTTCGCTGAAGCCCGCAGCAAGGATGCGTTCGTAGGTGTCGCTGCTCATAGGCTGGCCAGTGAGTACCTCGGCATGGGGAACGTTGAGAGCGTCGGCCAGGCTCAGCAGGCCCGGCTGCAGGGTGCTGCGCTGCTGAGTGTCGGCGTTGGCCCATTGATTTTGGGCGAACATCAGGTCGTCGAGAGGGTCGATCAACGCATTGGCTCGGTCGAGACTGGCCTGGAACCCTGAGGCGTGGGCTGTACGCAGGTGGCGATCCCAGAAAGGTTGCTCGAGCATGCCGTCCACCAGGCCATCATTGGCCTCACTGCGCATGACGCTGTCGAATGCGCTATTGAGGTGGGTAGTACTCACGTCGGCGGTACTGCGGTAGCGCATGTGCGGCGCCACCCAAGGCAATTTCAGGCGGCGCTTCAAGCCGGTGTGGTAGGCCAGGTAAACCTCAACTTCATCCACGGTGCCCGGCACGCCGTCGATAACGTCTGTACTGAATCGCAGCCCCTGGCCCCCGTCTGCCCGAGGCTTGATGCGTTGGCGAATGTCAGCCTGGGCCACCCGGTTGAGACGGTCCAGGCGTGATTTCCCCCGGGCCAGTTGCGCCAGTTTCACGGTTCGCAACGTGCCATGCACATCGCGCCCGATTTCGGCCAATTGCACCTCAAGCCCCATCGCGTTGAACGTATGCGCGCCCGCATCCGCGCAGGTCACCGGGTTGCTGGCCATCTGAAACAGTCGCGTGCGCAAACCGGTGTCCGCCTCCATGGCCAGCAGCATGCGCCAGACTTTGTCGGTCAGGTCATCGCGGCTGTTTTCATACAGAATGGCGTCGTGTTCTTCTTCAAAAAAGGCCGAAGGTTCCAGGCTTTTGATCACCTCGAAAAAACCCTGGGAGCCGTGTTCGGCTTCAAGGTCCGCCCACAAGGTCTCCAGCCAGGGGCGATGCCGGGGGGCTTCCCGCTCCAGCCAAAAACCGGCGTCGCCCCTCGGTGGGTAGCTTCGATAAGGGTCCAACCCGGCTTCAAGGCGGTAGCTGACCAGCCGTTGCTCGGCCTCTGCGCTTAACCGGTTGCGGTCCAGACGCGCGCGCCCCACCAGTTCGGCTTCCGGCTGCCACGGCAAAAAATGCGGAAGGGTACTGACGGCCGTGTTTTGCATATCCAGGTAAAAGCCCCAGGGCCGTGGCACGTCGAAGAGCCCATCAGGCCAGTCGGCAATGCCTGTGTTGCGCAACGACAGGGCTTCCAGCCGGGGCAAGTTGCCGAGGTGCGGCGCTCGGGTCAAAAGGCGGTTGTGCGCCAGTGACAATTGCTGCAGATGAGAGAGGCTGCCGAGCCGCTCAAGATCGTTGGTGCTCCATTGGATCGGGTTGCTCTCCAGGCTCAGGTGCGTCAGCGAGCTCATGTGCCCGACGGCTTGGGGCAATTGGGTCAGTTGATTGTTGCGCAGGCTCAGGCTGATCAGGCGCGGGAAACTGTCCAGAAAGTGCATATCACCGTTCAGTAACTGGGCATCGATCAGATCCAGGTGCAGCACATGCTCGAAGTTGGCGCGCAGGCGCAGGTTGCCGAGCAACCCGGTCAAACGCACGCTTTGCAGGCTCAAGCGCACGCCGGTGTCATCGACACCGAGGTGTTCCTCCCAGGTTCGCAAGAGTGCTTTGGCCAGGTACATGCGTTGGTGGCCCGTGCCGGGCGGTTCGTCAATGGCGGTGACGTTGATCCAGTTGCTCAGGTCCAGTTGCAGCTCGGCTTTTTCAGTCTCACGCGCTTCAAATTGCTGGCGTTGCAGCGGGTCTTCAAGGCTGGCCACGCATGTGTCGATGAGTGATTGCTCGGCATAGGGGTACAAGGCTTTGACCCGCTGTTCCAGCGTGCCGGGGAAGAGTTGGCTGCTCCACGACGGTACCGTGTGCATGGGGCGCTGCTGCAATTCCAGGGTTACGCGCTGCAGCGGTTTTTCCAGAGGGGCAGCCATTACGCTGCGACGCGGTTGGGGGGCAAGCAGTGTGTGCATCACCCAGGCCTTGAGTGTTGCACCGTCGCGGACGGGAGGGCGCCCGGCGGACGGCAGCGCCTGCAGCAGCGCGTCGAAAAACCCCGCGGCGGCGTGCAATCGTTGTTGCCCCACGTAGACCTCGTAGCCCTCGTGGACTTTCAACAGCAGACGGCGCTCGCGTGCTTCGTGAGGGCCGGCACTGGCGCGCAGTGTGCCGATGGCGGAGTGTTGGCGGACTTCCACGCGACAGTCATGCAGGTTGTCGCTGTACAGGCGCAGGGTATCAAGCACCATTTGTTCGGTCTGCGGCCCGAACAGTTGGGGGTCATAAAAACCCTGGTAGGCGTGGGCGCCCAAGGCTTGTAACTGCAGTTCGCGGGCGATGTTTTTCAGGCGCAGGGGCACACGTTTTTCGCTGTCCATGATTGCCAGCTCCTCTGGCCACGCGAGCGCCAGTACGTGCTGCACCAGACTTTTCGGCAGCCCGGGGCAGGCTTCGCGCACGCGCACGCCGCGCTCGGTGGTGAGGTCTTCGCTGCCGCGGTACAGGTAAGCGAACATTGAGCCGCGACGTTCGACGAGTTGATCGGCCAGGCGATTGCGCAGTGCGCTTATCTGCGCCGCGCGGTCCTCCAGCGACTCGCCCAGCAAATCGGCCAACTGGTTTTCGTCCAGAAAATCCACCAGCCGCTCGGGTAATTTACCCAGGTTCAAGTCGTCGCGGCTGATGGCCAGGGTGTGCGACGCGTCGACATCGCCAAAGCGTAAGTGCTCAGCTTCAAGGTTGGCATGTTCATACACATGTATCCCGTAATCACGGGGCCAGCCCGGCAGTTCGCACGCAAGGTGCGGGCTCCAGTAAGTGTCTTGGTCTATCGGTTCTGCAGCACGCATTTTTTCAGGCAGTTGGACGACTTGTTGGTGCAATCGCAGGCGTTTGAGCGTGTCGTCCAGCAGTGGAGCCGGCAGATCTTCAGTTTGAATGGCGCGCAGCTGCGCATGGGTAAGGCCGCCGATGGTCAGGGCCTGCTCGCGTTGTTCCGCGCTCAGTGGCCCGAGGGCCTGCAGGCGGCGCTCATCACTCCATGCGCGGGGGCTGTGGTTGTAGCGTATGGGCGGTGCATAAGCGCCAGGACGGCTGGGGTGCTGGATATGATGCTCGCCGCTGGCTGTATCAAAGGTCACGGCATAGTGGTCGCCGTCCAGCGACAGGAGGGTCTGGCCCCCATGGCGATGCAGGCCCAACGCGTCAGCGGGGGAGTCGATCGGTCGCTGCAGGGTTTGTCGGTAAGGACGCGGGTCCGGGTGCCACAAGCGGGTTTCGTCATTGACCTTCACCGCCAGCATGCCGTCAATGAACACCGAACGCGCCAGCTGCCCGCCCACGCCAAAGGTCGCAAGCTGTACCCCATCGCTGACCACCTCCACCAAATGCCTGGCGGCCTCCTTTGCCTGGCCTTCAGCAAGGTCGACCGCGCCTTCGACCACTTCATCGAGCAACTGGTAGGCGGTGTAGGCGAGCATCACTTCGCCGAGCAACGGCACAAACGGCGTGATGACCAGCAGCGCCACATTCAGTGCACCTTCCAGTGTGTGTTCGAGTGTGTCCCACCAGGCCCATGCGGCGCGGCGGTCGGCATCGGCGGTGGACACCGCCAGGGCCCGGCCGTCATTGAGGATTTTATTCAGCGCCGCCTGGTACAGCTGTGGCCACAGTGCGCCATCAAAGCGTACGGCCTCGAAGGTGGGGCGTTGCTGCAATGTGTTGAAGAAAGCCCCGCGTTGGGCGTGATCAACAAACTGGCTGAAAAATTGTTGATAAGCCGGGGCTTTGAGCTTTTCAAGCAGTGCCGTGCGAAAGGCCAGAGCGCTGGGATAATGACGGATGGGGCCTTGTGGGTCGTTGGGGATATAGGCCACCACCGGCACGATGTCCCGGGCCTGGTCGAGGTCGGCGGCAATCAACAAGATGCCGGTCAGCAGTGTGCCCATCATGCGCAGCCGGTAAAACTGCATCGCGGCGCGCTCGCCCTTCACCGCTCGTTGCAACACATGGAAGGTCGCCGGCAAAATTTCACCGCGCAACAGGGCCAGGTGCGCGGCATTGTTCAGCGCGGCTTGCTGGCTGGCGATGACTTGGCTCTGCAGAGTCGCCTGATCCGGTGTGTGTTCGGGCAACAAGTGGTGTTGCAAATGCGTGGCGTATTGCGCACCCAGGTCCAGTTCGCGGCACAGGGCGATGAATTGCGCAATGCTCATCTGCGATTTATGTGCCAGCACGTTGAAGTGACCTAGTGCATCAGGTCGGGAAATGTAGTTGGAGCTGTCGGTGAATGTCTCGGGCGAAGTTCTGCAACGCGGCATCCAGCATGGACAGGGTTCGGCTACGGCTGCCCTTGAGCAGCCCGCCCTTTTCGATGACCAGAAACAGGTGCGTGGCGCGCACATCCAGGTCGAGCCCATGGCGTTCGAGCAAGGCGCGCTCGAGTCGCGCAATGGCAAAAGTGTCCAGCGCCTGCAGGTCTTTGAGGCGTTGGTCAACGTCGTTTTGTGTGGCCCAGGCCCGGGCGTTGGCGGCTTTGACCGGAACGTGCGCCTGAGTGCCTGCTTGCATAAACGCGGGCAAATGAGCCAGTGACACTCGGCTCAATGCTTGCGCCCTGGGCCACGTGGTGGTGTGCAGCCAGTCGGGAAGCCTGCTTTTGATCAGTGAAAAGTGAGGGCCGTTAGCCATGGCGAATAACCTTGAGTCGTGGACAAGGTCATCAGCCTAGAAGCGCAGGTTTCCCTGCTGGGGTTACATAGTTAGCCTTGGCCGCCTGGCACGCCGGCCAGTGTGCCAGGCGTGCATTGGGTGTGGTTGCCCGGTTGCAGGTACGGCATCAGGATGGGCGCCATGCCCTTGAGCACTTGCACCGGCAGTGCCGAGGTAAAGGTGAAGTGCTCGGCCGACTGACCGGGCACGAACGCCGTCAACGTGCCGAAGTGGTGTTCTCCGAGGTAAAACACAAAGGTCGCGGTGCGGTTGATGGATTTGGAACTGAGGATGCGCCCGCCGGCACCAATGGCCTCGATGCGGTTGTCCCCGGTGCCGGTCTTGCCGCCCATCGCCAACGGTGTGCCATCGGCCAGTTTGAAACTGCCGGCGACGCGTTTGGCTGTGCCTGCGTCGACCACCTGGGACAGCGCGCCACGCAAAGCCTGCGCCACTTCCACGGGGATCACCTGTTTGCCCGGCGCCGGGTCATTCACCACGCGGGTTTCATACGGCGTGCCGGCGGCGAAGCGCAGCGTGTCGATGCGCAGCACTTTGGGGCGCACGCCGTCATTGAGGATGATACCCATCAGTTCCGCGAGCGCTGCCGGGCGGTCGCCGGAGCTGCCGATCGCAGTGGCCAGCGACGGCACCAGGTGGTCGAACGGGTAGCCCACGGCCTTCCAGCGCTGATGAATATCCAGGAACGCTTCGATCTCCAGCATGGTGCGGATGCGGCTGTCACGGGCGCTCTGATGGCGGCTCTTGAACAGCCAGCTGTAAACCTCCTGGCGTTCGAACTGGCTGGCTTTCACCGCATCGCTGAAGCTCGCTTCGGGATGGTTGAGCAGGTAACCGAGCAACCATAAATCCAGCGGATGGACCTTGGCGATATAGCCCTGATCGGGTAAGTCGTAGGCGCCGGGGCCGTAGTCTTTGTAGAGTTTTTCCAGACGCTCGTCGGTGAGTTTTACCGTGCTTTTGACGCCGGTCATGTGTGCGCGCACAAACAGGTTGAAGCTTTTCTGGCTGGCGTTTGGCAGCAGATAGCGGTGCACGGCGGCCAGGCGAATGGGCGTGGGGCGCAGGCTGTCGAGGAAGGTCTCGAGACGTGCCTGGGTGTCTTTTTTCTGGTACTTGCGCCAGAACTTGCGCAGAAAGGTGGTGCCTTCGCGGTCGGCGAACCCGGCGAGGTATTCCTGGCGTCGCGGGTCGTTGTCGTCCTTGAGCAACTCGGCGCTGTTGTTCTCGCCCGCGTAGGTGACGTAGCGCACCACGTCGCGCATCAGGCGAATGAACGGCAGGTTGATCGACTCACGCAGCGCGTCACGCAAGGTGGGGCTGCGGCCGTTGTCCTGGCTGCGAAAGTTATGAAAGGTGTGCAGCCCGCCACCGGTAAAAAAGCGCTCGCCGGGGCTGGCCGAATAGGTGCGATCAAGGGCTGCGTCGAGCATCTTCGCCAGGGATTTGTCCGGCGTTTGGATCAGGTAATCCAGGGCCCAGCGGCTCAGGCGGTCCTGGTCATCCACCGTGACTTTTTTCAACGCAGCAGGCGTTTGCGCGGCGTATTTGTCGTGCAGTTCGCTGATGATTTGCAGGTAGGTGGTGAGCACGCGCAACTTGGCGGTAGAGCCCAGCTCCAGCTTGCTGCCTTCGTTGATGTCGAAGGGCTGGTCGGTGTTGTCGGTTTGCACGCGCACCCGTGAACCATCGGGCGTCAACTCGAACAGCGTGAAGCTGTAGCGCACCTGTGCGGTGCTGGCGGGGGTGAGCAGGCGCTCGCCGAGCAGGCCGATCTGGCGCGCGTATTCGGGGTTGGCTAGGTGTTTTAGATAGTCGCTGACCTGGCTTTGCAGTTGCGCTTGCAGGGTCGTGGTCGCTGAGAGATCCAGGCGGTCGAGGTCGTACAGCGGCCGGTCGAGCAGGGCGGCGAGGCGGCTGCGGGCGACGCTGATACCTTTGTTGGTCTCAATCGGCTGGATCGTCGGTTGCTGCAACCAGTCGCGGTAGGTGACTTTGCTTGCCAACGCCTGCTTGAGCAACGCGGGTTCGATCACACCGTTCTGCGCCAACAGGCGCAGGTGGCTGTCGGTCAGTTGCGCCAGTTCGTCGCGACCCTTGGCCAGGTAATGGGACGGTCGGCGCTGGGCGATGATCAGCGACAACACCTCACGCAACGCCAGGCCTTGTTGAGCATTGACCGGGCCGGTCAACGCCGCGTTGACCTGGTTGAAGTCGGCGCCGTACCACACCCGCAAACCCTCGGCCATGCCGTGCACTTCACCGTGGCCGGGCACTGCCGACAGGGGCACGCTGTTGAGGTAGTCGCGCAAAATGTTTTTGCGTGCAGGCAGGGTGTCGGGGCCATCGTGGTACGCGCGCACGGCGGCGGAGAACATCTGGCGCAGCTTTTCGCCGCCGGACACGGTCAGGCCATCCGGCGAATGGCGGTATTTTTCCAGTTGGGTCGCCAGGGTGCTCCCGCCTGCACTTTGGCCAGGCAAGTGCAGCCACTTGGCGACCTGCGACCACGCCGCCTTGGCAAACCGCGGCCAATCCACCGCCGGGTTGGCCTGGGGTTGGGCGGGGTCGAGCAGGTCACGGTTCTCGATGAACAGCAGGCTGCTGACCACCAACGGCGGAATCGCCGCGAAGCTTGCGTAAAGCTGCTGCGGGTAGTCGTATTGATAGAGCGGCACGGCGCGGCAGTCGGTGATCGAAAGGCCTGCCTGGATTTTTTCCGCGTAGGGCACGAACAGGCCTTTGTTGGCATACCTCATCAGCTCTGGCGAGAACCGTGCCTGGGCGTCGATCACGTAACCGCGTTTGAGCAGGCGTGGCAGGAACGTATCGAGGTCGCTGTAGCCCAGGCGGCGATCGAAGGGGCCTGCGCCGGGGTAGACGATGGCATCACTGGCGCCGGGTTTTATCTCGAAGGTGAGGTCGTGGGCCAGGCGGCTGAGTTCCCGCGCCTGCAGGGCGGAGGTGCGCATCTCTTTGTTGGCGGCAAATCCGAGGGCAATCAGAGCCATCAACAGGATCAGCCAGAACACTCGCCACCCGTAGCGAGGCCGGGGTTTGTTTTCAGGTAAAGGCGCTGGGTCCGAACTGCCTTGTAATTTCGCAGCCTCTGTCGATTCGGTTTGCCACAGTGCGCCCATAGTCGATTGATCCCTTCACGCAGATTGATCGGACTTGTTCAAAGCGTAGTCGCTGGGGGCTGGCTGCGAGAAAAATGTGATCGGCCCGTCAACTTCGTGAAGTGCACGGACTGCGGCGTTTTGCCGCCCGGAGCAGGTAAGATGCTCCTGTAAAATGGCATTTCAACGGGTTCTTCCCCTAAATTGCCCCGTTTTTATAGTGAAAGGCTCTGACCTGAGCTTTTTATACTGCATGCCCCCGCTGATCTTGCCCGGCAAGAAGGGCCCGTCCATGAGGCGGCCCCGGTCTCGGCAAGGGGGCAGGCTTACCGGCTTGCCCCCCCGCAGACTCAGGTGGGCAATCCAATAACAAAATGAGGTTGTACCCCTATGCCAGTCGGCAACCCACTGCCCCATGGCGAGACCGCTCAAGGCGGCCCGCTCAAACGCGAACTCGGTGAGCGCCACATTCGCCTCATGGCCCTTGGCGCCTGTATCGGTGTCGGCCTGTTCCTCGGTTCGGCCAAGGCCATCGAAATGGCCGGCCCGGCCATCATGCTCTCGTACATCATTGGCGGCCTGGCGATTCTGGTGATCATGCGCGCCCTCGGCGAGATGGCGGTGCACAACCCGGTCGCCGGCTCCTTCAGCCGTTATGCACAAGATTACCTCGGCCCGTTGGCAGGCTTTCTCACCGGCTGGAACTACTGGTTCCTGTGGCTGGTGACCTGCGTGGCGGAGATCACCGCCGTGGCCGTGTACATGGGCGTGTGGTTCCCAGACACGCCGCGCTGGATCTGGGCCCTGGCGGCGCTGGTCAGCATGGGCACCATCAACCTCATCGCGGTCAAGGCTTTCGGCGAATTCGAATTCTGGTTTGCGCTGATCAAGATCGTCACCATCATTGCGATGGTCATCGGCGGCGTCGGCATCATCGCGTTTGGCTTTGGCAACGGCGGCGTGGCGCTGGGTATTGCCAACCTGTGGAGCCATGGCGGCTTCATGCCCAATGGCGTGCAGGGCGTGTTGATGTCCTTGCAGATGGTGATGTTCGCCTACCTGGGCGTAGAGATGATCGGGCTCACCGCCGGTGAAGCGCGCAACCCGCAGAAGACCATTCCCAGTGCCATCGGCTCGGTGTTCTGGCGCATCCTGCTGTTCTACGTGGGCGCGTTGTTCGTGATCCTGTCGATCTACCCGTGGAATGAAATCGGCACCCAGGGCAGCCCGTTCGTGATGACGTTCGAGCGCCTGGGCATCAAGACCGCTGCGGGCATCATCAACTTCGTGGTGATCACCGCCGCGCTGTCCTCCTGCAACGGCGGCATCTTCAGCACCGGGCGCATGCTGTATAGCCTGGCGCAGAATGGCCAGGCCCCGGCCACATTCGCCAAGACCTCCAGCAACGGCGTGCCACGCAAGGCGCTGCTGTTGTCGATCTTCGCCTTGCTGCTGGGCGTATTGCTCAACTATCTGGTGCCGGACCAGGTGTTCGTCTGGGTGACGTCCATCGCCACCTTCGGCGCGATCTGGACCTGGCTGATGATCCTGCTGGCGCAGCTCAAGTTCCGCAAAGGCCTGAGCCCGGCCGAGCAGGCGGGGCTCAAGTACCGCATGTGGCTGTACCCGCTCAGTTCCTACCTGGCCCTGGCGTTCCTGGTGCTGGTGGTCGGCCTGATGGCCTACTTCCCGGATACCCGCGTGGCGCTCTACGTAGGGCCGGCGTTCCTGGTGCTGCTGACGGTGTTGTTCTACGTCTTCAAGCTGCAGCCGACCGGCAACGGTCGGGTTGCCCCTCAGTCGGTCTGACGTTTAATGGGCCCGTTGCGCGCCGCTCTTGGCCGCACGGGTCAGTTGGCTGATCAAGCGGTTGAGCTCGCTGTCCTTTTCCTCGTTGATGGACTGGCGCCGCTCCTGGTAATCCATGGAGCGGGTGTCGGGTATTTCCTGTTTCAGCGCTTCAAGCTTGTAGCGCGCCACATCTTCGATGGTGGCGAAGGGTTCCGGGATGCTGCGTGCCAGGTACTTGATCCAGAACTCTTCCATCAGCAGTGAGTTTTCGACGGCATTGGTCGATTTCAGGGCCGCCATGGCGTTGGCGATTCGACCCAAAGCCTGATCGTTCAGATCGTCGCCTGGCGCGTAGAGCCTTTGTTCATGCTGCAACGGCAAATTGTAGCGCTCCCTGAAGTGCAGTCGCAGGTACAGTTTGACTTCGACGTCATCCGGCTCCTGTCCTTCTGCTCCACGCTCATTGCGCAGTGAGACCAGATGATCATCGGCCAACTCATCCAGCTTGCGCAGGTAGAACAGCCCCTCGGCCAACGCCAGTAATTCCCGATTGGCCTGGTTGGAGTTGGGAAGTTCTATGGCCTGCTGTTGCCGGTGCAGGAGCTCCATATTGCTCAACGCCAGAATGGCCCCGTCACCACAGGTGCCGGCCTGGTAGGTATTGAGGAAAATGTTCTGGCGCAGTTCGTGGGACCCAGCCATGCCATTCAGCACGCGCCACACTCGGCTGACCAAGGCTGGGCGCCGCGGTTCATTTCTATAGTCGTGGCTCTGGGTCAGGTCGCGCAACACCCGGAACACATCGTCCGGCCTTGCGCCTTCATGGTGCTGGAGTTGTTCCCACACGACCCTGCGTTGTCCATGGTCGGCAGTCGGCACGCTTTCCAGCCATGGGGAGATGTCATCCGTGGAGCGCTCCACATGCAGGATGCCGGGTAGTGCGCCGCCCAGGACGTTGTTGGTGCGCTGGCGGTCCTGCATCAACCTTTGCAGGGAAACCTCATCCAACGGGGTGTCATGCAGAATTGTGCCGCGATTAGCCCTGACCATGGCGGGGTTGTTGAGCACTGACTGGGGAAACGTGGTAATCCGGTTCCCTTGCAGCAGCATGCTGTGCAGTTGAGTGAGGTGTTCGGCGCCGATGGGCCATTGGCTGATACCTGTGTCTTGCAGGTCGAGGTTAAGCAAGTGGTGCATGGCCGATACATCCGGCGTCAGGCCCAGCGGGTTGCCTCGCAGGCTCAGTGCCTCCAGGTTTGTCAGGTTGGCCAGGCGCTGGCGTGACTCTCGGGTGAGGACGATGTTATTTTCGCTCAGGTCCAGGTGTTCCAACTGCGTCATGTCGGTGATGCTGGTGGGCAAATCGGTGAGCCCGCAGTCGAGCCGCAGTGATTTGAGTCCGGAGAATTTGGCGAGAAACGCGTTACCCGTGGCGGGAAAGTTGTCGCCGGAAATTGTCAGGTACTCGATGTGTTCGAAACCTCGCGTACCCAGGATGAAATCCGGGGCCGGCAGCGTATTGCTGCGGTCCAGGTGCAGATCGAGGGCATGGGGGGTGAATATCCTGTCGCCGAGGACCTCCTGCGTCTCTCGTCGCCAGGCGCGCAGTATCTCTTGTGCCGCGTAACGGCGCCGACCCAGGTTCAACCCGATGGGGTCATCGGCATCGTTGGGGTATTCGGTGGTCGCCCAGCGTTCCAGGCCGAACCTCAAGGCCTGGTATTCGGCCTTGCGCCGCTCCAGTTCCAACAGCGCCTCCCGCCGGTTCATTCCCAGGGAAGCGATCAGTTCATTGGCGGCAGCCCGATTCATGCTTGGGTAAAGTTCACACACCTTTCTCACCAGGTCCTCTGCTCGTGACCCACCGAATGGCCACCAGTTGCGCAGGCTGAACGGGTAGGCCGTAAAAGTGCTGTGGACGCGCATCGGCGGTTGCAACCAGTAAGGAATATGGGGCAGCCTGAGCAGGTCCTTGATGGCGACACGCTGGTTGAGCGCCAGCTCGGCTATGGGGTTGCGCAGGGCGGTCGTGTCGCCACTGTCATCCAGCCCCAGGGCCTTGCGCTGGTTGTCGCTCAAAACGCGCCAAATGGCGGTGAGCAAGTCCGTGGAGGTATCGCCCTTGTCGCTGATCAGTGTGTGGTCGGCGGCATAGGCCTGATAGCGACCATCGACCCGCGCCAGGACCTTACGCTCGCTGCCTGCCAGGTGCCCGGCGCTTTCCAGCAACGGCCCGCTGGCACTGCCTTGATGAATATCCAGACGCACACTGATCGGCCAGCCGGGCACCAGCTTGAGTGTATGCAGGATAATCCTTTCGCTGTCGGGGTTGGCCAGGGTGCTCAGGTACAAACCTTCGAACGCGCGGTTGAGGCGCACATCGTTGGCGGTCAGCTTGGCTTGCTGTTGCAGGCGCAGGGGTACCTGGTCCTTGATGCTGAGCTGCTTGAGTTCCTTGGGGGTGGCGTGTTCCAGCAGGGCCTGGAGCGCACTGCCGGGCAGTTGCGGGTAATGGTGGCGCAGGCGATTGTGCAGCGCATTGCCACCCCGTTCGCTTTGGGCGTAGAGCGTATCGAAGAGCTGGGCCCGTTCGCGATAGGCATGTCCGGCGATCTTCTTCGCCAGTTTGAACAGGCGCTCGTCCTGGCTCGCGGGCAACTCGCCGATCAATGCGCGGGTCAGTGCATCGTTGCGCACCAGAGGAGCCAAGGGTTCCAGGCTGCGGCTACGGGCCTGGGACATCCGGATCTTGTCAGGGGCGCCGGCATTGGCCGCAGGGTAGTGCGCGGTGGTACGGCCGGCGTCATCGTACAGCTCCAGTACATGGCTGGCCGGCCACTGCGGCAGGCCGCACACCAGCAGCAATTGCAGGGAGGGGCGTGCCATACGCGTGGCCGAGTAGGTGGTCATGGCCTGGATGAAATGCAGGATCTGGTGCTCGATGCCGAAGCGTTTGCTGCTGTCTTTCAGCAGTGGCGGCGGTGGCAGGCCAGCGCAGTGGACCTCCCGCAGGGCACTAGGTGGCGTGTCGGTGAGTTTAAGGATGCGCGTGGCGGTGGCCTGGTCCAGGTTGAAGTCAACCGCCCCCAGGCGTGAGAACAGGTGATGGTCATCCCAGGCCATCGGGTTTTCGTTTTCCAGCCGCCAGGCACCGTGGTGGTTGTGTTCCAGCAGTGGCGTATCGACCCCGACTTTCTGCGGGTGCTTGAGTCGCCACCTGAGCACTGCCTGGTCGTAGGTCACCGGGTAGAGCGCACCGTACAACGGCATCAACTGTTGGCCTTGCCAGTCGTACAGACCCTCGGGGTTGGGCTTCAAGTCGAGAGGCAATACCAGGCTCTGTTGGTACTGCCCTAGCGAATGATCGAGCAGGCTCACCAGGCCGGCAGGGCTGCGGCGCTCGCTCATCAGATCACCCAGGGTAGTGCGCAGGCCCTGGGCGTCGCTGACCGAGCTCATGCCCAGAGCGGTGCGTTCATGGGGTTGCAGCACCGAGGCAATGGCCAGGTAAAAACTGTCGACGACCGGCGCCACAGGGATCGGCCCGGCATTGCGCATGTCGTAGGCTTCGTAGTGTCCGTTGCCGTAGTGCAACAGTTCGACGGTGGTGTCCTCAGGGCCGGTGTTCTGGTAGCGATCCTGCGCGTGGCCGTCGACGATCTCGGTGACCGTGAAGTGGCGCTTGAGACGCTCCTGCAACAGGCTGGCGGTGAATTCCCGGGCCCATTGGTCGGTGTCGCGGCTGAATGGACGAGGGTGGTACAAGCCGTCAATCACGGCGTCGATCCGCAACGCGGTGCGGTGCTGCTCAAGGTGTTCGCGCACGTTGGCGGGCAAGGTCGCGTCCTTGAGGTAGGCACTTTGCTGCGCAGGGTCCAGGGGTGTTTTTTCCAGCAACTGACGAAGGTTGGCCAGGGTCAACGGCGGGAACTGAGTGTGCAGTTTGCTCAGCAACGGGGTGGCGTCCGTGTCCTCGGTGCTGGCCTTGATCGGCACAAATATCCGTGCCGGGTCGTCGGCTGGCACCTGGTGCCGGGCCTGGCCGGCATAGCGGGTCAGGGCCTGGAACAAGGCAATGCGTTCCTTGTTCGCCAGGGCACTGATCTGCACGCGCAAGCGTGCGATGCGCTGAGCTTCGGTGAGCTGTGGGCTGCCTTCCTTGCCGAGGGTCGAGGTGGCGGGCTGCTGGCGGATGATCAGCTCGAACAGCGACTCCTGGGTTGCGACGTGGGTGGTCGCCGCGTCAAGGGCAATGTAGGTGCCGTCATCCTTGCGCTTGAGGTTGATCGCCCGTGTGGCATGGTCGTTGGCGGCGTGGCTTTCCAGCAGCCGGCCTTGCGGGTCGTACAGGTGGATGATTGCGTCGGCAGGCCAGGTGGGCAATTGGGTCAACAGGCTCAAAATGGCACTGTCGGCGTAGGCCGGCAGGTTGCCGCTGCGATGAAAACCGCTGGCCAGTTGTTCGATGACCCGATCGACCTGCACACGCCGGGTCGCTTCAATCAAGTTGACGGGCGGCGTCTCACCCGCCCAGATGCTATCGAGGGTGGCACGGGGAACAGCGGTGCTACGCAGCAGGTGGCGGATCTGTGCTGCGGATACCGAGGCTTCACCGTTGGGCAGCATCTGGCTGATCAATTGAGAATCGGTGAGTTGACCGGTGCCGTGCAGGTCCAGCACCCAGGCTTGCAGCTCGGGTTTGAACACCACGGGCGCGGCAAAGCCATCGCCGTTTTTGTGCTTGATCACGAACCCCGGGGCCTTCGGGTTGGCAATGACTTGCGCCACCACTTGCAACGCTCCGTGTTGCACCCGCGCGTAAGGCTTGCCGTCGATCAAGTACAGCCCCTGGGCGTTCGGCATCTGGCCGTCGAGCAGGCGCTGGTTGTCGATGGCGTAGGGGCTGATGTCCGGTTTCCACAGTTCGACGGTTCCGTCGCTGCGCGACACTTTGCGCGGGCCGCCCAGGCGTTGCAGCAGGCCTTCCATGCGTTGGCGATGCACGCGCCCGGCGGTGGAAATCAACAGGCCGTTGATCGCCAGGTCAGCCGCATCGGCCATGGCGGCGGCGAAGTCACTGGCCTGACCCTTGGCGGCCTCGTTGATACCGATGATCAGGCTGTAGGCCAGGTTGCCAAATACCACCAGCTGCATCACGCGGTTCAGTCCGGTCACGCCGCCCGGCACAGGCGTCATCAGCAGTTCCATGATTTCACTGGCGATCGCGGCGGCACCGTCGATCACCCCTTGCAGGTCGCGTTCCGAGCGCCGGGTGGCGAGCATGCCCAGGTTGGCCTGGTAGTGCTGGACATGGCGAGAAGTGAGCGCCTGGACCAGGCTGTGTGGGCGAGCCGGCTTGGGGTCATGGACGAAGCGGATGTGTTCCAGGGTTCTTTTCGGGAACAGGCTGTGAAAGCCGTCATAGAGATAGGCTGCCACCAGACTCAATCCTTCGGGGCGCGGCTCTTCGCGTAGCAGGTCCCTGAACTGACTGATGTCGGTGATCGGCAACTGCCGCGAGAACCAGCCCAGATCACCGGCGTCATGGCTGGCCTTGAGGTCGTCGAGAAACTGCGCGCCGGCGCTTTTTGCGTCAAGGTCATAACGCAGGGCGCCACCGGGGCGAAACGGGAAGTAGGAAATCACGCCCAGGCTGCCGACATGGATCAGCAACAAGGGCACCGGCACACGGGTACCCGATGGGGTAAAGGGCACAGCCGGTAGCAGGGTGTAGTCGATGTCCATGCTCAGGGTGTCGAAGGGCAGCGACGTACCTGTGCCTTCGATGGCGGCCAACAGCGCGGTGTACCTGGCCTGGGTCACGCCGCTGCTGGCGCGGTTTCTATAGGCCTCCAGCGCTTCGAATCGCAAATGGGCGCGGGCGCAGGTCTCGATCAAGCCTTGCAACTTGCCGCCAGCCCCCAGGCTATTCGCCAAAACGGTGTGCAGTTTTGCGCCCAAGTCCAGTTCGCGGCAGATGGCGATGAATTGGCTGACGCTCAATTGTTTTTCGTCGACACCGCTCAGGTAGGACGCGTCAACGTAGCTGTGGCCAGACTGTTGCGGGTTGCCGGTGCCGAAGTCGAAATTCAGGCAGGCGGCGTCCCACAACGACAGCCCGGAGACATGGACGCGATACTGCCATTCGTCCACGGCGCGACGAAAGCGTGAGGAGGGGGGAGAGCCCTCCACGCTGCTCTTGTGGGGTTCCCAGGGCAGCGGGGTGTCGATTTTCTCCAGGTAACGGGTGTTGATGAAAAGGGTTTGCGGGTCAAGGCCGTTGAGTTTTTCACGCAGCAGCGCCAGGCCCTGGGCCTTGAAGTGTTCGACCAGGGTGGCGTTTTCCGCTTCGACAGCCTTGAGCGCCGCGATGGCCTCCCGTTGCAGGCGAATGTAATCGCGCTGTTGGGCGCGTGTCAGGCTACTCATCGACTGCGCCAGGTTCTGGCGCAGCAGCTCCAGGGCCTGCTGCAGCCCCCAGGACTGGCTGGACTGCAGGTGGCCGGGCAGGCCGTTGGGGCGTTCTTGGCTAGGCATGGGGCGTTTCCTTTCACGTCGAGATGTGGAAGGAAATGGAAGCACCCGCCCGTCTGCGACGGGGGCTACCTATATAGCGCGGGGCTGGCTAAGGCGTTTGTTCAGCTCCAGCCAGGCGCCCAAGGCGGCCATCAGCGCGACGCCCGCCAGCGCGGTCAGCAGTTGCACAGCCAGTGCATCACCGGCCATGGCATTGAGCATGTCGGCCAGGGGGGCGAGCAGTACACCGAGGCAGAACACTTCCAGGGAGAACCGACCCATGCGGCATACCTGCGCGGCGAGCGGGTTTTGCGTCCAGCCGGCGCCCGGCAACAGCTTGGCGGTGACGTAGGCCAGGGCCAGGAAATGCAACAGGCGCACCGGCGACAGGTCCGTCTTGCTGATGGGGTAGATCAAGTCGCTGATCAGCGCAGGCATCACCGCGTCGTGGAGTTCAGGCCAGCGCCACGACAGGGTCAGGATACCGGTGATCAGCACATACACCGTGGCCGCGATAAACAGCGGCTGGCGCGCCAGCGGTCGATGCTCCAAAGGCTTGGCCCGCTGGCTGTGGATCGCCGCAGCCCCACCCAGGACAAACAGCAACTGCCAGGTGATCGGGTTGAAGTACCACACGCCATCTTCGATGGCCCGCAGGTTCCAGCCCATCCACGGCGCCAGCAGGTACACCGTCAGCGACACTGCGACGACCACCAGGGGCGTGCGCAGCATCAGCGGCAATACCAGCGCCAGGCTGGCCAGCAACACGATGTACAACGGCAATGGGTCCATCAGGTTGGGCTTGAAGCGCAGCAGCAGTTCATCGAGCAGCGCCTGTTGCGGGTGGGTGATGAAGTGGGTCATGCCCATCTCTTGCACCAGGTCTCGGGTCTCTACATGGCTGTTGGCGAAGAACACGATGCCCATCAGCATCGCCAGCAAAAAGATGTGCACCACGTACAGCACCCAGGTGCGGCGCAGGATTTTCAGGCAGGCCATCCAGTAGCCTTCGCGTTGCAGGACTTTGCCGTAGGCCAGGACCGACGCGAAGCCGGCGAGGAATACGAAGACTTCGGCGGCGTCGCTGAAACCGACGTTGCGCAGGGTGATCTGGCCGAGAGGATTGTGGGGGACGTGATCCCAGAAAATGAAGATCAACGCCAGGCCCCGAAAAAAATCGATGCGCGGGTCGCGTCCGTTCAGCATGGCAGCGGGCTCTTGAACAAAAAGTTTAAAAAAGACAGGCGAATGCGCGTGTTGTCGTACGCCGCACGTCGGGCGGCGCGCAGGTTGGCGGTATTTGTAAGTAATTGCAAAGGCTGGGTATTACTGAATGTCTCAACAGCCTGCCCAGGGTGGGCAGGCTGGGGCAGGGGGTCAGGCGGCGGCTTCTTCGTGGGGTTCGAAGCTGTCGGCCCGCGCCATCTGCCACATGCGCGAGTAGAACTCGCCGTTCACTTCGCCAGTGAGCAATTCACCGGGCTTGAGGAACACATGCAACTGCGAGAACAGCTTGATCTCGGTCGCCGACATGCGTCGCACCAGGTGCTTGGCCGACAACTGCGACGGGTGATCCAGGCCGGCGGCGGCGAGCATTTCCGCCAGTGCCTTGAGGGTGTTGCGGTGGAAGTTGAACACGCGCTGGGCCTTATCCGGAACCACCAGGGCGCGCTGGCGCAACGGGTCCTGGGTGGCGACGCCGGTCGGGCATTTGTTGGTGTGACACGACTGGGACTGGATGCAGCCAATGGCAAACATGAAGCCGCGTGCCGAGTTGGCCCAGTCGGCGCCGATGGCCAGGACGCTGGCGATGTCGAAGGCGCTGACGATCTTGCCGCTGGCGCCGAGCTTGATCTTGTCGCGCAGGTTCAAGCCGACCAGGGTGTTATGCACAAACAGCAGGCCTTCGCGCAGCGGCACGCCGATGTGGTCGGTGAACTCTACAGGGGCTGCGCCGGTGCCGCCTTCCTTGCCGTCGACCACGATGAAGTCCGGCAGGATGCCGGTTTCCAGCATGGCCTTGGCGATGCCCATGAATTCCCACGGATGGCCCAGGCAGAACTTGAAGCCCACCGGTTTGCCGCCGGACAGTTCGCGCAGCTGGGCGATGAAATGCATCATTTCAATCGGCGTGAAAAACGCGCTGTGGCGCGATGGCGAGATGCAGTCTTCGCCCATCAGGATGCCGCGGGTGTCGGCGATTTCCTGGGTGACCTTGTGCTTGGGCAGGATGCCGCCATGGCCGGGTTTGGCGCCCTGGCTCATCTTGATTTCGATCATGCGTACTTGCGGGTTTTGTGCTTGCGCGGCGAAGCGCTCCGGGTCGAAACGGCCGTCGCTGGTGCGGCAGCCGAAGTAGCCGCTGCCCAGCTCCCAAGTCAGGTCGCCGCCGTTTTCGCGATGATAGGGGCTGATGCTGCCTTCGCCGGTGTCATGGGCGAAGTTGCCGAGCTTGGCGCCCTGGTTCAACGCGCGGATCGCGTTGGCGCTCAACGAGCCGAAGCTCATCGCCGAGATGTTGAATACGGACGCCGAGTACGGCTGCTTGCACTGCGGGCCGCCGACCATCACGCGAAAGGCGCTGGGGTCGCTCAACGGCGCGGGGCGCATGGAGTGGCCGATGAACTCGAAGCCCGACTGGTACACGTCGATCAGGGTGCCGAAGGGTTTGTCGGCGCTTTCATTCTTGGCGCGTGAATACACCAGCGAACGCTGGGCCCGGGAGAAGGGCAGGGCGTCGCTGTCGGATTCGAGCAGGTACTGGCGGATTTCCGGGCGGATGGCTTCCACCAGGTAACGGATATTGCCCAGGATCGGGTAGTTGCGGCGCACCGCGTGGGGGCTTTGCAGCAGGTCGAACAGGCCGATCAGGCTCAACACGCCCGTGACCACCGTAATCGGCCATAACCACTCATGTTCGATAAAAGGCAGGCTGGCGAGGGTGAAAATGACGCACACGGCAAAGAAGGCGTAACGGCTTAGTAACGACAGGCTCATACGGTTTTCCTTGGGTTCGGACTCATCGGCTAGGCGTTTTGCGCCTGTAGAAAGATCGAGAACAGCTCCGACTGGGATTTGATCCCCAGCTTGCTGTACATGTGTTTCTTATGGACTTTCACGGTTTCAACAGAGATTTCCAGCTTACGAGCGATTTCCTTGCTGGAGCAACCGCTGAGCATCAGGCGGCCGACATCCAGCTCGCGGGCGGTGAGTTGCGCACCCCATTCGTCACTTTGCATCGGTGGCTCCGGCGCGCTGACCTGCTGGAGTTCAAAAGGCAGGCGCTGGCGCAGCAGACTCAGTACCCAGGGCTGGATCAGCGACAGCAGGGCAATCTGTGCCGGGTCAAAACGCTGCTTCGAACCCAGGGACAGGCACAACGTACGCCCATCCGGCAGTTGGCAATTGAACTGGATTTCGTCGGCCACCACGTTCAGGCGGAAGTAGCGCTGGTAATACTCGGTGAGTTCGAAGTGCTCCGGGGCGACTTCGGCCAGGCGAAACAGCCCGGTGCGCGGTTGTTCGCGGCTGGCGATGTAGAAGGGGTCAAGCAGGTAAAGGCCGTTGAGGTAATCCTGGAACAGCTGGTCGGGCGTGCCGTCGGCGCCCGGGCATTCGGCGAATACCAGCGGCCGGTGTTCGCTGCTGAACAGCAGGGCGACCCAGCTGTCGGACGGCACGTATTGGTCAAGCAGACGCACCAGTTGGGTCCAGAAATTGGCCTGGTCCAGGGCGTCTATCATTTGCCCCACCGAACGGTGCCAGGCGATGTCATCCAGCGACATGGTCATTGATCTACCCCTATCGGGTTACCCCCGCCGCGTAATTCCCTGGCAGGGTGTGGCTGCGCATACTGCGGCACAGATAAAGAACAAGGAATACTCATGAAGGTCGAATTTGCCCAGTTGGCAGGCCGTGATAACGACACAGCTTACAACCTTGAGCGCGCCCTGGCGGCAATTGCTGCCTGCGCGGCCGATACGCAACTGATCGTGTTCCCGGAGACGCACCTGACGGGCTTCCCGTCGGCTGAAACCGTCGCCGAGGTGGCCGAGCCGCTGGACGGCCCCACGCTGCAGGCGGTCATCCAGGCCTCCCGCGCACAGGATATCGCCGTGGTCATCGGCATGATCGAGAGCGATGGGGGCCAATTCTACAACACCACCGTGCTGATCACGCCCGAAGGCATCGCCTTGCGTTATCGCAAGACCCATCTGTGGCCTTTGGAGCGCGGGGTGGTCAACCCCGGTGATCGTTACGCCACCTGCCTGTGGAAGGGCGTACGCGTCGGCCTGTTGATTTGCTACGACATCGAATTTCCGGAAACCGCCCGCGCCCTCGGGCAATTGGGCGCGCAGTTGCTGCTGGTGACCAACGGCAACATGGACCCGTACGGCCCCACCCACCGCACCGCAATCATGGCCCGCGCCCAGGAAAACCAGGCGTTCGCACTGATGGTCAACCGCGTGGAAGAAGGCGACGGCGACCTGATGTTTGCCGGCGGCAGCGCGCTGGTCGACCCGTTCGGCAGCTTGCTGTTCGAAGCCGGGCGCGAGGAAGGGCAATTCACGGTTGAGCTGGACCTGGACCAACTGGCCGCGGCGCGCAAGGACTACCGCTACCTGGATGACCAGCGCTTGAAATTACCGGGCGAGGTGGTTGAGCGGGCTGACGGCACGCGCGAACTTTTGATTCCACGGACTTAAGGCTGGCCTTTTGTGGCGAGGGAGCAAGCTCCCTCGCCACAGGTGACACCGACCTCATCATAAAAACAGCTTCTGCTTCACCGACTTCAGTTCTGCCATAAATCTAATAAATCAGCGGAGAATCGCTCATGGCTCGTTTGCAACGCACCCTGTCGTTAGGGTCGGTGGTGCTGTTCGGCATCGCCTATATGACGCCAATCATCGTGCTCGGCACCTTCGGCATCCTGGCGCAATCCACCGCCGGCATGGTGCCCGCCGCGTACCTGGCCGCCCTGGTGGCAATGTTTTTCACCGCCATGAGCTACGGGCGCATGGCCTCGGCCTTTCCGGTGGCCGGTTCGGCCTACAGCTATGTGCGCAAGGCCATCAGCCCCAAGCTGGGCTTTATCGCCGGTTGGGCGGTATTGCTCGATTATCTGTTCCTGCCCATGGCCATCTGGCTGATCGGCGCGGCATACCTGCATTCGGCATTCCCTTCGGTGCCGCAATGGGTCTGGGTGCTGGCGTTTATCGGCATCACCACGCTGATCAATATCATCGGCCTGAAACTCGCTAATGGCGTCAACGCCTTGCTGATGCTGGTGCAAGCGTTGGTACTGATTGCGTTCGTGGTGTTGTGCGTGCACTACATTGGCGGTGATGCAAGCAAGCCACTGTGGACCATCGCCCCGTTTTTCAACGGCCAGATGCAAATGCCGTTGATCATGAGCGGCGCGGCCATCGCCTGTTATTCCTTCCTGGGCTTTGACGCGGTCAGCACCCTGACCGAAGAAACCCGCGACCCCCGGCGCACCATCCCGCGGGCGATCATGCTGATCACCCTGATCGGCGGGCTGATTTTCGTCGGCGTGTCGTATTTCGTGCAGATCGCGCACCCGTCGTTCGAATTTGCCGACGTGGACTCGGCCGCCTATGAAATCGCACGCAACATCGGCGGAGACCTGTTCGTGTCGATCTTTCTGATCGGCCTGATCGTCGGCCAGTTCGCTTCGGGGCTGTCGGCCCAGGCCAGTGGTTCGCGCTTGCTGTTTGCGATGGGGCGTGACGGTGTGTTGCCCAAGTCGTTCTTCGGCAGTTTGCACGCGCGTTTTGGCACGCCGGTGAACAGCATCCTGCTGTGTGCGGTCGTGGCATTGCTGGCGTTGAAGCTGGACGTGACCACTTCAACCTCGTTCATCAACTTCGGCGCGTTCCTGGCCTTCAGCCTAGTGAACCTGTCGGTGATCTTCCACTACTGGATCGGCGCCAAGCAGCGCGGGGTACGTGAGCTGATCCTGTTCCTGGTGTTCCCCACCATCGGCCTGCTGGCGGACGTGTGGCTGATGATCAGCCTCGACCACCTGGCGATTTACCTGGGCGTGGTGTGGTTGGCCATCGGGCTGGTTTACCTGGGTTTCCTGACCCGTGGCTTCTCCAAACAACCCCCGGAAATGGACTTCCAGGAAGCCGCATAGAAGCCGCAGGCCTATTCTTATTGCAATAGGTTCTCGTTTGGGTGCGTGATTTTGTGTTACTGTATAACAAATCAACTGCACCCAGACGCCCCGGAGGCCTTATGAAAGCTGGTATCCATCCCGACTACCGCACCGTGCTGTTCCATGACACCGCCGCCGACGTGTTTTTCCTGATTGGCTCCACCGCCGACAGCGATCGCACCCACAAGCACAGCGACGGCAACACTTACCCTTACATCCCGCTGGACGTGTCCAGCGCCTCGCACCCGATCTACACCGGCCAGCAGCGCAAGACTCAGGCCGAAGGCCGGATTGCCGGGTTCAACAAGCGTTTTGCTTCGTTTGGCTCCAGCCCGAAAAAAGCCGACGCGTGAGGGTTTACGCTTCACCTCGAAGGCCGCTCCGATTCCTGGAGCGGCTTTTTTTGTGGGGCTGATATCGTAACGCCATCATTTTCGCAAAAACCGACTAAACTCCTCAGTAAACGCCAGGAGGGCAGACCCAGACCGTAAGGAATGCACGCCGACGATCCGAGGTGTTCCATGGGAGAGTCAGTTACGTTTACCGAGAGCGACCGTGCCGTGGTGCTGTTGATCGACGCCCACCCGGACGTTTTGCACAGCCTGACGCAATTGCTGCGTCTTGAACCGTTCGAACTGCACAGCGCCACCTGCGCTGCCGACGCTTTGACGATTCTCGCAAGCCGGCCTGTCGACCTGGTGATGAGCGCCGCGCGCCTGCCGGACATCGACGGCGCCTCGTTGCTGGCGCATGTCCATCAAGCCTACCCGCACACCGTACGGATCCTGCTGACCGGTGAGACCGATCTGACACTGATCGTCAAAGCCATCAACGAAGGCCAGATCTACCGCTACCTCAGCAAACCCTGGAACGACGAAGAACTGCTGCTGGCCCTGCGCCAATCCCTGGCCCATCAGCATTCCGAGCGTGAGCGCCTGCGCCTGGAGCAACTGATTCTTCAACAGAACGAGGAACTCAAGCAGCTCAACGCCTCCCTGGAAAAACGCGTGGCCGCGCGCACCAGCGAATTGCAGCAAACCGCCGACATGCTCGACCTGGCCTACGAAGAGCTCAAGCACAGCTACGCCACCGGCACCGAAGTGTTCTCGCTGCTGGCCAACCTGCGCCTGCCGCGCGCCAAGCAGACCAACCGGCAGATCATCGAGTTGGTGCGCACCTGGTGTGTGGCACACGGTGTGGACGAGGCCAGCAACCGCGACCTGACCATGGCCGCCGCGCTCTACAACATCGGCAAGCTGAGCTGGAGCGACAGCATGATGGCCTCGCCCTCGGACTTGCTGCACAGCGCCGACCGCGAGCGTTATCGCGCTTACGCCACCCAAAGTGAATCGCTGTTGATGACCCTGGAGCCGATGAAAGACGCTGCGCGCCTGATCCGCCATCACCAGGAACGGTGGGACGGCAGCGGTTTTCCCGATCACCTCAAGGGCGAGGCGATTCCGGCAGGCTCGCGCCTGTTGAAACTGGCCGTGGATTTTATCGAACTGCAAAAAGGCCTGATCCTTGAGCGCCAGATGAACAGCGACGAAGCGCTGCTGTACATCCGCAAATACGCCGGGCGCTTGTATGACCCCGAGATGGTCGAAGACTTTGTGCGGGTGTGCGCCACCTACCTCAATGACGTGACCCTGGGCGATCCGAATGTGAAAGTGCTCGGCACGCGCGAGCTGGAAGAGGGCATGGTGCTGGCGCGCAACTTGAACGCCGATAACGGCATGTTGCTGCTCAATGCCGGCAAAGTCCTGAACCTGCCGCTGGTGGACAAGCTGATCGCGTTCGAAACCATGGAAGGCGCGCGGTACAGCGTGTTTATCAAGGACACCGCCGTAATCTCAAGCTAAATACAGATTAAAAATGTGGGAGCTGGCTTGCCTGCGATAGCATCCCCACGGTTTACCTGATGCACCGAGTTGCCCGCATCGCAGGCAAGCCAGCTCCCACAGTCGATTGCGGCGGTCTGGTTGATCATGTGATCCTTGCGCCCTTTGCTTCAAAGGAAAACCTCCCATGCCATCCACCATCCGCATCGCCGCGGCCCTGCTGATCGGCAGCGACGGCCAGACCCTGCTGGTGCGCAAGCGCGGCACCCAGGCGTTCATGCAGCCCGGCGGCAAGATCGACGCTGGCGAGCAGCCTGCCGAGGCCTTGGCCCGTGAGCTGCACGAAGAGCTGAATCTGCAGATTGAACCCAGCGATGCCATCTACCTCGGCCACTTTTCCGCTCCCGCCGCCAACGAGCCTGGCTTTACCGTGGAAGCCGAGCTGTTCCAGGTGCACATCGATGTCGCCGTCATGCCTGCCGCTGAAATTGAAGAAGTGCGCTGGATCGACCCCGCCGGTGACGGCGGCCTGTCATTGGCTCCGCTGACGCGCGACTTGATCCTGCCGTTTTATCGCCAATCCCTCACGGCATGATCATTCGCACCCTGGGCGCCGGCGACGCCGAAGCCTACCGGGCCTTGATGCTGGAGGCCTACGGCGCTTATCCCCAGGCGTTCACTTCCAGCGTGGCCGAGCGGGCCGCGATGCCGTTGAGCTGGTGGGAAAAACGTTTGAGCGGCCCGCTGGACCAGTTGCTTGGCGGCTTTGAAGGTGAAGAACTGGCGGGCATTGTCGGCCTGGCCTTCGAGCCGCGCGAGAAAGCGCGGCACAAGGTGACCCTGTTCGGCATGTACGTGACCCAGGCTCATCAACAAAAAGGCCTGGGCCGCCGACTGGTCGAGGCGGCGCTCGTTGAGGCGCGCAAACACCCGCGCCTCAAGCTGATCCAGCTGACCGTCACCGCCGGCAACGATGCGGCGGTTGCGTTGTACCAGCGCTGCGGGTTTGTCCAGTACGGCCTGGAACCGCTGGCGGTGCGGGTGGGTGAGGAATACTTCGACAAGCTCCACATGTGGCGCAAGTTGCAAGACCAGTGAAGATCAAAATGTGGGAGCTGGCTTGCCTGCGATAGCGGTGCATCAGTCAGGACTTTTCTTCTGACAGACAGCCATCGCAGGCAAGCCAGCTCCCACAGTGATTTTCATCGTTTCGAATATCAGCGCACGGCACTCACGCCATCCAGCGTGGAAAACGACGTGTCCTTGGCCGTCAGCAAAAAGTCACGCATGTACGGCGCGTCCAGCATGTCGGCACGAATCCCCGCGTACAGCGTCGCAAACAAGCCTTTTTCACCCAGGCGCTTGGCCTTCACGTAACCACGCGAGCTGTACTCATGCAACGCCCAGTGGGGCATGCCGCATACGCCACGGCCGCTGGCAACCAGTTGCATCATCATCACCGTCAGTTCCGAGGTGCGCACTTGCGCGGGCTCGACGTCGGCGGGTTCCAGGAACCGCGTGAAAATATCCAGGCGGTCGCGTTCCACCGGGTAGGTGATCAGGGTTTCGGTGAGCAGATCTTCCGGCACGATGTAGGCCTTGTTGGCCAGCGCGTGCTGGTTGGCCACCGCGAGCATGGCTTCGTAAGTGAACAGCGGCACGTAGGTGATGCCCGGCAATTCCAGCGGGTCGGAGGTCACCACCAGGTCGAGGTCGCCACGGGCCAGGGCCGGCAACGGCGCGAAGGCGAAGCCGGAGGCCAGGTCCAGTTCGACCTCAGGCCAGGCATCGCGGAACTGATCGATGGTCGGCATCAGCCACTGGAAGCAACTGTGGCACTCGATCGCCATGTGCAGGCGCCCGGCGGTGCCGCCGGACAAGCGCGCAATATCACGCTCGGCGCCGCGCAGCAGCGGCAAGGTGGCGTCGGCCAGTTGCAGCAGGCGCAGACCGGCGCTGGTGAAGCGCAACGGTTTGGTCTTGCGCACGAACAGCGGCATGCCCAGGCGTTCTTCCAGCTCTTTGAACTGGTGGGACAGCGCCGACTGCGTCAGGTGCAGGCGCTCGGCGGCTTCTACCAGGCTGTCGGCTTCGCGCAGGGCGTGCAGGGTCTTGAGATGACGGATTTCGAGCACGGGCTCTCCATGAAGACAATTTGTGGCGAATCGGAATTGCGTGAGTTTGTCTCATGTTGCGGCATGTGTCGACACGTTGCTTAAACATGACCGCCCGGCACTCTTCATCAAACTGTCACGCAACTGTGGCAGCGCGCTTGAACAAACTTCATCAGACTCGCGCTCTACTGGGGTTCTGTGTTTCGGTGTTTTTCATGCGCGTGTTGTTTTTACTGGCCGCTCTCTTGTTCGGCCTGCCGTCTTTTGCGGCTTCTCGATGTGACGTCAACGTCCCGACTCAAACGGTTGACCTGGAACAGGTGAGCATCGCCTACCAGAGTATCGGCCGTGCGTCCGACCCTGCGTTGCTGCTGGTGATGGGCCTGGGCGGGCAGTTGATCCACTGGCCGGATGAAGTGGTGGTCGCGCTATGCCAGCAGGGTTTTCGGGTGATTCGTTACGACAACCGTGATGTCGGCCTGTCCACCTGGCGCCAGGCCCCGGCCAGCGCCAACCTGACTTTTGAAGTGCTGCGCTACAAGCTCGGCCTGCCGGTGGCGGCGCCGTATACCCTGACCGACATGGCCGACGACGCGCTGGGTTTGATGGATGCCTTGCAGATCGAGCAATTCCACGTATTGGGCGCAAGCATGGGCGGCATGATCGCCCAGCACCTGGCGGCGATGGCGCCGCAACGGGTGGAAAGCCTGACCCTGGTGATGACCAGCTCCGGCGCCGAAGGCCTGCCCGCCCCGAATGCGGCGCTGGTGCAGTTGTTGTCGCGGCGCAGTGCGCCGAACCGTGAAGTCGCGCTGGAGCAACAGGCCGACCTGCTGGCGGCGCTGGGCAGCCCTTACGTCAAGGATGATCGCCAGGCGTTGCTGCATCAGGCGGCGCTGTCCTACGACCGTGCCTTCAACCCCGACGGCGTGAAGCGCCAGATCATGGCGATTCTCGCCGAACCGAGCCGCGTGCCGTTGCTCAACCAACTGCGCGTCCCGACGCTGGTGGTACACGGCACCGCCGACCCGTTGTTGCCGGTGATGCATGGCGTGCACCTGGCCGCGCATATCCAGGGCAGCCAGTTGAAGCTGATTCCCGGTATGGCCCATCGTTTTCAGGAGGCGTTCAAGGCGCCGCTGCTGACGGCGGTGCTGCCGTACCTCAAAGCCCATCGCGAAGATGCCGCGCACTGGGCGCAGATCGACCTGGACGAGCCTTCGAAGGTGCTGTGAAGTTGGTGTATCGTGGAGCTTTTGCGGCTGAGTGAAGCCAGCGAGGTCTGCCCGTCATGAGTACTTCCCTGAAAATCGATTTCGTCAGCGATGTGTCCTGCCCCTGGTGCATCATCGGCCTGCGCGGCCTGACCGAGGCCCTCGACCAGTTGGGCGCCGAGGTGCAGGCCGAGATCCATTTCCAGCCGTTCGAACTGAACCCGAACATGCCGGCTGAAGGGCAAAACATCGTCGAACACATCACCGAAAAATACGGCTCCACCGCCGAGCAATCCCAGGCCAACCGCGAGCGCATCCGCGACATGGGCGCCGCCTTGGGGTTTGCATTCCGCACCGACGGCCAGAGCCGGATCTACAACACCTTTGACGCGCACCGTCTATTGCATTGGGCCGGGCTGGAAGGGTTGCAGTACAACCTCAAGGAAGCGCTGTTCAAGGCGTACTTCAGCGAGGGGCAGGATCCGTCCGACCACGCGACACTGGCGATCATTGCCGAAAGTGTCGGCCTGGATATCAAGCGTGCGGCCGAGATTCTGGCTTCTGATGAATACGCCGCCGAAGTGCGCGAGCAAGAGCAACTGTGGGTCTCACGCGGTGTGTCGTCGGTGCCGACCATCGTGTTCAACGACCAGTATGCGGTGAGCGGCGGGCAGCCGGCCGAGGCGTTTGTCGGCGCGATTCGGCAGATCATCAGCGAGGCCAAGGGCTGACCGCAGAGTGATCGTTCCCACGCTCCGCGTGGGAATGCCGCCCCGGACGCTCGGCGTCCCGCTCCTAAAGTCGTGACGCAGAGCGTCACAGGATGCATGCCCACGCAGAGCGTGGGAACGATCGCTTTCAGTCAAACTTGTAGCTGATCGCTGTCTGCACCTGCCCCTGGTTCACCTCGCCGGTTTCCTTGACGATGCTGCTGTTGGCCGCCGACCCCACCAGATGCACCCAGCTGGCACTGGTCAACAATGACCAGTGCGTGTCCAGGGGAAACTCGAAACTCTGCGTCAACGTGAAGTTCTGGAACCCCGCGCTGGCGTTGTAGGGGCGAAAGCCCGAAGCCGCCGCCTCTTTGTCATCCACTCCGAAAAACGCCTGGGTCTGGCGCGCATCGGCAAAGTGCGCCATCAAACCGGTGCTGCCGATAATTCCGCCACCCAGCGGGTAGCCCAGCTCGCCGCCGAGCTTGCCGACCACACCGCTTTGATCCCGCGTGCCGCCGACCGACTGGCCAACCTGGGCGTATACCCGCCAGAACTCGGCCGGGGCGTATTGAATGAACCCGCCCACCTCGGCTGCGTCCTGCACATCACGCAAGCCGCGCAGCGAGCCATTGGCCGTGCGCCCCGGCAGGTAATTGATGTAGGGGCCGGCGGTGATGCCGTGGGTGTTGAGCGCGCTCCAGGTCAGGCCGTCGTCGGTGCCCAGGCTGACGTTGCCCCAGTCCAGATCGAAATAGGGAATCGGCTGGGTTTCGTAGCGGCTGCCGGTCGGGTCGTGGGGCTGGTAGCTCACGCCCGCACCCACTTCGCCGGTGATGCCTTCGGCCCATGCGGCGTCGCAAACGCCCCATAGCCCCAGTACACCGGCGAATACAGCAGAAGTCAGCTTGAGCATGAAACGGTTTCCTTGTGTGGGCATGCGCGCATTCACGCGCGAAGGGCACCCGCAGCGCAAGCACTCATCTTGTTTGTAGCGAGCTACAAAAATTGTAGCTCCTGTGACACAAATCCCCGGCTCACATCCGCCAAAACCCCGGCCCTGCGGGGTTTCATCCAGTTGGCACAGTCCCTGCTCTACCCCTTGTGCAAGCGCACAGAGCGCGCCCTTCCAAGGTAATACGCAGATGATTCAGTGGCATATCGTGTGTGATTTCGATGGGACCATCACCCCCACCGATGTCATCGACAACGTCCTCCAACGCTTCGCCGGCCCCGAGTGGGAAACCATCGAACAGGAATGGCTGGATGGGCATATCGGTTCCCGCGAATGCCTGAGCCGTCAACTGGCGCTGATCAAGGCGACCCCGGCCGAACTGCTGGCGTACTTCGACAGCGTTGAAATCGACCCGGACTTCCCGGACTTCGTCGATCACGTCATGGGCCTGGGCGCGACCATCGAAGTGGTCAGCGACGGCATTGAGCAAGGCATCGCGCGCATCCTGTCGCGCAACTACGTGACCCTGCTGCCGATCCTCGCCAACCGCCTGCGTCAGGTTGACCAGAACAGCTGGCGCATCGATTTCCCGCATTCCAGCGATGCCTGCCGCGCGGCGTCCGGCAACTGCAAGTGCAAGTCCACCCCGCGCAACAAGCGCGTGCTGGTAATCGGCGACGGCAAGTCCGACATGTGCGTGGCGTCAACCGCCGATTTCGTCTTCGCCAAAGGCAGCCTCGCCAACTATTGCGAAGCCAACAACATTCCCCACGCGCGCTTCGACACCTTTGCCGAGCTGCCTGCGCTACTGGCCAGGTTGCCAATGGGCAGCGCCGCCAATACCGGCACCTTTGCTGCTGATCTCCCTATTGAAAGTCAGGAACTCTTCCACCATGTCTGATATCCGAATCGCCACTGCCGAAGACCAGATTCTTCTGGATAAAGAAGCCAAGTACTGCTCCTACGGCGACACCGTTCACTACATCGAGCCACCGCGTATTTTCAGCCGCTGCGAAGGCTCCTACGTGTGGGACACCGAAGACCAGGCCTACCTCGACCTGCAAATGTGGTACTCGGCCGTTAACTTCGGCTATGCCAACCCGCGCCTGAACAACGCGCTGAAACAGCAGATCGACACCCTGCCGCAAATCGCCAGCCAGTACCTGCACAAAGGCAAGATCGAGCTGTCGGAAATGATCGCAGTCGACGCCAAGAAGAAGTTCGGCCTCGACGGCCGCGTGCACTTCAACGTCGGCGGCTCGCAGTCCATCGAAGACTCCCTGAAGGTCGTGCGTAACGCCACCAACGGCAAGAGCCTGATGTTCGCCTTTGAAGGCGGCTACCACGGCCGTACCCTCGGCGCCTCGTCGATCACCTCCAGCTACCGCTACCGTCGTCGCTACGGCCACTTCGGTGAGCGCGCGCAGTTCATTCCGTTCCCGTACCACTTCCGCGGCCCTAAAGGCATGACCAAGGAAGAATACGGCAGCCACTGCGTGCAGCAATTTGCCCGTCTGTTCGAGACCGAATACAACGGTGTGTGGGACCCGAAAGTCGGTTCCAGCGAGTACGCCGCGTTTTATGTCGAGCCGATCCAGGGCACCGGCGGCTACGTGATTCCGCCGATGAACTTCTACCGTGAACTCAAGCAAGTGCTGGATCAGCACGGCATCCTGATGGTGTCCGACGAAATCCAGATGGGCTTCTACCGCACCGGCAAACTGTGGTCGATCGAACACTTCGACGTGCAGCCGGACGTGATCGTCTTCGGCAAGGCGTTGACCAACGGCCTCAACCCGCTGGGCGGCATCTGGGCCCGTGAAGAATTGATCAACCCGAAAATCTTCCCGCCAGGTTCCACCCACTCCACCTTCGCGTCCAACCCGTTGGGCACGGCAGTGGGCCTGGAAATGTTCAAGATGACCAACGAAGTCGACTACGGCGCGATGGTCATGGCCAAGGGCAAATACTTCCTCGAAGGCCTGCAAGACCTGCAGAAACGTTTCCCGATCATCGGCGACGTCGACGGCCTGGGCCTGGCCCTGCGCTGCGAAATCTGCGCACCGGACGGCTTCACGCCAGACAAGGCGACCCTGGACTACATGGTCGAAGAGGGCATGAAAGGCGACATGATCGTGGACGGCCAGAAACTCGGCTTGATTCTCGACGTGGGCGGTTACTACAAAAACGTGATCACCCTGGCTCCGTCACTGGAAATCAGCTACCCGGAAATCGACCTGGGCCTGAAGCTGCTGGAGCAACTGCTGGTGCGGGCGACCAACCGGTGAAACAGGTAGAGATCGACCTCGGTGAAGGTGATGCCGGTTTCGTTCTCGGTGAAGGTCCGGTCGGGATCCTGTTGATCCACGGCCTGACCGGCACCCCGACGGAATTGCGTCAGGTCGCCAAAGGCCTGGCCAAGGCGGGCAACTGCACGGTGTACGTGCCCACCCTGGCCGGGCACTGCGGCGATAACAGCGACTTGCAGGCCACCGGCTGGCTGGACTGGTACGAAGGCGTGCGCAAGACCTTCGTGCAGGTGCGCCAGCGCCACGAGCAGGTGTTTGTCGGGGGCTTGTCCATGGGCGCGGTGATGTCGATGTACGTGGCCGCCGAGCACCCGGGCCAGGTCGCCGGGCTGTTGATGTATTCCACCACCTTGAAGTACGACGGCTGGAGCATTCACAAGCTGGCGTTTCTGACGCCGTTGTTGATGAAGATCCCGTTCGGCGTGCACATCTGCCGCTTCGAAGAGAAGCCGCCGTATGGCATCAAGAACGAGCGCCTGCGGGCGATTGTCGAGCGCCAGATGAAGGAAGGGGAGAGCAGCGAGGCCGGTTTGCTGACCATGGAAGGCATCACGGTGCGCGAGTTGCACCGCATGAACGCCGTGGTCAAAAAACGCATGCCCGAGGTCAAGGTGCCGGCACTGGTGCTGCATTCCATCGAGGATGACATCACCAGCCGCTGGAATGCCGATTATGTGGAACGCCATCTTGGCGGCCCCGTGACCAAGATCCTGCTGGACAACTGCTACCACATGATCACCGTCGACCTGCAATACCGCCGGGTGATCGAGCTGAGCGCCGAATTCGTCGAGCAACACGCGGCCTTCAACCCCACACAGATCCAGGTGGGCACCGGCTTGCCTGCGATGGCAGCACTTCGGTCTGCCTGACACATCAGGGTGCCGCTCCTGATCGCCATATAGATAAGGGAAGTACGTGATCACCGCCCAAGCCTTCCCGACCATCCGGGCCATCCAGCGCAGTGCCTGGAACGACTGTTTTCCCGGTGCCCTGGAGGATTGGGACTATTACGTCGCCGTGGAAAACGCGGCCATCCGTGATTTCACCTGGCGTTACCTGGCTGTCTACGAAAACGGCACGGTGATGGCGGTCGCCGCCGCCTTCATCACCGATTATCGCCTCGACACCACGGTGTCGGGCAGCGCAAAGCGCTTTACCGAGCGCCTGGAGCGACTGTGGCCGGGTGTTTTGCAGGTGCAGTTGTACGCCATCGGCTCGCCGGTGGCCGAGCGCTGTGACGCGGGCATTGCCAGCAGCGTGGCCGACGTTCGACGCCCACTGTTTCTCAAACAGTTGCTGCAGGCCGCGCGCCAGGATGCCAACGCGCTCGGTGTGGGCCTGCTGGCGGTTAAAGATGTGCCGACCAGCGACCCGCACTGGGCCGCCAGCTGCGAGGCGGCGGGCTTTCAGAGCATGCCGGGGTTACCCAGCGGGCTGTTGAGCGTGCCTTACGGTTCGGTTGATGCCTACCTGGGCTCGTTGTGCAAATCCACCCGCAAGGACCTGCGCCGCAAACTGCGTGCGCCAGGCCCTCGCGTGGAATGGCGGCACAATATTGATGACGTGTTGCCCGAAGTGATGCGCCTGTATGAAGGCACCCTCAGCCGTGCCGATTTCCAGTTCGAGCGCCTGCCGGCCAGCTACTTCACCGGCATCCTTGAACGCCTTGAAAACCGTGCAGTCTGTGCTCTTTACTGGGTGGACGAGCGATTGGTGGCCTTCAACCTGATCCTTTTGGACCAGCACCGGCTGGTCGACAAGTTTTTCGGGCATGACATTGAATTCGGTCGTGAGTACAACCTGTATTTCAGGTGCTGGCTGACCAATGTCGACTATTGTATTGCGCACAATATTCCGGTGTACGAGTGCGGCCAGGAGGGGTATGCCAGTAAGCTGCGCCTGGGCTGCGAATTTCGCGGCAACAGCATGTTTTTCCGCCACCGTAACCGGCTGGTCAACGGCGTGCTCACACTTGCGAAAATGTTTCTACGACCGGACCGTTCCGACCCTGCCATGGCTGCTGTGATAAGCGAAACCTGATGATCACCAAGACCCGCCAGAAAGCCCGCCCTTTTGCCATTTCGCGCTGGAGTGTCCAGCGCAAGCTGGTGCTGGCGTTTTGGCTGGTCAGCGTGATTCCCACCATGATCGCCGCCGAGCTGGCAGCAACCACGCTGTCGCAGATTTTCGACAGTAACGTGCGCATCTGGCTGCAAGAGTCGACCAAAATCGTCAAGGACGAGATCGGCGACATCCTTCATGACAACGCGCGCATGGCCAAGCTGTTTCTGCGCTACACCAGCCCGCCTTCCAGCAAGCAGGCGGCCAAACACGACCGGTTGACGGCGGACATTGCCGACGCCACCGATATCGATGTGGTCGCGCTGATTCGCAGCAGTGACCACAAGGTGATGTTCAGCACGGCCTCCGATGACATCGTCAAACAGATCGACCTGACCAGCAACGCGGTGCTGCAAACGGTACAAGTGGCTGGCGTCAGCACGGGCCTGGTGGTCTCGACCTTCGAAACTACCCAGGAGGGCGTCGATTACCTGCTGTTGGTGGCCACTTACCTGGACAGCAGTTTCCTGACCAGTGTGGCCGATGTGCACTCCCTGGACTTGCGCCTGTACCTGGCCAACCCGTCGGGGTTCAACGAGATTTTCTCGACCCAGCGCTTTGAGAATCATCCGTCGCGCATTCCCAAGGATGTGGAGACGGCGATGCGCAGCACCCGGCAACCCAGCGAGCAATTCACCAACAACTACAGCGGGTTGTACTGGCCGATCTTCAACGATGCCGGCGACCTGCAAGGGGTGATTTTCAGCGGCTTGCTGCGCCATACCAGCCTGGTGGGGCTGGTGAATCAGAGCAACCTGTTCGTGCTGATTTTCCTGCTCAGCTCGGCGTTGTCCCTCGGCGCCGGGGTGCTGGTGTCGCGGCGCCTGACCCAGCCGCTGCGGGATTTGTCCCAGGGCGTGAACGCGGTGATCTCGGGCAACTACGAGCATCGCGTGCGGGTGACCGGCGGCGATGAGCTGGCGCAACTGAGCAGCACCTTCAACCACATGACCGAGCGCCTGGGCGAGTTGCACCACCTCGAAGCCCAATTGCGCCGCCGCGACCGGCTGCACGCCCTCGGCGAAGTCGCCATGGGCCTGGCCCACGAAATCCGCAACCCGCTGGGCATCATCAAGACAGCCACCCAGTTGCTGCACCGCCGCGTCGACCTGCCGGAAACCGACAAGCGCCACCTGGAATACGTGATCAGCGAGGTCAGCCGCATCAACGACCTGATCACCGAGTTTCTCGATTTCGCCAAGCCCAACGCGCCCCTTCGGGTGTTGCAGCCGGCACGTGTGCTGGTAGAGGAAATTCTCGGGTTTTGCAGCCCGGAGCTGGCGACCCACAACATCGATGCCCACATCGATGACCAGGCCCCCGGTGCAACGCTGTATGCCGATGCCAAACAGCTCAAGCAGGCTTGCCTGAACCTGATTCTCAACGCCATCGACGCGATGCCCGAAGGCGGGCGTCTGACCCTGGGCATTCGCACGGTAGATGACAACACGGTGATCAGCATCGCCGACACCGGCCAGGGCATTCCGGCGGACATGATTGAGCGTATCTTTACTCCGTTCGTCACCACCAAGGCTCAGGGCACGGGTTTGGGCTTGGCGAAAGTCTATTCGATCATGGAAAGTCACGATGGCAGCATTGAATGTGCCAGTGAAAAAGATGCCGGCGCCACCTTCAGCCTGTTCATTCCGGCGCAAGGTGAAGACGACGGCGAGGATGAGGAAGGTCATGACGCATAACGTATTGGTGGTCGACGACGAGCCCAAGCTCTGTGATTTGCTGTCGTCGGCCCTGAGCCAGAGCGGCATTCAGGTGTTCACCGCGAGTAACGGCCTGCACGCGCTCAAGGTGCTGGAGCAGGAAGACATCGACCTGGTGATCAGCGACTGGCGCATGCCCGGCATGGACGGCCCGGCGCTGCTGGCCGAGATCAAGGTGCGCTTCCCCGAGCTGCCGGTGATCGTGATGACGGCCTACAGCACGGTGAAAAACGCCGTGCAGTCGATGCGCAATGGCGCCTACGACTACATCGCCAAACCGTTCGACATCGATGAGCTGGACATCACCGTGGCCAAGGCCCTGCAGTTTCGCGACATCCTGCGCGACAACGCGCGCCTGCGCGCCGAGCTGGACCAGCACGCACAGTTCGACAGCCTGGTGGGCGACAGCCCGGCGTTCCGCCAGGTGCTGCACGCGATCGATTCGGTGCGCGAGAGTAACGCGACCATTCTGCTGACCGGCGAGAGCGGCACCGGCAAGGAAATGGTCGCCCGTGCCATCCACAAACATGGCAGCCGCGCCGACAAGCCGTTCGTGGCGGTCAATTGCGCGGCCATTCCCGAAGGCTTGCTGGAAAGTGAAATGTTTGGCCACCGCAAAGGCGCGTTTACCGGCGCCGTGGCCGACCGGGTAGGGCGCTTCATGCAGGCCGACCAGGGCACGCTGTTCCTGGACGAGGTCGGCGATATGCCGCTGGCGTTGCAGGCCAAGATTCTGCGCGCGTTGCAGGAGCGCGTGATCGAGCCGGTGGGCGACCCGAGAGAGCGCAAGGTGGATGTGCGGGTGATCGCCGCCACCAACAAGAACCTGCTGGACGCGGTGGCGAACAAGGAGTTTCGCGAAGACTTGTACTACCGCCTCAACGTGTTCCCGATTCCGCTGCCGGCCCTGCGCGAGCGCGCCGAAGACATCGTGCCCCTGGCCCGCCACTTCGCCGAAACCCTGAGCGCCACCGCCGGCAAACGTATCACCGGCTTCAGCGCGGAGGCGTTGCAGGCCATGGCGGCTTACCACTGGCCGGGCAATATTCGCGAGCTGCAAAACTGCGTGGAGCGCGCCACCATCGTCGCGGCCAAACCGGTGATCGAAGACATCGACCTGCCGGCCTATCTGTTTGCCTCCAGGCCTGCCGAGGAGGGCGTGGCAGCGCTGCTTGGCGACAACCCGGAAGTACCGGCGGACCTGGACGCCGCACTGGCGGAAGTCGAAAAAACCTACATTCTGGCGGCGTTGAACGAGACCAACGGCGTGCAAGCGGCGGCAGCGTCGAAGATCGGGATTTCCGAGAGAAGTTTCTGGTACCGCTTGAAGAAGCTCGGCATTCACGTCGAGAAGATCATCCGCTGATTTCCCTGAGGATCGTTCCCACGCTCTGCGTGGGAACGCCTCCTGTGACGCTCTGCGTCACGCTTTGGGACGCGGAGCGTCCTGGGCTGCATTCCCACGCGAAGCGTGGGAACGATCAATCAGTGCATGCGAACCCACACGCTGACCAGCACCGTCGCCGCCATCAACCATGCCACCGCCGCCACCGCGAGCGACGCCTCCAACCGCATGCGGTCAACCATGACGTACAGCGTGGCCAGGTACACAAAGTACGGAATGATCGACCACATCCCGAACAGGATGGTGGTCTTCAAATCCTCCACCGAACGGCCCTTGCCGACGATGTAGTGCGCGATCAGCGCGAAGGTCGGAAACAGCGGCACCAGCCCGGCGATGTAGTAGTTTTTGGTCTTGGCCAGCGCGGCCAGGATCAACACCACCGCCGCGCCGAGGGCGGCTTTGAGAAATAGATCCATCAGTGGCTCAACCCGTATTTCTTGACCTTGTCGAACAGCGTGGTCTTGGCCATTCCCAGTTCCTGGCTGGCCTGGGTCAGGTTGCCGCCGCTGCGTTGCAGGGCGTCATTGAGCAGGTTGCGCTCGAACGCTTCCACTGCTTCGGTAAAGGCCAGGCCGTGGCTGCCGCTGCCGGTGCCGCTTTTCTTGAAGGCCGGCAGGCCCAGGGCAAAGCGCTCGGCGACGTTGCGCAGTTCGCGCACATTACCCGGCCAGTCGTGGCTCATCAGGGTGGAGACGGTCTGGTTGTCCAGCTCCGGCACGCTGCGGTCAAACCGTAGCGACGACTGCTGCAGGAAGTGCTCGAACAACTGCAGGATGTCTTCGCGGCGTTCGCGCAGCGGTGGCAGCTCCAGGGTGACCACGTTGAGGCGGTAATACAGGTCGCTGCGGAATTGGCTGGCGCGACTCAGTTCGTCGAGGTCGGATTTGGTGGCGGCGATCACCCGGCAATCCACCGCCACGCTCTGGTTCGAGCCCAGGCGTTCGAGGGTGCGTTCCTGCAGCACCCGCAACAGTTTGATTTGCAGGTTGATCGGCATGCTTTCCACTTCATCGAGGAACAGCGTGCCCTCGTGGGCGTGTTCGATTTTGCCGATACGCCGTTTTCCCGCACCGGTAAAGGCGTTGGCTTCGTGGCCGAAGATTTCGCTTTCGAACAGGTTTTCCGGCAGGCCGCCGCAGTTCAGGGCGACGAATTGGTGGGAATGACGCCGACTGAAATCATGCAGGCAGCGCGCGACCAGTTCCTTGCCGGTGCCGGTTTCACCTTCGATCAGTACGTTGGCCGAGGTGTCGGCCACGTTGGCGATCAGCTCGCGCAGGTTTTGCATGGCGGGCGAGCGGCCGATGATGCGGCCTTCCAGGGAATCACGCTCGGCCAATTGACGGCGCAACGACCAGACTTCCCGCGCCAGCCCGCGCTGTTCCAGGGCGCGGCGTGCCACGTCCACCAGGCGCTCGGGGGAGAAGGGTTTTTCCATGAAGTCGTAGGCGCCGTTGCGCATGGCACCGACCGCCATGGAAATGTCGCCATGCCCGGTGATCAGCACCACCGGCAGGCTTTTATCCAGGGCCTTGAGGCGCGTCAGCAATTCCAGGCCGTCGATGCCCGGCAAACGGATGTCACTGATCACAATGCCGGCAAAATTCTCGCCGATGCGCTTGAGCGCTTCTTCGGCGCTGCCCACGCCCACGCTGTGAATGTCTTCCAGCGCCAGGGCTTGCTGGCAGCCGAGCAACACATGGGGGTCGTCTTCGACGATCAGAACGGTGAGGTCTTTCGAATCTGTATTCATGTCGACTCAGCTTTTTGAGCGCCCGCCAGCGGCAGGCACAAGACAAAGGCAGTACCACCGCTGGCCGGGTGTTCCACGGCGAGGTTGCCGCCGGTGGCTGCCGCGAGGCTGGCGGAAAGCGTCAGCCCCAGGCCCAGGCCTTGTTCGCCGGGTTTGGTGGTGAAGAACGGTTCGAACAAATGCTTGCGCGCCTCGGGGTCGATACCGTGGCCGTTGTCGCGTACTTGCAGGCGGTACTTGTCGTCAACGTTGTGGCCGTCCAGCCACAGCTCGGGAGCCGGTTGTGCCTGCATGGCGTCAAGGGCGTTGCCGATCAGGTTGACCAGAATCTGTTCCAGACGCGTCTGATCGATCTGCAATTGGGCGTGGGCGAAGTCGCGATTGACCTTCAACGGCAAGCCGTCCAGGCGTGCGCCCAGCACCTGAAACGCGGCATCCACGGCTTTGCCGAGGTTGGCTTCGCCCTGGTCGTCACCGCGCCGGGCGAAGGAGCGCAGGCTGGCGGTGATGCGGCCCATGCGGTCGATCAGTTCGTTGATGGTCTTGAGGTTGGTGCTGGCGGTGTCGAGGGCGCCGCGCTCAAGGAAGCGCACGGTGTTGCCCGACAGGGTGCGCAAGGCGGCCAGCGGCTGGTTCAACTCATGGGCGATGCTGGTGGACATCTGGCCGATGGCCGCAAGTTTACCCGCCTGTACCAGCTCATCCTGGGCGTGGCGCAGAGTTTCTTCGGCCTGGCGTCGCTCGCGGATCTGGCCCTTGAGGCGTTCGTTGCTGGCGCGCAGGTCGGCGGTGCGTTCGGCAATCCGTCGTTCCAGCTGGCTGTTGGCTTCCTGCAAGGCTTCCCGCGCGGCAAGGCGGGTGGCGATGACTTTGCGCCGTTCGTTCCAGGCGATCAACAGGAATGCGACCAGGCCAAAGGCGACGGCCACCAGAATGCCCTGGTTGATTGCTGCGCGGCGCAGGTCGTTGAGCGGCGTGAGCAGGGTGAAATTCCACGGGGTGTCGGTGAGCGGGCGGGTTTGCGCCAGGTAGCTGACTTCGTGTTCGTCGTTGACCACTTCGCTGTTGGCCGGGAAGGTCAGTTTTTCGGTGCCTTCGTTGAGGCGCTCGCGGGCCAGGGGCTCCAGCTCGTTCAATGTCGCCCAGTAATATTGCAGGCTGTGGGCCAGGCGTTCCTTGGTCTCGTCGCTCAGCGGGCGCACGGCCTTGAGGCGGCGGGCCGGGTCACTGGAGAGGATGATGATGCCGTTCTCATCGCTGACAAACGCTTCGAGGCGCGCGCGCTGCCAACGATCTTCAAGCGCTTCGAGGCGCACCTTGACCACGGCGACGCCGATGATTTTGCCGTGTTCCTCCAGGCCGTGGGCCAGGTAGTAGCCGGCTTCGCCGTTGGTGCTGCCCACGCCATAGAAACGACCGGGCTGACCGCGTACGGCATTTTGGAAATAGGCACGGAAGGACAGGTCTTCACCCTGGTAACTGTCGGCGTCGCGCCAGTTACTGGTGGCCAGTACGCGGCCGGTGGTGTCCATCACGTAGATGGCCCGGCTGCGACTGCGGCGGTTCAGGCCTTCGAGGTAATCATTGACCGGTTGCCGGGTTTCCTGGTTGGGGTCGGCCAGCAGCGTGGACACGCTGGACTCCAGTTCCAGCAAGCTGGGCAGGTAGGTGTATTTGCTCAGTTCGCTTTCGACGGTACGGGCATGCAACTCCAGCTGGCGTTCGCCGTTGTCGCTGAGGGTGCGAATGCCGTAGTACTCACTGACCCAAAAGCCGATATAACCCAGGCCGATCATCAGGGCGATGATCAGTGGCGGCAGGAACAGTTGGCGAATCAGGCGTGGTTTCACGGCAAGTGATGGCGGTGCGGCGCGAAATTGGTTGGGGTCGCATTTCATCACAGATGCCTTGGGTCAGCTACCAATGTGAATACAGGGATCTTTGGCTGTGAATGCTGATTGTGGCGAGGGAGCTTGCTCCCGCTGGGCTGCGTAGCAGCCCTGAAAACTGACGACCGCAATTCTTCACTGGAAAAATAAGTCGCCTGTTTTGGGGCCACTTCGTGCCCCAGCGGGAGCAAGCTCCCTCGCCACAGACAAGCCTCTCAGCACTGCCTGTATTCATTGCACTTAGTGCTGCAGGATTTTCTCAAGGAAGTGCTGCGCGCGTTCGGAGCGGGCGCTGATGTCGCCGAAAAACTCTTCTTTCGGGCAGTCTTCGATGATCTTGCCGGCGTCCATGAAGATCACGCGGTCGGCCACTTTGCGGGCGAAGCCCATTTCGTGGGTGACGCACATCATGGTCATGCCTTCGTGGGCCAGTTGCACCATCACGTCGAGCACTTCGTTGACCATTTCCGGGTCCAGGGCCGAGGTCGGTTCGTCGAACAGCATGACGATCGGGTCCATGGCCAGGGCGCGGGCGATGGCCACACGTTGCTGCTGGCCGCCGGAGAGCTGGCCCGGGTGCTTGTGAGCGTGGGCCGACAGGCCAACGCGGTCGAGCAATTGCAGGCCCTTTTTGGTGGCCTCTTCCTTGCTGCGGCCCAGCACCTTGATCTGCGCGATGGTCAGGTTTTCGGTGATGGTCAAGTGCGGGAACAGCTCGAAATGCTGGAACACCATGCCCACGCGCGAGCGCAGTTTCGGCAGGTCGGTCTTCGGGTCGGCGATGGAGGTGCCGTCGACCACAATGTCGCCTTTCTGGAAGGGTTCCAGCGCGTTGACGCACTTGATCAGGGTGGATTTGCCCGAGCCGGACGGCCCGCACACCACGATCACTTCGCCTTTTTTAACCTCGGTGCTGCAATCGGTCAGCACCTGGAAGTCGCCATACCACTTGTTGATGTTCTTGATAGAGATCATACGGCAAACCTTTTTTGCAGACGCTTGACCAGCAGCGAGGCGGAAAAGCTGATGATGAAGTAGACGACACCGGCGAAGATCAGGAACTCGTTGGAGCGGCCGATGATGTCGCCGTTGGAGCGGGCGGAGTTGAGGAAGTCCACCAGGCCCACGGTGTAGACCAGCGAGGTGTCCTGGAACAGGATGATCGACTGTTGCAGCAGCAACGGGGTCATCTTGCGGAACGCCTGGGGCAGGATGATCAGGCGCATGGTCTGGCCATACGTCATGCCCATCGCTTGCGCCGCGCCCATCTGGCCCTTGGGAATCGACTGCACGCCGGCCCGCACGATTTCACAGAAGTACGCGGCTTCGAACATCATGAAGGCCACGACGCAGGAGGTGAACGCGCCGATCGGGGTGTCTTCGCCGGTGATCCAGCGCAACACGAACGGCACCGCCAGGTAGAACCAGGTGATCACCAGCAGCAGCGGGATCGAGCGGAAGTAGTTCACGTAAGCGCCGGCCACGCGGGACAGCAGTTTGCTGGACGACAGGCGCATCAGCGCCAGCACCGTACCCAACGCAATGCCGCCGACCACGCCCATGACCATCAACTGCAGGGTCATGACCATGCCGTTCCACAGGCCCGGGATAGCGGGGATGATGCCGCTGAAATCAAATTCCATTATTTACCCCCCACGGAGATCAGGCCGGGCACCGCGACTTTCTTCTCGACCAGGCGCATCAGCAACATCAGGCTCATGTTCAGGGTGAAGTAGATCAGCGTGGCCAGGGTGAAGGCTTCAAACAGGTTGGCCGAGAACTCGGCGGTCTGTTTGGTTTGCGCCAGCAGTTCCATCAGGCCGATCAGGGACGCCACGGAGGAGTTCTTGAAGACGTTGAGGAATTCGGAGGTAAGCGGCGGAATGATGATGCGGTAAGCCTGGGGCAGCAGCACGTTCCAGTAGATCTGCGGCAGCTTGAAACCCATGGCGCGGGCGGCGGATTCCTGGCCGCGTGGCAGCGCCTGGATACCGGTACGTACTTGCTCACACACACGGGCGGCGGTGAACAGGCCCAGGCACACCACCACGCTCAGGTAGGCCGAGGTGGTCGGGTTGAGGTCTTGCTTGTACCAGTCCTGCAGGTTTTGCGGCAGCATGTCGGGTACCAGGAAGTACCAGATAAACAGCTGAACCAGCAGCGGCACGTTACGAAACAGTTCCACGTAGCAGGTCGCGATGCCCGATACGATGCGGTTTGGCACGGTGCGCATGACGCCCAGAATGGACCCCAGCAGCAAGGCGATAATCCATGCCACGACAGCGATGGCGATGGTCCAGCCCAGGCCGGCGATGTACCAGTCGAGATAAGTCTCGCTGCCAACGCCAGTGGACTTGAAGAACACGCCCCAGTCCCAGTTGTAATTCATTAGGGTCTCCCCTCGAAGTCGATCGATGTACAAGCACCCGCTTGGGGAAGATCCTTTCCCGCCCGGCGGTGAACGCCAGGCACACGCGATCGGCTCGAAAACCGCCAGGTCGAGTGTTCCACAGTAAAGCCAGCAGGTAGTAACAGGCACCTGAGGGAGGGTTGGCTCCCTCAGGGGATAAGCTTAGTCAGGTATCAGATTTTTACGTCTGGCGCCGGCTTGTCGCTCGGGTTGGCGATCAGCTCTTTAACTTTCTCGCTCATCGGGAAGTTCAGGTTCAGGCCTTTTGGCGGAACCGGGCTCTCGAACCACTTGCTGTAGATCTTGTTGATCTCGCCGGACTTGTACAGGGCGACGATGGCGTCATCCACAGCCTTCTTGAAGGCCGGGTCGTCTTTACGAACCATGCACGCGTAGGCTTCGAAGGATTGCGGAGTACCGGTGATGACCCAGTCGTCCGGCTTCTTGGCCTTGGCTTCTTCGCCGGCCAGCAGGGCGTCGTCCATCATGAAGGCAACGGCACGGCCGCTTTCGAGCATCTGGAAGGATTCGCCGTGGTCTTTGGCGGAGATAACGTTCATGCCCATTTGCTTGTCGGCGTTCATCGCTTTGATGATGCGCTCGGACGTGGTGCCCGCGGTGGTCACGACGTTTTTGCCTTTCAGGTCGGCAAAGTCAGCGTAGGTTGGCTTGCCGTCCTTGTCTTTCTTGACCAGCAGACGGGTGCCGATTTCGAAGATGTTGACGGTGAAATCAACTTGCTGGGCGCGTTCGGCATTATTGGTGGTGGAGCCGCACTCGATATCCGCGGTGCCGTTCTGGATCAGCGGGATACGGGTTTGCGAGGTCACCAGGTTGTACTTGGTTTTCAGGTCGGGTTTGTTCAGGTCTTTTTTCAGGGCTTCAACGATGGCCAGCTGAATGTCGTGGGAGTAGCCCACAGGTTTGCCCGAACCGTCCGCGATGTAGGAAAACGGAATGGAGCTGTCGCGGTGCGCGAGGGTGATGGTGCCGGAGTCGTTGATTTTCTTCAGTGTGCCGGTGAGTTCGGCGGCGAAAACTGGAGTGCTGATCAGAGCAGCAGCGATAGCTGCGCCCAGGATATGGGGAACGATGCGCATCAATACTTCCTCGACATTTGTTTTTTTTATGAAGCCGGCTAAACGGCTCTCTTGTACAGCGAATGCCCGTGACGGCTCCTGAAGCGTCTCAGGCAATCGTCAGGGAGTGTAGAGCATGAGTCGTGCCACACCTGAAATAAAAGGTTATCTGGCTGATTTATAAGGAGATTAAGTTTCTGTTACGGGAAATTTGTAACTGGCCGATCCGGTTAACCGAATGGTGTGGGGGATGCCGTTCGGAAAACCGAATGGTCGCAGATGTGTTTCAGGTGCAGCTTTAATGTGGGAGCTGGCTTGCCTGCGATGCAGGCACCTCGGTCTTCAGGTGTACCGAGGTGATGCAATCGCAGGCAAGCCAGCTCCCACAGGTTCGGCGATGCAATCAGAAGGTGTAGTCAGCCGAGACCACCGCTGCGCGACCATCACCCGGCACCGCCCAGCCGTTGTTGCGGATGCGGGTCAGGTATTCCTTGTCGAACAGGTTGTTGACGTTCAATTGCAGGTTCAACTGCTTGTTGACCTTGTAACCCAGCATGGCGCGCTGCACCGCGTAGCCCGGGGCGGTCGGTGCACCGGCGGCGCTGACCAGGTATTGCCTGGATTGCGCCGTGATGCCGTAACCCACCTGGAAGTCATACGGCAGGTCATACACCGTCCAGAGGCTGGCCGCATGTTTTGGCGTGAACGGCAGGGGCTCGCCTTTCTGCGCGTCGAAGCCGGTGGTGGCCAGGGTGAAATCGCTGGCACTGCGCAGCACGCGGGTGTCCAGGTAGGTGTAGTTGGCGAAGACCCTCCAGCGCTCTGTAATCGCACCACTCAGGCCCAGGGCCACGCCGTCGGCGCGGGCTTTGCCGTCGAGCGATTGCGAGCCGCTCAGGTTGGTCGGGTCCGGGTCGGCGACTTTGTAGTTGGTGCGGTCATTGCGGAAGATCGCGCCGGTGACCGACAGGGCGTTGTCGAGGAAGTCCCACTTGGTGCCGATCTCATAGCTGACGGCGGTTTCCGGAGCGACGTTGCAGTTGTTGGTGGCGCCGCTTGAGGTCTTGGCCGGTGTGAAGCAACCGCCGTTGACGCTGGACTGCGACGGCGTCTTGCTGTTGCCGTAGGCAATGTAGAAGCTGCCGTTTTCCACCGGTTTGTACACCAGCGCCAGGCGGTAGGACGTCAAGTCATCCGCTTGGCCGAAGCGCGTGCCCGGGGTTTCCACGCCGGCTGGCGAGTAGGCATTGGTCACCGAGCTGCCGGCATTGTGCTCGTAGCGCAAACCGCCGTTGATTTCCCACTGCGGGTTGAGTTTGAGCGTGTCGAACGCATAGGCGGCGCGGTTGTTCAGCGCGCCGTCGACGTGGGCGGCACGGGTGAAATTGACCGGGCCTGACCAATAGGAGTTCGGGTCGCTGAAGCTGACCGGCGGCGGCACGATCGTGCTGCCGTCGCTGTTGGTCAGCCATTTGCCGGTGTCCGCCTGGTATTCCTCGCGGCTGATGGCGATACCGGTCACCAGCGTGTGGTCGATGAAACCGGTGCTGAAGTGGCTGGTCACGTCGGTCTGGTTGGTGAACATCTTGTTCTGGGTATTGCGCTCGTTACCCAGTGAGCCGCCGGCAGGCTGGAAGAAGCCCGGGGCCAGGCCTTTGGGGCACGGCGCGCCGGTGATCTGGGTGCCGCTGGCCAGGCAGCCGGCCTGGGCGCCTTCGGGGCCGGAGGCGCGCAATTCCTGGCGCACCCGCTCGATGCGGCTGAAGTTGCGTACGGACACCGAGTCGTTGAAGTCGTGTTCCAGCTTCAGGCTCAACGCGTCCGAGGTGATCTGCTGATCATTGACGTTGTGATAGCCGTAGAAATCGCTCCAGCCCACACCCGGCATGGGTTTGCCGTTGAAAATGGGAATGCCGTACTGCGGCGTGTTGTCGTCTTTCTGATGCTCATAACTGAGGGTTACGCGGGTCGGTGTGCCCAGGCCGAAGGCGATGGAGGGCGCGATGCCCCAGCGCGAGTAATCTTCATAATCGCGACCCGGCACATCGTTACCATGGGCCATCAGGTTCAGGCGAAACGCCGTGGTGTCGTTGAGCTGGCTGTTGGAATCCAGGGTCAGGCGCTTGTAGTTGTCTGTGCCGATGCCCGCGCTGACGGTGGTTTTGTCGCGCAGCTCCGGCTGCTTGGTCACCAGGTTGATGGTGCCGCCGACGGCGCCGGAGCCCGAGTACACCGAGCTTGCACCGCTGACGACTTCCACCTGTTCCAGGTTGAAGGGGTCGGTGCGGCTGTATTGGGCGCTGTCGCGCACGCCGTCGACATAGATGTCGCCGCTGGCCGAAAAACCGCGCAGGTTGATGCTGTCGCCATATCCGCTGCCGCCTTCACCGGCACCAAAGGTGATACCGGGCACGGTGCTGAGCACATCGCGCAGGCTCAGCAGGTTCTGGTCATGAATGACTTCCTTGGGAACCACCGTGATTGTCTGCGGCGTGTCGCGCAGCGCTTCGGTGTACTTGGGGGAAGAGGGGGCCACGGGGTAGTAGGTGCTGGTGCTTTGGGCCTGACCTTCAATGCTGGTCGCGCCAAGCTGGATTACCCCTGTGTTGTCATCCGCTGCAGTCTCCGCTGCATAACTGAAACCTCCCTGCGCAGCCACTGCCAAGCCCACAGCCGACGCGAGCAGATGCCGCGATGAAAGGGGGGCAGAACTGATCCCGGTAGCCATTGAATAGTCTCGTGTTGTTGGAATTGAGAGGCGATCGTAATTGATAAGTGATCTCAAATGTAATAGTTTGTAACAAGATGATTCGTGAAATTTTTGTCAGCTTCGATCATGGCGCGCACGCATATGCACAGTGGGAACCCCGACAGTGAACCGTCTGAAATCACAGAAAACCCCCGCGCCTATGCGCGTTGGGTGATGCACGCCGCACAATTGGGAGACGCCGACGCGCAGGCCACCCTGGGCCAGTTGTTACTGGACGGGCGGGGCATTCAAAAAGATGAGGCACTGGCCTTGAGCTGGTTCCGCATCGCCGCGCTGCAACACCACCCGATGGCGATCAACATGATCGGGCGTTGCCTGGAGAATGGGTGGGGTAGCCAGATTGATCTTGCAGAGGCTGCACGGCATTACCGGCAAGCGTCCGAGCTCGGTCTGGATTGGGGGATCTACAACTATGGCCAGTTGCTGACACGCGGCCGTGGCGTTGAGAAAGATCTGTCTGCGGCTTACAACATGTTCCGTCAGGCTGCTGCGAAGGGGCACGCCAAGTCGATGAATCTGCTCGGCCGGTTTCACCATGAGGGCGTGGTGGTGCCGCAGGACATTCAACAGGCCAGGCAGTGGTATCAGCGCTCGGCCGAAGGCGGGGATTTTCGCGGGCAGTACAACCATGCCGCTGAGCTGGCCGAGGCGGGGGATGAGGCGCAAGCCTGCCTGTGGCTGGAGCGCGCGCTAACGACGGCGACGCCGGGCTTTTTACAGGCGGCTTACCCGGTATTGCTGGGTTCGGCGTTCAGCGCCATTCGTGACATGGGCCTGCGTTATCAGCGCCAGGCACTGGACGCGTAAAAAAGCCCCTGGACCTTTCGGTGCAGGGGCTTCTTATGCAGCACGAACCTGCGGCTGATCAGGCCGCTTCAATCTTTGCGCGGGTTTGCCCGACTTTGGACAGGTAACGCTGCACGTTGTCCTGTTCTTCCGCCGTAGTGAACAGGCCAAGCTTGGTGCGGCGCCACAGGATGTCCTGAGGTTGGGTCGCCCATTCTTCGGCGCACAGGTAATCGACTTCGCGGGTGTACAGGCCGCCACCCAGGTGGTCGCCCAGGTCTGCCAGCGCTTGCACGCCCTCCAGCAGGCGCCAGGTGCGGCTGCCGTAAGTGGTGGCCCAGCGCCGGGCGATCTCGCTCGGTACCCAGTCGAATTTGGCGCGGATGGCGTCGGCCAGCGCCTCTGGCGTGGTCATGTTCTCGCCACCGGGCAGGCTCGCCTTGGCGGTCCAGCTCGGGCGCATCTGGGTGAAGAACGGCGCCAGCTGCGCCATCGCCGACTCGGCGAGCTTGCGGTAGGTGGTCAACTTGCCGCCAAACACCGACAAAATCGGCGCTTCGCCGTTGCCGCCAGACAGCGCCAGGGTGTAGTCGCGGGTGATGGCCGACGGGTTGTCCGACTCGTCGTTGCACAGCGGGCGCACGCCCGAGTAGGTGTGCACGATATCGTCGCGGCTCAGTTGTTTCTTGAAGTGCGCGTTGACCACTTTCAGCATGTAGTCGGTTTCACCTTCGGTAATCGCGACTTTTGCCGGGTCGCCGGTGTATTCGCGGTCGGTGGTGCCGATGATGGTCAGGTGGTTCAGGTACGGAATGGTGAAGACGATACGCTGGTCTTCGTTCTGCAGAATATGCGCGTGGGCACCTTCATACAGGCGCGGCACGATCAGGTGGCTGCCCTGGATCAGGCGGATGCCGTAAGGCGAGTCCAGCTTCAGATCGTCCCTGATGAACTTGGCCACCCACGGCCCGGCCGCGTTCACCAGGGCGCGGGCGCGGATCGAGAACAGGCTGCCGTCGGCGCGTTCCATGTTCATTTCCCACAGGCCGTTGCTGCGGTGCGCGCTGATGCAACGGGTTTGGGTGTGGATATGCGCGCCCTTTTCGCGAGCGGCCATGGCATTCAATACCACGAGGCGGGCGTCATCCACCCAGCAATCGGAGTACTCGAAGCCTTTGGTGATTTCACTTTTCAGCGGGCTGTTCGCGCCGAACTTCAGGCTTTTGGAGCCTGCAAGTTTTTCGCGCTTGCCGAGGTGGTCGTACAGGAACAGGCCGGCACGAATCATCCACGCCGGGCGCAAATGCGGGCGGTGTGGCAGCACGAAGCGCATCTGCTTGACGATGTGCGGGGCCTTGGCCAGCAGCACTTCGCGTTCGGCCAAGGCTTCACGCACCAAGCGGAATTCGTAATGTTCGAGATAGCGCAGGCCGCCGTGGATCAGCTTGCTGCTGGCCGACGAAGTGTGGCTGGCCAGGTCATCCTTTTCGCAAAGGAATACCGACAACCCGCGACCGGCCGCGTCTGCTGCAATGCCGACGCCATTGATCCCGCCGCCGATAACGGCAACGTCATAGACTTCGGCAAGCGGTGGAGCAGGCAAGGTGGAAGGGTTCATCGGCTGGCCTCGCGATCTTTTTCGTCTTGGAATTCGAACATGAATGTTCATTTGCGAAAATGTTAGCCGATAAACGCGCGCGCAGCCACCCGACTTCGATTGAAAAAACTCATCGAAGGGTGGGGAAAAGAAGAATTGTGAACATCGTGGGGAATGGAGCGCCTGTTAGACCGCTATCGCGGGCAAGCCCGGCTCCCACAGGTGATCGCATTCCAACCTGTGGGAGCGGGCTTGCCCGCGATGGCGTCAGAAGGGCTGCTAAACCACTTCCAGCCGAACCTTATGCTGGTTCAACAGCTGCACCAACGCCGGCACCGGCTGCTGGTCAGTCACCAGGCAGTCCACCAGGCTGATCGGCCCCAGGCGAATCATGGCATTGCGCCCGAATTTGCTGGAGTCCGCCGCCAGAATCACCTGGCGCGCGTTGGCGATAATCGCCTGGGAAACCCGTACTTCCTGATAATCGAAATCCAGCAGGCTGCCATCTTCGTCAATCCCGCTGATGCCCACGAGGGCAAAGTCGACCTTGAACTGGTTGATAAAGTCCACGCTGGCCTGGCCCACCACGCCGCCGTCACGGCGTACATTGCCGCCGGTGAGCAGAACATCGAAGTCGTCCTTGGCACTGAGCATGGTGGCGACGTTGAGGTTGTTGGTGATGATTTTCAAGTGGTTGTGGTTCAGCAACGCGCGGGCGATGGACTCCGTCGTGGTGCCGATATTGATAAACAGCGAGGCGTGATCGGGGATTTGCGCCGCGATGGCTTCGCCGATGCGCTGTTTCTCGTCGCGCATCTGGTCGGCACGCATGGCGTACGCGGTGTTTTCAACGCTGGAATCATAGGCCGCGCCGCCGTGGTAGCGGCGCAGCAAATTGGCGTCCGCCAGCTGGTTGATATCGCGGCGGATGGTTTGCGGGGTGACAACGAACAGCTGCGCCATTTCCTCGATACTGACGTAACCGCGTTCGCGGACCAGCTCGAGGATTTGTTGTTGGCGGGGAGGCAGATTCATGGGGCGTCCTTTGGGCTGCCATACAAAAGTGGCCCATGATGACGCAGGAATCCGCTCCCTGCCAGTTACAACCGGCTACAGGTCCGGCGCTTGGCTTATTCGGCGCCTTCGTGGGGCTCCCAGTCGCGGGTGCGGCTGACCGCTTTTTGCCAGCCGGCGTAGAGCTTTTCCTTGGCCGCTTCGTCCAGCTGCGGTTCGAATTCGCGCTCAATTACCGCCTTGCCGCGCAACTCTTCCAGGCTGCCCCAGAAGCCGCACGCCAGGCCTGCCAGGTAGGCCGCGCCGAGTGCGGTGGTCTCGCGCATTTGCGGGCGCTCGACCTGGGTGCCGAGGATGTCGGCCTGGAACTGCATCAGGAAGTTGTTCGCCACCGCGCCGCCGTCTACGCGCAGGGCCTTGAGGCGCTCGCCGGAGTCCTGTTGCATGGCGTCCAGTACGTCGCGGGTCTGGTAGGCGATCGACTCCAGGGCTGCACGAATAATGTGGTCCACGCGTACGCCGCGGGTCAGGCCGAACAGCGCGCCACGGGCATACGGGTCCCAGTACGGCGCGCCCAGGCCGGTGAAGGCCGGCACCAGGTATACGCCATTGCTGTCCTTGACCTTGCCGGCGAAGTATTCGGTGTCGGTGGCGTCGGCGATGATCTTCAGCTCGTCACGCAGCCACTGCACAGTAGAACCGCCGTTGAACACGGCGCCTTCCAGGGCGTAGGCCACTTCGCCACGCGGGCCGCAGGCGATGGTGGTGAGCATGCCGTGCTTGGATTTCACCGCCTTGTCGCCGGTGTTCATCAACAGGAAGCAGCCGGTGCCGTAGGTGTTCTTGGCCTGGCCGGCCTCTACACACATCTGGCCGAAGAGCGCGGCTTGCTGGTCGCCGGCAATGCCGCCGATGGCGATGCCACTTTTGGTGCGGCCGTAGATTTCCGACGATGACTTCACTTCCGGCAGCATTTCGCGCGGCACGTCGAGGATCTCCAGCATCTTCGCATCCCACTCCAGGGTGTGGATGTTGAAGAGCATGGTGCGCGAGGCGTTGGTGTAGTCGGTGACGTGGGTTTTGCCGCCGGTAAATTTCCAGATCAGCCAGCTGTCGATGGTGCCGAACAGCAGCTCGCCGTTGCGCGCACGCTCGCGGCTGCCTTCGACGTTGTCGAGGATCCACTTGAGCTTGGTGCCGGAGAAGTACGGGTCGGTGACCAGGCCGGTGGTGTCATTGATGTACTGTTCGTGGCCGTCGCGCTTGAGCTGCTGGCAGATCTCGGTGCTGCGGCGGCACTGCCAGACAATGGCGTTATAGATCGGGCGGCCGGTGACCTTGTCCCACACCACCGTGGTTTCACGCTGGTTGGTGATGCCGATGGCGGCGACCTGATCATGGTGCAGGCCGGCCTGGGCCAGCGCTTCGACCATCACCGCGCTCTGGGTGGCGAAAATTTCCATCGGGTCATGCTCGACCCAACCGGCTTGCGGGTAGTGCTGAGTGAATTCACGCTGGGCGGTGCAGACCACGTTGGCGTCCCGATCAAAGATGATCGCCCGCGAACTGGTGGTGCCCTGGTCAAGGGCAATGATGTAGTTCTTATTCTGAATGTCGGTCATGTCGATTGCCTTGCACGGAAATAAAGAAATGAGTAATCCGCCTGGGCCGCAAAAGGGCACTGGGCACCAGGCGGGTGTGATCAGGAAATACGCGTATTGCCGTTGACAGCCGTGTCAGGTGTTTCTTCATCTATAGCAGGTGCCGCGCTCGGCAGGTGGCGAGCGATCAGCCCGCGATAGGCCGCAGCGCCGAGGCAAGCGCCCACAATCGGCGCGAAAATCGGCACCAGGAAGTAAGGAATATCACGACCGCCGGTAAAGGCCATTTCACCCCAGCCGGCGAAAAAGGTCATCAGCTTGGGCCCGAAATCCCGCGCCGGATTCATCGCAAAGCCGGTCAGCGGGCCCATGGCGCTGCCGATCACGGCGATCAGCAAGCCGATCAGCAGCGGGGCCAGCGGGCCGCGAGGCAGGCCGTTGTTGTCGTCGGTGAGGGCCATGATCACGCCCATCAGAATGGCGGTGATGACCACTTCCACCAGGAAGGCCTGAGCCGTGCTCAGCAGCGCGTGGGGGTAGGTGGAGAACACCGACGCCAGTTCCAGGCTGGCCTGGGAGCCGCGAACCATATGGTGGGTTTGTTCGTAATCGAAAAACAGGTTGCTGTAGAGCGTGTACACCAACGCCGCCGAGCAGAAGGCGCCGGCGACCTGGGCGAGGATATAGAAGGGCAGTTTGCGCTTTTCGAAATCGGCAAAGATGCACAGGGCGATACTGACCGCCGGGTTGAGGTGCGCTCCGGAAATACCGGCGCTGAGGTAGATCGCCATGCTGACGCCCACCCCCCAGATGATACTGATCTCCCACAAGCCAAAGCTGGCACCCGCGACCTTGAGCGCAGCGACACATCCGGTGCCGAAGAAGATCAGCAGCGCAGTCCCCAGGAATTCGGCCATGCATTGGCTCGAAAGTGAAGGCTGTTGAAGAGCAGTTGTCATGGAAAACCTCAATTGTTGTTCTTGTCTGGCGCACCACCTCAACGTGTGGTTGCGCGATTTTCACCATGGTCAGGATCCCCATCCCGGCCGCAGCTTACTGCTGGAGTACTGAGGTGATATTCCTACAGTATTCGGAAACGAAAAAATATAGACAAGAATGACGGCTGTCAAAGGTCGAAAGTGAACGATCGGTCATTTTTGAACTATAGGTCTGGTGAATGATCACGCGGGGGGCGTAGGGTATTTGTCTTTCGAGGGGGCGTACTAGAGCCTTTTGCATGGGCTTGGCCTAGAATTGGCCCTCTGTTTGCCACGCCCGGAGCCTCCATGACCCCTGCATTGGACTTGTTGAAAAAAGTTCGCGCCGAACATCGCATCCACAGTTATGAACATGACCCCAAGGCTGCGTCATATGGCCTGGAGGCCGCGGAAAAATTGGGCCTCGACCCGGCGCAGGTGTTCAAGACGCTGCTGGCCAGCAGTGAAAAAGGCGAGTTGTTGGTGGCGGTGGTGCCAGTCGTCGGAAGCCTTGACCTGAAAGCCCTGGCGTCTGCTGCCGGGGTGAAAAAAGTCGAGATGGCCGACCCGGCGGCGGCGCAGCGCTCAACGGGCTATTTGCTGGGTGGCATCAGCCCATTGGGGCAGAAGAAGCGCTTGCGTACTTTTATAGATGTGACGGCGCAGCCGTTTGCAACGATTTTTGTGAGTGCGGGGAGGCGGGGGCTGGAAGTGGAATTGCCGGCAGCGGTGTTGGCCGAGCATACGCAGGCGAAGTTCGCACCCATTGGCCGTGCCTGACACTGGGCTTTAAGTGGGTGAGGGCCACTGTGGGAGCCGGGCTTGCCCGCGATGCAGGCGCCTCGGTCCTTAAGTTAAGCCGAGGTGATGCCATCGCAGGCAAGCCAGCTCCCACATGGTTGAGTGGGTTTCGTCAGTGCGCCGGGCTGTAGCGGCGCACGCCGGATTCACTCTGAGGGATCTGCGCGGCGGTACTGCCTGAGGCCTGAAACAACACCAGATGTTCCGCCGCAACCCGAATCCCCACATCCGCACCGACCTGATGATCGGCATGGCTCGGGAAAATCGATTCCAGCTGCGCACCCGTCGGCAGTTGCAGGCGGTACAGCGTGGACGCGCCGAGGAACGTCTTGCCGACGATGCGGGCTTTCAACGCACTGTCCGGCGCATACACGATGTCATCCGGACGCAACAATACGTCCACCGCGCCGCCGGTTGGCCAGGTGTAGGCGCGGTTGCCGCGCAAGTCACCCAACTCGGTGCTCACCGATTCCGGCGAGCTCAGTTGCCCACGAATGAAATAGCCCTGGCCGATAAAGCTGGCGACGTAAGGCGTCTGCGGTTCGTGATAAAGGTTGTAGGGCGTGTCCCACTGTTCCAGCCGTCCTTCCTTGAAAACCCCGACTTGATCGCTCACGGCGAAGGCTTCTTCCTGATCATGGGTGACCAGAATCGCGCTGGTGCCACGCGCTTTAAGGATGTCGCGCACTTCATGGCTGAGCTTGCGACGCAGCTCGCCGTCGAGGTTGGAGAAGGGTTCGTCCAGCAGCAACAATTGCGGTTCCGGCGCCAGGGCGCGGGCAAGGGCGACGCGTTGTTGCTGGCCGCCGGACAGCTCGTGAGGGAAACGCTTGCCGAGGTTTTTCAGGTTGACCAGTTCCAGCAACTCGGCGACCACCCGGTCTTTCTGCGGGTGCTTGCGAATGCCGAAGGCAATGTTGTCGGCCACGCTGAGGTGCGGAAACAGTGCGTAGTCCTGGAACACCATGCCGATACGACGTTTCTCCGGTGCCAGTGTGAAACCGGCGCTGGAGATCACTTCGCCGGCCAGGCTGATTTCACCTTCGTGCACCGGCTCAAACCCGGCAATCGCACGCAGGGTGGTGGTTTTGCCGCAACCCGATGAGCCCAGCAGGCAACCGATGTCACCGGCGTTGAGGTGCAGGTTGAGGTTCTGCACCACGCGTTGGTCTTGATAGCCGCATGCCAGATTGCGCAGGTTCAGCAGTAATGGCTGGCTCATGCGTGGTGGTACGACGGCGGGACGAGGAATTCAAGCAGCGCTTTCTGCGCATGCAGGCGGTTTTCAGCCTGATCCCAGGCGACCGAGCGCGTGTCATCGAGCAGGTCGAGGCTGATTTCTTCGCCTCGGTGTGCAGGCAAGCAGTGCATGAACAACACATCCGGCGCGGCCAGGTCGAGCAGGGCGCGGGTCACCTGGAACGGCGCAAACAGCGCAAGGCGCTTGGCGGTTTCTTCTTCCTGGCCCATGGAGGTCCACACGTCGGTGCTGACCAGGTGCGCGCCGACCACCGCATCACGCGGGTCGCGCAATACGGTGACGCGGTCACCGGCCTGCTCCAGGAAGCGCGCGTCGGGCTCGTAGCCCTCCGGGCAGGCGATGCGTAACTGGAAGTCGAACTGAATCGCCGCTTCTATATAGCTGTTGCACATGTTGTTGCCGTCGCCGATCCAGGCCACGGTCTTGCCCTGGATTGAGCCACGGTGCTCAAGGAAGGTTTGCATGTCGGCCAGTAATTGGCACGGGTGCAGGTCGTCGGACAGGCCGTTGATCACCGGCACGCGGGAGTTGGCGCAAAATTCGGTCACGGTGCTGTGGGCAAAGGTACGGATCATGACCGCATCGAGCATGCTCGACAGCACGATGGCGCTGTCGGCAACCGGCTCGCCACGGCCCAGTTGGGTGTCGCGCGAGGACAGGAAGATGGCCTGGCCGCCGAGCTGGATCATGCCGGCTTCGAACGACACGCGGGTGCGGGTCGAGGACTTTTCGAAAATCATCCCGAGCACACGGTTTTTCAAAGGCTCGAACAGTACGCCGCGGTTACGCAGGTCTTTAAGCTCAATGCCTCGACGGATCACACTGACCAGCTCTTCGGGCGTGCAATCCATCAGGGAGAGAAAGTGCCTTGCGCTCATCATTAACTACCTTTTTGCAACAGACCGCAGATACTCAAAGCCTTGTTTATTGTGACAACGGGCGAGACCTGCGGCGAAAGCCGCACGGGGCGACGAAATAGGGGAAGGCGCGATCTTATAATTAAATGTCGCGTCTTACCAATAGGGCTACGGTTTTTAAGGGTGTTCAAGAAGGGCGCCGGGGCGCTTTTGAAGACAATTTCCAGACAGCAGCGGGCCATTTGTACACTGGCGTCGAGACATTTTGCAATGCGCGGAGGCGGCTCCAGGCCGGGCTGCGTCGGTTTTAGAGCCTCGCGAGCGGTCTCTGAAACATTTGCTCACGCTTGGCCATGTCCCGGCCTGATGCGGGTGGATTCACAGCGCAAACGATAGTGGTGCCCGGCCCTGTCGCAGCCCATAGTGCGATCAAAGCCCTGATAAAGAGACTGGCCATGACCAAGACTCTCCACCACCGTGCCTGCCATCTGTGCGAAGCCATTTGTGGCCTGACCCTGGAAACCACTCAGGCTGAGGACGGCAGCCTCGCGATCACCTCGATCAAGGGCGACCCGCAGGACCCCTTCAGTCGCGGGCACATCTGCCCCAAGGCCGTGGCACTGCAGGACATCCAGAACGACCCCGACCGTCTGCACCAACCCATGCTGCGCGTTGGCAGCGAGTGGCAACCGATCCCGTGGGAAGATGCGTTTTCGCTCGTGGCCGAACGGCTGGCGGGCATTCAGGCCCGGCATGGTCAGAACGCCGTGGCGGTCTACCAGGGCAACCCCAGCGTGCATAACTACGGGCTGATGACCCACAGCAATTATTTTCTCGGCCAGTTGAAGACGCGCAATCGCTTCTCCGCGACCTCCGTGGATCAACTGCCCCATCACCTCACCAGTTACCTGATGTATGGGCACGGCCTGCTGCTGCCAATCCCGGACATCGACCACACCGATTTCATGCTGATCCTCGGCGGTAACCCGCTGGCGTCCAATGGCAGCATCATGACCGTGCCTGATGTGGAGAAGCGCCTCAAGGCCATCCAGGCCCGGGGCGGCAGAGTGGTGGTGGTTGACCCGCGTCGCAGCGAAACGGCGGCGATGGCTGACCAGCACCTGTTTGTACGTCCCGGTGGGGATGCGGCGCTGTTGTTCGGGGTACTCAACACCTTGTTCAGCGAACACCTGACCCGTGACAGCCACTTGCCGGTTGCAGGTCTGGATGACGTGCGTCAGGCGATTGCGGGGTTTACCGCCGAGGCCATGAGCCGTCAGTGCGGCGTACCTGCCGAGCAGATTCGCCAGTTGGCGCGGGACTTTGCCGCCGCCGACAAGGCGGTGTGTTACGGGCGTATGGGCGTATCGACCCAAGCGTTTGGCACGCTGTGCCATTGGCTGGTGCAACTGATCAACCTGGTGACCGGCAACCTGGACCGCGTCGGTGGTGCTTTGTGCACCTCGCCGGCCGTGGATTTGGTCGCGTCGACAGGCGGCGGGCATTTCAACCGTTGGCAAAGCCGGGTGTCGGGCCGCCCTGAATACGGTGGCGAGTTGCCGGTGTCCGCTTTGGCTGAAGAAATGCTTACCGAAGGAGAAGGGCAAATCCGCGCACTGGTGACGGTGGCGGGCAACCCGGTGTTGTCGACGCCCAATGGCCGGCAGCTGGAAAAGGCGCTGGACGGGTTGGAGTTCATGGTCAGCATCGACCTGTATATCAACGAGACCACGCGCTATGCGGACTTGATCCTGCCCTCGACCTCGGCGCTGGAAAACGATCATTACGACACCACATTCAATATGTTTGCGGTACGCAATGTCACCCGCTTCAACCGCGCGATTCTGCCAAAGCCCGACGGGGCGCTGCATGACTGGGAGATTTTTGTCGGCCTGGCCAGGGCCTTCGCGGCGCAGGCCGGCGCGACGCTCAAACCGACCCTGCCGCCTGCGCAGATGATCGACTTCGGATTGCGCGCAGGGGCTTATGGTGATGCTTCCGAGCACAAATTGTCGGTGGCGATGCTGGCCGATCATCCCCATGGCGTTGACCTGGGGCCGCTCAAAGCCAACCTTGCCGCACGTCTGAAGACGGCTGATGGCAACGTGCAGGCCGCGCCGGCGGTGATTCTCGCGGACCTGGCGCGGTTTGCCGCGCAACCTGCGCCGTCAGCCGACGAGCTGTTGCTGATTGGTCGCCGCCACGTGCGCAGCAATAATTCCTGGATGCACAACTATCATCGCTTGGTGAAGGGCAAGCCGCGCCACCAATTGTTGATGCACCCTGAAGACCTTGCCAGCCGCCAATTGAATGATGGCCAGCGTGTGCGCGTCAGTTCGCGTATCGGCATGATCGAAGTGGAGGTGCTGGCCAGCCTGGACATGATGCCCGGCGTGGTCAGCCTGCCTCACGGATGGGGCCACGGCCGTCCGGGCGTGCAGATGGCTATCGCGAGCAGCCAGCCGGGGGCGAGTGCGAATGACCTGACCGACGAGCGGCAACTGGATGAATTGTCCGGAAACGCCGCGTTGAACGGCGTCCCGGTGCAGGTGGCTGCCGCATAAGGGCCGAGCACTGCGCTGGAATTTTGCGTTACAATGCGCCACCGTGCCGACCTGTGAGTCGCAAAGTTCCAGCCGAGGTGTTCCATGGATATCATCGAAACGATCAAAGAGCAGATTGCCAACAACACCATTCTGCTTTACATGAAGGGCGCGCCAAACGCTCCTCAGTGCGGTTTCTCCGCGAAGGCTTCCCAGGCCATCATGGCGTGTGGCGAGAAATTCGCTTACGTGGATATCCTGCAAAACCCTGAAATTCGCGCCAACCTGCCGAAATACGCCAATTGGCCAACTTTCCCGCAACTGTGGGTGGCCGGTGAACTGGTCGGCGGCAGCGACATCATCGTTGAGATGGCGGCCGATGGCTCGCTGCAAACGCTGATCAAAGAAGCAGCGGCCAACGCGGCAGCCAAGACTGACGCCTGATTCGCCTGCAATAAAAAGCCCCGCTTCTCGACAGAGAGCGGGGCTTTTTTGTGGCCGATGAACGAGGGCTTATTCGCCCATCTGCGATTGCAGGTAGTTCTCCAGGCTGACTTTGACGATCAGGCCCAGTTGAGTTTCCAGCCAGTCGATGTGTTCTTCCTGATCTTCCAGAATGTCTTCCAGCAACTCACGGCTGCCGAAGTCGCCCTTGGTTTCGCAGTGGGCGATGGCGGCCTTGAGATCGCTGTGGCTCTTGTGTTCGAACTTCAGGTCGCTGCTGATCATTTCCTCGGTGTGCTCACCGATATTCAGCTTGCCCAGGTCCTGCACGTTCGGCAGGCCTTCCAGGAACAGGATGCGCTTGATCAGCGCGTCCGCGTCTTTCATGGCCTTGATGGATTCTTTGTATTCACGCTTGCCGAGCTTTTCCAGGCCCCAATCGTCGTACATGCGCGCATGCAGAAAGTACTGATTGATCGCGACCAGTTCATTGGCAAGGATTTTATTGAGTTGCTGGATGACTGAGATGTCGCCTTTCATGACTGGGGTCCTGCCCTGTAATAGCTGTGTATGGGCGGAGTTTGAGCGGCGAAAACCTGAGTGTCAAACCTAAGTTATTGAATAATAAATGAAAATTAATCGGAATAAGAATGTTTGTGTTCCGCGTCTTGGCGCTAACTAATTGAATTAAAGGCATAAAAAAACCGGACGCCAGGTCCGGTTCTTTAAAACACGCAAAATTAAGCGTGTGTAAATTCTGCTGAATAGGGGAGCGCAGCCTGGGCTGTTTGTAGCTGCGTCAGGGTTTCCCGTACCACTTGCTTGGCAAGGCAAGCACATTTGCCGCACTGGCTGGCAACGCCGGTGGTTTCACGCACTTCCTTGTAGCTGCAGCAACCTTCGTAGATTGCTTCGCGGATTTGTCCGTCGGTGACGCCAGTACAGAGGCACACATACATAAGGGAGAACCGTCGCGGGTTTAAGGCTTAAGTGCGATGGATCTTAATGTTAACGAGAATGATTGTCAAAGTAGATTCATGGGACTTTGCTCGCACTGACGAACGGTTTTTTCCGTGTATGATGGCCGGTCTTCACGAAGCGTGATTGTGTCACAGGGCTGTCGCTTGACCGCGGCAGACTCGGGGCCGGTCCTTTTACTTCAATCGTCACCCTTGCATCAGGAGAAACCCAATGAGCGTACTCGTCGGCAAACAAGCCCCGGATTTCGACGTACCTGCCGTCCTCGGCAATGGCGAAATCGTAGACAGCTTCAAACTGTCTGAAGCCATCAAAGGCAAATACGGCCTGGTGTTCTTCTACCCGCTGGACTTCACTTTCGTCTGCCCTTCGGAGCTGATCGCTCTGGACCACCGCATGGACGATTTCAAGGCGCGCAACGTTGAAGTGGTAGCCGTTTCCATCGACTCCCATTTCACCCACAACGCCTGGCGCAACACGGCCATCAACGATGGCGGCATTGGCAAAGTCAAATACACCATGGCTGCCGACATGAAGCACGACATCGCCAAGGCCTACGACGTTGAGTCCGAAGGCGGCGTGGCTTTCCGTGGCGCGTTCCTGATCGATGACAAGGGCGTTGTTCGCTCCCAGATCATCAACGACCTGCCACTGGGTCGTAACATGGAAGAGCTGATCCGTTTGGTTGACGCGCTGCAATTCCACGAAGAGCACGGCGAAGTCTGCCCTGCCAACTGGAAGAAAGGCGACAAAGGCATGAACGCTTCGCCAGAAGGTGTTGCGGCTTACCTGACCGAGAACGCTGGCAAGCTGTAAGCCAGATTCGCGGGACAAAAAAACCGGCCTGTGAGGGCCGGTTTTTTTTGTGGCGAGCGGGCTTGCCCCGCGTTGGGCTGCGAAGCGGCCCTATAACCAGGCACCGCGGTTTTCCTGAATCAATCGCGGTGGCTTTATTGGGGCTGCTTCGCAGCCCAACGCAGGGCAAGCCTGCTCGCCACAGGAAGCCGGTCAGTCGTTGAAGTCTTCCCAACCGCCCATGTCTTTCCAGCGATTGACGATGCCGCAGAACAACTCGGCAGTCTTCTCGGTGTCGTAGCGCGCCGAGTGAGCCTCACGACCGTCAAAGTCGATACCGGCAGCCTGGCAGGCTTTCGCCAGCACGGTCTGGCCATACGCCAGGCCGGCGAGGGTGGCGGTGTCGAAACTGGAGAACGGGTGGAACGGGTTGCGCTTCATGTCCAGCCGCGCCACGGCGGCGTTCAGGAAGCCCAGGTCGAAGCTGCTGTTGTGGCCCACCAGGATCGCCCGTTTGCAGCCGTTGGCCTTCAACGCCTTGCGCACGCCACGGAAGATGTCGGTCAGCGCCGCCTCTTCGCTCACAGCCATGCGCAGCGGATGATCGAGCTTGATCCCGGTGAACTCCAAAGCGGCGGCTTCGATGTTCGCACCTTCGAACGGCTCGACGCGGAAGAAGTGGGTATGTTCCGGGAACACAAAGCCCTGTTCGTCCATGCCGATGGTGGTCGCGGCAATTTCCAGCAGCGCGTCGGTGGCGCTGTTGAAACCACCGGTTTCTACGTCGATGACAACCGGCAGATAGCCGCGAAACCGCTCGGCCATCGGGTGACGGGAGCCGCCACCACTGTGCTCGTGTTCGTCATCGTAATGGTCTTCACTCACTTGCTTTCCTCCAGCAGGCGCCAGCGCAGTGTCTCACCGGCGCGCAGCGGGATAACAGTCAACTCGCCAAACGGCAGGCTGGCCGGGGCGGTCCAGTCTTCACGAACCAGGGTGATGCGGTCGGTGTTCGCCGGCAGGCCATAGAAGCGCGGGCCGTTGAGGCTGGCGAAACCTTCGAGCTTGTCCAGGGCGTTGCGCTGCTCAAACGCTTCGGCGTACAGCTCGATGGCGGCATACGCGGTGTAGCAGCCGGCACAGCCGCACGCCGCTTCCTTGGCGTGCTGGGCGTGAGGCGCCGAGTCGGTGCCGAGGAAGAACTTCGGGCTGCCGCTGGTGGCGGCGTCCAGCAAGGCCACCTGGTGGGTGTTGCGCTTGAGGATCGGCAGGCAATAGAAGTGCGGCCGAATCCCGCCCACCAGCATGTGGTTGCGGTTGTAAAGCAGATGGTGCGCGGTGATGGTCGCACCAACGTTGGCCGAAGCTTCGTTGACGAACTGCACGGCGTCAGCCGTGGTGATGTGCTCAAACACCACTTTCAGGGTCGGGAACAGCTCGACCACACGGCGCATGTGCTCATCGATGAAGATCTTTTCACGGTCGAACACATCGACGTCGCCACGGGTGACTTCGCCGTGGATCAACAGCGGCATGCCGACTTCGGCCATGGCTTCGATGGCGGGCAGGATCTTGTCGATGCTGGTCACGCCGGAATCGGAGTTGGTGGTCGCGCCTGCCGGGTACAGCTTGGCGGCGTACACGAAGCCGCTGGCCTTGGCCTCACGAATTTCTTCGGGCTGGGTGCGATCGGTCAGGTAGAGCACCATCAACGGTTCGAAGCGGCTGCCGGCCGGGCGCGCAGCGAGGATGCGCTGGCGATAGGCGTCGGCTTGCTCGGCATTCCGCACCGGAGGTACCAGGTTAGGCATGATGATGGCGCGGCCAAACGTGCGCGCTACATCGGCCACAGTTTGGGGTAACGCAGCACCATCGCGAAGATGAATGTGCCAGTCGTCGGGACGCAGCAGGGTCAGGCGGTCGGACATTGGGGATTCCAGGCGGGTCAATCTGGTGGGAATGCTACCGGAAAAGACTCTTGCAGGCACTCGCTATCAAGTTTTGCTGCACGCGTCCGATATCCCTGGGTATGCCTTAACGACGTATGACGCTTTGAAGTGTTGTAGAAACCAGTGGAGCCTCCCGTGCGCCAGCATTATCTAGCCCTGCTCAGTGTGTTCGCCAGCCTGCCTGCGATGGCCCTCACGTTTCAGACACGTCTGGAAAATATTGAGTGGAAGGTAGAAGGCGACCCGTTCGAGTGCCGTCTGACCCAGCCGATCACCGATTTCGGCTCGGGTGAGTTCGTGCGCCGCGCGGGCGAGCAGGCCACATTTCGTCTCAAAGCCTATAGCGGCGCACTGGGCGCGGGTTCAGCGACACTGTTGGCCGCCGCAGCACCCTGGCAGCCGGGCCGAGGTGATATCAACCTCGGTGCCGTGCGCGTGGGCAGCGGCGATGTGCTGTTCAACAGCTCTCAGGCCCAGGCCGGGCGGCTGTTCACCGGCTTGCTCGAAGGCCGCAGCCCCACCGTGCGGCATTACGGGCGTGAAGGCGGTTACTCGGAAATTCGCCTGCTGCCGGTCAAATTCACCAAGGCCTATAACGACTATCAGCTCTGTACGGCCAAACTGCTGCCGATGAACTACGACCAGGTCAAACAGACCGAAGTCGGGTTCCCCGGTGGTGGCATCGAGCTGGACGCGGCGGCCAAGAAGAAGCTGGACGTGGTTCTGGCGTTCCTGAAGGCCGACCCCACAGTCAACCACATCGAGTTAAACGGCCATTCCGACAACAGCGGCAACCGCCTGACCAACCGTGATGTCTCGCGCCGTCGTGCGCTGGCTGTCTCGGACTACTTCAAGGCCAACGGCATTCCCGAGTCGCAGATCACCCTGCGCTTTCACGGTGAAAGCTACCCGCTGGCGCCCAATACCAATGCCGCCAACCGGGCACGCAACCGTCGCGTAAACATCCAGCTTGAACGGGTGGCTGCCCCCGAGAAGCCGGCACCGCAAGCCGCTGCACCCGGCAACGCGGCGCACACGACATAAAGTGCGACCACCGGTCGCGCACTCGACAGAATCTGTCGCTTTATCTTCATTTGCTGTCGCGCCCCTGTAATTCCATGGTTTTGGCCGGTAGAATCGACGCCTTTCCGTACAACCCCGTGGAGTGATGGCATGGCCGACGTAAACAAGGTCGTTCTCGCGTATTCCGGCGGCCTGGACACTTCGGTGATCCTCAAGTGGCTGCAGGATACGTATAACTGTGAAGTGGTGACCTTCACCGCTGACCTGGGTCAGGGCGAAGAGGTCGAACCTGCACGTGCCAAGGCGCAAGCCATGGGCGTGAAAGAGATCTACATTGACGACCTGCGCGAAGAGTTCGTCCGCGATTTCGTCTATCCGATGTTTCGCGCCAACACTGTCTACGAAGGCGAGTACCTGCTGGGTACCTCCATCGCACGTCCGCTGATCGCCAAGCGCCTGATCGAAATCGCCAACGAAACCGGCGCCGACGCCATTTCCCATGGCGCCACCGGCAAGGGCAACGACCAGGTGCGTTTCGAACTGGGTGCCTACGCCCTCAAGCCAGGCGTGAAAGTGATTGCCCCTTGGCGTGAATGGGACCTGCTGTCCCGTGAAAAGCTGATGGACTACGCTGAAAAGCATGCCATCCCGATCGAGCGTCATGGCAAGAAGAAGTCTCCGTACTCGATGGACGCCAACTTGCTGCACATCTCCTATGAAGGCGGCGTGCTGGAAGACACCTGGACCGAGCACGAAGAAGACATGTGGAAGTGGACCGTCTCCCCGGAGAACGCTCCAGACAAGCCACAGTACCTGGAACTGACCTACCGCAACGGCGACATCGTCGCGCTGGACGGCGTCGAAATGACCCCGGCCACCGTGCTGGCGACCCTGAACCGTGTCGGTGGCGAACACGGTATCGGTCGTCTCGACATCGTTGAGAACCGTTACGTGGGCATGAAGTCCCGTGGCTGCTACGAAACCCCGGGCGGCACCATCATGCTGCGCGCTCACCGCGCCATTGAGTCCATCACCCTGGACCGCGAAGTGGCTCACCTCAAAGACGAGCTGATGCCCAAGTACGCCAGCCTGATCTACACCGGCTACTGGTGGAGCCCTGAGCGTCTGATGCTGCAACAGATGATCGACGCGTCCCAGGTCCATGTGAACGGCGTTGTGCGCTTGAAGCTGTACAAGGGCAATGTGATCGTGGTCGGCCGCAAATCCGACGAGTCGCTGTTCGACGCCAACATCGCCACTTTTGAAGAAGACGGCGGCGCCTACAACCAGGCGGACGCGGCAGGCTTCATCAAGTTGAACGCCCTGCGTATGCGCATTGCGGCTAACAAGGGTCGCAAGCTGTTCTGATTGGTTTTTGTCGTGAGAAATGGCCCCTTGTTCAAGGGGCCATTTTTTTTGCCTGTGTATAACGAAGTAGCCGGTCATTCTCGATGTTTAATCGTGTTTGCCTGGTGTTTATGTTTGTTGTGTTTAAAAGTTGTGATCCGGGTTTTGCTGCGCCTTTGTTTTTACAGGGAAGAATGATTTTTTAACACCTGAGCAGGAACTATGTCCTACAGAAAAATCACTACTCAACTGTGAGGTGCGTCTAATGCGCTGAAATTTCTGTAGGAATAAAGGAAGTTAGAAAATATGTTGTATGGAACTAAAAGTGTCGGATCTTTTTCAGTGGTTCATCTACGCGCCTGCCATGCGCAATGGGCATTTGCTGAAAGTCTTGTGAGGCCCGTTTACCCTGTCGCCCTTGAGTGGGGGATATTTCATTCAAGATATGTACGTCTCCGGAAAGTTCTGAAAGGCTCCATAAAATTGCGTATATCCGAATTAGCGATTTTTTGTAGGCTCATTCCTATATCGTTGTGGGGTGGGTCTCTGCTTGCCGTTGTTTGGGGGGTAACGCCATGCCAACTGGCAAACGACTAGGCTATTGTGTTTGCTCTAAATAATTCGAACAGCGAAATTGGACTTTCTCATGAATAAAGTGCTGATCGTGGATGATCATCCCGTCATTCGTCTTGCTGTGCGCATGCTAATGGAGCGTCATGGTTATGAAGTCGTTGCAGAGACTGATAACGGTGTCGATGCGTTGCAACTTGCACGGGAACATGTACCGGACATTGTCATTCTGGATATCGGGATACCCAAGCTCGACGGGCTGGAGGTTATTTGCCGCCTGGCCTCAACCAAGCAGCCGGCGCCGTTCAAGGTGCTGGTGCTGACGTCCCAGGCCCCCGGGCATTTCTCCATGCGATGCATGCAGGCCGGCGCGGCGGGTTACGTGTGCAAGCAGCAGGACCTCACCGAGTTGCTCAGTGCCATCAAGGCCGTTCTCTCGGGCTACAGTTACTTTCCGAACCAGGCCCTCAATTCGGTCCGTTCCACCATGGGTAACGCCAGTGAGGCGGACATGGTCGAACGCCTTTCAGGCCGGGAGATGATGGTGTTGCAGCAATTGGCGCGCGGCAAGACCAACAAGGAAATTGCCGACGGCATGTTCCTCAGCAACAAAACCGTCAGCACCTACAAGACGCGTCTGTTGCTCAAGCTCAATGCGCGGTCCCTGGTAGACCTTATCGAGCTGGCCCAGCGCAACGGCCTGGTGTAGGAGAGCACGTAACACACGATTGAAGTCTGAATAACCGGCAGAAAAAAGCCTCCGTCAGGGAGGCTTCCGGTCGTCAACAGGTCGATCAGAGATCGAAGTCGTAATCGGCCAGTTGTTTTTGCAAACGTCGCTCTTCCAGCAGGTTGTCGATGGTGCGGCGTTTGCTCAAATTGGTCTTGGCTACCTCTGCAACGGGTGCATCCCCATCGTCATCCGCCTCTGCAACGAGGTCGTCTTCTACATCCAGTTGTTCTTTGCCAGTGCTCATAAGGTTAACTCCAGGCTAAGAGTGCCGTTGGGGCTCCTTATAACGATAATCCATGAACGGGTAAAAAAGATTTTTTCAATCGACTGATCGAGAAAACCAATGAAGCCTCAATCGTCGGACGTCTTGTCCTTGTATTCGCACAAGTCTTCGATGCGGCAGCTCCCGCAACGCGGCTTGCGGGCCTGGCAAACGTAACGACCGTGAAGGATCAGCCAGTGGTGAGAGTCGAGCAGATACGGCTTTGGCACGAACTTCATCAACTGCTTTTCCACGTCCACCACATTCTTGCCGCGCGCAATACCGGTGCGGTTACTGACGCGGAAAATATGCGTGTCCACCGCCATGGTCAGTTGCCGGAAGGCGGTGTTCAGTACCACATTGGCGGTTTTACGGCCCACACCCGGCAAGGCTTCCAGTGCCTCACGGGTCTGCGGGACTTCACTGCCATGCAACTCGACAAGCAGCCGGCACGTCTCGATCACATTCTTGGCCTTGCTGTTGTACAGGCCGATGGTCTTTATGTACTCGGACAACCCCTCCACCCCCAAGGCATAAATGGCCTCTGGCGTATTGGCCACCGGGTACAGCCTGGCGGTGGCCTTGTTGACGCCAACGTCAGTGGATTGAGCCGACAGAATCACCGCAATCAGCAACTCGAAGGGCGTGCTGTAGGCCAGCTCGGTTTTGGGTTCCGGATTGTCTTCGTGAAACCTGCGGAAAATTTCCAGGCGTTTTGCGGCATTCATGGGGCGGGAAGTTCCTGGCAGACGGTCAGCGGGATTGTATCAATACGCACAGTAAAATTTTTGCGGGTCAGGCGTTGCCGTGGGCATCCACTTGGCGCTGCGCCTCATCAACGGCGCCTTGCGCTTCGGCCAGTTGCTGCGGCTCAGCGTTTGAATCCTGAGCTTTTTTCAGCGCCGCGCGGCGCATCGCCAGCTGGATTTTGGCGCGTTTCAGGTCCGCGTTATTGCCTGTCGCAGCCACTGTCTTGGGTGCGGTATCCACTTCCAGTGCAGCCAGCGCTTTTTCCGCCGCCTCGAACTGCTGTTGCAGGACGATCAATTGCGATTGTTGTTCAAAGGTGGGCGGATGACCAAAAGCTTTCAAGGATTTGTGCAGTTGGGCACGGCTCATGGCAACGGTGACCTTGGCTTTCTTGACCGCCGTATCCCGGGCTGTAGCGGCCTCCACAGGGAGTGCCGGCGCCGGGCGCTTGGCCCGCGCCAGGCGCTCGGCGAGCTTCTGAGCCTCCTCGCGCTGCAATCGTGCATTGCGTTGTTCATAACGCCGCCGCGCACGGTCGCGTTTGAGGCTGCGTTGGTGGCGCAGGTCTTCGCTGGTGGCCATGCCGCCGACAATCGGCACTAAGCCGGCTGCCGGGCGCATCTCGATGCAGTCAACGGGGCAGGGCGCCACACACAGGTCGCAGCCGGTGCATTCATCCATGATCACGGTGTGCATCAACTTCGCGGCGCCGACAATCGCATCCACCGGGCATGCCTGGATGCACTTGGTGCAGCCAATGCATTCGGCCTCGCGGATATAGGCGACCTGGGCCGGCGCTTCCCCGCGACTGGTGTCCAGGTCCAGCACGGGCACACGCAACAACTGCGCGAGACCCGCGATGGTTTCCTCGCCGCCGGGCGGGCACTTGTTGATCGCCTCACCGAGCGCGATCCCCTCGGCGTAAGGTTTGCAGCCCGGGTGCCCGCATTTGCCGCACTGGGTCTGCGGCAACAGCGCGTCGATACGTTGAATCAGGTTCATGGGGTGATCAATGGCATGCCGGTTAAACAAACAGGCGCTGATTATCCGGCAAGCGGGAAAGGGGGACTAGCTGAAAAGCCCCCTCGCCGAAACGAAGGGGCTTTATTGCAGACTTACTTGATGCGTTGACCCGGCTTGGCGCCGCTGTCAGGGCTCAGCAGGTAGATCTCTTCACCGCCGGGGCCGGCCGCCATTACCATGCCTTCGGAAATGCCGAACTTCATCTTCCGCGGCTTGAGGTTGGCGATCATCATGGTCAGGCGACCATCGAGCCTGGACGGGTCCGGGTAAGCGCTCTTGATACCCGAGAACACGTTGCGTTGCTCCCCACCCAGATCCAGCGTCAGGCGCAGCAGCTTGTCGGCCCCTTCCACCGCTTCGGCCTTGACGATCAGCGCGACGCGCAAGTCAACGGCCGCAAACGCGTCGAACTCGATTTCCGGAGAAATCGGGTCTTTGGTCAGTTCGCCATTGCCCGCGGGGGCGGCCGAGCCGGTGTCGGTCTGGCTGGCGACCAGGTCTTCTTTCGAAGCGTCGGTCATCGCCTGAACTTTGACCGGGTCGATACGGGTCATCAGCGGCTTGAACTCGTTCAACTGATGGTTGCTCAGCAGCGTGGTGTGGTCGTTCCAGGTCAGCGGCGGCACGTTGAGGAACGCCTCGGCATCGGCGGCCAGCAACGGCAGTACCGGCTTGAGGAAGATCACCAACTGGCGGAACAGGTTGACGCCCGTGGCGCAGATCGCCTGGACTTCAGCCTGCTTGCCTTCCTGCTTGTTCAGCGACCACGGTGCCTTGTCGGCGATCCAGGCGTTGGCACGGTCGGCCAGGCCCATGATTTCGCGCATGGCACGGGCGAAGTCGCGGGCTTCATAGGCGTCGGCAATGCTTGGCGCGGCGGCCAGGAATGCGTCGGTCAATTCCGGCGCGGCGTTTTCATTCACCAGCACACCGGCGTTGCCCTTGTGGATGAAACCGGCGCAACGGCTGGCGATGTTGACGACTTTGCCTACGAGGTCCGAGTTGACCTTCTGTACGAAGTCTTCCAGGTTGAGGTCGAGGTCGTCCACGCCACGGCCCAGCTTGGAGGCGTAGTAGTAGCGCAGGTATTCCGGCGACAGGTGGTCCAGATAGGTGCGCGCCTTGATAAAGGTGCCACGGGACTTGGACATTTTCTGGCCGTTGACCGTCAGGTAACCGTGCACGGCAATGCCGGTTGGCTTGCGGTAGCCCGAACCCTGGAGCATCGCCGGCCAGAACAGCGCGTGGAAGTTCACGATGTCCTTGCCGATGAAGTGATACAGCTCGGCAGTGGAGTCTTTGCCCCAGAAGGCGTCGAAGTCCAGCCCCGGGGTGCGGTCGCAGAGGTTTTTGAAACTGGCCATGTAGCCGATGGGCGCATCCAGCCACACGTAGAAATACTTGCCCGGCTCGCCCGGAATCTCGAAACCGAAATACGGTGCATCACGGGAGATGTCCCATTGTTGCAGGCCGCTGTCGAGCCATTCGGAGAGTTTGTTGGCCACGGCGTCCTGCAAGGTACCGCTGCGGGTCCAGGTTTGCAGCATTTGCTGAAAATCCGGGAGCTTGAAGAAGAAGTGCTGGGAGTCCTTCAGCACCGGCGTAGCGCCGGAGATGGCCGACTTCGGGTTCTTCAAGTCAGTCGGCGCGTAGGTAGCGCCGCATTTTTCGCAGTTGTCGCCGTACTGGTCTTCAGTGCCGCACTTGGGGCAGGTGCCCTTGATGAAGCGGTCGGCCAGGAACATTTTCTTTTCCGGGTCGAAATACTGGGTAACCGAACGCTGGTCGATGTGCCCGGCTTCCTTCAACCGCAGGTAGATCTGGCTCGACAGCTCGCGGTTTTCTTCGGAGTGGGTCGAGTGGTAATTGTCGAAATCCACCAGGAACTCGGCAAAGTCGGCGCTGTGTTCAGCCTGCACGTTGGCGATCAGTTGTTCCGGGGTGATCCCTTCCTTTTCGGCGCGCAACATGATGGCCGAACCGTGGGCGTCGTCCGCGCAGACATAAATGCATTGATTGCCGCGATGCTTCTGGAAGCGCACCCACATATCGGTCTGGATGTACTCAAGCATATGGCCAAGATGGATGGAACCATTGGCATAGGGCAGGGCGCTGGTGACGAGGATCTTGCGTGGCTCGGACATGGGGCTCGGCTACTTGATGAAACGGAGGTCGGCCACTATAAAGCGCCGGGAAATATATTTCACCCCGTGAGGCTGTTTCCGAATCTTCCCGGCCTTCGAAAGCATGCCGTTGGACGCCTGGAACGGTTAGGATAGCCGCCTGTTTCAGTCAGTCTTTTTTCGGGAGTAGCCCATGAGCGCCGTCAATCGCGCAGCGGTGGAAGCCGTTCTTCGCCAGTACACCGACCCCTATTTGAACCAGGACCCGGTCAGCGCCGGCTGTGTACGCGCCATCGAGGTCCAGGGCGACCAGGTGTCGGTCCAGTTGGAACTTGGCTATGCCGCGGGCCTGTTCAAAAGTGGCTGGGCGCAAATGCTGCAAATGGCCATCGAAGGCCTCGACGGCGTGCGTTCGGCCAAGGTCGACATCCAGTGTGTGATCGCCGCGCACAAGGCCCAGGCGCAAATTCCGGGCCTGGCCAACGTCAAGAACGTGGTGGCGGTGGCGTCCGGCAAGGGCGGCGTCGGGAAATCCACCACGGCGGCCAATCTGGCCCTGGCCCTGGCGCGTGAAGGCGCACGCGTTGGGATTCTCGACGCGGACATCTACGGCCCCAGCCAGGGCGTGATGTTCGGCATCGCCGAAGGCACGCGACCGAAGGTCAAGGACCAGAAATGGTTTGTGCCGATTGAGTCGCTGGGCGTGGAAGTGATGTCCATGGCCTTCCTCACCGACGACAACACGCCGATGGTCTGGCGTGGGCCAATGGTCTCCGGCGCGCTGTTGCAACTGGTCACCCAGACCGCCTGGGGCGACCTCGACTACCTGGTCATCGACATGCCGCCAGGCACCGGTGATATCCAGCTGACCCTCGCGCAAAAAGTCCCGGTGGCCGGTTCGGTGATTGTCACCACGCCGCAGGACCTGGCGCTGCTGGATGCGAAGAAAGGCGTGGAGATGTTCCGCAAGGTCAATATCCCGGTGCTGGGCGTGGTCGAAAACATGGCCGTGCACATCTGCTCCAACTGCGGCCATGCCGAGCACCTGTTCGGTGAAGGCGGTGGCGAGAAACTGGCGACCCAGTACGGGGTTGAGTTGCTGGCTTCACTTCCGCTGTCGATGCTGATTCGCGAGCAGGCTGACGGTGGCAAGCCGACCGTGGTGGCTGAGCCGGACAGCCAGATCGCGATGGTCTATCAGGAACTGGCCCGTCATGTGGGCGCGCGCATCGTGCTGCAGGAGGCCGCCGCACCGGCGATGCCGACGATCACGGTCAGCGACGATTGAGGCGGCCATAAGGAAAAAAGCCTCGGCATGCCGGGGCTTTTTCTTGCCTGGCGATCCATCAAGGGGGCCGGTTACGCTTTTACGCAATTGCGCGTGTAAGCATTCACTTACTTTTCCGTAAGTGTTTGGGTTTTTTACCGGGTGTGTACGGCTTGAAATGCGGGAAGACTTTTCTATCTGTTTGAAAAATAACAATTAATTATCGATTCTCTAACGCGTGAGTCTGTCAGCCGTCCGGTTGGATCCCGTTGAACTTCCCGCGGAACTCTCTAACATCAGTCCTGTGTCCACGGATTGACACAGCCATCAAGGAACGGTGGTCAAGGAACGTCGCGGGATGCGATTCATCAGGATGATGAAAAGGAACACAGGGACTAGGGAAAAAATGTGGGCGGGTCATACCGCCCCTTTTTTTTGCCCGCAGAAAAGTGAAACCGTTTACCCGAAACGCAAAAAAGGCCCGCAAGGGGCCTTTTTTTATGGGAGGCGACGCTATCAGCGTTCGAGGTCGGCAATCTTGCCTTTTTTGCCATCCCACTCCGCTGCATCCGGCATCGGATCCTTGCGTTCAGTGATGTTCGGCCAGATTTCCGCCAGCTCGACGTTCAGCTGAATGAATTCCTGCATTTCCGCCGGGACTTCGTCCTCGGAGAAAATGGCGACGGCCGGGCATTCAGGTTCACACAGGGCGCAGTCAATGCACTCGTCCGGGTGGATGACCAGGAAGTTCGGGCCTTCGTAGAAGCAGTCCACCGGACACACTTCTACGCAGTCGGTGTACTTGCACTTAATGCAGTTGTCGGTGACGACGAAGGTCATTTCTAATTTTCTCCTCAGGCGGCGGCAGCGAAACCCTTTGTGGCAGGGCTCGCGAGGTTCGGGAGCGATAGTCTGCAGGCCAGGCTAAAAGCCTGCAGCATCCCAAACCGCGCGAGAGTCTACCAGCTTGCAAGCCTTAGCGTTATATCCGAACCTTCAGTGCATATAACATTTCGAGCGCTTTGCGCGGCGTCATGTCGTCCAGATCAAGTTTGGCCAGCTCATCCAGCACCGGGTGGGGCAGGCTGGCGAACATGTCGCTCTGGTGCGGCGCGCTGTTTTTGCTCTTGGCCTTGACCGGGCTGGCTACCACGGTTTCGTGGGGCAGGGCTGTGGTTTCCAGGCGGCTGAGGTGCTCGCGGGCGCGGCTGATCACCTCGTTCGGCACGCCGGCCAACTGCGCCACGGCCAAACCGTAACTCTGGCTGGCCGGGCCCGGCAATACGTGGTGCAGGAACACGATGCGCTCGTTGTGCTCAGTGGCATTCAGGTGCACGTTGGCCACCAGCGGCTCGCTTTCAGGCAACACCGTCAGTTCAAAATAGTGCGTGGCAAACAGCGTGTAGGCGCGCAGATGGGCCAGACGCTCGGCCGCCGCCCATGCCAGCGACAGGCCGTCGAACGTACTTGTGCCGCGTCCCACTTCATCCATCAGCACCAGGCTGCGCTCGGTGGCGTTGTGCAGGATGTTGGCGGTTTCGCTCATTTCCACCATAAAGGTCGAACGGCCACCGGCCAGGTCATCGCTGGAACCGATCCGCGTGAAAATGCGGTCGACCAGCGACAATTCACAACTGGCTGCCGGTACAAAACTGCCGATATGCGCCAGCAACACGATCAATGCCGTTTGCCGCATATAGGTGGATTTACCGCCCATGTTCGGGCCGGTAATCACCAGCATGCGCGTGTCGTCATCCAGCGACAGGTCGTTGGCGACGAACGGCGTGGTCAGCACCTGCTCCACTACCGGGTGGCGCCCCTGCACAATGCGCATGCACGGTTCGCTCACAAAGCGCGGGCAGTTCAGATCAAGGTTCAGCGCGCGTTCGGCCAGGTTGCTCAGCACATCCAGTTCCGCCAGGGCGCTGGCGGTGTCCTGCAGTGGCGCAAGACGGCTGATCAGGTCTTCGAGCAACGCTTCATACAGCATCTTTTCCCGCGCCAGGGCGCGGCTTTTGGCCGACAACGCCTTGTCTTCGAACTCTTTCAATTCCGGCGTGATAAAGCGCTCGGCACCTTTCAGGGTCTGGCGACGCTGATAGTCGATAGGCGCCGACTCGGCCTGCTTGCTCGGCAACTCAATAAAGTAGCCGTGAACACGGTTATAGCCGACCTTCAAATTGGCCAGGCCGGTACGGGCTTTTTCGCGGGCTTCCAGGTCGATGAGGAACTGCCCGGCGTTTTCGCTCAGGGATTGCAGCTCGTCCAGCTCGGTGTCGTAACCGGTTTTCAGCACGCCGCCATCACGAATGATCGCCGGCGGATTATCGATAATGGCTTTTTCCAGCAGGGCTGCGAGGTCCGGATAGGTGCCGGTGGTCACGGCCAGCTGTTGCAAGTGCGGCGTGTCCAGCTCGGTCATCGCTTCCTGCAATTGCGGCAGGGCGCCGAGGGCATCGCGCAGGCGCGCGAGGTCACGTGGTCGCGCATTGCGCAGGCCGATCCGCGCCAGGATACGCTCGATGTCGCCGATTTCTTTCAATTGCGGCTGCAGCTTTTCGAAACGGTAGCCATCCAGCAGACAGGTAATGGACGTTTGGCGCGCTTGCAGCACCGTCAGGTCGCGCAGCGGACGGTTCAGCCAACGGGTCAGCAAACGGCTGCCCATGGCGGTCTGGCAACGGTCGACCACCGATTGCAAGGTATTGTCGCGCCCGCCGGCCAGGTTGGTGTCCAGCTCCAGGTTGCGACGGCTCGCGCCGTCCAGCACCACGGTATCGTCCAGGCGCTCATGGCGCAGGCTGCGCAAGTGCGGCAGGGCGGTGCGCTGGGTTTCTTTCGCATAACCGAGCAGGCAACCGGCGGCGCCGATGGCCAGGGTCAGGGTTTCGCAACCGAAGCCTTTGAGGTCCTGCACCGAGAATTGCTGGCACAGACTTTTCAGCGCCGAATCCCGCTCGAAATCCCACGGCGCCCGACGCTTGGTCCCACGGCGCTTTTCCGCCGGCAAGTCCTTCGGCCAATCATCCGGAATCAACAACTCCACCGGGTTGATACGCTCCAGCTCCGCCAACAGGTTTTCCCAGCCCTTGATCTCCAGCACGCTGAAGTTGCCGCTGGTGATGTCCAGCACCGACAGGCCAAACAGACGCTCGTCACCCAGCACCGCCGCAATCAGGTTGTCGCGACGCTCATCCAGCAGCGCCTCATCACTCACCGTGCCCGGCGTAATAATGCGCACCACCTGGCGTTCCACGGGCCCCTTGCTCGTTGCCGGGTCGCCGATCTGCTCACAAATCACCACCGACTCGCCCAGCTTCACCAGCTTGACCAGGTAGCCTTCCAGCGAGTGATAAGGAATGCCACACATCGGAATCGACTGCCCTGCCGACTGCCCGCGCGCGGTGAGCGTGATGTCCAGCAGCTTGGCCGCCTTCTTTGCGTCTTCATAGAAGATCTCGTAGAAGTCGCCCATGCGATAGAACATCAACTGATCAGGGTGCTGGTTTTTCAGGCGCCAGTACTGCTGCATCATCGGGGTGTGGGAGGACAGATCTGAAGTGGCTTTACTCATTGGGTCGTAGGCAAATTCGTTGAAAGGAGTGGGGCAAAGATGGGGCGCTTGGCCCTGCGATTTTGCGATGGCGGCAAGGTTAACATGCGAGGTCGGGGGTTCGCAGTTCGTAAACTGCCAGTGGAAGTCGTCAAAAAGGAACGCCCCAACTGTGGCGAGTAGAATGCATAAAATATGCAAATTAGCATTTGCCAACCCCGAAATCCCCCGGCATCATCCCCGTTATGCAAAAACGCAACGTATCGATCGTCTTAAGAGAACTGCTGGACCGCGACCGGATCTCCCCCACGGAGCTTCACCGGCGTACCGGCGTGCCTCAATCCACGTTGTCCCGGATCCTCAGCGGCAAGATCGTTGACCCGTCGGACAAACACATTTCCCGCATCGCCGAATACTTTCGTGTGAGCACCGACCAGCTGCGCGGGCGCGCGGCGGTGGGCGTTTCGCGCGAGGATGGGCGTGACCCGATGCATTCGGAACTCAAGGACATAAGCCTGTGGGACGACGACACCCCCGTTAATGACGACGAGGTGTCGATCCCCTTTCTGCGCGAGGTTGAATTGGCTGCTGGATCAGGAAGATTCGTCATCGAGGAAAGCGAGAAGGCCAGCCTGCGATTCGGCAAGCGCAGCCTTCGCCACAACGGTGTGCAGTTCGACCAGGCCAAGTGTGTGACGGTGCGCGGCAACAGCATGTTGCCGGTGCTGCGTGACGGCGCGACGGTGGGGGTGAATGCGGGCAAGAGTGGCATTGGTGACATCGTGGACGGCGATTTGTACGCCATCAACCACAATGGTCAATTGCGCGTGAAACAGCTCTACCGTCTGCCTTCCGGGATTCGCCTGCGCAGTTTCAATCGCGATGAGCACCCGGATGAAGACTACAGTTTTCAGGATATCCAGGATGAGCAAATCAGCATCCTCGGCCATGTGTTCTGGTGGGGCATGTACGCCCGTTAACCTTCTCCCGTAAGACAAAGCCCGCCAATGCGCGGGCTTTTTTTCGTCTGTAGAAAATCGGCAAACCCCTGGCCTGCAAGGCCGCAAATGCATTTATGCATTTGCTCGGCAAAAATAAATGCATTTGTGCATTGACTGTATATGCATACATGCATATTCTTCATCTCAAGCCAGCCGACAAGGCTTGGTGGAGGCGGCAAGGATGCCGCTGAGGAAGACAAGGAAGGCACGCAACACCGGCAAGGACGCCATCTGTGCGATGGCAGGGATGCCAGGCAACACCCGGCAAGGATGCCGACGCTCTTTAGTTTCACCGCTTTAAAAAACAGGCAGCGATGAACCGGCCTTATAACGGTTCAGAGGGTTGGCAACTGACCCGGGTGTGCAGCGTAAAGCACCAGAAGCAGTTATCCGGCAGACAGGGATCGTGGTCGGAAAAACATTGAGGAAAGAACCGTACCGCGCCAGTAGCGCCGAACGTTCGAGGAAATCATTACTGAAAAGCCCGGGCGACCGGGCTTTTTGGAATGCCTACCTATCGAAGCATTTGTAAATGAAGCATGGACTATCTACCGCTCAGCCAGGAGGCGTGACATGACAAACGAGCAGCAAGCGTTAGCGGAAATGCCTATCTGGCTGGTGATCATATTGGCCTTGATTGGCGGCGTTTCCGGAGAGATGTGGCGCGCAGACAAGGACGGCGCCCGTGGCTGGTCGCTGATCCGGCGCCTGGCCCTGAGGTCCGGGGCGTGCATGGTGTGCGGGGTTTCAGCACTGATGCTGTGCTATGCCGCCGGCATGTCGCTGTGGACCGCCGGCGCGATTGGTTGCCTGACCGCCATGGCCGGAGCCGATGTCGCCATCGGCCTTTATGAGCGCTGGGCGGCCAAGCGCATCGGGATCAATGACGCGCCGCCGACCCGGCCGGATCAGCCATAAGCGCAGCAAGGAACAAGCAGATGACCCTTATCCAAAAGCCTTCCCAACTGCCGATGGCGATTGGGGACGCGTTGAAAAGCGCGTTCCCGCAATTGCGTGTCGGCAATCACCAGGAGTTTCAGGACGCGGTCGATAAAACCGGCGTGTTGATCACCGTTGAAAGCAACGGCCCCGGCTTTCGCTCACTGGAGGGTCGCAAGGCCCATGTGTTGTCGATTTCGCTCAAGGCCATCGTCGGCGGCGGGGCGGCTGCTTTTGATGCCTGCGATCTGGCCAGCCAACTGATGGACCTGGCCGTGGACAACCGCTGGGGCTTGCCACCCCAACAGTGTGACTTGCCCAGCGCCATTATTGCCGTGCCGTCGATGCAGGCCAGTGCGGAAATGAGCTACGACACCTGGGTCGTTTCCTTCAACCAAACCCTCTACCTCGGGCCTCCGTTGCTCGAAGATCCTACAGGCACGCCGCTCTTTGCCTGCACCTGGGACGCTTCCGACATCAATGACCCCGATCAATACAAACCACTGGCGGAGTAGCCCATGTTCGACGCGCTGTTACGCATGCAGCTGGGCCCGATCGTCGAGCGCCTGGCGGAAATGGAAGCCCAGCTCGAAGACCTCTACCGGCGCGCTGAAAGTTTCTGCCGTATTGGCGTGTGCCAAGAGGTCGACCCTGCCAGCAACACCTGCAAGGTCAGCCACGGCGAATTGCTCACACCCGCCATCCGTTTTTTCAACCCCAGTGCCGGCGCGCAAACTGAAACCCGCCTGCCGTCGGTGGGTGAGCAATGCCTGTTGTTCAACTACGGTGGCGGGGAAGGTGGCGGTCAGTCTGTAGCCTTGTTCGGCTTGAACAGTAGCCAGTTTCCGCCGGTCTCCAGCGTCGCCACCCTGACGCGGCGGCGCCATCAGGATGGCACTCAGAGTGACTACGACGACGCCAGCCATACCTTCAATTGGGTCAACGGCCCCACCACCTTCAGCGGCTCCCGCGAGCAAGTGGACGTCAAGGTCGGCGCTGCCAGCCTGACGGTCACGCCTCAGAGCATCGCCCTGCAAATCGGTGGCACCGGCCTGTTGCTGGATGCCGGCGGCGCTCACTTCAGCGGCCCGGTGGTGGATCACCAGGGCCGGGTCATCAGCCCGTGATAAGGACATCCCATGATCGGCATCGATCGCAACACCGGGGCAGCCGTCGATGACTGGCTGCAATTTGTGCAGCGTGCCACCCGAGCGCTGACGACCCCCGTGGGCACTCGTCAGAAGCGCCCGCTGTATGGCTCCAAAATTCCGGAACTGCTCGGCCGGACCCTGGGCGACGACCTGTTGATCCTCGCTCAAAGTCATGCCGCCCAGGCGTTCTACACCCCCCAGAACGGCATCGGCGACTTTCAGCCCCACGTCATTGTCGCCACCCGCCAAGGCAACGGCTTGTTGCTGCGTTTTGCCGGCACCTGGAAAAACCGCCAACACACTTTCGAGGTCGTGACATGAGCATGCTGATCCCCGGCCAGAACCAGCTGGCGGAACCGGCCATCATTGCGGTCGACGAGTTCGAACCGCTGCTGGCTGAATTCAAGACGTTTGTCGTCGACTACGTCGCCACCCGCGCCCCGCAAAGCGCGGCCAAACTCAAGGTCAGCCTCGACAACGAAAGCGAACTGCTGACCCTGGCGCTCGAAGCCTTTTGCGTGCGTTTGCAAACCCACGAACGCAAATACAACGCCCGCATCAAGCAGATGCTGGCGTGGTGGGCCACCGGCAGCAACCTGGACGCCCGCCTGGCCGACATGGGCCTGGAGCGTCAGGTACTCGACCTCGGCGACCCGGCCGCCTTCCCGCCAGTGCCGCCAACCCTGGAAAGCGACGATGACGCCCGACTGCGTTATTACCTCGCGCCCCACGCTCCGGCGGCCGGCTCGCGCATGCAGTATCGCCGCGAGGTGTTCACCCTCGGCGAGCGGCCATCGGTGAAGGTGCAAAGCGCAACGCCGGGCGTAGTGACGGTCAGCTATACCTTTGACCCGGACGGCTATGCGGCGCAGGTCAAGGACGGCAATGGCCGTCGAACCGCGCCCGGTGAAGTGATGGTCACCGTTCTTTCAAGGGAAGGGGATGGCACGCCGTCCAGAGATTTACTTGACGGCGTACGCCGCCATTTCGCACGGCCGGATGTACGACCGGAGACGGACCTCGTCACGGTACAAGGCGCGCAAATCTTGCCTTACACCATTCGCGTGGTCGCCAAAATCAACGCTGGCCCGGACTCCGGCCTCACCCAGGTCGCCGCTCAAAAACTGCTGCGCGACTATGCCGAGTCCTGCCACCGCCTTGAAGGCCGAGTCGACCCGAGCTGGATCGACTACGCCATCCACAGCGCGGGCGCCGTGCAACTGCAAATCCTTGAGCCTTTGGCGCCGATTGTCAGCACCGCGTTCCAGGCCCCGTATTGCACGGGCGTCGAAGTGGAGGTGCACACGCTATGAGTGATCTCAACGCGAGTTTGTTGCCCGCCAACAGTTCGCCGCTGGAGAAGGCGCTGGACCTGGGGTTTGGCCGGTTGCTCGATCGGGTGACGCCGCCGTTTCCGGCACTGATGAATCCAATGCAAACGCCTGCCGGGTTTCTTCCTTACCTGGCCACCGACCGCGGTGTCAGCGAATGGGATGCGGACGCCAGCGAGGCAGAAAAGCGCCTGACGGTGGCTTTGTCCTGGCAGATACAGCGTCAGGCGGGTACGCCCAAAGCCTTGAGTCATGCGGTGGAGTCGCTGGGCTTTACGCCGAATATCAGCGCCTGGTACCAGCAACGCCCGGTGGGTTTGCCGTACACCTTCGATGTGCAGGCAATCATCGGGCGCAGTTGGTCGAGCGGTGATCACAACCGGCTGATTCGTCGCGTCAACGCAGCGCAAAGCGAGCGTGACCGGGCAACGATCACGATCGTGCATGAAACCGCCCAAGGGTTGCGGCTCGCCGCAGCCGCAGACCCGGGGCTGAGCATTCTGGATGACAGCCAACCGGGTGCCTTGCCTGACGTGAAGCTACGGGGCGTCGTGTCCTTCAGCAGCGCAGCCCACACCCCCCTGACGGATGGCGAGCTGCAGCTTGAAGGCGTGTTGCCTGAATTCGGGTTGGCCGCCCGGCTTAACGGTGCCGGGTTCGCCCGGCACTTCACCATTAACGACTACGACCTCAGGGCGCAGCCATGACAGATGACATTACGCGCCTGGTGCGCTTCACCTCCAAGGGTTTGGATGAAGTGCTGCAGGCAAAGAACCAAGGCCTGAAAGGCGAAATCACCCACATCGGCGCCGGCACCGGGCGCTACAACCCCGACGGCACGGAAGTGGCGTTGCGTGATGAGCGCCAACGGGTCGCCATTGCGGATTACGAAGACCTGGGCGACCGGCAACTCAGGATGGCCGCGCTGTTTGACGGCGACGGCGAGTATGAAATTGGCGAGTTCGGTTTTTACCTTGCCAGTGGGACGTTACTGGCGGTGTATTCCGTCGCGGGGAAGTTGCTGACGTATAAAGCGGCAGCGGCGCGGGTACTGCAAAAGTTCACGCTGGATATTTCGCCGTTGCCGGCGGACAGCGTGACGATTGTGGTGGGGAGTGACAATCTCAATATTTTGTTGGTGGAAGATATTGCAGTACTGGCTACCGCAAATATCGACAATATGGCCCGTCATACCGAAATGCTGTTTCGTGTGATGTCGCTGGAATCGAGCCGTTAAGGCATAACTAGTTCAGGAGTTTAAACGTGAGTCTGGAAACGACTATTGCGTCGCTGGTGACGGCGGCAAACAACTTGACCACTGCGGTCAATGGAAAAATCGGCAGCATCAATACGACAATGGCGGGGGCGCTCGCACAGTTTAATGAGTGGCGCAACCTGAAGGATGTTGAGGGTGATCCCGCCGCACTGGGGACTATTCGTCGAAATTTGTTTCAAGGGCATGTTTATACGACAGGCGGTGTCGACGGTGCAGGGGTCAAAATCATTCCCTTGTCGCAAGGCGAGTTCGTGACAACCGAACTGGGGAATATGGCAAACGTCTACATGCATTTCAAAGTGCCATTGAACATCAATGTTAACTCTGAAATGTTTTGGTTTAATATCAAAGGGTATAGCTACGGTACCGCAAAAATTATTGACGAAACATTGGTGGGGTATTGCTATCAACCGGAACGCTCTCTTCACAGTGTTTCAACATTTGGCAACATGGCGCCTGCTGTGTATGTCGATTCGAACGGAAATGTTGTTATGCGTATTTTGATTCCCGCTATTTATTACACCACTGTTCGAATTGATACGATGCGCGTCGGTAATGGGCGGTTGTTTGCCCAGGGTGATTTGAAGGCCAAGCTGTCTTTGGCTGAAAAAGTTGTGTTTAGTTAAGGGGAATCTTATGTCCGAAATTGCAAATACTGAAAATGTCACTCCATTGCTTGCCACGCCCATGCCAGGTGTGGAGTGGGCCGCCGTGCGGGCGCGCCGTGACCAGCTGCTGCGTAGCACCGATTTTACTCAACTGCTGGATTACCCGGCCACCGATGCCCAGCGAGCCGAAGTGGTTGCCTATCGAAAGGCTCTTCGCGATATCCCTGAGCAGGGCGGGGCACCTTCGATGCTTGAGTGGCCGGAACTGCCAGCCTTTCTGAAATAACCCGCCGCGAAAGCGGTTTTTTTTCGCCTCCCCAAAGCCCCTCCCGCAGGGGCTTTGGCGTTTTCGACCCGGAGAACTCCCACCATGCACAACCGCCAAACCTACACCGTCCTCATCCCGTTCCCCACCGGAGGTGGCCACTGGTCCACCGCTGGCGAGGAGCTGGAACTGCTCGACGTCGAAGCATCCGCCCTGCGCACCGCTGGCCGCCTGGAACTCACCAGCGTCCTCAACTCCACCCCAAAGAAGGCTGACTGACCATGGCTGAGGTTTTGAACTTCGAGCACAACGGCATCACCGTGAATGCCACCGAATCCCCCGAGGCCATGGGTGGCCTGGGCGATAACGTGATTGGCCTGGTCGGCACCGCGCCGAACGCCCACGCGTCGATCCCGAAAAACGCGCCGTTTCGCATCAACAGCTTCACCACCCAGGCGCTGCTGGACCCCACCGGCGCCGAGTCGGGCACGCTGTTTCAGGCGGTGTACCAGATCCTCAAAGTGGTCAAGGTGCCGGTCTACGTGGTGATTGTGGAGGAGGGCGCGACTCCGGCCGACACGATCAACAATGTGATCGGCGGCAACGAGCCCACCACGGGCCGCAAGCTGGGCCTGGCGGCGCTGGCGGGTGTACCGGAAGACCTGACCATCATCGGCGCGCCGGGCTTCACCGGCACCAAGGCGGTGGCCGGTGAGTTTGCTTCCTTCGGCAAGCGCATCAAGGCCCGTGTGGTGCTCGATGGCAAGGACGCCAGCGTCGCCGACCAAGTGACCTACAGCGGCGAGCTGGGCGGTGCCGACCTCGGCTTCGACCGTTGCCTGCTGGTGCACAACATGCCGTCGGTGTACTCCAAGGCCGCGAAGAAGAACGTGTTCCTGTCGCCGTCTTCGCTGGCTATCGCCGCACTGGCCAAGGTCAAGCAGTGGGAAAGCCCGGGCAACCAGGTGACGTTCGCCGAGGACGTTTCCCGCGTGGTCGAGTACAACATCCTCGACACCTCCACCGAAGGCGACCTGCTTAACCGCTACGGCGTGAGCTACTACGCCCGCACCATCCTCGGCGGTTTTTCGCTGTTGGGTAACCGCTCCATCACCGGCAAGTTCATCAGCTATGTGGGCCTGGAAGATGCCATCAGCCGCAAGCTGGTCAAGGCCGGCCAGAAAGCCATGGCCAAGAACCTCACCAAGTCCTTCATGGACCAGGAGGTCAAACGCATCAACGACTGGCTGCAAACCCTGGTCGCCGACGAAACCATTCCTGGCGGCAGCGTGTACCTGCACCCGGAACTCAACAGTGTCGAGAAGTACAAGAACGGCACCTGGTTCATCGTCATCGACTACGGCCGCTACGCGCCGAACGAACACATGATTTATCAACTCAATGCCCGCGATGAAATCATCGAGCAGTTCCTGGAGGACGTTCTCTAATGTTTACCAACCGTGTAAGACAGGCCATCGCGGCCACCCTTCAAGGCCTGCCGCTGTCCGCGACGGTCACGTCTTTCTCCCCGCCGAAAATCGATTTCGATATGGAGCTTATGACCGGCGGGCGCTTCATCGTCGAGGAAATGGCCAAGAGCGCCAAAGCGCTCAACGCGACCCTGGAGCTGCAAGGTGCAGGCCCGGAAATCATGCTGGCGCTGGGCGTGCGGCTGGGTGACGACATCCTGCTGAATGTGCGCGAAGCCGGCCAGGATCAGGACGGCAAGACTTACTTCACCTACCACACGGTCGGCGGCAAGTTGAAAAGCCTGGCTGAGGCGCCGCTGAAAATGGGCGACAAACCCACCACCACCCTGGAGCTGTCCTGCCGCACCTACAACCGCCTGGAAAACGGCATTCCGGTGATCGACATCGACGTGCGCACCCAGAAGTTCGTGCTCAACGGCGTCGACATTCTGGGTGATGCGCGCCGTGCCGTGCTGATGCCTTAAGCGCGACCGTGATGTGAAGTGGGCACGGTCAATGTGGGAGCCGGGCTTGCCCGCGATGCAGGCGACTCGGTCTGTCAGCTGCACCCAGGTGATGCCATCGCAGGCAAGCCAGCTCCCACATTTGACCGCACTATGCTTCAGATCGCTTTTCAGCCACGTTTCTATAAGGAATTGCCCATGGCCTGGATGCCACCGCTGCACATCCTGCTCTCGCCGATCACCGCCGACACCGGCGCGACGATCGAGCAGGTACAACTCAAACCGCTGTACTACGCCGCGCAAAAAGACGCGCTGGCCCGGGCCGGTGATGACGAGGACGACCAGTTCTTCGAATTGGCGAAACTCGCCACCGGCCTGTCGGAAAAAGAGCTCGATCAGCTCAAGCGCCCGGACTACGTGAGCATCGCCCAATACGTACACGAGATGTCGACACGTCCTGCGTCGTTCTTCCTCGGCGAAGCCGATGGACCTTCGCAGTATGAGCAGGTGCAACTGCTGCTGCCCCTGGATGCCGCCGGCCGCAGCCTGACCGGGTTGAGCCTGGAAATGCCCGCGTTGCGCGCCACCAAAGCCATGAAAAAACTCGCCACGAACAAAGAGCGTGCCGAGTTCATCACCGCTCACTGCACCGGCCTGATGATCCCCGACCTCGCCGGCCTGACCGTGCCCGACTGGACGGAACTGCAGGAGCGCATCGACGATTTTTTAAACAAACCGGCGGACTTCTTTCGCAGCGCGACATCGAAGTAATCCTCGATGTGGTGCCGCTGATTTACTCGGTCAATGAGGCAGAGATCCTCGACTGGGACGCCGGCAAAGCATTGCGCCGCTACGACATCGCGATCACTCGCCTTGGCGTTAAACAGGAGTAAGCGGGATGCAGGACAAGTATTCATTGGCGTATGGCACGGCCAGGGATGGCCAGGAACTCGTCGGCAAGGAGGCTGCGATCCTCCGCTCTGGCGCGTTGGCAGCTGAACGTTCTGGTGAGGCGGCCGCCGCAGAGTCGACAAGTCTGGCGCTGAGCCACGCAGGCCTGGAGCTCAGTGGTCTTTCATTGTCCCTGGGCTTGTTGCGCAGGAGCGTGGAGGCGCTGCACAGCTCGCTGTCGGGTTTCAAAACCGTGGACCTTAACCCGCCGAGAACCAACGGGCAGGCTGATCAGAGCAATAGCACAGTGTTCAAATCGAGCAAGGTGGATGATCGGCGCGTGACCCGTGAAGCCTTGACGATACGTAACATCGAGCGCCTTGACCCGGTCGCGGCTTTTCAGCAGTCCAATGCCAGCCTGACGTTTGGTTCGAAACTTCCCCCGGAGAAATCAACCACGGTATTGCGCGAAGAGTCCACCCAAAGCGCAGAGCGCCTGGCCAAGACGCTTGAGCCTGCGCCGGTGCTGTTGGAGCCCACGTGGCTTGAAGCCAAAACAGCTGTGATGAACAGCGCCAACAGCTGGGCCGGCGACTCGGCGGGTGCCGCCACCACCGTCAAAACCGCAGAGGCAGTGATTTTGCCGGTACTGTCGCCTGTGTTCACCCAGTTTTTTTCGGGCCTGGGTGACACGATCAAAACCCGGGTGACGGGTAATGTGGTCGACCTGACGTTGGGCAAGTTGCCGGGGGGGGTTGGCAAACTGTTCAAGAGCGACGGTTTCAAAGAGGAAAAGTCGTGCTGCTGTGCGAACGCAGCCCAAAAGCCGCTGGGCGATGGGCGTTCCGGTCGCAAGGGATCCTCAGGCGCAAGAAAAAATGCCGCTGGATCGAAATCGCAGCGAAACCAGAGGGCTCAGAAAAAACAGCGTTCACAGAACCCGCAGAAACCACACACTGCACAGAAAAAGCCGCCGCTTGCGTCGGCGCCGTCAAGCACGCCACGTGCCCCGGCCAAGACCGGTGGCCGCCTCGCAACGTGGCGCGAGTCCATTGGACGTGGCGTTCAGTCACTGTTTCCTGCTTATTCGTTGGGCTTCAATGCGGGCGCTCCAATCCAGAGGATTCAACCCGGTACTGCCCAGGCGAGCAGCCTGAGCGCAAGCATAGCTTCCCCTGCGCGTGGCTCAAACCGGGGGCCCGGGCTGATCGAAGCCCTGGCGCGCGAGCAGGCGCTCATGCCGGCCGAAAGTCGCGTCAAGGCTCAGCCATATTCGCTACCTCTGAGTCATGAGCGTCCAGCCGCCCCCGTGAATCATCCGCCCAATATACCGGCCGCCGGCCTGGTGGGCGCGATGAGCAAGCTGGAGTCGGTCGGTGCACGTCGCTTGGGCCCGATGCGGTATGTCGACACGGCGATGGACGTGGTTCAGGGCATACGCAACGGCGACGTCAACGCCATCGGTTCCGGGCTCAGCTCGGCAGGTGGCGCCTGGGCCGGAGCTTCTGCCGGTGCAGCCATAGGCACGATGATCTTCCCCGGTGTCGGCACAGCAGTCGGCGGCGCCATTGGTGGCTTGCTCGGCAGTGAGGCCGGCAGCTGGCTCGGTGACAAGCTCTTCGGTCCAAGTGACCGTCTGCCGGCACCCGCCGATGTCAGTAAAAACTTGAACAATGCTCAGGCTGACAACCGCCAAGTCAACTTCGCCCCGCAAATCACCATCAACGCACCTGAGCAGGTGAGCTATCAACAACTGGCGCAATTGGTGGTGCAACAGATCGAAGCGCAATTTTCGCCGTTGTCGATGGACGACTTGCTGGGGTCGCGACGTGATGCGGCATTGACTGATATTGGAGGGGTGTGATGCGACAACAAATGGCATTGGGCTCGTTTGTTTTCGGGCTGTCCCGAGGGTTTGCCTACGACACCCTGGACCGTGCCAGCACTGGCGGGTGGGTCGGGCTGCCGATTATTGCCGGCAAACCCAAGTCCAGCCAGGTTGGCCAGGCGCTCGAGACGCTGACCTTTGGCGGTAAGGCCGCACGTGAAACCGGCATGACACGGCTGCATGAGCTGCGCGCGCTGCAAGCCTTGCGTGCGCCATTGCCGCTGGTCGATGGCGTGGGCCTCAGTTGGGGCCTGTGGACCATCAAGACGATCACCGAAAAACAATCCAGTGTGATCGATGATGGCACCGCCATGGTGATCAATTGGTCGCTTGTCCTTGAGGAGTTCGTCAATGCGTAGCGCACGAAGTATTGCCGGTGACTCGGTGAACCTGTTGCTCTACCGCGAGCTGGGTCGCTGTGACGATACCGCAGAAGAAATGTTGTGGCGGCTGAACCCTGGGTTGGCAGAACTGGGCGCAGTACTGCCGGCCGGTGTCAGTGTGATCGTGCCGGAGCTGGACAGGCAGCCCATCGCGAAACAGCCCGTTTCGGCCTGGGACTAAGGAGCGAACATGACACTTGGATATACACCGGTGGTGGAGCTCTACGGGGCCAATGCCGCGCTGCTCAACGAGCGCCTCCTGGAGTGGGAGCACTCCGATATGGCCGGTTTCGCCTCGGACCATCTGAAGTTGACACTCGATATCGAGGGCCTTGAAGGCCTGCCTGACATGGGAGGGAAAATTGGTCTGCGTGTGGGCTATCTGGAAACTGGCCTTGTGGACAAAGGCAAGTTCAGGATCACCAAGCGCACGCCGTCACTGTTCCCGATGCGCCTGGTATTGGAGGCCACAGCGGCACCGTTCGACCTGGACGCGTTCAAGCAACGCCGTACCGCCAGCCATGGGCCTGTCACTCTGGGGGCGCTGTTTCGGCAATTGACGACGCGCTACGGTTATTCGCCACGCGTGGCGCCTGACCTCGAAGACAAGCAGATCTCGCATATTGACCAGACCAACGAAAGCGATATGGCCTTGCTGACACGCTTGGCCAGACGCTTCGATGCTGTGGCCAAACCCGTTGACGAATTCTACGTGCTGGGCCGAAAAGGCCAGCTCACCTCACTGTCGGGCAAGACGCTGCCGGACGTGCAGCTCTCGCTGACGCATGACAACCGTCCAGGGGAACGCGCGTTTATCAGTGCCAGGCTGACCGAGGCCAGCCGCGCCAAATATAGCGGTGCACAAGCGTCCTGGTGGGATGCGGCGGCGGGTAATAAGCACGTGGTGAAGGTGGGGGTCGAGCCTTTCAAAGAGGTCACGCAGCGCTGTCAGAACGAAGCAGAGGCACGTTCTGCGGCTGAGGGTGAGATGCGCCGAGTGGAGCGTGAAGGGCTGAAGATCGATGTGGTATGCCCAGGTAATCCTGCATTCGCCGCTGAAGGCTTGTTGCTGCTGGATGAGTCGTGGCCAGGTTTTATGCAGGGACGCTGGTCGATCAATACCGTGACCGCCAGTGGCAAGCGCAAAGACAGCTACCGCTGCACGATCAGCGCGAGCGGTTTGTCCCCCACTGAGTAAGTCGCGCCGTCGACGTCCTTCACCCGCCCGCCTTTTTGCGGGCTTTTTATTGCCCGGTGAACCCCATGAAAATCACCCCATTACTGACGCACCTGCGCGAGCACTGCCCCGGCTTCAACCAGCAGATCCACGCCGGGCTTGATCTTGACGCATTACAAAACCTGCCAGCGCTCAACGCGCCTCAGGCGGTGGTGACCCTCCTTCGCGAAGAGGCCGCTGCCAGCCGTTCGCAAAACACCAGCCGGCAAACCGTTCGCGAGCATCTCGGCGTGGTCGTGTTGCTGGATTTTGCGGAGGGTCAACAGGCCCAGGCCATGGACCAGCTGCATGTGTTACGTGCTGAGCTCTGGCGTGCATTGGTGGGCTTCAAACCCGAGCGGTTCTACGAGCCTGTCCAGTACGACGGTGGTCATTGGCTTTTATTGGGCAAGACGCGGGGCTTGTATCGCCTGCGCTTTTCCACGGGTTTCCAGCTGGGACGCAACCTCAGCACGCAGCCGGCGGAAACCTGGCACGAGCTGGAGCTGGACGCTTTGCCGTCCTTCAACGGGGTGACGGTGCGGGTCGATGCCATCGACCCGGCCGACCCCAACCTGCAACACCCAGGCCCCGACGGGCGCCTGGAACTGACCTTTTCTGCCGAGGTAACACCATGAGTACACGCATCACCGTACGGCCGGTCGCCGGCCGTTCCGTACCCGACCCCGAGGCTGGCGATCTGTTGCCGGTCGAAGGGCGCGAAGTTCCGGACAACGCCTGGTGGCGTCGGCGTCTGGCCGATGGCGACATCACCACCAACGCCGCCGAAGCGGCACAACCACAGGAAGTCAAATAATGGCGATTGGATTCAGTCATATTCCAGCGGACATTCGTGTGCCGCTGTTCTACGCCGAGATGGATAACTCGGCAGCCAACAGTGCCCAGTCGACCTTGCGCCGGCTGATTGTCGGCCAGGTCAACGACAACGCTGCCAGCGCCGAAATCGGCAGCCTGGTGCTGGTGTCGAGCGTGGCGATGGCCAAGCGAATCGGTGGCCAGGGCTCGATGCTGGCGTCGATGTACGAGACCTTTCGCAAAAGCGACCCGGTGGGTGAGATCTGGTGCCTGCCGCTGCAAAATACGTCGGGCAGCGTGGCCAAGGCCGACCTGAAACTCACCGGCGCAGCCACCCAGGGCGGCGTGCTGAGCCTGTATGTCGGCGGCGTGCGGGTGCAAGCCAGCGTGGTCAACGGGGCGACGGCTGCCGTGGCGGCCAATGCCCTGGCCTTGAAAGTCAACGCCAGTGCCGATCTGCCGGTCACGGCGGCGGCGGCCGACGGCACGGTAACGCTGACCGCCAAATGGACTGGCGACAGCGGCAATGACATCAACCTGCAGCTCAACCGCCTGGGCCAGAGCAACGGCGAGCAGACGCCCGATGGCCTCGCGGCAACCCTCGGCAAGATGGCCGGCGGCGCCGGTGTACCGGATCAACTGGCCGCCCTGGCGGCGTTGGGCGACGAGCCCTTCGAGTTCATCTGCCTGCCGTGGGCCGACACGACCAGCCTCAACGCCTGGCAAGGCGTGATGGACGACAACAGCGGCCGCTGGTCCTGGGCCAAACAGCTGTTCGGGCATGTCTATACGGCCAAACGCGGTACCGTCGGTACGCTGGTGGCGGCCGGGCAGGCACGCAACGATCAGCACGTGACCATCCAGGCCATGGAGCCGGGTGTGCCACAGCCGTTCTGGGTTCAGGCAGCGGCGCTCGCGGCGCGTACCGCGGTGTTTATTTCCGCCGACGCCAGCCGTCCGACCCAAAGCGGCAGCCTGCCAGGCCTCGACCCTGCGGCGCCGAGTGAGCGTTTCACGCTGACCGAACGTCAGTCGCTGCTCAATTACGGTATTGCCACGGCTTACTACGAAGGCGGCTATGTGCGCATCCAGCGTGCGATTACCACCTACCAGAAAAACGCCTTCGGCCAGGCCGACAACTCCTACCTGGACAGTGAAACCCTGCATCAATCGGCCTTTATCGTGCGCCGCCTGCAAAGCGTGATCACCAGCAAGTACGGGCGCCACAAACTGGCCAGTGACGGCACGCGTTTTGGTGCCGGCCAGCCGATCGTGACGCCGAGCACCCTGCGCGGCGAGTTGATTGCCCAGTACGCCAAGCTGGAGCTGGAAGGCCATGTGGAAAACGCCGAGCTGTTCGCCGAGCACCTGATCGTTGAGCGCGACAGCCAGGATCCGAGCCGGATCAACGTGTTGTTCCCGCCGGACTACATCAACGGGTTGCGTGTGTTTGCGCTGCTCAACCAATTCCGCCTGCAGTACGACGCGGCGCTTTAAGGCCCGCGCTTTTTGCAACTGATTCCAGCCCGCTCACGCAGCGGGCTTATTTTTGGGAGAAACATCATGGGTCAACTGATTGCGGGCACCTGCTACGTCAAAGTGGACGGCGCTCAACTGACCATCAGCGGCGGCTGCGAAGCGCCTTTGCTGGCGGTAAAACGCGAAACCGTGGTGCCGGGCTTCTACAAGGAAACCGACATCGCGCCATCGTTCAAAGTCAGCGCACTGCACACCCCGGACTTTCCGCTCAAGCAACTGGTCAGCGGTACCGACATGACCGTCACTTGCGAATTCAACAACGGCAAAGTCTATGTGCTGGCCGGTGCCTACCTGGTGGAAGAGCCGGTGGCCAAAGGTGACGACGCGATGATCGAACTCAAATTCGAGGGCATCAAGGGGACTTGGCAATGACCGACACAGTAAAGCTGCAGGTAGCCATTGAAGCCCACGGCGAACCTTTGACTGAACTCACCCTGCGCCGCCCGACGGTGCAGGAAGTGCGGGCAATCAAGGCGCTGCCGTACAAGATCGACAAGGGCGAAGACGTCAGCCTCGATCTCGATGTGGCCGCGCGATACATCGCCGTGTGCGCCGGCATTCCGCCCTCGTCGGTGAACCAGTTGGACCTCGCCGACTTCAACGCGCTGAGCTGGGCGGTCGCCGGTTTTTTCATGAGTGCGGCGCCGGCACCGTCGCCGAACTGATCGCGGTGGCCTATGACCTGGCCTGGTTCTGGAAGGTTGACCCTGAACAGATGCTGGCCAGGCCTTTGGATGTGCTCCGGGAGTCCCTGGAGCATGCGCAACGGATCAACGCGATGCAGCAGCAGGTGCAGTGATGGCAGACGCTCAGAAGATAAAAAACACCGCAGTGCACCTCAAGGGCATCGACGAGCTGTCGCCCAAACTTGCTGCGCTGCGTGAAACGGTGGGGCGCTTCAGGCAGAACCTGGAGCAAACCGGCCTCGGCAGCCTGGATTTTTCCGGGCTGGTGAAGGGCGGTGGTCTGGCGGCGCCGTTTGTCAGCGGTATCCAGTCGGCGCTGGCGTTCAAAGAGCAGGTAAAGGATGTCGATACCGTCGTGGCGGCCGGTGTTCCGCAAGCCGCCACACAAGGTTTGAAGCAATTTCGCGCGTCGATGGATCAAGTGTCCGTGGCGTTTGGTATGGCGCTGTTGCCTGCGGTGACGGCCGTGGCGATAGGGCTTGAGCCGTTATTGACGACGGTAGCGCAGGTGCTTACCGATAACCCGCAACTGGTGCAGGGCCTGGCCGCGGGTGCGGTAGCGTTTACTGCGGTTCAGGCCGCGGTGACCGGCGCGTCCCAGGCGCTGGGAGTGATGCAACTGGTGCTCAATGCCAATCCGGTTGTGTTGGCTGCGACCGGCATTGCGCTGGCGGCGGCCTTGATTGTCGCCAACTGGAAACCCATCAGCGGTTTTTTTGCCGGGCTTTGGCAATCGTTGAGTGCGGCGGTGCAACCGGTGATGGCGTCTTTTAAAACGCTGTTTGCGTGGTCGCCCCTGGGCCTGATCATCGCCAACTGGGCGCCTTTGACCGGTCTGTTTACCGCACTGTGGGATTTGCTCAAGGCGGTGAGCGTGCCGGTCGTGACGTTTATGCAGAGCCTTTTCAGTTGGTCGCCGCTTGGGCAGATCATCGCGAACTGGGGCGTTATCAGTGAAGTGTTCACGGCCATCTGGAGTGACTTCAAGCTGACGGCGCTCGCGGCCTTTGCGGTGGTCAGCGGGTTGTTCGACTGGTCGCCCATGGCGCAATTGCAAGCGGTTTGGTCGCCGGTACTCGCCTGGTTTTCTGCACTGGCGGACAAGCTTGAGGTGATCATCGCACCCGTCAGGAAACTGATGGGCGGTACGCTTGGCGATGCGATCAACAGGGTGACCGGCGGTGTGGTCGAACTCACCGCCGAGCAGCAGGAACGTAACGCTGAAAGTGCGCGTAACCCCTCTGCGTTTCGCCAGGGCCCCAAGCCTTGGGGGTCGCCTCTGGCGGCCACGTCGACCACGCTGCTGCAACAAACCGCCGCCAACAACCGTACGCAACTCAATGGCGACCTGCGCGTGAGTTTCGAAAATGCCCCCGCCGGCCTGCGGGTTGCCCAGCCTGAAACCAATCAACCGGGGCTCAGTGTCACTCCGCGCGTTGGTTACCGTTCCCTGTCCCTTGGAGGTTCCAATGAGCTGGCGTGATCGTATGTTGCCGGCGTCGTTTCGTGGCGTCGGTTTTTGGGTCGACCAGGCCAAAGTGCCCGTCGGCAAGAAAGGCCAGTTGCACGAATACCCGCAGCGCGATGAACCGTTTTTTGAAGGGCTGGGCCAGCAATCCAGAGTGCATGAGCTGACCGCGTTCGTGATCGGTGCCGATTGCCTGGAACAGCGCGACAAACTGCTCAAGGCGCTGGAGGAGGGCGCGGGCGAACTGGTGCATCCGTGGCTGGGACGGTTGCAGGTGAAAGTGGGTGAGTGCGATATGACCCAGACGCGCCAGGACGGCGGGCTGGTGACATTCACCCTGAAGTTTTACCCCGACCAGCCGCTGAAATTTCCTGCGACTACCGTCAATACCCGCCAGCAGTTGCTGGTGTCGGCAGACAGTTTGCTGGGCTCGATGGTGCAACGTTTTGAGCAGGCGATTGCGCTGGTCAAGCAGGCGCGGTTAGGCATACAGGCGCTACGCAATGGGCTGGTTGAGGTGTACCAGGTGATCGAGCAACAGTTCAAACCGTTGATCGCGATTTACGCCGACCTCAACGCGCTCGTCAAAGGCATCAAGGCGTTGCCGAAGGAGTTGAGCGCCGAGTTCAAAGGGCTGCTCGGTGACGTCAAGGAGTTGGGTGAGTTTGCCCGCAGCGGTTATCGCGGCATGCTGGCGAACCTCTCTCAGCAGGTGGATGCGGCGAGGCGTGTGGATGCGCCAAAGCTGACCACCGGCAAGGACAGCGTGGCGGCGGCGCAAGCCACGGCGAACCTGGTACAGGACGCCCTGTGGGTGCAGATCGCCCATTGGCTGGCCGACCTGCCGGTAGCCACCCGGCCGGTCAACCTCACGACCACGCCTTCCCTTGAGCAACAGGCTGCACAACCGGTGCAACGTCTGGAAGTACCGGTGGCCGATGATGTATTGGCCCTGCGCGACCAGTTGAACGAAGCCCTGTGGCAAGCCGCACTCAAGGCCGATGCCGGGCATTACGTGGCGTTGAACAACGTGCGCCAGCAGATGTTCAGTCACCTCACGGCGGTGGCGTCGTCCGGTGTGCGGCTGGTCAACCTGACGCCGATGCGCAATATGCCGGCGTTGTTGCTGGCTTATCAGCGTTTCGGCGATGCCACGCGGGTGGACGAAGTGGTGCAACGCAATCGTGTGGCGCACCCGGGGTTTTTGCCCCCGGCCGATCTGCATGTGGTGCGGGAGTAAGGCATGAACGACCTGGACAATATCGTCACCCTCACGGTGGACGGCCTGGACTACGGCGGCTGGAAAAGCGTGCAGATCAGTGCCGACCTGGAACGTCAGTTTCGCACCTTCAGCCTGAACATTACCTGGCAATGGCCAGGCCAGACGTTGGCAGTGCCGATCAAGCCGGGTGCCCGTTGCCAGCTGCGCATCGGTTGCGATCTGGTGTTGACCGGCTACGTGTTCAAAGCGCCGGTGAGCTACGACGCCGGGCAGATCAGCCTGAGCATCGAAGGCGGCTCGCTGACCCAGGACCTGGTGGACTGCGCCGCGATCAACCGGCCCGGGCAGTGGCGGCAACAGACCCTGCTGAGCATCGTAAACGCGCTGGCCACTCCTTATGGGGTGGCGGTGCACAGCGAGATTGCCGAGACGACGCGGTTGCACACCCACAGTATCGTACCGGGGGAGACGGTTTTTCAGTCCATCGACCGCCTGCTGACGTTGTACCGGGTGTTCTCTACCGATGATGCCGAAGGCCGTCTCGTGCTGGCGGCGCCGGGCAGTGCCGGGCGCGCCAGTGACTCGCTGCAATTGGGCCGGAACATTCTCTCGGCCAACGCGCCGAGGGATTTCGGCTCGGTGTTTTCCGAGTACCGGGTGATCGGCCAGCACAAAGGCGGCGACCAGCAAACCGTGGCGTCGGTGAGTGAAGTTTCCGGCACTTGTGTCGATGCCAAGGCCAGTCGCAAACGCGTCACGCTGATCAACGAGCCGACGCAACTGACGCCGGAACTGGCCCAGCAACGCGCCGACTGGGAAGGTGCTACTCGCACGGGCAAGGCCCTGACCACCACCTACCGCGTGCAGGGCTGGCGACAGTCCAATGGCGAGCTGTGGCGCCACAATATGTTGGTGCGGGTGGTCGACCCGGTGCTGGGGTTTGACCAGGACATGCTGGTTTCCAACGTCACCTGGTCACTCACCGAGCAAGGCTCGGTCACTACGCTGCAAGTCGCGCCGCCTTCCACGTTCGATGCCAACCCCGTACCGGCCAAACCCTGACGCCGGTCTTTTTCGAGACACTCCCATGAGCCTACTGACTCGCCTGCTGGCGCGCGGCACTGTCGTGCTCGCCAACTCGGCTTCCAAGCTGCAATCGCTGCAAATGCGCCTGACCGCAGGCGAAGTGAATGACGACATGGAGCACTTCGAACCCTACGGTTTCACCAGCAATCCACTGGCCGGTGCCGAGGGCATCGCGACTTTTCTCGGCGGCGATCGCTCCCACGCCGTTGTGCTGGTGGTGGCGGACCGTCGCTATCGCCTGCAGTCACTCGCCCAGGGTGAAGTTGCTCTCTATACCGACGAGGGCGATCGCATTCACTTCAAACGCGGGCGGGTGATCGACATTGAAACCGGCACCCTGAATATCCGTGCCAGCCAGGGCGTCAACATCGACACGCCGACCCTCACACAGAGCGGCAGGATTATTTCCAGCGGTGATCAGGTAGCGGGCGGCGTCAGCCAGATGCAGCACGTGCACCCTGGCGTGCAACCTGGCAACGGCCAGACCGGCGCGCCGGCGGGAGGGCAGTGATGTTTGTCTCCGACAACCTCAAACATGCACTGACCCGTGCAGTGCTGATCAGCCTGTTTACCTGGCGCCGTGCCGCACCGGACGATGCCGTCGACGATGGCGAACGCTTCGGCTGGTGGGGCGACAGTTTTCCCACGGTCGCCGACGACCGCATTGGCTCGCGGCTCTGGTTGCTGCGCCGGGTCAAGCTGACGCGCCAGACCCAACTGGACGCCGAGTTTTATGCCCGCGAGGCACTGCAATGGCTGATCGACGATGGGCATTGCAGTGCCATCGACGTCGTGAGTGAGCGCCTCGACGACAGGCGCCTGAACCTGCGCACGCAGCTGACCCTGGCTGACGGCGAGCGCCTGGACATCAACCCTGATAACAGTTGGCAGGTGAACTATGCCGTTTGAAACCCCTTCGCTGCCGGTGCTGATCAAACGCACCCAAAGCGACCTGGCCAGCGATTCGCTGCGCCAGTCCGACGCTCAGGTTCTGGCGCGCACCCTCAGCGGCGCGGCGTTTGGCCTGTATGGCTATCTTGACTGGATCGCCGAGCAGATCCTTCCGGATACCGCCGATGAGTCAACCCTGGAACGCATTGCTGCGCTGCGCTTGAATCAGGCGCGCAAGCCCGCGGTGCCGGCCGGTGGCAGCGTCAGTTTTACCGCCGCTGCAGGTGGCGTGCTGGATGTCGGTACGGTGCTGCAAGCCGGTGATGGCCGCAGCTACAGCGTCACCCGTGAGGTGACTACCCGGGCGGGTACCAACACTGCCACGGTGCAGGCCGTGGACGCGGGCAGCCTGGGCAATGCCGAAACCGGTTTGAGCCTGCTGGCGGTGCAACCGTTGCAAGGCATCGGCTCGACATTCACGGTATTGGCTCCCGGCCTGACGGGAGGCACCGCCCGTGAAAGCCTTGAGTCGTTACGGGCGCGGGTGATCCGTTCTTACCGCGTCATTCCTCAGGGTGGTTCGGCTGATGACTATGTGACCTGGGCGCTCGAAGTGCCGGGCATTACACGCGCCTGGTGCCGAGGCAGCTACCTGGGGCCCGGGACGGTCGGAGTGTTTGTGATGCGCGATGACGACCCGCAGCCGATTCCCGAGGCGTCGCAATTGGGTGCGGTGCAGGCGCACATCGAACCGCTGCGCCCGGTGACCGCCGATGTGTACGTGCTGGCGCCTGTGATGAAACCGGTCGCCTATCAAATACGCCTGACACCTGACACCAGCGCCGTACGGGCGGCGGTTGAAGCTCAACTGCGCGACCTGCATAACCGCGAGGCGGGCCTGGGGGAAACCCTATTGCTGAGCCACATCGCCGAGGCCATCAGCAACTCCACCGGTGAGACCGATCACCTGCTGGCCAGCCCCACGGCAGACGTCAGCGCAGCCATTAACCAATTGCTGGTGTTTGGAGGTATCACATGGCTGTGATGAGAGGCGCTGATGAATACCGCCAGCAACTGATCTCGCTGCTGCCCGGCGGCCCGGCCTGGGACCTGGAGACAGTTCCGCAGCTAAGCCAGGTACTTGATGGTATCGCCGCTGAGCTGGCCCGTGTCGATGCCCGCGCCTGGGCGCTGCAAAACGAAATAGACCCGGCCACCGTCAGTGAACTGGTACCGGAATGGGAGCGGGTGATGCAATTGCCCGATCCCTGCCTGGGGTCCACGCCGCTGTATGACGACCGTCGGCTGGCGGTGCGTCGCAGGCTCCTGGCCGCAGGCAACCAGAGTGCCGCCTATTACATCGAAATCGCGCGCAGCCAGGGTTATCCCGACGCCAGTGTCACCGAGCATCGCGCGCCGCGTATGGGCCGCGCACGTTTCGGTGCTGCGCATTTCGGCACATGGCAGGCGCATTTCATGTGGACGCTCAACACTGGCGGGCGCCAACACCTGGGGCGCCGGTTCGGCGCGAGCTACTGGGGCGAGCGCTTCGGGGTCAACCCGGGTGATGCGCTGGAATGCCTGATCCATCGCAGCGCACCGGCACACACGCAGGTGCACATCAATTATGACTAGGGAATAAAAGAATGGACTATCCAAAGAGCGTACCCAGCGTTGGGCTGGTGAATGGCAAGTTTGTGGACGAAAACCCGATAACCGGAACGCCAGGCAGCCTGGTGCCGGCGAGCTGGGGGAACGGGGTTACGCAGGAGATTTTGAATGTGCTGGCGGCGGCGGGGATTGCGCCGGATGAGACGAAGACCGACCAACTTGCCCAGGCATTGAGTGTGTTGAGTGATTGGTTGAAGTTGAAAAACAAGCCGACGACGCTGGCGGGGTATGGGATTACGGATGCCATGCCGGCCGGAGCCGGCGGTTTGCTCAGCAGCGCTGCCGTGGTACGGGGCAAGGTTGCTGATCTTCCCGCCAGCCAGTTTGTTACGGTCGCTGACGCAACGACCGACCGACCTGCGACCGTGTCTTATGGCGCAGGGCTGCATATCAAGTACCCGGGTGGTGGGTATGGGTTTGATCTTATGTCGAGCGTTACCAGTGAATGGTACGGCGTCCGCAGGTTGGCGGAAGACGGTACGGGCAGTTGGAGAATGTTGTGGCACGACGCGAACTTCAACCCGGCCAGTAAAGCGGACAAGGCCACTACGCTGGCGGGGTATGGAATTACCGACGCCCTGACGGTTGGGCAATACGGGCTAGGCGGCAACATCGCGGCATCGGCCGCGATTGATACCGTCGGGCTGCCAGGGGGGTTCTATTTTTTTGGCGAAGGGAATTCAAGCTTTGGCCAATATTTGGGGCTGGTCAATATCCCTTATGGCAATGGCAATTACGCCGGGCAACTGGCGTTTCAGCAGGGAAATTCCGAGACAACCATTCTGGTGCGTGGCTGCGATAACAACGGTAAATGGAACCCGACTCGCAGGCTGTGGCATGACGGAAACCTCAAGTCCGGCGACTTCTTGCCTGTGGGCACGACCATCCAATACGCAGGCCCTTCGGTACCCAGCGGTTTTCTGAAGGAAAACGGCGCGGAGGTCTCCCGTTCCGTCTACGCCCGGCTCTTTGCCGCCATCGGTACTTTTTACGGTGCGGGAGATGGCTCCACTACGTTTAATTTGCCGGATAGCCGTGGTGAGTTCATTCGAGGTCTCGATGACGGTCGCGGCGTTGACCCACAACGAGCGCTTGGCTCCCTGCAACTTGATTCGATGCAGGGCCACTGGCACGGGCCGCGCCCAGGCACTTCGTTGAACGGCAGCCCCGGTAACTGGAACGGGGTCGGCGGCGGGGCCAACGCCACTTTCAATATCGGCAGTACCGGCGACCCTGTTACCAACGGCGTCCATGGCACGCCTCGAACCAGCAGTGAAACGCGCCCGCGCAACACTTCTCGTCTTATGTGCATCAAGTATTGAGGTCAATCATGACGACATCTGCTCCTGTTATTTATCAGGCACATCCGGTGACCGGAGAATTCATGGGGACTGCCGTGGCAGATCCCGACCCGATGGTCGCGGGCTCCTGGCTCATTCCCGCCATGGCTTTGCGTGACGCGCCGCCCCATGCGGAACCTGGCTTTGCTGCCATTCACGTGAAAGGCGCCGCTGAGGCCTGGACACTTGTGCCGGACTGGCGTGGCACGGTTTATCGAACGGACACCGGTGAACAAATTCAATGGCAACAGTTGGGCGAATTGCCGGCTGAATTGACCCCATTGGAGCGCCCCGGGGCTGACCATATTTGGGACGGTACAACGTGGCGACTCGATGAGGCGGCGAAAATTACGCAATCGGCTGAAGCCGAGCGGCAGTGGCGGGACACGCAAATCGACAGCGCAAAATGGCTGCGTGAACGTCATCGGGACGAGTCTGACCTGAAGCGAGCGACCACGTTGACGCAGGCGCAATTTGCCCAATTGCTTGCCTATCTTCAGCAACTGCGTGATTGGCCGCAAAGCCCGGATTTTCCGGCATCAGCTTCTCGTCCAATCCGGCCTGTCTGGATGGCCGACCTTGTTCAATAAACCCCGCACCGCACATGCGGTGTTGAACCCGGAGTAGGTCTCGTGGCGATAACCCAAAACGAACTTGCGCAAATATTGCCCAACGCCCGCACTCAAGCGGGCGTTTTTGTCACTGCACTCAACGCCGCCATGCTTCATCGCAACATTACCTCTGGGGCACGCGTTGCTGCCTTTATTGCCCAGATTGGCCATGAGTCAGGTGAACTGCGCTACGTACGCGAACTGGGCAGTGACCAATACCTGAGCAAATACGACACCGGAGCCCTGGCCGCACGCCTGGGCAACTCCCCCGAAGCCGACGGCGACGGCCAGAAGTACCGGGGCCGAGGGCTGATTCAGATTACGGGCCGGCGCAACTACTTGGCGTGCAGCCAGGCGCTGTTTGGTGATGACCGTCTGTTGCAACAACCGGAACTGCTTGAGCAACCGCAATGGGCCTGTGAGTCGGCGGCCTGGTTCTGGCAAAGCAACGGTCTGAATGAGCTGGCCGACAAGGACCAATTCAGCACCATCACCCGGCGTATCAATGGCGGGCTCAATGGCCTGGACCACCGTTTGCAACTTTGGGCCCGGGCCAAGGCGGTGTTATGCGTTACGTAGGCGCGCTGGCTGTTTGCTTGTTGCTGGCCGTGGTGTGGCAGGTGCAGGCCTGGCGTTATGGCGCGCAACTTGAGCGGCAAACGGTTGCTCAAGCGCAGGCGCTCAGCCAGCAAAGCGCGTTTGCCTTGCATCAGCAGCAATTGGCGCAAAACAAACGGCTGGCGCTGGAGCAGCAGCTCGATGCCAGCGACCGGCAACATACTCAGGAGTTGAACGATGCTCAGCGTAATCAGGCTGCTCTGCGTGACCGTCTGGCCACTGCTGATGTGCGGTTGTCAGTCCTTCTTGACGCCGGCGACCCCGGCGGCGGTTGTGCAATGCCAGCCGCCACCACCGCCGGCGGCGTGGTTCATGCAGCCGCGCGAGCCCGACTTGACCCGGCGCATGCTCAACGAATTATCGGCATCACCGACGACGGTGATAATGCCGTGATCGCCTTGCGTGCGTGTCAGGCTTACGTGCACGCCGTCGCCCGTTAGCGTCTTGATTCAAGTCTGTTCTTGCGTGTGCAAATTGCTCCTGTAGGGTAGGCGAACCCCCGCCCTTTCCTGGAGACGACCGTGAAGGAAATCACTCAACTGGCCGCTGAACTGGGTCGCCGTCTGCAAGTGCTCAATGCCCATGTCACCACGGCCGAATCCTGCACCGGCGGCGGTATTGCCGAAGCCATTACGCGCATTCCGGGGAGTTCGGCCTGGTTTGAGGCTGGTTACGTCACCTATTCCAATCGGCAGAAAACCCGGCAGTTGGGTGTGCCTGAAGAGCTGTTCGCCAAAGTCGGCGCAGTCAGCCAGGAAGTGGTGGAAGCAATGGTGCGCGGCGCGCAGGAAAAAAGCCTCGCGCGCTTTGCCGTGGCGGTCAGCGGTGTGGCCGGGCCGGACGGTGGTTCGCCCGACAAACCGGTGGGCACCGTATGGTTGGCATTTGGCGTGGGCGAGAACGTGACGGCCGAGCGGGCGCACTTCACCGGCAACCGCGACGAGGTCCGCCGACAAACGGTAAAGGCCGCGCTGGAGGGTTTGTTGCGACGAGCTGCAGCAGAAATCGAAAATCAGGGGTAGGCGATCCCGGATCTTTGTGGAACAATACTGTCTACTTATACAGGTGTTGGCCGACCAGGCCTTATTGATTACGTGAGGACTTTAATGGACGACAACAAGAAGAAAGCCTTGGCTGCGGCCCTGGGTCAGATCGAACGTCAATTCGGCAAGGGTGCCGTAATGCGTATGGGCGATCACGACCGTCAGGCGATCCCGGCTATTTCCACGGGCTCTCTGGGTCTGGACATCGCGCTCGGCATTGGCGGCCTGCCAAAAGGCCGTATCGTTGAAATCTATGGTCCTGAATCTTCCGGTAAAACGACCCTGACCCTGTCGGTGATTGCCCAGGCACAAAAAATGGGCGCCACTTGCGCGTTCGTCGATGCCGAGCACGCCCTGGACCCAGAGTACGCCGGCAAGCTGGGCGTCAACGTTGACGACCTGCTGGTTTCCCAGCCGGACACCGGTGAGCAAGCCCTGGAAATCACCGACATGCTGGTGCGCTCCAACGCCATCGACGTGATCGTGGTCGACTCCGTGGCAGCCCTGGTACCGAAGGCTGAAATCGAAGGCGAAATGGGTGACATGCACGTTGGCCTGCAAGCCCGTCTGATGTCCCAGGCGCTGCGTAAAATCACCGGTAACATCAAGAATGCCAACTGCCTGGTGATCTTCATCAACCAGATCCGCATGAAGATCGGCGTGATGTTCGGCAGCCCGGAAACCACCACGGGTGGTAACGCGTTGAAGTTCTACGCTTCGGTCCGTCTGGATATCCGCCGTACTGGCGCGGTGAAGGAAGGTGACGAGGTGGTGGGCAGCGAAACCCGCGTTAAAGTCGTGAAGAACAAGGTGGCCCCGCCATTCCGTCAGGCCGAATTCCAGATTCTCTACGGCAAGGGTATCTACCTGAACGGTGAGATGATCGACCTGGGCGTGCTGCACGGTTTTGTCGAGAAATCCGGTGCCTGGTATGCCTACAACGGCAGCAAGATCGGTCAGGGCAAGGCCAACTCGGCCAAGTTCCTGGCGGACAACCCGGACATCGCAGCCACGCTTGAGAAGCAGATTCGCGACAAGCTGCTGACTGCAGCGCCAGACGTGAAAGCGGCCGCCAACCGTGAGCCGGTTGACGAGATGGAAGAAGTCGACACTGACATCTGAAGCAAACGATGACCGTTGTACTGGATACACTCGTCGCTGTTCGGCGCACCGCAATGGACCTGCTCGCTCGCCGCGAGCATGGTCGAGTCGAGCTGACGCGTAAACTGCGTCAGCGCGGCGCGGAGCCCGAAATGATCGAAACAGCCCTCGACCGTTTAACGGAAGAGGGGCTGTTGTCGGAAGCCCGTTACCTCGAAAGCTTTGTCTCCTACCGAGCCCGCTCCGGTTACGGCCCAGCGCGAATTCGCGAAGAGCTGAGCCAGCGCGGCCTGCAACGCGCGGATATCGACCTTGCTTTGCGTGAGTGTGGCATCAGTTGGCAATCGCAGCTTGAAGACACCTGGCGCCGCAAGTTCTCTGGCCACCTCCCGATAGATGCCAAGGAGCGAGCGAAGCAAGGACGCTTTTTGAGTTATCGCGGGTTTTCGATGGACATGATCAGCCGGCTCTTGAGTGGTCGCGATCTGGACGATTAAAAACAGAGGCGGGCCCTTTTGTGGCGAGGGAGCTTGCTCCCGCTGGGCTGCGAAGCGGCCCCACTTCGCAGACTCATCAGAACCAGAATCAACACAACCAAAATCAACACAAATAGAAAGGCCCACTATGAAAATAGTGGGCCTTTTTTTTGGGCCTTAAAAAACTCAGGCCGGTTGCGGCGCGACTCGCTGCTGAGCCTTGCCCTGAGCCTGAGCCCAGTTTTCCGGCAGGTTGATGTAATCCACCAACTCACGCAGCCGGCCTTGATCACGGCCGTTGAAATTGAACACCAATCGCGTCAAATGGCTGAACCTTGGTTCATCATGTTCTTCGCCCGTGTACGCGAGTTGTTGAAACTCCCCACTCACACGCAAACTCGCAAACTCGCCCTGCAAATGCGCCAGTGCATGCTCGCTGAGCGGGTGATTCATGCGCACCACAAACTCACGCTTCAGCCAGCGCGTGGAGTGGAAGTTGGCGTAGAACCTGTTGATTTCATCCACGGCTTCTTCAGCGCTGTGCACAAGCCGCACCAGTTTGAGGTCGGTGGGCAAGATGTAGCGGTTGGCTTCCAGCTGGCTGCGGATAAAGTCCAGCGCGCCTTGCCAGAATCCACCGCCGGGCGCATCCAGCAATACCACCGGTACCAGCGGGCTTTTGCCGGTCTGGATCAGTGTCAGTACCTCCAGCGCTTCATCCAAAGTGCCGAAGCCTCCCGGGCAAAGCACCAGTGCGTCGGCTTCCTTGACGAAGAACAGCTTGCGGGTAAAGAAGAAATGGAAGGACAGCAGGTTCCCGGTGCCGTCGATGGTCGGGTTGGCGTGCTGCTCGAATGGCAGCGTGATGTTGAAGCCCAGACTGTGCTCCAGGCCCGCACCTTCGTGGGCCGCGGCCATGATGCCGCCGCCCCCACCGGTGATCACCATCAGGTCGGATTTGGCCAGCATCGCGCCAACCTCGCGGGCCAGCGCGTACAGCGGGCTTTCAACCGGTGTGCGCGCGGAGCCGAATACCGTCACCTTGCGGCGGTCCTTGAACTGTTCCAGCACACGGAAAGCATTATCCAGTTCGCGGATCGCCTGCAGGGTGATTTTGGCGTTCCAGCGGTTGCGGTCGTCCTGCGCCATGCGCAGAACGGTAAGGATCATGTCGCGATAAAGGGGGAGGTTCGGGCTATTGGGGGCGATGAGCTGAAGTTGTGCGTCGACCTGCTGCGTGAGGTCAGTGCCGTTTTGTTCAAAATGCTGGAGCAGACGGTCATTCGATTCGTAAGGCATTCAACTTCTCCTTCTTCACAGAGGCCGGGCCGCAGGCGAGAGATTCGTCCGGGGCCACGACACTGCTTGTGTCGCTGCATGCCTTAGGGCGTTGCACGATGTTCGCCAAACGGCAAAGCGGGCTCTGTATGTTCCTCGTGATTTGGAAACCTTTGCACTGCGTGTCGCAGGAGGGCAACCCTCTTTTGCCCTGAAAATGTTACAGAACGGCGTGAAAAACGCTGTCGACGGGTTACCGGGATGGCTTGATCATGAGCCGAAAAACCTATGGCTGGCAACCGGTTATTGCTCACACATCAGGCAGTTTAGTGGTCGGCGGGCAAAGGGAGCGGGGGCATGCGCGCACCGCCGGACAGCGGCGCGCGGGAATAAAGCGGAGGTTACTTTTTCTTCTTGGCGGCAGCGGGAGCCGGGCAATCGGCTTCCACGAACTTGACGGACGCCACAGGGCGGTTGATCTTGTTCTCGGTGATGTCGTAGCGCATCACCGCACCTTTGGCCATCAGCTCGCGATAACCCTTGTTCAGGCACACACTCTGGCCCAGCTGGAAATACACGGCCTTGGGGTTGGCGCGCATCTGTTCAGCACGATCCGGCTGCACGCTCAGGTGGTCGATCAGCTGCATGCCTTCAACGGTGTAGGCAACTTCCAGGGTTTTCTCATCGATTTCCCGGGGCAGGTCCTTGTTGCTTTCAGCCGCGACGCTTTGCAGTTTGCGGTTCATTTGGGCCTCCAGCAGCGAGGCCGCCTGGGCGCTCATGGGCACTACCAGCGCGAGGGCGACGGACGGAACGACAAGGCGCAGCATGGAACGCAGCATGAAACTCTCCTGATTCGGTTACTGGTGCATAGACCAGCCACTGCGCTGTGCGTTCAGTGGCGCGCAATTATAGGTGACCCTTCGCCACTACAGCCAGGCGTATCGCTGGTAAACTGCGGCCACTTAAGCCTTGTTCGAGTTTTTTCTGTGTCGATTGACTCCTGCTCGCGGTGCATCCGATGAGTCACGCCGTCTCCCGTTTGCGCACCCAGCGCCTGGCCCGGGCCGTGCGGCCGTTCCTCAATCGCGGTTCGCGTGCCGAGCGCTGCCCCGGCTGCCGGGTGATCCCAGAGTACTGCCTGTGCGCCTGGCGCCCAAAAGTGCCGGCGCGTTCTGCCATGTGCCTGTTAATGCACGACGTCGAGCCCATGAAACCCAGCAACACCGGCTGGCTGATTGCCGACGTGATCGACGACACCACTGCATTTGCCTGGTCGCGCACCGAAGTCGACCCCGACTTGCTCGCCGTGCTCGCCGACCCGCAATGGCAGCCTTACATCGTGTTCCCCGGCGAATTTGTTGCGCCGCAGCGTGTTGTCAGTGACGTAAGCGTGGGAGAGGGCAGGCGTCCGCTGTTCATCCTGCTGGACGGCACGTGGAGTGAAGCGCGCAAAATGTTCCGCAAAAGCCCGTATCTGGAGCATCTGCCGGTGCTGAGCCTGGCGCCTGAACAGTTGTCGCGTTACAAACTGCGCCGCTCCAAGCGCGATGACCATTTTTGTACCGCCGAAGTCGCCGCTTTGTGCCTGGAACTGGCTGACGACCAGGCTGCCAGCGAAGTGCTGGACGCCTACCTCGATGTCTTCAGCACTCATTACCTGGCCGCCAAGTTTCAGATGCCTCTGGACCTGGCGGATGAGGTGCATACTCGTCTCGCACCTTATATTCCGGCGTTATAGCCAGACGACGTTTGCATGATGGCACCGTAGCCGCACATCCCGCTAAAATGTCCACGGGCGCAGTGCTTGATCTCCCCCTCCGGGGCGCCCATAAAAACAGGATCATTTAATCAATGGCCACATACGACATCCTGATAGCTGATGACCACCCGCTGTTTCGCAGCGCTCTGCATCAGGCTGTAACCCTGGGCCTGGGCCCGGACGTGCGTCTGGTCGAAGTGGCCAGCATTGCCGAACTGGAGGCGCGCCTCACCGAGAAATCCGACTGGGACCTGGTGTTGCTGGACCTGAATATGCCCGGTGCCTACGGTTTTTCCGGTTTGGTGCTGTTGCGCGGGCAGTACCCGCAGATCCCGGTGGTGATGGTCTCGGCCCAGGAAGAGGCTGACGTGGTGGTGCGCTCCAAGGAGTTCGGCGCCAGCGGCTTCATTCCCAAGTCCAGTGGCATCGAAGCTATCCAGAACGCCGTGCGCATGGTGCTTGATGGCGATGTGTCCTGGCCGCCGCAAGCATTTGAAGAAATCAACGTGTCCGACGAAGCCAAGGCCGCCCGTGATGGTCTTGCCAGCCTGACGCCGCAACAGTTCCGCGTGCTGACCATGGTGTGCGAAGGCTTGTTGAACAAGCAGATTGCGTACGAGCTGAATGTGTCGGAAGCGACCATCAAGGCCCATGTGACCGCGATTTTCCGCAAGCTGGGCGTGCGTACTCGCACCCAGGCAGCGCTGCTCTTGCAACAACTTGAGTCAATTTCGCAGCATTAAGATGTTTCCGATTCACGCTTTTTTGACTTTGCGTGAACTAGCTTCCCCACTCCTTTGGTTCAGTTGCCTACATCTATGTCGCCTTTCAAGGGTCAAACCGGTATCAAACGTATCTTCAATGCAGGGGGCTATTCCCTGGATGGCCTGCGCGCAGCTTTCACCGGCGAGGCGGCATTCCGCCAGTTGGTGTTGCTGAACGTCATCCTGATCCCGCTGAGTTTTTTTCTGCACGTCAGCCGTGTCGAACGCGCTTTGCTGATTGCAGTGTGCTTGCTGGCCCTGATCGTTGAATTGCTCAACTCGGCAGTGGAGGCGGCGATTGACCGGATTTCCCTGGACCGTCATCCGCTCTCGAAAAACGCCAAGGACATGGGCAGCGCTGCGCAATTGGTTGCGCTGACCATGATCACCCTGGTTTGGGCCGTTATCCTGGTCTGACGATCAGGCGATGTTCGGCAGCACGATTTCGTCGCTGCGCTGAACCCCGGCGGTGAAGGCGCGGCACAGGTCCAGGAACTCGCGCATTGCTGAGGTCTGGTACTTTTGCTTATGCCAGATGAAGTAAAACTGCCGGGCCAGGTCCAGGTCCGGGGTTTCCACCGGCACCAGGCTGCCACGGCGGAACGCGTCGCGCAGCGCCAGTCGGGAAATGCAGCCAATCCCCAAGCCTGACTCCACCGCCCGTTTGATCGCTTCGGTGTGTTCCAACTCAAGGCGTATGTTCAGCGCGCTGCGGTGATGGCGCATGGCTTGGTCAAACGTCAGCCGGGTGCCCGAGCCTTGTTCCCGCAGGATCCACGCTTCATGGGTCAACTCGTCCATGCTCGCCACGCCACGTTTGGCCAAGTGATGCTGCGGGGCGCAAAACACCACCAGTTCATCTTCCACCCAGGTTTGCACTTCGATGTCCGGGTGGCTGCAGTCGCCTTCGATTAGACCCAGGTCAATTTCATAGTGGGCCACTTGGTGCACGATATGCGCAGTGTTCTGCACATGCAGCTTCACCTGGCTCTCCGGGTGCTGCTGCATGAAGCTACCGATCAGCAGCGTGGCCAAATAGTTGCCGATGGTCAGGGTGGCGCCCACCGCCAGCGAGCCGAAGCCGGACTTGCCATTAAGCAAATCCTCAATCTCTTTGGCCTGGTCCAGCAACGCCACCGCCTGGGGCAGCAGTTGATGACCCAGGGCATTGAGGCTCAGGCGCTTGCCCGCGCGGTCGAATAACTGACAGCTGGATTGGCGCTCCAGCTCGGTGATCGAGGTGCTGGCGGCGGATTGAGACAAGGCCAGAAGGCCAGCAGCGCGCGAGACGCTTTCCTGCTGGGCGACGGCGACGAAGACTTGCAGTTGACGGAGAGTAAATCGCATATCGATATAACCGATAACCCTTATCTTAATAATCCAGTTAACAGATATTGTCGCCGCCATTAGAATGCTGTGCAATTGCGCAACTACATTTGGCGCAGACCCATTTCCAGGAGTTCCCCGTACATGAGCAACATGAACCACGAACGTGTCCTCAGTGTTCATCACTGGAACGACACACTGTTCAGCTTCAAGTGCACCCGCGACCCGGGCCTGCGCTTCGAGAACGGTCAGTTCGTGATGATCGGCCTGCAACAGCCCAACGGCCGCCCGCTCATGCGTGCTTACTCCATTGCCAGTCCGAACTGGGAAGAGCATCTGGAGTTCTTCAGCATCAAGGTGCCAGATGGCCCGCTGACTTCCCAATTGCAGCACTTGAAGGAAGGCGACGAGATCATCATCAGCAAAAAACCGACAGGCACCCTGGTGCTTGACGATTTGAAGCCGGGCAAACACCTGTACCTGCTCAGCACCGGCACTGGCCTGGCGCCATTTATGAGCGTGATCCAGGACCCGGAAACCTACGAGCGCTTTGAAAAAGTGATCCTGTGCCACGGCGTGCGTTACGTCAACGAAGTCGCCTACCGCGAATTCATCACCGAGCACCTGCCGCAGAACGAATTCTTCGGCGAGGCCCTGCGTGACAAGTTGATTTACTACCCGACCGTGACCCGCGAGCCGTTCGAAAATGAAGGCCGTTTGACCGACCTGATGCGCAGCGGCAAGCTTTTCAGTGACATCGGCCTGCCGCCGATCAACCCTGAAGACGACCGCGCCATGCTGTGCGGCAGCCCGAGCATGCTGGACGAGACCAGTGAAGTATTGAACAGCTTCGGCCTGAAAGTTTCGCCGCGCATGCGTGAGCCGGGTGATTACCTGATCGAACGCGCATTCGTCGAAAAATAAACACCGATACAAAAAGTTGTGGGAGCTGGCTTGTGTGGGAGCTGGCTTGCCTGCGATAGCAGTGTGTCATTCAGCACATCAGTGACTGAACCACCGCAATCGCAGGCAAGCCAGCTCCCACACAAGCAGCTCCCACAGTTGTTTTCGGCTTTTACTTGGCTGCGATCACTTCCAGCACACAAATCACCCCCGCCTCGGGATAGTGCCAACGCACCTCCACATCCCAAAACCGCACGCCATACTCGCGTTCAGGCCCAGGCGTCTGATACGCCGGGCGCGGGTCCTGTGCCAGGCACTGATCAATCAATTCCACCAGTGGCTCACCCAGGCGCTGCGCGTGGCCTTGTGCCTGTAGCAGGGCGGTCTTAAGCCACTGCACCGGAATCAGCTGCGGCGCACCGCTGGCCATCTCATTGGTTGCGGTATCGATGATGTCGGCGTACGGCACGTAGGGTTTGATATCCAGCACCGGCGTGCCATCAAGCAGATCAATCCCGGAAACCCACAATCTGCCCGGTTCCACCTTGTCCAGCTTCACCACGGACTGGCCGATGCCGTTGGGGCGATGAGTGGCACGGGTGGCAAACACGCCCATGGACGTGTTGCCCCCCAGACGCGGCGGGCGCACTTTCAGGCGCGGCTTGTCTTCCAGGGCTTCATGGAACAAAAACAGCAACCACACATGGCTGACCTGCTCCAGCCCCTGCACCGCCTCGCCACCGTCGAACGGCGCCACCAGCTCCAGCACGCCACGGGCTGCGGGCGCCAGTTGCGGTTGGCGCGGGATGGCGAACTTTTCCTTGAAGCAGGAACGCACGAACCCGACGGGCGAGACGTTGTAACCCATGGCTTACGTACGCACCCGCAGGGTCAGGCCCTTGAGGAAGTTACGCAGCAACTGGTCGCCGCACGGGCGATAGTTGGTGTGGCCGAACTTGCGGAACAGCGCGCTCAGCTCCGGCTTGGACACCGGGAACTCGGCGGCCTTGAGAATGGCGTGCATGTCGTCTTCCTTCAGCTCGAAGGCCACGCGCAGCTTTTTGAGGATGATGTTATTGGTCACTGGTGTTTCGATCGGCTGCGGCGGACGGCTTTCGTCCTTGCCGCGCTTGAAGATCACCAGGCCGTCCAGGAAGTGCGCCATGACTTCGTCCGGGCAGAACACGAAGCCTTCTTCTTCGTCTTTCTTGAGGTAAGTCAGCAGGTCTTCCTTGGTTACGTCCATGCCGCCGAGCTTGATGATCTCGACCATCTTGTTGTCGCTGATGTCGAGCATGTAGCGCACGCTGCGCAGTACGTCGTTGTGAATCATGGTGGGCAATCCTGGTATTCAACTGAGGACACCGCCCATCCAGGCGGTGTCGAGAAAAGGCGTACGGCTTAGAATTTCTCTTTGCCGGACAGGTAACGCCATTGGCCAACCGGCACCTTGCCGATGGACACGCCGCCAATGCGGATACGACGGATGGCGACGACTTTCAGGCCAACCGCTTCGCAGAACAGCGCGATCACGCCCGGTTGCGGGTTTTTCAGCGCAAAACGCAGGCGGTTTTCGTTTTGCCAGCTGGCTTTGACCGCCGGCAGCTCTTTGCCTTTGTAGGTCAGGCCGTGGTTCAGGCGATTGAGGCCGTGGGCAACCATGTCGCCTTCGACCTCCACCACGTATTCCTGCTCGATCTTGGCGGCATCGGCGGTCAACTTGCGCAGAATCTTCCAATCCTGGGTAAACACCAGCAAGCCGCTGGCCTTGGCCTGCAGGTCGGCGCTGGCGGTCAGGCGCAGGAAATGGCCCTTGAGCGGGCGCTTGCCGAAGCGGTGTTCCTCCGACAGGGTGTCGGCGCTGATCGAGGCCAGGGCCGTTTCGGCATCCACGCCGGCCGGGGCGTGCAGCAGGAGGGTCACCGGCTCCGGCGCGGTGGCCTTGGCTTCCGGGTCGAGTTCGACCTTTTGGGTGGTGACCTTGAACTGCGGCTCGTCGATCACTTCACCGTCCACCGAGACCCAGCCGCCTTCGATGAACAGCTCAGCCTCCCGACGGGAGCAACCGACCAGTTCGATAAGGCGTTTGGAGAGGCGTATGGGGTCAGTCATGACAAGGGCCGTAACAAAAGGGGGCGGCTATTGTACCTGCCTGGCGCCGGTTAATCCCGGCTCCATTTCGGCGCAGGTGCTTTTTATCGGTGCCTGCTTGTGTGGGAGCTGGCTTGCCTGCGGTGGCATCACCTCGGTTTAACTGAATGACCGAGTTGCTCGCATCGCAGGCAAGCCAGCTCCCACCGGGGAGCGCAAACGCATGTGCAACAAAGGGTACGGCTGCCCGAGGCCGTCATGTTCCGTGCGTCCAATCACCTCGAACCCCTGCTTGAAGTAAAACCCCAGCGCCTGCGGGTTCTGCTCGTTCACGTCCAGCTCGTCGGCATTCAAATGCTCAATCGCATACCACAACAACTGCCGTCCCAGGCCTTCGCCCCGGTGATTGGGGGCGATGAACAGCATCTCTACCTTGCCCGCCGCCACCCCGGCAAACCCGGTGATCTGCTGGCGCGCGTCCTTGGTACAGATCAGCATCACGGCGTCGAGGTAGCGGGTCAGCACCAGGTTCTTCAGCAACAGGATGTAACTTTCGGGCAGGAAATCATGGGTCGCCCGCACCGAGTCTTCCCAGATTTGCGCCAGCTGCGCGTAGTCGCTGACGTTGGGTGTGTGGATAACCGAATGCTGACGCATGCCCGCTGCCCCCTGCCGATGATTGGCGCCGATGGGCAAACGATAGACCGAAAAAAGCCCCGCATCTTGTCCAGAGGCGGGGCTTTTTCAAAATATTACACGGCTGCGGATCAGTCGCGCTTTTCAGCCCACAAGTCGTACTCGTCGGCGTCGGTCACGGTGCACCACACCTTGTCACCCGGCTTCAAACCGCTGGCATCGTCGATAAACACGTTGCCGTCGATCTCCGGTGCGTCGAAGAAGCAACGGCCAACTGCGCCTTGCTCGTCGACTTCGTCGATCAGCACTTCGATTTCCTTGCCGATGCGCAGTTGCAGGCGCGCCGAGCTGATGGCCTGCTGGTGCGCCATGAAGCGCTCCCAGCGGTCCTGCTTGACGTCGTCCGGCACCACGGCCAGGTCCAGCAGGTTGGCGGGGGCGCCTTCCACCGGCGAGTACTGGAAGCAGCCAACGCGGTCCAGTTGGGCCTCGGTCAGCCAGTCCAGCAGGTACTGGAAGTCTTCTTCGGTTTCGCCAGGGAAGCCGACGATGAAGGTGGAGCGGATGATCAGTTCTGGGCAGATCTCGCGCCAGTTCTTGATGCGCGCCAGGGTCTTGTCTTCGAAGGCCGGGCGTTTCATGGCTTTCAGGACTTTCGGGCTGGCGTGCTGGAACGGAATGTCCAGGTACGGCAGGATCTTGCCGGCGGCCATCAGCGGGATCAGCTCGTCCACGTGCGGGTACGGGTAAACGTAGTGCAGGCGCACCCACACACCCAGGCTGCTCAAGGCTTCGCACAGTTCGGTCATGCGGGTTTTCACCGGCGCGCCGTTCCAGAAGCCGGTGCGGTACTTCACGTCGACGCCGTAGGCGCTGGTGTCCTGGGAGATCACCAGCAGCTCTTTCACGCCGGATTTGACCAGGCGCTGGGCCTCGTCCAGTACATCACCCACCGGGCGGCTGACCAGCTTGCCGCGCATCGACGGAATGATGCAGAAGCTGCAGCTGTGGTTGCAGCCTTCGGAAATCTTCAGGTAGGCGTAGTGACGCGGGGTCAGCTTGATACCTTGCGGCGGCACCAGGTCGATCAGCGGGTTATGGTCCTGACGCGGCGGCACCACCTCGTGCACGGCGTTGACCACCTGCTCATACTGCTGCGGGCCGGTCACGGCCAGGACGCTGGGGTGCACGTTGCGGATATTGCCTTCTTCCACGCCCATGCAGCCGGTCACGATGACCTTGCCGTTTTCCTTGATGGCTTCGCCGATCACTTCCAGGGATTCAGCCTTGGCCGAGTCGATGAAACCGCAGGTGTTGACCACCACCACGTCCGCGTCCTGGTAGGTGGACACGACGTCGTAGCCCTCCATGCGCAGTTGCGTAAGGATGCGTTCGGAATCGACCAGGGCCTTGGGGCAGCCCAGGGAAACAAAGCCGACCTTGGGATTGGCCGTCGCGGGTGTGGTGGACATGTCTAACCTCGGTATTGAATGACGCCGCCAGTCGGGCACGACAGGGCGGTAGCCGGGCGTTTGGTACGCCTCTGATCAAAAAGTGCGCAATTCTAGCGACGAGCAACGCACTTGACCAGCTTTATGCAGGGAAATACGACGAGTGCTGCGCTATGCTTCGCGCCGTTGCACACGGGTGAAACCCCGAGGTCAATAAAACGTCTGTTACGAGAAGTAAAACAGCGCATGCTAGGGTCAGCTTAGACGTGCTGTTTATAAAAGACCTCAGGTCAAAGGGCAGGAGTGGTTGATGGGTCAGGCAAGTAGTCAGGCGGCAGGCGCCGAGCATTCCAACGCAAAGCCGATAGGCATGCTGGTGGCGGCGGTCGGGGTGGTTTACGGCGATATCGGTACCAGCCCGCTCTATACCCTTAAAGAGGTGTTCACTGGCGGTTACGGGGTTCAGGTCAACCATGACGGCGTGCTGGGGATTCTGGCGCTGATCTTCTGGTCGCTGATCTGGGTCGTGTCGATCAAATACATGCTGTTCGTGCTGCGCGCCGACAACCAGGGCGAGGGCGGCATCATGGCCCTGACGGCGCTGGCGCGTCGGGCTGCAGGAGAGCGCAAAAAGCTGCGCAGTTTCCTGGTGGTGTGTGGCCTGTGCGGCGCCGCATTGTTCTACGGCGACAGCATGATCACCCCGGCGATTTCCGTGCTGTCAGCCATTGAAGGTCTGGAGTTGGCGTTCGACGGCCTGGAAAAATGGGTGGTGCCTATTGCCTTGGTCGTGCTGGTGGCACTGTTTCTGATCCAGAAACACGGCACGGACCGCATCGGCAAGCTGTTCGGGCCGGTGATGGTCACCTGGTTTTTGGTGCTCGGTGGTCTCGGTGTGTATGGCATCACCCTGCACCCTGAAGTCCTCAGCGCCCTGAACCCGATGTGGGGCGTGCGTTTCTTCCAGAGCCACCCGGGCATTGGCCTGGCGATTCTGGGCGCGGTGGTGCTGGCCTTGACCGGTGCCGAAGCGCTGTATGCCGACATGGGCCACTTCGGCCGCAAGCCCATCGCCCGTGCCTGGTTCATCCTGGTGCTGCCGGCGCTGGTGCTGAACTATTTCGGCCAGGGCGCCATGCTGCTGGGCGACCCGGAAGCCGCGCGCAACCCGTTCTACCTGCTGGCGCCAAGCTGGGCGCTGATCCCGCTGGTGGTGCTGTCGACCCTGGCCACGGTGATCGCCTCCCAGGCGGTGATTTCCGGCGCGTTCTCCTTGACCCGCCAGGCGATCCAGCTGGGTTACATTCCGCGCATGCACATTCAGCACACTTCCAGCGCCGAGCAGGGCCAGATTTACATTGGTGCGGTGAACTGGTCGCTGATGGTCGGCGTGATTTTGCTGGTGCTGGGTTTCGAGTCCTCCAACGCCCTGGCGTCGGCGTATGGCGTGGCGGTGACCGGCACCATGCTGATGACTACCATTCTGGTGTCGGCCGTGATGTTGCTGTTGTGGAAATGGCCACCGATCCTGGCGGTGCCGGTGCTGGTCTGCTGCCTGTTGGTGGACGGCCTGTACTTCGCGGCCAATGTGCCGAAAATCATCCAGGGCGGTGCCTTTCCGGTGCTGGCGGGGATTGTGCTGTTCGTGCTGATGACCACCTGGAAGCGCGGCAAGCAGTTGTTGGTCGATCGCCTGGACGAGGGCGGCCTGCCGCTGCCGATCTTTATCGGCAGTATCCGCGTGCAGCCGCCGCACCGCGTGCAGGGCACGGCCGTGTTCCTCACTGCGCGGCCCGACGCTGTGCCCCACGCGCTGTTGCACAACCTGCTGCATAACCAGGTGTTGCATGAGCAAGTGGTGCTGCTGACGGTGGTCTACGAGGACATTCCGCGTGTGCCGGTCACACGCCGTTTCGAGGTGGATTCTTATGGCGAGGGCTTCTTCCGGGTGATCCTGCACTTCGGTTTCGCCGACGAGCCGGACGTGCCCCAAGCCCTGAAGCTGTGCCACTTGGATGAGCTGGATTTCAGTCCGATGCGCACCACCTACTTCCTCAGCCGCGAAACCGTGATCGCCTCGCGCATCAAAGGCATGGCGCGCTGGCGTGAAGCGCTGTTCGCCTTCATGTTGAAAAACGCCAACGGCAACCTGCGCTTCTTCAAGCTGCCGGTCAACCGCGTGATCGAACTGGGCACCCAGGTCGAGATGTAAGCGAGTGCTACGGGGGCCGGCAATCGGCTCCCGTTTCCAATTGAATTCTGTGCGATCCACCGTTGTCGACTAGGCTCTAAGCACTGTTTGAATAGTGCCCACAGGACCCAGAAGAGGTGCGCCATGAGTCAGCTGCTCGAACCCTATACCCTGCGCCAATTGACCCTGCTCAACCGCATTGCCGTGTCGCCGATGTGCCAATACTCCGCCGAGGATGGCCTGGCCAATGACTGGCACCTGGTGCACCTCGGCAGCCGCGCCGTGGGGGGCGCCGGGCTGATTTTCACCGAAGCCACCGCTGTGACCGCCGATGGCCGCATCACCGCCCAGGACCTGGGGCTGTGGAAAGACGAACAGATCGAGCCGCTGCAACGCATCACGCGGTTTATTGCCGCCCAAGGTGCGGTGGCCGGCATTCAACTGGCCCACGCCGGGCGCAAGGCCAGTACCCATCGGCCCTGGATCGGCAAGCACGGCAGCGTCAAACCGCAAGACGGCGGCTGGACGCCGGTGGGGCCGTCGCCGATTGCGTTTGACCCCAACCACACTCAGCCCAAACAACTGGATGAAGGGCAAATCCGGCAGGTTATCAGTGATTTTGTCGCCGCCGCCAAACGCGCCCTGACCGCGGGTTTCGAAGTGGTGGAAATCCACGCCGCCCACGGTTACCTGCTGCATCAATTCCTCTCGCCGATCAGCAACCAGCGCCAGGACCACTATGGCGGCTCGTTTGAAAACCGCATCCGCCTGGTGCTGGAGGTGACGAAAGCCGTGCGCGACGTCTGGCCGCAGGAGCTGCCGCTGTTCGTACGGGTGTCTGCCACCGACTGGGTGGAAGATGGCTGGAACCCCGATGAAACCGTGGAACTGGCGCGGCGCCTGAAGGACTTGGGCGTGGATTTGATCGACGTGTCCTCCGGCGGCACTGCCGCGAATGCCGAAATCCCCACCGGCCCCGGCTACCAGACGCGTTTTGCCGAGCGTGTGCGCAAGGAGTCTGGCATGGCCACCGGCACTGTCGGCATGATCACCGAACCTGCGCAGGCCGAACATATTTTGCGCACCTGCCAGGCCGACATCATTTTCCTCGCCCGCGAACTGCTGCGTGACCCGTATTGGCCGCTGCATGCCGACGATGACCTGGGCGGGCGCAAGGCCATTTGGCCGGCGCAATACCAACGGGCAACCCACCGCGACCAGCCGATTCATGAGTCTGACCTGAGAGATTGACCCTCAAACCCCGGTCCTGCAGGTGCCTAGGCTGTGGCGAGCCCGCTCGCCACAACAAGCCGACTCATCACAATAGGCCCATTCACTACAAGAATGCGGCCACCCCTACCTTTTTCTTGCCCGCGTTTAACGCAACCCTGATGCTTGCCGCTCTAGAGCAGGAGGCCATCATGCTGGTGGAACGAGCGTTAAACGAAAGCGATATCCCGTTACTGGCAACCATCGACCGCACGGAGTTGGTTCACGAATGCTACCGGCTGGAAAACGGCAAGCTGGTGCTGTACGCCGACTTCCATGACATGCGCGGCTGGCCGGAAGGCGAGGCCGAGCAGGATGCCGTGGCGCTGCGTGCCTGTCTCAACCGCGGCGGCTGGTTGTGGGGCGTGTTCGACGGCCCGGCGTTGGTCGCCGCCGTGGTGGTGGACAACCGCCCGATCCATAACCAGCACCTGCAAATGCGGCAGCTGAAGTTCCTGCACGTCAGCCATTCGGCGCGCGGTACGGGGTTGGGCGGTCGGCTGTTTGCGCTGGCCTGTGAGCATGGCCGGGAGGCGGGTGCTGAGGCGCTGTATGTCTCGGCCACCGAGTCGCGGAACACGGTGGATTTTTACCGGCGTCATGGCTGCTTGTTGGTGCCGCTACCCGACCCGGAGTTGTTTGCGCAGGAGCCTCATGACATTCACCTGTATCGCCCACTGTGTGAGAAACGGCTGTAGGTCTTTGTTACCGCAGCAGTTTTTTAAGTGAATACTCTAAAAAAATCCCACACGTCAGCAGATTGTTTCTACGCTTAGGGTAAGTCTGATTTCTGGCCCAGGGAGTCAGTCAGTTTGTCCGGGGAGGCATTGCACTTCACGGAAAGCGGGTGATGGGCAACAGGAGTTTGAGATCGATATCAGGAGAAACAGTCCATGGCCAAGTCTTATGGTGTTGCGGGTGTAATGATGTCTTTTCTGACCCGCAGGGTGTGCTTGCGTGGTCGAAGGCTGAGTTCGGATGAAGCCGAATTGCTGGCGCAGTACCGCGCCCTGACCGAAAACGATCAGGTGGCAATGCGGTATCTGATTGGGGCAATGAAGAGTGTGTCGCGGTTCTAAACCACACCTGACAACACTGTGGGAGCTGGCTTGCCTGCGATGGCATCACTGCGGTGTATCTTCTATACCGAGGTGTTTGCATCGCAGGCAAGCCAGCTCCCACACGGCCTTTATTCTACCTAGGAGTCAGGTGTACTTGCGCTGGTCCGGCGCGGGCGGGAAGTACTGATACAACCAGGTTTCACTCAAGGTGCGGTCCTGGGTGCGGATAAACAGCCGCAGCTCTACCGGCTCCACGCTGTCGCTGGTCGGGTACCAGTCGAACAGGATGCGGTAGCCCTTGATGTTGTCGAGCACCAGCACGCTGAAATCCTTCACTTCACCGTGGGAGCAGGTCACCACCGGTTCAATCCCGGTGCCGGCCGGCAAACGGTCGAGACCGCCGCCCTTGAAGTCCACGGCAAAACGTCGTGCCCAGACTTCCGGGTAGTGCTCGCCCGGCGCCCACCCTTCGGTAAAGCCGCCCATGCCTGAGCGGGTGGCGTCCACTTGCGCCAGCGGCGTGCTCACCGGCGGCAGGGCGCTCCAGTAGAGCTTGTAGCCGTAGTTCAGCGAATCACCTGCGGCCACCGGCTTTTTCGGGGTCCAGAAGGCCACGATGTTGTCGAGGGTTTCGCCGGTGGTGGGAATTTCCAGCAGGTCGATCGAGCCTTCGCCCCATGCGGTGGTCGGTTCGACCCACAGGCTCGGGCGCTTGCTGTACCAGTCCACGGTGTCCTGGTAGCTGGCGAACTCATGATCGGTCTGCACCAGGCCGAAACCTTTCGGGTCTTTGTCGGCAAATGCGTTGAATTGCAATTTGGCCGGGTTGTTCAGCGGTCGGCAGATCCACTCGCCATTGCCGCGCCACATCGCCAGGCGGTCCGAGTCGTGGATTTGCGGGTGGATGGTGTCGCACATGCGGCGCTCATGGGTGCCGCAGCTGAACATGCTGGTCATCGGTGCGATGCCCAGTTGCTCGATGGTGGTGCGCGCATTGATATGCGCGTCGATGGCCATCACCACCTGGCTGGCCTGGCAGTCGATGTCGAAGCGGTACGCGCCGGTGGCGCTCGGCGAGTCGAGCAGGGCATAGACCACAAAGCGCGTCGCGTCCTTGTCCGGGGTTTCGAACCAGAACTGCGTGAAGTCGGGGAATTCCTCGCGTTTTTTCGCGTAGGTGTCGATGGCCAGGCCGCGGGCGGACAGGCCGTACTGGCCGGTGGAATCCACTGCGCGGAAGTAGCTGGCGCCGAGAAACGACAGCACGTCGTGGCGGTCCAGTTCCGGCGCCTTGAACAGCTTGAAACCGGAGAAACCCAGGTCGCCCGTCAATTGCTGGGTGTCCACTGTGGTTTTGGCGTAGTTGAACAACGAAGGGCGGAAATGCACCTCGCGCGCTTCACGGGTCTTGGGGTCGACGCTGTGCATGCGCACCGGTGTCTTGAAACCCATGCCGACGTGGAAGAATTGCACGTCGAGTTGGCCGTTCAGCTCCTTCCACAGCGAATGGTTGCCGTCGTAGCCGATGGCGTTGAAATTCTGCGGGGTCATGGTCGCCAGGGTCGGCGGCAGCACCTGTTTGGTGTCTTTATAAGCCGTCCCGGCCAGTTGTTTGGCCTGGGCTTTGAGCGATTCAAAATCAAAGGCAACGGCCTTGCCGTCGGCGGCACGGTTGCCGGCCCAGGCGTGCGCAGCGAGCAGGCCGCTGGCCGATAAACCGGTATAGGCCGCAATGGCCATGGACGCTTTGAGCAAATTCCTGCGGTGCATAGAGACAACCTGTCGTGAGCAAATCCCGCGCCCTTCCTGGCACGTAGCGGATCAGAAATTACGGTTCGGACATGCCTTCGGCCAAACGCAACGGACAATAAACAGACGCCGGATAGCTTAAGCGGTTCGATGGTGTAGGAAAAATGATTGATAGCGGGGTGATGGCGTTGCATATGAAACAAAGCATTTCCGCCACAGGTCCATTTTTCGCCTTGGCGTTACATTCGGAAGCACTCTAGATCGAAGCTTTTTGGCACTTGGTTTTACGCTGGGGGCCTATTGCTCCACACGAACCCAAATGCCTGGAGGTTGCGAATGAATACCCGTGGATTGCTCGATCAGTTGCTCAAGTCTGGCCAGGACATGCTGCAAAAGAAAGCGGGCGGCCAGCCCGCGCAGGGTGATAACGGCGCCCTCGGCGGGTTGCTCGGTAGCGGCGGGCTGGGCAGCTTGCTCGGCGGCGCCGGTGGCGGGGCGCTTGCGGCGGGCGCCATGGGGCTGCTGATGGGCAACAAAAAAGCCCGCAAATTCGGCGGCAAGGCCCTGACCTATGGCGGCCTGGCGGCGCTGGGTGTGATTGCCTACAAAGCCTACGGCAACTGGCAGGCGCAGCAGGCCAGCGCACCCAGGGGCGAGCCGCAAACCCTCGACCGACTGCCGCCGGCGCAAGTCGAGCAACACAGCCAGGGCATTCTCAAGGCGCTGGTGGCCGCCGCCAAAGCGGACGGCCATGTGGACGAGCGTGAACGCGCGCTGATCGAAGGCGAATTCACCAAGCTCGATAGCGACCGCGAATTGCAAAGCTGGCTGCATGCCGAACTCAACAAGCCCCTCGACCCCGCCGATGTCGCCCGCGCCGCTGCGTCCCCGGAAATGGCCGCCGAGATGTACATCGCCAGTGTGATGCTGGTGGACGAGGAGAACTTTATGGAAAAGGCGTATCTGGATGAACTTGCCCGCCAGCTCAAGCTGGAGCCGGGTTTGAAAGTCGAATTGGAAAAGCAGGTGCGTCAGGCGGTGCTCTAAGGATCATTCACAGGGGGGGCGGTCGGAGTGGTGGTTGCTGACCTGAATGGAGGCCCCCACGGCTCGGCCAGTGACAGTGTCATGAGATAACGCTCTTCCAGCGGGTACCGGTCGTCCCTGAATCGTCCAACTACCAGCATCACTTGATATTTGTTGCCCGCTCGCCAATAGGAGGTGCCACCCAGGTTCACATTGCGCAACCGGGCACGCCATTCAGGGGTGTCTGCCAGGGGAGGGTCGGACTCGACTCGGATGGGGGCCCAGCCAGCCTTGCGCCACTGGTCTTGCAGGTCCAGTGCGATCTTGAGTGTTTCATCGAGCAATAGCGGCTCGACTTGGGGGGACATGCGGATACTGCCGACTCGCTCATCCTCAAACATCACTGTGAAGAAGCGGGCCAGTGGGGTTACGAATCCATATTGAGAGTCTATAAAACGAAGGCGGGCATCCGACGTCGGGAGTCTTCCCCAAACATGTCCAGGGATCGCCGGGCCAATGGATGCGCTTGAACGCTGCCGCATATCCTCCCAAGGCTCGCCGAGCATTAATGCTATTTCTGGTTCATCGGCGCCGAGGTATAGCGCTATCCAGATAATCAGTGCGGCAACAAACAGCCCAATCAAGTTGCGCCGTCGAATCAGGGACGGGTTCATGGAGGCCCCCACGGCCCGGCCAGTGACAGTGTCATGAGATAACGCTCTTCCAGCGGGTACCGGTCGTCCCTGAATCGTCCCACTACCAGCATCACTTGATATTTGTTGCCCGCTCGCCAATAGGAGGTGCCACCCAGGTTCACATTGCGCAACCGGGCACGCCATTCAGGGGTGTCTGCCAGGGAAGGGTCGGACTCGACTCGGATAGGGTCCCAGCCAGCCTTGCGCCACTGGTCTTGCAGGTCCAGTGCGATCTTGAGTGTTTCATCGAGCAATAGCGGCTCGACTTGGGGGGACATGCGGATACTGCCGACTCGCTCATCGTCGAAACCTATCGTGAAAAAACGGGCCAAAGGGGTAGTGAATCCATATTGAGGGTCTGCCAGGCGAAGTCTGGCATCGGATTTGGGAGTCCTGAACCAATGATGCCCTGGAATGGCAGGGTCAATGCCCGCGCTTGAACGCTGCCGCATATCCTCCCAAGGCTCTCCGAGCATTAATGCTATTTCTGGGTCATCGGCGCCGAGGTATAGCGCTATCCAGATAATCAGTGCGGCAACAAACAGCCCAATCAAGTTGCGCCGTCGGATCAGGGGCGAGTTCATGGCTGTCCCCTCGGCCTGGCCAGTTCCAGTGTGATGAGGTAGCGCTCTTCAGTTGGGTTACGAATGTCCTTGAAGCGACCGACCACCAACATCACTTGATATTTGTTTTCTGCCCACCAATAGGATGTGCCACCCCGGTTCACATTTCGCAATCGGGTACGCCATTCAAGGGTGTCGGCAAATGGAGGGTTGGACGTGATCCGGATTGGCACCCAGCCAGCCCTGGTCCATTGATGTTGCAAGTCCAATACAACTTTAAGGGCATCATCGAGCAATAGCGGTTCGATTTGAGGGGACATGCGGATAGTGTCAACTCGATCGTATTTGAAACTTACTGCGAGGAATCGGGCTGTTGGGGTTACGAAACCATACTGGGGGTCTATGAAGCGAAGGCGGGCGTCGGACTTGGGCAGTCTTCCCCATATTTCACCGGGAATGGCTGGGTCGATTTCTGCACTGGAGCGCTGACGCATATCCTCCCAAGACTCGCCTAGCATTAGCGCTATTTCTGGATCTTCCGCGGTGAGGCGTATCACCCCTAATATCACGAGCCCGATGACGAAGAGTCCCAGTCCGCCGCGTTGCCAGCCTATTCGCGAGAGCTGTCTCATCGGACACCCAACCCTTCAGAGAGATCGTGTATAGCTTGATCGATTAGATGTCGCTGGCTGCTATGCAGCAACTTGTCAAACTGCGCTGCGGCCTTGAGCACGAAGGTCATTCGCTGAGTGATATCCGCTAAGTTTGCGAAAGGAATATTGCTGAATTCAACGGTTCGACCGTCTTCGACCGGGCGGCATTGGCTTGCCAGTGTCAGCTCAATGGCTTGAGCCAACCCTGACGGTATACCCGTGACGTAAGAAAGATGATTGCCAAGTAGTAGAGCGACCAGTTTTTGATCTGCATACAGGGTTGGTTGAAGGATGTTTCGTTGTTCATGGTCGGCCAGCAACTCAACACTATTGGCTATATCGCCTGCATTAATAGCATTGAACGCCTGCAACACTTCCGGGTGGTCCACCCCAAATCTTAGTTTCTCCTGCCCCACCGGCCACAATATTGAGTCCTGCCCATCCCCGTAGATATTTTTTCGCGAAGACAAACAACTTTCAAACTGCTTCAACCCACGCTCCAGATAAAAAACATGCAACGGGTACACGTCCAAAAACAACGTGGTATTCCCCATCGCCATCATCTCGTACACATGCTGATAGAGCTGCTGCACGGTCGACAACGGCTCGCTGTCATTGCGCCAATCGATACCGGGCAGGGGATTGTTTCGAATGGCCTGCCCATACTCCCGCTGCCTTTTTTCGTATTCCAGCAGCTTCTCCTGCCGCTGCACCTCGACCGGGTTGAACAGGCTCCAGAACCCATCCTTTGCACTCTTTTTCAGGTGTTGCGCCGCTTCATATTCAGCCTGGATTTTTTCAATCGACTCGGCAGCATGAAGCAAGCCGCAACCCACCTGTTTGGAGGCGAACGCTGCGAGCCCTGCCCATTGAAAGCGCTTATCCAATCGCCACAGTTGGGCATACGCTGCGTTGATCACTCGGTTGCGTGCCTTGGGATCGGCGATCAATACGCCGTTCGGTGCAACGATCGCTTCGGCGCTCTCTTGGTATTTGCGCCAGGTGCTTTCACACGTCGGCACCTGTTGCGCAGAGAAAAACAGTCTGGGAGAACGTTGTGTCGACTGCCCCCCCGCGTTTTTTGGCTGAGTGGCGAAAGGTGCGGCAGCTGTTGCATGGGGCGAGGGGTCAACCCCGATGATCTGTGAACTGCGTGTTTGATTGGCAATGAGTCGGGGAGGCGGGTCGCATTTGCAGCTGCAGATATCATCATCCAAAGCAGCGTTACACCCATTGATCATCTCCACGAGGCGCGGACCGTCACTCCTGATCACGCCGGTGGTGTCGCAGGCCGGGCAATAGACCTCGTCGCCCTCAATGGATTTGGCCATGCCGTCAATGCTGAAGCCTGCGCTGCCACTGCGAACGCTGCCGTTGGAGGTGGTTTTGGCGCCTACGGTGATGTGATAGCGCTGCATGCGAGAGATGTCCTTAGTCAGCCGGGACCAGCACGCTAGGGAAGTAATGGAAGCGGGAAAAGTCAGATACTTCTTTGTCTGCTGTAGCTTGATTCCCTAATGCTGTAGGAGTGTTTTTGCATTCTGTGAGCGCTTCATCAAAACCCGTTGATAAATGAGGGCTTGTGCTCAGCTATACTCGTCGGCATTTGATCGGCCCTTCGAGGAATTACTGTGAAGAACTGGACCTTGCGCCAACGGATCTTGGCTAGCTTTGCGGTCATTATCGCCATCATGCTGTTAATGGTTGTGGTCTCCTATTCGCGGTTGCTGAAAATCGAGGTCAGCGAAGAGGCGGTCCGTGATGACGCGGTGCCGGGGGTTTATCTCAGTTCGATGATCCGCAGCGCCTGGGTCGACAGTTACCTGCAAACCCTGGAGTTGCTGGGCCTGCGTGACGACAAGGGCCTGACCGACGCCGACAAGGCCGACTTCAAGTCTTTTGAAGGGCGTATTCAGCAGCAGATGGCCAACTACCAGCAAACCATCAATGGCCGTGACGATCAGGCCGAGTTCGACAAATTCGAAATCCTGCACCAGGCCTACAACAAGAGCCTGACGGTGGTGCTCGACAGCCTGCAGCGCAATGATCTGGCGGCCGCGCGCAAAGAGTTCACGACCAACCTGACGCCGGCCTGGACGGCCGGGCGCATGAAGCTCAACGACATCATCACGGAAAACAAAGACGTGGCCGATCGTGCGACCACGGCGATCGACGATGCGGTCTCCGCCGCCAAAGTCAGCATGTTCGTGTCCTTGGCCTTCGCCATCCTTGCCGCCGGCCTCTGCGGCCTGCTGTTGATGCGCGCGATCATGGCGCCGATGCAGCGCATCGTTTCGATTCTGGGCACCATGCGCGACGGCGACCTGAGCAAGCGCCTGAACCTTGAGCGCAAGGACGAATTCAACGCGGTGGAAACCGGCTTCAACGACATGATGACCGAGCTGACGGCCCTGGTGTCCCAGGCCCAGCGTTCGTCGGTGCAGGTGACCACCTCGGTTACCGAGATTGCCGCCACCTCCAAGCAGCAGCAAGCCACGGCCACCGAGACGGCAGCCACCACCACCGAAATCGGCGCCACTTCGCGGGAGATCGCCGCCACTTCCAAGGATTTGGTTCGCACCATGACCGAGGTGTCCACCGCGGCCGATCAGGCTTCGGTCGCCGCCGGTTCCGGCCAGCAAGGCCTGGCACGCATGGAAGAAACCATGCACTCGGTGATGGGCGCCGCCGACCTGGTCAACGCCAAGCTGGCGATCCTCAATGAGAAGGCCGGCAACATCAATCAGGTGGTGGTGACCATCGTCAAGGTGGCCGACCAGACCAACCTGCTGTCGCTCAACGCGGCGATCGAAGCCGAGAAGGCCGGTGAATACGGCCGCGGGTTTGCCGTGGTGGCCACCGAGGTGCGGCGCCTGGCTGACCAGACCGCCGTGGCGACCTACGACATCGAGCAGATGGTGCGCGAGATCCAGTCGGCAGTCTCGGCGGGCGTGATGGGCATGGACAAAATCTCCGAAGAAGTGCGCCGCGGCATGTTCGAAGTCCAGCAAGTGGGCGAGCAGCTGTCGCAGATCATCCATCAGGTGCAGGCGCTGGCGCCGCGGGTGTTGATGGTCAACGAAGGCATGCAGGCCCAGGCCACCGGCGCGGAGCAGATCAACCATGCACTGGTGCAACTGGGCGATGCCAGCAGCCAGACCGTGGAATCCCTGCGCCAGGCCAGCTTTGCCATTGATGAACTGAGCCAGGTTGCGGTCGGTCTGCGCAGCGGCGTGTCGCGTTTCAAAGTCTGATGAGCGACCTCGCGGCTAAACGCGGCGCCGTGCCGGCGGCCAAGAAAGCGCTGTTTCTGGTGTTCCACATCGGCAGCGAACGCTACGCCCTCAAGGCCACGGAAGTGGCCGAAGTGCTGCCGCGCCTGCCGCTCAAGCCCATCGCCCATGCGCCGGTGTGGGTGGCGGGCATCTTCGCCCACCGTGGCGCGCTGGTGCCGGTTATCGATCTCTGCGCCTTGACGTTCGGCACCACCGCCCAGGCGCGTACCAGCACGCGGCTGGTGCTGGTCAATTACCAGCCGCAGCCGTGGATTGAAGCGCGCTGGCTGGGACTGATTCTGGAGCAAGCCACCGACACCCTGCGCTGCGACCCCGCCGAGTTCCAGCCCTATGGCCTGGATAACCGCGAGGCGCCCTACCTGGGGCCGGTGCGTGAAGACGCTCAGGGTTTGATGCAGTGGATCGGCGTGGACGACCTGTTGACCGAAGACGTGCGCGCCTTGCTGTTCTCTGCCGAGCTGAGCCTATGAGCAGCGACCCGCGTTTCTCGGCCTTCCTTAAAGAGCGTATCGGCCTGGACGTCGCGTCGGTGGGCGAAGCCATCATCGACCGCGCCGTGCGCCAGCGCAGCCAGGCGATGCACGCGCACACCTCGGAAGACTACTGGCAACGCCTGCAAAGCTCGCACGACGAACAGCAGGCGCTGATCGAAGCCGTAATCGTGCCCGAAACCTGGTTTTTCCGTTACCCCGAATCCTTCGCAACCCTGGCGCGCCTGGCCAAGGCGCGCCTGGTCGAGATCAAACAGATGCGCGCACTGCGCATTTTGAGCCTGCCGTGTTCGACCGGCGAAGAACCCTATTCGATTGCCATGGCCTTGCTTGACGCCGGTTTGGCCCCGCACCAATTCAAGGTGCAAGGCATGGACGTCAGCCCGATGTCGGTGGAGCGTGCGCGCCGGGGTGTGTATGGCCGGAACTCGTTTCGCGGCACGGACATCGCATTTCGCGACCATCACTTCACCGAACAGCCCGACGGTTACCGCATCGACGACCGCGTGCGCGAGCAGGTGCGCCTGCAAGTCGGCAACCTGCTGGACCCGTCGCTGCTGGCCAATGAGCCGACTTACGATTTTGTGTTTTGCCGCAACCTGCTGATCTACTTCGACCAGTCGACCCAAAAGCAGGTGTTCGACGTGCTCAAGGGCCTGACCCATGTGGATGGCGTGCTGTTTATCGGCCCCGCCGAGGGCAGTTTGCTCGGCCGCCATGGCATGCGCTCGATCGGCGTGCCGCAGTCGTTTGCGTTCAGCCGGCATGCGGACCCGGTCACGCCGGAGCCGGTATTTGTGCCGATGCCGGCCCCGTTGCCACAACGCAGTGCCGCGCCGATTGCGCCCAAGCCGCGCCCGTTCAGCACCACGCGCGCCCAGGTGGTGCCGATCAAGGCGCCGCAATCCGACGCGGGCGACTTGCTCAGCCGCATCGCCACCCTGGCCAACGAAGGCAAAAGTGCCGAGGCGCGCGCAGCCTGCGAGCAGTATTTGAGCAACCACGCGCCGGTCGCCCAGGTGTTTTACTGGCTGGGGCTGCTCAGCGACGTGGCGGGCAGTGCCCTGGAAGCCCAGGGGTATTATCGAAAAGCCTTGTACCTGGAACCCCAGCACCCGCAGGCCCTGATGCACCTGGCCGCGTTGCTGGAGTCCCAGGGCGACAGTGCGGGGGCGCGCCGGTTGCAGGCGCGTGCCGCCCGCAGCGAGCGAGCTGACAGTGAGCCCAAACGATGAGTAGCCCCGACGCGCTCGACACCGCAGGCCTGGACCTGACCCTGGCCGATACCCAGGCCATCGACGATTGCTGGAACCGCATCGGCATCCATGGCGACAAGTCCTGCCCGTTGCTGGTGGACCATATTCACTGCCGCAATTGCTCGGTGTATTCCGCCGCCGCCACGCGGCTGCTTGACCGCTATGCCTTGCAGCAGGACGAGCACCGCCCGCAGGCGGCCGCCGAAGTGGATTCGGACGTGGTCACCCGTTCGCTGCTGATGTTCCGTCTCGGCGAGGAGTGGCTGGGCATCGCCACCCGTTGCCTGGTGGAAGTGGCGCCGCTGCAACCGATTCACTCCCTGCCGCACCAGCGTTCGCGGGCGTTGCTCGGCGTGGCCAACGTGCGTGGCGCGCTGGTGGCGTGCCTGTCGCTGGTGGAACTGCTGGGCCTGGACAGCACCGGCAACGGCGCGACGGGCGGGCGCGTCATGCCGCGCATGTTGATCATCGCCGCGCAGGACGGCCCGGTGGTGGTGCCGGTGGACGAAGTGGACGGCATTCATGCCATTGACGAACGCATCCTGAAGGCCGCATCGGCCTCCGGCACCCAGGCCAGTGCGCGCTATACCCAGGGCGTTCTGCAGTTCAAAGGCCGCAGCCTGCGTTGGCTGGACGAGGCGCAATTGTTGTCCGCCGTGACCCGGAGCCTCACATGACCCCCGACCAGATGCGCGATGCCTCGCTGCTGGAACTGTTCAGCCTGGAAGCCGACGCGCAGACCCAGGTGTTGAGCGCCGGTTTGCTCGCCCTGGAGCGCAACCCGACTCAGGCTGACCAGCTCGAGGCCTGCATGCGCGCCGCGCATTCGCTCAAGGGGGCGGCGCGGATTGTGGGGGTGGACGCGGGCGTCAGCGTGTCCCACGTCATGGAAGATTGCCTGGTCAGCGCTCAGGAAGGCCGCCTGTACCTGCAACCCGAACATATCGACGCCTTACTGCAAGGCACCGACCTGCTGATGCGTATCGCCACACCCGGCAATGACGTGAGCCCAGCGGATATCGAAGGCTATGTGGCGCTGATGGAACGCTTGCTCGACCCGTCCCTGGCGCCGGTCCAGCCCGTTGCACCGCCCCCCGAGCCCGAGCCGGCTGCAGCGCCTGTGGTTGAAGCGCTGCCACCGGAGCCCGAGCTTGCGCCGCCGGTCGCCGCTGCGCCACCGCGTCAGGGCAAACCCATGACCGAAGGCGGCGAGCGCGTGTTGCGCGTGACCGCCGAGCGTTTGAACAGCTTGCTCGACCTGTCGAGCAAATCCCTGGTGGAAACCCAGCGGCTCAAGCCGTACCTGGCGAGCATGCAACGCCTCAAACGCATCCAGAGCAACAGCGTGCGTGCCCTGGATGCGCTGGACGGCCAGCTCAAGGCCCTGGAGTTGAACCTCGAAGCCCAGGAAGCGCTGGCCGACACCCGCCGCCTGTTGAGCGAAGCCCAGGCCTTGCTGGCGGAAAAAACCGCCGAGCTGGACGAGTTCGGCTGGCAGGCCGGGCAGCGCGCTCAGGTGCTGTATGACACCGCGTTGGCGTGCCGCATGCGCCCGTTTGCCGACGTGTTGGCCGGGCAAGTGCGCATGGTCCGCGACCTTGGGCGCAGCCTGGGCAAGCAGGTGCGCCTGGAAATCGAGGGTGAAAAGACCCAGGTTGACCGTGATGTACTGGAAAAACTCGAAGCGCCGCTGACCCACCTGCTGCGCAATGCGGTCGACCACGGCATCGAAATGCCCGAGCAACGCATTCTGGCGGGCAAGCCGGCCGAAGGCGTGATTCGCCTGCGCGCCTCCCACCAGGCCGGTTTGCTGGTGCTGGAATTGAGCGATGACGGCAATGGTGTCGATTTGGAGCGCCTGCGCGGCACCATCGTCGACCGCCACCTGTCGCCGCTGGAAACCGCGCTGCGCCTGAGCGAAGAAGAGCTGCTGACGTTCCTGTTCCTGCCGGGTTTCAGCCTGCGTGACAAGGTGACCGAGGTGTCCGGGCGCGGCGTGGGCCTGGACGCGGTGCAGCATATGGTGCGCCAGTTGCGCGGCGCGGTGGTGCTGGAGCAGACGGCGGGGCAGGGCAGCCGCTTTCATCTGGAAGTGCCGTTGACCCTTTCGGTGGTGCGCAGCCTGGTGGTGGAAGTCGGCGAGGAAGCCTACGCGTTCCCATTGGCGCATATTGAGCGCATGTGCGATCTGGCGCCGGATGACATCGTGCAACTGGAAGGCCGCCAGCATTTCTGGCATGAGGGCCGGCATGTTGGTTTGGTTGCCGCGAGCCAGTTGTTGCAGCGCCCGGCGGGGCAGAACCATGAAGACACCCTCAAGGTGGTGGTGATCCGCGAACGCGATGCGGTGTACGGCATCGCAGTGGAGCGGTTTATCGGCGAGCGCACGCTGGTGGTGTTGCCGCTGGATAACCGCCTGGGCAAGGTCCAGGACATTTCCGCCGGCGCCTTGCTCGACGACGGCTCGGTGGTGCTGATCGTCGATGTGGAAGACATGCTGCGTTCGGTCGACAAGCTGCTAAACACTGGCCGCCTCGAACGCATCGCCCGGCGTAGCCAGCAGGCCACCGAAGCGCCGCGCAAACGGGTGCTGGTGGTGGATGACTCGCTGACCGTGCGTGAGCTTCAACGCAAATTGTTACTAAATCGTGGTTATGAAGTGGCCGTTGCGGTCGATGGCATGGACGGCTGGAACGCGTTGCGCTCCGAAGACTTTGACCTGCTCATCACTGACATTGATATGCCTCGTATGGACGGGATCGAATTGGTCACACTCTTGCGCCGTGATAGCCGCCTGCAATCGTTGCCGGTGATGGTGGTGTCGTACAAGGACCGTGAAGAAGACCGGCGCCGAGGCCTCGACGCCGGTGCCGACTATTATTTGGCCAAGGCCAGTTTCCATGATGACGCCCTGTTGGACGCTGTGGTTGAGCTGATCGGAGGGGCCCGGGCATGAGGATTGCGATCGTCAATGACATGCCCCTGGCCGTGGAGGCTTTGCGCCGTGCGCTGAGTTTCGAACCGGCGCACCAGGTGGTCTGGGTGGCGAACAATGGTCTGGAGGCCGTGCAGCATTGCGCCGAACTGACGCCGGACCTGATTTTGATGGACCTGATCATGCCGGTGATGGATGGGGTGGAGGCCACGCGCCGGATCATGGCCGAGACGCCGTGCCCGATCGTGATCGTTACCGTGGACCGCCAGGCCAACGTCAGCCGTGTGTTTGAAGCCATGGGCCATGGCGCCCTGGATGTGGTGGACACGCCGGCGCTCGGTGTGGGCAATCCCAAGGATGCGGCGGCGCCGTTGCTGCGCAAGATCCTCAACATTGGCTGGCTGATCGGCCAGCGCGGCAGCCGGGTACGCGCCGAAACCGCGCCACCGCGCATCACCGGCAAGCGCCAGAGCCTGGTGGCGATCGGCTCGTCGGCTGGCGGGCCGGCCGCCCTGGAAGCCTTGCTTAAAGGCTTGCCACGGGACTTTCCTGCCGCCATCGTGCTGGTGCAGCATGTGGACCAGGTATTTGCCGCCGGCATGGCCGAGTGGTTGAGCAGCGCCTCGGCGTTGCCGGTGCGCCTGGCCCGTGAGGGTGAACCGCCGCAAAGCGGTGTGGTATTGCTGGCGGGCACTAACCACCACATTCGCCTGTTGAAAAACGGCACGCTAGCCTATACAGCGGAGCCGGTGAACGAGATCTACCGGCCTTCGATCGACGTGTTTTTCGAGAGCGTGGCGAGCCACTGGAATGGCGATGCCGTCGGCGTACTGCTGACCGGCATGGGGCGTGACGGGGCCCAGGGCCTCAAGTTGTTGCGTGAACAAGGATATTTGACCATCGCCCAGGATCAGCAAAGCTCGGCGGTGTATGGCATGCCCAAAGCCGCAGCGGCCATTGATGCCGCTGTTGAAATTCGCCCACTGGACAGAATTGCGCCCCGATTGCTGGAGGTTTTTGCAAAATGATCAAGACCTCCCGCTGTGCTGGTTTGCAGGACAGTAATTCAGGTGACTGCACATGAATGATTTACAGATCGACGACATCAAGACCGACGAAAACGCCGCCATGGTGTTGCTGGTCGACGACCAGGCCATGATCGGCGAAGCCGTGCGGCGGGGGTTGGCCCATGAGGAAAACATCGATTTCCACTTTTGCGCCGACCCGCACCAGGCCATTGCCCAGGCGATCCGCATCAAGCCCACCGTCATCCTGCAGGATCTGGTGATGCCGGGCCTCGATGGCCTGACCCTGGTGCGCGAATACCGCAACCACCCGGCCACCGCGAATATTCCGATCATCGTGCTTTCCACCAAGGAAGACCCGCTGATCAAGAGCGCGGCGTTCTCGGCCGGGGCCAACGATTATCTGGTGAAGCTGCCGGACAACATCGAACTGGTGGCGCGCATTCGCTATCACTCGCGCTCCTACATGACCCTGTTGCAGCGTGATGCGGCTTACCGGGCGTTGCGGGTCAGCCAGCAGCAACTGCTCGACACCAACCTGGTGCTGCAACGCCTGATGAACTCCGATGGCCTGACCGGGCTGTCCAACCGTCGGCACTTTGATGAGTACCTGGAACTGGAATGGCGCCGCGCCATGCGTGACCAGACCCAGTTGTCGCTGTTGATGATCGACGTGGATTTCTTCAAGACCTACAACGACAGCTTCGGCCATGTCGAAGGCGATGAAGCGCTGCGCAAGGTCGCCGCGACCATCCGCGAAGCCAGCAGCCGGCCTTCGGACCTCCCGGCGCGTTATGGCGGTGAAGAGTTTGCCCTGGTGCTGCCGAACACCTCGCCGGGCGGTGCGCGGCTGGTGGCCGAGAAACTGCGCATGGCGGTGGCGGCGCTGAAGATCCCGCACATTGCCCCGGCGGAAGGCGCAAGCCTGACCATCAGCATTGGCCTGTCGACCATGACGCCGGTGCAGGGCACCGATTGCCGGCAGTTGATCATGGCGGCAGACAAGGGTTTGTATACGGCCAAGCACAATGGGCGCAATCAGGTGGGTATCGAGTAGCCGGAGCACCGCAGAACCCTGTGGGAGCTGGCTTGCCGGCGATAGCGGTCTATCAGGTACGGATGTGTTGGCTGACTCACCGCTATCGCAGGCAAGCCAGCTCCCACATTTGATCCCGATTGTCTTATAGATCACCTGCAAAACCCGCCTTTTCGCCAAGCGGGCTGCCGCTCCACCCTGTTTGTCGTTATACTCGTCGGCTTTCAAAAGTTCGCCAACGAGTGCTGCCCGTCATGGAAATCAACCCGATCCTTAACACCATCAAGGACCTGTCCGAGCGCTCCGAAACTATTCGGGGGTATCTTTGACTACGATCAAAAGCATGAGCGTCTGACCGAAGTCAACCGCGAGCTTGAAGATCCGAGTGTCTGGAACAAACCTGAATACGCCCAGGAACTGGGCCGCGAGCGCGCTGCGCTGGCGCAGATCGTCGATACCCTCGACGAACTGAACACCGGCCTGGCCGATTGCCGCGACCTGCTGGACATGGCCGTCGAAGAAAATGACGAAGGCGCAGTGGGCGATGTCGTCGCCGAGCTGGCCCGTCTCGAGGAAAATCTCGCCAAACTCGAATTCCGCCGCATGTTCAGCCACGAAATGGACCCGAACAACGCCTACCTGGATATCCAGGCCGGTTCCGGCGGCACCGAGGCCCAGGACTGGGCCAACATCCTGTTGCGCATGTACCTGCGCTGGGCGGACAAACGCGGTTTCGATGCGACCATCATGGAACTGTCGGCCGGTGAAGTCGCCGGTATCAAGGGCGCGACCGTGCACATCAAGGGCGAATATGCCTTTGGCTGGCTGCGTACCGAGATCGGCGTGCACCGCCTGGTGCGCAAAAGCCCGTTCGACTCCGGCAACCGTCGCCACACCTCGTTCTCCGCCGTTTTCGTTTCGCCAGAGATCGATGACAAGGTAGAAATCGAGATCAACCCGGCCGACCTGCGTATCGACACCTACCGTTCCTCCGGTGCCGGTGGTCAGCACGTAAACACCACCGACTCGGCTGTACGTATCACCCACGTACCGACCAACACCGTGGTCAGCTGCCAGAACGAACGTTCCCAGCACGCCAACAAGGACACCGCCATGAAAATGCTGCGGGCCAAGTTGTACGAGCAGGAAATGCAGAAACGCAACGCCGCGTCGCAAGCGCTGGAAGACACCAAGTCGGACATCGGCTGGGGTCACCAGATCCGCTCTTATGTGCTCGATGCGTCGCGGATCAAGGATCTGCGCACCAACATCGAACGCAGCGACTGCGACAAGGTGCTCGACGGCGACATCGACGAATACCTGGAAGCCAGCCTGAAATCAGGCCTGTAATACATGCAACTCGGGATTGGCTGACACCCCTCGATCCCTGTGGGAGCGGGCTTGCCCGCGATCCCCAGCCAAAGGCTGGGGCAACGAACCTGATGGAAAATTTAAAGACATGAGCGACCAACAACTCGACCCGCAAGCCCTGCAACAGGAAGAAAACTCCCTGATCGCCCTGCGCAAGGAAAAGCTTGCGGCCGAGCGCGCCAAGGGCAATGCCTTCCCCAACGACTTCCGCCGCGAAAACTACTGCGATGCCTTGCAGAAACAGTACGCGGACAAGACCAAGGAAGAGCTGGCAGAGGCTGCGATCCCGGTCAAGGTGGCAGGTCGCATCATGCTCAACCGTGGCTCGTTCATGGTGATCCAGGACATGACCGGGCGCATCCAGGTCTACGTCAACCGCAAAACCCTGCCGGAAGAAACCCTGGCCTCGGTGAAAACCTGGGACATGGGCGACATCATCGCAGCCGTTGGCACCCTGGCCCGTTCCGGCAAGGGCGACCTGTATGTGGAGATGACCAGCGTCCGTTTGCTGACCAAATCCCTGCGCCCGCTGCCGGACAAGCACCACGGCCTGACCGACACCGAGCAGCGCTACCGTCAGCGCTACGTTGACCTGATCGTCAACGAAGACGTGCGCCAGACTTTCCGCGTGCGTTCGCAAGTGATCGCCCACATCCGCAGCTTCCTGATGAAGCGTGATTTCCTGGAAGTGGAAACCCCGATGCTGCAAACCATCCCCGGTGGTGCTGCAGCCAAACCGTTTGAAACCCACCACAACGCGCTGGACATGGAAATGTTCCTGCGTATCGCGCCAGAGCTGTACCTCAAGCGCCTCGTTGTGGGCGGCTTTGAAAAAGTGTTCGAGATCAACCGCAACTTCCGTAACGAAGGCGTTTCGACCCGTCACAATCCAGAATTCACCATGTTGGAGTTCTACCAGGCCTACGCCGACTACGAAGACAACATGGACCTGACCGAAGAACTGTTCCGCGAGCTGGCACAGCTGGTGCTGGGCAGCACCGACGTGCCGTACGGCGACAAGGTGTTCCACTTCGGCGAGCCGTTCGTGCGCCTGTCGGTGTTCGACTCGATCCTCAAGTACAACCCTGAGCTGACCGCCGATGACCTGAACGACATCGACAAGGCTCGCGCCATCGCCAAGAAAGCCGGCGCCAAGGTGCTGGGCTTCGAAGGCCTGGGCAAACTGCAGGTGATGATTTTCGAAGAGTTGGTGGAGCACAAGCTGGAACAGCCGCACTTCATTACCCAGTACCCGTTCGAAGTGTCGCCGCTGGCCCGTCGCAACGACGACAACCCGAACGTCACCGACCGTTTCGAGCTGTTCATCGGCGGCCGTGAAATCGCCAACGCCTACTCCGAGCTGAACGACGCAGAAGACCAGGCCGAGCGCTTCATGGCCCAGGTGGCCGACAAGGACGCCGGCGACGACGAAGCCATGCACTATGACGCCGACTTCGTACGCGCGCTGGAATACGGCATGCCGCCCACCGCCGGTGAAGGTATCGGCATCGACCGGTTGGTGATGCTGCTGACCAACTCGCCGTCGATCCGGGACGTGATCCTGTTCCCGCACATGCGGCCACAAGCGTAACCGTAGTGAATCCGAAGCCGCCTTTTATAAGGCGGCTTTTTTGTGTGGCGTATTCAGCCGTCAACAGAACGGCGCCAGGTGATCGTTCCCACACTCTGCGTGGGAATGCAGCCCGTGACGCTTTGCGTCACCCTTAGAGGAAAACTGTCGTGAACCGCGTAATGGCTCAAGAAGGCGCCGCCGGCATTGCTGCAGCCGTGGCTGAAAGTGTCCAGTACCAGGGCCGCAAGGCCAGTCGCCGGGGCAGCGAGCAACGCAGGCAAGATATTCTCGATGCGGCCATGCGCATCGTGGTCCGTGATGGCGTGCGGGGTGTGCGCCACCGCGCGGTGGCGGCAGAAGCCGGGGTGCCGTTGTCGGCCACCACTTACTATTTCAAGGATATCGATGACCTGCTCACCGATACCTTCGCCCAATACGTCGAACGCAGCGCGGCCTTCATGGGCAAGCTGTGGGTGCGCAACGAAGGCCTGCTGCGCGAAATGGTTGCCTATGGCGATGGCAGCCCGCAGTCACGCTCGCAACTGGCCGACGACATCGCGCGGCTGACCGCGGACTACGTGCAGCGCCAACTCACCAACCGCCGCGAGCACCTGATGGCCGAACAGGCCTTTCGCCAGGAAGCCTTGCTTAACCCGCGCCTGGCCGAGCTGGTGCGCTCTCACCAACAGATCCTGCTGCAGGGCACCGGGCAGTTTTTCCAGATGCTGGGTTCGCGCGAGCCGCAACAGGATGCCAAAGTGTTGACGGCGATTATCGGTCGGATGGAATATCAGGGCCTGCTTGGCGGCCCGGAGCCTCTGACCGGTGAAGAGATGCTTGAAATCCTCAAGCGTTATATGCACTTGGTATTGGCTTCGGTCTAGCCAAGCCCATGCGCGATCCGCTTTATGGGGGAGCTGGCTTGCCTGCGATACAGGCACCTCGGTGTTTCAGTTAACCCGGGGCGATGCTATCGCAGGCAAGCCAGCTCCCACACCTGATGGGGAATGGGATGAAAATCTGGCGTGTCGCAGTAATCAGCTTGTCGTTCCTGCTGCTCAGCGGTTGCCTGGTGACCTTCAAGGACCCATTGCCTGCCCGTGAAGCCGCGCCCGACGCGTTGATCGGGCACTGGTCGAGCAAAAACGCCTGGGGCGAACCGCTCAACCTGCAGATCAGCCGCGCCGGTGAGCACCGTTACAGGGCCGTGAGCTACCCTAAAGCCAAGCCCGGCCAGCGCGATGAATATGTGTTTACCGTGGCACACCATGGCAACCGCTGGTATTTGTCGGCGCCGTTGCCGGCCAAGCTCGGTGGGCATTTCATCCTCGCTGGCTTTGAGTTCGACGAAAAACACGAATTGGTGGTCTACAACCTCGACCTTGAGCAAATTCATCAAGCGATCGGTCAGAAAGTGTTGCACGGCAACACCGTGGAAACCGTCGAAGGCGACGGCGTGCTGGTCGACAGCCCCATGGAGCAGGTTTTTGCTTACCTGGATGACCCGGCCAATGCCGATGTGTTCGTTGAAGCCGTGCGCTACCGGCGCGCGGGTAAATAACGTTTAAAGAGGAAGCACCGGGTGGACGATTACCAGCAGACGATACGCACCTTGTCTGATCGCATTGTGCTGGCGCAAACACCGATTCGCGTCCTCGACGCCGTGAAGTGGGACGAGAACATTCGCCAGGGCTTTCTCAAGGCCAAGGGCAAGGAAATGCCGGCGGTGGATCGGGATTACTACCTCAACCGGCCCCTGTCGTTCGACTCCAGCGCCGTGAAGCTGGAGTTCCAGAACATTGAGCGTGACATCACCCGCCGCCTTGGCCAGTTCAGCCCGGTGGGGCAGATCATGCGCCGCATGTGCCGTGAATACCGCATGGTGGTGCGCATGCTCGAAGCGCGCGGCACTGAAGATTTCGGCCTGATTTCCCAGGAGCTGTACGGCGCCGCCTCCGACGCGTTCCACGCCGGCGACCCGACCCTGGCCGACCTGGGCCTGATGCTGTCCGACTACCTGAACAATATCGACGGCCGTGGCGATTTGAAGGATGAAGCCAAAACCCTCACCGCCAAGGATGCCGTGGCCCTGCTGCAAACCCGGCTGAACAAAGTGTTTGGCGAGGCTGAAGAAACCATCCGCGTGTTCGAGTCCGACGGCATCGTCGCCGACGCCGCGGCGGGTGCCGACTACATCAAGATCCGCGCCGACGCGATGTTCAATGACCGTGACGTGCGCGCCCTGGAAGTGCATGAAGGCCTGGTGCACGTGGGCACCACGCTCAATGGCCAGAACCAGCCGATCTGCACCTTTCTGTCCAAGGGGCCGCCGTCGTCCACCGTGACGCAGGAAGGCCTGGCGATTTTGATGGAGATCATCACGTTCGCCTCCTACCCGAGTCGCCTGCGCAAACTGACCAACCGCACCCGCGCCATCCATATGGTGGAGGAGGGCGCCGACTTCCTGCAGGTGTTCCAGTTCTTCCGCGAGCAAGGCTTTGAAATGGCCGAAAGTTACGGCAACGCCAGCCGTGTTTTCCGTGGCTCTACGCCGACCGGTCTGCCGTTTACCAAGGATTTGTCCTACCTCAAGGGCTTTATCATGGTCTACAACTACATCCAGCTCGCCGTACGCAAGGGCAAACTGGAACAGGTGCCGCTGCTGTTCTGCGGCAAGACCACTCTGGAAGATATGCGTACCCTGCGCCAATTGGTGGATGAAGGTTTGGTGGTGCCACCCAAGTATTTGCCGGAGCAGTTCCGCGACATGAACGCTTTGGCCGCGTGGATGTGTTTCTCAAACTTCCTCAACCACCTGAGCCTGGACCGGATAGAGGCGGATTACTCCAATATCCTCTGAAGAAACCGGATCAAAAATGTGGGAGCTGGCTTGCCTGCGATGGCGGTGTATCAGTCACAGCTTTTTCAACTGATACACCGCCATCGCAGGCAAGCCAGCTCCCACAGTTGATCTCCTGTGTTCTCAATTGCGAGGCTTCGACGGATGAGAATCCTCGGCATTCTTTGCCTGTTACTTACACTGAACGGCTGCAGTTCCCTGCTGTTCTACCCCGAGCCCGGCCTGCCGTTCACGCCGGAAAAAGCCCACTTGCCCTACCGCGACGTCACCCTCACCACCGCCGATGGCGTGAAGCTGCACGCCTGGTGGCTGCCGGCCAAACCCGGCGTGCCGCTCAAGGGCACCGTGCTGCACTTGCATGGCAATGGCGGCAACCTGTCCTGGCACCTGGGCGGCAGCTGGTGGTTGCCGGAGCAGGGCTATCAAGTACTGTTGCTGGATTATCGCGGCTATGGCTTGTCCGAAGGCAAACCGTCGCTGCCGGCGATCTATCAGGACATCGACGCCGCCTTCGGCTGGCTCGACAAAGCGCCTGAAACCCAACATCAACCGCTTATCGTGCTCGGCCAAAGCCTCGGCGGCGCGTTGGCGGTGCACTACCTCGCGGCTCATCCCGAGCGCCAGAGCCAGCTCAAGGCGCTGGTGCTGGACGGCGTGCCTGCCAGTTATCGTGACGTAGGACAATTCGCGCTTAGCACCTCCTGGTTAACATGGCCGTTCCAGGTACCGCTGTCGTGGCTGGTGCCCGATGGCGACAGCGCGATCAACGCCATGCCCCGGCTGACCGGCGTGCCTAAATTGCTGTTCCACAGCCTGGATGACCCGATCGTGCCGCTGGCCAACGGCATTCGCCTTTACCAGGCCGCGCCGCCGCCTCGTGTGCTGCAACTGACACGAGGCGGGCATGTGCAAACCTTTGCCGACAAGACCTGGCAGACCGTGATGCTGCGTTATCTGCACGACCCGCAGCACTTCAACGGCCTGCGGCGACTGGGCGAGATTCCGAATTATCCGACTCCCAAACTTGATTCATCAGAGAGCCCGCAATGAGCGAAGAACGCAACATGATCCCGCTGATCCTCACCGGCATCGGTACCATCATCGGCACGGTGGGTTGCCTGTGGTACTACGGCTACCTGCACTTCGCCAAGCCCGAGGATGCGTTGTTGCTCAGCGATTTCACGATGCTCAAGACCGTACCGGGTGAGGATTACAAGATTTCCCTGACCCCCGCCGCGCAAGTCGCGCAATGCGTCGATGGCGTGCTGGTGATGTTCGACACCGAGCAAAAAGGCTTGAGCGGTGTGCTGGTGAACAACAAGAAACAGGCCGTGCGTTGCATGGGCCAGGAAACCCCGCAATTGGAGCAATGACCGTCGCGCTGAAATATCTGGAACCGTATCGCGTAAGACGCCACTGACTGGGTTGTCAGCGTGGCTGACAGCCAACTTACGCAGTACGAACCGGGAGTGTGACGAATGGATATTGGAGCGATTGGCAGGATGCTGGGCATGGCCAGGGGCCAGAACGGGCTGGATCAAAGCAGCCTGCAACGTGCGCAGCCGCAGGAAAAACCAGAGCCTGACCTGATCAAGCGGCTGATGGAAATGCTCTCCGCGGGCACTGGCGCTCAGGGCGGTGAAGGCTCGGCAGGCTCCGGGTGTGACGAGTGCCAAAAGACGCCCGAAGAGCTGGAGCAGTTGGCGGCAGGGCGCAAGGGCATGGAAGCGATGATGCCGGGCAACGACAACGGTCGCCAGATCAACGCCTGATCGACCAAAAAAAACCCCACCATTAAGGTGGGGTTCTTTTATCCGGCGTCAATCAATCAGTTGGCAACGGCAGAGCGTGGCTTGACTGGCTGGTTGTCGTTGGAGATGGTCACTTCAACGCGACGGTTCATGGCACGGCCCGACACGCTGCCGTTGTCGGCAACCGGGTATTCCTTGCCGTAACCCTGGGTCACGATGCGCGAGATATCCACGCCTTGCTGGGCCAGCGCGCGTTGTACGGACGCCGCACGACGCTCGGACAGGCTCTGGTTGTACGAGTCCGAACCGGTGCTGTCGGTGTAGCCTTCGACGATCACTTTACGGTCCGGGTTGTCGCGCAGGAACTGAGCCAGCTTGGTGATGTTCACCAGGCCGCTGGATTTCAGGTCGGACTTGTTGGTGGCGAACAGCACGTCACCAAACGTCACCAGCGTGCCGCGATCGGTTTGCTTGGCGTTCAAGCTGTTTTGCAGTTGCTTGATCTGCGCGTCACGGGCGTCCAGCAGTGCACGGGCACGTTCGTCACCGGCGTTTTTCAGCTTGGCTTCGGACTCGCGCAGCACGATGGTGTCTTTCGCCACTTCAACGCGCTGGTTGGTCAGGTAGGCCAACTGGTCGACTTTCTTCTCGTCTTCCTTGTCGCGGTAGGCCTTGTCAGCCTTGTCCAGCCACTCGCTGGCGTCTTTGGTTTCAAGTGCGGCGAGCTTGGTCGATTGCGGGTTGGTCTGCAGGGCCGAGAAGTTGGTCCGTGCGTTTTCCAGGTTCGCGTTAGGCGGGGTGGAGCAGGCCGCCAGGGCAACGCTCATCGCCAGCAGAGCAGGGATCATCAATTGTTTACGCATAGTCGTGTCGTCCTTTTAATTCGATATCAGGTGCGATGCAGTCAAGAGGCGGTGGCTTACTGCTGTTGGATCACAGCAGGGCGCATGCCTTCCTTGCGCAGCTCATCAACAGCTTTCTGAGAATCCTTCACCGCTTGCTGGGCTTTGGCGGCCTGAGACTTGCGCTCAGCGACGCGAGCATCCCACTCGGCTTGTTCAGACAGCTGGCGAGCCTTGTCGTAGTTCTTGTCGTGCATGGCGATTTCGGCGGCTTTGAGCTTGTCCTGAGCCGACTTCATTTCCACAGGTGCGTATTCGGTACCGCCGGCGCTGACCGCGCTGTTCACCGCAGACTGGGTCACGGCGTACTGCTCGGTCGGCGGGTTACCGGCGCAACCAGCCAGAATGAAGCTGGTGCCGATTGCCAGCGCGGCCAATTTGAGCCCGCGCAGGTGGTTAAACGAGGATTTGGCAGTGCTGGTCTTCATCGTCTTCAACTCCATTGGATAACTCCTGAAAAACATCAAATTCCATCACGGTCGGTCGGTTGCGGGGCCCGCCGGTAAAGCACATGGCGCCTGTTCAAACGATCGTTCCAAGTGATGGCTTACCTGCTGTGACCGGAGGCTTTTTTCAAAAGTTCAGAGAAGATGGCGATTTGCCTAAAAAAATTACTGACTCATTGGTCAGTGTTTAAAAGTTGGAACTTTTGCCATGCGCAGCGGTACGCCGAGCCTCTGTGAGGCCCGGAATACAAGGGTTTGGTCAGGGTTTATAAATGTTTATCAGTGCTTCTGTTCGTCAGAACCGGCTGACAAATCATGCAGATAGCGCCGCGATAATGTCAGAAAGCGCGGGGTAGGGCCGACGTCCTCGTACAGCGGGTCGCCCTCTTCATCGGTGGCGATCACCTGCTTGCCCTTGATGTAAGGAAAGCTCGCTTCGAGCTCTTCAAGGGCGGCGCCGATGAGTTCGCCGAGCAGCTCTTCGGTGTGGCGTTTGGGGTACATCTCGGCGATGGCCGCCAGCCGGGCGGCGGATTCCACATCCAGGTGAATCGCGTATTCGGTTTTGGTCAGGCGACCCTTGGCGTTCTCTTCCCAATGCTGGGCCAATTCTCGAATTTTCATGGCAACCTCAGTTAAGCCCGCGTGTTACGGGCGGTGATGAGTGACCGGCCACCGCGTGGATAGCGTGGCGGCTTACTGTAGAGACTAGCTGCAAGCGCCAAGGTTTAAAGTGTCTTGTCAGAAACCGCACCGGACGGCACTCTGGGACACTTGCGCGTCCCGGATTTCTGGTTGGAGATTGGCTGATGACTGATATCGATGCACGCTTGCGTGAGGATGTTCACCTGCTGGGTGAGCTGTTGGGCAACACCATTCGAGAGCAGTACGGCGATGAATTTCTCGACAAGATCGAGCAGATCCGCAAAGGCGCCAAGGCTGACCGCGGGGGCGCCGCCGACGAGTTGAGCGCCAGCCTCAACCAGTTGCAGGAAGATGAATTGCTGCCGGTGGCCCGGGCCTTCAACCAGTTTCTAAACCTGGCCAATATTGCCGAGCAGTACCAACTGATTCATCGCCGCGATGAGTCGCAACCGGCGCCGTTTGAATCCCGCGTACTCCCCGAGTTGCTGGCCCGTCTGCAAGGCGAAGGCCACAGCGATGAATCCCTGGCCCGTCAGTTGGCGCAGCTGGAGATTGAACTGGTCCTCACCGCCCACCCTACCGAAGTGGCGCGCCGCACCCTGATCCAGAAATACGATGCGATTGCCGCGCAATTGGCGCTGCAGGACCACCGCGACCTCACCACGGCCGAGCGCGAGCAGATCCGCGACCGCCTGCAGCGGCTGATCGCCGAGGCGTGGCACACCGAAGAAATCCGTCGCATCCGCCCAACGCCGGTGGACGAAGCCAAGTGGGGCTTTGCAGTGATTGAGCATTCACTGTGGCACGCCATTCCGAATTATTTGCGCAAGGCTGACCAGGCCCTGCACGCCGCCACCGGTTTGCGCTTGCCGCTGGAGGCAGCGCCGATTCGCTTCGCCTCGTGGATGGGCGGCGACCGTGACGGCAACCCGAACGTGACTGCCCCTGTGACCCGCGAAGTGCTGCTGCTGGCGCGCTGGATGGCGGCGGATTTGTACCTGCGCGATGTTGATCAACTGGCTTCCGAGCTGTCGATGCAACACGCCAGCCCGGCCTTGCAGGCCCGGGTCGGCGACAGCGTCGAGCCTTATCGTGCGTTGCTCAAGCAACTGCGTGAACGTCTGCGCGCCACCCGCCAATGGGCCCATACGTCGCTGACGGCCAGCACGCCGGCCTCGGCTGAAGTGTTGCAGGATAACCGCGAGCTGCTTGAGCCGCTTGAGCTGTGCTACCAGTCCCTGCACGACTGCGGCATGGGCGTCATCGCCGACGGCCCGCTGCTCGATTGCCTGCGCCGCGCCGTGACCTTCGGCTTGTTTTTGGTGCGCCTGGACGTGCGTCAGGACTCCAGCCGGCATTGCGCGGCCATGACCGAAATCACCGATTACCTGGGCCTGGGTCGCTATGAGGATTGGGACGAAGAAGCGCGCATCAGCTTCTTGACGCAGGAGCTGGAGAACCGGCGCCCGTTGCTGCCGGCGTATTTCGAACCGTCCGCCGACACGGCCGAGGTGTTGAACACTTGCAAGGAAATAGCGGCTGCGCCACAGGCCTCGTTGGGCTCGTATGTCATTTCCATGGCGGGCGCCGCATCCGACGTGCTGGCGGTGCAATTGCTGCTTAAAGAGTCGGGCGTGCAACGGCCGATGCGCGTGGTGCCGCTGTTCGAAACCCTGGCTGACCTGGACAATGCCGGGCCGGTGATGGAGCGCCTGCTGCAACTGCCGGGCTACCGCGCACGCCTGCAAGGCCCGCAGGAAGTGATGATCGGCTATTCGGACTCGGCCAAAGATGCCGGCACCACCGCCGCCGCCTGGGCGCAGTACCGGGCGCAGGAGCGTCTGGTGGACATCTGCCGCGAGCAGCAGGTCGAACTGCTGCTGTTCCACGGTCGCGGCGGCACCGTTGGCCGTGGCGGCGGCCCGGCCCACGCGGCCATCCTGTCGCAGCCGCCGGGTTCGGTGGCGGGGCGTTTCCGTACCACCGAGCAAGGCGAGATGATCCGCTTCAAATTCGGCCTGCCGGACATTGCCGAGCAAAACCTCAACCTTTATCTGGCTGCCGTGCTCGAAGCCACGTTGCTGCCACCTCCGCCACCCGAACCGGCGTGGCGTCATTTGATGGACGAGTTGGCCGCGGACGGCGTCAGCGCTTACCGCGCCGTGGTGCGCGAAAACCCGCAGTTTGTCGAGTATTTCCGCCAGTCCACACCCGAGCAGGAGTTGGGCCGTCTGCCATTGGGCAGCCGCCCGGCCAAGCGCCGTGCCGGTGGCATCGAAAGCCTGCGTGCCATTCCATGGATTTTCGGCTGGACCCAGACTCGCTTGATGTTGCCCGCCTGGCTCGGTTGGGAAGCCGCGTTGAGCAAGGCGCTGGAGCGCGGCGAAGGCGAGTTGCTGGGGCAGATGCGCGAGCAATGGCCGTTCTTCCGCACGCGCATCGATATGCTCGAAATGGTGCTGGCCAAGGCCGATGCCGACATTGCCCAGCTGTATGACGAACGCCTGGTGCAGCCCGACCTGCTGCCATTGGGTGCGCACTTACGCGACCTATTGTCGCAGGCGTGCAGCGTGGTGCTTGGCCTGACCGGCCAGTCGCAACTGCTGGCACATAGCCCGGACACGCTTGAGTTCATCCGCCTGCGCAACACCTACCTCGACCCGTTGCACCTGTTGCAGGCCGAGTTGCTGGCGCGCTCGCGCAAACAGGAAGCCGCGCAGGACAGCCCTCTGGAACAGGCGCTGCTGGTGTCCGTGGCCGGTATTGCCGCCGGTTTGCGCAACACTGGCTGAGGTTTTTCACGTGTTCTCAAAGGCTTGCGTATAAACAGCAGCGGCCGCCCTGAAAAGGGCGGTCGATGTTTGAGGGGGCAGGTGGCACTCAGGCTCACCCGGCTCGTGGCGCATGCCGGGGCCGGGTTGCTGCGACTTTCGGCGGCTTGTATGGACAGGGCCTGCTGTGTATCTTGATCAGCCTTTGGCCGTTTGATCGGCCTGGACCCTTTTTTACGAGATTTGCCCCCACGCGGCGAATCCGAGCGTCATCTCTATAAAAAATTGAGGAGCACATCGATGCGCGTCATTCTGCTGGGAGCTCCCGGGGCCGGTAAAGGTACTCAGGCAAAGTTCATCACTGAAAAATTCGGCATTCCACAAATCTCCACCGGCGACATGCTGCGCGCTGCTGTAAAGGCTGGCACCGAGCTGGGCCTGATCGCCAAGAGCGTGATGGACAGCGGTGGCCTGGTTTCCGATGACCTGATCATCAACCTGGTCAAGGAACGCATCAGCCAGGAAGACTGCAAGAATGGTTTCCTGTTCGACGGCTTCCCACGCACCATTCCCCAGGCGGAAGCCCTGGTGAAGGCCGGTGTAGAGCTGGACGCCGTGGTTGAAATCGCGGTTGAAGACGAAGAAATCGTTCAGCGTATCGCAGGCCGCCGCGTTCACGAGGCCTCGGGCCGCGTGTACCACACCGTCTACAACCCGCCAAAGGTTGAAGGCAAGGACGACGTCACCGGCGAAGACCTGGTGCAACGTAAAGACGACACCGAAGAAACCGTGCGTCATCGTTTGTCGGTCTACCATTCCCAGACCAAGCCGCTGGTGGATTTCTACCAGAAACTGTCCGCCGCCCAAGGCAAGCCGAAGTACAGCCACATTCCTGGCGTCGGCTCGGTAGAAGCGATCACCGCCAAAGTGCTGCAAGCACTGAGCTGATCGCAACGCCTGTTGCATGGATAACGGCCCGCTTGCGGGCCGTTGTTGTTTATACTGGCGCACTTTTTTTCGACCTGGACACCCGCACCGATGAGCACCCTGTTGGCCCTGGATACCGCGACTGAAGCTTGCTCCGTTGCCCTGCTGCACGACGGCAAGGTTACGAGCCACTACGAGGTGATCCCGCGCCTGCATGCGCAAAAGCTGTTGCCGATGATCAAGCAACTGCTTGAAGACGCGGGCACGACGTTGTCCGCCGTGGATGCCATCGCTTTCGGCCGTGGTCCCGGTGCCTTCACCGGTGTGCGTATCGCCATCGGCGTGGTACAGGGCCTGGCCTTCGCACTGGAGCGCCCGGTGTTGCCGGTTTCCAACCTGGCCGTGCTGGCCCAGCGCGCGCTGCGTGAGCATGGCGCTACGCAGGTGGCGGCGGCGATCGATGCGCGCATGGATGAAGTCTACTGGGGCTGCTACCGCGAAACTGCCGGCGAAATGCGCCTGGTGGGGGGGGAAGCGGTGCAGCCGCCGGAATCCTCTGTGCTGCCCGAGGATGTCAGCGGTGACTGGTTCGGTGCGGGCACCGGCTGGGGCTATGGCGAGCGCATCGGCGTGAAAGTGGTCGACCAGGACGCCGCTATGTTGCCCCATGCCGAAGACTTGCTGGCACTGGCACGCTTCGCTTTCGAGCGGGGTGAAGCCATCCCGGCTGATCAGGCAGCGCCGGTTTATTTGCGCGATAAAGTGGCGCAGACCAAGGCTGAGCGCGGGATTATTTGACGTCAAAAAGGTGGGCAATGTGGGGCAAAAATCTCCAATCGTCAGAATTTGCCCCTGTTTCTAAACCTTTTACAAATTATGTGTTCTAGTTATCACCAGAGCATTTGCGCGCACCGGATCGCGCCACTAAAATGCCATCACTGATACCGAGTTCGCATCCATGCGTATAGACGGCTTTTCCTCACAGTCCTACCCCATCAAGCGCAAGCCGCGTAAGGCGAACGTCACGGTAGACGATTCCGTTGAGGATTCGCCGGACTTCATTGAAGTCCAGTCCGAGGCACATGCCAACACTCAAGCGCGTATCAGCGGTTTTCCCGCCCGCCAGCAAGACATGGTCTTCCCCCGCTCCATGAGCAAAAGCGTCGCCACCGCCCTGGCCAGCTACCTGACCACCGCCGGTTTTGTCGAATGGGATATGGAAGTGCTGGGTCTCGACATCCATATCTGATGCGCCTGCCTTACTTTATCGGTTGCCCGTCCTGGAGTGAAAACGCCTGGCGCGAGTACCTGTACCCGGCTGATGCGCGTTCCGGCGATTACCTGTCGCTGTACTCCCAAGTCTTCAACGCCGTTGAAGGCAACACCACGTTTTATGCCCGCCCCGCGGCCGCCACGGTGCAGCGCTGGGCAGAAATCATGCCTGCAGATTTCCGCTTCACCGCCAAATTCCCCGGCGACATCAGCCATGGCGGCGACTTGCGCGAGCAATTGCCGGCAGCCGAAAGCTTTGTCGGCTTGATGAGCCCGCTGGGTGAGCGTGTTTCGCCGCTGTGGCTGCAACTGTCGGCGAACTTCTCGCCCCAGCGCCTCGCCGAACTGGCCGGTTTTATCGACGGTCTGGAACGCCCGTTAGCCGTGGAAGTGCGCCACCCGGAGTTTTTCGCCAAGGGTGATGCCGAGCGCAGGCTCAACCGCCTGCTGCGCGATCGCGGCGTCGAGCGGATTTGCCTGGACCCGCGCGCGTTGTTCAGTTGCACGTCCACGTCGGCGGCGGTGCTGCACGCCCAATCGAAAAAGCCCAAGGTACCGCCGCGCCCGGCTGCGTTGACCCGGTTTCCCCAGGTACGATTTATCGGCCACCCGGAGCTTGAGGCCAATGACCCGTTCCTGATTCCGTGGGTCGAGAAAATCGCAGTGTGGATTGAAGAGGGGCGCACCCCCTACATGTTCCTGCACACCTCGGATAACCGCCTGGCCGCGCAATTGGCATTACGCTTTCACGACAAACTGATGGCCCGTCTGCCAGGCTTACCGCCACTGCCGACCCTGCACCGAGAACCCGAAGCGGAGCAACTGGGGTTACTCTAAGGCTCCTTTTCCCGCCAGGAGTCAGTCATGGATGCCCAAACCCTTCGCGCTGAAAGCTTCAAGGCCCTGCATGAGCGTGATCGCGCGTTTGTGATGCCCAACCCGTGGGACGCCGGTTCCGCCGTCATGCTCGCCAGCCTGGGTTTTGAAGCGCTGGCCACTACCAGTGCCGGGTTTGCCTTCAGCCTGGCGCGTCCGGATGCGGAAGGCGCATTGTCGCTGGAAGACACACTGGGCAATGCTTCAGCGATTGTTCGCGCGACCGCATTGCCGGTGGCGGCTGACCTGGAAAACGGTTTCAGCGATACCCCCGAAGGCTGCGCCCAGACCCTCCTGCGCGCTGCTGCTACGGGCATCGTCGGCGGCTCCATCGAAGATGCTACGGGGATCTCGGCCGACCCGATCTACCCTTTCGACTTGTCGGTTGAACGCGTGGAAGCCGCCGTTGCCGCCGCGCGCAGCCTTCCGTTTCCGTTCATGCTCACGGCCCGTGCGGAAAACCTCCTGCATGGTCGCCTGGATTTGCCTGACACCCTCCGCCGCCTGCAAGCCTACGCCGAGGCAGGCGCCGACGTGCTCTATGCGCCAGGGTTGCGTACGGCTGAAGAAGTGCTGGCGGTGGTCAAGGCGGTCGCGCCCAAACCGGTGAATGTGTTGATGTCCGGCGGTTTGAATTTGAGCGTGGCGCAACTGAGCGAGATGGGCGTGCGGCGTATCAGCGTCGGCTCGGCGATGGCTTTGGCGGCGTATGGCGAGTTCTATCGGGCGGCACAGGAGGTGGCCGAATGGGGCACCTTCACGTTTACCGACCGCAAAATGCCGTTCAGCCAGGCCAACGGGTTTTTCAAGAACTGAGTCAGGCAGCCAGGCGCAGGTTGTTGAGAACCAGTGGGCGCGCCCAGTGGTAGTCGAAGTCCAGCGCCTTCTGCTGTGCCACCAATTCTTCGGTCGGGTACGGCACGGCCGCGGGTGGCAGCAGGTCCAGTTCGAACTCGGCAATCGGCAGGTGCAACGGGCGTGGTTCCGGCGCCGGGCCAGGCTCGGGCAGCGGCTGGCCGGCGTTCAACACAAGTGGGCGTACCCATTCGCTTTCGAAGGTTTGCTGGCGCTGTTGGGCGACGATCTCGTCCGCAGGAAACGGTGTCGGCGGTGGCGGCAGCAACTCGGTTTCGAATTCGGCGATCGGCAGGAACAACGGTTCAGGCGGGGCGATTTCCGTGTCTTTTACGTCGCACGCGCGCTGGGTGAGGATTTGCGACAACAAATCGGCGCCTTCGCTGGGCTCTACCGCCGGGTCCTTCGGTGCCGGCGCCTGGGCAGCGAGCGCTTGCGGCGTGTCGCCGAGCTGTTCGGCCAACGCACGGGCGAAGAAGTCCTGCCACACATGGCTCACCCCGGCCAGCGCTTGGGTATTGCGCAGGCCGTAGTGGTTGTGGGTCGGCAGTACACCGATGGTTAGGGGAAGAATGTCTGACATTTTTCTCGGTCGACGCTCAGCTCTGGCAAAATACCTGACTGTTGTTTTTATCGGCCGTTATGGGCCGATCCTTAATATTTTTGAGCGTAGTGATTGATGAGCGAGCAACCAGCGGCCAGCCGCATTCGGGTCGAGGCTTTGGCCGAAGGTTTCCAGGCGCGTGCCGAGCAATGGGCAGCCACGCTTGGCCTGCCTTTGCAGCTGGATGAGGCGGACTTTTCCCTGCAAGTCGGCGAACACGGCCTGCAGTTGCAGCAGCTTGGGCCTGACGCGCCGGGGCCGGTGCGCGTGGACTTTGTCGAAGGTGGCGCCGCCCATCGGCGACTGTATGGCGGTGGCAGCGGGCAGATGATTGCCAAGGCCGTCGGCATCGCCCAAGGCGTGCGCCCGCGAGTGCTGGATGCCACGGCAGGGCTGGGCAAGGATGCGTTCGTACTGGCCAGCCTGGGTTGCGACATGAGTTTGATCGAGCGCCAGCCGTTGATCGGCGCCTTGCTCGAAGACGGGCTGGCACGCGGCGCGGATGATTTTGAAGTGGCGCCGATCGTGGCGCGCATGAAGTTGCTCAAGGGCAATTCCATCGACGTGATGCTCAACTGGGAAGGGGAGCCGCCGCAGGTGATCTACCTGGACCCGATGTTCCCGCACCGTGAGAAAACGGCGCTGGTGAAGAAGGAAATGCGCCTGTTCCGGCCGCTGGTCGGTGATGACCCGGATGCCCCGGCACTGCTGGCGGCCGCTCTGGCGTTAGCCAGCCACCGCGTGGTGGTCAAGCGCCCGCGCAAGGCGCCGTGCATCGAGGGGCCCAAGCCGAGCCATGCGCTGGACGGCAAGTCCAGCCGGTATGACATCTATCCCAAGAAAGCCCTCAAGCCCTGAGTTTTTACTGGATTTAAGGGCCTTATCGCAGGCAAGCCAGCTCCCACATTGGAACGCGTTCCCCTGTGGGAGCCGGGCTTGCCCCCGATGGCTCCCGCCAAGGCAACACAAGCCTCAGGGCCGATAAGCCCGCATAAACAACCCCACCACCTCCCGCACATGCTCCTCGGCGGCTTCCTCGCTCAATTGCCCGCCACAGCCATACAGCAAGCAAAAATTCGCCGTGCCCTTGAGCAGGCAGAAAAAGTGCTCGGCCGCCGTAAACGGCTTGTCGATGCTCAGTGCGCCGCTCTGGTCGATCTTGCCGAGCAGGCGCTCCATGCCCTGCAGCATGCGCATCGGCCCCGCCTCAAAGAAGATCTGCGAGAGTTTCACGTCCTGATTGCCTGTGGTCATCATCAGGCGATGCAGGTTTACCGACTCCTCGCTGTTGATCAGCCGATGAAACCCGCGCCCGATGTTCAGCAGTACGGTCTTCACGGGCATGCCTTGGGGCAGCTCGAAATACATCACCGGCAACTGTTCTTCGCACTTGGCCACTACGGCGGCGGTGAACAGCGTTTCTTTGTCGGTGAAGTGGCTGTAGACGGTCAGTTTTGATACGCCGGCCTCAAGGGCCACGGCATCCATGCTGGTACTGGCGTAACCATTGCTCAAAAACAGGATTTTCGCTGCTTCGAGGATTGCCTGGCGTTTTGCCATGTCCTTGGGACGCCCGGGGCTGTTGGTGTTCACAGGATTGTCGGACATTTCCACCTTTAATACTGGACTGGTGAGTTTGGTATTAATAACATACCCGCCAGTATAATTATTCCTAGCTACATTTGCGAAAGGTCCTTCAGCATGCGCAGCACTTTCCTGCCCCTTGCGTTGCCTGTCAGCCTGATCTTCCTGTTGGCCGCCTGTGGCCATGAAGAAGCGGCCCAAACCTCCATTCGCCCGGCCATGGTGGTGCAACCCCAGCCATCGGCGCAGGCAATGGACAGCTACCCGGGCGAGGTTCGCGCGCGCTACGAGCCCGACCTGGCCTTTCGCATCGGTGGCAAAGTCAGCAAGCGCCTGGTGGAGGAGGGCGAGCGCGTCAAGGCCAACCAGCCGCTGGCGGAACTCGATCCCCAGGATGTGCGCCTGCAACTGGAAGCGACGCGCGCGCAGGTGGCTGCCGCCGAAGCCAACCTGAACCTGGTTCGTGCCGAACGTGACCGCTACAAGACGCTGATGGACCGTCAGATGGTCAGCCGTTCCCAGTACGACAATTCTGAAAACCTATACCGATCCGGCGAAGCGCGCCTCAAGCAGATCAAGGCCGAATTCGACGTGTCCAGCAACCAGGCCGGCTACGCGGTGTTGCGTGCGCCCCAGGACGGCGTGGTCGCCAAGCGCGCCGTGGAGGTCGGCCAGGTGGTGTCGGCTGGCCAGACCGTGTTTACCCTGGCCACCGATGGCGAGCGCGAAGTGCTGATCAGCCTGCCTGAACAGGGCTTCGGCCGTTTCAAGATCGGCCAGCCGGTGTCGGTGGAACTGTGGAGCCAGCCGGATCAGCGTTTCAGCGGGCGCATCCGCGAACTGTCGCCGGCCGCCGATCCAAAGTCGCGCACCTTCGCCGCCCGCGTGGCATTTACCGGCGGCAAAGTCCCGGCTGAACTGGGCCAGAGCGCGCGGGTTTTCATACAGGTGGACGGCGTAATTCCGCTGTCGGTGCCGCTCTCGGCCCTTAGTGCGGAGAACGGCGCTTCCTACGTCTGGCGCGTGCAGCCGGACAACACGCTTAAACGTACCCCGGTGCGGATCGGTGCCTTCGGTGAAAGAACCGTGCCGGTGCTGGAGGGCTTGAACCCCGAGGATTGGGTGATTGCGGCGGGTGTGCATGTGCTCCATGAGGGCCAGCAAGTGCGCCCAGTGGACCGTTCCAACCGACTGGTCAATCTGGCGGCGAACAAGGAGTAGTCCCCCATGGGTTTCAATCTTTCCGAATGGGCGCTGCGTAATCGCCAGATCGTACTGTTCCTGATGATCCTGCTGGCGGTGGTCGGCACCTTTTCCTACACCAAGCTGGGGCAAAGCGAAGACCCGCCGTTCACCTTCAAGGCCATGGTGATCAAGACCAATTGGCCGGGGGCCACGGCCCAGGAAGTTTCGCGTCAGGTCACCGAGCGCATCGAGAAAAAGCTGATGGAGACCGGCGACTACGAGCGCATTGTCTCCTTCTCGCGCCCCGGCGAATCCCAGGTCACCTTCATGGCCCGCGACTCGATGCACTCGGCGCAGATTCCGGACCTGTGGTACCAGGTGCGCAAGAAGATCAGCGACATCCGCCAGACCTTGCCGCCGGACATCCAGGGGCCGTTTTTCAACGATGAATTCGGCACCACCTTCGGCAATATCTACGCGCTGACCGGCGATGGTTTTGATTACGCGGTGCTCAAGGATTATGCCGACCGCATCCAGATTCAGCTGCAACGCGTAGCGGATGTGGGCAAGGTCGAGCTGCTTGGCCTGCAGGACGAGAAAATCTGGATCGAACTGTCCAACCTCAAACTGGCGACCCTCGGCTTGCCATTGGCGGCGGTGCAGCAAGCCCTGCAGGAACAGAACGCCGTCTCCACCGCAGGCTTCTTCGAAACTCCGACCGAACGCGTGCAACTGCGCGTGTCGGGCAACTTCAAGACCGTCGAAGAGATCCGCAACTTTCCGATTCGGGTGGGCGACCGCACGTTCCGTATCGGCGACGTCGCGGACATCCACCGCGGCTTCAACGACCCACCCGCGCCGCGCATGCGTTACATGGGCGCGGATGCGATTGGCCTTGCGGTGGCTATGCGTGACGGCGGCGACATTCTGGTGTTGGGCAAAGCCCTGGAAGGTGAATTCGCACGCCTGCAGAAGAACCTTCCGGCCGGCATGGAGCTGCGCAAGGTGTCGGACCAGCCGGCGGCGGTGAAAACCAGTGTCGGAGAATTTGTCCAGGTATTGGCTGAAGCGTTGGCCATTGTGCTGCTGGTGAGTTTCTTCTCCCTCGGTGTGCGCACCGGCATGGTAGTGGCCCTGGCGATTCCGCTGGTATTGGCGATGACCTTTGCCACCATGTATTACCTGGGCATCGGCCTGCACAAGATTTCTCTCGGCGCGCTGGTGCTGGCCCTGGGCCTACTGGTGGACGACGCAATCATCGCCGTGGAAATGATGGCGATCAAAATGGAGCAGGGTTACGACCGGCTCAAAGCCGCCAGCTTCGCATGGACCAGCACCGCATTCCCGATGCTCACCGGCACGCTGATCACCGCAGCGGGCTTCCTGCCGATTGCCACCGCGCAGTCGAGCACCGGCGAATACACCCGTTCGATTTTCCAGGTGGTGACCATCGCCTTGCTGGCGTCCTGGGTCGCCGCCGTGGTGTTTGTGCCCTACCTGGGGGAAAAACTCCTGCCGGACCTGGCGAAAATTCATGCAGCCAAACACGGTACTGATGGGCCTGATCCTTACGGCACGCCGTTCTACCAGCGCGTAAGACGTTTGGTCGAGTGGTGTGTGCGTCGTCGCAAAACCGTGATCGTGCTGACGCTGGTGCTGTTTATCGGCTCGGTGGCGCTGTTCCGGTTTGTGCCGCAACAGTTCTTCCCCGCTTCCGGGCGTCTGGAGTTGATGGTCGACCTGAAACTGGCTGAAGGTGCCTCGTTGAGCAATACCGCCGATCAGGTCAAGCGCCTGGAGGCCCTGCTCAAGGAACACGCGGGCATCGAAAATTACGTGGCTTATGTGGGCACCGGTTCACCGCGTTTCTACCTGCCGCTGGACCAGCAATTACCGGCGGCCAGCTTTGCGCAGTTTGTGGTGTTGGCGAAAACCATCGAGGAGCGCGAGAGCCTGCGCACCTGGCTGATTGAAACCCTGAACGAGCAATTCCCTGACTTGCGCTCGCGGGTCACGCGCCTGGAAAACGGCCCGCCCGTGGGGTACCCGGTGCAGTTCCGTGTGACGGGTGAGCACATTGAAGAAGTCCGCGCGTTGGCTCGGAAAGTGGCGACCAGGGTTCGCGAAAACTCCCACGTGGTCAATGTGCATCTGGACTGGGAAGAACCGAGCAAAATCGTCTACCTGAATATCGATCAGGACCGTGCCCGTGCGCTCGGCGTCAGCACCGCCAACCTGTCGAAATTCCTGCAAAGCTCACTCACCGGTTCCAGCGTCAGCCAGTACCGCGAAGACAACGAGTTGATCGAAATCCTGCTGCGCGGCACCGTGCATGAGCGTACGGAGCTGTCGCTGCTGCCAAGCCTGGCGGTGCCGACCGACAACGGTAAAAGTGTGGCGCTCTCGCAGATCGCCACCCTCGAGTACGGTTTCGAGGAGGGCATTATCTGGCACCGCAACCGCCTGCCGACCGTGACCATTCGCGCCGATATCTATGGCAAGGAACAACCGGCGACCCTGGTGCAACAGATCCTGCCGACGCTTGAAGGCGTGCGCGCAGAACTGCCGGACGGCTACCTGCTTGAAGTGGGCGGCACGGTGGAAGATTCCGCCCGTGGCCAGAATTCGGTAAAGGCCGGTGTGCCGTTGTTCATCGTGGTGGTGTTGACCCTGCTGATGCTGCAATTGCGCAGTTTCTCGCGCACTGCGATGGTGTTTCTGACGGCGCCGCTGGGCTTGATCGGCGTGACGCTGTTCCTGCTGGTATTCCGTCAGCCCTTTGGTTTTGTGGCCATGCTGGGGACTATCGCGCTTTCAGGGATGATCATGCGTAATTCGGTGATCCTGGTGGACCAGATTGAACAGGACATCAAGGCAGGTTTGGCGCCTTGGCAGGCGATTATCGAGGCCACCGTACGACGCTTTCGGCCGATCGTGCTGACGGCCCTGGCGGCGGTGCTGGCCATGATCCCCTTGTCGCGCAGCGTGTTCTTCGGGCCGATGGCGGTCGCGATCATGGGCGGGTTGATTGTGGCGACGGCGTTGACGCTGCTGTTTTTGCCGGCACTGTACGCTGCCTGGTTCCGGGTCAGGAAGGACGCCGCGTAATCGCGCCACGCAGCGTTTCAACACGACCCTGTGTTACCACGCCCCGGTTGGGGCGTGAGGCCGGGCCAGACTTACATGCTGATGCAAACCTCATCAGCGCGCGCGGAACGTTCTCTTTTTTCGCTCCACTCAGAATTGCCTGATGGACAGGCACACGGTTCGGCTTCGCCAGCAGGCGGCCGAACCTAATTCAATGAGTGTATGGAGTGATGTATGTGTTTGTTGAACACCATTAATGCGTTCAAGGGTTTTCTGGGGGCTTTGTTGGGTGGTCACCACACCCATGATCGGGGGCCCGCGCAGGGCGCTGGGCAGAAGCCCGGGCATACCCATCTGTCGTATACCTCTGCATCCCGGCCGACCTTTGGCCATGCTGTGCCCCAGCGGCCAGGCCACGGCCACAACCATCCTTACCCGGTGTGCGAGTTTCCGCAGCCCGACAGGCCTGTGCGCCCACTGGCTTCGCTGGGGTGATGAACGGGTAACGTAGGACAACTGCGCCAAAATCCTGGAGAGACGATTTTGGCGCAGTGCTTGAGGAGGGGGAGGACGCTTACAGCGCGCCAAACACCTTCTTCGCCAGGCTGGTGGCTGCCGCTGCCGGGTTCTTGCGAATGGTTTCTTCCTGTTGCGCGATCATCTTGAACAGGCCATCCAGCGCCTGCTCGGTCACGTAGCTTTCCACGTTGGCGCTCTTGGCATCCACCGCGCCGAATGCCGCGGCCTTGCCGGCCAGTGCGTTGTACTGCTGGGCGACGCCGACCTTGTCGGTGGCGGCCTTGACGATCGGCAGGAACTTGGCACGGATTTGGTCGCGGCTGCTTTTGTTCAGGTATTGAGTGGCCGAATCCTGACCCCCGCTGAGAATGCCCTTGGCGTCGGTCACGCTCATGTTTTTCACCGCATTGACCAAAATCGGCTGAGCCTGGGTCACGGCCGATTCCGCTGCCTTGTTCATGCTGGTTTCCAGTTGCGTGACCTGGTCGCCCATGCCGAACATTTTCAGCTTGTCAGCCACTTTGCCCAGCTTGCCGGGCAGGCCGATCTTCACCTCAGGGTTATTGCTGAAGCCACCGGGCACGCCCAGTTGTTTCACGGCGATCTGTGCGCCCTGGGTCAGTGCGTCCTTCAGGCCGCCGGAGGCGTCACCCTGGGACAGGCTGCCGAGGTCCAGGGCCATGGCGTTGGCGCCGAGCAGCAGGCCGGCGCACAGGGTGGTGAGGCGAAGGGCAGTCAGGCGAAAAGAGTTACGCAGCATGGGGGCTTCCTTGATAGTCGAATTCAGTGGGCGACGGCATCAACACGCAGGCGCAGCGGTTGCGGGTCCGGGCCGTTGAGTTGCACAGCGTGCCGCTCGGTGGTGATAAACAGTAGCTTGCCGTCCAGCTCGATGCGAGCACTCACCGAGTACGTGTGGCCGGGTTTGACCTGGGCCGGGTCGTAGCTCAGGTGAAACGGCAGCGGCACCTGGCCTTTGACCGGGCCTTTCTGTTCGGCGAGGGTTACGGCTGGCGCGTCCATCAGGGATACGTCTTGCAGGCTGACGCTCAAGGTGGCGGCGGGCGGCAGGGCAATACGCTGCAGGTAGAACACTTCGCCGTCGAGGCTGGCCTTCGGGGTGGGGCTCATCGATTGGCAGGCTCCGAGCAGGGCAGTCAGGCCCAGGAGAATGATTTTTTTCATGGTACAGCTCCTTTTCAACGGCGCCGGCATCCAACCGGCGCCTTTTTAAATCTAGCGGCTTTCTTCCGGTTTGACCGGCTCGGGCTCCGCCGGCGCTTCAGCTGCGCCATCGACGCGGTGCAGTGCGACCTGGCGAATCGACAGCCGGATATCGGCCGGCAACACGCGTTTGGCGGCCCCTTCGGCCAGTTCGCCGAGCAGGTCGTGGTAGCTCAACTTGCCGGCTTCGTCGCGACGCAGCACATCTTCTTCCAGCAACGTCTGGATAAAATGTCGGAAAAGGCTTTTATCGAAAAACTCCGGCGCATTGAGGCCATGCAGAATCGACAGGCGCTGGGCCATGATCGTGCACAGGTCTTCCAGTTCCTCGGCGCTGATGCTGTTCTGGCCGCTGTTGAGCAGCAGCGAAATTGCCATGTAGAAACGTTGCAGGGTCTGGGCGATGCTTTTGGACAGCAGCGTCAGCAGCACGAAGTGTCGCGAACTCGGCGCCGGGCGCAGGTACACCTCGTTTTCGAAGCGCAGCAGGCCCTGCTCCACAAAGGCTTCCAGCCACTGGTCGACCACGGCGTCCAGCTCGTCCAGTGACCAGCGGATAAACAACTCCGATTGCAGGTACGGGTACAGCGCGCGGGTGAAACGCAGGATCTGTTCGCGGCTCATGCGCGAGCTGCTCTGGAAGAAGCTGGCGAGCAACGCGGGCAGGGCGAAAATGTGCAGCACGTTGTTGCGGTAGTAGGTCATCAGGACGGCATTTTGCTCGTCCAGATAGACGATTTTGCCCAGGGCATCGCTTTGCTCCGAGAGCAGGTCCATATCTTTGACGTGCTTGATCAGCGCCAGGCCATCGCCTTCCGGCAAGGTGGTATGGGGCGAGTAGGGCACGCGGCGCAGCAGCGCCAGGTACAGGTCGAGCTGACGTGCCATGGCCTGTTCGTCCAGAGCCAGGCGCGTGGTCGACAGCAACGCCAGGGCCACCAGGTTCACCGGGTTTACGGCCGCGGCTTCGTTCAAGTGGCGCGCCACCTGCTCGCCGAGACGGTTGGTGGTTTCGTTGAGCCAGGCCGGTTTGTAGTTCGGGCCCAGTTCCTGGGCACGCCAGTCCGGCTGCTCGGCGTCGAGGAACTCGGCCAGCTTGATCGGCTCACCGAAGTTGACGGCTACCTGGCCAAAGCGCTGCTTGAGTGCGCCGACCACTTTGAAAATGTCGAAAATCGACTCTTTCTTCTTGCTCGCGCCGCGCAGCTCGCCGAGGTAGGTGCGGCCTTCGAGCACGCGCTCATAGCCGATGTACACCGGCACAAATACGATGGGCATACGCGAGGAGCGCAGGAAACTGCGCAGAGTGATCGCCAGCATCCCGGTTTTCGGCTGCAGCATGCGCCCGGTACGCGAACGGCCGCCTTCCACGAAGTACTCCACCGGAAAGCCCTTGGTGAAGAGGGTGTGCAGGTATTCGTTGAACACCGAGGTGTACAGCGGGTTGCCCTTGAAGGTGCGGCGCATGAAAAACGCTCCGCCACGACGCAGCAGGCTGCCGATCACCGGCATGTTCAGGTTGATCCCGGCGGCGATGTGCGGCGGGGTCAGGCCGTTTTTGAACAGCAGGTAAGACAGCAACAGGTAGTCGATGTGGCTGCGGTGGCAAGGGACGTAGATCACCTCGTAACCCTGGGCAACCTTTTGCACACCTTCGATGTTATTGACCTTGATGCCGTCGTAGATCTTGTTCCAGAACCAGCTCAGCACCACCTCCAGGAAGCGGATCGCGGTATAGGTGTAGTCCGAGGCGATTTCGTTTCCGTAGCGCAGGGCCTGGGCCTTGGCTTTTTCCGGGGAGATTTTTTCCCGTTCGGCTTCGTCCGCAATCGCCTGGCGCACCAGCGGCATGTTGACCAGGCCCTTCACCAGGTTGCGACGGTGGGACAGGTCGGGGCCGATCACGGCGGTTTTCAGGTTACGAAAGTGCACACGCAGGATGCGCTGGGCCATGCGCACGGTACGTTCGTGCCCTTTATTGTGCTCGATCAATTCACGCAGGTTGATAGGCGCAGAGAATTGCACACGGGTCTTGCGGCCCAGGATCAGGATGCTCAACAACCGGCGCAGGCGCCCGGTCACGGCCCAGCTGTCGGCAAACAGCAGTTTCCACGGGCTGGACTCGCTCTCCGGTGACTGGCCCCAGAACACACTGACCGGAATGATTTGTGCATTCTCTTCGGCGTGTTCGCTGAGGGTGTTGACCAGCCGGGTCAGGGTCGGCGGCGCGCCGCGCTTGTCCTGGCGGCCGAGCCAATCCGGTTCCGGCGTGAGGTAGAAGAATGCCGCAGGTTCCAGCAACGGGCCCACCGACACCGGCAGCACCGGCCGCGGCAGGCCGGCCTTGGTGCATTCCTTGTCGACCACCGCCAATTCGGTGAGGGAAGGCGATTGCAGGACGTAGAACACCGGCCGGCTGCGGTCCAGGTTAAGGGTTAGGGACGACTGGTTGATCGTCTCTGAGCGAACCCAGAGGTACAACAGCCGACGCAAGGTGCCAAACACCAGACGGCGGAACGGGGAGCGGGTCATAGGCGTGCTGCTTCAAGTGGAAAAAACCGAGCAGGCGCTCGGGCGAGTAGTGTGCCGTATTCGCCGAAAATCGGCAAAAAAGCGGCTAAATAAACTTGAGTTGAAGCTTTTTGAGCCTGTCATATACTCGGCAGTTCAATGCGACTGACTCAACAATAAAAAGCATGTGGGAGCAAAACAGATGGCAACGCGCGAAACCGGCAATGTGAAGTGGTTCAACGATGCAAAGGGCTACGGGTTTATTCAGCGCGATGACGGCAAGGATGTGTTTGTGCACTACCGCGCCATTCGCGGTGAAGGCCACCGCTCTTTGGCTGAGGGCCAGCAGGTGGAATACGCCGTGGTGACCGGCGAGAAGGGTTTGCAGGCGGAGGATGTGGTGGGTCTGTAAGGTCGGATCGGCCTTGAACGGGTAAACAGATCAATGTGGGAGTTGGCTTGTGTGGGAGCCGGGCTTGCCCGCGATGCATGCGCCTCGGTCTGTCAGGCAGACCAGAGTGATGCTATCGCAGGCAAGCCAGCTCCCACACAAGCCAGCTCCCACATTGATTGGGTTTGCAGCTTTAAGTCAGGCCGTTTTCCAGGTGATCTGCTCTTCACCGTCTGCGCTGATGCGAATCCAGGTGTCGGCGCTTTCCTCACCTTCTTCCTCAACCCAGGTGCCCGGTGCGCAGCGCACTTCCACGTTCAGCGCGGCAAAGGCGGCGCGGGCGCAGGCGATGTCGTCGTCCCATGGGGTCTGGTCGCTTTCCAGGTACAGGCTGTTCCATTTGCCTACGGCTTTGGGCAGCCAGGTGACGGGCACGTTGCCGGCCTTGCACTTGTAGGTCTGGCCCTTCTGCACCCAGTCACTGCACGGGCCCAGGGCGGCGCCGAGCCAGGCGGCGATGGCCTTGTGGTCGACGTCGGCGTCCTTCAGGTAAATCTCGATATCAGGTTGGCGCATGGATGTTCCTCGTTGCGGGATTCGAAAATCCATTCGCGGATGCTTAAAAGTCGGTTATTGAAGCACGAAATAATCGTAACGCATCGACACAGTCACCTTCAGCGGCTCGGCCGCCTCGATCACTTGCGCGCGACGCTCGGCGCTGGCCCGCCAGCCGTGGGGTGTCATGGCCAACAGGTTGGCGCGGTCCCCGGGTTCGGTGAGGCTCAGGGTGAACTCCAGCACTTCGCTGTGTGCCAGGCTCATGCCGTCCGGCACCAGAGCCAAATGCTTGTCGTCGGTGTACTCGCGCACTTCGTCGTACAGACGCTCGCGCAATTCCATCAGGTGGCCACTGGTCGGGCCTACCTTCATCAAGCCGCCGCCGGGGCTGAGCAAGCGTTTGGCCTCTGCCCAGTCCAGCGGGCTGAACACGCTGGCGAGGAATTGGCAGCTGCCTGAGGCCAATGGCACGCGGGCCATGCTGGCGATCAACCAGGTCAGCGCCGGGTTGCGTTTGCACGCGCGCTTGACCGCTTCCTTGGAAATATCCAGCGCGTAGCCATCGGCGTGGGGCAGGGCGTCGGCGATTTGCGCGGTGTAGTAACCCTCGCCACAGCCGATGTCCACCCAGCGCGCCGGGGCACGTTCGCCCGCCAGTTCTGCCAGGCGTTTGGCGACCGGGGCGTAGTGCCCGGCGTTGAGGAACTCGCGGCGCGCCTCGACCATGGCGAGGTTGTCGCCCGGGTCGCGGCTGTTCTTGTGCTGCACCGGCAACAGGTTCAGGTAACCCTGGCGCGCGCGGTCGAAACGGTGCCCGGCCGGGCACGCCACGCCATTGTCCACTGCGTTGAGCGGTTCACTGCAAAGGGGACAAGCGAGCATCAGGCGAGCAACTTGATCAAGGTCTGGTAGTAGATTTCGGTCAGCACATCGAGGTCGCTGGCGAGAATGCGCTCGTTAACCTGATGGATCGTCGCGTTGACCGGGCCCAGCTCGACCACTTGGGTGCCGAGGGTGGCAATGAAGCGCCCGTCGGAAGTGCCGCCACTGGTGGACGCCTGGGTCTCACGGCCGGTAATCGCCTTGATGCTGGCCGAGACGGCATCGAGCAATGCGCCAGGCTCGGTGAGAAACGGCAGGCCCGACAGCGCCCACTCCACATGCCAGTCCAGGCCGTGCTTGTCGAGGATCTGCGCGACGCGCTGTTGCAGGCCTTCCACGGTGGATTCGGTGGAAAAACGGAAGTTGAACACCGCCGTCAGGTCGCCGGGAATGACGTTGGTGGCGCCGGTGCCGGAATTGAGGTTGGAGATCTGGAAGCTGGTCGGCGGGAAAAACGCGTTGCCGTCATCCCAATGCTCGGCGGCGAGTTCCGCCAGGGCCGGGGCAGCCAGGTGGATCGGGTTCTTCGCCAGGTGCGGGTAGGCCACGTGGCCTTGCACACCGCGCACCGTCAGGGTGGCGCCGAGGGAGCCGCGACGGCCGTTCTTGACCACATCGCCCACCAGGCTGGTGCTCGACGGCTCGCCGACGATGCACCAGTCCAGACGTTCCTTGCGCGCAGCCAGGCGTTCGATCACCGCTTTGGTGCCGTGGTGCGCCGGGCCTTCTTCATCGCTGGTGATCAGGAAGGCCACCGAGCCTTTGTGGTCCGGGTAGTCGGTGACGAAACGCTCCGACGCCACCAGCATGGCCGCCAGGCTGCCTTTCATGTCCGCCGCGCCACGCCCGCAGAGCATGCCGTTTTCGTCGATCAGTGCGTCGAACGGGTCGTTCTGCCAGGCGCCCACCGGGCCGGTTGGCACCACGTCGGTGTGGCCGGCGAAGCACAGCACCGGGCCTTCGTGCTTGCCGTGGGTGGCCCAGAAGTTGTCCACGTCCTCGATGCGCATCGGCTCAAGCTGGAAACCGGCGTCGCCCAGGCGCTGCATCATCAGCTTCTGGCAGTCGGCATCGATCGGCGTCACCGAAGGACGACGAATCAGGTCGATAGCGAGTTGGAGGGTCGGCGAAAGGTCGGCGTGGGCCGTCATGGGAAAACTCCGGGAAGCGTGTGAGGGGCGCAGGACGAATGTGGACTCTAAAGTGGTGCAGATCCAATGTGGGAGCTGGCCTGCTTCACATGAAGCCTTGGCGCAGGCCAAGTCTTGCAAAACGGCCGTTATCTTATAGCAAAACGGCGGCCAGAGGCCGCCGTTTAGTGCATTGCGCACGTTTTTACACCACGGGAGCTGGCTCCGGCGCCACTGCCGGTTTCGGCAGCGAAGACAGGAACGCCATGATCAGCGCCGCCACGTACGGCAGCGACTGCACCAGCAGCATGACCACCCAGAAACGCATGTCATTGCTCGGCAGGCCCTGCACCAGGTAAATCCCCAGCGCCGCGCCCCACAACAGCAGCATGATGAACATTTCTTCGCGGGCTTCGGAAATCGCTACCCAGAAGCCGTGGTTATCCGCGTTTTTCGGTGTACGAAAGAACGGAATACTGGTGGTGAAGAATCCGTACAGTACCGCCTTGGCGATGGTGTGCGACAACGCCAGCCCGGCCAGTGCCGCACAGAACGCATCCTTCAAGTTCACGCCGACGGCGCGGCGGTACAGGAAGATGATCTTGCCCACCTTGAACACGAACAGCGCCAACGGCGGGATCGCGAAAATCAGCAGCGGCGGGTCAACCCGTGTCGGCACGATGATCATCGCCGCCGACCACAACAGCGCGCCGACGGTGAAGAAGATGTTCATGCCATCCGCCACCCACGGCAGCCAGCCTGCGAGGAAGTGGTAGCGCTGGCCACGGGTCAGCTCGGTGTCCTTGCCGCGCAACAGGCTGGCGGTGTGACGCTTGATAATCTGAATCGCCCCGTAGGCCCAGCGGAACCGCTGTTTCTTGAAGTCGATAAAGGTATCCGGCATCAGGCCCTTGCCGTAGCTGTCGTGGTAGTACGCCGCCGACAGGCCTTTCTCGAACACACGCAGGCCCAGTTCGGCGTCTTCGCAGATGCACCAGTCGGCCCAGCCCAGTTCTTCGAGCACCGAGCGACGGGTCATGGTCATGGTGCCGTGCTGGATGATCGCGTCACGGTCGTTGCGGGTGACCATGCCGATATGGAAGAAGCCTTTGTATTCCGCGTAGCAGAGCTTCTTGAAGGTGCTTTCGTTCTGGTCGCGGTAGTCCTGCGGTGACTGCACCACGGCGATTTTCGGGTCGGCGAAGTGCGGCACCATGTGCTTGAGCCAGTTGGGCGACACGCAGTAGTCCGAGTCGATCACCGCGATCACTTCGGCGTCCTTGGCAGTGTGCGGAATCAGGTAATTCAGCGCGCCACCCTTGAAACCGGCCAGGGGCGAAACGTGGAAAAACTTGAAGCGCGGGCCGAGGGTTTCGCAGTAGTCGCGCACCGGCTCCCAAACGGCCGGGTCTTTGGTGTTGTTGTCGATGATCAGGACTTCATAGTCCGGGTAGTCGAGAGCGGCCAGGGCGTCGAGAGTCTGTTTGACCATCTCCGGCGGCTCGTTGTAGCACGGCACGTGGATCGAGACTTTCGGGCGGTAGTCCGAATCCCCTTCAACCGGCAGGAATTCCCGTCGACGCTTGTGGGTCCACACCGCTTCGGCGAGTTCGTGGGCTTCGGTGAGCAGCACGATAAACACGCCCAGCGCACCGAGAGCGAGCAAGATACCGACGGTCACGCTGAACCAGGTGCTGTATTGCTGGCTGTAGTCGTAGCCGATCCACACCAACACCGAACCACACAGAAACGCGATAAAGGTCAGGAAGGTGCGGCCACGCTGGCGCAGGGCCGAGCCGTCGATCATCAGCAACGTCAGCGACAGCAGTGCCAGCACCACCGAACCGATAGCCAACACGCGCCATTGCGGGATCGCGACCACAGGGCCTTCAAAGTTGAATTTCTGCTGGCGCGCGGCGTTGTACACGCCCCAGTAAGCGCCCGCCGAGCCTTCGTCACTGACTTTCCACGGCTGATCGAACGCCTCGATCACAAAGTAGTTGTAGCCCTGGCGGTTCAGCTTGTTCACCAGCGTACGCAAGTAAATCGCCTGGTCGGCCGGGGAGGTTTCATTGCCACCGCGCATGCGGCCGTTGCTCGGCCAGCCCACTTCAGACAGCAGCAGCGGCTTTTTCGGGAACAGTTTTTTCAGGTCGCGGGCACGGTCAAGTACGTACTGGCCGGCCTTGTCCATCGGGATGAATTCCCAGAACGGCAGGATATGCGCCGCGATCAGGTCGACGTGCTTGGCCAGTTGCGGGTTCTTTTCCCAGATGTGCCATTGCTCGGAGGTGGTTACCGGCACCTTCACGGCAGCGCGCACGCGGTCGAGCAGTACAATCAATGCTTCGGGGGTGATTTCTTCCCGGAACAACGCTTCGTTACCGACCACTACCCGCACTACGCTGCGCGAGCTGTTGGCGATTTCGATGGCGCGCTGGATTTCACGCTCGTTGCGCTCAAGGTCCGGGCTGATCCAGATCCCGAGCGTCACGCGCAGGCCGAATTCTTCCGCCAGCTTGGGGATGTCGCCCAGGGTGCCGTCGACCGAGTAAGTACGGATGTTGTCCGTCAGCTTGCTCATGATCGCCAGGTCCTGGCGCATCTGGTCGTCGGTGGGGTACTGGTCTTTCTGCGGGAACTGGCCTTGCTGGAACGGCGAGTAGGAGAACCCGGAGATCTGTTCAGGCCAGTTGGGGGTGGTGACGGGGCGGTTGATCAGCGCCCAGAAGCCGGTGAACAGCGCGGCAATTGCCAGCACGATCACCAGGTTGAGTCCAAATTTACGCGATGCCATGGCTATTTCGGGTTCCAAAGGGTGTGGAACGAAAAGAGGTGTCGGCCTGCGCCGAACGGCGCGCATCCTACACCGGCCCTTCCCTGAGCGTACAGCAGACAGAGAAAAGCCGGACGTTAGTCCGCGAAACCCCATCTAAGTTCTTTACTTGTAGCTTGTCGCTTCGAACTTGTCGCTGTGTAGTCCATAATGCGCGCCGGTTTTTGGGGTATTGGTCATGAGTACAGAAGATCCACGGTTTGCAGGCGTCGCCCGCTTGTATGGCATTGAAGGCCTGGAACGTTTGAAAGCGGCCCATGTGGCGATCGTCGGCGTCGGCGGCGTGGGCTCGTGGGCGGCGGAAGCCATGGCCCGTTGCGGGGTGGGTGAAATTTCGCTGTTTGACCTGGACGACGTGTGCGTCAGCAACAGCAACCGCCAGTTGCACGCGCTGGACAGCACCGTGGGCAAGCCCAAGGTCGAAGTGATGGCCGAACGCCTGCGCGGCATCAACCCGGATTGCACGGTGCACGCGGTGGCGGATTTCGTGACGCGCGACACCATGGCCGAATACATCACGCCGAACATCGACTGCGTGATCGACTGCATCGATGCCGTCAACGCCAAGGCCGCGTTGATTGCCTGGTGCAAGCGCCGCAAGATCCAGATCATCACCACCGGCGGCGCGGGCGGGCAGATCGATCCGACGCTGATCCAGGTGTGTGACCTGAACCGCACCTTCAACGACCCACTGGCCTCGAAAGTGCGCTCCACTCTTCGCCGCGACTACGGTTTCTCGCGCACAGTGACCCGGCATTACAGCGTGCCGTGCGTGTTTTCCACCGAGCAGCTGCGCTACCCGAAACCGGACGGCAGCATTTGTTTGCAGAAGAGTTTTGTCGGCGATGGCGTGAAGCTGGACTGTGCGGGCGGGTTTGGCGCGGTGATGATGGTGACCGCCACCTTCGGCATGGTCGCGGCGACCAAGGCGGTGGACAAGATTGTGGCCGGGGTGCGCAGGCCTTCTGAGCGAACCAAACCCGCATAGATTTCGCTGCCCTGCACAGATTCAAAATGTGGGAGCTGGCTTGTGTGGGAGCTGGCTTGCCTGCGATGCAGGCACCTCGGTCTATCCAGTAAGACTGCGGTGATGCTATCGCAGGCAAGCCAGCTCCCACATTTAGTTTTGTGTAAGGCTCAACGCTCGCATGCGCTGCAGGACAGCGTTAAGGCCATTGCTGCGGGACGGTGACAGTTGGCGGGACAATCCCAGCTGGTTGAACCAGTCTGGCAAGTCGACAGCTTGCAACTCGGCGGCAGACAGCCCGTTCACCCGTGCCAGCAGCAACGCCACCAGCCCGCGAATCATCCTTGCATCACTGCTGGCGGCAAACTGCCAGTGACCATTCTCTAGACGGCCCACCAACCACACCAGACTTTCGCAGCCCTGCACCAGGTTGGCGTCGACCTTTTCCGCATCCGCCAGGGCGGGCAGCCGCTCGCCCCATTGCATCAGCATGCGCGCGCGTTGCTCCCAACTGCCCACCGCCTGAAAAGCCTCGAGTGCGGCGACGGCATCCAGCGGCACACTCATCGCAACATATCCAGCGCTTGGTCGAGCGCTTCGAAAAAGCGTTCCAGGTCATCTGAATCGTTGTAGAGCGCCAGCGACACGCGAATGGCCCCCGACAATTGCATCGCCTTGAACAGCGGCATTGCGCAATGATGCCCGGCGCGTACGGCGATGCCTTGCTCGGTCAGCAGGTGTGCGAGGTCAGCGTTGTGCACGCCTTCAACCACAAAGCTGGCCAGCGCCACCTGCGGTGAGCCCAGCACCTGCACGCCATTGCGCGCCCTGAGCCCGCGTAATAAATAGTCATGCAGCGCCGCTTCATGGGCGACCACCGCCTGCGGGTCCAGCGAACTCAGGTAATCCAGGCTGGCACCCAGGCCGATGACGCCGGCAATCGGCGGCGTGCCCGCTTCAAAACCCAGGGGGGCAGGGCGAAAGCTGGCGCTCTGATAGTCGGCCTGTTGCACCATTTCGCCGCCAAACTGCCAGTGGCGCAGGTGGTGCAGGGCTTCGTGACGGCCATACAGCACGCCCACGCCGTCCGGGCCGTAGAGTTTGTGGCTGGAAAATACGTAGAAATCGCAGCCCAAAGCCTGCACATCGTGGCGACCGTGGACGATGCCTTGGGCGCCATCCGCCACCGTCAAGGCGCCGTGAGCCCTGGCTTGAGTGATCAGCGCTTCCAGCGGTTGCCAGGCGCCGAGCACGTTGGACAGCTGGCTCACCGCCAGCAGACGGGTACGCGGGCCGATCAGTTCGGCGGCGGCCTGCAGGTCAATCACACCGTCTGCGCCGAGGGGCAATATCACCAGCTCCAGCGCGCGGCGTTTGGCCAGTTGCTGCCAGGGCAGCAGGTTGGCGTGGTGTTCGAGGGCGCTGATGACAATCTCATCGCCCGCATTGAATAAGTGCTCCAGGCCATAAGCCAGGAGGTTCAGCGCAGAGGTTGCGCCATGGGTAAACACGATGTGCCCGCTGTCACCTGCGTTCAACCACTGCGCGACCTTGCTGCGGCTGTCTTCAAACGCCTGAGTCGCGTGTGCCCCCGGCAAATGCTGGGCACGGTGCACATTGGCTGCGCCATTGGCGTAGTAATGGCTGATGGCATCCAACAAGGCCTGGGGTTTTTGGGTGGTGGCGGCGCTGTCCAGATAGATCTGGTCTTGCCGTTGCAGGGTGGCGATGGCCGGAAAGTCGGCGCGCCAGGGGGAGGGCACAAGCATGGTATTCAAGACTCGTATGAGCGAGCCCCGGAATCAGGGCCCGCCAGTGGCATCGAGTGGCTGCTTAGTTGTGAGCGTGCAGCGCTTCGTTCAGTTCGATCGCCGATTTGTGGGTTTTGCACTCCACGGCGCCGGTCTCGGAATTGCGGCGGAACAGCAGGTCCGGCTGGCCAGCCAGCTCGCGCGCCTTGACCACTTTGACCAGTTGGTTCTGCTCGTCCAGCAGCGCCACCTTGGTGCCGGCCGTCACGTACAGGCCAGACTCCACGGTGTTGCGGTCGCCCAACGGGATACCGATCCCGGCGTTGGCGCCGATCAGGCAGCCTTCGCCCACTTTGATCACGATGTTGCCGCCGCCCGACAGGGTGCCCATGGTGGAGCAGCCGCCGCCCAGGTCCGAGCCTTTGCCGACGAACACGCCAGCCGATACACGACCTTCGATCATGCCCGGGCCTTCGGTGCCGGCGTTGAAGTTGACGAAACCTTCGTGCATCACGGTGGTGCCTTCGCCCACATAGGCGCCCAGACGCAGACGCGCGGCGTCAGCGATACGCACGCCGGCCGGAATCACGTAGTCGGTCATTTTCGGGAATTTGTCCACCGAGAACACTTCCAGCAGCTCGCCACGCAGGCGCGCTTCCAGCTGGCGTTCGGCCAGCTCGCTGATGTCGATCGCGCCCTGGCTGGTCCAGGCCACGTTCGGCAGTTGCGGGAATACACCGGCCAGGCTCAGGCCATGGGGCTTGACCAGGCGGTGGGACAGCAGGTGCAGCTTGAGGTAGGCCTCGGGCGTGGAGGTCAGTGCGGCGTCTTCGGCCAGCAGGGTGGCGACCAGCGGCGTGTGGCTTTCAGCCAGGCGGTTGAGCAGCGCGGCTTGGGTGGCGTCGACATTCTTGAGCGCATCAGCCAGCTGCAGTGCCTGGCTAATGGTGAACGTGATGGCCTGGTTACCTTCGGTGTAACCCAGGATCGGCGCGATGGCGGCAACGATTTCGGCCGACGGGTTGAGCAACGGTTGTGCGTAAAACACTTCCAGCCAAGCACCTTGGCGGTTCTGAGTGCCGACGCCGAAGCCCAGGCTGAACAGGGAATTGGACATGCTGTTACCTCTAAAAAAGAAAGGGCTGGCCTACTTGAGGGCCGCCGAATAACTATCTGGCTTGAAGCCAATCAGGGTTCTGTCACCGAGATCGAGCACCGGGCGCTTGATCATCGAGGGTTGTGCGAGCATCAATTCAATGGCTTTCGACTGATCGAGATCGGCTTTGCGTTCGTCTTCGAGTTTGCGAAAGGTGGTGCCCGCACGGTTCAAAACCACCTGCCAACCGTGCTCGTCACACCATTGGGTCAAGTGTTCGCGGTCGATACCGGCCGTTTTGTAGTCGTGGAATTCATAGCTGACGCCGTGCTCATCGAGCCAGGTGCGCGCCTTTTTCATGGTGTCGCAGGCTTTGATGCCGAAAAGGTGCAACGTTTTGCTTGAAGCGGTCAAGGAATTGCCCCCTTTGAGCGTGTGAAAACGGAAGATCACGGATTATGCCACGACCAGCGGCTTTGGGTGCCGCTCGTCATGCTTGTCGATGGCCGGGTGCGACTTTTGTGCAAAAGCCATCGCGCAGCACAGGTGAGTAACATAGCCGGGTAATGTGGCACTTCAACGGCCAGTTGTTGCCTGATGTGTGTCGTAGCAAGTCGATTGTCCGGGAAACCCGCTTTATGCAAACCGCTTACACCGTTCTTATCCTGCTGATGCTGGTCAGCGTTTCGCGTCTGGTCGGGCGTGTTGTTCCGCTGCCGTTGCCCCTGGTGCAAATTGCCGCCGGTGCCTTGCTGGCCTGGCCCACACTGGGGCTGCATGTGGCATTGGACCCGGAGTTGTTCCTGTTTTTGTTTCTGCCGCCGCTGTTGTTTTCGGATGGTTGGCGCATGCCCAAGCGAGAGTTGTGGCGGCTGCGCGGGCCGATCCTCACGCTGGCGGTCGGCCTGGTGCTCTTTACTGTGGTGGGCGCCGGTTACTTCATTCACTGGATTTTGCCCACGATCCCGCTGCCGGTGGCCTTCGCGCTGGCGGCCGTGTTGTCGCCGACGGATGCCGTGGCGGTGTCGGCCATTTCCCAAAACCGCCTGCCAAAGCCGTTGATGCATATGTTGCAGGGCGAGGCGTTGATGAATGACGCGTCGGGCCTGGTGACCTTCAAGTTCGCCCTGGCCGCGGCCCTGACCGGGATATTTTCCCTGACGGACGCCAGCCTGACCTTTGTACTGGTAGCGGTCGGCGGCCTGGCAGTTGGCGTGGCGTTGAGCTGGCTGGTCGGGCGCCTGCGCGCGTGGATGATCGCCCGCGGCTGGGACGACCCGGCCACCCACGTGGTGTTCATGTTGTTGCTGCCGTTCGCCGCCTACGTGCTGGCTGAACGCCTGGGCGCCTCCGGCATTCTTTCTGCAGTGGCGGCGGGCATGATGCAAAGCTGGCTGGACCTGCTGCCGCGCCAGACCAGCACACGCTTGCTCAACCGCAGTGTTTGGTCGTTGCTGGAGTTTGCTTTCAACGGGCTGATCTTCCTGCTGTTGGGGCTGCAATTGCCCGACATCATCAAGGCGGTGGTGAGCCATGAGCCGACCTTGTGGCCAACCCTGTTGTACCGCTGCCTCGATGTGATCGCGATTTTCGTGGTGTTGGTGGTGTTGCGTTTTATCTGGGTGCAAAGCATCTGGCGGCTGTCGGGGCTGTTACGTCGGCTACGTGGGAAAAGTGAGCTGACGCTGGTGCCCACCGCGCGGTCCTGCCTGTTGTTGACCGTGGGTGGCGTGCGCGGTGCGGTGACGCTGGCGGGTGTGATGTCGGTGCCTTTGCTGCTGGCGCCGGGGCAGGATTTTCCCGAGCGTGACCTGCTGATCTTTATCGCCGCCGGAGTGATTCTGCTGTCACTGGTCGCTGCGTGCATTGCCTTGCCGCTGCTGTTGCGCGGGATCGAACAAAGCCCGGATGAAAAGCGCCATAACGAGGTGCGTGAGGCGTGGAAGAAGACTGCTGTGGCCGCCATTCATGCCCTTGAAGCTGAAGAGCCTGCCGAAACCGAAACGCAGGACGCCGCGCAAGCCGCGCTGGCCACCGAGCTCAAGGCACGGTTGATGTCGGAATATCGCCATCAGTTGGAAGTGTTCAATGACTCGGCCGAAGCCCAGGCGCTGGCGCAGCAGATGGACCTGCTTGAGCGCAAGCTGCGCCTCAAAGCCCTGCGTGCGCAGCGCCTGGAGTTGTACAGTTTGAGCCGTCATCACCAGATCGGTGATGACGTATTGCGCGAAGTGCTGGCGGATCTGGATATGAGTGAGGCGAATCTGGGTCACGTAAAGTGACCCGCACAGCGCTTAGCGGCGACGCTGAATGAAATCGCGAATCCGCTCGGCGGCTTCCACACATTCCGCCAGCGGCGCAACCAGCGCCAAACGCACGCGACCGGCGCCGGGGTTGAAACCGTCCACTTCACGGGACAGGTACGAACCCGGCACCACGGTCACGTATTCTTCTTCGAACAAGTCGCGGCAAAACGCGGCATCGTCACCTTCGACGTTTGGCCACAGGTAGAATCCGCCATCCGGCGCCTGTACATCCAGCACTGGCTTGAGGATGGCCAACACGGCGTCGAATTTTTCCCGGTACAGATCACGGTTGGCCAGTACGTGGGCTTCGTCTTTCCAGGCTGCAATGCTGGCCAGCTGGGTTTGCACCGGCATCGCGCAGCCGTGGTAGGTGCGGTACAGCAGGAAGGCCTTGAGGATCTCGGCATCACCCGCCACGAAACCGGAACGCAGGCCCGGCAGGTTCGAGCGCTTGGACAGGCTGTGGAACACCACGCAACGCTTGAAGTCATGGCGGCCCAGTTCGACGCAGGCGCTCAGCAAGCCCGGTGGCGGGGTTTGTTCGTCGAAGTACAGCTCGCTGTAGCACTCGTCGGCGGCGATGACGAAGTCGTATTCGTCGGCCAGCGCGATGAGTTTTTTCAATGTTTCGACAGGGATCAGTGCGCCGGTCGGGTTGCCGGGGGAGCACAGGAACAGGATCTGGCAGCGTTTCCAGATGTCCGGCGTCACGGCGTCGAAGTCCGGGTTGAAGCCGTTGGCGTCCAGGCATGGCAGGTAATGCGGCTTGGCGCCGGCCAGGAAAGCTGCGCCTTCGTAGATCTGGTAGAACGGGTTCGGGCTGACTACCAGCGCATCGTCGCCACGGTTGACTACGGTCTGGGTGAAGGCGAACAGTGCTTCGCGGGTGCCGTTGACCGGCAGGATATTGCGCGCCGGATCCAGCCAGCCTTTGGGCACATTGAAGCGGCGTTCGCACCAGGCGCCGATGGCCTCGCGCAGGGCTGGAATGCCCAGCGTGGTCGGGTATACGGCCATTTGGTCGAGGTTGTCAGCCAGGGCCTTGGCGACGAACTCCGGGGATTTGTGCTTTGGCTCGCCGATGGACAAGGCAATCGGGCGCTTGTCCGGGTTTGGCGTGACGCTGCCGAGCAGGGCACGCAGTTTCTCGAACGGGTAGGGCTGCAACTGGTTCAGGGCGTTGTTCATGTAAGCCTCTATCACGGTGAACACAGACCTGTGGGAGCTGGCTTGCCTGCGATGGCATCGCCGCGGTGTACCTGCCGGACCGTGGCGCCCGCATCGCAGGCCAGCCAGCTCCCACAGGGGTTGTGTTTACACAGTTAAATAATCAAATGGTCAGGCGCGTGAGTTCGACGCCGGGTTCCTGGGTCACACTCAGCTGCTGCACGATGGCTTCCTGCAAACGCAGGCACAGCTCAGGGTCGGACAGTGGCTGGTTGTCGGCGTCGGTGATGAAGAACACGTCTTCCACGCGTTCGCCGAGGGTCGCAATCTTGGCGTTCTGCAATGACAGGTCGAACTCCAGGAAGATCCCGCCGACGCGGGCCAGCAGGCCCGGACGGTCCGGGGCACTGAGTTCCAGCACGGTCACCGGGCGCTGGGCGTCATTGGAAATGGTCACCTGGGGCGCAAACGCAAAGTGTTTGAGTTGGCGCGGTACCCGGCGCTGGATGATGGTCGGGTAGTCGTCAGGGTTGCGCAGGGCCTCGGTAAGGCCTTCGCGGATTTTCTTCACGCGTACCGGGTTGTCACCGATCGAGTCGCCGTCGGTGTCGAGCACGATGTAGGTGTCGAGGGTGAACTGGCTGCTGGAGGTGATGACCCGCGCGTCATGAATGTTCAGGTTGAGCTGGTCCATGGCTGCCACGGTCACGGCGAAGAAATCGTGCTGGTCGGGCGCGTAGATGAAGATCTGCGTGCCGCCTTCGAATTCGCGCTGGGTGGTTTCCTTGATCAGCACCAGCGGGCCGCCGTCGGTGGGCTGCTGCAGGATCGCGTCACTGTGCCAGGCCACGTCGCCGGCAGTGTGGCGCAGGAAATAGTCGTCGCCCAATTGGGACCAGAGTTGTTCTACGTCGTCCGGGTCATTGCCGCCGCGTACGAGAATGTCCAGCGCCGCGCTTTGGGTGCGGCGGATCTGCTCTTCGCGATCCACCGGGTTTTCCAGGCCGCGGCGCAAGGCCCGCTTGGTCTCGGTGTAGAGCTGGCGCAACAGGCTGGCGCGCCACGAGTTCCACAGGGTGGGGTTGGTGGCGTTGATGTCGGAGACGGTCAGCACGTACAGGTAGTCGAGACGGGTTTCGTCGCCGACGATACCGGCGAAGTCGTGAATCACCTGCGGGTCGGACAAGTCCTTGCGCTGGGCGGTCGTGGACATCACCAGGTGGTTCTGCACCAGCCACACGATCAGGCGACTGTCCCACAGGGGCAACTGGTGGCGCTGGCAAAAGGCTTCAGCATCGACCGCCCCAACTTCCGAGTGGTCGCCATGCCGGCCTTTGCCGATGTCGTGATAGAGGCCGGCCAGGTAGATCAGCTCCGGCTTGGGCAGCTTGGCCATCAGCTTGCTGGCCAGCGGGAATTTCTCCGACACCTGGGTGTACTGCAACTTGCGCAGGTGTTTGATCAAATTCAGGGTGTGGGCGTCCACGGTATAGATGTGGAACAGGTCGTGCTGCATCTGCCCGACGATAAAGCCGAATTCCGGCAGGTAGCGCCCGAGGATGCCGTAACGGTTCATGCGCCGCAGGTTGCGGTGGATGCCGATCTTGCACTTAAACAGCTCGATGAACAGGCTGGTGTTGCGGATATCGTTGCGAAAGTCGTCGTCGATCAGGTGACGGTTTTCCCGCAACAGGCGAATGGTGTCGGCGCGCACGCCTTTGATTTCGGGCTGCTGGGCCATCAGCACGAAGATTTCCAGCATCGCGAACGGCGTGCGTTTGAACACGTTGTCGTTGCGCGCTTCGATATAGCCGTCGTGCAGTTGAAAGCGCGAGTTGATCGGCTGCGGTGGCGCTTCATCTTCGGGGGCGAGAATCACCTCTTCGAAGTGCTGGATGATCAGGTCGCTGAGCTGGGCAATACTCATGACCACCCGGTAATACTGCTGCATGAAGCTTTCGATGCTGGTTTTTGCGTCCTCGCCCTCAAAGCCCAGCAGGGTGGCGATCGAGCGCTGGTGATCGAACAGCAGGCGGTCTTCGGAGCGCCCGGCGAGCATGTGCAGGGCGTAACGCACTTTCCACAGGAATTCCTGGGAGGAGGCCAGCAGGGTGTTTTCGCTCTCTACCAGAAAGCCCTCGCCGGCCAGGGCGCGCAGGTTCAGGGTGCCGTACTGGCGGCGCGCTACCCACAAAATGGTCTGGATATCCCGCAGGCCGCCGGGCGAGCCTTTGACGTTGGGTTCCAGGTTGTATTCGGTGTCGTTGTACTTGTGGTGCCTGGCCTTCTGCTCGGCGCGCTTGGCCAGGAAAAAGTCCTTGCTCGGCCACATGTGTGCCGTGCTGGTGACTTCGAGCATGCGCTGGCGCAAGCGTTCCGGACCGGCGATGGTGCGGCTTTCCATCAGGTTGGTGATGACGGTCAGGTCGGCACGGGCTTCTTCGGCGCATTCGTCCACCGAGCGCACGCTCTGGCCGACTTCCAGGCCGATGTCCCACAACAACGTGAGAAAACGCTCGATGGAATCGCGAAAGATCTCATGATCGGCACTGTCCAGCAGGATCAGCAGGTCGATGTCGGAGTAGGGGTGCAGTTCGCCGCGCCCGTAGCCACCGACTGCCACCAGGGCGATGTCCGCGTCTTCGCTCCAGTTGAACTGCTCCCAGGCCTTTTGCAGGATGTTGTCGACGAACCAGGCGCGGTCCTCGATCAGCCTGCGGATGTCCCGGCCGCTGCGAAAGCGCTCATCGAGCACCTCGCGGGCCTGGCGAATAGCCTTCTTGAAGGCGGCGATAGGGCTTGCCTTCAACGCCAGCTCGGCCTGGAACTGGCCACGGTCGAAGAGTTCGGGATCCACCTGGGGCATCGATCGGCTTTCCTTTCTATCTATAAGTCAGTCACAGGGTTGCGGGAAAACCGAAGCAATCATCACGCCGAAACGCGTGGAATCGTGTCGTCAGCGCGCAGGGTGAAGATCTCGTAGCCGGTTTCGGTGACCAGCAGGGTGTGTTCCCACTGGGCCGAAAGCTTGCGGTCCTTGGTGATGGCGGTCCAGCCGTCGCCCAGCACCTTGGTGTCGGCCTTGCCCTGGTTGATCATCGGTTCGATGGTAAAGGTCATGCCCGCCTTGAGCTCCATGCCGGTGCCGGCGCGGCCGTAATGCAGGATTTGTGGCTCTTCGTGGAACACGGTGCCGATGCCGTGGCCGCAGAATTCACGCACTACCGAGAAACCGTTCTTTTCGGCGTGTTTCTGGATCACTTCACCGATGTCACCCAGGCGGCAGCCGGGTTTGACGATTTCGATGGCCTTGTACATGCATTCCTGGGTCACCTGGGACAGGCGCTCGGCCCACACCGGCACGGTGCCGACGTGGAACATGCGGCTGGTGTCGCCGAAATAGCGGTCCTTGATCACGGTCACGTCGATGTTCAGGGTGTCGCCGTCCTTCAACGGTTTGTCGCCCGGAATCCCGTGGCAGACCACGTGGTTGACCGAGGTGCAGATCGACTTGGGGAAGCCCTTGTAATTCAGCGGCGCAGGGATGGCTTTTTGCACATTGACTATATAGTCGTGGCAAATCTGGTTCAGGGTGTCGGTGGTGACGCCTGGCTTGACGTGTTCGGCAATCATTTCCAGCACGTCCGCAGCCAGTTTGCCGGCGATGCGCATGCCGGCGATGTCTTCGGCGGTTTTCAAACTAACGGTCATACAGGCTCTCTCTAGCGCGACGCGCTGAAATCAATACGGTTTGCGGGCGTGCGACAAAAGGTTACAGAATTCGCACAAGCCCCAAAAAACGCGATTCTATCAGACGATGGCCTCAAATCATGAGCCTCTGATCATCGCTTCTCTCTATAAGGTAGGGGGTTGTGGGCTCTATTCAAGGGCTTGCGCGAAAGCGGTCGACGGCAGATGTGATTGCGGGTTTCGTTTTCGTCGATGCTGTGGTATAAAATGCGCCGCTTTCCGGGGATACCCCGCAAAGCTTAAATCCACACACGTGTCGACACGATGACCTGGGTGCCGGAGGCCTTGATGCCGCTGGTTGGTCATTGGGATACGTGGAGGCCAAACCCGACTTATTAAGGAACTATCATGTCCCAAGTCAACATGCGCGATATGCTGAAGGCCGGTGTGCACTTCGGTCACCAGACCCGTTACTGGAACCCGAAAATGGGTAAATACATTTTCGGCGCGCGTAACAAGATCCACATCATCAACCTTGAAAAAACCCTGCCAATGTTCAACGAAGCGCTGACTTTCGTAGAGCGTCTGGCCCAGGGCAAAAACAAGATTCTGTTCGTCGGCACCAAGCGTTCCGCTGGCAAGATCGTTGCTGAAGAAGCAGCACGTTGCGGTTCGCCGTACGTCGATCACCGCTGGTTGGGCGGCATGCTGACCAACTTCAAAACCATCCGTGCTTCCATCAAGCGTCTGCGTGACCTTGAAGTACAAGCCGAAGACGGTACTTTCGCCAAGCTGACCAAGAAAGAAGCGCTGATGCGCTCCCGTGACCTGGAAAAGCTCGATCGTTCCCTGGGTGGTATCAAGGACATGGGCGGTCTGCCTGACGCACTGTTCGTTATCGACGTTGATCACGAGCGCATCGCGATCACCGAAGCCAACAAGCTGGGCATTCCTGTTATCGGCGTAGTCGATACCAACAGCAGCCCGGAAGGCGTTGACTACATCATCCCAGGCAACGATGACGCAATCCGCGCTATCCAGCTGTACATGGGTTCGATGGCTGACGCTGTAATCCGTGGTCGCAACCACGTTGCTGGTGGTACCGAGCAGTTCGTTGAAGAAGCTCCGGTAGCTGCCGCTGAGTAATTAGCGCCCTGGCGTTGACTCAGTAAGCAAAAAGGGGGCTTGGCCCCCTTTTTGCCACCTCGAAAACCATTTGTCGGCAGCGCAGCTACAACATTTGTAACGTGCAGCGGCCTACAAGGGTGATTCGGGAAGAATTGATCGCCCGTTTGATCGGGTGGAATGGTTGAAAACCTATCCAAGAGGATTTTGAAATGGCAGAGATTACTGCAGCGTTGGTTAAAGAACTGCGTGAGCGTACCGGCGAAGGCATGATGGATTGCAAAAAGGCCTTGACCAAGGCCGGCGGCGACATCGAAAAAGCCATTGACGACATGCGTGCTTCGGGCGCCATCAAGGCCGCCAAGAAAGCAGGCAACGTAGCTGCCGAAGGCGCTATCGCTCTGAAAGAAGACGGTAAATCCGCTGTTCTGCTGGAAGTGAACTCGCAGACCGACTTCCTGGCTCTGCAGGACGACTTCAAAGCGTTCGTTGCTGCCAGCGTTGAAAAAGCATTCGCTGACAAGCTGACCACCGTTGAGCCTCTGATCGAAGCTCAAGAAGCTGCTCGCCTGGTACTGGTCGGCAAGGTTGGCGAAAACGTCAACATCCGTCGCCTGGCCCGCGTTGAAGGTGACGTGGTTGGCGGTTACCTGCACGGCAACAAAATCGGTGTAGCGGTTGTTCTGAAAGGCGGCGACGTTGAGCTGGCCAAAGACATCGCTATGCACGTTGCTGCAAGCAACCCTGAGTTCCTGCTGCCTTCGGAAGTTTCGGCCGAAGCGATCGAGCGTGAAAAGGCTGTGTTCCTGCAGCTGAACGAAGAAAAAATCAAAGGCAAGCCAGAAAACATTGTTGAGAACATGGTCAAAGGCCGTATCAGCAAGTTCCTGGCCGAAGCGAGCCTGGTTGAGCAGGCGTTCGTCAAGAACCCTGAAATCAAGGTTGGCGACCTGGCCAAGAAAGCCGGTGCCGAAATCGTTTCCTTCACTTACTTCAAAGTAGGCGAAGGCATCGAGAAGCCGGTCGACAACTTCGCTGAAGAAGTTGCTGCCCAGCTGGCTGCCGCCAAGCAATAAGACAGTTTTCAACTGTCGCCCGAAAGAGGCTGCCCGCTCACGCGCGCAGCCTCTTTTCAAATGGGAAGGCCAATTTTATTTGGATTCCTCTCGGAACTGGCTTACAAAGCCGTGTTCCGATGGCGCTGTGATAGCGTCCAGCTAGAGTGAACGCAAGCCGTAAACGGCTCGCAAGAATTTTTTAAAAAATACGCCGCAGGAGAGATTCGCAATGGCTCAGCAGGGCAGTGGTTATCAGGCTCGCTATAAACGCATTCTACTCAAGCTTAGCGGCGAGGCCCTGATGGGCTCGGAAGAGTTCGGGATCGATCCCAAGGTGCTCGACCGCATGGCGCTGGAAGTCGGCCAACTGGTTGGAATCGGCGTGCAAGTCGGCCTGGTGATTGGCGGCGGCAACCTGTTCCGTGGTGCGGCGCTGAGCGCGGCGGGTATGGATCGGGTCACTGGCGACCACATGGGCATGCTGGCCACTGTGATGAACGCCCTGGCCATGCGCGACGCCCTGGAGCGCGCCAATATCTCGGCCATCGTGATGTCGGCCATTTCCATGGTTGGCGTGACCGATCACTATGATCGCCGCAAAGCCATGCGTCACCTGAACTCCAAGGAAGTTGTGATCTTTGCTGCCGGTACCGGCAACCCGTTCTTCACCACGGATTCGGCTGCGTGCCTGCGTGCCATCGAAATCGATGCCGACGTCGTGCTCAAGGCCACCAAGGTGGACGGCGTATACACTGCAGACCCATTCAAAGACCCGCATGCCGAGAAGTTCGATCATCTGACCTACGATGAAGTACTGGATCGCAAGCTGGGCGTGATGGATCTCACGGCAATTTGCCTGTGCCGCGACCACAAGATGCCGCTGCGCGTATTTAACATGAACAAGCCCGGCGCCCTGCTGAATATCGTACACGGCGGCGCGGAAGGGACTCTGATCGAGGAAGGCCAACAATGATCAACGAAATCAAGAAAGACGCCCAAGCGCGTATGCAAAAATCCCTGGAGTCTCTGAGCCACGCTTTTGGCCAGATTCGTACCGGTAAAGCGCACCCGAGCATCCTTGGCAGCGTGATGGTGCCTTACTACGGCGCCGATACCCCGCTGAGCGGTGTGGCCAACGTCACCGTTAAAGATTCGCGCACCCTGCAAGTTGTGGCTTTCGAGCGCAATATGCTCGCTGCTGTCGACAAGGCCATCCAGAGCGCCGGTCTGAACCTCAACCCGACCAACCTGGGTGAGTTGCTGCTGATTTCGATGCCGGCCCTGACCGAAGAAACCCGCAAGGGCTTCACCAAGCAGGCTCGCAGCGCAGCAGAAGATGCCCGAGTTGCCGTACGCAACATTCGTCGCGATGCCTTGGGTGACCTGAAGAAGCTGGTCAAGGACAAGGAAATCAGTGAAGACGAAGAGCGTCGTGCCGTCGCCGATATCGACAAGCTGACCAAAGATGCCGAGGCTCAGATCACCAAGGCTACTGAAGAAAAAGAAAAGGACCTGATGGCCGTATAAGGGGTCAGGACGCCTTCATGGAAAAGACCAAGCAGACTGTGCCCTCCGTGGTGCCGCGCCATGTCGCGATCATCATGGATGGGAATAATCGCTGGGCGAAGAAACGCTTTATGCCGGGCGTCGCCGGGCATAAGGCGGGTGTCGATGCGGTGCGCGCCGTGATTGAGGTGTGTGCTGAAGCAAAAGTCGAAGTGTTGACCCTGTTTGCGTTCTCCAGTGAAAACTGGCAGCGCCCGGCAGAAGAAGTCAGCGCTTTGATGGACCTGTTCTTCAAGGCCTTGCGTCGTGAGGCCAAGCGCCTCAATGACAACAACATCAGCCTGCGCATCATTGGTGATCGCTCGCGGTTCCATCCGGAACTTCAGGCCGCGATGCGCGAAGCAGAAGCCATTACCGCCGGTGCCAATCGTTTTGTGCTGCAAATTGCGGCCAACTACGGCGGCCAGTGGGATATCGCCCAGGCTGCGCAACGGCTTGCCCGGGAAGTGCAGGCCGGCCATCTGCGCCCGGACGACATTACCCCCGAACTGCTGCAGACCTGCCTCGTAACCGGCGACCTGCCGTTGCCTGACTTGTGCATCCGCACCGGTGGTGAGCACCGCATCAGCAATTTCCTGCTGTGGCAGTTGGCCTACACCGAGCTGTACTTCTCCGACCTGTTCTGGCCGGACTTCAAACACGATGCCATGCGCAATGCGCTGGCCGATTTCGCTTCCCGTCAGCGTCGCTTCGGTAAAACGAGCGAGCAGATCGAAGCTGGAGCCCGGGTTTAAATGCTTAAACAACGAATCATCACCGCGCTGATCCTGCTGCCGATCGCCTTGTGCGGGTTTTTCCTGCTCGATGGTTCCGGTTTTGCGCTGTTTATCGGCTTTGTCGTGACATTGGGCGCCTGGGAATGGGCGCGCCTGGCGGGTTTCAACAGCCAGCTGCCGCGTGTGGTTTACGCTGCAGTCGTCGCATTTTTGCTGTTCCTCATGCATACCCTTTCCAGCATCGTCGTGCCATGGGTATTGGGGGCGGCGGTGCTGTGGTGGGCGCTGGCGACCTTCCTGGTGCTCACCTATCCACGAACCAGTGGCCAGTGGTCGAGTGTGGCCAGCAAGCTGGTGATTGGTTTGTTGGTGTTGCTGCCGGCCTGGCAAGGTCTGGTGGAAATCAAAAATGCGCCGATGGGCAACTGGCTGATCCTGGCCGTGATGGTGCTGGTCTGGGGCGCTGATATCGGTGCGTACTTCTCCGGTCGGGCCTTTGGCAAGCGCAAGCTGGCGCCGGCGGTCAGCCCTGGCAAGAGTTGGGAAGGCGTTTACGGCGGCCTTGCATTGACGCTGTTGATCACGCTGGTGGTCGGGCTTGTGCGCGACTGGTCAATCAAGGAAATCCTTTTGGCGTTGCTGGGCACGGCTGTAGTTGTGTTCATCTCCGTTGTGGGCGACCTCACTGAAAGCATGTTCAAGCGCCAGGCCGGCATCAAGGACAGCAGTAATCTGCTGCCAGGCCATGGCGGTGTGCTGGATCGTATCGACAGCCTGACTGCGGCCCTGCCGATTTTCGCCGTGCTCTTGTGGATGACAGCATCGTGAGTCGCCTGCAGCAAGTGACCGTGTTGGGGGCAACCGGCTCGGTTGGCCTGAGCACTTTGGATGTGGTCGCGCGCCATCCTGATCGTTATCAAGTCTTCGCCTTGACTGGCTTCTCACGCTTGCGTGAACTGCTGGCCCTGTGTGTGATCCATCGGCCGCGATTTGCCGTAGTGCCTGAAGTGGCTGCTGCGCGTGGGCTGCAGGATGAGCTGCGGGCTGCGGGGCTTGCTACGCAGGTCTTGGTGGGCGAGGAGGGCTTGTGCCAGGTGTCGTCCGACACTGAGGTGGACACCGTGGTGGCAGCCATCGTCGGGGCGGCGGGCTTGCGCCCGACACTGGCGGCAGTCGATGCCGGCAAGAAAATCCTGCTGGCCAACAAAGAAGCGCTGGTCATGTCCGGCACTTTGTTTATGCAGGCGGTCCGCAAGAGCGGTGCTGTTCTGTTGCCCCTGGATAGTGAGCACAACGCAATTTTCCAATGCATGCCCGGCGATTTCGCTCGTGGTCTGAGTCAGGTCGGTGTACGCAGGATTCTTCTGACGGCTTCCGGTGGCCCATTTCGGCAAACTCCGCTGGCCGAGCTGGAGCATGTGTCGCCTGATCAGGCGTGCGCGCATCCCAACTGGTCGATGGGGCGGAAAATCTCCGTCGATTCGGCAAGCATGATGAACAAAGGGCTGGAGTTGATCGAGGCTTGCTGGTTGTTTGATGCGCGGCCGGATCAGGTCGAAGTCGTGATTCACCCGCAAAGTGTCATTCATTCCCTGGTCGACTACGTGGATGGTTCGGTGCTGGCCCAGTTGGGCAACCCGGACATGCGCACGCCGATCGCCAACGCCCTGGCGTGGCCGGAACGAATTGACTCTGGTGTCGCCCCTCTGGACTTGTTTGCCATTGCGCGGCTGGACTTCGAAGCGCCGGACGAGCAGCGTTTTCCGTGCCTGCGCCTGGCCCGACAAGCAGCTGAGGTGGGCAACAGTGCACCGGCGATGCTCAATGCGGCCAACGAAGTGGCTGTGGCGGCGTTTCTCGAACGGCGCATCCGCTTTCCGCAGATCGCGAGTATCATCGAGGACGTTCTGAGTCTCGAGCCTGTTGTGGCTGTAGAGGAATTAGGGGCAGTGTTTGAGGCCGATATGAAGGCCCGGGCCCTGGCCGAGCAATGGTTGAACCGCAACGCGCGTTAGTCTGCAGGCAGGTTTGCGCCTTCAGGCACTGGATTGAAATGCGGAGAAATTAGATGAGTGCGCTCTACATGATTGTCGGCACCCTGGTTGCTCTGGGCGTGCTGGTCACCTTTCACGAATTCGGCCACTTCTGGGTGGCGCGTCGTTGCGGCGTCAAGGTATTGCGCTTTTCCGTCGGTTTCGGCATGCCGTTGCTGCGTTGGCATGACCGTCGCGGTACCGAGTTTGTGATTGCAGCGATTCCGCTGGGCGGCTACGTCAAGATGCTTGATGAGCGCGAAGGCGAAGTGCCGGCGGATCAGCTGGACCAGTCCTTCAATCGCAAGACCGTTCGTCAGCGTATTGCCATTGTGGCTGCCGGCCCGATCGCCAATTTTTTATTGGCGATGCTGTTTTTCTGGGTGTTGGCCATGTTGGGCAGCCAGGAGATGCGGCCGGTTATTGGGGCTGTCGAGTCAGGCAGTATTGCCGCCAAGGCGGGGCTGGTTGCCGGACAGGAAATTGTTTCCATTGATGGCGAACCGACGCTGGGCTGGCGTGATGTCAATCTGCGCCTGGTGCGTCGCCTGGGCGAGAGCGGCTCGGTCAACGTCGTGGTGCGCGACCAGGACTCCACGACTGAAAGCCCACGCGAGTTGGCGCTTGACCAATGGCTCAAGGGTTCCGATGAGCCGGACCCGATCAAGTCTCTGGGGATTCGCCCCTGGCGTCCGGCTTTGCCGCCGGTACTGGCTGAGTTGGACCCGAAAGGTCCGGCCCAGGCTGCCGGTTTGAAAACCGGTGATCGCCTGCTGACCCTGGATGGCCAGGCGCTGGGTGATTGGCAGCAGGTGGTCGATCTGGTGCGTGTACGCCCTGATACCAAAATTGTGCTGAAAGTTGAGCGCGACGGTGCTCAAATCGACGTCCCCGTGACGTTGTCGGTTCGCGGCGAAGCCAAGGCAGCCGGTGGTTATCTCGGTGCCGGGGTCAAGGGCGTCGAGTGGCCGCCGTCAATGCTGCGCGAAGTCAGCTACGGGCCTTTGGCGGCCATTGGCGAGGGTGCAAAACGTACCTGGACCATGAGCGTGCTGACCCTCGAATCGCTCAAGAAAATGTTGTTCGGCGAGCTCTCGGTAAAAAACTTGAGTGGACCGATAACCATTGCTAAAGTGGCGGGCGCTTCTGCCCAGTCGGGTGTCGCGGATTTCCTGAATTTCCTGGCTTATCTGAGTATTAGCCTTGGAGTTCTGAATTTGCTGCCCATTCCAGTATTGGATGGGGGGCATCTGTTGTTTTATCTGGTCGAGTGGGTGCGTGGTCGCCCCTTGTCGGATCGGGTGCAGGGTTGGGGGATACAGATCGGTATCAGTTTGGTGGTCGGAGTGATGTTGCTGGCTCTGGTCAACGATCTGGGACGACTGTAACGCTTCGCTGAATTGCGAATCTGCCGCATTTTGCGGCAGTTTGTTTATTGCCAGTTGGAATAAGAAAGGACTTCATGAAACGTCTGCTGCTAACTGCGGTTCTCACCGTATTGATGATCGCCGAAGTTCACGCCGAGTCCTTCACTATCTCCGATATTCGCGTCAACGGCCTCCAGCGGGTTTCCGCCGGTAGCGTCTTTGGTGCCTTGCCGTTGAACGTCGGGGAACAGGCTGATGACCGTCGCCTGGTGGAATCCACTCGTGCGCTGTTCAAAACCGGGTTCTTTCAAGATATCCAACTGGGTCGCGAAGGTAACGTCCTGGTCATCACCGTGGTCGAGCGACCTTCCGTCGCCAGTATCGAGATCGAAGGCAACAAGGCGATCTCTACTGAAGACCTGATGAAGGGGCTTAAACAGTCCGGCCTCGCCGAGGGCGAGATTTTCCAGCGTGCAACCCTTGAGGGTGTGCGTAACGAACTGCAACGCCAGTACGTTGCCCAGGGTCGCTACTCCGCGTCCGTGGAAACCGAAGTGATCCCGCAGCCTCGTAACCGTGTTGGCCTCAAGGTCAAAATCAACGAAGGCACCGTGGCGGCTATTCAGCACATCAACGTGGTGGGCAACACCAAGTTTGCTGATGACGACCTGATCGACCTGTTCGAACTCAAAACCACCAACTGGTTGTCGTTCTTCAAGAACGATGACAAGTACGCGCGTGAAAAACTGTCCGGTGACCTGGAGCGTCTGCGTTCCTACTACCTGGACCGCGGCTATATCAACATGGATATTGCTTCGACCCAGGTGTCCATTACTCCGGACAAAAAACACGTCTACATCACTGTCAACGTCAACGAAGGCGAGAAGTACACCGTTCGTGACGTCAAACTCAGTGGTGACTTGAAAGTGCCTGAAGATCAGGTCAAGTCGCTGCTGCTGGTGCAGAAGGATCAGGTGTTCTCGCGCAAGCTGATGACCACCACGTCCGAACTGATCACTCGCCGTCTGGGTAACGACGGTTACACGTTTGCCAACGTGAACGGTGTACCGACTCCGCACGACGAGGATCACACCGTAGACATCACCTTTGTGGTCGATCCAGGTAAACGCGCTTACGTAAACCGCATCAACTTCCGTGGCAACACCAAGTCTGCGGACGAAGTGCTGCGTCGTGAAATGCGTCAGATGGAAGGCGGCTGGGCTTCGACCTACTTGATCGACCAGTCCAAGACCCGTCTCGAGCGTCTGGGCTTCTTCAAGGAAGTCAACGTCGAAACGCCGGCCGTACCGGGTGTGGATGACCAGGTTGACGTGAATTACGCTGTAGAAGAGCAAGCTTCGGGTTCGATTACTGCCAGTGTCGGTTTTGCCCAGAGCGCCGGTCTGATCCTTGGCGGTTCGATTACCCAGAACAACTTCCTCGGTACCGGTAACAAGGTTTCCATCGGCCTGACCCGAAGCGAATACCAGAGCCGCTATAACTTCGGTTATGTCGACCCCTACTGGACTGCTGACGGTGTGAGCCTGGGCTACAACGCTTTCTATCGCACCACTGACTACAAAGACCTTGATGTTGACGTAGCCAGCTATGCCATCGACAGCTTTGGTGTTGGCGCCAACATCGGTTACCCGATCAGTGAGACTTCGCGTCTGACCTTTGGCCTGACTGCGCAGCAGGACAAGATCAAGACCGGCGTATACACCGTCGACGAGATTTTCGACTTCGTACGCAAAGAAGGCGACCAGTTCCTGAACTTCAAGGCATCGGCCGGCTGGTCGGAGTCGACTCTTAACAAAGGCGTGCTGGCCACCCGTGGTCACTCCCAAAGCCTGACCCTGGAAGCTACTACGCCGGGCAGCGACCTGTCGTTCTTCAAGCTCGACTACCGTGGCCAGTTGTTCCAGCCGATCAGCGATAACTACACTGTTCGTCTGCACACTGAGCTGGGTTATGGCGACGGTTACGGTTCGACCAGTGGTCTGCCGTTCTACGAGAACTACTATGCAGGTGGTTTCAACTCGGTGCGTGGCTTCAAGGACAGCACACTGGGGCCTCGTGGCACGCCTAGCCGTGGCTTTGCTGCCACCGGTAACGCCGGTACACAAATAGACTCCGACGATAAGCCGTTGCCATTCGGTGGTAACGTGCTGATCCAGGGTGGTGCGGAAATTCTGTTCCCGCTGCCGTTCGTCAAGGATCAACGTTCTCTGCGTACTTCGGTCTTCTGGGATGTGGGTAACGTGTTCGACTCCAAGTGCGAACAGGTCACCAACCCGAATGGCACCAAGTCCAATACACAGTGCAACGACGTGAGCTTCAGCAACCTGGCAAGCTCGGTAGGTGTGGGTGTGACCTGGGTGACTGCGCTGGGCCCATTGAGCTTTGCTCTGGCCATGCCGGTCAAGAAACCGGATAACGCTGAAACCCAGATTTTCCAATTCTCCCTCGGCCAGACGTTCTAAGCGTCTGACCCAAGATAACGACAACGGATTCTGTAGGAGTACATCGTGCGTAAGTTGACTCAATTGGTCCTGCTGGCCACTGTGCTGGTAACCACCCCGGCCTTCGCCGAAATGAAAATCGCCGTCCTGAACTATCAGATGGCTCTGCTGGAGTCCGACGCGGCCAAGAAATATGCCGTGGACGCCGAAAAAAAATTCGGTCCTCAACTGACCAAGCTGAAAACCCTGGAAAGCAGTGCCAAGGGCATCCAGGATCGTCTGGTAGCCGGTGGCGACAAAATGCAGCAAGGCGAGCGCGAGCGTCTGGAGCTTGAATTCAAGCAAAAGGCCCGTGACTACCAGTTCCAGTCCAAGGAGCTGAACGAAGCCAAGGCTGTTGCCGACCGTGAAATGCTCAAGCAGCTCAAGCCGAAACTCGACAGCGCTGTGGAAGAAGTCATCAAGAAAGGTGCCTTTGACCTGGTGTTCGAGCGCGGTGCCGTGATCGACGTCAAGCCTCAATACGACATCACCCGCCAGGTGATCGAGCGCATGAACCAGCTGAAGTAAGCCATGACCGCGACTATCAAGCTCGGCGAGTTGGCCGAGTTCCTGGGGGCCGCCTTGCGCGGCTCCCCGGAGAAGGAAATCACTGGGCTAGCCACCTTGCAGGAGGCTGGCCCAGCTCAGTTGAGCTTCCTCGCAAATCCCCAATACCGTAAATACCTGGTCGACAGCAACGCCGCAGCCGTATTGCTGAAGGCGGCTGACGCCGAAGGGTTTGCCGGGGATGCGTTGGTGGTGGCTGACCCTTACCTGGCTTACGCCAAGGCATCGCACCTGTTCGATCCAAAACCCAAGGCAGCGGGCGGAGTTCATCCGTCGGCCGTGATTGCTGACGATGCCCGGGTTGATCCTGCGGCCAGCATCGGTGCGTTTGCCGTGATCGAAAGTGGCGCGCGCATTGCTGCCGGTGTAACAGTCGGTGCCCATTGCTTTATCGGTGCACGTTGCGAAATCGGTGCCGATGGCTGGCTCGCTCCTCGCGTTACCCTGTACCACGATGTGCGTATTGGTGAGCGTGTGGTCATCCAGTCGGGCGCCGTGATTGGCGGTGAAGGCTTTGGTTTTGCCAATTCCAAAGGTGTCTGGCACAAGATTGCCCAGGTCGGCGGGGTATTGATTGGCGATGACGTTGAAATCGGCGTCAATACCGCGGTAGACCGCGGTGCGCTGGCCGATACCGTGATCGGTAATGGGGTGAAGCTCGACAATCAGATCCAGATCGCCCACAACGTTCAAATTGGCGATCACACCGCCATGGCGGCTTGCGTGGGTATCTCCGGCAGCACCAAAATCGGCAAGCATTGCATGCTGGCCGGTGGTGTAGGGCTGGTGGGGCACATCGAAGTTTGCGACAACGTCTTCATCACCGGTATGACCATGGTGACCCACTCGATTACCGAGCCGGGTGCCTATTCTTCCGGTACCGCCATGCAGCCTGCGGCTGAGTGGCGCAAAAGTGCGGCACGTTTAAGGCAGCTCGACGACATGGCCCGGCGCCTCAAGCAGCTGGAAAAGCGTGTTGCAGACGTGACCCCTGACGGTAATGCTTCATCAGAAGGCTGATACCATTTCCATATCAAGTGTGTACAGCCGCTAGACTGCCTCCTTGATTTGCTAGCGGGGCGGGCTTTTAGTCCGCCCGCCCCCAATCTTTATTACAGGCTTCCCCCCGAAATGATGGACATCAACGAGATTCGCGAATACCTGCCTCACCGTTACCCGTTCCTGCTGGTGGATCGTGTAGTGGACCTCAACGTCGAGGAAAAGCGCATTCGTGCCTACAAGAATGTCAGCATCAACGAACCGTTCTTCAATGGTCATTTTCCGGCGCACCCAATCATGCCCGGCGTGTTGATCATCGAAGCGATGGCCCAGGCTGCCGGTATCCTTGGTTTCAAAATGCTCGACCTCAAGCCTGCCGACGGCACGCTGTATTATTTCGTGGGTTCCGACAAGCTGCGGTTCCGCAACCCCGTTACTCCGGGTGACCAGTTGATCCTGGAAGCCAAGTTCATCAGCTGCAAGCGCCAGATCTGGAAGTTCGAATGCCAGGCCTCGGTGGACGGCAAGCCGGTGTGCTCTGCCGAGATCATCTGCGCGGAACGCAAACTATGAGTTTGATTGACCCTCGCGCAATCATCGATCCGTCGGCCGTTCTGGCCGCCGACGTTGAGGTCGGCCCTTGGTCGATCGTCGGCGCAGGTGTTGAAATCGGCGAGGGGACTGTCATCGGGCCACACGTGATCCTCAAGGGTCCGACCCGTATTGGCAAACACAACCGTATCTACCAGTTTTCCTCGGTAGGCGAAGACACCCCGGACATGAAGTACAAGGGTGAGGAAACGCGCCTGGTCATCGGTGATCACAACATCATTCGTGAGGGCGTGACCATTCACCGGGGCACGGTTCAGGATCGTGCGGAAACCACGCTCGGCGACCATAACCTGATCATGGCCTATGCACACATCGGCCATGACAGTGTGATCGGCAACCATTGCATTCTGGTCAACAACACCGCGTTGGCGGGCCATGTGCACGTTGATGACTGGGCAATCCTGTCCGGTTTCACCCTGGTGCATCAGTACTGCCACATCGGTGCCCACAGTTTTTCCGGCATGGGTACGGCGATCGGCAAGGACGTTCCTGCCTATGTCACCGTATTCGGCAACCCTGCCGAAGCCCGCAGCATGAATTTCGAAGGCATGCGCCGCCGTGGTTTCAGCGACGACGCGATCCACGCCCTGCGTCGCGCCTACAAGACCGTTTACCGTCAAGGGTTGACGGTTGAACAGGCGCTGACCGAGCTGACCGAGGCGGCGGCGTTGTTCCCGGAAGTCGCGATATTCCGTGACTCGATCCAGACGTCGACTCGCGGCATCACGCGCTGATCATGGCCAGTCTGCGTATAGCGCTGGTCGCCGGTGAAGCTTCCGGTGATATTTTGGGCGCAGGCCTGATGCGGGCCCTTAAGGCCCAGCATCCTGCGGTCGAGTTTATCGGCGTCGGTGGTCCGCTGATGCAGGCCGAAGGGCTCACGTCCTACTTTCCCATGGAGCGCTTGTCGGTCATGGGCCTGGTCGAGGTCCTGGGGCGCCTGCGTGAGTTGCTCGCTCGTCGCAAGCTGCTGATTAAAACCCTGATCGAAGAAAAGCCCGACGTGTTTATTGGCATCGATGCGCCGGACTTCACCCTCAATATCGAACTCAAGTTGCGTCAGGCCGGGATCAAGACCGTGCATTACGTCAGCCCCTCCGTGTGGGCGTGGCGACAGAAGCGCGTGCTGAAGATCCGTGAAGGCTGCGACTTGATGTTGACCCTGCTGCCTTTCGAGGCCAGGTTTTACGAAGAGAAGGGCGTGCCCGTGCGGTTTGTTGGTCACACCCTGGCTGACGCCATTCCCTTGCAGGCGGATCGTGCGGCTGCCCGCGCCGAATTGGGGTTGCCCGATGGCCCGCTCGTCGCCTTGATGCCGGGTAGCCGTGGTGGCGAAGTGGGCCGTCTGGCGTCTGTATTCTTCGATGCCGCCGAGCGCCTACAAGCGTTGAAGCCCGGCGTACGTTTCGTGCTGCCCTGCGCCAGCCCGCAACGTCGCGCGCAAATTGAAACATTGCTGCAAGGGCGCAACCTGCCGTTGACCCTGCTGGATGGCCAATCGCACTTGGCCCTGGCTGCCTGCGACGCGGTTTTGATCGCCTCTGGCACCGCCACCCTGGAAGCTTTGTTGTACAAGCGCCCGATGGTCGTGGCTTATCGCCTGGCGCCACTGACGTTCTGGATTCTCAAACGCATGGTGAAAAGCCCCTACATCTCCTTGCCCAACCTGCTGGCGCAACGTTTGTTGGTGCCCGAGTTGTTGCAGGACGATGCTACGCCCGAAGCCCTCGCCCAAACCCTGCTGCCCTTGATCGATGGCGGCGAAGAGCAGACCCGTGGTTTTGACGACATCCACCGCACCCTGCGGCGTGATGCGTCGAATCAGGCGGCCGACGCCGTGTTGACCTTGATCGGCAAGAAACAGGAAGCCTTATGACGACGCAAATGGGCCTGGATTTCAGCCTGGTCGCCCAAGCCCACGAACTGGTGGCCGGCGTTGACGAAGTCGGGCGCGGGCCTTTGTGCGGCGCAGTCGTCACGGCGGCGGTGATCCTCGATCCAAATCGCCCGATCCTCGGCCTCAACGACTCGAAGAAACTGACCGAAGCGCGCCGTGAAAAGCTTTACGACGAGATTTGCGAGAAAGCCCTGAGCTGGCACATTGCTCGGGCCGAAGTCGAAGAAATCGACGAGCTGAATATCCTGCACGCCACCATGCTGGCCATGCAGCGTGCAGTCGAAGGCCTGCATATCACGCCGAAAATGGCGATGATCGACGGCAACCGTTGCCCGAAGCTGGCGATGCCATCCGAAGCCGTGGTCAAGGGCGATAGCAAGGTTCCGGCCATCGCCGCCGCCTCTATTCTCGCCAAAGTCAGCCGTGATCGTGAAATGGCCGCCTTTGAGTTGATCTATCCTGGCTACGGCATTGGCGGCCACAAGGGCTACCCGACGCCCGTTCATCTGGAAGCCCTCGCGCGTTTGGGCCCAACCCCGATTCACCGCCGCTCGTTCGCCCCGGTCCGCCTGGCTTACGAAGCGCGGGAGAGCCTCAGCGAGGTTTAGTCGCAAGGCTGATGTTTTTGCCAAGGCCCGGTACAATCCGGGCCTTGTTGTCTCCATGTATCAGAACAGGATCACTATGCCGGCTTCATTCGTTCACCTGCGCCTGCACACTGAATACTCCCTGGTCGACGGCCTGGTGCGGATCAAACCGCTGGTCAAAACCCTGGTGGGCATGAACATGCCTGCGGTGGCGGTGACCGATCAGAACAACATGTGTTCCCTGGTCAAGTTCTACAAGAACGCCATGGGCGCCGGCATCAAGCCGATCTGCGGCGCCGACCTGTGGCTGTCGAACAAAGACCCGGATAACCCCCTGAGCCGCATCAGCCTGCTGGCGATGAACGGCGTGGGTTATCGCAACCTCACTGAATTGATTTCCCGCGGTTTTATCGATGGCCAGCGCAATGGCTCGATCATCATCGAGCGTGAGTGGGTGGCTGAGGCCAGCGAAGGTCTGATCATGCTGTCGGCCGCCAAAGAGGGCGAGATCGGTATCGCGCTGCTGGGCGGCAACCCTCACGAGGCCGAAGTGCTGGCGGCTGAATGGATGCAGGTCTTCCCCGACCGCTTCTACCTGGAAGTCCAGCGCACCAACCGCCCCAACGATGAAGAGCATCTGCACGCCGCCGTGGCCCTGGCCGACAAGCTGGGCGCGCCGCTGGTGGCGACCAACGATGTGCGTTTTATCAAGAAAGAAGATTTCGAGGCTCACGAAACCCGTGTGTGCATCGGCGAAGGTCGGGCGCTGGACGATCCACGTCGTTCGAAGAATTACAGCGAAGAGCAGTACCTCAAAAGCGCCGAGGAAATGGCCGAGCTGTTCAGCGATCTGCCCGAGGCGCTGGAAAACTCCGTCGAGATTGCCAAGCGCTGCAACATTGAAGTGAAGCTGGGCAAGCACTTCCTGCCCAACTTCCCGATTCCCGATGGCATGACCATCGACGAGTACTTCCGCAAGGTCTCGTTCGACGGCCTGGAAGAGCGGCTTGCCGTCCTGCTGCCCCGGGACACCACCGAAGACTACGAGGCCAGGCGTCAGGTTTACGTTGATCGGCTGAATTTCGAGCTGGATATCATTATCCAGATGGGGTTCCCCGGTTACTTCCTGATCGTGATGGACTTTATCCAGTGGGCCAAGAACAACGGCGTGCCCGTTGGCCCTGGCCGGGGGTCAGGTGCCGGTTCGCTGGTGGCCTATGTGCAGAAGATCACCGACCTTGACCCGCTGGAATATGACCTGCTGTTCGAACGGTTCCTCAACCCGGAACGGGTTTCCATGCCCGACTTCGACGTCGACTTCTGCATGGATGGCCGCGACCGGGTGATCGAATACGTGGCCGAGAAATATGGCCGCAATGCTGTAAGCCAGATCATCACATTCGGTTCCATGGCGGCAAAAGCTGTAATCCGTGACGTGGCGCGGGTGCAGGGCAAGTCCTACGGCCTGGCGGACCGACTGTCGAAGATGATTCCGTTCGAAGTCGGCATGACGCTGGAAAAAGCCTACGAGCAGGAAGAAATCCTGCGTGACTTCATCAAGATCGATGAAGAGGCCGCCGAAATCTGGGACATGGCGCGCAAGCTTGAAGGGGTGGTGCGTAACGTCGGTAAGCACGCCGGTGGTGTGGTAATTGCTCCTACAAAGCTCACCGACTTTTCGCCGATCTATTGCGACGAAGAAGGCGACGGCCTGGTGACCCAGTTCGACAAGGACGACGTGGAGGCGGCCGGCCTGGTGAAGTTCGACTTCCTCGGCCTGCGGACCCTGACGATCATCGACTGGGCGCTCAAGACCATCAACCGCGACCGCGCCAAGGTGGGCGAGGAGCCACTGGACATCGCTTTCATCCCGCTGGACGACAAACCGACCTACACCCTGCTGCAAAAAGCCGAAACCACGGCGGTGTTCCAGCTTGAATCCCGCGGTATGAAAGAGCTGATCAAAAAGCTCAAGCCCGACTGCCTGGAAGACTTGATCGCACTGGTGGCCCTGTTCCGCCCGGGCCCATTGCAATCGGGCATGGTGGATGACTTCATCAACCGCAAGCACGGCCGTGCCGAGCTGGCGTACCCGCACTCCGACTATCAATACGAAGGCCTCAAGCCCGTATTGGCGCCGACCTACGGCATCATCCTGTATCAGGAACAGGTGATGCAGATTGCCCAGGTCATGGCTGGTTACACCCTTGGCGGCGCGGACATGCTGCGTCGAGCGATGGGTAAGAAAAAACCCGAGGAAATGGCCAAGCAGCGCGGCGGCTTTATTGAAGGTTGCGCGACCAATAACATCGACGCGGACCTGGCCGGTAACATTTTCGACCTGGTGGAAAAATTCGCCGGTTACGGCTTCAACAAGTCCCACTCCGCCGCCTACGGCCTGGTGTCGTACCAGACCGCCTGGCTAAAGGCCCACTACCCGGCGCCATTCATGGCCGCGGTACTCTCGGCGGATATGCACAACACCGACAAGGTCGTGACCTTGATCGAGGAAGTGCGCACCATGAAGTTGCGCCTCGATGCGCCGGACGTGAACGCCTCGGAGTTCAAGTTCACGGTGAACGACGAAGGCCGCATCATTTATGGCCTGGGCGCCATCAAAGGTGTGGGCGAAGGCCCGGTGGAAGCCATCACCGAAGCGCGCCAGAACGGGCCGTTCAAGGATCTGTTCGACTTCTGCGCGCGGGTTGACCTCAAGCGCATCAATAAACGTACCCTCGATGGGCTGATCCGTAGCGGTGCACTTGACCGTCTCGGCCCGTATTTCCACGACGAGCCAAAGGCTTATCAAGCGAATATCGACCGCAACCGCGCGGTGTTGCTCGCCGCGATGGAAGAAGCGATCAAGGCCGCCGAACAGACTGCCCGTACCCATGACAGCGGCCACGCCGACCTGTTTGGCGGTTTGTTCGTGGAAGAAGATGCCGATGTATACGGTAACCACCGCAAGGCCAAGGAGCTGACGCTCAAGGAACGTCTCAAGGGCGAAAAAGACACCCTGGGCCTGTACCTCACCGGCCACCCGATTGATGAATACGAGGGTGAAATCCGCCGTTTCGCCCGTCAGCGCATCATCGACCTGAAACCGGCGCGCGACACCCAGACCGTCGCCGGCATGATCATTGCCTTGCGGGTGATGAAGAACAAGAAGGGCGACAAGATGGGCTTCATCACCCTCGACGACCGCTCGGGCCGTATCGAAGCGTCGCTGTTTGCCGACGCGTTCCACTCCGCGCAGTCGCTGCTGCAGACCGACGCCATGGTAGTGGTGGAAGGCGAGGTCAGTAACGACGACTTCTCCGGCGGCCTGCGCCTGCGGATCAAGCGGGTGATGAGCATGGAAGATGCGCGCACCAACCTGGCGGAAAGCCTGCGTTTGAAGGTCAAGACCGAAGCCCTCAAGGGCGATCAGCTACGCTGGTTGGGTGACCTGCTCAAGCGCCACCGTGGTGCGTGCCCGGTGACCATGGAGTACACCGGCAATGACGCCAAGGCCATGTTGCAGTTTGGCGAGACGTGGCGAATTGATCCTGCTGATGGCTTGATTCAAGCATTGCGTGACCAGTTCGGGCGAGACAACGTCTTCCTCCAATACCGTTGATGGTCAGATTCGTCTGACCTCGGCTGAACATTTAATCTCGACCTAAACGCGCCTCTCCCTTAAGGTAGGGCGCGAATAGACAACCGGCTGGCCAGGCACGCCCTGGCCGTCGACCCAAGACGGACGCTTATGAACCCGAATTTTCTTGATTTCGAACAGCCGATCGCTGACCTGCAAGCCAAGATTGAAGAATTGCGCCTGGTCGGCAATGACAATTCGCTGAACATCGGCGATGAAATCTCCCGCCTGCAAGACAAGAGCAAAACGTTGACCGAGGACATCTTCGGCAAACTGACCAGCTGGCAGATCGCGCGCCTGGCCCGCCACCCGCGCCGTCCGTACACCCTGGACTACATTCAGCACATCTTCACCGAGTTCGACGAGCTGCACGGCGACCGCCACTTCTCCGACGACGCCGCCATCGTGGGCGGTATCGCTCGCCTGGACGACCAGCCGGTGATGGTGATCGGCCATCAGAAAGGCCGTGAAGTGCGCGAGAAAGTCCGCCGCAACTTCGGTATGCCGCGTCCTGAAGGCTACCGCAAGGCGTGCCGCCTGATGGAAATGGCCGAGCGCTTCAAGATGCCGATCCTGACATTCATCGACACACCGGGCGCTTATCCTGGCATCGACGCTGAAGAGCGCAACCAGAGCGAGGCAATCGCCTGGAACCTGCGTGTCATGGCGCGCTTGAAAACCCCGATCATCGCCACTGTGATTGGTGAGGGTGGCTCCGGCGGTGCGTTGGCCATTGGCGTGTGCGACCAGCTGAACATGCTGCAGTATTCGACCTATGCGGTGATTTCTCCGGAAGGTTGCGCTTCGATTCTGTGGAAAACCGCCGAAAAAGCGCCGGACGCTGCCGAAGCCATGGGTATCACCGCCGATCGCCTCAAGGGCCTGGGTATCGTGGACAAAGTGATCGCCGAGCCTTTGGGTGGCGCTCACCGCGACCCGGCTGCCGCTTCCGCGACCATTCGTGCTGAACTGGCTTCGCAACTGGCGATGCTCAAGAAGCTGGATAACGAAGCGCTGCTCGCCCGTCGTTATGAGCGTTTGATGAGCTACGGTCTCTAAGCTCGACGCAATACCCAATGTGGGAGTCGGCTTGTGTGGGAGCTGGCTTGCCTGCGATAGCATCACCTCGGTGCAATTGAGAAACCGAGGTGTCTGCATCGCTGGCAAGCCACGCTCCCACACAAGCCCGCTCCCACATTTGCTTTGTGTATGCTGGGTTATCGCATTCCAGATTGATGGCGGTACTTTGTTATGACGCCGGCTCTATCCGCCAACCTCCTGCAAACCATGGCCCCTTGGCGCAACGCCCCGGCCTGGCGGATCGCTTTCTCCGGCGGCCTTGATTCCACCGTCCTGTTGCATCTGCTGGCCAGTCTGGCCAAAACCAACTCGTTGCCGCCGCTTAGCGCTGTCCATGTTCATCATGGCCTGCAAGCTGCCGCTGATGCATGGCCGCAGCATTGCCAGTCGGTATGCGACAGTCTGGGCGTACCCTTGCGTGTGGTGCGTGTGCAGGTTCAGCCGGGCGCCAGCCTTGAGCGCGCGGCCCGAGACGCGCGTTATCAGGCGTTTTGCGAAGTGATCGGGGCAGGGGAGTTGTTGCTTGTCGGCCAGCATCGCGACGATCAAGCTGAAACCTTGATGTTTCGCCTGCTGCGCGGGGCCGGGGTGCGTGGGTTGGCCGCCATGCCCGTGCAGCGGCCATTGGCAGGCGGCTACCTGGTGCGACCCTTGCTGGATATTTCGCGGGGCGAGCTGGAGGCTCATGCTCGCGAGCATCAACTCCAATGGATCGAAGATCCGTCCAACACAGATTCACGATTTTCTCGTAATTACCTGCGTCACCGGGTGTTTCCAGTGCTGGCCGAGCGCTGGCCGCAAGCCGTCTCAAACCTGGCGCGCGCCGCCGGGCATTTGAGCGAGGCCCAGGGGTTGCTGGATGAGCTGGCGCAGATGGACTTGCAGGCCGCCGCTCAGCCTTCACCGTTTCCGTGGCTACCCTTGCCGTCTTTGGCGCTCTCTTCGTTACGCGAATTGTCTGACGCGCGCCAGCGCAACGCCCTGCGCCACTGGTTGACGCCTCTGACCCGTTTACCCGACAGCGACCACTGGGCCGGCTGGTATTCCCTGCGTGATGCCAAGGGCGATGCGCAGCCTGTGTGGCGTCTTGCGGAGGGTGATTTGCACCGTTGCGCCGAGCGCGTCTGGTGGCTGCCCACAGCCTGGTCGGAGTTTTCCGACGCAAGAATGAGCTGGCCGCACCCGCAAAACCCACTAGAGTTACCCGGCAATGGTCAGCTGAGATTTATCGGTGTGGCGCCCGACGGCCCACTGGAGATTCGCTATCGCCAGGGCGGTGAAATCATGGAAGTGCCAGGTCGAGGCCGGCGCGACCTGAAGCGCCTGCTTAATGAAAGCGCGCTGCCGGGCTTCATCCGTGGCAGATTGCCGCTGCTGTATCGGGGCGAGCAATTACTGGCGGTCCCAACGCTTGCGGGGCTGTGGCCCGGCCCGTCGGATGGCTGGCAATTACATTGGATGCCACAGACCTGCGATCAAGGTTTGAGCTGATAGAGCCTTTCCGGTAGACTACGCTCCCTTCTTGATACAACTTCTGTGGATTCGCCTGAATCGCAGTCGTTGCCGATTACCAAGCAGTCTTTGCTGGGCGATTCCAAAAAATGTGTAGCGATCAACGTACCGGTGTTTCATTGCTGGTCTGTCACCACGCGGCGGTTTTTTTGAAAGGTGCACTGTGATTAATGCAGGTGATCGGGGGCTTCGGCCTTCCTTCGCTTTCCCCGGCGGCTCGGACCGCTTTAACGCAGACTTCTAGGGTTTTTCATGACGCGCTACATATTCGTCACGGGCGGTGTTGTTTCTTCATTGGGGAAAGGCATTGCCTCCGCTTCATTGGCGGCCATCCTGGAGGCGCGGGGACTTAAGGTCACCATGCTCAAGCTGGACCCGTACATCAACGTTGACCCGGGCACCATGAGCCCGTTCCAGCACGGTGAAGTGTTCGTCACCCACGACGGCGCCGAGACCGACCTGGACCTGGGCCACTACGAGCGGTTCATCCGCACGACCATGACCCAGAACAACAACTTCACCACCGGCCGTGTCTACGAGCACGTGCTGCGCAAAGAGCGCCGTGGTGACTACCTGGGTGCAACCATCCAGGTGATTCCGCACATCACCGATGAAATCAAGCGCCGCATCATCAAGGGTGCAGGCGATGCCGACGTGGCGATGGTCGAGATCGGTGGCACCGTGGGTGACATCGAATCCCAACCGTTCCTCGAAGCCATCCGCCAGCTGCGTTTCGAAGTCGGCGCCAAGCGCGCGATGCTGATGCACCTGACCCTGGTGCCGTACATCGCCACCGCCGGCGAGACCAAAACCAAGCCAACCCAGCACTCGGTCAAGGAACTGCGTTCCATCGGCCTGCAGCCGGATGTGCTGGTGTGCCGCTCCGATCACCCGATCGACATTTCCTCGCGTCGCAAGATCGCGCAATTCACCAACGTTGAAGAACGTGCGGTGATCGCGCTGGAAGACGCCGACACCATCTACAAGATCCCGGGCATCCTGCATTCGCAAGGCCTGGATGATTTTGTGGTCGAGCGTTTCGGCCTGCAATGCAATGGCGCGGACCTGTCCGAGTGGGACGCCGTGGTCGATGCCAAGCTCAACCCTGAGCATGAAGTCACCATCGCCATGGTCGGCAAGTACATGGAACTGCTGGACGCGTACAAGTCGCTGATCGAAGCGATGAGCCACGCCGGTATCAGCAACCGTACCAAGGTCAACCTGCGCTACATCGACTCCGAAGACATCGAGAACCAAGGCACCGCCTTGCTCGAAGGCGTGGATGCGATCCTCGTGCCAGGCGGTTTCGGCCTGCGTGGCGTGGAAGGCAAGATCACGGCTGTTCAATATGCTCGCGAGAACAAGGTGCCGTACCTGGGTATCTGCCTGGGCATGCAAGTGGCCGTTATCGAGTTCGCCCGTAACGTGCTGGGCTGGAAAGACGCCAACTCCACCGAGTTCGATCACACCAGCGGCCACCCGGTCGTGGGCTTGATCACCGAGTGGGAAGACGCCACCGGCGCCGTCGAAACCCGTACCGAAGCGTCCGATCTGGGCGGCACCATGCGCCTCGGCGCGCAGGATTGCCTGCTTGAGCCGGGCTCTCTGGTTCACGGCTGCTACGGCAAGGACGTGATTGTCGAGCGTCACCGTCACCGTTACGAAGTGAACAACAACCTGCTGCCGCAGATCAAAGAAGCCGGCCTGAAAATTTCCGGCCGCTCCGGTGACGGCAAGCTGGTTGAAGTGGTCGAGGCACCGGATCACCCGTGGTTCGTGGCTTGCCAGTTCCACCCTGAGTTCACTTCGACCCCGCGCGACGGCCATCCGTTGTTCAGCGGTTTCGTTAAAGCGGCACTGACGCAACATCAGAAGAAGGCGTAAACCTGATGGCCCAGAAGATCATTCGCGTAGGCGACATCGAGATTGCCAACGACAAGCCCATGGTGCTGTTCGGCGGCATGAACGTGCTGGAAAGCCGCGACATGGCGATGCAGGTCTGTGAAGAGTACGTGAAGGTGACCGAGAAACTCGGTATCCCTTACGTGTTCAAGGCCAGCTTCGACAAGGCCAACCGTTCGTCGGTAACGTCCTATCGCGGCCCGGGCCTTGAAGAAGGCATGCGGATCTTCCAGGACATCAAGCAAGCCTTCGGCGTGCCGATCATCACCGACGTCCACGAGCCTGAGCAGGCTGCCGTGGTCGCCGAGGTGTGCGACATCATCCAGCTGCCGGCCTTCCTGTCGCGCCAGACCGACCTGGTCGTGGCGATGGCCAGGACCGGCGCTGTGATCAATATCAAGAAAGCCCAGTTCCTCGCGCCCCAGGAGATGAAACACATCCTGAACAAGTGCGTGGAAGCGGGTAACGACCAGTTGATCCTCTGCGAGCGCGGTTCGAGCTTCGGCTACAACAACCTCGTGGTGGACATGCTCGGTTTCGGCATCATGAAACAGTTCGACTACCCGGTATTCTTCGACGTGACCCACGCGCTGCAAATGCCTGGTGGTCGCGCCGATTCAGCCGGCGGGCGCCGTGCCCAGGTGCTGGACCTGGCCAAGGCGGGCATCAGCCAGTCTCTGGCAGGCCTGTTCCTGGAAGCCCACCCGGACCCGGACAACGCCAAATGCGACGGCCCATGCGCCTTGCGCCTGGACAAGCTGGAGCCGTTTTTGGCCCAGCTCAAGCAGTTGGACGAACTGGTCAAGAGTTTTCCGACGGTAGAGACCGCGTAAGCCACGTTTCTCCGGTAAAGTACCCCACGCTAAATGCTCAGGCCTGCGGGCCTGAGCCTTGTCGCCTGCAAGCCTGCCCCGTTGTTCCACCCTTGCGGTCGGTCAAAAGATTTCCTTCAGCTGCGTCGTTTTCGTCAACTTTGGAGTGTTTACAACAATGGCAAAAATCGTCGACATCAAAGGTCGTGAAGTTCTCGACTCCCGTGGCAACCCCACCGTCGAAGCCGACGTGCTTCTCGATAACGGCATCATCGGCAGCGCCTGCGCGCCGTCCGGTGCTTCTACCGGTTCGCGCGAAGCGCTGGAACTGCGTGATGGCGACAAGAGCCGTTACCTGGGCAAGGGTGTACTCAAGGCCGTAGCCAACATCAACGGCCCGATCCGTGACCTGCTGCTGGGCAAGGACCCGCTGGACCAGAAAGCCCTGGACCACGCGATGATCAAGCTCGACGGCACCGAAAACAAAGGCAGCCTGGGCGCCAACGCCATCCTCGCCGTGTCCCTGGCTGCCGCCAAGGCTGCTGCGCAGGACCAGGACCTGCCGCTGTACGCCCACATCGCCAACCTGAACGGTACTCCGGGTGTTTACTCGATGCCGGTGCCGATGATGAACATCATCAACGGTGGCGAGCACGCCGATAACAACGTCGACATCCAGGAATTCATGGTGCAGCCGGTTGGTGCCAAGACCTTCTCCGAAGGCCTGCGCATGGGCACCGAGATTTTCCATCACCTCAAGGCTGTGCTGAAGGCCCGTGGCCTGAGCACTGCTGTTGGCGACGAAGGCGGTTTTGCGCCGAACCTGGCGTCCAACGAAGATGCACTGAAAGTGATCTCCGAAGCGGTGGCCAACGCTGGTTACAAACTGGGCACCGACGTGACCCTGGCCCTGGACTGCGCCGCCAGCGAGTTCTACGAGGACGGTAAATACAACCTGTCCGGCGAAGGCCACGTGTTCACCTCCGAAGGTTTCGCGGATTACCTCAAAGGCCTGACCGAGCGTTACCCGATCATCTCCATCGAAGATGGCCTGGACGAGTCCGACTGGGCCGGCTGGAAAGTGCTGACCGACAAGATCGGCGAGAAAATCCAGCTGGTGGGCGACGACCTGTTTGTGACCAACACCAAGATCCTGAAAGAAGGCATCGACAAGTCGATCGCCAACTCGATCCTGATCAAGTTCAACCAGATCGGCACCCTGACCGAAACCCTGGAAGCCATCCAGATGGCCAAGGCTGCGGGCTACACCGCCGTGATCTCCCACCGCTCCGGCGAAACCGAAGATTCGACCATTGCCGACCTGGCTGTGGGCACCTCGGCCGGGCAGATCAAGACCGGTTCCCTGTGCCGCTCCGACCGCGTTTCCAAGTACAACCAATTGCTGCGTATCGAAGAGCAACTGGCTGGCAAAGCCAAGTACAACGGTCGCGGTGAGTTTCGCGGCTGATTGTTAAGTGGTAAAAAGCCTGTGGATTGCGTCGGAAATAACACGGTCGTGTGGATTTCGACGCTAATCTGATGGCTATCAAGCACAAGCCTGGTTCTTCCAGGCTTCGTGCTATCAGTTGTTGCAAAAGGTTTGCATGGCTGTCTTTTTTTACTGGATACCCGGATTTCGATGCGCAGTCCCAATTGGTTGTTCCTCGTCTTGCTCTTGTTGCTGGCTGGCCTGCAGTACCGCCTATGGGTCGGTAATGGCAGCTTTGCGCAGGTGAAAGAACTGACTCAGCAAATTGCCGACCAGCATGCCGAAAACGAACGTCTGCTGGAGCGCAACCGCGTGCTTGACGCTGAAGTGCTCGAGTTGAAAAAAGGTACGGAGACCGTTGAAGAGCGGGCTCGCCATGAGCTGGGCATGGTCAAGGACGGCGAAACCCTTTACCAGTTGGCCCAATGATCGACTCCCTGCCGGCCTTTTGGGCCGTGATTCCTGCCGCGGGCGTCGGTGCCCGTATGGCTGCGGACCGTCCCAAGCAATATCTGCAACTGGGCGGGCGCACAATTCTCGAACACAGCCTCGGCTGTTTTCTCGACCATCCCGGCCTCAAGGGGCTGGTGGTCAGTGTTGCTATCGATGATCCCTATTGGCCGAGTCTGCCGTGCGCCAACGACCCGCGCATCCTGCGCGCGGACGGTGGCACCGAGCGCTCGGGCTCGGTGCTTAATGCATTGCTGCAGCTGAACGCCCAAGGCGCCAGCGATGACGACTGGGTATTGGTGCACGATGCGGCGCGGCCCAATCTGAGCCGTGATGACCTCGATAAACTGCTGGCCGAGCTGGCGGATGACCCGGTGGGCGGTTTGCTGGCGGTGCCGGCACGCGACACGCTCAAGCGCGTCGACAGGCAGGGGCGCGTGGTGGAAACCGTCGACCGCAGCCTGATCTGGCAAGCCTACACGCCGCAGATGTTCCGCCTCGGTGCGTTGCATCGCGCCCTGGCTGACAGCCTGGTGGCGGATGCCGTGATCACCGATGAAGCCTCGGCCATGGAATGGTCCGGCCAGGCGCCGCGCCTGATCGAAGGGCGCTCGGACAATATCAAGGTCACGCGCCCGGAAGATCTGGAATGGCTCCGGTTGCGGTGGGCTAATCGGCGGTAGTCAGTTAAACCGCGTCGGCTTCATCGCAGGCAAGCCAGCTCCCACAGGTGATCACCTTTTTCCGGAGAACTCAGTCAAACGTGGGAGCTGGCTTGCCTGCGATGGCGCCGGCCCGGGCATACCATCATGACTGGCTGTACTCCGGCCGCTCGCCCAACCCTACCTTCAAAAAATCCACCAGCTTCCTGACCTTCGGCGACAAATGCCGTTGCTGCGGATACAACGCCCACACCGCCGTATTCGGCGGCTGATGCGCCTCCAGCAGCGAAACCAGCACGCCACTGTGCAAATGCTCCAGCACGTAGTAATCGGGCAACTGGCACAATCCAACCCCCTGTAACGCCGCATCCAGCACCGCCTGCCCACTGTTGCAGCGCCAGTTTCCCTGCACGCGCTGGGAAAATTCGCGCCCGTCCTGGGCCAGTTGCCAGATATCCGAGCTGCCGATCAGGCAGTTATGCCGACTCAATTCCGACAAACTATGTGGCCGCCCGTACCGTTCAAGGTAGGACGGCGACGCGCACAGGTACATGCGCCGGGGCGCCAAGCGGCTGGCGACCATTCGTGAGTCTTGCAACCGCCCGAGGCGAATCGCCAGGTCGAGGCCTTCATGCACCAGGTCCAGCTGGCGATTGGTCAGCTCGATATCCACCCGCAGCTGCGGGTACAGCCCCATGAATCGCGTGACCAGCGGCACGATAAAACGCTCGCCATAAGCCACCGCGCAGGTCATGCGCAACATGCCCTTGGGCTCGCTGGTGAGGTCGCCCACTGCGCGCAGCGCTTCTTCGCGACCGTCCTGCAGGCGTTGGCAGTGCTGCAAAAACGTCTGGCCGGCTTCGGTCAGGGTCACTTTACGGGTGCTGCGATACAGCAGCCGCGTTTGCAACCGTTCCTCAAGGCGCGCCACTTGCCGGCTGATGTGGGAAGACGACACCCCCAGTCGCTCGGCCGCTGCAGTGAACTGGCTGCATTCGGCAACCGCCACAAACTCGTCGATGCCTTCCCAGCGGTTTTCCAGCATGATGATTATCCCTGTACAGCAATAATGTTTTGCTTTTGTCCGGATTATTCATCAACAAGCCATGTTTTACACTCCCGGCTTCAGTTTTTAACCCATGGAGAAATCCGGATGATCAAGTCCCGTGCCGCCGTAGCCTTCGAAGCCAAGAAGCCCCTTGAGATCGTGGAAGTGGATGTGGCCATGCCCAAGGCGGGCGAAGTGTTGCTGCGGGTGGTCGCATCCGGCGTGTGCCATACCGACACCTACACCCTGTCTGGCGCCGATCCGGAAGGCATTTTTCCGTCGATCCTCGGCCACGAAGGCGGTGCGGTGGTTGAAGCGATCGGCGAAGGCGTGACCTCGGTGGCGGTGGGCGACCACGTGATCCCGCTGTACACCCCGGAATGTGGCAAGTGCAAATTCTGTCTGTCGGGCAAGACCAACCTGTGTCAGGCCATCCGTTCGACCCAGGGCAAAGGCCTGATGCCCGACGGCACCACGCGCTTTTCCTACAATGGCCAGCCGATTTTCCACTACATGGGCACCTCGACTTTCTCCGAGTACACCGTGTTGCCGGAAATTTCCGTAGCCAAGATCCCCAAAGAAGCGCCGCTGGAAAAAGTCTGCCTGCTGGGTTGCGGCGTCACCACCGGCATCGGCGCGGTGATCAACACCGCCAAGGTCAAGCCGGGTGATACCGTGGCCATCTTCGGCCTGGGCGGCATTGGCCTGTCGGCGGTGATCGGCGCGGTGAAAGCCAAGGCCGGTCGCATCATTGCCATCGACATCAACCCGGCCAAGTTCGAAATCGCCAGGCAACTGGGCGCCACCGACTGCATCAACCCGAAAGACTACGATCGCCCGATCCAGGACGTGATCGTCGACCTCACCGACGGCGGTGTGGATTTCTCCTTCGAGTGCATCGGCAACGTGCAACTGATGCGCGCCGCCCTTGAGTGCTGCCACAAAGGCTGGGGCGAGTCGGTGATCATCGGCGTGGCCGGTGCCGGCCAGGAAATCGCCACCCGCCCATTCCAGCTGGTGACCGGCCGCGTCTGGCGGGGTTCGGCGTTCGGTGGCGTGCGCGGTCGCAGCGAATTGCCAAGCTACGTGGAAATGGCCCAGACCGGCGAAATCCCGCTGGATACGTTCATCACCCATACCATGGGCCTGGAAGACATCAACAAAGCGTTTGACCTGATGCATGAAGGCAAGAGCATTCGTACCGTCATCCACTTCTGAGGTCCGCCATGAGTCTGGAAAACCTGTCATGCCAGAAGAGCTTCGGCGGCTGGCATAAACGCTACAAGCATCATTCCGAGGTGCTGGGCTGCGACATGACCTTCGCCGTCTACCTGCCGCCGCAAGCGGAACAGGGCGGCAAGTTGCCGGTGCTGTACTGGCTGTCGGGCCTGACCTGCACCGACGAGAACTTCATGCAGAAGGCCGGCGCCCAGCGCATGGCTGCCGAGCTGGGGTTGATTATCGTGGCGCCGGACACCAGCCCCCGCGGACCGGGTGTGCCGGGCGACCCGGACAACGCGTGGGATTTCGGCCTGGGTGCCGGTTTCTATCTGAATGCCACGCAGGAACCGTGGGCCAAGCACTATCGGATGCATGACTACGTGGTGCAGGAATTGCCCGCGTTGGTTGAAGCGCATTTCCCGGCGTCCGATAAACGCGGCATCAGCGGGCACTCCATGGGCGGCCACGGCGCGTTGGTGTGCGCCCTGCGCAACCCGGGGCGTTACCTGTCGGTGTCGGCGTTTTCGCCAATCAACAATCCGATGGATTGCCCGTGGGGCCAGAAAGCTTTCTCCCGTTACCTGGGCGAAGAACGTTCGAAATGGCGCGAATGGGATGCCTGCGTGCTGATCAGCGAAGCGTCGGAAAAGCTGCCGTTGCTGGTGGATCAGGGGGACCGCGACGATTTCCTGGCAGTGCAACTCAAGCCTGAAGCCCTGCAACAAGCGGCCAAGGCGGCGGGCCATCCGCTGGAAATGCGCCTGCAGCCGGGCTATGACCACAGCTACTTCTTTATCGCCAGCTTCATCGAAGACCATTTGCGACACCATGGTCGTGCTTTGCTCGGTTAATGTGAGGCAAAAGTAGGTAGAATCACGCCCTGAATTAAATCGGGGCGTTTTTTTATGCGTATTGGCCACGGCTACGATGTGCACCGTTTCGCCGAAGGCGACTTCATCACCCTGGGCGGCGTGCGTATCGCGCACCACCACGGGTTGCTGGCTCATTCCGACGGCGATGTTGTGTTGCATGCGTTGAGCGATGCCTTGCTCGGCGCGGCCGCGCTGGGCGATATCGGCAAACATTTTCCGGACACCGATCCCACCTTCAGGGGCGCGGACAGCCGTGTCCTGCTGCGCCATGTGGTCGGTCTGATCCACGCCAAGGGCTGGAAAGTCGGCAACGTCGATAACACCATCGTCGCCCAGGCGCCGAAAATGGCGCCGCATATCGAATCGATGCGCGCACTGATTGCCGCCGACCTGCAAATTGAACTGGATCAAGTCAACGTGAAAGCCACCACCACCGAAAAGCTCGGGTTTACCGGTCGTGAAGAGGGCATCGCGGTGCACTCCGTTGCCTTGTTGCTGCGCGCATGAATGATCTGGAATTGCTGGGCCCGCGGGCCTATGGCGAAGCGCTGGGCAGCGCGGTCCTGAAAGCGACGGCTGAAGATTTTCAAGTCGATGAAGTCCTCGACATCCCGCTGACCGGCGACGGCGAACACCTGTGGCTGTGGGTGGAAAAACGCGGCTTGAACACCGAAGAAGCGGCACGGCGCATTGCCAAGGCGGCGGGTGTGCCTTTGCGCACCGTCAGCTACGCCGGGCTCAAGGATCGCCAGGCGTTGACCCGCCAGTGGTTCAGCGTGCAGCTGCCGGGCAAGGCTGACCCGGACATGAGTGGCGCGGAAAACGACACCCTCAAGATCCTCAAAATAGCCCGCCACAAACGCAAGCTGCAACGCGGCGCCCATTCGGCCAACGGCTTCACCTTGCGCCTGACCCAGTTTGCCGGTGATGCCGCCGCCATTGACGCGCGGCTGCAACTGATTGCCAAACACGGCATTCCCAATTATTTCGGTGCCCAGCGTTTCGGGCACAACGGCGGCAACGTTGTGGACGCCCGCGAGTGGGCCGCGCGCAAGGCCTTGCCGGAGCAGCGCAATGTGCGCTCGCGGCTGCTCTCCACCGCGCGCAGTTTTTTGTTCAATAAAGTGTTGGCGGCACGCGTCGCTGACGGCTCCTGGCAGCGGGCCCAGGTCGGCGATTTGCTGGCGTTTACCGACAGTCGCAGTTTTTTTCCGGCGGGAGAGGCTGAATGCAGCGACCCGCGCCTGGCCATTCTCGACCTGCACCCCACCGGGCCGCAGTGGGGCGAGGGTGGTTCGCCGGCGTCCGGCGCGCCCCATGAACTTGAGCAAAAGGTCGCTGCCGGTGAGGCCGACCTGCGCGATTGGCTGGTGAATGCGGGCATGAGCCAGGAGCGTCGCATTCTGCGACTGCCCATTGGCGGGTTGACGTGGCATTATCCCGGGCCTGACATTCTGCAATTGGAATTCGTCCTGCCGGCCGGATGCTTCGCCACTGTCTTGGTGCGCGAGCTTGTTGATCTGGTGCCGGTGGGGCAGACGGACAGCCCATGCGTATTCTGATATCAAACGATGACGGTGCCACCGCACCCGGTCTTGCCGCGCTCTATGGCGCGCTGGAAGATTATGCCGAGTGCGTGGTGGTCGCCCCGGACCAGGACAAGAGCGGCGCCAGCAGTTCGCTGACGCTCGACCGTCCGCTGCACCCGCAGGTCCTGGCCAATGGCTTTATCAGCGTGAACGGTACCCCTACCGACTGCGTGCACCTGGCGATCAACAGCCTGTTGGATCAGGAGCCGGACATCGTGGTGTCGGGCATCAACCTCGGCGCCAACCTGGGCGATGACGTGCTGTACTCCGGTACTGTGGCGGCAGCCCTGGAAGGGCGCTTTCTGGGGCGGACCTCGTTCGCGTTTTCCTTCGCCTCGCGGCAACTGGATAACCTGGCGACGGCGGCCTACTTCGCGCGCAAGCTGGTGCAAGCGCATGGTTCCCTGCAGTTGCCGCCGCGCACAGTGCTCAACGTCAATATTCCCAACCTGCCCCTCGACCATATTCGCGGCATCCAGCTGACGCGCCTGGGCCATCGCGCCCGTGCAGCGGCGCCGTTGAAGGTGGTCGATCCGCGCGGCAAGGAAGGCTATTGGATCGCGGCAGCGGGCGACGCCGAAGACGGTGGCCCCGGCACAGACTTTCATGCGGTGATGCAAGGTTATGTTTCGATTACCCCGTTGCAACTTGATCGCACCTTCAGTGATGCCTTCAGTAGCCTTGATGGCTGGCTTGAGGGGTTGCGTTGATGGCGCGTGAACAAGACGAAATGCTGCGCCGTGGCATCGGTATGACCTCCCAGCGTACCCGCGAGCGTTTGATCCAGCGTCTGTATGAAGAAGGCCTGTCCAACGCGCAGGTGCTGGAGGTCATCCGCCGTACGCCGCGCCACCTGTTCGTGGATGAAGCGCTGGCGCACCGTGCCTATGAAGACACCGCGCTGCCGATCGGCCACAACCAGACCATCTCCCAGCCTTATATGGTCGCGCGCATGAGCGAGCTGCTGCTGGCGGCGGGCCCGCTGGACAAGGTGCTGGAGATCGGCACCGGCTCCGGTTACCAGACCGCCGTGCTGTCGCAACTGGTGGAGCGGGTGTTCTCGGTTGAGCGCATCAAGGTCCTGCAGGACCGCGCCAAGGAGCGTCTGGTCGAGTTGAACCTGCGTAACGTGGTGTTTCGTTGGGGCGATGGCTGGGAAGGCTGGCCGGCGCTGGCGCCCTATAACGGTATTATCGTGACTGCCGTGGCGACCGACGTACCCCAGGCGTTGCTGGACCAACTGGCCCCTGGCGGGCGGTTGGTGATCCCGGTGGGCTCCGGCGAAGTGCAACAATTGATGCTCATTATTCGTGAGGAAGAAGGCTTTTCACGCCATCTGTTGGGCGCCGTGCGTTTTGTGCCGTTGCTCAATGGGCCATTGGCCTGATCATTTATTCGCAGGCAGTGAATTCTGTTGGCGGGGATGTGTCTTACGGCGGGGTCAGTTGAGTCAACATGATCGGCATTCGGTTTTAAACACGATGAATTTTTCGTTTCAGCCGTGTGCCGGTAAAAAGCCAATGCCCAGTTATACTTGCGACATATTTCAAGCCTGATACAGGCATTCATGTTCAGCCACCACAAAGGGAGCGGCGGGTGAGTCTCACAGGTCTTGCGCAGCGTATGAGTAAAACAAGTTTTCAGCGACTGGTGCTTGGCCTTGTCTTGAGTTCCGTATTGGTGGGTTGCTCCAGCTCGCCGTCCAGTGGCGCCAGGGTTGTCGACCGCAGTAACGCCCGCGCCGTCCCGCAAAAGCCGACGGTCACAACAGGCCAATACGTCGTGCGCAAGGGCGACACAATGTTCTCGATCGCCTTCCGTTACGGTTGGGATTACAAGGCGCTCGCAGCTCGTAACAATATTCCTGTGCCATATACGATACATCCGGGGCAGACCATCCGTTTCGACGGGCGCACGGGTTCCGCGCCCGCAACCGTCGTGACAACGACCGGATCTTCGCCGTCGTCTTCGAGCAAAACCACCATCATCACCCGGCCTGCAGGCACCGCCACGCCTGCGGTTGCGAGCAAACCGGCACCCGCGCCGCTACCGCCTGCAGGGCCCGCTCCGACCGGTTGGGGGTGGCCATCCAACGGCGTGCTGATTGGAAAATTCTCTTCAAACGGTAGTTTGAATAAAGGCATTGATATCGCCGGAGATTTGGGACAGCCTGTTTTAGCTGCGTCTGATGGGACAGTGGTTTACGCCGGGAGTGGTTTGCGGGGCTACGGCGAGCTGGTCATCATCAAACACAGCGATACCTACGTCAGTGCTTACGGCCACAACCGTAGGCTGTTGGTTCGGGAGGGGCAGCAGGTCAAAGTCGGACAGACAATTGCCGAAATGGGGTCAACGGGTACAGACCGGGTGAAACTGCACTTTGAGATTCGCCGTCAAGGGAAGCCTGTAGATCCGCTGCAATTCCTGCCCCGTCGTTGATGTGTTGCCAGCCTGTTCCCTCACGTAGAAGGAACAGGCTCCAGCGTTGCCAAGGATAAAGGCGTCGCTTGAGCTTGAGGTCGAACTCACCAAAGGACTATAACAATGGCTCTCAGTAAAGAAGCGCCGGAGTTTGACATCGACGATGAGGTTCTCCTTGAAATGGAGATTCTCACCGAAAAGGAATCGATGTCGAATGATGAAGGGTCTGCTACACCTTCAGTTCGCACCAAATCCAAGAACTCCACCGCGTTAAAGCAACACAAGTACATTGACTACACCCGGGCGCTCGACGCGACCCAGCTGTACCTCAATGAAATCGGCTTTTCCCCTCTGCTTACCCCCGAAGAAGAAGTCCACTTTGCGCGCTTGTCGCAAAAGGGCGATCCGGCCGGGCGCAAGCGCATGATTGAAAGCAACCTGCGCCTGGTGGTCAAAATCGCCCGACGCTACGTCAATCGTGGCTTGTCTCTGTTGGACCTGATCGAGGAGGGCAACCTGGGCTTGATCCGGGCGGTAGAGAAGTTCGACCCTGAGCGGGGCTTCCGCTTTTCCACGTATGCGACCTGGTGGATTCGCCAGACCATCGAACGGGCGATCATGAATCAGACCCGCACGATCCGGTTGCCGATCCATGTGGTCAAGGAGCTTAACGTCTACCTGCGGGCAGCGCGTGAGCTTACCCAAAAACTCGATCATGAACCTTCGCCTGAAGAAATCGCCAACCTGCTGGAAAAACCGGTAGGGGAGGTCAAGCGCATGCTTGGCCTGAACGAGCGTGTGTCTTCGGTCGATGTCTCGCTGGGTCCGGATTCGGATAAAACCCTGCTGGACACCCTGACGGATGATCGTCCTACAGACCCTTGCGAGCTGTTGCAGGACGATGATCTTTCCCAAAGCATTGACCAGTGGCTCTCCGAGCTCACGGACAAGCAGCGTGAAGTGGTGATTCGCCGCTTCGGCCTGCGCGGCCATGAGAGCAGTACCCTGGAGGATGTAGGCCTGGAAATCGGCCTGACCCGCGAGCGGGTGCGGCAGATCCAGGTCGAGGGCCTCAAGCGTTTGCGGGAGATCCTTGAGAAGAATGGCTTGTCGAGTGAGTCGTTGTTTCAATAGCGACGCGTAAGCAGGCATGAAAACGCCCGGTGCATGAAGATGCACCGGGCGTTTTGCTGTTCGCTGATCGTTCCCACGCTCTGCGTGGGAATGCCTCTTGTGACGCTCTGCGTCACGCGTTGGGACGCAGAGCGTCCCTGGCTGCATTCCCCACGCAGAGCGTGGGAACGATCGGCATAAAAAAACCCCGCTTTTAAGGGCGGGGTTTTTTCGACTAAGTCAGTACAAGTTAGATAACTTGAACTTCCTCAGCTTGCATGCCTTTCTGACCGCGGGTAGCGATGAAAGAAACCTGTTGGCCTTCTTTCAGGCTTTTGAAGCCGTCGGATTGGATAGCTTTGAAGTGAACGAACAGGTCGTCACCGGATTGTGGAGTGATGAAGCCGAAGCCTTTTTCATCGTTGAACCACTTAACGGTACCAGTTTGGCGATTAGACATGGTGTATCTCCTTGGACAAAGTTAACTGCGACTCAGGAAAAGCCCTGGCCGAGACTGAGTGCAAAGAGCAGGAAAAATTCTTGGAGATGGTTGGATCGAAATTCAACATATCGTGTAGAGATTCTCAGTGACACAAGCAGCACAGTGGCGCCACCTTAACCCTTTTTCCGGGACGTGCCAATGGTAATTCCGAAGGTTTCTCCATTTTCGTGACTGGCGGTGGTATTTACGATCACTGCGTGCCCCGATTGCGGTCCCGGCCCCGCTGGCCGCGGCTTATAGAGGCACGCGCATTCATCAAGAAAAGCCCCGCGCCCTTTGAACCATGGGGCCGGCCCCGGTAAGATGCCCAACAGAATTTTTCCACCTCGCTATTCAGGACACCCGCCATGAGCATCAAATCGGACAAGTGGATTCGCCGCATGGCGCAAGAGCACGGCATGATCGAACCCTTCGTAGAGCGCCAGATGCGCGGCGAAGGCGCCGAACGCCTGATCTCGTACGGGGTTTCCAGCTACGGCTACGACGTGCGTTGTGCCGATGAATTCAAGGTGTTTACCAACATCAATTCGGCGACCGTGGACCCGAAAAACTTCGACGAAAAAAGCTTTGTCGATATCAAGAGCGACGTGTGCATCATCCCGCCAAACTCCTTTGCTCTGGCGCGCACCGTTGAGTTCTTCCGCATTCCGCGTGACGTACTGACCATCTGCCTGGGTAAAAGCACCTACGCCCGTTGCGGCATCATCGTCAACGTGACCCCGCTTGAGCCGGAGTGGGAAGGCCATGTGACCCTGGAGTTCTCCAACACCACCACACTGCCGGCCAAGATCTACGCCAACGAAGGTGTGGCGCAGATGCTGTTCCTGCAGTCCGACGAGGCCTGTGAAGTGTCCTACAAGGACCGTGGCGGCAAGTATCAGGGCCAGCGCGGCGTCACTCTCCCACGCGCTTGATCGAAAGGTCTTACATGCGAAGGGAATTTGTCTGCGGGAAGTGACTCTATTGGGTGTACTGCCTCGACGCGTGCAAAACGCGTCGGGCCACGCTTGAGGAGTACTGTATGAAGATCGACCCGCGAATAAGCGCCGAACTCGCCCGGCTTGAACCCAACCAGATTGGTGTTCTGGCCTGGTCCCTGATGGCCGATCCCGCCTTCGCCGGCGGCATTCCCGGCCAACCCGAACCCGACTACCCCCAACCGACCGAACCTGGCGAACCGGTGCTTCCGGACGAGCCGCCACCCGCACCGGTCGCGTAACCTCGCCGGTGTGGCCGGTTCTTCACTGGACCGGCCACACTGTCTGATCGCCAATCACAAAGATCTGCTGATGGGCGTTGCGCTCCACGCAATAGCCCCCGGTGAACGCCCCAAACGCCGGCAGCAGGCTGACATGCCCGCCCATCTGAAAACACGGCAGGCGCAGGCTTTGGCGCCCCTTGCCCCGCAGGCGGTACACGGGATGCACATGCCCGGCCAGTACATGGTGGCTGGCGTGTACCTCGGGTTCGTGCTGTAACGCGAACGGCCCCAGCAGTAGAGGCTCGGTCACCACCTCAATGTCCAGGTCGGCGGGCGGGTCGCCCGCGCGTTTATCGTGATTACCGCGGATCAGCACCAGGCTCAGGCCGGCATGACGCGCCCGCCACGCCCTCAGCGCGCTCAAGGTGCCACTGGCATGCGAGCCGGGACCATGCAGAAAATCACCGAGAAAGATCACCTGGTCACATTCAAATGCGGCCAGCAGCCGGTCCAGCTTCAGCAGGTTTTCGCGGGTGGTGCCCTGTGGCACCGGCTGCCCGAGGCTGCGATAGGCCGACGCCTTGCCAAAATGCGCGTCGGCAATCAGCAGGCATTTGCGCGCGGGCCAATACACCGCCTTGTCCGCCAGCAACAGCAGTTCTTCACCTTCAAGTACCCATGAACAGTGCATCAGCGCTTCCCGTTGTCCGCGACTTTTTCCAGATCCTTGACCATTCGCGCAATGCGCTCCGAGAGTTTTTCCGAACTCATGCTTTCGCGCATGCGCTCCACCAGCAGCGGAAATGCCAGCGGTGTAGGCCGATCAATCACATGCAGGTCCATTTTCAGCGTTGAAAGATGCCGCAATGTCTCTTCCAGCCGGCGAATATCCAACTCGTCACGCAGGACTTCTTCCCCGGCCTGGGTCAGCAGCAGGTTCTGCGGGTCATATTGTTTGAACACTTCGAAAAACAGCCCGCTTGAGGCTTGTACCTGCCGCGTGCTTTTCGGCGCACCGGGGTACCCGGCAAACACCAGCCCGGCAATGCGCGCGATCTCACGGAAACGGCGCAGGGCCAGTTCACCGGCGTTCAGGCTGGCGGCAACGTCCTCCAGCAGGTTTTCCGGGCTCAGCAAGGCCTCGTTCAGCAACAGCGGCCAATCCACCGGCGTGGCGCTCAGCAGCTCCAGCCCGTAGTCATTCACCGCAATCGAGAAGGTCACCGGCTGACGCTGGCTGACCCGCCACGCCAGCAAGCTCGCCAGCCCCAGGTGCACCTGACGCCCGGCAAACGGGTAAAGAAACAGGTGCCAGCCTTCAAGTGATTTCAGCGCCTCTGCCAGCAAATGCTCGCGCGTCGGCAGGCCCGACCAGCGCAACTGCGTCTGCAACAAGGGTTGCACCGCCTGCATTTCCGGCCCTTCATACCGCCCATGCGCCGCCGCGTCGAACCGCTCGACCACCGCCTGCGCCAGTTCGTTGGAAAGCGGCATGCGCCCGCCGTTCCAGCGCGGTACGGCGGCCTTCTTCGCGGTGCTGCGGCGCACGTAGGCGGTCATGTTTTCCACCCGCACCAGCTCCAGCAACCGCCCGGCAAACAGGAAGCCATCACCCGGCTTGAGCCGTGCGATAAACCCTTCCTCGACACTGCCCAGGTTCTTGCCGCCGCCGCCCTTGCTCCAGAATTTCAGCTGGATACTCGCATCGCTGACGATGGTGCCCACGCTCATGCGATGCCGCCGTGCCAGCCGGGCATCCGGCACGCGCCAGACGCCATGTTCGTCGGGCTCGACGCGGCGGTAATCCGGATAAGCCGTCAGCGACAGGCCACCATGGCGCACAAACCCCAGCGCCCAGGCCCAATCCTCATCGGTGAGGTCTTTGTAGGCCCAGGCGCCGCGCACTTCCGACAGCAACGCGTCAGGCGTGAACCCGCCGCCGAGTGCCATGCTCACCAAGTGCTGTACGAGCACATCCAATGGCTTGTAAGGGGATTCCCGCGCTTCGATGCGACGCTGTGCAATGGCGTCCTGGGCTGCCGCGGCTTCCACCAGTTCCAGGCTATGGGTCGGCACCAGCGTCACCCGCGATGGCCGCCCCGGCGCATGCCCGGAGCGCCCGGCGCGCTGCATCAGGCGCGCCACGCCTTTGGCCGAGCCGATCTGCAGCACGCGCTCCACCGGCAGAAAATCCACCCCCAGATCCAGGCTGGACGTGCACACCACGGCCTTGAGCTGGCCGTCTTTCAGCGCCCGCTCCACCCAGTCGCGGGTCTCTCGCGACAGCGAGCCGTGGTGCAAGGCAATCAGCCCGGCCCAATCCGGGCGAGCGTCGAGTATTGCCTGGTACCAGATTTCCGACTGCGCCCGTGTATTGGTAAACACCAGGCAACTGCTGCTGGACTCCACCTCGGCCACCACCTGCGGCAACATCTTCAAGCCGATATGCCCGGCCCAGGGGAACCGTTCGGTGACTGGCGGCAGCAAAGTGTCGACCAACAATTGTTTGGCGGTTTGCCCCTGCACATTGATCCCGTCACCTTGTGGGACCAAGACCTCCAGCGCGTGAGCCTGATTACCCAGCGTCGCGGAAATCCCCCACACCATCAGGTCAGGATGCCAGCGCCGCAGCCGCGCCAAGGCCAGTTGCAGCTGCACACCGCGTTTATTGCCGATCAGTTCATGCCACTCGTCCACGATCACCATGCGCAGATGGCCCAGGCTCACTTCGCTGTCGGCGCGAGCGAGCATCAGCGTCAGGCTTTCCGGCGTGGTGACCAGCGCGGTGGGCTGGCGGCGTGTCTGGCGGGCGCGCTCACTGCTGCTGGTGTCGCCCGTGCGCAGGCCGACGCTCCACGGAATCTCCAGGGCGGCCAGTGGCGCTTCCAGCGCCCGCGCCGTATCGGCCGCCAACGCGCGCATTGGCGTGATCCACAGCACTGTCAGGGGTTCGGCAGGCGGCTTGCGTTTGCCGGTGGCGGGCGGGCGGGTGATGGCGAAGCGATTGAGCGCGGCAAACCAGAGCGCGTAGGTTTTACCTGCGCCGGTGCTGGCATGCAGCAAGCCCGATTGCCCATTTTTGACTGCGGCCCACACCGCTTTCTGGAAGGCGAACGGTTTCCAGCCTTTGGCGGCAAACCATTGCTTGGCGAAGTCGACGGGTTTTGCCATTCGGCAGCTGACGCTCTGGAGGCTCTCTTTCAGAGACCCTCCAGGCGCCGCAAAGGTTTACTTCAAATTGCCACTCAGGAATTGTTGCAAGCGCTCGCTCTTAGGGTTGCCGAGTACATCCTCAGGCGCGCCTTGCTCTTCCACCAGGCCTTTGTGCAGGAACAACACCTGGCTCGACACCTTGCGCGCAAAGCTCATCTCGTGGGTGACCATGATCATGGTGCGGCCTTCCTCGGCCAGCCCCTGGATCACCTTCAGCACTTCCCCCACCAGTTCCGGGTCGAGGGCCGAAGTGGGCTCGTCGAACAGCATCACTTCGGGTTCCATGGCCAGGGCGCGGGCGATGGCCACCCGTTGTTGCTGGCCGCCGGACAGAAACGCCGGGTATTGATCGGCCACACGCGCCGGCAAACCCACCTTGTCGAGGTAGCGGCGGGCGCGGTCTTCGGCGTCTTTCTTGCTGCAGCCCAGCACCCGGCGCGGGGCCATGGTGATGTTTTCCAGCACGCTCATGTGGCTCCACAGGTTGAAATGCTGGAACACCATGGCCAGCCGGGTGCGCAGGCGTTGCAGCTCGGCGTCGTCGGCCACGCGCATGCCGTGGCGGTCGCTGACCATGCGGATCGGCTGGCCGTCCAGGGTCATGGCCCCGTCGTTGGGGGTTTCCAGGAAGTTGATGCAGCGCAAAAAGGTACTTTTGCCCGAGCCGCTGGCGCCGATCAGGCTGATCACGTCGCCGGTCCTGGCCTTGAGCGAAACACCTTTGAGCACTTCATTGTCGCCATAGCTTTTATGCAGGCCTTCAACGGTCAATTTGTACATGGGGCGTGCATCCTCAAGGCGAAAGTAGGTAGCCGCTGCGGTAGGCTTCAGTGCCGGCGACATGGCTGATGACCATCCCGGCAGTGGCCATGCGGCGCAGCGAACGGGCGTACAGCAAGCCGGCATTCTGGCAATGCACGGGCGTTACGCGGTCGGTAATGGGGTCGATGATTTCGGCGATCAACTGCCCGGCGCTCAGGTATTCCCCCGGCAGGGCGCTGAACACCAGCAGGCCGCCGACCGGCGTGGTCACAGGCTCGACGCCCGCCAACGGTGTGGCCGGGTAGGGCAACTCGGGCAGTGGCGACGCGTCGCCGTCGATCGCGCCGAAGTGCGTCAGGTAATCGATGATCGCCTGGCAATCCAGAGCCGCCAAACCATGGTTGACGTCGCCCTGGCCGCGCAATTCGACGGTCACCGAAAAGCTGCCCATGGGAATCGGGAAGCGCTCGGCGAAGCGTTGCTGCAATTGCCACCACACCAGCGTGAAACACTCGTCGAACGACTGCCCGCCGGAGTCGGTAGCCAGCAAATTGGCCTCCGAACCGAGGTAGCGCGCCAGCGGTTCCACCTGCGGCCAGGCCTCGGGCGTGGTGTACAGGTGCGCCACCGCTTCGAAATCGCAATGCAGGTCGAGCACCATGTCGGCATCACAGGCCAGGCGTTGCAGCACCAGGCGCTGGGATTGCAGCTGGGTATCGGCGGTTTGCGCGGCCAGGGCGCTGACCAGTGCGGTGCGGATCAGCTCGACGTTGTGTTGCGGGTCATCGCCGAGCAAATCCTCGACCTGGTTGCCCACTTCGTCACTGAGGTCGACAAACTTGCGATTGAAGTTCTGCCCGCTTTCCAGCTCATAGCGGCCCAGGGGGATGTCCATCAACACCTGTTCCAGGCCGACCGGGTTGGCGACGGGTACCAGCACGATTTCGCTGCGCAGGCGGCCGGCGGCTTCCAGCTCCGCCAGGCGCACCTTCAAATGCCAGGCCACCAGCATGCCCGGCAGCTCGTCGGCGTGCAGCGACGACTGGATGTAAATCTTGCCTTCAGCCAACGCCGGGCCGAAGTGGAAGCTGTGAATCTGCCGCGCCGTGCCTGGCACGGGCGCGATCAGTTCATGCACCTGATGACGCATACACACTCCTTAGTGGCTCGGCCCGAGGAAGGCCAGCCAGCGGCGCTCCGCCAGGCGAAACAGACCGACCAGCGCGAAGGTGACGGTCAGGTAGATCAGCGCAGCGATGCCGAATGATTGAAAGGTCATGTAAGTGGCCGAGTTGGCGTCCCGGGCCACTTTAAGGATGTCCGGCACCGTCGCGGTAAAGGCCACGGTGGTCGAGTGCAGCATCAGGATCACTTCGTTGCTGTAATAGGGCAACGAGCGGCGCAGGGCGGAGGGCATGATCACGTAGGCATACAGCTTCCAGCCTGTCAGACCATAGGCCTTGGCCGCTTCGACTTCGCCATGGGCCATGCTGCGGATCGCACCGGCGAAAATCTCGGTGGTGTAGGCGCAGGTGTTGAGCGCGAAGGCGAGGATGGTGCAGTTCATTGCATCGCGAAAAAACGCATCGAGCAAAGGCTGTTCGCGCACGGCCGCGATGCTGTAGATGCCGGTGTAGCAAATCAGCAACTGGATATACAGCGGCGTGCCGCGAAACAGGTAGGTGTAGAACTGCACCGGCCAGCGCACCCAGAACTTGCGTGAAACCCGGGCGATGGACAGCGGGATCGAGACCAGAAAGCCGAATACCAGCGAGGCGCTGAGCAGCCACATTGTCATCGCCAGCCCGGTAATGTGCTGGCCGTCGCTATACAGGAAGGGGCGCCAGTATTGCTGCAGAAGTTCGATCATCGCACGGCCTCCCGGGACCCAGCGGAGTAGCGGCGCTCAAGACGGCGCAATACGAAGTTGGACGCGCTGGTGATCAGCAGATAAATCAACGCCGCGAGCACCAGGAAATAAAACAGCTGATAAGTGCTCTTGCCGGCATCCTGGGCGGCCTTGACCAGGTCAGCCAGGCCGATGATCGACACCAGCGCGGTGGCCTTGAGCATCACCATCCAGTTGTTGCCGATGCCCGGCAGGGCAAACCGCATCATCTGCGGGAAGGTCACATAACGGAATCGTTGCCCGCGCTTGAGCCCGTAGGCAGTGGCCGCCTCCAGTTGCCCGCGCGGTACCGAGAGGATCGCGCCGCGAAACGTCTCAGTAAAATAGGCACCATAGATGAAGCCCAGGGTGATGACCCCGGCGCTGAATGGGTCGATTTCGATGTAGTCCCATTCCATAAAGTCGGTAAAGCCGGTCAGCCAAATTTGCAGACTGTAGAAAATCAGCAACATCAGCACCAGGTCGGGCACGCCGCGAATCAACGTGGTGTAGAGCTGGGCGGGGACACGCAGCAGGCGCACGCTGGACAGTTTCGCGCTGGCGCCGAGCAGGCCGAGCAGGACGCTCACGGCCAGGGAGGCGACGGACAGCTTCACCGTCATCCACGTACCTTGCAGCAATAGCGGGCCGAACCCCTTCAAACTGAAGGCGCCCAGCCCCAGGGTTTGCAAAAGATCTTCAAACATGAATTCAGGACCTGATGGCGATAAAAAAGCGCCCACCGCAAACCGGTGGGCGCCAGGGTGTTATTTACCGCTGTAGAGGTTCAGATCGCCGAAGTGTTTCTTCTGGATAGTGGCGTAGGTGCCATCATCGTGTAACGCTTTGATACCTTTATCGAGCAGGGCCTTGAGGTCTTTGTTACCTTTTTTGATACCGACCGCCGTTTTGGCGGGCAGCAACGGGTCATCAATTGCCTTGCTGACTTCGTAGTCAGCACCGGCCGGCGACTTCAAAAAGCCCAGTTCGGCTTGCAGCATGTCTTGTACCGAAGCGTCCAGGCGGCCCGAGGTCAGGTCTGCATACACTTGGTCCTGGTTGGCGTAGGCCTTGGTGGTTACACCGGCCTTGTCCAGCACGGCCTTGGCGTAGGCTTCCTGAATGGTGCCTTGCTCGTAGCCCACGGATTTGCCCTTGAGCGACTCAGGCGTGGAGTAGTTCGCGCCTTTTTTGAACACCAGGGACGTCGGGCCGGAGAACAGCTCGCTGGAGAAGTCGATCGCCTTTTCACGGGCTTCAGTTACGGTCATCGACGAAATCACGCCATCGAATTTGTTGGCGTTCAGGCCTGGAATCATGCCGTCGAAGTCACTTTCGACCCACTTGCACTTCACTTTCAGCTCGGCGCAGATCGCATTGCCCAGGTCGATATCGAAGCCCACCAGGCTGCCGTCAGCGGCCTTGGATTCGAATGGCGCGTAGGACGGATCGACACCAAAACGCAATTCCTTGTATTCCTTGGCTGTAGCAACACCAGCAGCCATGCACAGAGCCAGTGCAGAAAGGGTCAGCAATGCTTTTTTCATTATGTAATCCCTGGAAACCAAGATAAGCGCTTGTGGCGCGTTTAGGACTGTTACTGAACGGTGTCAGACGGATCTCAAGTAGCAATTTCTGCACCATAGTTCCGAATGAGTGTTTTAAAAGGTGGGACGAGGGCGTTCTGAGTGTAGGAGATGCCCGAAAATGGGCATTGGTTTTTCTGTGCACCAATTTGGTTCTTGGCCCACATTGATGTGTAGTGTTTGGGAGGGGCGGGTCAGGTCAGCAAGTCTTGCAGGGTGGCGAGGTTGTCCGCTTCCTCCACCGCCTTATCCTGCCGCCACCGCAACATCCGCGGAAACCTTACCGCGATCCCGCTTTTGTGCCGCTTGGACAAGGCGATGCCCTCAAACCCCAGTTCAAACACCATGCTCGGCGTGACGCTGCTGACCGGGCCGAATTTCTCTACCGTGGTTTTGCGCACTATGGCGTCAACCTTGCGCATTTCTTCGTCGGTCAGCCCCGAATAGGCCTTGGCGAAGGGCACCAGGGTGCGCTCGGTGCCTGGCGGGCCGTCCCACACGGCGAAGGTGTAGTCGCTATACAAGCTGGCGCGGCGACCATGGCCGCGCTGGGCGTAAATCAACACGGCATCGACGCTGAACGGGTCGACTTTCCACTTCCACCACACGCCCATGTCTTTGGTGCGGCCCACGCCATACAGGCCGTCGCGGGCCTTGAGCATCATGCCTTCCACGCCGAGGCGACGGGAGTCTTCGCGCTGCTCGGCCAATTCGGCCCAGGTGGTGGCGGTCAGCAGGGGTGAGGGCAGCAACACTGGCCGGTTGCACTGCGCAATCACTTGCTCAAGCTGGGCGCGACGCTCGGCCTGAGGGTGGTTGCGCCAGTCGTCGCCCTGATGCTCCAGCAAGTCATAGGCAAGGACGGCCACCGGTGCATCGTCGAGCACTTTTTTGCTCAGGGTTTTACGGCCAATGCGCTGTTGCAGCAGGGCGAAGGGTTGTACTGAATCCTTCCAGACGACGATTTCGCCATCGATCACCGTGCCGTCAGGCAAGCCGCTGACCAGACTGTGCAGTTCGGGGAAACGCTCGGTGACCAGTTCCTCGCCGCGTGACCAGATCCACAGCCGGCCTTCGCGCTTGACCAGTTGCGCGCGAATGCCGTCCCACTTCCATTCCACCTGCCAGTCGGCGGGCGAGCCGAGCAGGCTGTCGAATTGCTCCACCGGTTGCGCCAACCCGTGGGCGAGAAAAAACGGATAAGGCTGCCCGCCACGTTGCGCGTGTTCGTCGGACGATTCGGCGGCGATCAGCTTGAGGTAGCCCTCAGGCGTAGGTCGATTCGACAGGTCGGTGTAGCCCACCAGCCGCTGCGCCACGCGTTTGCTGTCCAGCTCGGCCATGGCGGCGAGGGCACGGGTGACCAGCAGTTTTGACACCCCCACGCGAAAGCTGCCGGTAATCAGCTTGATGCACACCATCAGGCTGGGTTGGTCCAGTTGCGCCCACAACGCGGGCAAGCGTTCGGCCAGCTCCAGAGGCGGCAGGCCGCGCAGGGGCAGGAGCTTTTCCTCCAGCCATACGGCCAGGCCGTCCTGCGAGGTGTAGGTGGATTCCGGTAACAGCAGGGAAATGGTCTCGGCCAGGTCGCCCACCGATTGGTAGCTTTCTTCAAACAGCCACGGCTCGATGCCGGACGCGGCGGTGGCCATGTCTCTCAACAGGCGCGTGGGCACCAGTTGCCGAGGGCGCCCACCGGACAAAAAGTACACGGCCCACGCGGCATCTTCCGGCGGCGCCTGGCGGAAATAGGCTTGCAGCGCCGCAAGCTTGGCATTGCTGGAGGTGGTGGCATCCAGGTTGGCGTACAGCTCGGCGAACGCCTTCATGCCGTGGCCTCTTCTTCATCATCGCCGTATTCGGTGGTGAAGCCTTGGGCATCCAGGCCTTTTTCCCGCAGGTGGCGCACCAAAACGCCTACAGAACCGTGGGTCACCATCACCCGTTCAGCGCCGGTTTGTTCGATGGCCCACAGCAGGCCGGGCCAGTCGGCGTGGTCCGACAGTACGAAGCCGCGGTCCACGCCCCGCCGCCGACGGGTTCCGCGCAAGCGCATCCAGCCGCTGGCGAAGGCATCGCTGTAGTCGCCAAAACGTTTGATCCAACTGCTGCCCCCGGCCGAGGGCGGCGCGATGATCAGCGCCTGGCGCAACAGTGGGTCGGTTTTTTTGAAGTCGCCGGCGTACAGGGTTTCGGGAATGTAGATGCCGGCTTCGCGGTACACGCGGTTCAAGGGTTCGACCGCGCCGTGGCTGAGGATCGGGCCGATGCTGGCGTCGATGCCATGCAGGATGCGCTGGGCCTTGCCGAAGGAATAGCAGAACAACACGCTGGCTTTGCCTGCCGCGATGTTGCCCTGCCACCAATCGTTGATCCCGGCAAAAATCTGCGCCTGGGGCTGCCAGCGGTAGATCGGCAAGCCAAAGGTGGATTCGGTGATAAAGGTGTGGCAACGCACCGGCTCGAAGGGTGCGCAGGTGCCATCGGGCTCGACTTTGTAGTCGCCGGACGCGACCCACACTTCGCCTTTGTATTCCAGGCGCACCTGGGCGGAGCCGAGCACATGCCCGGCGGGGTGAAAACTCAAGGTGACGCCGTGGTGCACCAGTGGTTCGCCGTAGGCCAGGGTTTGCAGGTTGATGTCCTGGCCCAGGCGCGAGCGCAGGATGCCTTCACCGGGGGCGGCCGCCAGGTAGTGCTCGTTGCCGGTACGGGCATGGTCGCCGTGGGCGTGGGTGATGACCGAGCGTTCGACGGGGCGCCAGGGGTCGATGTAGAAATCACCGGCGGGGCAGTAGAGGCCTTCGGGCCGGGCGATGACAAGGTCCATGGGCGTGCCGGGGCAATGGGCTTATCAGTTAGGAGGCGGTGGCGGGGCTGGAAGTTCTATCTGAATGCATGCAAAGCAACTGTGGGAGCCGGCTTGCCTGCGATGGCGGTGCATCAGCCACTTGATCAGTGACTGACACGGCCTCATCGCAGGCAAGCCAGCTCCCACATTTTTATCCGGTTCCTTCAGCGGGAACCGGGTTACTTGCCGGGGGTGAGGGTCAACCGGGTTTTCCCATAGGCCTTGTCGAAGTTCTGCGGCTGCATCGGGAAGCTCAGGTATTGCGCCTTGAGCGACGGGTCGATGCCATTGGCGTAGTTCGGACTGGCCGGGTTGCCGGACTGGCCGGTGCCACCCTGGCCGCTCATCGGTTCGGCGAGGCCGAAGTCGACGATCATGCGCAGTGCCGGCACCTGGGTGGTGGCGAAGTCCTGGCCCCAACTGTACGGCGCCGGGTTCAGGGTGTTGTGGTCGCCGCCGCTGGCGAACGGGCCGCGAATCGTTTGGCCATTGAGGTTCTTCCAGGTGGTGGTGTGCAGTTTGCCCCACTGCCAGGCCTTGTGGTCGCCGCCCAACTGGCTGTCGCCGGCGGTAATCGCGGCGGCCAGGCTGCGGGCGAGGATCGCCGGTTTGTCTTCTTTTTGCGGCGTGCGCGAGTCGTCCCAGAACGGGCTGTCTTCGCGGCCCAGCAAATGGTCGGCGGTGGCGGAGTAGGACAGGCCGCCATTGCTGACAAAGGCTTTCCAGCTGGCACTGTTTTCCGGGCCGAGCTTGTCGAGGAAGATCTGTTTGGCGCTTTCCTGCAGGAACAGTTCGTAGATCGCCGCGTCGGCAGAGGTCGACACGAGGCGGCCATCAAACGCCATCAGGCGGCCCAGCGCTTCGCGTGCCTTGCCCGCCTCGGCGGCCGGCAGTGCATCAATCGCCTGTTTCAGCGGCTGGGCCATGCCCGGCGCCTGGAGCATGGTCTTGAGCTTGGCGGCGAACGTGGTGGTCTGGTCGTATTGCATCGCGATCAGGCTGCGGCTGTCGTGTTTGCCTGCATTGGCCAGTTGCGCCAGGCGCTCGCTGCGCTCCGGTGCGTCCCACGAGTTGGACAGCTGCATGCCGTAGCCGCGTGGTGCAGTGCGCTGGTTGGCGGTGCCGATCCAGCCTTGCGGCGGGTCTTGATCGTAAGGGTGCAGCATCGCGTCGGCGTAGCCATCCCAGTCAAAGCGCGCGTCCCAGCCCGGCGAGGGCAGCAGGCCTTCGCCTTCGCGGCGGTTGGGGAAGCGGCCGGTGACTTGCCAGCCAATGTTGGTGGCGTCGGCAAAAATCATGTTCAGGGCGATGGCGCGGATTTCACGGGTGGCGTCCGACGCCTTGCCGGCGTTTTGCGCGCGGGACAGGTCGAAGAACGCGTCCAGGCTCTTGTCGTCCTTGAAATCGGCGGTTTGCAGGGCCAGGCCGAAACCGCTGGTCAGGGCCTGGCTGCTGTTGAGCAGGGCGCCGTGACGGGTTTCGTACACCACTTCGCGAATCGGCCGCTGGCCTTTGGCGAAGAAGGTTTCGTTACGCACACCGGCCGGTAGCCATTTTCCGTTGTTCTCGTAATACAACGCGCTGCCCTGGCGTTTGACCTTTTCCAGGAACAGGTCCTGGGTGTCGCCTTTGACCGAGCTCATGCTCCAGGCCACTTTGCCGTTGAAACCGGACAGCAGCGTCGGCAAACCGGCAATCGAGACGCCGACGGCCTGGTATTTCGGCGCGCGGATCTGCACGTAGTTCCACGGCGACGGTGCTTGCGGCGCGGCTGCCAGGTCGCTGGCCAACAGGCTTTTGCCGCTGCGCGCGCGTTGCGGGCCAATCGCCCAGTTGCTCGAGGTGGTGACCGCCAGCGCGTTGAGGCTGTTGAGTTGCTGGCCGACCGCTTCCAGCCCGGCAAGGCCGGTAATCTGGCTGAGGTTCACGCCTTTGAGCTTGTCGGTTTCAGCCTGCGGGATCGGTTCGTCCGGCGCGCTTGGGGTGAGCCAGGCAAGTTTGTCGACGCCGACTTTTTGCGCCAGTACCAGCGACGACAATTCTTCCTGCAAGTTGCTCGACTCGCTGAAATTCAGCAGGCAGAACAACAGCGCCGAATCTTCCGGCTTCCAGTACTCGGGCTTGTAGCCGGTCTGGGCCAGGTCCGGCGGCAGCTTGTCGCGGTAGCGGAACAGGTAAGCGTTGACGCCCCGCGCATACACTTCGAAGAAGCGCTTGAGACGCGGGCTTGATGCGTTATACAGCTCGCCGGCGCTTTTTTTCAGGTTGACCGCGCGCATGAACCGGTCGACATCCAGCACCTCGGGCCCGGACATTTCCGCCAGACGGCCCTGAGCCAGCAGACGCAGGGTAACCATCTGGGTGATGCGGTCGCTGGCGTGTACATAGCCGAGGCTGAACAGTGCGTCGTGGAAGGTGTTGCTTTCGATCAGCGGCATGCCCTGGGCATTGCGGCGCACCGACACATTTTGTGCCAGGCCTTTGATCGGCTGCACGCCGGCGACCGGCGGCAGGGTGTCCTGGGTGCTCTGGAGCTGGCAACCGGCCAGGCTTAATGCACTGGCTACTGCCGCGGCAACGCCGAACCGGGGAAGAAAGTGTGAAAGGGCTGGCGAGGCCATGGCAAAGCTCCTGCGGGGGGTAGCGTCAGTAAAGGCGCTACGTTAGTGAGCGCGGCGAAACGACGCAAGCGGGAGTTGCGAGATCGTTCCCACGCTCTGCGTGGTAACGCATCCCATGACGCTCTGCGTCACGATTTTAAAGGCGGGCGCAGAGCGTCCAGGGCGGCATTCCCACGCAGAGCGTGGGAACGATCAGGGGAGAGGTCAGGATTTCGGCGGGTTTACTTTTTGCACCAGTTCATAGGCGCGAACCGTCGCCGGCCGTTCCTTGATGCTGTTGAACCAGCGCTGCACATGTGGGAAGTCTTCCAGGCGCTGGCTCTGCCACTTGTGGGAAACAATCCACGGGTAGATGGCCATGTCGGCAATGCTGTACTCCGCGCCGGCGACGAACGGCCGATCTGCCAGGCGCCGGTCCAGTACGCCGTACAGCCGCGCGGTTTCGTCCACATAGCGTTTGATCGCATAGGGGATTTTCTCCGGTGCGAACTGGCTGAAGTGGTGGTTCTGGCCCGCCATCGGCCCCAGACCGCCCATTTGCCAGAACAGCCACTGCAGGGCCTCCTGGCGGCCGCGCAGGTCTTTGGGGATGAACTGGCCGGTCTTTTCCGCGAGGTACAACAGGATGGCGCCGGATTCGAACAACGAAATCGGCGCACCGCCGTCGGCCGGGGTGTGATCGACGATGGCCGGAATGCGGTTGTTGGGAGCGATCTTCAGGAAGTCCGGCTTGAACTGGTCGCCCTGGCCGATGTTGATCGGGTGCACCTTGTAGGGCAGCCCGGCTTCTTCCAGGAACAACGATACTTTGTGGCCGTTGGGGGTAGTCCAATAGTACAGGTCGATCATGAAGCTCTCCAAAGGTGGTGATGCTTGAGCGAATGCCTGTTGCTATAGGTAATGTTCCATTGATGGAAATTCAATGAAACATTTGTGCATACCCTTAGAAGCCATTCACACAGCACCGTCCACCAGCACCTGCAACGACTGCTGCGAGCAGCGCTCGATGCGCACTTGCACGCGGTACACCTCGGCAAACATCAGCGGGTCGAGCACGGCATCGGCTTTGCCGCTGGCATACAAGCGGCCTTCGCGCAGCACGGCGATATGGTCGGCAAAACGCGCAGCCAGGTTAATGTCGTGCAGCACCACCACGGCGATCAGGTGGTGTTCGCGCACCAGAGCGCGCACGCATTCCATGACTTTCAATTGGTAGTTGAGGTCGAGGGCGCTGGTGGGTTCGTCCAGCAACATCACTTGCGGGCGCCGCGCGATCAGCTGAGCCAGGCTGACCAGTTGGCGCTGGCCGCCGGACAGCGTGCTCAACAGTTGGTCGGCCAAGTGCGCGATGCCGATGCGTTGCAACGCCTCGAAACCTTCGCGCAGGCAGGCGTCACTCGACAGTGGAATGCCATCCACATTGGCCACACGCAAGGCGGCGATCACGCTTTCCATCACGCTGAGACTCAAGCCCGGCGGCAGGTTCTGCGGCATATAAGTGACGCGCCGCGCCCGCTCGGCCACCGACATGGCGGACAGGTCGAGATCACCCAGCCGCACCACGCCTTGCATCTTTTCCAGCCCGGCCACGGCGCGCAGCAAGGTGGATTTGCCGGCGCCATTGGGGCCGATCAAGGCCGTGAGGCTGCCGTGGGGCAGGGTGGGCAAGCTCAGGTCATGCACGATCTGGCGACGCCCGTAACTGACATTGGCGTGGTGTACCGACAAACCCGCACTCATAGCTGCCTCCCGCGTTTAAACACCAACACCACAAAAATCGGCACGCCCACCAGGGCGGTCACGATGCCCACCGGCACGATCACGCCTGGCATGATCAGCTTGCTGGCGATTGACGACAGCGCCAGCAGCAACGCGCCGGTCAAGGCGCTGGCCGGCAGCAGGAAGCGTTGGTCCTCACCCACCAGAATCCGCGCGATATGCGGACCGACCAGGCCGATAAAACCGATGGTGCCTACAAAAGCCACGGCGGTGGCCGACAACAGGCTGATGCGCAACAACGAGAAAAACCGCAGGCGCTTCACGTCCACGCCAAAGCTTTGTGCGCGGTCTTCGCCCATGCGCAGCAGGGTCAGGCGCGGAGCGGCGGTGAAGGAAAACGGCATCACCACGGCAACCACAAAGGCGAGAATGCCGAGCTTGTCCCAATTGGCCCGGGTGACGCTGCCCAGGGTCCAGAACACCAGTTGTTGCAGCACGTCTTCGGTGGCGACCAACTGCAACAAGGCCACCACCGCGTTGCAACTGAACACCAGCGCGATGCCGAACAGCACCAGGCTCTCGACCCCGGCGCCGCGCAGGCGCGACATGGCTTGCAGCAAAAATACCGAGGCGGCTGCGAAGACAAATGCCGAGATGGAAATCGCCGTGTTGGCCGACACCCACAAGGTCGTCACCGGAAACACGATGACCAGCGAGGCGCCCAGCGCCGCTGCCGACGACACGCCGAGGGTGAACGGGCTGGCCAGCGGGTTATTCAAAATCGCCTGCATCTCGGCCCCGGCCAGCGACAGCGCGCAACCGACCAGTACCGCCATCAAGGCGTAGGGCAGGCGCACGTTCCAGATTATCACCTGGTCGGTGGCGCTCAGGTGCGAGGGGTGCAAAATGCCGTCGAGCAACGCCAGCAGGCCCATGCCGGATGGGCCGCTGGCGAGGTCCACCAGAATGGCGCAGACCAGCGCGGTGCCGAGCAACGCCAGCAGCCAGGCACGCCGCGCGAGCAAACGGCGGTAGCCGTGGGTGGCGCTGGCAAGGTCGAGGGTTTGAGTGGTCATTTGGCTCACACATTCTTGAAGTCGATGAAGATCAAAATGTGGGAGCGGGCTTGCTCGCGAAAGCGGTGTACCAGTCAATATATTCATTGACTGGTACACCGCTTTCGCGAGCAAGCCCGCTCCCACATTTCGGACCGCGTTTATTTAGCCTTGGCGTCGATCCAATACGCACCCTGCAACGGCATCCCCAGGAACTGACTGTTGATTTGCGCCATGGTCGCCTGCGGATCCAGCTTGGCGAACAGCTCCGGGTGCACCCACTTGGCCAGTGCTTCTATCGCCAGCAGGTTGTACGGCGAGTTGTAGAAGTCATGCCACAGGCCGTGGGAATTGCCCTCGCGGATGGCACGCAGGTTGGCGAATTCCGGACGCGCCAGTACGCGGTCAAACGCTTCGCGGGCGTCGGCATTGCTGACGCCGGCCCCCAGAATCAGCCCCGGTTTGTGGTTGCCGGTGGCCACGTACACATCCGGATCAGCCTTCAGCGCGTACTCGACACTGATATCCCCCAGCGCACCCGGCACCACGTCGGCGGCGATGTTGCGCCCGCCTACCAGCTTGATCACTTCGCCCATGCCGCTTTTACCGGTGGTGTGCCCCGGCGCTTGCCAGGCCCCGGCCAGCAGTTCCAGGAACACGCTCGGGCGTGGGCCCGCCGGCAGGGTGGCGACGGCGTCGGTGATGACCTTGATGTGCTGGTCATAGAAACTCAAAAACGCCTTGGCCTGGGCTTCGCGGCCCAACGCCTCACCCAGCGCCTGCATGCTGATGTGGGTGCCCTGTACCGGGTTGATACGGAAGTCGACGAACAGCACCGGAATGCCGGCTTTGGCCAGCACATCGGCGACCGGGCTGTGTTCGGTCGGGCCGTGGCCCGAGATGCTGAACACCGCCAGGTCCGGTTTGAGCGAGAGAATTTCCTCGGCGCTCACGCTTTGTTCCGACGCCTGGCCGATCAACGGAATGTCTTTGACCGTGGGAAATTTCGCCACATAGGCGTTGTAGGTGTGCTGGTCCAGCAGCTTCAAATCGTTCTGCCAGCCGACGATGCGCTGGAACGGCGCATCCTTGTCGAGCAGGGCGAACGCTGAAATCAAACGACCTTCGCCGAGTACCACGCGTTTGACGTCGTCCTTCACCTCGACCTTGCGGCCCAGTACGTCGGTGACTTCATGGGCGGCGGCGGTTTCGGCGTGGCCGAGGACCAGCGCGGCGAACAGTACGCCGAGCTTGAGCACGTTGCGGGGTTTCAACATGGAAAGGACTCCGAGTGAAGGAAGATCAGAATTCATAATCGACACTGGCCGTGAGGGTGCGTCCGGCGCCGGGGATGCCGTAGAGCTGGAAGCCGTCGAGGGACGCGCCGATCTGGCTGTAATAGAACTTGTTGAACACGTTGTTCAGGTTGAGGTTGACCGTGGTGGCCTTGTTCACCTTGTATTGCGCGGCCACGTTGCTCAGCCAGTAGCCGGGGGCTTTTTCGTTGTCGCGCACGTAGATGGCGTTAACCCCGGACGGCCCGTTGGCGTAGCTGCTGTTGTTGTTCAAACCGCCGACATATTTGTTGTCGGTGTAGCGGCGACGGCCCACGTATTGCTCGCCGTAGCTCAGGCTCAGGGCGTCGGTGACGGCGTAGGTGGTCCACAGGTTGGCGGTCAGGTCGGGGACGTTCTTGGCTTCGCTGCCTTTGTTGATGCCCTTGGTCTGGGTGCTTTTGAGCGCCGAGAAGCCAGCATAGGTGGTCCAGCGCGGCGTGATATTGCCTTGCAGGCCGAGCTCTACGCCGTCCACGCGCTTGGCGGGCAGGGCGCGCACCGGGGCGGCTTCGCCGTCCTGGTATTCCCAGGAGTTGTCCAGTTCGGTACGGAAGATCGCCGCGGTGACATTGAGCAGGTCATCGGCGATGTCCCACTTGGTGCCCATCTCGTAGGTTTTCGATTTGGCCGGGCTGTAGTTGCTGGTGGTGGCCGAGCCGAAGATCTGGTTGTTGGTGGACGCACCCAGCGCCGACGGTTGCGCCGCCTCGCTGTAGGACACATAAATGCTGCCGTTGGGCAACGGCTTGTACACCGCGCCGACGCGACCGCTGACGGCGCCGTCGGTGCTGCTGATGTCAGCCTGGCCACGTTGGGTGGTCTGGGCGCGCCAGTTGTCGTAACGCAGCGAGCCGAGCACCTGCCATTGCTCGTTGAGGGTGACGGTGTCGCCCAGGTAAATGCCGGCGTTATCGACGATAGAGCGCGGGTCGCCTTCGCCCTTGGTCACGTAGGTGCTGGCAAAGCTGTGGCTGGGGTCGTGCATGTCAAAAAACATGTCGCCGGCCGGCACTTCGGCGTTGCGTTTAAGGCCGCCGTAGGTCTCGTGGTAGAACTCCAGGCCCGACACGATCGCGTGCTGCAGGCTGCCGGTGTTGAACGTGAAGCTGAAGTCGGTCTGGTTATCCAGGATGGTGTAGCGCTTGGACAAACCGAAATCGCTGCCGCGCAGGATGCCGTAGGCGGTGTTGCTGTTGTTCACGTAATCGGTGTAGGCATTTACCGTGCTGCCGGGCACCTGGCTGATTGGGCCTACGCCGGTGTAGCCCAGGGTTGCACAGCGGGTGCCGGTGCAGGTTTTCTTGCCATTGGCGCCTGCGGCGAAAAAGCGGGCCGGGGACAGCACGGCGAAGTTGTCGCTGCGCTCCCAACGCGTCTGGTTGCGCAGGTGGGCGTCGTTCCAGTCGAAGTCATGTTCGAAACGGGCGGTCAGCGAGGTGGTTTCGTTCTGCTGGGTGTAGAGGCTGGAGTCGCCGTACCAGTTCGAACGCGACACGCCGGGCATGCGATGGCCGTCGGTGCCACGCTGGATCGGCACGCCGCCGTCCGGGGTGTTGGTGTCTTTCTGATAGAAGGTGTCGACGAAAAAACGCGTGTCGGTGCCCAGGCCGAAGCCGAAGGAGGTGGCGATGCCCCAGCGGTCGTAGTCCACGTCGTCGCGCTCGGCCACTTGGTTGTAGTGCTTCATCAGGTTGATGCGTACGGCGGTAGTGTCGTTGATCTGTTTGTTCAGGTCGGCGGTGAGGCGCCGGTAGCTGTCGGTGCCGATGCCGGCGGCGACCTTGTTGGCATCGCCCAGGTGCGCTTCTTTGCTCACCAGGTTGACACTGCCGCCCACGGCGGACACGCCGGATTCAATGGAACCGGTGCCCTTGAACACTTCGGCCTGTTGCAGGTTGAAGGTGTCGGTGCGCGTGGACATGCCCGCGTCACGCACGCCGTCGACGGTCAGGCTTTGCTCGGACGAGAAGCCGCGAATCGAAAACAGGTCACCCCAGCCCAAATTGCCTTCGCCGGACATGAAGGTGATGCCGGGCACGTTGCGCAACACTTCCTGCAAGGTCTGCGCGTTCTGCTCCTTGAGCACTTGCTGCGGCACGATGGTCACGCTTTGCGGGGCGTCGAGCAGCGGCTGGCTGATCCTGGCCGAGGTCACGCGGTCCACTTTAAAGGTGGAGGTGGCTTCGCCGTCGACCTTGATTTCCGGCAGGCTCAGCACCGAATCATTCGGCGCGGCGGCGTTGGTATCGGCCCAGGCGGTCGGTGCGACACTGCCCGCAGCGAGAAAACCGAACATCGGCGCCAGCGTCGTGTTCAACGTGTGGCGGTAAGGCGTGGGAGATGACATAGGTAGTGATCCGAGTCTAAATTACAATTACTCTCATTTAGGTTCGGTAGTCTAAAGAGCGATTTCCCCTGCCATACCCTGGCTTTGTATCGCTGATGCGTGATTATGGTTTCCTACAACATTCCATTACATTTGCCCGACCTGCTGGCTGAACTTTCGGCTAGATCCTGCGTTTTGAGTTTTCGGATTGAATGCCCATGGCCAAGCTTGACCACCTGTTGATCGTTGATGACGACCCGCAAATCCGCCAACTGCTCTGCGACTACCTCAGTGACGCGGGGTTTCAGGTGTCCACCGCCGCCGACGGCCGGGAAATGCGCCGTCGCCTGGCGCTGAACGTCATCGACCTGATCGTGCTCGACCTGATGCTGCCCGGCGAAGACGGCCTGAGCCTGTGCCGCGAACTGCGCGTGAGTTCCAACACGCCGGTGGTGATGCTCACGGCCAAGGGCTCGCTGATCGACCGCATCGTCGGCCTGGAAATCGGCGCCGACGACTACCTGCCCAAACCCTTCGACCCGCGTGAGTTGCTGGTGCGAATCAAGGTGGTGCTGCGCCGGGTGCAGAGTTTCCCGGACCGGGCGCGGCTGGATGAAGCACCGAGCATCCGTTTTGCCGGTTGGCAACTCGACACGCGGGCGCGCCAATTGCTGACGCCCGAAGGCGTGGTGGTCAGCCTGGGCAATTCGGATTACCGCGTGTTGCGTTTGTTGCTGCAACACCCGAACCGCCCGTTGAGCCGCGATTTTCTGCTCAACCATGTGTTCGACAAAGACAGCACGCCGTTCGACCGCTCCATTGACGTGTGCGTGAGCCGCCTGCGCTCGCAACTGCCCGCCGGGCTGATCAAGACCGTGCGCAACGAGGGTTACATGCTCACCGCCGACGACGTGGTGTTGGGCTCGTGAGACTGCTGCCCAAGTCGCTGTTCGGGCGGCTGGTGCTGATTCTGGTCAGCGGCATGCTCGCGGCCCAGGCGCTGACCAGCAGCATCTGGTACGACCGTCGCCACGGCCAGGTGCTGGAAATTCCCGCGCGGCTGATCGCCACGCGGCTGGCGGACGTGGTGCGGCTGGTGCACAGCGACCCGCAGCAGGCTGACCAGTTGATCAAACTGCTCAATACGCCGCACTTCCAGCTGACCTTAAGCGACCAGGCCAGCATTACGCCCAGCACCTTGACCGACAGCGACCGGCCCACCGAGCGCCTGCTCAAGAAAGTGTTGTCGGAGAAAACCGGTTACGCGCAAACCCTGATTCTGTTGCGCCTTTCGCTGGTCGATGGCGAAGGGCAACGTGCAGGGCTTTCGACCTTGCTCAGTTCCAGGCCGGTGGTGGGCCAGTTCCTGATTGACCTGCGCTTGCCCGACGGGCGTTGGTTGCAGGTGGATGCCAGTGAGGAGCAGGGCTGGACCAGCACGTCGCCGCTGGACCTGTTGTTCGACTACGTGATGCGCATTTATTTGCTGCGGGTGCTGGTGCTGGTGGTGATCGCCCTGGTGGCGGTCCGCCTGGCGATTCGCCCGCTCAATGCCCTGGCCAAGGCCGCCGAGGCGCTGGGCCGGGATATCCAGCGTCCGCCACTGTCGGTGGACGGCCCCACCGAAGTGCGCCGCGCCGCCCAGGCCTTCAATGCAATGCAGCAGCGGCTGATCGCCAACATCGCCGAACGCACGCGGTTTCTTGCGGCGATTTCCCACGACCTGCGTTCACCGATCACACGCCTGCGCCTGCGCACCGAAATGCTCGAAGACAACCGCACCAAGGAGCGTTTTCGCAGCGACCTAGAGGAAATGGAGCACATGGTTGCCAGCACGCTGGATTTTGTCAGCAGCGGCGAAATCAACGAGACGCGGCAGAACATCGACATCAATGCCTTGCTGCAAAGCTTGCAGGCGGATCTGGAAGACGTGGGCAACAGCGTGACGATCGTCGGCCGTGCGCGCCAGCCATTGCCGGGGTACGCGCGCAGCCTCAAACGTTGTGTGCAGAACCTGCTGGAAAATGCCGTGCGCTATGGCTGTGACGTGGTGGTGCGGGTGGACGACCAGGCGGACAGCTTGAAGATCGTCATCAGCGACCGCGGGCCGGGCATTCCCCAGGAACAGCTGGAGCAGGTGATGGAGCCGTTTTACCGGGTGGAAGGCTCACGCAATGCCGAAACCGGTGGGTATGGGTTGGGCTTGAGTATTGCGCACACCATTGCGCGGGCGCATGAGGGGCGGTTGAGCTTGAGTAATCGTGAGGGCGGGGGGCTTGAAGTTGTCTTGCAATTCCAACGCAAGTCTTGATCTGCAATGCGACCTAATGTGGGAGCTGGCTTGCCTGCGATTGCGGTGGGCCAGTTGACGCATTTTTAGCTGTCGGACCGCAATCGCAGGCAAGCCAGCTCCCACACTGACTGTGTCAGGGCATCAAGCCCCGTGGCACTTCTTGAATTTCTTCGCGCTGCCGCACGGGCAAGGGTCGTTGCGGCCAACGTCTTTCAAGGCGTTGCGCACCGGCTCCTGGTGAGCGTGGCCGCAATTCGGGCCGTGGACATGGCCGTGGTCGTGATCATGGTGATCGTGATCGTGGTTGCAGTCAGGACCATGGACATGGGGTTGCTGGTTCATCGATGTCGCTCCGGAATAAAATCGCCGGGGATTATCTCGCCATTGTGGTTCACCTGCACGTCATTACCGATGAATAATCCGGTTTTCAACTCGCCTTCCAGGCGATACGGCACAGGTTTATCAGGATTTTTCAGCATCTGCACCACATCACGAATCTGCGGCCAGAGGTTGGTGCGCACCGTCACACGGAAAAAAGCATGGCTGCGCGGCGGTACGGTCAGCCATTCGTTGGACTCGCCTTCGGTCAACACAAAATCGCCGAGGCTGACCTTATAGATCAGGCCGCGCACCGTCAGGTCTTCGTCGTTGCGGTTGTCCACGCGAAACCACAGTTTGAATTTCTGCTCCAGCAGCTTGGCGCGTACCACTTCGACCTTCACCAACGAAATGTGAGGCGGCGGGGCATCGTCTTCAAACCAGGAGGCGCAGCCGGTCAAGCCCAGGGTCAACGCCAGCATCAAGCAGCACATCCGAAGCATGGCGTTTTCCCGTCAGGTGATTAGAGGTAGCTGGAACAGCACTTCTTGAATTTCTGCCCGCTGCCGCACAAACATACATCATTGCGCCCGGCCTTCACTTCAACCGTTGGGTCGATGAAGTACCAGCGCCCTTCGTTCTGTACGAAAGAAGACTGCTCACGGTGGCTGTGTTCGCCGGTGCTGTCGTGCCAACGCGCGGTAAAGGTCACGAAAGCGTGTTCCGGCTGGCCGCCGAATACCTCGGAGCTTTCCACCTCAAGGCCGAGCCAGGTGCTTTGGGCACTCCAGGCGCCGATGGCGGCACGGTCCAGGCCGGCCTGTTGTGCCGGCAGCGTGGTTGCCACCAGGTAATCCACCAGGCCCAACACATAGGCGCTGTAGCGCGAACGCATCAACGCGGTGGCGCAGGGCGCCGGGTGGCCGGCGTGATAATGGCCGCAGCAGGCATCCAGCAGGTTGCCGCTGCCGCAGGGGCAAATGGATGTACTCATCGGGTTACCACCAATACTTTCCGAAGTTTTCCGGGTTGGCCCAGAAACGGGCGTTGAGCCAGTCGGGCACTTGCTTATAGTCAAGCAGATCATAGGTAAACAGCGTCAGAACCTGTTCGTCGCGCTGGAAACGCTCGCCCGCTTGCAGGGCCAGGGAGAAGAAATCGGTTTCCTTCCAGCCGCAGGCGTTCAAGTCCACCAGGGCTGCAATGCGGCTGGCGTTAAGGTTGCGCACGCCCCCGAGCAGGGTCAGGCCTTGCGGTTTTGACAGGTGCTCCAGGCAATCGACCACCAGCGCCAGGTCAAAACGCTGCGCCGCCAACTCCGCGGGCAGCGGCCCGGGCGGGGCGATGGCCACTACGGTGTCGGGGTGCTCGGCTTGAAACGCTTCCAATGCCGGGAACTGGCTGGCGCCCAATAAAAGCAGGCGTTTGGGCTGGTGCAAATCCAGCAAGGCGGCCAACGCTTGCTGAGGTGTACGGGAAGAAATACCAGCGGTCATCACAGATCCTCACATCAGGACCGTAGAGACTAGCGCGGCTGAGCGTGCGGGCCTAGAGCGGATGGCCGCGAAAAGTCCGGCGAGGGCGACGATCCTCAATGAAACCGGGGCCGCGGCGTACTGGCGCAGATGAAAAGAGCCGTCTTTACTCCACCCATCGGCCCCCGCCGATACCCTCAGGAGAAATCACATGAGCATCATGCGGACAGCTCTACCCTTGGTTCTGCTAACCGGAGTATTGACAGGTTGCGCAGGCTTGCAAAAAACCGATTGGCCCACCTGTGCAGCCGTCGGTGGTGTGACGGGCGCCGCGATTGGCGCCACTGAAAGCTCGGCCTACGCAGGCTATGGCGCATTGCTGGTCGGCGGCATGGCTGGCGCCTATTGCTGGGTTCACGGCGATGGCGACGAAGACGGTGATGGCGTGCCGGACAGCCGCGACAAGTGCCCGCACACGCCCAAGGGCGTGCAGGTCGATGCCGATGGTTGCCCTCCGGCGCCGCCAGCGGCTGTGGTTGAGGAAGTGGTCGTGGTCAAGGAAGAGACCATCGTGATCCGCGATGTGCACTTCCAGTTCGACTCGGCCAAGTTGACGGCGGCGGACAAAACCACGCTCAACACCATCGCCACCCGCCTGAAACAGGAAGCCCCAAGCGCGCAACTGCGCGTCAGCGGGCACACCGACAGCGTGGGCAAAGACGCCTACAACCAGAAGCTCTCGGAAAAACGCGCACACTCGGTGACCGATTATCTGATCGGGGCAGGCGTGCCGCGCAGCAACTTTGTGTCGGTGGTCGGCGCGGGCGAAAGCCAGCCTGTGGCCGATAACAAAACGGCTGAAGGCCGCGCATTGAACCGTCGCGTGGAAATCAAAATCAACCGCTGACAGCCTTTGCCCCCGTGGCCGCCACGGGGGCACTGTTCAAGGGCACCTTTTTGGCTTTTTTTGATCCTTCACTGGCAAAACGCCTTCAGAAGTCGTTACTGTGCGGCCGTCTAGAACAAAATAAGAAGGCCAATCATGCGTAAGGTTTTTCTGTTGGCCCTGTTGGTCAGCCCCATTGCTCTGGCGCAGAACGTCAGCGTCGAAAGCAACTCGCTGATGCGCTTGCCCAACAGCACCAGCGTCCTGCAACTTGAACGCCTGGACGTGGCGGATTACGGCACATTGCTGATTCCTGCCAACATCAGCCAGGTGACGGTGGATGAGCTGCACCTGGGGCGCGAAGCCCGTATCACCATCGTGCCCGGCAATACCGCGCTGCAGTTGCAGGTGCGTCATGCGCAGTTGGAACATGGCAGCCAGATCACCTCGCGCGGCGCCCCCGGTACTCACGAACGGCCGGCCAAGGCCGGACGCGACCTGACATTGCGCATCAATGAGCTGACTGCCGATGAACTGTCGGTGGACGCCCGTGGCGGTGCCGGCGCTCAAGGTTACGCGGGCCTGGATGGCGCCAACGGCGTGGACCCGGGTTGCACCTGGGGCTCAGCCGGACGCGGGGCCAATGGGGATAACGGTGGTGATGGCCTGCCGGGCGCGGCGGGAGCGACGGTACGTGTCGAACTGCCGCAGAGCTTCCCGGCTGAACAGATCAAGGTCTGGGTCGATGGCGGCGCCGGTGGCTTGGCCGGTACGGCGGGCAAGCCCGGTAACGGCGGGCAGTCCAAGGGGTGCCTGGTGTATCGCGCCGATGGCGGCCAGAAGGGGCGCCCAGGGCTGGAAGGGCAGCCGGGGCCGGCCGGGCCTGCAGGTACTGTGACCGTCCAGCGGCTTTGACGCATTTGTCCTGACGTCATCGCGGGCAAGCCCGGCTCCCACACCTGGAATACATTCCAACCTGTGGGAGCCGGGCTTGCCCGCGATGAGGCCCTGAAAAACGTCCTCAGAACATCGGCCGAGCCGAAGCAATCGCCACGACTACCAACCCGATAATCAAATTAACCCCCACCAGCTTGCGAATCTGCCCCAGCACTGCCGCGCCTGTAGGCCAGTCCTCAGCCGCCACCGCCGCGCGCAATTGCGGAAATTTCAGCGCCTGGACGCGGATAAACAGCGCCGTCATCACCAGATACAACCCCATCATCACCTGCACATAGCGCGGCGCAGTCTCAAAACCACTGAAGCGCAATTGCAGCAGGCCGACACCGCTGATCGGCAAAACAGCCACCGCGACCCACACCCACACGAAAAAACGCTGAAACACATTTGCCCACAACTTGAGCCGGGCAGGGCCCTCAAGTGCCGCCCCGGCGGCGGGGCGCAGGATCATCCAGGCGAAAAACATGCCGCCGACCCAGATCAGGGCGGCCAATACATGCAGGGTATAAACGAGACTAAACACGGTCATTGCGGTACTCCGTTCTGCGCGGGATTCATTAGCGGGGTATGATAGCCGCCGATCCGAACCACTGAAAATTTATCCAGCGTTTTTAGCGCCCGACTATTCATGATCAGCACTGAACTCAAAACCACGATCCAGGGCGCCTATTCGCGTTTTCTTGAAGCCAAGAGCTTGAAACCGCGCTATGGCCAACGCCTGATGATCGCCGAAGTGGCCAAGGTCCTCGGGGATATCGACACCGACGACGAAGGCCGCCGCGAAGGTGAGCCCGCGGTCGTGGCCGTCGAGGCCGGCACCGGTACCGGTAAAACCGTGGCTTACAGCCTGGCCGCCATTCCGACCGCCAAGGCGGCCGGCAAGCGCCTGGTGATCGCCACCGCCACCGTCGCCCTGCAGGAGCAGATTGTCTACAAAGACTTGCCCGACCTGATGCGCAATAGCGGCTTGAACTTCACGTTCGCCCTGGCCAAGGGCCGTGGCCGTTACATGTGCCTGTCTAAGCTCGATGTATTGTTGCAGGAAGGCCACGCGCAAACCGCTACTGCCCAGCTTTTCGAAGAAGAAGGCTTCAAGATCGAGGTCGATGAGGCCAGCCAGAAGCTGTTTACCAGCATGATCGAGAAGCTGGCCGGCAATAAATGGGATGGCGACCGCGACAGCTGGCCCACCGCCCTGGAAGATTCCGACTGGGCGCGCCTGACCACCGACCACAGCCAGTGCACCAACCGCCATTGCCCCAATTTCGGCCAGTGCGCCTTCTACAAGGCCCGCGAAGGCATGGGCAAGGTCGACGTGATCGTCACCAACCACGACATGGTGCTGGCCGACCTGGCCCTGGGCGGTGGCGCCGTGCTGCCCGACCCGCGCGACACGCTCTATGTCTTCGACGAAGGCCACCACCTGCCCGACAAGGCCATCGGCCACTTCGCCCACTACACGCGACTGCGCTCCACCGCCGACTGGCTGGAAACCACCGCGAAGAACCTCACCAAATTGCTGGCCCAGCACCCGCTGCCCGGCGACCTCGGCAAGTTGATCGAGCAGGTGCCGGAGCTGGCGCGGGAGATCAAGACCCAGCAGCAATTCATGTTCAGCGCCTGCGAGCAGGTGGCCGACTTCAAACCCGGTGAAGACGTGGAAGGCCGCGAGCGGCCGCGTCACCGTTTCGTCGGCGGGTTGATCCCCGAGCACATGCGCGAAATGGGCATTGAACTGAAGAAAGGCTTTTCGCGCCTGACCGACCTGTTTACGCGCCTGACCGACCTGCTCAAGGAAGGCATGGATGGCGAGGTCAACATCGGCATCGCCAGTAACCAGGCCGAAGAGTGGTACCCGCTGTTCGGCAGTCTGTTGTCCCGCTCCCAGGGCAACTGGGAACTGTGGACCGCCTTTACCGTTGAAGACCCGGAAGACAACCCGCCGATGGCCCGCTGGCTGACCCTGTCGGAAAGCGGCGCGCTGTTCGATATCGAGGTCAACGCCAGCCCGATCCTCGCCGCCGAAATGCTGCGCCGCAACCTGTGGAACGTGGCCTACGGCTGCCTGGTGACTTCGGCCACACTGACCGCCCTCGGCACCTTCGACCGCTTCCGCATGCGCGCCGGCATGCCGAAAAAAGCCGTTACCGCGGTGGTGCCGAGCCCGTTCCACCACGCCGATGCGGGCGTGCTGCGGGTGCCGGACCTCAAGGCCGACCCACGGGACGCGGCGGCGCACACCGCCGCGATCATCCGTGACCTGCCGGAGCTGGTGGAAGGCTCCAAGGGCACGCTGGTGCTGTTTTCGTCGCGCAAACAGATGCAGGACGTGTTCGACGGCCTCGACCGCGACTGGCGCAAGCAGGTGTTCATCCAGGGCAACCTGTCCAAGCAGGAAACCCTCAACAAGCACAAGGCGCGGGTCGATGGCGGTGATTCCAGCGTGCTGTTCGGCCTGGCCAGCTTCGCCGAAGGCGTGGACTTGCCCGGCGCCTACTGCGAGCACGTGGTGATCGCCAAAATTCCATTCTCGGTGCCGGATGATCCGGTCGAAGCGGCCCTGGCCGAATGGATCGAAGCGCGGGGCGGCAACCCGTTCATGGAGATTTCGGTGCCGGATGCGTCCCTGAAACTGGTGCAGGCCTGCGGGCGCTTGCTGCGTACCGAGCAGGACCGGGGCACCATCACCTTGCTCGACCGTCGTTTGGTCACCCAGCGCTACGGCAAGGCTATCCTCAATGCCTTGCCGCCATTCAGGCGCGAAATTTCTTAAGCCACCGTGGGCGAATTCGCCCACTTCGTGGTCTATCTCACTGCCAACGTTTTATGTCATCAGGCCATTCATCGGCCGTCTGGGAGAACCTTGCTCGTATGATTCGCACGCTGCCCGCCCTTTTTGCCCTGTTGTTCGCCGCGCCGCTGATGGCCGCGCCCGCCGGGCAACAAACGTTGTTCAACTTCGTCCGGCCTGCCGATGTGGTCAAGGTGGCGACCCAGGACGCCAGCCTGCCGCAATACAACGCAGAACAAACTCCGGAAGGTGAAGTGCTGCGCCGCATCACCTTCAACCCGGCCGCCGAGCCGAGCCTGGTGCTCAGCCCGCAAACCGGCACCTGGGACTGGTCGCAATCAGGCGCCATGAGCCTGCGCATCCAGAGCGCCATGGATTGGGCGCTGACCCTCTACGTCAAGGTGCAGAGCACCGACGGCAAAACCCTGACCAGTCGCATCGACTTGCCGGCCGGCCCGGCGCAAACCCTGTTGATTCCGCTGCAAGCCAATTCGCCGCTGAGCCAGGGCATGAAGGCGGGCCCGCCGATGCCCATCATCGTTGACGGCCAGCGCGTGTTGCTGGGCAACAGCGCCGGGGATGTCGACCGCAGCCAGGTGGCGTCGGTCACCCTGTCCATGATCAAGCCCAATGCCGCGCAAAGCATCCTGCTGGAGCGCTTCGGGGTGCAGGACATCGAGCCGGCCATGAAAGCGGCGTACAGCGAACTGGTGGATGCTTATGGCCAGTCCACCCGTGCGCGCTGGCCGGAAAAAGTCAGCAGCGACGACCAACTCAAGGCTGCCGCCACCAAGGAGCAACAACAGCTCAAAGGCTGGCTGGCTGAGCGTGACAAGTCTTCGCTGGACCAATACGGCGGCTGGAACAAAGGCCCGGCGTTCGAGGCCAGCGGCTTTTTCCGCACCGAAAAGCGTGACGGTCGCTGGTACCTGGTGACGCCGCAAGGCCATCCGTTCTACTCCCTCGGCGTAAATACCGTTGCACCAGACAACAACCAGACCTACGTGGCAGGCCGTGAATGGATGTTCAGCGCATTGCCCAAATCGGGTGAACCGTTCGACAAGTACTACGGCAGCAGCGACAACCGGGGCGGCAACGGTGCCGATCAGGGCCGGGGCTTCAACGTAGGGCGCTGGTATGACTTTTACGGCGCCAACCTGCAACGCACCTACGGCGGCGAAGGTTTCGACCAGAAACGCTGGGTGACCCACACCCTCGACCGCCTGCAAGCCTGGGGTTTCAACACCGTGGGCAACTGGAGCGACGAGGCGCTGGCCAGCGCCGACCGTGTGCCTTACACCTTGCCGCTGTCGATCGTCGGTGATTACGCCAGCATCAGCACCGGCACCGACTGGTGGGGCGGCATGCCCGACCCGTTTGACCCGCGTTTCGCCATGGCCACCGAACGCGCCGTGGCCATCGCCGCCCGCGACCACCGCGATGACCCGTGGCTGATCGGCTATTTTGCCGACAACGAACTGGCTTGGGCCGGGCCGGGCGACGACCCGAAATCCCGCTACGCCCTGGCCTACGGTACGTTGCGCATGACCACCGATGTGCCGGCCAAGCGTGCCTTCCTCAAGCAATTACGCGACAAGTACCGCAACGAAGAAGGCATTTCCCGGGCCTGGGGCATCCATTTGTCGGGTTGGGAGTTGATGGAAGATCCGGGCTTCGTGCCGCCGATGCCAAGCCCCGAGCATCCGGAAATCGAAGCCGACTTCAAATACTTCCAGAAGACCTTCGCCGACGCCTACTTCAAGACCATCTCCGATTCGCTGAAATGGCACGCGCCAAACCAACTGTTGCTGGGCGGCCGCTATGCCGTCAGTACCCCGGAGGCCGTGGAATCCTGCGCGCAGTATTGCGATGTGCTGAGTTTCAACATGTACACCCTCAAGCCGCAGGACGGTTATGACTTCGCCGCTCTGCGTGCGCTGGACAAGCCGGTGCTGATCACCGAGTTCAACTTCGGCTCGGCAGACCGTGGCCCGTTCTGGGGCGGCGTGACGCAATTGGCTCGCGAAGAAGATCGTGGCGCGGCTTACGGCAACTTCCTCAAGCAGGCCATGGCCGAGCCGTCGATTGTCGGTGTGCATTGGTTCCAATACCTCGACCAGCCAGTGACCGGGCGCCTGCTGGACGGTGAAAACGGCCACTTCGGCCTGGTCGGCATCACCGATGTGCCGTTTCAGGGGTTTGTCGACAGCGTGCGCAAAAGCAATCTGGCAACGGTCGATCAGTTAGGTAAAGAGGCGGAAAAAGCCAAGGCCGCCAGCGCGGTGCGTGAAAGCGAAAACGGCAAGGCCGGGCGCGACGGCAAAGGTGCGGGGCAGGGCGCCGGGCATGCGGGCGGGCACTCCGGAAATGGCCATTGATTCATGTTTGACGGGTTCACAAAAGCCGTAAGGGCTGGAACAATGGCCGCCATTTCTTAACGCGTTTTCCGAGGCGGATCAGGTGCAGATTCAGGGTCATTACGAGCTCCAGTTCGAAGCGGTACGTGAGGCATTTGCCGCACTGTTCGATGACCCGCAAGAGCGTGGCGCCGGGTTGTGCATCCAGATCGGCGGCCAGACCGTCGTCGACCTGTGGGCCGGTACCGCCGACAAGGACGGCGCCGAAGCCTGGCACAGCGACACTATCGTCAACCTGTTTTCCTGCACCAAGACGTTTACGGCCGTCACGGCCCTGCAATTGGTGGCTGAGGGCAAGTTAAAACTTGATGCGCCGGTCGCCGACTACTGGCCCGAATTCGCCGCGGCGGGCAAGGAAGCCATCACCCTGCGCCAACTGTTGTGCCATCAGGCCGGGTTGCCGGCGATCCGTGAAATGCTGCCCGCCGAAGCGCTGTACGACTGGCCGTTGATGGTCGACACCCTAGCGGCCGAGGCCCCATGGTGGACGCCGGGCGAAGGGCATGGTTACGAGGCCATCACGTACGGCTGGCTGGTTGGCGAGTTGTTGCGTCGCGCCGACGGGCGCGGGCCGGGAGAATCCATCGTGGCACGGGTCGCACGGCCTCTGGGGCTGGACTTTCATGTCGGGCTGGCGGACGAAGAGTTTCATCGTGTCGCTCATATAGCGCGCAGCAAAGGCAATATGGGCGATGAAGCCGCGCAACGTTTATTGCAAGTAATGATGCGTGAACCTGCGGCAATGACGACCCGTGCATTTGCCAACCCACCGTCTATTCTGACCAGCACTAATAAGCCTGAATGGCGACGCATGCAGCAGCCGGCGGCAAATGGTCACGGTAACGCACGCAGTCTCGCGGGTTTTTATAGCGGTTTGTTGGACGGTAGTTTGCTGGAAAGCGACATGCTCGAACAATTGACGCGCGAACACAGTATCGGGCCGGATAAAACTTTATTGACTCAAACCCGTTTCGGTTTGGGTTGCATGTTGGACCAGCCGCAATTGCCCAATGCCACGTTCGGCCTTGGCCCGCGTGCATTTGGGCATCCCGGGGCGGGTGGCTCGGTGGGCTTTGCCGACCCGGAACATGATGTAGCGTTCGGGTTTGTGACTAATACACTGGGGCCGTATGTACTTATGGACCCGCGTGCGCAGAAGTTGGTCGGAATATTGGCCGGTTGTCTGTAAAGCGCTTGCCGTTTCACGTTTTTTTGTTACAAAGGCAACTATAAGAAGGCGCTGAACGAAATTGTGTAACTTTAATGTTCTGTAAGCGTCTGTTTAACGGGTCATCCAGACCCCCTGGTTTTTTCTCATTTTGTGGATATCTCATGTTATCGAACAAGTCCTTGGCACTGGCGCTGTGCCTCACTATTACCGGTTGCGCACAAACTCCACAAAATGATGCCGACGGCGGGCATTGGTGGTCATTTGGCTCCGACAAGGCTGCCACCAAGGACGCAGTGACCCAAACCGACGCGAAGCCGGATGCCAAGCCGGACGCCAAACCCGCCGCCGGAGCCAAACCTGCCGCCCCGGTGGCTGCCGCCGCTGCGACTCCAGCCCCAGCCCCGGCTGCCGCCGCGCCTGCCCCGGTAGCCAAAGCCGAAACCGGCTCCAGCTGGTGGCCGTTCTCCTCCAAAAGCGCCGATGAAAAAGCCGCCGACGCCAAGGCTGACCTGAAAGCCGACCTCAAGGCCGCAACCCCTGCGCCAGCTGCGGATGCCGCGCCGGCTGTCGCCAAGACCGACACTGATACCAAATGGTGGTGGCCGTTCGAAAGCAAGCCAAAGCCACTGGCCAAGGTCGACGTGACCAACGTGCCGATGCCTGACCCGAAAATCACCCAGGCCTGGCTCGACGACTATGAGCCGCGCCTGCGCGCCGCCATCAAGGACAGCAACCTGCAACTGGAACGCCGTGAAAACGTGCTGGTGGTGATCGCCCCGGTAGACGGCTCCTACAACCCTAAACGCCCGGCCATGCTGTTGCCGGTGACCCTGGGCCCGTTCACTCGCGTCGCCAAGGCTGTTGAAGGCGACCCGAAAACCGCCGTGCTGGTACTCGGCCACGTGGACACCAACGGTGCCGAGCCGGTGAGCCAGGCGCTGACCCGTGAGCGCGCGCAGTCCATCGCGTCGATTTTCAGCCTCAGCGGCTTGAAGCAGGACCGCCTGATGATGCGCGGCATGGGTGACCTGATGCCACGTGCCGCCAACGACAGCACCCAGGGTCGCGCGCTGAACCGCCGTATGGAAATCATGTTCACCCAGCGCACCACCATGCTGGCCTTGCTGAACAAGTACAACTCGGGCAAACCACCGGTTGCCGAGATGGTTGCCGTGCAGACTGCCCCGGCCCCTGTACCGGCCCCGGCCGCGAAGAAAGCCGCTCCAGCGAAAAAGGCACCGGCCAAGAAAGCCGCCGCCAAGCCTGCCGCCAAAAAAGCCGCTGCCAAACCGGCCGCGAAAAAAGCTGCACCGAAGGCCGATGCAGCCGCCACGAACGACCAGGCCAAAAACTGATCCGTTGAAACAGAAGGATAAAACCGCATGACCCAGGCACTGGCCGATATGCGCCGTGACTACACACGGGACGGTTTGAGCGAGGCACAAGCCCCGAGCGAGCCGTTTGCGTTGTTCCACCAATGGTTTGGCGACGCGGTGAAAACCGAACAGCCGCCGGTGGAGGCCAATGCCATGACGCTGGCGACCGTCGACCAGGAGGGGCGCCCGCACTGCCGCATCCTGTTGCTTAAAGGTCTGGATGCACAGGGTTTTACCTTCTTTACCAACTATCAGAGTGCCAAGGGCGAACAGCTCGCGGCACGGCCGTTCGCGGCGATGACTTTCTTCTGGCCGACCCTGGAGCGCCAGGTGCGCATCGAGGGTCGGGTGGTCAAGGTCACGCCGCAAGAGTCGAATGCTTATTACCAGGTGCGCCCGCTGGGCAGTCGCCTGGGCGCCTGGGCTTCGCCGCAAAGCAAGGTCATTCGTGACCGCGAAGAGCTGCACGACCTGCTCAAGGCCACCGAACAGCGTTTCAGCGATAGCCAACCCGATTGCCCTGAGCATTGGGGCGGTTACCGTCTGCTGCCCGAACGCATCGAGTTCTGGCAAGGCCGCGCCAGCCGCCTGCATGACCGCCTCAACTATCGTCTGGATGCAGGCGAATGGACGCGCGAGCGTCTGGCCCCCTGAATTTCGCTTGTTGCCGCCTTCCTGGAATATTGCACGCCGCTCCGACGTTTTACTGATGAGCTTCGGGGCGCACGCGTGCGTGGCTACTACACTGTCGAGCAGGGCATGACATTTTTTGGCACACGTCGAGTGCTACCATTCGTCGAGTTTTCTGGTACTGGCAGTCTGTACTAAGGCTGAATGAAAGCAATTTTCTGCCTGGCTTGCCGTGACAGGCGCCAAGCCGCAGCGTCTAATGAATACCTGTCCTTTGGAGTTGATGCTATGCGTAAGTCCGTTTTACTGGTTGCCTGCTTTACCACCCTGTCGTTGCTGCTGGGTGGCTGCGCCTCGAGTCTGACCGGCGACTCGTACTCCCGTGACGAGGCGCGTCGTGTACAAACCGTTCGCATGGGTACCATCGAGTCCCTGCGCCCTGTGAAGATCGAAGGTACCAAGACCCCAATCGGCGGCGCTGCTGGCGCGGTCATCGGCGGCGTTGGCGGCAGCGCCATCGGCGGCGGTCGTGGCAGCATCGTTACCGCAGTGATCGGCGCCGTAGCCGGCGGCCTGCTGGGCTCGGCCACCGAAGAAGGCCTGACCCGTACCCAGGGCGTGGAAATCACCGTTCGTGAAGACGACGGCAGCATGCGCGCCTACGTCCAGGCGGTTCAAGAGAACGAAATCTTCCGCATTGGCGACCGTGTACGCATCATGACCGTCAACGGTACCAGCCGCGTTACCCGCTAAGCGTCGGTTGCAGAAACACAAAACCCCCAACCGGGTGACCGGTTGGGGGTTTTTGTTTTTAAAGGTCGTAACTGTCACTGTGGCGAGGGAGCAAGCGCCCTCGCCACAAGGTTGCGCTGGCCCCTCCAAGCTTCATTTCACACCTGGAAGTGCTTCACCATCGTATTCAGCTCGTGCGCCAGGCTCGCCAGCGATTGCGAGGCGGCGGTCGTTTGCGTCGAGCCTTCTGCCGACTGCACCGACAACTGCTGAATGTTCAGCAAGTTGCGATCCACGGCCCGTGCCACATCAGCCTGTTCCGCCGCCGCTGTGGTTATCACCAGGTTGCGGTCGTTGATCTCGTCATTCGCCGCCAGAATATCGGCCAGTGCCTGCTGTGCCAGTTCGGCCAGGCCCAGGGTTTGTTGGGTCATGGTGCTGCTGTCGAGCATGGTGTTGACGGTGCTCGCGGTGTTGGTCTGAATGCTGCCGATCATCTGCTCGATTTCCTGGGTCGATTGAGCGGTGCGATGGGCCAGGGCACGCACCTCGTCGGCGACCACGGCAAAACCACGCCCGGCTTCCCCGGCGCGGGCGGCTTCGATGGCGGCATTCAGGGCCAGCAGGTTGGTCTGCTCGGCAATGGTGCGGATTACATCAAGCACCTTGCCGATACCTTTGGCCTGTTCGGCCAGGCCACCGACCTGCCCGGAACTGAGTTCGACCCCACGGGTCAGCGCCTGAATGGAATTCAAGGCTTCGACCATGCGCTGTTGGCCTTTAAGGGCGATGCTGCGCGACTCCTGGGACAAGTCGGAAGTCGAGGCCGCGTTGCGCGCGACGTCTTCAATGGCCGTGGTCATCTCGGTAACAGCGGTGGCGGCTTGCTGGATTTCTCCGTGTTGCTGTTGCAGATCGCGACTGCCCTCAGCGGTCACCGCATTCAGTTGTTCCGCTGCCGCCGCCAGTTGGCTGGATGAACCGGTAATTTGCCGCAGGGTTCGCACCAGGTTGTCGCGCATGGTTTCCTGGGCGCGGAGCAAGCGCGTGGCTTCGTCGTTGCCTGTTGGTGTAATGGGTTGCGTAAGATCGCCTTGGGCAATGGTTTCGGCCACACGCACCGCTTCGTTGATCGGCCCGGTGATGCTGCGGGTCAGCAGCCAGGCCACCAGCACGGTGCCGGCACTCACCAGCACAATGACGATCGCGATACCGCTGACCGCGTGTTGGTAAGCCTGTTCGGACGTTCGGCCAGCCTGTTCTGCGCCTTTGTTGGCGAGGTCGATCAACTGGTCGAAATTCTTGGTCATCTGCTCATAACTTTCGCGGATGTTGTTGAGAAAGTCGCGGGCGCCGGCCTTGTCGCCCGAGCGCGAGCGCTTGAGCATCTCGGTGTGGTTCTTCGCATAGCCCTCCAGGCTCTGGTTGAACACCTCGAGCCGGGACTTCTCATCCGGGGTGCGCAGCAACGTGGCGTATTGCCCCAGTTGTTCCTTGACGGCTTTCAGGCGCCCGGCGGATTTGTCCTCGTAGGTCTGCATGTCGGCATCGCTCGAAGACAAAATGTGCGCCATTTCACCCAGGCGGAAACGGTCAAGCGAAGCATTGGCCAAGGCCAACAACCGCACGCGCTGCATCCAATTGTTCTGAATGTCCGCCGCCTGGGACTGGACCTCGCCAATCTGTTTGAGCGCAAACAGGCCAAGAAACACACTCAGCGACGCAATAGCGGCGAAGCCGATGAAGGCTCTGGCCGCGATTCTTATATTTCTCAGGAACATGGGCTTGTCGCTCGGGCTGAAACACATGGGGGAGCACATTCGGGCGGGTGTCCCGGAGAGGGCACTGAGGTCGCCACACCCAATAGTCGGCGGGGGAGGGCAAGTCTTTAGGTGGGCAAAGATGAAACCTGAGCCCTGGCCAAAGAAAAACCCCAACCGGCTGCCCGGCTGGGGTTTTGAGTGTGTTTCAGGCGATCAGGCTTGTTTGCGGCTGGCCATCGCCGTGACCGCGTAACCAATGCAGGCGGCCAGTATGGAACCGGTCAGAATGCCCATGCGGTCCTCACCGGCAAATTCGCTGACGCCCGGCACAAACGCCAGTGAGCCGACGAACAGGCTCATGGTGAAGCCGATGCCACAGAGGATGGCCACGCCGAACACCTGGCCCCAATTGGCGCCGCTGGGCAGCGCGGAGAGGCCGGTTTTGACTGCGACCCAGGTCAGGCCGAAGACACCAATGGTCTTGCCGATCAACAGGCCGGCAGCAATGCCCAACGGTACGTGATGGGTGAAGCTTTCCAGGCTGACGCCGGTCAGGGACACGCCCGCATTGGCGAAGGCGAACAGAGGCAGGATGCCGTAGGCGACCCACGGGTGCAGGGCGTGTTCAAGTGTCAACAGCGGTGACGGCTCGGCATTTTTGGTGCGCATCGGGATGCAGAACGCCAGTGTCACGCCGGCCAGCGTTGCGTGCACGCCGCTCTTGAGCACGCACACCCACAGGATCAGACCGATGATCAGGTACGGCCCGAGCTTGATCACGCCCAGGCGGTTCATCGCGATCAGCGCAATCAGGCAAGCGCCTGCACCCGCCAGCGAAGCGCCGGACAGGTCAGTGGAATAGAACAGCGCAATCACGATGATCGCGCCCAGGTCGTCAATGATCGCGAGGGTCATCAGGAACAGTTTCAGCGACACCGGCACGCGCTTGCCGAGCAAGGCCAGCACACCCAATGCGAAGGCAATATCGGTGGCCATCGGGATGGCCCAGCCAGCGAGGGCCGCAGAGTTGCCCTTGTTCAGCGCCCAGTAGATCAGCGCCGGCACCACCATGCCGCCAATGGCCGCTGCACCGGGCAGCACCACTTGCGACGGTTTGGACAAATGGCCGTCGAGCAGCTCGCGTTTGACCTCAAGGCCGATCAGCAGGAAGAACAGGGCCATCAGGCCGTCGTTGATCCACAGCAACGCGGGTTTGGCGATTTTCAGTGCGCCGATCTGGGCGACCACGGGCACGTCGAGAAAGGCGTTGTACAGGTGCGACAACGGTGAGTTGTTGATGATCAGCGCCAGGGCGGCAGCGGCGATCAGCAACAGACCGCTGGCGGCTTCCAGCTGGAAGAAACGGGTGAAAGTGCTACGCAGAGGCACGAGATGCTCTCCAATCCAGGTTCAATAGGTGGGTACCCTAACCCGTACTGTTAGTTGTTAAAACAAAAGTTATATTCTTATTTGTTATAAGCGTTGAGCTGGGTGGGCTTTGCGTGAAAGCCTAGCAATTGTGTGTCTAATTGAGTCGCCACTGTATCTGTGTGCAGTGTAGGAAAGCCCCTAAAATCGGGGCTGAAATCTTTAGAGATCCACCTTATGAGCGACCACCGTACCTGGGCCCGCGAAGCCATTCGCATCATCGAAGCGGACTTCCAGCGCAGCGCCGACACGCACCTGATTCCGTTGCCATTACCGGGGTTGCCGGGTATCGAGTTGTACTTCAAGGACGAGTCCAGTCACCCCACCGGCAGCCTGAAGCACCGGTTGGCCCGCTCGCTGTTTCTGTATGCCCTGTGCAATGGCTGGCTCAAACCGGGTGCACCGGTGATCGAGGCGTCCAGCGGTTCGACGGCGGTTTCCGAGGCGTACTTTGCGCGCCTGCTCGGCTTGCCGTTTATTGCGGTGATGCCGGCCACGACGTCCCAGGCGAAGATCGACCAGATCGCCTGCTACGGCGGCAGGAGTCATCTGGTAAACGATCCGACGCAGATCTACGCCGAATCCGAACGATTGGCGAAGGAAAGCGGCGGCCACTTCCTTGACCAATTCACTTACGCCGAGCGCGCCACCGACTGGCGGGCGAACAACAACATCGCCGAGTCGATCTTCCAGCAGATGCGTTTCGAGCATTTCCCCGAGCCGAGCTGGCTGATTTCAAGCCCCGGCACGGGTGGCACCACGGCGACCCTGGGGCGTTACGTGCGTTATCGCCAGCATTGCACTCGCGTGCTGTGCGCCGATGCCGAGCGCTCGGTGTTTTTCGACTTCTACCAGACCGGCGACGCCAGCCTGCGCCTGGACTGTGGTTCGCGCATCGAGGGCATCGGCCGCCCGCGGGTCGAAGCGTCGTTCTTGCCCCAAGTGATCGATGCGATGGTCAAAGTGCCGGATGCGCTGTCGCTGGCGGCCATGCATTACCTGGCCGGGCGCCTCGGGCGGCGGGTGGGTGGTTCCAGCGGGACCAACCTGATCGGCGCCCTGGTGGCGGCGCAGCAGATGAAAGCGGCGGGGGAATCGGGTTCGATCGTGGCGATCTTGTGTGATGGCGGCGAGCGGTATGCAACCACCTATTACGATCAGGCGTGGCTTACCGCGCAGGGTTACGAGCTGGGCAGTTTGATCGCGGCCGTTGCGGCGAGTGTGGAGCGGGGGGAGCCTCTGCCGGACAGCATCTTGCGAGCCAATATCTGATTCAACGCTCAAACCAATGTGGGAGCTGGCTTGCCTGCGATAGCGGTGGTTCAGTCAATAAACACGTCGACTGATACTCCGCTATCGCAGGCAGGCCAGCTCCCACAATTGATGGTGCTGGTCGTAATAACGTGATCAGGCCTCAAGGCCCAACATATCCCGCGCCAATGCCTCGGCAATCCGGATACCGTCCACGCCTGCCGACAGAATCCCGCCCGCATAACCCGCGCCTTCACCGGCCGGAAACAGGCCTTTCACGTTCAGACTCTGCATCGCTTCGTTACGGGTAATCCGCAATGGCGATGACGTGCGGGTCTCGATCCCGGTCAATACTGCGTCGTGCAGCGAGTAGCCCTTGATCTGCTTCTCGAACGCGGGGAGCGCCTCACGGATGGCTTCGATGGCGAAGTCCGGCAAGGCCAGGGCCAGGTCACCCAGTGCCACGCCTGGTTTGTAGGACGGTTCGACACTGCCAAGGGCGGTGGAGGGTTTGCCTGCGATGAAGTCTCCTACAAGCTGCGCCGGCGCTTCGTAGTTGCTGCCGCCGAGGACATAGGCGTGGGACTCCAGGCGTTCCTGCAGTTCGATACCGGCCAGCGGGCCGCCCGGGTAATCCACTTCGGGGGTAATGCCGACCACGATGCCGGAGTTGGCATTGCGTTCGTTACGCGAGTACTGGCTCATGCCGTTGGTGACGACGCGGTTCGGCTCGGAAGTCGCCGCGACAACCGTACCGCCGGGGCACATGCAGAAGCTGTAGACCGAGCGGCCGTTTTTGGCGTGGTGCACCAGCTTGTAGTCGGCGGCGCCGAGTTTCGGGTGCCCGGCGTATTTGCCCAGGCGCGCCGCGTCGATCAGCGATTGCGGGTGTTCGATGCGGAAACCCACCGAGAACGGCTTGGCTTCCATGTACACGCCACGGCCGTGGAGCATGCGGAAGGTGTCGCGGGCGCTGTGGCCCAGGGCCAGGATCACGTGTTTGGAGAGGATTTGCTCGCCGCCGTCGATGACCACGCCGTGCAGTTGGCCGTCTTCGATCAGCACGTCTGTCACGCGCTGTTCGAAACGCACTTCACCGCCGAGGGCGATGATCTGCTGGCGCATGTTTTCCACCACGCCGGTCAGGCGGAAGGTGCCGATATGCGGCTTGCTGACGTAGAGAATCTCCTCCGGCGCGCCGGCCTTGACGAACTCGTGCAGCACTTTGCGGCCGTGGAATTTCGGGTCCTTGATCTGGCTGTACAGTTTGCCGTCGGAAAAGGTCCCGGCGCCGCCCTCGCCAAATTGCACGTTGGACTCGGGGTTCAGCACGCTTTTACGCCACAGGCCCCAGGTGTCCTTGGTGCGCTGGCGCACTTCCTTGCCACGCTCGAGGATGATCGGCTTGAAGCCCATCTGTGCCAGCAGCAGCCCTGCGAAGATCCCGCACGGGCCGAAACCGACGACGATCGGCCGTTCAGTCAGGCCTTCCGGCGCCTGGCCTACCACCTTGTAGCTGACGTCCGGCGCCGGGTTGACGTTGCGGTCGTCGGCGAACTTGAGCAGCAGCGCGGCTTCACCCTTTACGTTCAGGTCGATGGTGTAGATGAAGCACAGCTCCGACGATTTTTTGCGCGCGTCGTAGCTGCGTTTGAACAGGGTGAAATCGAGCAGGTCATCACTGGCGATGCCCAGGCGCTGCACGATGGCAGGCCGCAGGTCTTCTTCGGGATGGTCGATGGGCAGCTTGAGTTCGGTGATTCGTAACATGACAGGGTCCGGTAGGCGGCGGGCAAAAAGGCCGGCTGTTTTGCAAACCGGCGATTATAAGCCCCAATGGCGGTTTTCCGTCAGGTTAAAACCGCGCAGGGCGCAATCAGTCGTCGCGCGAGCCACCAAATGCCGCGCAACCGCGTTGTACCTGGCCGTTGACGCGCAACTCGGCAGTCATGTGCTGCAAGCTGCCGCTGACCGGGTCCACGCAACGCTGCGGCGCGACCCACAGTTCGACGTGCTGGTTGTTGGCTTCGGTCATCAGGTTGAAGCGACCGTCGCCGATCTGTTCCTCGACATAGGGCACCGCCAGCGGTGGCTGGCCCTCACGTTCAAGCACCATGCCCTTGGCCGTGACGTTCATCGCCCACGCCGGTTTATGGCCGTTGGCGCGCAGGATCATGCGTTTGAAGTCGGGGTCGTTGCAGGCCGAGGTCGAACGCTCGACGCGATAGAGCTGCTGCAACTCCACCGACCCCTGGGTGCCGGCGGCGACTCCGGAAAATTTGCCACGCAGGTCGGCAAACAGCGCACCTTGCTGGCCGGCCAGGGAGGCGGCTTCCTGCAGCACACTGGTGCCGCCGGTGTCGTTGACCACGTAGTTGCGCTGGTCGCCACAGGGCTGGAACAACAGCTTGCCGCCCACGGCCGTCAGCTCGCCCTGCATGCGGGTCATCCCGACAGTGGAGGGTTTGGCCGGCTCGCTTTCGAACATCTGGCAAGCGGTGAACAGGGGCAGCAGGGCAAACAGGGCGAGGGTACGGACGGCACGCATTGATCGGTCTCCAAACAAGTGCCGCCACGTTACGCAGGCTGGCGCTGCATCACAAGCCCGTCGCCCGGCTTCAGGCGATTCTTACAGACGCGGGATTCAGCCTACGATAAAGGTCTGACCGGTCTGCAATCCCTCGACGCTTTTTGCGTAGGCCAGCGCCACATCGGCACCGGTCGCCGGTTTGAACCCGCGGAAGTAGGGCGCATAGCTGCCCATCGCTTCGAGCAGCACGGTCGGGCTCACCGAGTTGACGCGTAGGCCGCGTGGCAATTCGATAGCGGCCGCTTTGACGAACGCATCCAGCGCGCCGTTGACGAGCGCCGCCGAGGCACCGGTGCGGATCGGGTCACGGTTCAAAATGCCGCTGGTGAAGGTGAACGAGGCGCCGTCGTTGGCGTATTCGCGGCCGATCAGCAGCAGATTGACCTGGCCCATCAGCTTGTCACGCAGGCCCAGCTCAAAATCGGTTTCGCTCATGTCGCCCAGCGCGACAAAGTTGACGCTGCCCGCGGCGCAGATCAGGGCGTCGAACTTGCCGGTTTGCTCGAACAGCTTGCGGATCGAGGCGCTGTCGCTGATGTCCACCTGGAAGTCGCCGCTGTTGCGCCCGATGCTGATCACTTCGTGACGCTGCGCCAGCTCTGCCTTGACCGCTGAACCGACCGTGCCGCTGGCACCAATCAATAGGATTTTCATCGTGCTGTTCCTCCAGGGGGTAAGTGAGGTTTCAGTCTAGAGTGGCTTTTTCTCTGGATAAACGCGCTAATAGGCAACCTTTGGTTTTCAAATGGAAACAATCCATGAGCGAGATGGATGACCTGGCGGCCTTTGCCGTGCTGATCGAAGCCGGCAGTTTCACCGTGGCCGCCGAGCAACTCGGCTGCAGTAAGGGCCAGTTGTCCAAGCGCATCAGCCAATTGGAGGCGCAGTTTTCCGTGGTGCTGCTGCATCGAACCACGCGCAAGCTCAGCCTCACTGCTGCCGGGGCGGCGTTGTTGCCCCAGGCTCAGGCGCTTGTCGTCCAGGTGGACCGGGCACGTCAGGCGTTGGCGCGGCTCAAGGACGATTTGGCCGGGCCGGTGCGTATGACGGTTCCGGTCTCGTTGGGGGAAACCTTCTTCGATGGCTTGTTGCTGGAGTTTTCCAAGCAATACCCACAGGTGCAGATCGAGCTGGAGCTGAATAACAGCTACCGCGACCTGGCGCGGGACGGCTTCGATTTGGGCGTGCGCACCGGGGCTATTGAAAATGAGCGGCTGGTAGCCAGGCCGCTGCTGGCCTGGCACGAAATGACGTGCGCCAGCCCGGCCTACCTTGAGGAACACGGCGAACCCTTGACCCCGGCTGATCTCGCCACCCATACCTGTCTGCTCAACAGCCATTACAGCGGGCGCGAGGAGTGGCTCTATCACCAGCAACATGAGCTGTTGCGGGTGCGGGTCAGCGGCACCTTTGCCTCCAACCACTACAACCTGCTGAAAAAAGCCGCGTTGGTTGGCGCCGGCATCGCACGCCTGCCGTCTTACGTGTTACCGGCGGAATTGGCTGACGGCCGATTGCGCTGGCTCCTGCGTGATTACCAGACGCGAAGCCTGCCGATGTATCTGGTTCACCCTTATCAGGGCGGGCTGCCGCGTCGCACCCAGGTACTTGCCGATTACCTGGTGGACTGGTTCAAGCGCAGCGGCGAAGCCCTGGACCGTCTTTAACGGTAGCGACGGGCGATCAGGTGGTCGATGGACAGGCAACCCGGGCCTTTGGCGACCAACAGCAGCAGAATCGCGATCCAGGTGCCGTGGGTCGGGTAGGCTTCCGGGTAGACAAACAGCTGAATGGTCAGCGTCATGCCGATCAGCGCCAGGGCCGAGAAGCGCGTGGCGAAGCCGATCAGGATCAGCGCCGGGAAAAAGTGTTCGGCGAACGCAGACAGGTGTGCAGCCACTTCCGGCGAGAGCAGCGGCACGTGATATTCGCTCTGGAACAGCGGAATAGTGGAGGGGGCCAGCCGTGGCGCGCCCAGTTGGAACGTACCGCTGACCAAGTCGATCGCAAAGTTTTCGACCTTGGTTTGCCCGGACTTCCAGAACACCGCCGCAATGGAGAAGCGTGCGAGAAAGGCGATCAGGCTGTAGGGAATTTTCTCGAACAGTGCAATCACCCGGTTGATGGGGTTCGAAGCGAAGGTGCTCATGGCGATTCCTTTTGTTCTGGGTGCAGGCCAGTGATGGCGTCGTGACTGATCAGTAGTGTCAGGCAGTGGTTCAGGTCGAATTCGGTGGAGGCTTCGAGGGCATGAGCCACCGCTGCCTCCAGTTCCGTGCCCTGGTTCAGGCTGTTGATAAAGGCGACCGAGCCGCGGTCGATGTTGAACACCTTGACGGTCAGGCCCTGGCGCAAGACCAGCGCGCCTTGGGCGTGCCAGGGGTCCAGGGTTTCCACGGCGTCCTCGGCTTGATGCGCAGCCCAAACCGCCACCACCGCATAAGCCGAATCCAGGGTGGCCAGCGATGGGTGCAGGTGCAGGCGCAGTTTCCCCAGGTTTGCCTGGCCTTGCAGCGCGGTGAGCACCGCCTGTTGGTCCAGCGTTTGGGGGTCCGCTGCGTGGTAGGCACGCACGCGCAGGCGTTCCAGGCGTGCAACGTCGGCGAGGTAAGGCACGCTTTGCGCCGGTTCAAAATCTTCGATAAATGCCGCGAATGCACTGCCGTACTCGCTGATCAGCGGGCTGGTCGGCGGGCAGGCTTGTACGAACAGGGCGGCCATCGCGCGAAAAAACTCCTCGCCGACTAACTGCAGTGTCACCGGGTAAGCCGCTGCCAGGGCATTGATCAACGAGCAGTGCACATTGTTGCGGTACACGGCAAAACGGCTGGCGGGATCAGCGCCGTTGCTGCTGAAAACACCTTCGGGGCACGCCTGGTCAGATGCGAGCAGGGCGTTGGCAAACGCTGTTTGATGGCTCATGGGGTCACCTGCGCGAGGTGCCAGTCGGCGTGCCGGGCTTCCGCGTGCAGGACGCTGAAGGCCGGCACCTGGTTGTCCCGCTCGATCAGTGTGGCCACCGGGCCGGTACGGGCCAGCACCTGCTCATACAGCTGCCACACCGCGTTATCGATGGGCGCACCGTGGTCGTCGATCAGCAGGCGGTCGCCCAGGCTGTCGGTGTCTTCGGCAAAACCTGCCAGATGAATCTCACCCACGGCGCCTAATGGCAGCGCATCGATGTAGGAAAGAGGATCACGCTGGTGGTTGATGCACGATACATAGACGTTGTTGACGTCCAGCAACAGCCCGCAGCCGGTGCGACGGATGATCTCGCTGATGAAGTCCGCCTCGTCGAGCGTGGAATGCCGGAATTGCAGGTAGGTCGAGGGGTTCTCCAGCAGCATCGGCCGCTTGAGGCTGCTTTGCACCTGGTCGATGTGGTCGCACACGCGGTTCAGGGTGGCGGCGTCGTAGGCGACGGGCAGCAAGTCATTGAGAAACACCGGGCCGTGGCTGGACCAGGCCAGGTGTTCGGAAAAAGAGTGGGGTTGATAGCGTTCGAGCAGCGTGGCCAGCCGTGCCAGGTGCTCACGGTTCAATGGCCCTTCGCCGCCGATGGACAGGCCCACGCCATGCAATGACAGCGGGTACTGCTCGCGGATCAAACCCAGGTAGTGGTGAAACGGGCCGCCGGCCACCATGTAGTTTTCGGCGTGCACTTCAAAAAAACCGATGTCGGGCGAAGTCTCGAGCACTTCGAGGAAGTGCTCGCTCTTCAGCCCCAGCCCGGCCCTGTAAGGGAGGCCGGGCACCTGAGCTGGCGAGACCGTGTGTTGGGGTGAAAGCGTCATCATCAGTACTCAGGCTGTGCAGGGTTTCAGGACTTGGCGGTGAAGGCTTGCATCTGGCCGAAACCGGTCGGCGAAGTGGAGCTGGTGGTTTTGCCGCAAGTGCCGGCGGGGACCAGTTTCCAGGCGTTGGCCTGGTCTTTGACTTTCGAAGTGCCGGCGCAGGTGGTGCCGGCGCCTGCGGCGCAATCGTTCTTGCCGGCTTCGGCGACGCCGAAGCATTTGTCCATTTTCGCGTCGTCGGCGTGGGCCAGGTTGGACATGGCGGACAGGCTCAGGGCCGAACCGAGGGCCAGGATCAGGGTAGCGGCGGAGAGTTTGGTAGTCATGGTGGAGCTCCAGCAGTGGGTTGAGGTATCAGGCGTGTTTGCCTGCTTACTCCACTAGAGGCAGCAGGATGTATTTCGTTACACGCCTGGCGAAAATAATTTAAAAAATTTTGCATAGCGCAAAAAAAGTGGGAGCGCACTGGTGTGGGAGCCGGGCTTGCCCGCGATGCGCGCACCTCGGTGTGTCAGTCACACCGTGGTGATGCCATCGCAGGCAAGCCAGCTCTCACACCAGCCCGCTCCCACATTTTAGATCCGGTTTCTACAGCAACCGTTTCTTAGCCCCCGAGGTACGCCTCGCGCACTTTCGGGTCGGTCAGCAATTGCTCACCCGTGCCCTGCATCACCACCCGGCCATTTTCCAGCACGTAGGCGCGGTCGGCGATTTTCAGTGCCTGGTTGGCGTTCTGTTCCACCAGAAACACCGTCACACCGTCCTTGCGCAGTTGTTCGATGATGTCGAAGATCTGCTGGATGATGATGGGTGCCAGGCCCAGGGATGGCTCGTCCAGAAGCAGCAGCTTGGGCTTGCTCATCAGCGCCCGGCCGATGGCGAGCATTTGCTGCTCACCGCCGGACATGGTGCCGCCACGCTGGCTGAAGCGTTCCTTGAGCCGAGGGAACAGGTGCAGCACCTTGTCCATCTGCGCCTGGTAGTCGCCCTTGTCGGTGAAGAACCCGCCCATGGCCAGGTTCTCTTCCACGGTCAGGCGCGAGAACACGCGACGGCCTTCCGGCACCACCGCGATGCTTTTGCGCATGATTTCGGCGGAATGCTTGCCCACCAGTTCCTCACCCATGTAACGGATGCTGCCGCTGTGAGCCTGGGGCGAGCCGCACAAGGTCATCAGCAGCGTCGACTTGCCGGCCCCGTTGGCACCGATCAGCGTAACGATTTCACCCTGACGCACCTCCACGTTGACGCTGTGCAGGGCCTGGATCTTGCCGTAGAAAGTGGAAACGTTTTCGAATTGCAGCATTTTACGCTTCCCCCAAGTAGGCTTTGATCACTTCGGAATTGTCGCGGATCTGCTCCGGCGTCCCGTCCGCCAGCGGCGTACCCTGATTGATCACCACGATATGGTCGGAAATGCTCATGACCAGTTTCATGTCGTGTTCGATCAGCAGCACGGTGGCGTTGTTTTCCTCACGCAACACGCCGATCAGCGCCTTGAGGTCTTCGGTTTCCTTGGGGTTCAGGCCGGCGGCCGGTTCGTCGAGCATCAGGATCCGCGGGCGGGTCATCATGCAGCGGGCGATTTCCAGGCGACGTTGCTGACCATAGGCCAGGGTGCCGGCAGGGCGGTTGGCAAACTCGGTGAGGTTGACCTTGTCCAGCCAGTACTCGGCGTACTCCATGGCCTCGCGCTCGCTCTTGCGGAACGACGGGGTTTTGAACAGACCGGCGAAGAAGTTGGTGTTCAGGTGACGGTGCTGGGCAATCAGCAGGTTTTCCACTGCCGTCATGTCCTTGAACAACCGCACGTTCTGAAAAGTGCGCACCACTCCCTTGCGGGCGATTTCGTGACCGGCCAGGCCCTGGATCGGCTGGCCATCCAGCAGGATGCTGCCGCCGCTCGGCTTGTAGAAGCCGGTGAGGCAGTTGAACACCGTGGTCTTGCCGGCGCCGTTCGGGCCGATCAATGCCACAACCTGTTTCTCTTTGACGGTCAGGGCCACGCCGTTGACCGCCAGCAAGCCGCCGAAGCGCATGCTCAAGTTTTCGACTTTCAGGATCTCGCGGCTCATTTGCGCAGCTCCATGTGTGGACGTTGCATGGGCAGCAGGCCTTGAGGTCGCCAGATCATCATCAGCACCATCAGGGCGCCGAACATCAACATGCGGTAGTCGCTGAACTCACGCATCATCTCGGGCAGCAGGATCATGATGATCGCTGCCAGGATCACGCCCAGTTGCGAGCCCATGCCACCCAGTACCACGATGGCGAGGATGATCGCCGACTCGATGAAGGTGAACGACTCCGGGGTGACCAAACCCTGGCGAGCGGCGAAGAAACTGCCGGCGAAACCGGCGAACGCGGCGCCCAGGGTAAACGCGGAGAGCTTGATGATGGTCGGGTTCAGGCCCAGGGCCCGGCAGGCGATCTCGTCTTCGCGCAGCGCTTCCCACGCACGGCCGATCGGCATGCGCAGCAAACGGTTGATCACGAACAGAGCGGCCAGTGCCAGCAGCAGCGCCACCAGGTACAGGAACACCACTTTGCTCACCGGGTTGTAGTCGATCCCGAAGTATTCGTGGAAGGTCTGCATGCCTTCGGCAGCACTGCGGTCGAACGACAGGCCGAAGAAAGTCGGCTTGGGAATGTTGCTGATGCCGTTCGGGCCGCCGGTGATGTCGGTGAGGTTGCGCAGGAACAAGCGGATGATTTCACCGAAACCCAGGGTCACGATCGCCAGGTAGTCACCGCGCAGGCGCAACACCGGGAAGCCCAGCAGGAAGCCGAACGTGGCCGCTGCCATGCCCGCCAGCGGCAGGCAGATCCAGAAGCTCCAGCCCAGGTAATGCGACAGCAACGCGTAGGTGTAGGCACCCACGGCGTAGAAGCCCACGTAACCCAGGTCGAGCAGGCCGGCCAGGCCTACCACGATATTCAGGCCCAGGCCCAGCAACACGTAGATCAGGATCAGCGTGGCGATGTCGACTGCGCCGCGCGAGCCGAAGAACGGCCAGATCAGCGCGGCGATGATCAACGCGATGATGATGTAGCGCTGGGTGCGCGGCAGGGTCAGGAACTGGCTGACCTTGGGCGATACCAGCGGGCCACGGTTGCCCTTGAACACGGCACTGAACTGATCGCTGAACAACACGCGCAGGAACATCAGTACCGAACACAGGGCGATGATGGTCAGGGTCACGGGACCGGTGCCATGCACTTCCAGGTTGATGCCGACAATGCTCAGCTTGAGGCCGAGTACGGGGAACGCAACCGCCCAAACCAACAGCGCGCTGAAAAACGCCGATTTAAGATATCTGCTCATACTTTCTCAACCTCCGGACGGCCCAAAATGCCGGTCGGACGGAACAACAGCACCAGAACCAACAGGCCGAACGCCACGACGTCCTTGTACTGGTCACCGAAGATATCGGCGCCAAAGGCTTCAGCCACACCCAGCACCAGCCCGCCGAGCATGGCGCCCGGAATACTGCCGATGCCGCCCAATACCGCCGCGGTAAAGGCCTTGAGGCCTACCAGGAAACCGGCGTTGGGGTTGATCACGCCGTACTGCATGCTCAGCAGCACCGCCGCGACGGCGGCCAGCGCGGCACCGATCACGAAGGTCAGGGCGATGATGTTGTTGGTGTTGATGCCCAGCAGGTTGGCCATCTTGATGTCTTCGGCGCAGGCCCGGCAGGCGCGCCCCAGACGGGAGCGGGAGATGAACAGGGTCAGGCCCAGCATCGCCACCAGGGTGACGACGAAAACCAGAATCTGCATGTACGAAATCAGCACTTCCTGTGCGCCACCCGGGCCGAAGGAGATGCTCCCCGGGATCAGGTTGGGAATGGACTTGTCCTTGGAGTCCTGGGACAGCAATACCGTGTTCTGCAGGAAGATCGACATGCCGATGGCGGAAATCAGCGGGATCAGACGGTTGCTGCCACGCAAGGGTCGGTAGGCAACGCGTTCGATACTGTAGCCATAGGCACTGGTCACGACGATCGACGCGATAAAGGCGGCGGTCATCAACAGCGGCAGAGAGTGGATCCCCAGCATGGCCAGCCCGGCAAGGGCGATGAAGGCCACGTAGGAGCCAATCATGTACACCTCGCCATGGGCGAAGTTAATCATTCCAATGATGCCGTAAACCATTGTGTAGCCAATGGCTATCAAGGCATAGGTGCTGCCAATGGTCAGGCCATTAACCAGCTGTTGGAAAAAATGATAGATCTCAGGCATTACAACGCTCCTAAAAACCCGATACGCATTTCACTGGTGGAGTCATGTTCCGGCCCTGTGCTGTGTTCTGTGAGCACATTTGCACAAAGCGTTTGCCAGCGAACCGCTGGTGACGGTTTTAAGATTTTCAGGTGAGCCAGCGCCCGGATCGCGGGTGTCAGGCCCATAAACCTCGTAAAACAAAGCCCACTGCTTTCACAGTGGGCTTGTTGGGCCAGTAACGCCTGGCTTACTGAGGGGAAACTTCGGTTTTCGGCTTACCGAAGTGCCATTCGTAGACCACGAATTTGAAGTCCTTCAGGTCGCCCTTGGCGTCGAAGCTCAGTTCGCCGGTAGGGGTTTTGAAGGTGCCCGCGTGGATGGCGGCTGCCACTTTGGCGGTGTCTTCGCTTTTCGCGGCCTTGATGCCGCCGGCGATCACTTCTACCGCCGAGTAGGCCGGGAACACGAACGGGCCGCTTGGGTCTTTGCCGTCAGCCTTGAGGGCATCAACAATGGCTTTGTTTTCCGGGTCGGCGTCGAAGGACTTCGGCAGGGTTACCAGCAGGCCTTCGGAAGCGTCCTGGGCGATCTGCGAAATGGAGTCGTTGCCGACGCCTTCAGGGCCCATGAACTTGGCGTTCAGGCCTTTTTCTTTCGACTGACGCAGGATCAGACCCAGCTCAGGGTGGTAGCCGCCGTAGTAAACGAAGTCGACGTTGTTTTGCTTGAGTTTCTGGATGATCGAGGAGAAGTCCTTGTCACCGGCGTTCAGGCCTTCGAAGACGGCCACTTTCACGCCTTTCTTCTCGAGGGTCTGTTTAACGGCGGTGGCGATGCCTTCACCGTATTGCTGTTTGTCGTGCAGGACGGCAACGACTTTAGGCTTCACGTGGTCGGCGATGTAGTTGCCGGCCGCCGGGCCCTGGGCGCTGTCGAGGCCGATGGTGCGGAACACCAGCTTGTAACCACGGGCGGTGATTTCCGGGCTGGTGGCAGCCGGAGTGATCATGATCACGCCTTCGTCTTCGTAGATGTCGGTAGCGGGCTGAGTGGAGCTGGAGCAGAGGTGACCGACCACGAACTTGACGCCGTCGTTGACCACTTTGTTGGCAACGGCCACGGCTTGTTTCGGATCGCACGCGTCGTCGTATTCCTTGGCCTCAAGCATCTTGCCGTCTACGCCGCCCTTGGCGTTGATGTCTTTGATGGCCTGTTTGGCACCCATGAATTGCATGTCGCCGTATTGCGTCACCGGGCCGGTTTTAGGGCCGGCGATGCCGATCTTGATGGTGTCGGCTGCGAACGAATGGCCGGCAACCCCAGCCAGGACCATAGCGGCAAACAGTTTGGAAATCTGCTTAGTAGCCTTATTCATAGTGCTCCACTCTTGCTGTTGTATTTTTTATAGTTCTAGCGGCCTTGTGAGCTGTAGAACCGGATCAGATATCTCGGATATCCCCCCGGCAGTGCCCCGGCAACTGTACCGGTACAGTGTAGAGCGCCGGTTGATCGCTTGAAAAGCTGGCTGCTGGGGGCAAAAGCCGGGGGTGTCGCTTAAATGAAAGAAAAAGACAGAATTGCGGCGGGGTTATGCCAGAGTTTCGGGCAATCCTTGGCTTTCCTGACACTTTCGTTCGGTGCCTCATTTGCAACTGGGTTTTTCTGCCTGAGCGCTGACGCTATGATTGCGCCGATTTTTTATTCAGGTGAACTCCCATGACGCAAGAACCTAGCACCCTCTATGCCAAGCTGCTCGGTGAAACCGCCGAAATTTCCTGGAAGGAGCTTGAACCGTTCTTTGCCAAGGGTGCCCTATTGTGGGTCGACGCCGGCCTGGATTTGATCGAAGCAGCCGAGGGAATGGCCGAGGATAACCGCGACAAAGTCGCTGCGTGGCTGGCTGCCGGGAGCCTTGGCGAAGTGTCTGCAACGCGGGCATTGGACCTGGTCGAGCGTGACCCGAGCCTGTGGGCGGTGGTGGTTTCGCCGTGGATTCTGATCCAGGAAAGGGCAGCGCAATAAACGGGCGCACCAATAATGTGCGTGGTTTTCGCCGTCGCAAGTGTGTAGCCGAGTAACCGCTTGCGCCGTGATGGCACCTTGCCGTAGAGAAAGGTCACAGAACAGGGTGACGTGCGCGTCACGGGAACAGTTTCATGCCGGCGGAAATGCCCGGGGAATTGTTTCAGCGTGTAAGCGCACTGCTGCTGTGGAGGGATGCCTTCTTCATTGGGTGTCAGCGAATGGGGCGAACAATGGAGGGCGGGCCGATACGCCCCGGTGCCGGCTCTTTTGGCGATGACGCATCCTTGTTGCCTTCCACGCTGAAAGGGTAGAGCGGGTTGCGCATGTGAATGCCTTGCATCACGCCGACGATATCGCTGGCAGGCACCGCCGGGCTGAGCAAATAACCCTGAATGAAATCGCAGCCATGCTTGAGCAGCAGCTCGAATTGCGCCTGGGTTTCCACGCCTTCGGTGACGACTTGCAGGTGCAGGGTGTGGGCCATGCCGATAATCGCCTGGACGATCTCGATGTCGGCGGTGGACCGCGGGATGTCCTGAATAAACGAACGATCAATCTTCAGCGTGTTGAGCGGCAGGCGTTTCAGATACGCCAATGACGAATAGCCGGTGCCGAAGTCATCAATTGCGAGCGATACCCCCAGCGCACGGATTTGTCGCAACAGCGCCAGGGTGCTGCTGATATTGCCCATCAGCGCATTTTCAGTGACTTCCAATTCCAGGCGGTTGGCGGCAATCCCCGCGAAACGCAGCGCGTCTTCGATTTCATCGGCCAGCTCGTCACGCGCCAGGTTCAGCGCCGAACAGTTCACGGCCATGGTCAGGTCGGTATAGCCGCGATCCGACAGCAGGCTCAAATCGTGGCAGGCCTGGCGCAATACCCAGTGATCCAGGTCGGCGATCAGCCCGTTGCTTTCGGCGATGCCGATAAACCGGTCCGGTGCCAATAGCCCGTGGCGTGGGTGCTGCCAGCGCACCAGGGCTTCCAGGCGGGTGACCTTGCCGAGCTTCATGTCGAAAATGGGTTGGTAGAACAGCACCAATTCATTGCGGGTGCGCAGGGCAGCACGCAGTTCCTCTTCCAGTTGCAGCTCCAGGAAGGCACGGGTTTTCAGGTTGGAGCTGAAGAAATTCAGGCTGTTGCGCCCGGTGTCCTTGGATTGGTAGAGCGCCAGGTCCGCGGTTTTCAGCAGTTCTTCGCACGTCAGGCCATCATCGGGAAACAGGCTAATACCAATGCTGGTGGTCATCACCATGCGCCGGCCGGCCAGTTCGATGGGCTCTTTCATTTTCTGCATGATGCGCTGGGCCAGGTGCCGGGCTTCATCGCGGTGATGGATGCTGATCAGGATGCAGAACTCGTCGCCGCCAAACCGGGCGACCACGTCGTCATGGCTGCGCACCGAGCCCTTGATATGCCCGGCGAGCACCGTGAGCAATTGGTCGCCGGCGTCGTGGCCGAGGCTGTCGTTGATACGCTTGAAATGGTCGATATCGAGGAAAATCACCGCCAACATGCCGTTGCTGGCGGTTTTTTCCGCGACTTTTTCCGCGAAAAGCTGGTTGAAACCCCGGCGGTTAAGCAGGCTGGTCAGGGCGTCGTAGTGGGCCACCTGTTGCAGCGAGGCGCGGGCCTGATCCAGTTCGCTGAGCAAGGCGTTGACCCGGCGCAGGTCGCGCTCCTTGTGTTGCAGCTTTTTGTCCGCCAGGGCGGCGCTGACGCTGCTGCCGATGACCAACAACGTAATCACCGCCACCGACAACCCGAGTTGAATGGGGTTGTTGTCCACCGGCATCGACAGGTCGGCGCCGGTGGGCACCAGCATTTGCATCGCGGCCATGCCGGTGAAATGCATGCTCAGGATGCCCGCCCCCAGCACCAGGCTGGCGGCGTATTTGAGCAGTTGGTGAAACACACCGGCGCCGTCACGCAGGTAACACGACAGCAACAGCGCGGTGAGGCTGGCGCCGATGGCAATGCCCACCGAGGCCATGAACAGGCCTGTCTCGAAATACACCTGTGCCTGGGAACGCATGGCCGACATGCCGACGTAGTGCATCAACGCGATGCCGAGCCCCATCCACACCGACGCCAGCAGGTATTGATGAAAACGCAGGTGGGCATGACTGAGGGTCTGCATGGCGAACAGCGAGGCGATCAGCGCGATCACCAGCGAGGCGAACGTCATGAGCAATTCGTAATGAATGGCGATCGGCGCCTGGAAGGCCAGCATGCTGATGAAGTGCGTCGACCAGATCCCGCCGGCCAGGCACCCGGCACCCAGCCAGCGCCAATGGCGACGGGCAGTCGGGTCCTCGACATGACCCACGCGTTCGGCCATGTCCAGCGTGCCGAACCCCGCCGCACAGGCGACCAAATACGCCAGCAGCACCAGAAAGGGGTTATGACTGCAGTTGAGTAATAAGTGCCCGGTGTCCGGAAGGTCGGTAAAAAAATGCAAACCAAGCCATTCCATAGCAAGTCCCGTCAAAGTCATGGAGCCGTTGCCTACAGCAACGGCCTACGACATCGAGTATAGAAGCCTCACGGGAATCGCCATGGATAATGGCATTTTGCTCTCAACCATTTTGGCATGCCTGCCATAGCGTTTGATGCTAAGCGCTGATCGGCAGGTCCAGTTCGAACGGTGCTTCAAGTGGCGGCAGGCCAAAGGCCGCGCGGGCGGCGTCGCAATCGACGTTTTGCACGCCCTGGCTCCACGATGCATCGAACTCCCTGCAGGGGCTGGAGCGCAGTTCGTAGATCGAACAACTTGTGCCCTTGCCCACTTCGCCTTCCAGGCTGCAGCAACGCGCGGGTTTCTGGTCGGTGCCGATCATCGCCACGCGGGTGGGGTTGATCTGTACCACCAGGTCGTCGGGCACCGTGCCGCCCGATGAGGCGCACTCTCCCCAAAAGAAAGACACACGAAAGTATGAACAGCAGGCACCGCAACTCAGACACGGACTGGCTTCGGACATGGGCGTCATCAATAAGAAAAATAGTAGGGGGGTGCTACGGGAAGGCTCGCCATTCTAGCCGGGCCATGGCCGTTGGGAAGAGGGGGCGGCACTTATATTTTCGTGGGGAAAGTCCCATGGCGACGGGTGAAATCATGCCCTATCAGCTTTACGAATCATTACAGACAACCGTGGCCCGCCTGACTATGTTGCACATACCGGGCAGGATGCATCGGGCATCGCAGCTCTCATAACAATAAAAGAGACGGACCCATGCAGAACTCGACCCAAGCGGCGAATGCCTGGCGCATTCTGTTCCTGTTGTTTCTCGCCAACCTGTTCAATTTTTTCGACCGCACCATTCCCGCAATCATCATCGAGCCGATCCGCATGGAATGGCACCTGAGCGACTTTCAGCTCGGCATCATCGGCACCGCCTTCACCATCGTCTACGCCATCGCCGGGCTGCCGCTCGGGCGCCTGGCGGACACCGGCTCGCGCAGCAAATTGATGGGCTGGGGCCTGTTCGCCTGGAGCGGGTTGACGGCGGTTAACGGCATGGTCGGCAGTTTCTGGACGTTTCTGCTGGTGCGCATGGGCATCGGCATTGGCGAAGCCAGCTATGCGCCGGCCGCCAACTCGCTGATCGGCGACCTGTTCCCGGCGCATCGTCGCGCGCGGGCCATGGGGATTTTCATGCTGGGCCTGCCGCTGGGGCTGTTGCTGGCGTTTTTCACCATCGGCGCCATGGTCAAAGCGTTCGACAGCTGGCGCGCGCCGTTTTTTATTGCCGCCGTGCCGGGGCTGATCCTGGCCATTTTCATGTTCTATATAAAGGAACCCAAGCGCGGCGCCGCAGAAACCGTGCAAGTCTCCCAGGAACGCGTCGACCGCCCGATTCGTCGTGTACTGGCCGTGCCGACCTTTCTATGGCTGGTGCTGGCCGGGCTGTGCTTTAACTTCGCCACCTATGCGTGCAACTCGTTTCTGGTGCCGATGCTGCAGCGCTATTTTCTGATGCCGTTGCAGGACGCGGCAGTGGCCACGGGGGTAATCGTCGGTATCACAGGGCTGGTGGGCCTGACCCTGGGTGGCTGGATAGCCGACAAGATCCATCAACGCGTCGCCAATGGCCGCCTGCTGTTTGCCGCGTGCAGCCTGATCATCTCCACCGTCACCACCGCTTGGGCGTTACATGCCGGGCGGATTGAAATCGGGGTGTTTGTGGCGCTGTTCAGTGTGGGCTGGTTGTTCGCCTACAACTTTTACACCTGCGTGTACACGGCGATTCAGGACGTGGTCGAGCCACGCCTGCGGGCCACGGCGATGGCGCTGTTCTTTGCGGGGCTGTACTTGCTGGGCGGCGGCATGGGGCCGATTGTGGTGGGGGGCTTGTCTGACCATTTTGCCCACTCGGCGATGTATGCCGACGGCGCTACGCAGATGACCGAGGCGTACAAGGCCGTGGGCTTGCATGACGCCATGTACCTGATTCCGGTGGCGCTGTTCTTGACCATGCTGTTTCTGTTCCAGGCGTTGCGCAGTTTTGTGCGCGATGCCAGGAAGATGAAGGAGGGGTTGGGTGCGGTGGAGGTACCGGCTTCGGTGGTTGCAGCTTAAGATCTGGGTGAATTCATCGCAGGCAAGCCAGCTCCCACAGTTTGATTTGCGAACACATTCAATGTGGGAGCTGGCTTGCCTGCGATGAGGCCCAGAAGGCCAATAAAAAAGGCCCGCAGTGCGCGGGCCTTTTTGCTTCAAGCAGCGATCAACCGGCGACCAGCACCCGAATCGCTTCCAGCCTCAGCGCAGCCTTGTCCAGCATCGCCAAACCTTGCTCACGCTGGTTACGCAACGCCACCAACTCACTGTCACGCACGGTCGGGTTGACCGCTTGCAACGCGGTCAGGCGCGCCAGTTCTTCGTCGGTATCCGCCGCCAGGCGACGCTTGGCCTCGGCCACGCGCTCGGCATGTTGCGGGGTGATCTTGTCTTCGCCGGCGTTGATCCGTGGTGTCAGCTGGTCGCGCTGGGCCTGGATAAACTTGTTGGCGCTGGCCCGGGGCACGCTTTCCAACTGATCGTTGAGGGTCACGAAGGACACACGGCTCGACAGGTCGTTGCCATTGGCATCCAGCAAGCAGCGCAGCGCAGCCGGCGGCAGGTAGCGGCCCAGTTGCAGCGAGCGCGGTGCAACCACTTCACTCACGTAGAGCAATTCGAGCAACACGGTGCCCGGCTTGAGCGCCTTGTTCTTGATCAGCGCCACGGCGGTGTTACCCATCGAGCCTGACAACACCAGGTCCATACCGCCCTGCACCATAGGGTGTTCCCAGGTGATGAACTGCATGTCTTCGCGCGACAGCGCCTGGTTGCGGTCGTAGGTGATGGTCACACCTTCGTCGTCGCCCAGCGGGAAGCTGGCGTCGAGCATTTTTTCGCTTGGCTTGAGGATCAGTGCGTTTTCCGAATGGTCCTCGCTGTCGATGCCAAACGCGTCGAACAGGGTTTCCATGTAGATCGGCAGGGCGAACTGGTCGTCTTGCTCAAGGATGTCTTCCACCAGTGCATCGCCTTCACCCGCGCCGCCGGAGTTGAGTTCCAGCAGGCGGTCGCGACCGGTGTGCAGCTCTTCTTCGAGACGCTCGCGCTCGGCACGGGCTTCGTCGATCAGGGCTTGCCACTCGCCATCGTCGGCGTTTTCCAGCAGCGGCAGCAGGCGCGGGCCGAACTGGTGCTGCAGGGCGTTGCCGGTCGGGCAAGTATTGAGGAATGCGTTCAGCGCCTCGTTGTACCACTGGAACAGGCGCTCTTGCGGGCTGGTTTCCAGGTACGGCACGTGCAGCTCGATCACATGTTTCTGGCCGATGCGGTCCAGGCGGCCGATCCGCTGTTCCAGCAGGTCGGGGTGGGACGGCAGGTCGAACAGCACCAGGTGGTGGGAGAACTGGAAGTTGCGGCCTTCGCTGCCGATTTCCGAACAGATCAGCACCTGGGCGCCAAACTCTTCATCGGCAAAGTAGGCGGCGGCGCGGTCACGCTCGAGGATGTTCATGCCCTCGTGGAACACCGTGGCCGGAATGCCCGAGCGCACGCGCAGCGCGTCTTCCAGGTCCATCGCGGTTTCGGCGTGGGCGCAGATCACCAGCACTTTGGTGCGCTTGAGCATTTTCAGCTGGTCGATGAGCCACTCGACGCGCGGGTCGAAGCGCCACCAGCGGTTTTCTTCTTCAATGTCCGGCTGCGACTGGAAGCTGACTTCCGGGTACAGCTCGGCGTGCTCGCCCAGCGGCAACTCCAGGTATTCGTCCGGGTTTGGCAGCGGGTAGGCGTGCAGCTTGCGCTCCGGGAAGCCCTGCACGGCGGCGCGGGTATTACGGAACAGCACGCGGCCGGTGCCGTGGCGGTCGAGCAGCTCACGCACCAGGCGCGCGCTGGCTTCGGTGTCGCCATCGTTGACGGCGGTCAGCAGTGCTTCGCCTTCATTGCCGAGGAAACCCTGAATGGTTGTGTGCGCTTGTGGCGAGAGGCGGCCCTTGTCCAGCAGCTCCTGCACGGCTTCGGCCACCGGGCGATAGTTCTCGCTTTCGGCGCGGAAGGCGGCGAGGTCGTGGAAACGGTTCGGGTCCAGCAGGCGCAGGCGCGCGAAGTGGCTGTCCTGGCCCAGTTGTTCCGGGGTGGCGGTCAGCAGCAGCACGCCAGGGATGACTTCGGCCAGTTGCTCGACCAGCGCGTATTCCGGGCTGGCTTTTTCTTCGTGCCACACCAGGTGGTGAGCTTCGTCGACCACCAGCAAGTCCCAGCCGGCGGCGAACAGCGCGTCCTGGGCCTTTTCGTCGTCCACCAGCCATTCCAGCGCGACCAGCGCAAGCTGGGTGTCTTCGAACGGGTTGGTGGCATCGCTTTCGATAAAGCGTTCTTCGTCGAACAGCGCAACCTGCAGGTTGAAGCGGCGGCGCATTTCCACCAGCCATTGGTGCTGCAGGTTTTCCGGCACCAGGATCAGCACACGGCTGGCGCGGCCCGACAGCAACTGACGATGGATCACCAGGCCGGCTTCGATGGTTTTACCCAGGCCAACTTCGTCGGCCAGCAACACCCGTGGCGCGATACGGTCAGCGACTTCGCGGGCGATATGCAGTTGGTGAGCAATAGGTTGCGCACGTACGCCACCCAGGCCCCACAGCGAGGACTGCAACTGGCGGCTGGTGTGTTCAAGGGTGTGGTAACGCAGCGAGAACCAGGCCAGCGGGTCGATCTGCCCGGCGAACAGACGGTCGCTGGCCAGGCGGAACTGGATGAAGTTGGAGAGCTGGGTTTCCGGCAGGGTGACCTGCTCGTTCTGCCCATTGAGGCCGTGGTAGACCAGCAGGCCGTCGACGTCGTCGACTTCCTGTACGGTCATTTTCCAGCCTTCGAAATGGGTGATGGAGTCACCCGGCGAAAACCTCACGCGAGTGAGGGGCGCATTCCGTAGCGCATACTGGCGGGTGTCGCCAGTGGCCGGATAGAGCACGGTCAACAAGCGGCCGTCCTGTGCCAGAACGGTGCCTAAACCCAGCTCTGCTTCGCTGTCACTAATCCAGCGTTGCCCCGGTTGATACTGCTGCGCCATGCTGCCTGACTCCCGCCGTGAAAAAGCCGACTATCTTAACGGAACAAGCCCCCACGCCCAAGGACTCTGACGAAAACTACCCTGTTTGCGCCGTGGTTCGGAAGTTGAATCGACGGGTGGCGGGCACTCGCGAGTGTCGACTCGGTCACAGCTTGGCCAGGCGCGGCTCAAGTCGCCGCTTATGGCGCCGACAGCCTGTTGATCAGGAGAATAATCATTATGTTGCCACCCATGCTGCCCGTCAGCGTTGTGCCGGTTACGTCACAACTTGACCCGGCGCGTCAGAAGCCGGATATCCCGCCCGTGGTGCCCGTGCAAGCCGGCTCCAACGAAAGCACGATCGACCTGAAAAAGGGGGATGCCGAGCAGTCGACGTTTCTTCTGCGCGAAGAACAGCGCCGCCAGCAGGAGCAACAGAAGCGCCGCCGCGAAGCCGACGAAGACCCCGAGCAGCACCTGGCGATTCCTGGCGATGTGCTCAACGCCGACAACACCGTGCCGGTAGTGCCGTTGATCGAAGACGCGCCGCGTCAGGGCCTGTGGGTGGACATCGAGGTTTAATCGCGCAGTTCCCGCAGGGCCCCCATCAGCAGCTCGGTATCCTGTTCGTTGTTGAGCGGGCTGACGGAAATTCGCGCAATGTTGGCCAACCCCCGCGCCTGCATATCCAGTGGTGTATACGCCACGCCATTGGCGCCGATATTGATGCGTTTCAACCCCAGGCGTCGCTTGAGTTCGAAAGCGTCCCAGCCAGCGAGGTTGAAGGCGATCAACCCCGACTGAGCCGTACCCAGATCGTGCAGCGAAACGCCTGGAATCTCACACAACGCTTCGCGGATTCGTTGGCTGAGCTGTAAGACACGTTCCCACGTCCGCTCCACCCCCAATCGGTTGGCCTCCTGTAACGCATTGCCCAAACCGGCCAACAACGCATAAGACACTTCGCTGGTTTCAAAGCGCCGGGCGTCGTCTCGCAGGTCAAAGCCGCTGGCGGTCCAGGGCGCCGAAAACACGTCGCGCTGGGCGGGGTTCAAATGCGGCAAAAAGTCTGGTCGCACATACATAACCGCCGTGCCGCGTGGCCCGCGCAGGTGTTTGCGCCCGGCTGACTTGAGCACGTCGCATTGCAGCGTCTGCACATCCACCGGCAACTGGCCGACGGCCTGGCCGGCATCGATGAAGTAAGGAACGCCGTGACGCTTGGCCACTTCGCCGATGGCCTGGGCCGGGTTGATCAGGCCGCCGTTGGCCGGGAGCCAGGTGAGGTCGATCAGCTTCACGCGGGCATCGATCATCGACTCCAGCGCCTGCGGGCACACGGCGCCGGAGGTGTCGCAGGGAATGACCTCCACCCGCGCGCCAGCCTTTACCGCCAGGTCCATGCTGGCCAGATTGCCGCCCCATTCGTGGCGGCCTACCAGAATGCGATCACCCGGCTGCCAGGCGCCCAGCGCCTGAAACGCCATGCTCCAGGCCGTCGAGCCGCTGCTGGCAAAGGCAATCGAGGAGGTGGGCGCATTGAGCAATTGCCCGGCTGCGCGACGCGCCTTTTCCACCAGCACGGCACCGTGTTCACCCGCTTCCATCGGGCCGTCGCGGGCTTCGCGTTGCATCTGGTCGGTGATTGCAGCCAGGGTGGCCTGGCTGGGCAGCGAAGCGCCGGCGTGGTTGAAGTGCACGATGCCCGACTGGCAGCCGGGTGTTTCGTCGCGCAGGTGCTGGACTTCGAGCGGGCTCACGGCTGTAACTCGAAAATCGCGTCAACCTCCACCGCAACGCCCGCGGGCAGGCTGGACACACCCACGGCGGTGCGCACATGCCGGCCCTTGTCGCCGAGGGCGTTGACCACCAGGTTCGACGCGCCATTGGCCACAGCACTTTGCTGCTTGAAGTCGCCGCTGCTGGCGATGAACACGCCCAAACGCAGAATGCGTACAAGGCGCGACAGGTCATCACCCACGGCATCGCTCAATTGCCCGAGCAGGCCGAGCGCGGCCAGTTGTGCCGCCTGTACGCCTTCCTCATCGCTGAGGGATTCGCCCAGTCGCCCTAAATAAGCAGGCTTGCCGTCGACCAGCGGGATTTGCCCCGAGACGAACAACTGGTTGCCGCTGATGACATGGTTGATGTAATTGGCCGCCGGCTGGCTGGGCGTCGGCAGCGTCAGGCCGAGGGCTTGCACGCGTTGGCGCAGGGAGTCGCTCATGATCAATCCTCAAAGGGTAAGAGCTTTGAGCATGTGGGCGAGGAGGGGGTGGCGACAAACGGATAGATCTCACAGGACGTATCGAAAAAACTCACGCGTCTGCGCAGGCGTCCTTCAGCCATTCGCTGAAACAGGTGGCGGCTTCGCTGGCGGGGCCTTGCGGAGCGATGAGCCAGTAGCCGATGTCGCTGCGGTAGGGCGGCCAGTTGAAAGCTTCCACCAGGCTGCCGTCCTGAAGCTTGCGCTCGATCAGGCGGTGGCGACCCATGGCGATACCCTGGCCTGCTACGGCGGCTTCGACCACGATGTTGTAGTCGTGCAGCATGACGCGCGGGTGGCTGGCGAGGTCGACCTGATAGTGCGCAGACCAGTCCGTCCACTCGAATGGGCGATGCGAGGTGGCCATCAACAGTGGGCCGTCAGGCAGTTGGCTGGCTTTGAAGGCCGGGCTGCACACGGGGGAAATGACTTCATCCATCAGGCGCGTGGTTTGGACGTCAGGCCAGTCGCCCTTGCCGTAGCGAATCGCCAGGTCAACTTCGGCGGCAGCCACATTGGCCAGTTGAATGGCCGGCAGCAGTTCCACCTGGATATGCGGGTAGCGGTTGAGAAACCCGGCCAGTCGCGGCGCGAGCCACAGCGTGGCAAACGAGGCGAGCAGCCCGACGCGCAGCACCGTGGTGGTAGGTACTGTTTTTTGGGCGCGGGTGGCGGCGGCGATGGCGTCGAGGGCGGGGCGGATTTCGTCGTAGTAATGCTGGCCTTCGGTGGTCAGATCAATCGCACGGGTGCGTCGGATAAACAGTGGTTTGCCCAAGTACTCTTCGAGTTTGTGTACCTGGTGGCTCAAGGCGCTTTGGGTCACCGACAATTCGTTCGCTGCCTTGATAAAACTCAAGTGCCGCGCCACGGCTTCAAAGGCGCGGAGGGCCAGCAGCGGGGGAAGGTCGTTGTGCAGTGCCACTTGGGGGCGCCTCCGGAAAGCGAATCGAAAGTACCGATTTTGGGCGATGACCTGCAGTTTGTCGCCCGCTGATTTGCCCTCGGGTCGGGGTAGGCCGCATTATTGAGGCATTCCCGCCACGACGTATGCCAAGCCATGAGTGATGATGACAAGCTGATCGACCTGAATGCCGAGCGCGCCAAGCGCGTGCATGACCTCAATGACAAGCGCCTGAATGAGGTGCGTCAGGCGTTTGAACAAGCGATGCCATTGAGTGGCGCCAAGAAGAAACCGAAAAAGAAACCGAAAAAGCGTTGAAACCACCTGCATATTTTGATGCAGGTCAGTTATTGCCCTTCTTTACGCCCTGTTGCGGGCGACATTGATCTTCGTCAATTTCCCCATCCGTCTTCTCCTTTAACTTGGCCCTATCGCAACAGGGCACGAGCGGGAGGCCGGTCATGTTTTTCGATAACGTGGTAATTGCCGGAGTGCTGACGGTCAGCCTCATGGTGGTGTTTTTTGCAGGGTTTGGAATTTTTATCTGGAAGGACGCTAACAAGCGTAAAGAACCGTAAGTCTTTTCGGGTATATGAGCACGCAAGGCATTTTGGGCGACTTCGGTCGCCCTTTTTTTTGCCTGCTTGAATTGAATATCTACCCGTCTACGAAGTAATGATTACTTGGTATTCCGGCCTTCTGTGGGAGCTGGGTTCAGTCTTAAAGGTCTGTTGGCTATTAACACCAGAGCCAAAAAAAAGGCGCGACCCTCAGGGGCGCGCCTTTTTTTCAACCGCAGCCTATCAGCTGCCCAATGCCTTGGAAGCCAGCCAGAACAAACCGGCCGAGAGGCCCACGGTCGCCGGCAGGGTCAATACCCAGGCCATCAGAATGGTCTTGACGGTGCCGCCTTGCAGGCCGCTCTTGTTGGCAACCATGGTCCCGGCCACACCCGAAGACAACACGTGAGTGGTGGACACCGGCAGGCTGAAGATGTTGGCCAGGCCAATCATGCTCGCCGTGGTGATCTGCGCCGACATGCCCTGGGCGTAGGTCATGCCTTGCTTGCCGATCTTCTCGCCAATGGTCAGAACCACGCGCTTCCAGCCCACCATGGTGCCCAGGCCCAGGGCGAGTGCGACCGCGAGGATCACCCAGAACGGTGCGTATTCGGTGGTGGCGGTCAGGTCTTTGCGCAGTTTGTCCAGGTCGGACTTCTCACGCGCATCCAGGCCCGGCAGCTTGCCGACTTTTTTCGCGGTGTCGTCCAGGCAGAGCAGGTAGCGACGTACTTCAATGCGGTGCTCGGCGGTCAGCGAATGGTAGTCGGACACGCCTTTGAGCGTTTCCATCAAAGCGCTGATGGTCGGTTCGGTCTGTTGCGGGTTGCACTGGAACTTGCCCGGCAGGTCGTCCTTCACGCTCTTGCCCAGTGCCAGGAACTCGCCGAGGGTAGCGTTGTTGCGCTGGTAGAACTGGCTCAAATGCACGGTGGCATCGCGGGTGCGTTCGATCTGGTAGGTGGTGCTGCCCAGGTCGAGTACGAACTGCGCCGGCACGATACCGATCAGCACGAGCATGATCAGGCCGATACCTTTCTGGCCGTCGTTGGAGCCGTGCACGAAGCTCACGGCCATGGCCGAGATCACCAGGACCAGACGGTTCCAGAACGGCGGATGTTTCTTGTCGTCGAGCTTGCGGCGCTGGTCCGGGGTCTTGTGCATCTTCGACAGCGGACGCCACCATTTCAGGCCGATCAGCACCAGGGCTGCGACCAGAAAGCCGGCCATCGGCGAGAACACCAGGGAGGCGCCGATATCGATCGCCTTCTGCCAGTTCACGCCGTCAGCCAGGGGAATGTCGTTGATCAGGGCATTGGCCAGGCCGACACCGAGGATCGAACCGATCAGAGTGTGGGAACTGGAGGCGGGGATACCGAAGTACCAGGTGCCCAGGTTCCAGGTGATTGCCGCGGCCAACAAGGAGAAGACCATTGCCAAACCATGGCCGGTGTTCACATTGATCAGCAACTCCACCGGCAGCAGGTGCACGATGGCGTAGGCGACACCGACACCACCGAGCAACACGCCGAGGAAGTTGAACACCCCGGAGAAGAACACGGCCAGGTGCGGCGGCATGGCTTTGGTATAGATGACTGTGGCCACCGCGTTAGCGGTGTCATGAAAGCCATTGATGAACTCGAAGGCGAGGACAAAGGCCAGGGCGAGCAACAGGCTCACTAGAACCCAAGCATCCAGTCCGCTGAATAAATCGATCATGAAGGTTTTCTGACCCGGTCGTAAGGGGGCGCGATTATGCCAGAAAACCTCAGTAATCGATGCACTAGCTGCTCATCGGTAACAATCTTCCCTGAAAAAACACCGTGCAGGGGCGCTCATCCCAGGGTTTTCGGGGGCTTGGCAAGTCTTTGATTTATAACGTGAGGGCCGCAAAACGCGGGGTTTCGTCATGAAAATGTCACGGCAGAAACATTTGTACGAAATTTCGCCCACGGAGGTCGGGCGATAACAAAAATATGATTGCCCTCCACTGGCGATGTGCCAGCGGAGAGGGCGAAACCTGGGCACTCGCGCCGAAAGGCTTATGGCTCTTCGGCTTTGAGTTCCTGCTCAATCTTTTGGATTTCCTGGGCAAAGGCCTGATCCAGCAGGCTGGCTCGCTTGCGCCATGGCTTGCGTTCCGGCTCAGGCTGGGCGGCGTAGGTGGTGACTTCCCCGCCGTATACGTCCTTGTAACGTTGCTCCTGGCGCTCAAGTTCCGCGCGCAGTTCGTCTTTCGTCACAGTGTTACCTAATTGAGTGAAGTGTATTTAGTTCAGCACGTTGCCTGAAAGATACCCTCGGCGTATTTCAAGTTGAACAATGCAACCGTTCAAGTTTGAAAGAAAGTCCGAAAGGCAGTTTTCAAGGCATCTACAGGTGACCGGCAATGTGTGCAACCCGCAACGTCCGGTGAGCTCTTGCCCCGATATGGCTATCGGGCCGACCTCTACACACGCTTCATTATAGCGGCGCATTTGAATAACACTATCACCACGAAGTTAAAAAGCGTCAACGCAGTGTGAGGGTTTTGTTACATGTGGGCGTCAGTACTGGAGAAAAACAGGCTTCATGATTTCTGCACTGTTCTAACTGCGCGTCTGAGTTGTCGGATTTTATGAAGGCTTGCGCCCGGCGGTGTGCAAAATTGCGATAATCGAATGATCGTCCGATAATCGCCCAATGTTGCCGCAGCTCACTTGTGCACCCCGACGGATGCAGCTTGTAATGGCGGCCAACCCTACCGGCGGTTGAAAACAAGAGAAAGGACCCTTGAAATGAACGATCAATTGCGCAACTCCTTCGCGTCGGTGGCGCCGCCGATCGTGGCCTCACCCGCCAAGCGCATCCAGGCGTTCACCGGTGATCCGGATTTCATGACGTCCCTGGCCCGTGGCCTGGCTGTGGTGCAGGCGTTTCAGGAGCGCAAGCGTCACCTGACGATCGCCCAGATCAGCCACCGCACCGAAATTCCCCGCGCCGCCGTCAGACGTTGCCTGCATACCCTGATCAAACTCGGCTACGCCACCACCGACGGACGTACCTACTCGCTGTTGCCCAAAGTGCTGACCCTGGGCCACGCCTATTTGTCCTCCACGCCCCTGGCGGTGTCGGCCCAGCCTTATCTGGACCGCATGAGCGAGCAGCTCCACGAAGCCTGCAACATGGCGACCCTGGAGGGCGACGACATTCTTTACATTGCCCGTTCCGCCACCACCCAGCGCCTGATCTCGGTGGATTTGTCAGTGGGCGGCCGATTGCCGGCGTACTGCACATCCATGGGGCGCATCCTTCTCGCCGCGCTGGATGACGCGTCGCTCAAGGACTACCTCGACCACGCCGACCTGCAAACCAAGACCAGCCGAACCCTGACCACACCCGAGTCGCTGCTTGAGTGCCTGCAACAGGTTCGTCAGCAAGGCTGGTGCATCGTTGATCAGGAGCTTGAACAAGGCCTGCGTTCCATCGCCGTACCGGTGTATGACGCCTCCGGCCAGGTGCTGGCGGCCCTCAACGTCAGCACCCATGCCGGGCGGGTCAGCCGCAGTGAACTGGAGCAGCGTTTCCTGCCGAGCATGCTCAGTGCCAGCCGCGACCTGAGTGCGCAGTTGTTCGCCTAAGTGTTCGGTGACCGCACAGATACCGGTTTGATCAATTGACGGTATTTCCCAAGGCTTATTAATGTGCGGCAGCGCTGTGCAAGCGCCCAATAATAACGACGGCCTCAGGCCGTTGGCCCGCCATCGGTGTGGAAATAAAAATAATGAATCAGCCTTCTGTCGGTACCCCGCTGGACGTTCAGTCCTTCATCAACACTCAGCCACTGTCACGCTATCAGTGGCGCGTGGTGATCCTGTGTTTCCTGATTGTATTCCTCGATGGCCTCGACACCGCGGCCATGGGCTTCATCGCCCCCGCGCTGTCCCAGGATTGGGGCATTGACCGCGCGAGCCTCGGCCCGGTGATGAGCGCCGCGTTGATCGGCATGGTGTTCGGCGCCCTGGGCTCCGGCCCGCTGGCCGACCGCTTTGGCCGTAAAGTCGTGCTGGTGAGTGCGGTGCTGGTGTTTGGCGCGTTCAGCCTGGCGTCGGCCTACAGCACCAACGTCGACCAGTTGCTGGTGCTGCGTTTTCTGACCGGGCTGGGTCTGGGCGCGGGAATGCCGAACGCCACCACGCTGCTCTCCGAGTACACCCCCGAGCGTCATAAATCACTGCTGGTGACCAGCATGTTCTGTGGCTTCAACCTCGGCATGGCGGGCGGCGGGTTTATCTCGGCCAAGTTGATCCCGGCTTTCGGCTGGCACGCACTGTTGATGATCGGCGGCATCTTGCCGTTGATCCTGGCGGTGGTGCTGGTGCTGTGGCTGCCGGAGTCGGCGCGTTACCTGGTGGTGCGCAACCGTGGTGCCGACAAGGTGCGCAAAACCCTGTCACCTATTGAGCCCAATATCGTCGCCCAGGCTTCCAGCTTCAGCGTGCCGGAGCAAAAAACCGTCAAGGCGCGCAACGTGTTTGCAGTGATCTTCTCCGGCACTTACAGCGCCGGCACCTTGTTGTTGTGGCTCACTTACTTCATGGGCCTGGTGATTGTTTACCTGCTCACCAGTTGGTTGCCGACCCTGATGCGCGATAGTGGCGCCAGCATGGAACAGGCTGCGTTTATCGGCGCGTTGTTCCAGTTTGGCGGCGTGCTGAGTGCCGTCGGCGTGGGCTGGGCGATGGACCGGTTTAACCCCCACAAAGTCATCGGCACGTTCTACCTGCTGGCCGGGATATTTGCCTACGCGGTCGGGCAGAGCCTGGGCAACATCACGCTGCTCGCGACGTTGGTGCTGATAGCCGGGATGTGCGTCAACGGCGCGCAGTCGGCGATGCCCTCCCTGGCCGCGCGTTTCTACCCGACCCAGGGCCGCGCCACCGGCGTGTCGTGGATGCTCGGGATTGGCCGCTTCGGCGCGATCCTCGGCGCCTGGATGGGCGCCACCTTGCTGGGCCTGGGCTGGAACTTCGAGCAGGTGCTCACGGCGCTGGTGATCCCGGCTGCCGTGGCCACCGCAGCCGTCGTCATCAAAGGCATGGTCAGCCACGCCGACGCCACCTGACGCCGATCACCGCCCTTGTGTGAGCTGGCTTGTGTAGGAGCTGGCTTGCCTGCGATATCGCCGGAAGATTCAACACCGCTATCGCAGGCAAGCCACCTCCTACAGAGACCCAATACATCCAGATAATTAGCCAGACAACAATGCGTTCGATAATCGAACGCTGAGTCGATTATCGGATTGTTTGGCCCATTTCCCCGGCTTAACCTTCAAGCACTTCGGCGCCACCTCAGCGCCTTTTTCGATCCACACCGGGAGCCCGAACCCCATGGCTGAAATTCTTGCGCTGCGCGACGCGGTGAAGCAATTCGTGAACGACGGCGATACTGTCGCACTGGAAGGCTTCACCCACCTGATCCCTACGGCAGCGGGTCATGAAATCATTCGTCAGGGCAAGAAAGACCTGACGCTGGTGCGCATGACACCCGACCTGATCTACGACCAGTTGATCGGCGCCGGCTGTGCCCGCAAGTTGATTTTCTCCTGGGGCGGCAACCCGGGGGTGGGCTCCCTGCATCGCCTGCGTGATGCGGTCGAGAAACAATGGCCGCAGCCGCTGGAAATCGAAGAACACAGCCACGCCGACCTGGCCAATGCCTACGTCGCCGGCGCCTCGGGCCTGCCGTTCGCAGTGCTGCGTGCCTACGCCGGTTCCGACTTGCCGAAGGTCAACCCGCTGATCAAGACCGTGACCTGCCCGTTTACCGGTGAAGTGCTGGCGGCAGTGCCCTCGGTGCGCCCGGACGTCACGGTCATCCACGCGCAAAAGGCCGACCGCAAGGGCAACGTGTTGCTCTGGGGCATTCTCGGCGTGCAGAAGGAAGCGGCGCTGGCGGCCAAGCGTTGCATTGTCACGGTTGAAGAAATGGTCGATGACCTGAACGCGCCGATGAACGCCTGCGTATTGCCCACCTGGGCGCTCACTGCCGTGTGCCATGTGCCTGGCGGCGCGCACCCGTCCTACGCCCACGGTTACACCGAGCGCGACAACCGTTTCTATCAAGCGTGGGACCCGATCGCCCGCGACCGTGGGACGTTTACCGCCTGGATCGACGAATACATCCACGGCACCGCCGACTTCAGTGAATTCCAGGCCAAACTGGCCACCGCGCAGGAGGCCCAGTAATGGCTTACTCGACCAACGAAATGATGACGGTGGCCGCCGCGCGCCGCCTCAAGAACGGTTCCGTGTGCTTTGTCGGCATCGGCTTGCCATCCAAAGCCGCCAACCTGGCGCGCCTGACCTCATCCCCCGACGTGGTGCTGATTTACGAATCCGGCCCGATTGGCGCCAAACCATCGGTTTTGCCGCTGTCGATTGGTGATGGCGAACTGGCGGAAACGGCCGACACCGTGGTGCCCACCGGCGAAATCTTTCGCTACTGGCTGCAAGGCGGTCGCATTGACGTCGGTTTTCTCGGGGCCGCCCAAGTCGACCGTTTCGGCAACATCAACACTACGGTGGTCGGCGATTATCATCAGCCCAAAGTGCGCCTGCCAGGTGCCGGTGGCGCGCCGGAAATTGCGGGCTCGGCCAAGAGCGTGCTGATCATCCTCAAGCAGTCGGCGCGTTCGTTTGTCGACAAGCTGGATTTCATCACCTCGGTGGGCCACGGCGAAGGTGGCGATTCACGCAAACGTCTCGGCCTGCCAGGCGCAGGGCCCGTAGGCATCATTACCGACCTGTGCATCATGGAGCCGGAAGAGGGCAGCCATGAATTTGTGGTCACCGCGCTGCACCCCGGCGTGACCCGCGAGCAAGTGATCGCCGCCACCGGTTGGGCGATTCGCTTTGCCGAGCAGGTCACCACCACCGCCGAACCCACCGAAGTCGAATTGACCGCCCTGCGTGATCTTGAAGCACGCACCGCGGCCGCCCACGGCCAAGCCCCCGGAGAAGCCTGATGCGTGACGTCTTTATCTGTGATGCCATTCGCACCCCCATCGGCCGTTTCGGCGGCGGCTTGTCCACGGTACGTGCCGATGACCTGGCGGCGCTGCCGATCAAGGCGCTGATCGAGCGCAACCCGTCGGTGGACTGGAGCGCGGTCGATGAAGTGTTTCTCGGCTGTGCCAACCAGGCGGGGGAAGACAACCGCAACGTCGCACGTATGGCGTTGTTGCTCGCAGGCCTGCCGGAAAGCATTCCGGGCGTGACCCTCAACCGTCTGTGCGCCTCGGGCATGGACGCCATCGGCACGGCGTTTCGCGCCATCGCCAGTGGCGAAATGGAGCTGGCGATTGCCGGTGGCGTGGAGTCGATGTCCCGCGCGCCCTTCGTGATGGGCAAGGCCGACGCGGCGTTCTCGCGAAACATGAAGCTGGAAGACACCACCATCGGCTGGCGCTTTATCAACCCGCTGATGAAGGCGCAGTACGGTGTGGACGCGATGCCGCAGACCGCCGACAACGTGGCCGATGATTACCAGGTGTCCCGCGCCGACCAGGACGCTTTTGCCCTGCGCAGTCAGCAACGCACGGCTGCCGCGCAGGCCGCAGGTTTCTTCGCCGAAGAAATCGTACCGGTGCGGGTCGCCCATAAAAAAGGCGAAACCGTGGTCGAGCACGATGAGCATCCACGGGACACTACGCTGGACGTCCTGGCCAAACTCAAACCGGTCAACGGCCCGGACAAGACCGTCACCGCCGGCAATGCCTCGGGCGTGAATGACGGCGCCGCCGCGCTGATCCTGGCATCCGCCGAAGCCGTGAAAAAACACGGGCTCACACCTCGCGCCCGGGTTCTGGGCATGGCCAGCGCCGGCGTCGCGCCGCGTGTGATGGGCATCGGTCCGGTGCCGGCCGTACGCAAGCTGGTGGAACGCCTGGGCCTGGCCGTGACCGATTTTGACGTGATCGAACTTAATGAAGCTTTTGCCAGCCAGGGCCTGGCGGTGCTGCGTGAACTGGGGATCGCCGACGACGCGCCGCAGGTCAACCCGAACGGTGGCGCCATCGCCCTCGGCCACCCGCTGGGCATGAGCGGTGCGCGGCTGGTACTCACGGCGTTGCATCAACTGGAAAAAACCGGCGGCCGCAAAGGCCTGGCGACCATGTGTGTGGGCGTCGGCCAAGGCTTGGCCCTGGCGATTGAACGCGTTTAATAAAAGAGGACTGCACCATGAGTGACAAGCCCGGTTACCGGCGCCCGCAAGCGGGTACTCAACCTGATTACCTGCACCCGGCCTACCAGTCGACGAACCTGCGTTCGCCGTCGCAGCCGTTGGTGTTTCTGCCCCATTCCCTGTCGGAAATCACCGGCCCGACCATCGGCGCCGAACGGGTCAACGAGAAGGACAATGACCTCACCGCCCAGCATGAAGGCGAGCCCCAGGGCGAACGCATCATCATTCACGGCCGCGTGCTCGACGAAAATGGCCTGCCGGTGCCGGGCATTCTGGTGGAGATCTGGCAGGCCAACGCCGCCGGGCGTTACAACCACAAGCGCGACCTGCACGACGCGCCGCTGGACCCGAACTTCACCGGCACCGGCCGCACCGTCACCGACGCCGATGGCTGGTACCAGTTCCAGACCATCAAGCCCGGCGCCTACCCGTGGGGCAACCACCATAACGCGTGGCGCCCGGCGCATATCCATTTTTCGCTGTTCGGCCCCAGCGTGCTGACGCGGCTGGTTACGCAGATGTACTTCCCCGGCGACCCGCTGCTCGAATACGACCCGATCTACAACTGCGTGCCGGACACCTCGGCCAAGGAACGTTTGATCGCGCGCTTCGACCTGGAAAAAACCATTCCTTCCTATGCCCTCGGCTACCGCTGGGACATCGTCCTGCGCGGCCGCGACGCCACGCCGATGGAGAAATGAGATGACACTCAACGCGACCACGTCCCACACCGTCGGGCCGTATTACCACATTGGCCTGACCTGGCTGAACCGCGAAGACCTGACCGTGCAGGCCACCCTCGGTGAGCGTGTGGCGATCAGCGGGCAGGTGGTGGATGGCAACGGTGATGTCGTCAACGACGCCATGCTTGAGGTCTGGCAGGCCAATGCCGCCGGCAAGTACGACCACCCGGAAGATGAGCAGGACAAGGCGGTGGACCCGAACTTCGAAGGTTTCGGCCGGGTACCGGTGGATGCCGAAGGGCGCTTTCGCTTCACCACCATCAAGCCGGGCGCCGTGCCGGGGTTGCAGGGCACGACCCAGGCGCCGCACCTGGTGGTGCTGGTGTTTGCCCGTGGTTTGGTAAAGCACTTGCTGACGCGGGTCTATTTTGAGGGCGAAGCGCTGAACGGGGACGACCCGCTTCTGGCCTGCGTGCCTGCCGAGCGGCGTGACACGTTGATTGCCAAACCGGATGCGCAAGGTGTGCATCAGTGGAATGTGATTTTGCAGGGCACGGACAGGGAAACGGTGTTCTTCGATTATTGAGCGGGTCTTGACGATCGTTCCCACGCTCCGCGTGGGAATGCATCCCTTGACGCTCTGCGTCACGATTCCAAGAGCGGACGCGGAGCGTCCCAAGCGGCATTCCCACGCAGAGCGTGGGAACGATCATCCAAAAGTCTGCTTGCGGAACATGGTTGTTGCAAAGTATGTCTAGGCTATACCGTTTCCCACTGAGTGAAAAAACATGACAACAACAACGAGTCACTACACCGGAGAAGAACGCAGCAAACGGATTTTTGCGATTGTCGGGGCGTCCTCCGGCAACCTGGTCGAATGGTTCGACTTTTATGTCTATGCCTTCTGCGCCATTTACTTTGCCCCGGCGTTTTTTCCGTCGGACAACCCCACCGTACAACTGGTCAACACCGCCGGCGTGTTTGCCGCCGGTTTCCTGATGCGCCCCATCGGCGGCTGGCTGTTTGGCCGCGTGGCCGACAAACATGGTCGCAAAAACTCCATGATGATCTCGGTGCTGATGATGTGCGCCGGGTCCCTGGTTATCGCCTTTTTGCCGACGTACAAAGACATCGGCATCTGGGCACCGATTTTCCTGCTGATCGCACGGCTGTTCCAGGGCCTGTCGGTAGGCGGTGAATACGGCACCACGGCGACTTACATGAGCGAAGTCGCACTGAAGGGGCAACGCGGCTTTTTCGCCTCTTTCCAGTACGTGACGCTGATCGGCGGGCAATTGCTCGCGGTGCTGGTGGTGGTGATCCTGCAGCAGTTTCTCAGTGAAGATGAACTGCGCGCCTGGGGCTGGCGGATTCCGTTCGTGATCGGCGCGATTGCCGCCGTGATCTCGCTGCTGCTGCGTCGAACCCTCAAAGAAACCTCCAGCAAGGAAATGCGCGAAGACAAAGACGCCGGCAGCATCGTCGCGTTGCTGCGCGACCATGGCAAAGCGTTTATCACCGTGCTGGGCTACACCGCCGGCGGCTCGCTGATTTTCTACACCTTCACCACTTATATGCAGAAGTACCTGGTGAATACCGTGGGCATGCACGCCAAGACGTCGAGCTACATCATGACCGGCGCACTGTTCCTCTACATGTGCATGCAGCCGCTGTTCGGCATGCTGGCGGACAAAATTGGCCGACGTAATTCCATGTTGTGGTTCGCAGGCCTGGGTACCTTGTGCACCTTCCCGATTCTGCTGGCGCTGAAAACCGTCAGCAGCCCGTTCCTGGCCTTTGTGCTGATTACCCTGGCCCTGGCGATTGTGAGCTTTTACACCTCCATCAGCGGCCTGGTGAAAGCAGAAATGTTCCCGCCCCAGGTGCGCGCCCTGGGCGTGGGCCTGGCGTATGCGGTGGCGAATGCGATTTTTGGCGGTTCGGCGGAAGTCGTCGCACTGAGCCTGAAATCCATCGGTATGGAAAATACGTTCTACTGGTATGTGACCGCGATGATGGCGATCGCCTTCCTGTTCAGCTTGCGCTTGCCGAAACAGGCGGAGTACTTGCACCACGATTTGTAAGGGATGACTTATGACGCTGCGCACGAGCACGCAACTGTTCGACGCTTACTTCACCGCTGACAGCATGGCCGAGGTGTTCTGCGACAGCGGGCGCCTGCAGGGCATGCTGGATTTCGAAGCCGGTTTGGCCCGGGCACAAGCCCGGGTCGGGCTGATTCCCCAGGCCGCCGTCGCACCGATCGCCCAGGCTTGCCTGGCCTCGCTTTACGACGTGGATGCCCTCGGCGGGGCGATTGCCACGGCGGGAAATTCGGCGATTCCCCTGGTCAAGGCGCTGGGCAAATTGATTGCCGCGCAAGACGCCGGCGCCGAGCGCTATGTGCACCTGGGCGCAACCAGCCAGGATGTGATGGACACCGGGCTGGTGCTGCAACTGCGCCGCGCCCTGGCCTTGATCGAAGCGGACCTGGCGCAGTTGGCCGAGATTCTGGCGGCGCAAGCGCAGCGCTATGCGGCATTGCCTTTGGCCGGGCGCACCTGGCTGCAACACGCGACGCCGGTCACCCTGGGGATGAAAATCGCCGGGTGGCTGGGGGCGGTCACTCGTAGCCGTCAACGTATGGCCGAACTGAAACCTCGCCTGCTGGTGCTGCAATTCGGCGGCGCATCCGGCACCCTGGCGGCGCTCGGCGAACAGGCCATGCCGGTGGCTGAAGCGCTGGCGGCAGAACTGCAACTGAACGTGCCCGAGCAACCCTGGCACACCCAGCGCGACCGCTTGGTGGAGTTTGCCAGTGTGCTCGGCTTGATCGCCGGCAGCCTCGGCAAACTCGGCCGTGACATCAGCCTGCTGATGCAGACCGAAGCCGCAGAAGTGTTCGAACCTTCGGCGCCGGGCAAGGGCGGTTCCTCGACCATGCCGCACAAACGCAACCCGGTGGGCGCCGCCGTGCTGATCAGCGCGGCCACCCGCGTGCCGGGCCTGGTGGCGACGATGTTCAGCGCCATGCCCCAGGAACATGAGCGCAGCCTGGGCCTGTGGCATGCCGAATGGGACACCTTGCCGCAGATTTGCCTGTTGGTATCGGGAGCCTTGAAGCAGGCGCTGCTGATAGCCGAAGGGCTGGAGGTCGACCCTGAGCGCATGGCACGCAACCTTGATCTGACCCAGGGCCTGGTGCTGGCGGAAGCCGTCAGCATTGTGCTGGCGCAAAAACTGGGACGCGAGACGGCGCACCATTTGCTCGAGCAATGCTGCAAACGGGCGGTCGCGCAAGGGCAGCATCTGCGCGCGGTATTGGCCGATGAGCCGCAAGTCACCGCCGAGCTGTCGGCGGCGGAACTGGATCGCCTGCTCGACCCGGCCCACTACCTGGGCCAGGCGCACACCTGGGTCACCCGCGCTGTAACCGAACATTTTGCATTGACCGCGTAAGGAGACCGCTGTGGCCTTTGTACAACTCGCCGAGGGCGAACTGCATTATCAACTCGACGGCCCGGTGGATGCGCCGGTGTTGGTGCTGTCCAACTCGCTGGGCACCGACCTGCATATGTGGGACTTCCAGATCCCGGCCTTCACCCAGCATTTTCGCGTGTTGCGTTTTGACACCCGTGGCCATGGCAAATCCCTGGTCACAGCCGGCCCCTACAGCATCGAGCAACTGGGCCGTGACGTGATTGCGCTGCTGGATGCGCTGGATATTCAGCGCGCGCATTTCTGCGGGCTGTCCATGGGCGGGTTGATCGGCCAATGGCTGGGCATCCATGCCGGTGAACGTTTGCAGCGCCTGGTGGTGTGCAACACCGCTGCCAAAATCGGCACGCCCGAGGTGTGGAACCCGCGTATTGAGATGGTGCTGCGCGATGGCGCGGCGGCCATGGTTGCCTTGCGCGATGCGTCGATTGCGCGCTGGTTTACCGCTGACTTTGCCGAGGCTCATCCCGATCAAGCCAAGCTGATCACCGACATGCTGGCCGCCACCTCGCCCGAGGGCTACGCCGCCAACTGTGCGGCGGTGCGCGATGCCGATTTCCGCGAGCAACTGGCCCGGATCAAGGTGCCGACCCTGGTGATTGCCGGCAGTGAAGATGCGGTGACACCGCCCGCCGGCAGCCACTTTATCCAGGCCCACGTGCAGGGCGCCGAATATGCCGAGTTCTATGCGGCGCACCTGTCCAATGTCCAGGCCGGTGCTGACTTCAGCGACCGGGTGATTGAATTTTTGCTGGCCCGCTGAGGAGCTTTTTGTGGACGAGAAACAACGTTATGCCGACGGCCTGCAAGTGCGCCGCGAAGTACTCGGCGATGCCCATGTGGACCGCAGCCTCAATGCGCTGACCGAGTTCAACAACGAGTTTCAGGAAATGATCACCCGTCACGCCTGGGGCGATATCTGGACCCGTCCGGGCTTGCCGCGGCATACCCGCAGCCTGATCACCATCGCCATGCTGATCGGCATGAACCGCAGTGAAGAACTCAAGCTGCACCTGCGCGCGGCGGCCAGCAACGGCGTGACCCGTGCCGAGATCAAGGAAGTGCTGATGCAGAGCGCGATCTACTGCGGGATACCGGCGGCGAATGCGACCTTTCACCTGGCCGAATCGGTGTGGGATGAACTGGGGGTTGAGTCCCGGCAAACCCTTTAAATGTGAAATGCAATCAACTGTGGGAGCTGGCTTGTGTGGGAGCCGGGCTTGCCCGCGATGCAGGCGCCTCGGTTCAACAGATCAGCCGAGGAGATGCTATCGCAGGCAAGCCAGCTCCCACACAAGCCCGGCTCCCACAGACGCTTCATCGCCTCAGGATCAATGGGTATCGGCATCCCACAGCCAATTCCACACCCCCGGCAAATGCACCGCTTCATTCACGTCCTTAACCGTGCGCGCCAGCGCCGCACGCTCCAGCGTGGCAGTGTCGGTGTAGAACGGCTCGGTGGCGACTTTCATGCCGTTGATCCGCGCGCTGTCCAGCAGGATCTGCAAGTATTCCTGCATATGCCGGGCGGTGTAGCGGTTGATGTCGTGGAAGGTCACGACCACCGGAATCACGCCGTCCACCGTCGGCAATTCACCCAGGGCAATGTGCTCGCGCACTACCGACAGTTGCCGATACAAATTCGCGCGGCGGCGCGGGCTGCCGTTGAAGCCCCAGATCTTGCCGTCGTTGGCACTCAGGTCGGTCAGCAGCACGTGCATGCCATGGCGCGTGTAGGCGGCGAAGGTGCGTTTGTCGTAATTCCAGAAGGGCGGGCGTACCAGCGCAGGCGGTTTGCCGGTAATGGAGGCGATGTCGGCGGAACCCCGAGCCAGCGTGCTTTCCAGTTCGGCATCGTTGAGCCAGCGGTGGTTGGTATGAAACGCCGTGGCCGTGTGGAAGGCCAGCACATGGCCGGCGGCGTACTCGCGCTGCATGGTCTTGCGGCCACGGGGGCTGCCGCCGGAGCGGGAGGCTTCGGTTTGCAGAAAAAACACCGCCTTGATGCCCGGCAGAATCGGGTTGTGCGCCAGGTCTGCCGCCACGGAGCGGCTGGGGTTGTTGTAGCCCGAAGCGCTGGGGCCATCGTCGAACGTCAGCAGAAAACGGATCGGCGCCTGGGCCTGCAAACGTTGCTCGGTTTGCGGCGTCAGGGCAATGGGCGCGCCGATGCAGCCGCTGAGGCTCAGCGCCAGGGCAAGTGCGATGGCGAAAGATTTCATGGTGTGCGCGGGCTCGTTTGAAGGCCGCTGCCGGGGAGATCAGCAGCGGCAGGCGCGCACCATACAGCAAGTCTGGCGACGGTTTACAGCAGGCTGATTGGGTAACTGACGATCAACCGGTTCTCGTCGAACTCATTGTTGCTGTAGTCGCGGCGCATGCTGGAATTGCGCCAGCGAACGTTGAGGTCTTTGAGCGTGCCGCTTTGCACGGTGTAACCCAGTTCGCTTTCGCGCCCCCATTCCTTGCCGTCGGTGACGGTGCCGGTGTGCACGTTGCTGCCGCTGATATAGCGGTTCATCAGGGTCAGGCCGGGGAGGCCGAGCACCACGAAGTTGAAGTCGTGGCGCACTTGCCAGGATTTCTCCCGGGCGTTGTCGTAGCTGGCGTTGTAGCTGTCGTTGGCGAGGGTGCCGCCGCTGGTACCGTTGACGCGCATCCACGCGCTGTTGCCGGTGAGTTTTTGCAGGCCCACGTAGAAGGTGTTGCCGCCGTAGCGGGCCGAGAACAGGCCGGACCAGGTCTTGTTGTCGAGGTCGCCCGCGCGGGCGCTGCCGTCGTCCTTGCCGTAGAAGAACCCGAGGTTGGCGCCCAGGGTCCAGTCGCCCAGCGGCTGGCTGTGGATCAGGTTGACGAACTGCTGTCGGTAGATGTCCTTGAGCTGGGCGTTCCACAGGCCGACCTGGGTGCGTTTGTCGTTGAACGCATACTCGCCGCCCTGGAAGTTGAAGCGGTCCGAGGTGAAGGCGGTTTTCCCGAACATCGACAGGTCCGTCATGCTGCTGTCGTCACGCGGGCTGTTGGCGCGGAATTGGCCGCCGTAGAGGGTCAGGCCGTCGATTTCCCTGGAGGTGATCTGCCCGCCGCGCAGGGTTTGCGGGAGTGAGCGGCCGTCGTCTGAGCGCAAGATCGGCAGCACCGGCATCCATTCGCCGACCTTCAATTCCGTCTTCGACACCCGCGCCTTGAAGGCCACACCCAGGCGCCCGAAGTTGTCGGCCGGGCGCCCGTCGTGGTCCAGCGGCAATAGTTGCGTGCCGCCGGTACCGCGCCCGCCGTCGAGCTTCTGTGAGTACAAGCCCAGCACGTCCACACCGAAACCCACCGTGCCTTGGGTGAAGCCGGAGCGGGCGTCGAGGATGAAACTTTGCGTCCACTCCTGCGCGCCGCCCTGGGCTTTGGTGGGGTTGGTGTAATTGCGGTTGAAGAAGAAGTTGCGCAGGTTGAGGTTGGCGCTGGCGTCTTCGAGAAAGCCGTGTTCTTCGGCGACGACGGGCAAGGCAAAGCTGGCGACAGCGGTGGCCAGCAACAGCTGGCGCGGGTGCAAAGTGCTCATGGCGAGGGACCTGTTGTTATTGGGGTTATGCAGGTGCCGGCCATGGTGCGTGGCGGGGCGGGCGGGATGAAAGTGGGGGAGGGCGGGTTGTGGGCGATGATCGAACGCAAGTTGGCGGGCATAAAAAAACCGCTTCCTGTCAGGGAGGCGGTTTTTTTGTCACTGCGCTATCAGAACAACTTCAGCGGCGGTGCTTCTTCTTTCAACGGCTCGTTCTTCGCGGTCTGCTCGTTCCAGCCACCGCCGAGGGCCTTGTACAGGTTGACCTCGCTGGTCAGCTGCGCCAGGCGGTCGGTGATCAGCGATTGCTGGGCACTGAACAGTTGGCGCTGGGCGTCGAGGAAGGTCAGGTTGCTGTCGACACCAATGCGGTAGCGACGCTCGGCCAGGCGGTAGTAATCCTGGTTGGCCGCGACGAAGCCACGCTGGGCGTCCAACTGCTGCTTGTAGGTCTCGCGTGCGGCGAGGCCGTCGGACACTTCCTGGAAGCCGGTCTGAATCGCCTTCTCGTAGTTGGCCACGTTGATCTCTTTCTGGATCTTCGAGTAGTCCAGGCTTGCGCGCAGGCTACCGGCGTTGAAGATCGGGATGTTGATCTGCGGGGCGAACGACCAGGTACCCGAACCGCCCTTGAACAGGCCGCCCAGGGTAGGGCTGGCGGTACCGGCGCTGGCCGTCAGGCTGATGCTTGGGAAGAACGCTGCACGGGCCGCGCCGATATTGGCGTTGGCCGCTTTCAGGTTGTACTCGGCCTGCACGATGTCGGGGCGACGTTGCAACAGGTCCGATGGCAACCCGGCCGGCACTTCGCTGAGCAGGTCATCCGACAGCGGTTTGCTGGTGATGTTGGCCGGCAAGCCGGCGCCCAGCAGCAGCGTCAGGCTGTTTTCGTCCTGGGCCACCTGGCGGGTGTAGCGCGCCAGTTGCACACGGGCGTTTTCCACCGAGGTGCGCGCCTGGCTGAGGTCGAGGGCCGAGGCCACGCCGACTTCGTTGCTGCGCGAGGTCAGCTTGTAGCTTTGCTCGAACGCGCCGAGGGTGTCCTGGGTCAGCTTGAGCAGTTCCTTGTCGGCCTGCCAGGTCAGGTAGGCGTTGGCCACACTGGCCACCAGGCTGATCTGGGTGCTGCGCCGTGCTTCTTCAGTGGCGAAGTACTTTTGCAGGGCTTCTTCACTCAGGCTGCGCACGCGACCGAACAGGTCCAGCTCGTAGGAACTGATCCCCAGGCCTGCCGAGTACTGGCTGTTGATGCTGGCTTCGCCGGTTTGCGACAGCTTGGCCGGAGTGCGTTGGCGGCTGCCGCTGCCGGTGGCCGAAACCGCCGGGAACAGATCGGCACGCTGGATCTGGTACTGCGCCGCGTAAGCGTCGATGTTCAGGGCCGCGACACGCAGGTCACGGTTATTCACCAACGCGGTCTGGATCAGCTGTTGCAGGGCAGGGTCATGGAAAAACTGCTTCCAGCCCTGCTCGGCAGCGGCCTGACCCGGCGCCTGGGCCGACGAATACGCCGGCCCCTGCGGGAACTGCGCGGCCACCGGCGCTTCGGGGCGCTGGTAGTCAGGGATCAACGAGCAGCCACTGAGCACGAATGCCGTGACGGCCAGGGAAAGTAGCGACTTGCTCATTGGCCAGCCTCTTTAGGAGTTTCAGTAGTGTCTTTCTTTTTACGTTCGCCGGCAGACGACACGGTTGCATAGAACAGTGGCACCCAGAAGATCGCCAGCACGGTGGCCGTGATCATACCGCCAATCACGCCGGTACCGATGGCGTGCTGGCTGCCTGAACCTGCACCGGTGGAAATCGCCAGCGGCAGTACGCCGAGCATGAACGCCATGGACGTCATGATGATCGGACGCAGACGCATGCGGGACGCTTCAATGGCCGCCTCGACGATGCCTTTGCCCTGCTCGTGAAGCTCTTTGGCGAACTCCACGATCAGGATGGCGTTCTTCGCCGCCAGACCCACCGTCACCAGCAAGCCCACCTGGAAGAACACGTCGTTGGACAGGCCGCGCAGGCTGGTGGCGATCAGTGCACCGATCACACCCAGTGGCACCACCAGAATCACCGCGATCGGGATCGACCAGCTTTCGTACAGGGCCGCGAGGCACAGGAACACCACCAGCAGCGACAAGGCGTACAGCGCAGGCGCCTGGGAGCCGGACAGACGTTCTTCGTACGACAGGCCGGTCCAGGAGTAACCGACACCTGCCGGCAAGTCCTTGGCAATGCGCTCGACTTCCGCCATCGCGTCACCGGTACTGTAGCCCGGTGCCGGCGTACCGAGGATTTCCATCGCCGCTACACCGTTGTAACGCGAGAGCTTCGGCGAGCCGTAGATCCACTTGCCCGACGAGATGGCCGACAACGGCACCATCTTCCCGTCGTTGCTGCGCACGTACCATTTGTCCAAGTCTTCCGGGGACATCCGGCTGGCCGCGTCACCCTGTACATACACCTTCTTCACCCGACCACGGTCGATGAAGTCGTTGATGTAGCTGCCACCCAGGGCAATCGCCAGGGTCTGCTGGATGTCCGCGAGGCTGATGCCCTGGGCGCTGGCTTTTTCGTCGTCAACGGTCAGCTCGTACTGCGGCTCATCGTTCACGCCGTTGGGGCGCACACCCGCCAGGATCTTGCTTTGTGCCGCGGCGCCGAGGAACTGGTTGCGTGCAGCCATCAGTTTCTCGTGGCCAACGCCACCCTGGTCTTGCAGGAACACGTCGAAACCGGTGGCGTTACCCAACTCCAGAACCGAAGGCGGCACGATGGCGAACACCATGGCGTCCTTGAAAGCGCCAAAGAAGTAACCCTGGGCACGCTTGGCCACTTCGAATACCGACTGGCTCGAGTCACGCTCGTCCCATGGCTTGAGCATCACGAACGCAAGGCCCGAGCTCTGGCCACGGCCGGCGAAGTTGAAGCCGTTCACGGTAAATACCGAGTTCACGGCCTTGCCTTCGCCCGGCTCGCCTTCCTTGTCGTTGAGCAGGAAGGCCCGCATGTCGTCGATGACTTTCTGCGTACGTTCAGCCGACGAACCCACCGGTGTCTGTACCTGGGCGAAGATCACACCCTGGTCTTCCTCGGGCAGGAACGCACTTGGAATGCGGGTGAACATCCAGATCATGCCGGCCAGGATCAAGGCGTACACCAGGAATGCCGGGAGCTTGTGCTTGATCATGCCGCCCACACCGCGCTCGTACTTCAGTACGCCGCGGTCGAAGGTGCGGTTGAACCAGCCGAAGAAACCGCGCTTGGGTTGGCCGTGTTTTTCCGGGTCGATCGGCTTGAGCATGGTGGCGCACAAGGCCGGAGTGAAGATCAGGGCAACCAGCACCGACAAGGCCATCGCCGACACAATGGTGATGGAGAACTGCCGGTAAATCACACCGGTGGAGCCGCCGAAGAAGGCCATCGGCAACAGAACCGCCGACAGTACCAGGGCAATACCCACCAGGGCGCCCTGGATCTGGCCCATGGATTTGATCGTTGCCTCTTTGGGCGACAAGTGTTCCTCGGCCATTACCCGTTCGACGTTTTCCACCACAACGATGGCGTCGTCCACCAGCAAGCCGATGGCCAGGATCATGCCGAACATGGTCAGGGTGTTGATGGTGAAACCGGCGGCCGCGAGGATACCGAAGGTGCCCAGCAATACCACCGGAACAGTCATGGTGGTGATGATGGTGGCGCGGAAGTTCTGCAGGAACAGGAACATCACCAGGAACACCAGCACGATCGCTTCGACCAGGGTGTGCACCACACCGGAGATCGATTCGGTCACCACAGGCGTGGTGTCATACGGCACCACGGCCTTCATGCCAGGCGGGAAAAACGGCTCCAGGGACGCCACGGTGGCGCGGATGGCCTTGCCGGTGTCCAGGGCGTTGGCACCCGCCGCCAGCTTGATCGCCATACCGGAAGCCGGTTTGCCGTTGAACTGTGCACTGATGCTGTAGTTCTGGCCGCCCAGTTCGATACGCGCCACGTCAGCCAGGCGAACCTGGGAGCCGTCGGCGTTGACCTTCATCAGGATCTTGCCGAACGCTTCCGCGGTTTGCAGACGGGTCTTGCCGATGATGGTCGCGTTCAGTTGCGTGCCGGGCAGGGCAGGCAAGCCACCCAGTTGACCGGTCGCTACCTGGACGTTCTGTGCCGCGATGGCGTTGCTGACATCCACCGGCGTGAGCTGGAAGTTGTTCAGCTTGGCCGGGTCGAGCCAGATACGCATGGCGTATTGCGAACCGAAGACCTGGAAGTCACCGACACCCGCAGTCCGCGAGATCGGGTCCTGGATGTTGGACACGATGTAGTTGGACAGGTCGTCCTTGGTCATGCTGCCGTCTTCCGACACCAGACCGATCACCATCAGGAAGTTCTTCACCGACTTGGTCACGCGGATACCCTGTTGCTGCACTTCTTGCGGCAGCAGCGGGGTCGCCAGGTTCAGCTTGTTCTGCACCTGAACCTGGGCGATGTCCGGGTTGGTACCCTGGTTGAACGTCGCGGTGATGGTCATGCTGCCGTCGGAGTTACTGTCCGAGGCGACGTAACGCAGGTTGTCGATACCGTTGAGCTGTTGCTCGATCACCTGCACCACGGTGTCCTGCACGGTTTGTGCAGACGCGCCCGGGTAGGTCACCTGGATGTCGATGGCGGTCGGCGCAATGGCCGGGTATTGGTTGATGGGCAACTTCAGGATCGACAGTGCCCCGACCAGCATGATCACCAGGGCAATTACCCAGGCAAAAATGGGACGGTCGATAAAAAATTTCGACATGGATTACTCCCCTTTACCAGCGGCGGCAGCAGGCGCTGCAGCACTTCCGGCGGGTTTGGCGTTGTCAGCGTCCTTGACCTTGACCTCGATGCCCGGCTTGATGAATTGCAGACCTTCGGTGATCACGCGGTCACCGGCGTCGAGGCCTTTTTCCACCAGCCAGTAGGCACCGGCCGTGCGGTTGGCGACGAGTTGACGTTGCTCGACCTTGTTGTCCTTGTTCACGATCAGCGCGGTCGGAATGCCCTTGAGGTCACGGGTCACGCCTTGCTGAGGTGCCAGGATGGCCTTGCTGTTCACACCGGCTTGCAGTTGGGCGTGCACGAACATGCCAGGCAACAGGGTGTGGTCGGGGTTGGGGAACACGGCGCGCAGGGTGACCGAACCGGTGGTCTGGTCGACCGACACTTCGGAGAATTCCAGCTTGCCGTCCTGGGCGTAGGCGCTGCCATCTTCCAGGGTCAGCTTGACCTTGGCCGCGTTGTCGCCGGCTTTTTGCAACTGGCCGCTTTCCAGGTCGCGGCGCAGTTTCAGCATTTCAGCCGAAGACTGGGTGACGTCGACGTAGATCGGGTCCAGTTGCTGGATCACGGCCATGGCGTCGGTCTGGCCATTGCTGACCAGCGCGCCTTCGGTCACCGAAGAACGGCCGATGCGACCGGAGATCGGCGCGAACACTTTGGTGTAGCGCACGTTGATCTGGGCGGTTTGAACGTTTGCTTCGGCGGTCATGCGGTTGGCGACGGCGGTGTCGTATTCCTGACGGCTGACGGCCTGTTCATCGACCAACTGCTTGTAGCGGTCGGTGATGGACTTGGTCTGGGTCAGGCTGGCCTGGGCGCTTTTCAGGGTGGCGTCATACACCGACGGGTCGATCTGGTAGAGCTGCTGCCCTTCCTTCACGTCCGCGCCTTCCTTGAACAGGCGCTTGAGAATGATGCCGTTGACCTGAGGGCGAACTTCCGCAATGCGGTAGGCCGTTGTACGGCCCGGCAGTTCGGAGGTCAGGGTAAAGGCTTGCGGTTGAATGGTGACCACGCCGACCTGAGGGGTTTGAGCGGGCGGAGCCGCTTCTTCCTTTTTACATCCGCTGAGCAGCGATGCCAGGGCGACGGCAGTGACCAGAGCGGTAACAGCTGGCTTAAGTTGCATGAAGATCCTCGGGTCAGGCGCGCAAAGAGCGCACAAGAAGTGTGGAAGGGTAAAAAACAAGCTGTGAGTAGATAAGTAGCTTGCTACGCAATATACTTACGTTCATGGTTGTTTGTAAACTCTTGACAGGCTGCGCGGAATGTTGACAAAGCAACGCCCGAAGCCTCGATTTTAGTACGTTCGGCGCCCATGACGGTGTCGTCCCACAATTATTCAGATGATGGTCAAGCACCATCCACAGTGTCCCGATTGAGGTTTTACTGCCATGGTTCGTCGCACCAAAGAGGAAGCTCAGGAAACGCGCAGCCAGATTCTCGATGCCGCCGAGCAAGCCTTCTATCAGCGCGGCGTCGCGCGCACCACGCTGGCGGACATCGCCACGTTGGCCGGCGTGACGCGTGGCGCCATCTATTGGCACTTCAGCAACAAGTCCGACCTGTTGCAGGCGCTGCTCGACACGCTCCACGAGCCCCTGGACGACCTGGCCCGCGCCAGTGAAAGCGAAGACGAAGTCGACCCGTTGGGTTGCATGCGCAAGCTGTTGATTCGTCTCTATCATCAAGTGGCCCTGGACCCGAAAACCCGGCGCATCAACGAAATCCTGTTTCATAAGTGCGAGTTCACCGATGAAATGTGTGACATGCGGCGTCAACGTCAGACCCACAGCCTTGAATGCAACCTGCGCATCGGCCTGACATTGCGCAACGCGGTCCATCGCGGGCAACTTCCGGAAAACCTGGACACCACGCGGGGTGCGGTGTGCATCCATGCCTTTATCCACGGGCTGATTGGCCAGTGGCTGCTGGTACCTGACAGCTTCCAGCTGCACCAGGACGCCGAGCGTTGGGTGGATGCAGGGCTTGACATGCTGCGCCTGAGCCCCAGCCTGCGCAATTAAGACAAAATGCGTAATTGCGTCCAGTTGTGTCAACAGTAAAGTCCAGAGACAGTCAATCGTCCCTTTGCCTTATTGGTGGGGTGACTTTATATACGGGCTGGCGGAGGGTTGATAGGTAGCCGCCTAAGTATTTTGTAGCAATATTGTTGCAAGGCTGTGAAGGAATGTTTCCTGACCTTCGTACGATCGTTCCCACGCTCTGCGTGGGAACGCATCCTGTGACGCTCCGCGTCACGCTTTGGGTGCGGACGCAGAGCGTCCAGGGCGGCATTCCCACGCAGAGCGTGGGAACGATCCATAAGGCTGTGAAGGAATGTTTCCCAGCGCCCATGAAAAAGCCCCGGTTCCTGCGAACCGGGGCTTTTTCGTTTCAGCTTTTTACATTACAGCGCCAGTGTCGGGTAGTCGATATAACCGACCGGGCCTTTGCCGTAGAAGGTTTCCGGGTGCGGTTCGTTCAGCGGTGCATCGGCCTTCAAACGAGCCGGCAGGTCCGGGTTGGCAATGAACGGTACGCCGAAGGCGACCGCATCTGCCTTGCCGGCGGCCAGCCACGCATTGGCGCTGTCTTTGGTGAAGCGCTCGTTGGCGATGTACGCGCCGCCAAAGGCTTTCTTCAGTTGTGGGCCGAGGCTGTCGCCGGCTTCTTTCTCGCGCGAGCAGATGAAGGCGATGCCGCGCTTGCCCAATTCGCTGGCGACGTAGGTGAAGGTTTCCGCCAGGTTGTCGTCGCCCATGTCGTGGGAGTCGGCGCGTGGTGCCAGGTGCACACCTACGCGGCCTGCGCCCCAGACCTCAATGGCGGCGTCCGTCACTTCCAGCAGCAGGCGTGCACGGTTTTCCAGGGAGCCGCCGTAGTTATCAGTGCGCTTGTTGGTGCTGCTTTGCAGGAACTGGTCGAGCAGGTAGCCGTTGGCGCCGTGGATTTCCACGCCGTCAAAGCCTGCAGCCTTGGCATTTTCGGCACCGGTGCGGTAAGCGTCGACAATGTCGGCGATTTCAGCGGTTTCCAGGGCGCGCGGGGTCGGGTAGTCGGCCAGTGGGCGTACCAGGCTGACGTGGCCCTTGGGCTGGATCGCGCTCGGTGCCACCGGGCTTTCGCCGTTCAGGTAGGACTCATGGGAAATACGCCCCACGTGCCACAGTTGCAGGAAAATCTTGCCGCCGGCGCCGTGAATGGCCTTGGTCACATTGGCCCAGCCGCGGACCTGGTCGTTGGACCAGATGCCTGGGGTGTCCGGGTAGCCCACGCCCAATGGCGTTACGGAAGTGGCTTCGCTGAGGATCAGCCCGGCGGAAGCGCGTTGTACGTAGTACTCGGCCATCAGCGAGTTGGGCACGCGGCCTTCATCGGCGCGGCAACGGGTCAGCGGCGCCATGATGATGCGGTTGGACAATTCCAGGTCGCCCAGTTTGATCGGATCGAAAATAGTCGTCATGGGATAACAGCCTTCTCTTTAAGTGGATTGATCAGTTGGTCGCAGGGGCCAGGTCGGCATCGCCGCCCTGACGGAAAGTAATCAGGGTCACCAGCAGCGCCAGGATCGCCAGGGCAGCCGCGGCCAGCGGCACGCTGGTCAGGCCGAAACCGTGGGCAATCACTGTGCCGCCAACCCAGGCGCCGAGGGCATTGCCGATGTTGAAGGCGCCGATGTTCAGGGTGGACACCAGGTTCGGTGCCGCCTTGCCGAAGGTCACCACGTTGATCTGCAATGCAGGCACGGCGGCAAATGCGGCGGCTGCCCACAGGAACAGGGTGATTTCAGTCGGGATCACCGCGGCGCTGGTCCAGGTCAGCAGGGTGGACACTACCGCCATGCTGATGAACACGCCGATCAGGGTGGCAGCCAGGCGTTTGTCTGCCAGCTTGCCGCCAATGATGTTGCCCACGGTCAGGCCCAGGCCGATCAGCAGCAGGGTCCAGGTCACGCCCTTGGGCGACACGCCGGTGACATCGCCCAGCAACGGCGCGACGTAGGTAAAGAGGGTGAACATGGACGCGGAGAACAGCGCGGTCATGGTCAGCGACAGCCAGATGCCGGCGCCCTTGAGGGCCTTGAGTTCGGCGCGCATGTCGAGTTTTTCTTCGTCACGCTTGGCCGGCAGGAAGCGGATCAGGCCGATCAGCGCGATCACGCCGATCACCGTCACGGCCCAGAAGGTCGAACGCCAGCCGGCCTGTTGGCCCAGTGCAGTACCCAATGGCACGCCGAGCACGTTGGCCAGGGTCAGGCCGGTGAACATCAAGGCCACGGCCGAAGCACGTTTGTTGGCCGGCACCAGGTTGGCGGCGACTACCGAACCGATACCGAAGAAGGCACCGTGGCACAGGGCGGTGACCACACGAGCAAACATCAGCACGTTGTAGTCACTGGCCAGGGCGCAGAGCAGGTTGCCGATAATAAAGATGCCCATCAACGCTACCAGGGCGGCCTTGCGTGGCAGTTTGGCGGTGGCCAGTGCCATGAACGGTGCGCCGATGGCCACGCCCAGGGCGTAACCGGTGACCAGCCAGCCGGCGCCGGGAATCGATACACCCAGGTCCGTCGCCACGTCGGGCAGCAAGCCCATGATGACGAACTCGGTGGTGCCGATGGCGAAGGCGCTCAGGGCCAGTATGAGGAGCGAGAGGGGCATTTGGGTTTCCTTGTTACAGCGCCGGTGCGCTGATATCTGGTTTGAGCTCGGTGATGAGCGCATCGAGGAAGGCCTGAATGGTTTCCTCGTTGCGCTTGAAAAAGTGCCACTGCCCGGCCTTCTGGCTGCTGATCAAACCCGCCCGTTGCAGCGTGGCCAGGTGGGCCGACACGGTTGACTGCGACAAACCGCAGCGCTGGTCGATTTGCCCGGCGCAGATGCCGTACTCGTGGTTGTGCACTTGCTCGGGGAATTGCACTTTCGGGTCTTTCAGCCAGGTGAGGATGTCTCGTCGTACTGGGTGTGCCAGGGCTTTTATTATTTCGTCGAGGTCGATGGACATGGCGGTTGCTCGGTTTCGTAAAGCGTTATATCGCGATGAGGCGAACTTTAAATCGGTCTATCCCGATATACCAATATGATTTTGGTCTTAATCCAGAATGAATCGGTATATCGGGTTATAACGATACGTGAATGGCAGTGATAGACTGCGCGCCATGAATTATCTCGCACATCTGCACCTGGGCGGCCAACTTCCTGCGCAACTGCTGGGCAGCCTCTATGGCGATTTTGTCAAAGGCCGCCTGCAGGGCCAGTTCAGCCCGCAAATCGAGGCGGCGATCCAGTTGCACCGTTCGATCGACCGCTTCACCGACAGCCACCCGCTGGTGGGGGAGGCGCTGTCGCGCTTCAACCTGACGCGCAAGCGCTACGCGGGGATCGTCCTCGATGTGTTTTTCGACCATTGCCTGGCGCGGGATTGGGCGCTGTATGCAGACCAGCCATTGGAGCGCTTCACCTCGCAGGTGTACCGCGTGCTGGCGGCCGAACCGCAGTTGCCGGGGCGGCTGGCGCAGATTGCGCCCTGGATGGCGGCGGATGACTGGCTGGGCTCGTATCGTGATTTTGCGGTGATGGAGCAGGTGCTGCGCGGGATTTCGCGGCGGCTGTCGCAACCGGAGGAATTGGGGTTTGCGATGCAGGAACTGCGCGAGTTGTATGAGCCGTTGAGTGCAGACTTTCGGATTTTCTATCCCGAGCTACAGAAGTTTGCACAGGCCCAACTGACTGCCGGGATCTAAATGTGGGAGCAGGCTTGCCTGCGATAGCAGTCTGTCAGTTGAAAGAAATGTAGCTGACCCACCGCTATCGCAGGCAAGCCAGCTCCCACATTTTAAGCAGCGAATGCAGGTCTGGCGCCTACCTGTTCTGCTTCCGGCACCGGTCCAAACAACACTTTCTGCACCGCCTGCTGTGCCTGGAACGCCAGCGCCGCGCGTTCCTGCCCGGCGCAGGCAATCGGCTTGAGCACATGAATTTCCACATCGCCCTGGTCATTGCCAAACAACCGCATCAGGTGCGAGAGCAAATCATCATCGCCAATAAACGGTGCCAGCGCGTCCACTTGGCCGTCGCGCAAATAACGGATCGCCACCGGTTGCAGCGAAACATTCGCATCAATCGCACTGGCCAGCAAACGCCCGTGGAACGTGCGCAGGCTGCGCCCGTCGGTGGTGGTGCCTTCGGGGAACATCAGCAACGGATGCTGTTGTTCCAGATGACGGGTCATCTGTTTGCGGATCAATTGGCTGTCGCCCGAACCGCGGCGGATAAACAGGCTGCCGGCCTTGGCCGCCAACCAGCCGGCCACCGGCCAGGTGCGCACTTCGGCCTTGGACAGAAACGACATCGGCGCCACCGCGCCCAGCAGTGGAATGTCGGTCCAGGACACGTGATTGCTCACCCACAGCATCGGCTGCGTCGGCAGTTCACCGTGAACCGTGACGCGAAAGGGCAGGGCATTGGTCAGCCGCGCCATGAAAAACCGCGACCAGCGCTGGCGTCGCACCATCGAGTTGGCAATGCCCAATCGCTCGAACAGGCCGAACACACTGGCCATGCTCAAGCCCAACGCTACCACCAGCAGCACGCGGGCAATGCGCCCGTACACCCGCAGGCGGCTCATTACATGGCCGCCTTGAAGTGGCGGGCGTAACGCGGGCACAACTCGTCGCGCTTGAGCAGGATGAACACGTCGGCGACCTGGAAGTCTTCGTCCCAGCACGGCTCGCCGCAGATCTTCGCGCCCAGGCGCATGTAAGCCTTGAGCAGCGGCGGCATTTCGGCGATGACGTTGGATGGCAAGTCGAGTGCCGGCAGCGGTTTTTTCGGCTCGGCGCGCAGGTGTTCGTTGCACAGGTAGCGTTCGCGCAGGCGCTGCATGATCGCGTGGGCCTGGACGCCACCGTCGTGCATCGGGATGCTCGCGCAGCCCATCAGGTAGCTGTAGCCGCCCTGGTTCAACACTTCGGCCAACTCGCCCCACAATACGGCGATGGTGCCGCCGTTGCGGTAGGCTGGGTCGACGCAGGTACGGCCGATCTCCAGGATCGGGCCCTGCAAGTGCAGCAAACCGTGCAGGCTGAATTCTTCTTCGCTGTAGAACCGGCCCAGGGTGCTGGCGGCCTGGTGGTCCAGCAGGCGGGTGGTGGCCACCAGTCGACCGCTGTTCATATCCCGCACGCCGATATGGCTGCAGTGAACATCATAATCATCCATGTCCAGACCGTGTTCTGCGCCCTTCAGCTTGGCGTTGAACTCGCCGCTGAAAACGTTGAAACGCAGGGCCTGGGCTTCCTGCAAGGCCTTCGCGCCGATCAGGCGTTCGGCTTGCAGGCGGCGTTCATTGCCGGTGTCGCTGATGCGGGCGATCTGAGTCATGGCGAATCTCCGAGTGCCGGCCACATACCGGCCGGTCGACTTGTTTGTCCAAACTCAGGCTATGTAGGCTCGGTGTCAGCTCCATGAAGTTACGGTGACGGTTGGATGACAGGGGTTTGGGCATCTGCGTTACCCGGATAACGGCGGTGCCCCGCCAGCAAACCGTAACAAAACCGTCATCCACCTCGTCTAGCCTCGCGGGCACGAATGCCCCCTTGATTGAGTTAGCGTCCATGCTCAGAGGCTTGCTGTACGTCGCCCTACTGTTTGTCACACTGACAGCCCACGCCGACACCTGGCCCGACAAGGACTGGGCCAAAGGCACTCCACTCACCGGCCCCGCGGTCGACGCTCTGGACGCCTACGCATTCCCGCCGCGTGACGACGCCACCCGCCAAGGCGTGCGCACTGACGCGTTGCTGGTCATTCGCGACGGTCAAATCATCTACGAACGCTATGGCGCGCCCACCACGGTCAGCACGCCACACCTCACCTGGTCTGTCAGCAAAAGCATCATGGCGACGGTATTGGGCGTGGCCTATGGCGAAAACCGCTTCAAACTCACCGACCCCGCCGCGCGCTTTTACCCGCCGATGAAACAACACCCCAAAGTCACCATGGCCGACCTGCTGCACTGGGCGTCGGGCCTCGACTGGCAGGAAGACTACGAATACGCCCCGCTGAATTCCTCGGTAGTGGCGATGCTCTACACCCGTGGCCGCAGCGACATGGCCGAGTTCGCGGCCGACACCGAAGCCGCCGCGGCACCGGGCCAGGTATTTCGCTATTCCAGTGGTGACAGCAACATTCTGTCTGCCACCCTCAAAGGCATGCTCGGCCACAAGGCGTACATGAGCTACCCGTGGGATGCGTTGTTCAAACCGCTGGGCATTCGCAACGCCACCTGGGAAACCGACGCCGATGAAACCTTCGTCGGTTCGTCTTATGCCTACCTCACCGCCCGTGACCTGGCGCGCATAGGCCTGCTGATGGCGCGGGACGGCCGCTGGGGGGAGCAGCAATTGGTGCCCAAGGATTGGGTCGCCTTCAACCGCAAACCTTTCGATCACTACCAGGCCGGCCAGGACGAAGCCGTCGCCGGTGGGCAATGGTGGCTCAACCGCGAAGTGCAGGGCGCCGCCCGACCCTGGCCTGACGCCCCCGCCGACACCTTCGCCGCCCTCGGGCATTGGGGCCAGGCCCTGTTCGTGATGCCCGACGAACACCTGGTGATCGTGCGTTACGCCGACGACCGCGACGGCACTTACCGCCACAACGAACTTCTCAAACGCGTACTCGCGGCGGTGCAACCATGATTCGTCGTCGACCCTTCACCAGTCTCTTCCTGCTGATGTTGCTCGCCTTGCTCGGGTGGATCTGGCACGAGCGCGTCAACCTGCAGGCCTTCCCCGATATCATCGCGGCGTACACGGCCAAGGAGTACTGCTCGTGCCGTTATGTGGAGAACAACCCGGCCGAGTATTGCCGGGGTTATGTGAAGCAGTACGTGCCCACCAGTGCGTTCAGGGATAACCCGGAGCGCAGTGAGGTGACGGCGAGTGGGTTGGGCCGTACGCATACGGCGCGTTGGTTAGGCGACCGACAAGGCTGCCGCCTCAACCCCTGACACACAAAAAACCTGTGGGAGCTGGCTTGCCTGCGATGCGGGCAACTCGGTATTTCAGACAGACCGGGGTGATGTTATCGCAGGCAAGCCAGCTCCCACACAAACCAGTTGCCACATTGGGTTTGCGCCGTTCATGACATTGAGCTTAAGGTTCGGGCAGGTTTTTTGCCCCACGAGTCTTTATGTTCAATCCCAAACCCCTGGCCTTCGCCCTGTTGGCCGCCGCCGTGCCTGCCCACGCCGACTGGTACCTGGATAACGAATCCTCGCGGCTGTCGTTCGTCACCACCAAAAACACCGAAATCGCTGAAGTCCAGCGCTTTCTGGTGTTGCACGGCAAGGTCGACAGCAAAGGCGCGGCGCAGTTGGAAGTGGAGCTGGAGTCGATCAACAGCGGTATCCCGCTGCGGGACGAGCGCATGCGCAATGACTTGTTTGAGATCAAGACATTCCCGGAAGCGTTGATCAGTGCGCAGATCAATCTGCAACCGATCAACGACCTGGCTCCCGGCGCGCAAATCGAGCTGCGCCTGCCGCTGTCCGTCACCCTGCGCGGCAAAACCCAGACCTACAGCGCTGAAATCCTGGCCACGCGCCTGGATGACCGACGCTTTCAAGTCGTCACGCTGGAGCCGGTGGTGCTGCATGCCGAAGATTTTGATCTGGCGCCGGGCGTCGCCGCGTTGCGCAAAGTGGCGGGGCTTGAGTCGATCAGTTTGTCGGTGCCGGTGGGTGCGGTGCTGATCTTTACGGCGCGCTGACATGAGCGGCGCGGTGTTCCCGTGGCGCAGCGCCAACCGCTTCGAGTTGTTGATCGACGGGCCGAGTTTCTTTCCGCAGATGCTGGTGGGCATCGCCCGGGCCGAGCAGCAGGTTGACCTGGAGTTGTACTTGGTCGAGGCCGGGGCGTGCGCCGACGCGATGGTGCAGGCACTGGTGCTGGCCGCCGAGCGCGGCGTGCGCGTGCGTTGTCTGTTTGATGATTACGGCAGCCTCGCGTTTACCCTGGGTTTGCGCAAACGCTTGACCGATGCCGGCGTGGAACTGCGTTTTTACAATCGCCTGAGCTGGCGCCGCTGGATGCGCAACTTGTATCGCGACCATCGCAAGCTGTTGCTGATCGACCAGAACGTCGCCGTGGTCGGCGGCACCGGCGTGACCGACGAATTCTGGACGCCCGGCCAGGACACTGCCGAGTGGCACGAAGTGATGGTGCAAATCAGCGGCCCGTTGGTACTGGACTGGCAGGCGCTGTTCGACCGCCAGTGGCATGCCAACGCTGCGCGCCGTGAATGGAAACCCGCCAAACATTTTGGCTTGCCACGGTTGCCCAAAGTGCCGGCGACCGGGCCAGGGCTTGGCCGCGTGGCTTACGCCGATGCCCGTCAACACCGCGATATCCTGCAATCGCTGATCCGCGCCTTGAACAGCAGCCAGCAACGCATCTGGCTGGCCACGCCGTACTTCCTGCCCACCTGGAGCGTGCGCCGGGCTTTGCGCCGGGCGGCCGGGCGCGGTGTGGATGTGCGTTTGCTGCTGACCGGCCCGCGTACCGATCACCCTTCGGTGCGCTACGCCGGGCACCGTTATTACCCGCGCTTGCTGCGCGCCGGGGTGCAGATATTTGAATACCAGCCGTGCTTTCTGCACTTGAAAATGGTGCTGGTGGACGGTTGGGTCAGCGTCGGCTCGTGCAATTTCGATCACTGGAATTTGCGCTTCAACCTGGAAGCCAATCTGGAGGCGCTGGACCCGGAATTGACGCTGGCGGTGGCGGGCAGTTTCGAGCGGGATTTCGCCCAGAGCCAGGCCGTGAGCCTGGAGGCGTGGAAGTCGCGGCCATTGTGGCGGCGGGTGAAGCAGCGAGTGTGGGGCTGGATTGACCGGCTGGTGGTCAACCTGTTGGATCGGCGGGGGTAGCGAGAACGCCGTTAATCACTTGTGGGAGCTGGCTTGCCTGCGATAGCAGTGGTGAATGTTCCACCGATATCGCAGGCAAGCCAGCTCCCACATTGACTGTGTTTGCAGTACTGGATCAGAGCAATTCGAACGTCTGCTGCTGCACATCCTGGGAATCCAGCCCGATCTGCACATTGAACTCGCCAGGCTCCGCCGCGTACTTGAGCTGGGTGTTGTAGAACTTCAGCTCTTCTTCGGTGATGGTGAAATGCAGCGTGCGCTCTTCACCGGCCTTGAGCATGACCTTCTGGAAGTTCTTCAGCTCCTTGATCGGGCGGATCATCGAGCCGGCCACGTCCTGGATATACAGCTGCACCACGGTTTCGCCGTCGACCTTGCCGGTGTTTTTCACTGTGACACTGGCGTCGAGCTTGCCGGTCTTGTTCAGGGTGGTGGACGACAACGCCATGTCCGACAGGCTGAACGTGGTGTAGCTCAGGCCATAACCGAACGGAAACAGCGGCCCGGTGATGTCATCGAAGTACTGCGAGGTGTAGTTGCCCGGCTTGCCCGGTGTGAACGGCCGGCCAATGGTCAGGTGGTTGTAGTAGGTCGGAATCTGCCCGACCGAGCGTGGGAAGGTGATCGGCAGCTTGCCCGACGGGTTGTAGTCACCGAACAGCACGTCGGCGATGGCGTTGCCGCCTTCGGTGCCGGCGAACCAGGTTTCCAGGATCGCATCGGCCTGTTGGTTTTCGTCGAGAATCGACAGCGGGCGGCCGTTCATCAGCACCAGCACCAGCGGTTTGCCGGTGGCTTTGAGGGCCTTGATCAGGTCGCGCTGGCTTTGCGGGATGTTCAGGTCGGTGCGGCTGGACGATTCGTGGGACATGCCACGGGACTCGCCCACGGCGGCCACGATCACGTCGGCGTTTTTCGCGGCCTTGATCGCATCATCGATCAGTACCTGCGGCGAGCGAGGGTCATCCACGACTTCCGGGGTGTCGAAATTGAGGAAGTTGAGGTAGTCGACCACGGCCTTGTCATTGGTGATGTTGGCGCCGCGCGCATACACCAGCTTGCCTTTGCCGGCGAGGGCGTCGGTCATGCCTTTGAGCAGGGTCACCGATTGCGCAGGGCGGCCGGCGGCGGCCCAGCTGCCCATGATGTCGATGGGGGCATCGGCCAGCGGGCCGACCAGTGCCACGGTGGCGGATTTTTTCAGCGGCAGGGCGTTGTTCTGGTTTTTCAGCAACACCAGGCTGCGGCGCGCGATGTCGCGGGCGTCGGCGCGGTGCAGGCGGTCTTCGGAATAGGTGTCGGCCGGGTCATCCTCGGCCTTGCCGATGCGCAGGTACGGGTCCTTGAACAGGCCCATGTCGTACTTGGCGCCGAGCACTTCACGCACGGCGTTGTCGATGTCGCTTTGCTGGATCTCGCCGGATTTAAGCAGGCCGGGCAATTCCTTGCCGTACAGCGAGTCGTTCATGCTCATGTCGATGCCGGCCTTGATCGCCAGCTTCGCGGCTTCACGCCCGTCCTTGGCCACGCCGTGCTTGATCAGCTCGACGATTGCGCCATGGTCGCTCACGGCCAGGCCCTTGAAGCCCCAATCCTTGCGCAGCAGGTCGTTCATCAGCCAGGTGTTGGCGGTGGCCGGTACGCCGTTAATCGAGTTCAACGCCACCATCACGCCGCCGGAACCGGCCTTGATCGCCGCGTGGTAGGGTGGCAGATAGTCCTGGTACATCTTGACCGGGCTCATGTCGACCACGTTGTAGTCGCGGCCGCCTTCCACCGCGCCATACAGGGCGAAGTGCTTGACGCTGGCCATGATGCTGTCGACGTTCGCGGGGCTGGCGCCCTGAAAGGCCTTGACCATCACTTCGGCAATACGCGATACGAGGTAGGTGTCTTCGCCGAAACCTTCGGAGGTGCGGCCCCAGCGCGGGTCGCGGGAAATGTCGACCATCGGCGCAAAAGTGATGTCGAGGCTGTCGGCGGCGGCTTCCTGGGCGGCGATGCGCCCGGAGCGGCCGATGGCGTCCATGTCCCAGCTGGAGGCCAGGGCCAGGCTGATCGGGAAAATGGTGCGGTGGCCGTGGATCACGTCATAGGCGAAGAACATCGGGATCTTCAACCGGCTGCGCATCGCCGCGTCCTGCATGGGGCGGTTTTCCGGGCGGGTGATAGAGTTGAACGTGCCACCGATGCGTCCGGCGGCGATTTCCTTGCGGATCAGCTCGCGCGGCATTTCGGGGCCGATGCTGATCAGGCGCAATTGGCCTATCTTTTCATCGAGGGTCATCTGCTTGAGCAGGTCGTTGACGAACGCGTCCTTGTCCTTGAGTACGGCGGGCGCTGTTTCGGCCCAGACGGGATGGCAGGCCAGTGTGGCCACTAGGCCGAGCAAACACAGCTTCTTCATGAATATCCTTTCGTGGCGTACTGCGCAGCGACAAAGGGCACGCTGCTCGGCCAAAGTGTTGGAACATATGTTGTTGTTCGGGTGTTATGTCAGACGAATGCAGCACACATCTGAACTCTGGTGCGTGCCTGGCATCTTTTAGCTGATTGGCTGCAAGCATGCCAGTGGTGGCCGATTATGCCCCAGGCGCAGGTTTTACAGGGTTATCAAATTTCACAGGAAGGTCGCGGAGAAACATATGACTACAATTCAAGGATATCGCTGGGGTTTCAAGGCAGCGGCATTGCTGCTGATCGGCACGGTGTTGAGCGGTTGCGGCATCAACAAGATCCCGACGCTCGATGAGCAGGCCAAAGCGGCCTGGGCCCAGGTGCAGAACCAGTATCAGCGGCGCGCCGACCTGATCCCCAACCTGGTGGAAGTGGTCAAGGGCTATGCGGCCCATGAGCAAGACACCCTCACCGCAGTGATTGAAGCGCGAGCCAAGGCCACGTCGATCCAGGTGGACGCCAGCACCCTCGACAACCCTGAAAAACTCAAACAGTTCCAACAGGCTCAGGATGGCTTGAGCGGCGCGCTCAACCGCTTGATGGTGGTGTCCGAGCGTTACCCGGACCTCAAGGCCAACCAGAACTTCCTGGCTCTGCAATCGCAACTTGAAGGCACTGAAAACCGCATTGCCGTGGCCCGCCGCGACTTTATCCAGGCGGTGCAGGCCTATAACACTGAAATCCGCACCTTTCCAGGCCGTCTGTGGCACAGCGTGATGTACAGCGACCTGCCGATCCGCGCCAACTTCGAAGCCACCAGTGCCGATGCTGACAAAGCGCCCCAAGTGAAATTCTGATGGGTGTACGTGGCCTGTTGTTCGCCGCGGTTTTGCTGTGCGGTCAGGTGCTGGCGGCCGACTCGAACGAGTCGGTAGACGCCTTGATCGCCGAGCAGTTTTCCCTCCTGGACGGTCGCATCGTCGACCGTGCAGGCCTGCTTGACGCCGCCAGCACGGCGGCGCTCAAGCACACGCTGGACACGCACGAGCAACAGACCGGCGAGCAGATTGTGGTCGTCACCCTGGACAGCTTGCGCGGCAATCCCATCGAAGACTTCGGCTACAGGCTCGGGCGTTACTGGGGCGTGGGCGAGAAGGGCAAGAACAGCGGTGCGCTGTTGATTGTGGTGCCCGCGGAACATCGGGTGCGGATCGAAGTGGGTTATGGCCTGGAAGATCGCCTCACCGATGCCCAGGGCTCGGTGATCATTAATCAGGTGATCTTGCCCAAATTCAAACAGAACCAGTTCGCCCAGGGCATTACGGCGGGCGTCAAGGCGATGGTCCAGGTGTTGGGTGGGCAGCCGGTGCACGCCAAGGCCCAGAGCAAAAAATGGGTGTGGCTGATCTTCGCGCTGGCCGGGTTGTTTGTGCTGGTCATCGGTTTTGTGGTGATCAAATACGGAAAGCCGACCACGCCGAACGATGACGACGAGACACCGCGCCCGACGGACAGCGGCAAACGTTCTGACAATGCCGGAGGCGGCGGTGGCAGTTTCGGCGGCGGTGGGACGAGCGGTAGCTGGTAGTGAAGCATTCACGGGCCAAGGGGGCACGATGCGATTAATACGAATGGGCCTGGCGCTGTTGTTGATGTGGGCCGCCCTGTCGGCCCAGGCGGCGCTGACCTTTCCAGCGCTGACCGGGCGCGTGGTGGACAACGCGCAGATGATCGACCCGGCCACGCGTCAGCAGCTTACCCGGCAGTTGCAGGCGCTGGAGCAAACCACCGGCGACCAGATTGTGGTGGTCACGGTGCCGGACCTGCAAGGCGTGCCGATTGAGGATTTCGGTTATCAACTGGGCCGCGAATGGGGCATCGGCCAGAAGGGCAAGGACAACGGCGCGCTGTTGATCGTCGCGCGTGACGAGCGCAAGTTGCGCATCGAAGTCGGCTATGGTCTGGAAGGCGTGCTGACGGATGCGCAGTCGTGGGTGATCATCAACCAGGTGATTGCACCGAAGTTCAAGGCCGGCAATTACAGTCAGGGCATCAGTGACGGCGTGGCGGCGATGCTGCAGGTCGTGGGCGGCGAGCCATTGGCGGTGCCGGCCCATGTGGCGGACGCGAATTTCGCCAAGGATAATCCCGGGTTTTCCATCGGTCTGTTTATCCTGCTGATCGGCGTGTTGTGGTTGTGCAATCGCCTGGGCCTGCCGGTTGGCGCTATCCTGCTGGCCATCCTCAGCAGCAGCGGACGTGGCGGCGGCGGGGGAGGCGGTGGTGGTGGCTTCCGTGGCGGTGGCGGTGGTTTTGGCGGCGGCGGGGCTTCGGGCGGCTGGTGATGATAATAATGAGAGAGCAACGACAACCATGGCATTACTGACAGAGCACGAGCAGCGCCAGGTCGCTGAAGCGATCGCCCGCGTCGAGAAAACCACCGACGCGGAAATCGTGACCGTGCTGGCGGCTCGCGCCGACGATTACGCTTACATTCCACTGTTGTGGGCCAGTTTGATCGCGCTGGTGGTGCCTGGCGTGGTGCATTACCTGTCGGGTTACCTGACCATGTACACCTTGCTGCTGGCGCAATGGGCGACGTTTATCGTGTTGTGCCTGGTGTTTCGTTTGCCCAGGGTTACCACGCGCTTGATTCCCCGTTCAGTTCGGCATTGGCGTGCGTCGAACCTGGCGCGACGCCAGTTCCTGGAACAGAACCTGCACCACACCCTGGGCAGCACTGGCGTGCTGATTTTTGTCAGCGAAGCCGAGCGGTATGTGGAGATTCTGGTGGATGACGGGATTTCCAGACACCTGGACGACAGCAGCTGGGACGTGATCGTCAAGGCGTTTACCCAGCAGGTGAAACAGGGGCAGACGCTGGCCGGGTTTATCGCCTGTATCGAGGCCTGCGGTGAATTGCTCAAGGTGCATGTGCCGTTGACGCAGACGCGCAATGAGCTGCCCAATCGTTTAATCGTGCTCGAATAACCCTGGCACGCTGATCTGGAGCTGGCTTGTGTGGGAGCTGGCTTGCCTGCGATAGCATCCCCTCGATTTGCCAGATACACCGAGGTGTCTGCATCGCAGGCAAGCCAGCTCCCACAGTAGATCTCCATTGACCGCCGATCTCCTGTGGGAGCTGTCGAGCCTGGGCGAGGCTGCGATGGGGTCGCCTCGGTGTGACTGACAAACCGAGGTGGTTGTATCTCAGGCAAGCCAGCCCCCACACAAGCCGGGTCGTGGCTGTACGAATCGACCGTTGATCAAATAACCCCGTGCCCTCAACCCCTATCCCCCCTAAAATGCCCGGCATTCCCAGCCCGAGGCGTTTTTGTTTATGTCCGTCACCGCTCCACCTGCGCGCCCAGCGCCGGATCATCACGCCCAGTTCATCGAACTTGTGCGCGCAAGCCTCGCGCAGAACGCCTTTATCAAGCTGGTGCTGGCCAAATACGTGGGCGAGGAAGCCGAGTTGCAGCGGCTGATCATCAAGCCGGTGGTGGTCAAGGAGCAGCCCTGCCTGTCTTTCGTCTACCGCTACAAAACCCGCGATATCACCAAAAATTTTCCCCAGGCCGAAGGCGTGGCGGCGATTGCCGGGCTGTTGCCGGCATCATTCAAGAACGCACACCTGCTGTCGCTGACCGACGAAGCCCAGCTGGAATACAGCAAAAAGAACAAAAGCTCCCTGTTCAAAAGCAAGCCGCAGCAATTGCGCGAAGCGCCTTCGGCCGAGCATAACCGTGAGAAGAACCGCTTCCTTGACCTCAGCCGGCCCTTCCTGGCCGACCTGGGCGTGACCGACGCCAGGCAGGCGCTGATCCCGTCGATGTCGCGCAAGTGGAAGCAGATCAACAAGTTCATCGAAGTGTTCAGCCATGCGCTGACTTCATCACCGTTGAAACTCGACCAGCCGGTGCGCGTCGCTGATTTCGGCTCGGGCAAGGGTTACCTGACCTTCGCCATCCACGACTACCTGCGCAACACGCTCAAGGCCGAGGGCGAGGTCACCGGTGTTGAGCTACGCGAAGACATGGTCACACTGTGCAACACCGCGGCTGCGCGCCTGGAACACCCGGGCCTGGTGTTCAAATGCGGCGACGTGCGCAGCGTGGCACCGAGCGAGCTGGACGTGATGATCGCGCTGCATGCCTGCGACATTGCCACCGACTATGCGATCCACACCGGCATCCGCTCCGGTGCGTCGATCATCATGTGCTCGCCGTGCTGCCACAAACAGATCCGCCTGCAGATCCAGAGCCCGGTGCTGCTCAAGCCGATGCTGCAATATGGCCTGCATTTGGGCCAGCAGGCGGAAATGGTCACCGACAGCCTGCGCGCGTTGTTCCTCGAGGCCTGTGGCTATGAAACCAAGGTGTTCGAGTTCATCTCGCTGGAACACACCAACAAGAACAAGATGATCCTGGCGGTGAAGCGTGCCGAGCCGGTGGACAACACGCAGTTGCTGGAGAAAATCCAGGAGTTGAAGGCGTTCTACCACATCACCGAACACTGCCTGGAAACCCTGCTGCGCGCGGATGGCTATTTAGGCTGAACACAGAACCAAAATGTGGGAGCTGGCTTGCCTGCGATGGCATCAGCGCGGTTTAGCTGAAGACCGAGTTGCCTGCATCGCGGGCAAGCCCGCTCCCACACAAGCCTGCTTTTACATTAGATTGTGTTGACCTTGGCAGCCGGCGCAGGTTGCACCGCCGTCTTGCGCCCCAGCATCACCGTCACAATCACCCCGCAGGCAAACAACCACGTAATTGGCTCGATATGTTCACCAAAAAACAGCGCCGAAAACGCGATGGTGAAGAAAATCTGCAGCAGCTGGATCTGGCTGACCCGCGCAATGCCGCCCATGGCCAGCCCGGCGTACCAGGCGAAGAAGCCCAGAAACTGCGAGAACAGCGACACGTAACCGAACGCCCACCAGGCGCGCACCGAAATTGCACCTTGATGCTGCGCCGCCAGGTACCACACCGGGCCGATCAGCACCGGCGTGGACAACACCAGCGCCCAGCAGATGACCTGCCAGCCGCCCATTTCCTTGGCCAGCCGGCCACCTTCGGCATAGCCCAGGCCGCCCACGGCAATCGCCCCGAGCATCAACAAGTCGCCCGCCTGAATGCTGCCGGCGCCGGTGATCAACGCGTAACTCAACACCAACGCACTGCCCAGTGCCGCGCAGGCCCAGAAGGCTTTGGACGGCCGCTCATGGGACAGCCACGCCGCATACAGCGCCACACACAGCGGTTGCAAGCCGTTGACCAACGCGCCATGGGACGCCGGCAGCGTTTGCATGGCCCAGGCCGACAACACCGGAAACCCCAGGATCACCCCGGCAATCACCAGGCACAGCCCGCGCACCTGGCGCCAGGTCGGCCAGCGCTCGCGTCGCCACAGCAACAGCGCCGCCGCCGGGATCGCCGCGAACAGCGCGCGGCCCAGGCCGTTGAGCAGCGGGTGGATTTCCTGCACCACAATGCGGGTGAAGGGCAGGGTCAGGCTGAAGATGATGACGCCCAGCAGGCCGAGGGCCATGCCGGTGTTTTCGCGCGAACTCATGGTGGGGGACCGGGATCAGAAGGGCTTCAAGGGAAACCCATCTAGCCACAACCCCCGCCCATTGCGGGCCTACAGCTGATGGCAGATTTATCCGTACAGTTTGCGCAGACACTGAAATTCAAATGTGGGAGCTGGCTTGCCTGCGATGGGATCGCCTCGGTGTTACTGCCGAACCGAGGTGCCTGTATCGCAGCGGTGCGACGATTCGACAAGCCAGCTCACATAGGCCCGTTCCCACTTGGGTTTAGAAGAACCGCGTCACGCTGATCTTCGCGTCGCGGCCTTTGGTGTAGGCGCGGTCGCCGCTCAGGGCCGGGCGGAAGTTTTCGTTGAACAGGTTGTCCACGGTGAAGTTCACCTCGGTGCCTTTCAGGTAAGCCTGTTGCGGTTTCCATTTGGCGAACAGGCCCTGGGTGTTGTAGCGCTTGTTGCCGTATTGATCGTAGAACAAATCACCCACGGCGCTGCCCGGGCCGCCGGAGTATTTGTCGCTGGGCAGGCGGTCGGTGGCGCCGATGAATTGGCCGGTCCAGCCGACCTGGGCATCCCAGGCAGGGATGTTGGTGCCGAGCACCAATACCCACTTGGTCGGCGGGATATCCCGCGCCGCCACGTCCGGCCCCCACGGGTTGGTGTAGGCGCCTTCGTGGTCGCCCTTGGCGTAGGCGAACGACACCGAGCCGAACAGGTAAGTAGAGTTGTAGTAGGTTTCGAATTCAAAGCCCTTGATGGTCAGCCCGCCAATATTGCGGTAGTTGGCCATCGGCCCCGTGGGGCAGGCGCTGGCAATGCTGCCGCCGTTGACGGCCTGGTTCTGGCAACCCACACCTGTGGCCTTGAAGATTTCGTCCTCGACCTTGTTGTGGAAAAACGTGGTGCGCACTTGCAGGTTGTCATTCTGGGCGATCAGGTTATCGAAGCTGCTGACGCTGCCCACGGTGATCGAGGTGATGCGCTCCGGGTCGAGGTCGACACTGGTGGCGGTGCGACTGCCCAGGCCTTGCACTTCGTATTGCTCGTCGATCACCGGCGCACGCCAGGTTTTGCTCCAGTTGGCGAACAGCCCCAGGTTGGGCGTGACGTTCCAGAACAACGCCAGGCGCGGTGACCAGCCGGTGTAGGTGCGGTCGCTGTAATCGTGGCCGAATGACGGATCGGGGTTGTCGTAGTACGGCGCGTCGTTGCCTTCGCCACGATTGCGCACGTGGTCATAACGCAGGGATGGGGTGATGGTTACGTCGCCCACTGTGACCGCGTCCTGCACGAAGAAGCTGTTGGTATCGACCTTGCCGTGGGGCATGAAGCCCGGCTGGAAGTGCCCGTAGTTGTAGCGTGCGGTGTTGTAGGTGGCGCCCGGCATCCACATTTCGGTTTCGCGGATGTGTTTGCGAATTTGCCCGCCGACGGTCAGCGCATGCTGCAAGGGGCCGGTGTCGAACAGGCTGACGTTGCGGATGTCGAGGTTTTTGTCGGTGTAGGCCGTGTCCATCTTGCGCCCGCCGGTGGCCAGCTGGAAAAACGCGGTGGCGTCGCGTTCGTCGGTCTGGTCGGTGTTGGACTGCGAGTACTTGATGGTCAGGTCCACCAGCGGGTTGTTCGCGGGGGTGTATTCGTATTTGCCCGACCAGGTGGTGTCGGTGGTGTCACGCTGAGCCAGAAAACGTCGCAGCGCGTTTTCGTAGCCGTAGCGGTCGATGTTGGCCTGGGTCGGCGGCGTCGGGTAGCTGGCGGCCGAGAAGGGTGTCCAGCGGTTGCTGTGGGAGCGCGAGTAGGAAAAACCGGCACTGTGTTCCTCGGTGAAATGCGCGTTGACCTTGAACAGTTTGCCGTCCACATCCTGGGCGCTGTTGGGCAGGCGCTGGGGGTTGATCGGGTACTGGTTGTTTTCGTTGGGCAGCTTGGCGGCCACCTTCATGTCGCCGCCGTCGCGTTGGGTGAGGTAGGCGAGGGCGTCAAAACGGCCGTCGTCGGTGCGGCCATACACGGCGCTGCTGTAAATCTGTTCGTGGTCGTTGCTGGAGTAACCGTATTTGAGCATGGCGCCGCTGTTGCGGCCGTCCTGGAGCAAATCGGGCGCATCTTTGGTGGTCATGTTGACCGTGCCGCCAAAACCGCCGTTACCCGTGAACGGCGAGTTGGGACCTTTTTCGACTTCGATGCTTTTGATCAACTCGGGCTCGATAAACACCGTGCCTTGCTGGTAGCGCTCAAAGCCGGTTTTGGTGGCGCCGTCGACGGTCATCGGCACGTCCTCGGCGTCGCCGAAACCCCGGATATTGATGGTTTGGCCGCCGGGTTTGAGCGAGCCGCCCTGGCTCACGCCGGGCAAGGTCTGCAACAGACTCGGAATGTTGTTGGACTGGTAACGGTCGATGTCCGCCTGGGTCATGGTCGAGCGGTTGACGGTGCTGGAATCGACTTCGTTACCGGTGCCAATCACGCTGAGGGCGTCCAGCTGGATGGCACCGCTGTGAGTGGTTTTGCCCTCGTCGGGGCGCACCACGTAGGTGGAGCCGACTTTGATCAGCGTGAACTCGCCGTTTTTCAGCAACGTTCGGATGGCCACTTCCGGGGTGTAGTCACCATTCAGTGCCGGCGCCTGCACGTTCTTGAGCAGGGTTTCATCGAACAGCAGCTGAATTTTCGCCTGCTGCGCCACTTGGCTCAAGGACGTGGCCAGCGGCTGTGCAGGCAGTTGCAGCTTGAGCGACTCAGCCTGAGCCGTGAAGCTCACGGCCATGCAGGCGGCAATGATGGACGGTCGAAGAAACAGGTGCGAAGCGTGGCAAGGCGCGCGAAACATGAAATCCCCCGGGGTGGCCAAATGGCCGGAAAGGTGTGCGTATCAAACACAGTCGGGAAGAAGACGGGGCAGGCAAAAAAATCCACACATGCGAATGCAAAATATTCTCAAGTGTGTGCCGGGGCGCCTTATTTGCGGGGTTCGATTCTCACAATGCCGTCGGCCGAGGCCACGGTTTTCACCGGCAGCAGGGCGGGCAGGGCGTTGAGCAGGGCGTCCGGATCATTCACGTCCAGGTTGCCCGAGACCTTCAACTGAGCCACGGCCTTGTTCACCTGCAACGGGGCCTGGGGGCGGTAGAGGCTCAGTTCGTCGATCAGGCTGGCCAGTTCGCGGTTGCGAAATGACAAATGCCCGCTGCGCCAGTCCGCCACTTCTTCGGCGGTAAGGGTTTGTTGTTGCAGGCCGGCTTTGGCGTAGCTGTAGATGGCGCGTTGCTGGGCGCCGAGCAGGGCCACGGGGCTTTTGGCGTCCGGTTCAAACGCGACCTGGCCATGGGCGACGCTGACCACCAGTTGCTGCTGGCTGCGCCGTACATCAAACCCGGTACCCACCACCCGCACCGTCGCCTCGCCGGCCTGCACATACAACGGTCGCTCTTTATCGGCAGCGACTTCGATATACAGCTGGCCCTTGTCCAGATGAATGATGCGTTGATCGGCGCTGAACGCCAGGCGCAGGCGCGTGTTGGCGTTCACGTACAAGGTGCTGCCGTCGGGCAGGTTCAGGGTGCGCATGCCCTTGGAGTGGGCGGCGACCTGGGCGTGATACAGCGTGCGGGGTGCGCCGACATTGGTGGTCAGCACTGCGCACACCAGTGCAGCCGCCACCGCGAGGGCAGGGCGCCACATCGATGCTTTGCGCTTGGGCAGTGCCACGGGTTTGTTCAATTGCTGTAGCTGGGCGAGGTCGGCCCACAGTTGCTCGAATTCGGCATAGGCGCGCGCATGGGCGGGTTCGGCTTGCCAGGCGGCAAAAGCCTTGCGGTCGGCTCGCCCCGCTTCGCTGCGGTTGCGGGCAAACCAGCTGGCGGCTTGGGCATCGATGGAGTCGCTGTGCTCGATGTCCAAAGCGTCGGTGTCGCTCAGGCGGTTCATTCTGGCTGCTCCGTGCCGGGTTCGATTTGAAGGCGTCGCTTGCAGTGCAGCAGGGCAAAAGCGATGTGCTTTTCCACCATGCTGGTCGAAATGCCCATGCGCTCGGCGATCTGCGCCTGGCTGAGGCCTTCGAAGCGGTGCAGCATAAGGGCTTCTCGCCTGCGGGGCGAGAGTTCTGCGAGGACTTCTTTCAACTGTTCCAGGCGTTGCAAGCGCTGCGCGGCGGCCATGGGGTCGGTTTGCTCGTCGGCGACCGGCTCGGCGTCCCTTTCGGCCTGATCCGGGTGAGTGGTTTGCCGTACCTTCTGTTTGCGCCAGTGGTCACGCAGCAGATTGCGCGCCATCTGGAACAGAAACGCCCGTGGCTGCTCGACCTTGGCCCGGTCGCGGTAGTCCAGCCATTGAGTGAAAACATCCTGGGTCATGTCCGCCGCGTCGCTGGCGTTGTCGGTGCGCTTGCGCAGGAAATGCAGAATGTCTGCATAAAACCCGCGAAAGGCATCGGCCGACAACGGGTCGGGCTCTGGACGAGACATGGATATCCTTCTTGACGAAGCACGACGTAGAAAAGTCGCGAATGATATCGAGAACTATTGTCATTTGTCTCTATGTAAGAAATCTGCCCGTCAAAAATATGAGACCTGATTCCTGTGGGAGCCGGGCTTGCCCGCGATGGCATCGCCTCGGTTCACTTGAAAGACCGCGGTGTTGCTATCGCAGGCAAGCCAGCTCCCACAGGGGCTGCGGCGTTAGCGCAGCAGTGTTTTCAGCTGTTCGATCCCGGCTTCACCCAACGGGAACACTGGCAACCGTGGATCACCCACCTCCAACCCGGTCAAACGCAACCCGGCCTTGACCGTCGCCGGCAAACCACCCTTGAGGATGAACTCCAGCAGAGGTAACTGACGATAAAACAGCTCCCGTGCCTTCGTCAGATCATTTGCCAGCACCGCGTCATACAAATCCAGATTCAGCTGAGGAATGAGGTTCGGCGCCGCCGTGCACCAGCCCTTGGCGCCGGCCGCGAAGGCTTCCAGCGCCAGCGGGTTGCAGCCGTTGTAGAACGGCACCTCTGTCTGGCGACGCAGTTGGTGCATGCGCTGAATATCCCCGGTGCTTTCCTTGACCATGGTCACATTGGCCACCTGCTTGATGATGCGCTGGATCAAATTCACCGACATGTCCGTGCCGCTGGTGGCCGGGTTGTTGTAGAGCATGATCGGCACGCCGATGCTGTCGCCAATCGCGGCGTAATGGGCAAGGATTTCCGCTTCGCTGAGCTTCCAGTACGAGGCGGGCAACACCATCACCACGTCGGCGCCGTTGGCCTCGGCGTACCGCGCACGGCGCACGGCCTTGGCGGTGGTGAGGTCGGACACGCTGACGACGGTCGGCACGCGCCGGGCGATTTTCGCCAGGCTGTAGGCACTCACTTCATCCCATTCGGCATCGCTCAAGTAGGCGCCTTCGCCAGTGCTGCCCAACGGGGCGATGGCGTGTACGCCGCTGGCGATCAAACGGTCGATGGAGGTGCCGAGTGCGTCAAGGTCGATGCGTGAGCCGTCGGCGCTGAACGGGGTGATGGTGTAGCCGATGATGCCGTGAATAGGGGGGCTGGACATGGGAAGTCTCCGGTCGAAAAGGGATCAGTTCAGGCAATCGGCGTGCTTGCGCAGGTTCTGCCGGGCGTAGTAATTGAACGCGGCGCCATGGCGCTTGGGCTTGGAGATCCAGTCATGGGCCTCGCGCCCAAGCTCGGGCAGGATCGGTTTGATGCTGCCTGCCGACATCGCCAGCAGCTGCAATTTCGCCGCGCGCTCGATCAGCTGGGCGATCACGCAGGTTTCCTCGATGCTCGCCCCGGTGGACAGCTGGCCGTGGTGCGAGAGCAATATCGCGCGCTTGTCGCCCAACGCGGCGGTGATGATTTCCCCTTCTTCATTGCCCACCGGCACGCCCGGCCAGGCTTGCAGAAACGCGCAGTCTTCATACAGCGGGCACAGGTCCATGTGCGACACCTGCAGCGGCACTTCCAGCATCGACAGCGCTGCAATGTGCGTGGGGTGGGTATGGATGATGCAGTTCACATCCGGCCGTCCGCGGTACACCCACGTGTGAAAACGGTTGGCCGGGTTGGGAATGCCGTGGCCTTCGAGCACCTCAAGATCCTCGTTGACCAGCAGCAGATTGCTGGCGGTGATCTCGTCAAAACCCAGGCCCAATTGCTGGGTGTAATAGGTGCCAGGTTTTGGCCCGCGTGCAGTGATCTGCCCGGCCAGGCCGGAGTCGTGGCCGTGTTCGAAGAGGATGCGGCAGGTGAGCGCCAGCTTTTGCCGGTCAGTCCACGTATTATCCGCCAGGGTGTTTTGCATCTGGATCAGCGCTTGCTTGACCAGTTGGTCTTTGGGGAGTGCTAATGTCTTGGCCATATCGGGTGCCCTCGGTGGCTGCAAATGACACTAAAGATGCTATATGACACTTTGTGTCATTAGCAAGCGCAGCTCTCGCCTTTCTGCATGGATTAATCGCAGCACATGTCTATCCGTTTGAAATTATTGAGAAAAAAACTTGGCGTAACCCTGGATGTATTGGCTGAAAAATCCGGGATGACCAAGAGCTACCTGTCCAAGGTCGAGCGCGGGCTCAACACGCCGTCGATTGCCGCTGCGCTGAAACTGGCCAAGGCATTGAACGTGAAGGTTGAAGAGCTGTTCAGCGAAGACAGCGTGAGCGTCGACAGCTACAGCCTGGTGCGCAGCCATGAACGCCCGGACACGGCGCCGGGTTACGCGGTGCTGGCCCATCAGGTCAGCGAGCGCAGCCTGCTGCCGTTCATCATTTATCCGCCGGCGGAATTCACCGACAAGACCTTCAAGGAACACGTGGGTGAGGAGTTTTTGTTTGTGCATGAAGGCCAGGTGGAAGTGGACTTCATGAATGAGCGGGTGATTCTGGAACGGGGGGATGCGCTGCATTTCAATGCGCAGAAGCCGCACCGGATTCGCTCGGTGGGGGAGGTGCAGGCGCAGCTGCTGGTCGTTGTCCACAGCGCTGAAGAATGACGCTGATCGACATTTGAAATGCAATTTATGTGGGAGCTGGCTTGCCTGCGATAGCTGTTTATCAGTGACAAATGTACAAGCTGACACACCGCTTTCGCAGGCAAGCCAGCTCCCACATTTTTGATCTGTTATGTTCGGGGGTCAGCGTTCGACGGGGACGGACAGCGCCGGGTTGCCCAGCGGATGCGTGCGCGCCGCAAAGAATTTCAACTCAACACCCGTGCCCTCGAACAACTCCGAATACCGCCGCTTCTGCTGACGAATAAACCCGTCACTGCGCCCCGACACCGAGATCGCCAAAGTCGTCAGCCTGGCCTGGCGAATCGCATCCACCAGATGTTTATCCTGGGCCCCCAGCTCATGGCCAAAGATGCACAGCGCCCCTTTGTGGCTCAGCAATTGCTCATAACAGAACGACAGGTAATCCGAACTGCGGATGGTCTTGAGCTTCTCCTCAACCTTGCCTTCGCTGACAAACAGCGGCACATCGTCCAGCGTCTTGATCGTGTTGTTGATGGCAAAACTGCTGAGCAAGGTGCTGTCGGTGGACGGCAGTTTGCGCGCGGTGCCATCCAGGTTGCGCACCAGGTGCAGGCCGCCGTGCAGGTAGAGAATGCGTGTGGCCTCGGTGCGGGTGTCGCGCAGATCAAAGCTGGCGTCGGCGCTGCGGAACAGGTCATCGATACCCGGTGTGTGCAGGATCGCCCAGTAATTGAGCAGGTCGTAATTGCTGGTGAACACCGTGGCGTAGCGCGCCAGTTCGGCGTTGATCGTCGCCAGCGTTGACGGCTGCACCAGGCGCCACGGAATGTGCACGGCGTGGATGGTGTTGATCAGCGCTTCCTTGATCGCGTAGTAGCGGTTACGCGGCGCCGCCGAGCTGACGGCCAGGGCCTTGTTGACCCGGCTGGTGGTTTTCAGCGCGCCCAGGGCTTGCTCGAAGCTGCGCGTTTGCAGGGCGTCGAACACGCTGAGTTCAGACTGGCCAAGAGGTTTTTCTTCCACCGTGCGTGCGTTTTCAAACAGCGAGTCGTAGGAGAAGTCTTCCCAAATCGTACGGCTTGCGCCGTTACCGATCAGAATCCCGCTGAAGTCGACGGCTGCGCGCAGTGCGCTCCAGTCTTCAAGGTGGGCGTCAATATCCTGGAAATCCTTCATTGCGGCGGGTCTACTCGAAATCGGCTGGGCGGTGACTTTATCACGAGCCGGCGTTGATCCTGATCAAGATGCGCTGCGTGGTAGAGGTTGATGCTGTGGGCATAACGCCTCTGAGGATTGACCATGAGCAGCACCTTTTTCATCCCCGCCGTGAACATCATGGGCACTGACTGCCTCGACGAGGCCATGACTGCGATCCGCAACTACGGCTTTCGCAAGGCGTTGATTGTCACCGACGTCGGGCTGGCGAATGCGGGCGTGGCCGGCATGATCGCCGAAAAGCTGGCGATGCAGGACATCGACTCGGTGATTTACGACGGCGCCAAGCCCAACCCGAATGTGGACAACGTCGAGAAAGGCCTGGCGCTGCTGGAAGCCAATGCCTGCGATTTCGTGGTGTCGCTCGGCGGCGGTTCGCCCCATGACTGCGCCAAGGGCATTGCGCTGTGTGCCACCAACGGCGGGCACATCGGCGACTACGAAGGCGTTGACCGCTCGAGCAAACCGCAGCTGCCGCTGGTGGCCATCAACACCACTGCCGGCACGGCCAGCGAGATGACGCGGTTTTGCATCATCACCGATGAAACTCGCCATGTGAAAATGGCCATCGTCGACCGCAACGTCACGCCGCTGCTGTCGGTCAACGACCCGGCGCTGATGGTCGGCATGCCCAAGGGCCTGACCGCCGCCACCGGCATGGACGCGCTGACCCACGCCATCGAAGCCTATGTGTCTACTGCCGCCACACCGATCACCGACGCCTGCGCGATCAAGGGCATCGAACTGATCAGCGCCAACCTGCGCCTGGCCGTGCGCGACGGCAGCGACAAGACCGCACGGGAAAACATGGCCTACGCGCAGTTCCTCGCCGGCATGGCTTTCAACAATGCGTCGCTGGGGTTTGTACACGCCATGGCGCATCAGTTGGGCGGTTTGTATGACTTGCCCCACGGTGTGTGCAACGCGGTATTGCTGCCCCATGTGCAGAGCTTCAACGCCAGCGTGAGCGCCAAACGCTTGAGCGACGTGGCCCGTGCACTGGGCGCCGATATCAAGGGCATCACCCCCGAAGAGGGCGCCCAGGCGGCTATCGCGGCAATTCGCACTCTGGCCCATGACGTGGACATTCCGGCCGGTTTGCGCGAGCTGGGCGCCAGGCTGCAGGACATTCCTCTGCTGGCCACCAATGCCCTGAAGGATGCCTGCGGGCTGACCAACCCGCGGCGGGCCGATCAGCGTCAGATCGAGGAGATTTTCCGCAACGCGTTTTGATAGGGGCAGCCTTGAGCGGCAAGCGTTAAGCTACAAGCTGATCTGCATTCAACTTGAGCATGAAGCGTGCGGCTTGCCGCTGAGGTCCCCCCTATGAGAGTTCTGCTTTTCGGCGCCACCGGCATGGTCGGCCAAGGCGTGCTGCGCGAGTGCCTGCTGGCCGATGACGTGCAGGAAGTGGTCGCCGTCGGCCGTACGCCCCTCACCCAGGAACACGGCAAGCTGCACCAGGTGTTGCACAGTGACATGCTGGACTTCCAGCCCCTGGAAAACCTGTTGCAAGGCTTCGATGCCTGCTTCTTCTGCCTCGGCGTGTCGTCGGCGGGCATGAATGAAACCAAATACACCCACCTCACCTATGACCTGACGCTGGTCGCGGCCAGCACCCTGGCCCGGCTCAACCCGCAGATGACCTTTATCTACGTGTCCGGCGCCGGCACCGACAGCTCCGAAGCGGGTAAATCGATGTGGGCGCGGGTCAAGGGCAAGACTGAAAACGCCTTGCTGCGCCTGCCGTTCAAGGCGGTGTACCTGTTCCGGCCGGGGGTGATTCAGCCGTTGCACGGTGTGCGTTCGAAGACGCCGTTGTACCAGTCGTTCTATACCGTGCTCGGGCCGTTGCTGTCGTTTTTCCGCCGCCTTAAACCGGACTGGGTGATCAGCACTGAAACGGTGGGTCGGGCAATGTTGCAGGCGGCGAGCGCAGGGGCGCCGCAACCGGTGGTCGAGCAAGCCGGAATCAATCGTTTGGCCGACGAGCGCCGCTGATGTTGCACAAGAGTCTGGTGCGCCGCCTGGACCTGATCACCCTGCAGTTGTTTGTGGCGGTGTTCGAAGAAGGCACGCTGACCCGCGCGGCGGCTCGCGAAGCCATCGCCGTGTCGGCAGCGAGCAAGCGCCTGATGGAGTTGGAGCAGGTGCTGGGCGTCAGCCTGTTTGTGCGGCGGGCCAAGGGCATGGACCTGACGGCCGCCGGTGAAACGCTGCTGCACCATGCACGGCAGATGCTGTTCAACGTCGAAAAAATGGGCCTGGAGCTGGGCGAACACAGCCACGGGGTGCGTGGTTACGTGCGCATGCTGGCCAATCTGTCGGCAATTATTCAGTTTCTTCCTGAAGATTTGCGGGACTTTTCCGAGTTGCACCCTGCGGTAAAAACCGATCTGGAGGAGCGCCCCAGCCACGGCGTGGTGCAAGGCGTGCTCGACGGTGTGGCGGACCTGGGCATTTGCTCCAGCGATACCGACACCAAAGGCCTGCCCAGCGTGCTGTATCGCCACGACAAACTGGTGGTGCTGATGCCCGCCGATCATGCATTGGCGTCGCGCACGCGTCTGGCGTTTGCCGAAACCCTGGGCAGCGATTACGTCGGCCTGCATGCGGCCAGTTCCATCAACATGCGCACCCACGCCGCCGCGCGTGAGGCCGGCCAGACCTTGCGCCTGCGCATCCATGTGCCGGGGTTTGATGCGATGTGCCGGATGGTGCAGGCGAACATGGGCATTGGCATCCTGCCGCAGAAAGCCTATGAGCTGTTTGGCCGCGCGCTGGGCTTGCATGCCGTGCCGCTGACGGATGCGTGGTCGGATCGCCGGTTGATTTTGGTGGTGCGTGATGAGGCGCAGTTGTCGCCGGTCAGTCAGTTGTTGTTTGAGTACCTGAGCAGGTCAATGGATTAAGCGAAACCCTGGCGGCCCCATCGCGGGCAAGCTCGGCTCCCACAGGTGACCGCGTTCCCAGGTGGGAGCCGGGCTCGCCCGCGATGGCGTCTTCAAGCGTTCGCCATTCGAGAACGCTACTTGCCAACTGACGGTTGGATTTCCACCGTTTCAGTCCTCTAGTCTTGGCCCCACATTCCAAGAACAAGAGGTACACCCGATGACGGCTCCCCTGAGCGGTATCAAGGTGATCGAGATCGGCACGCTGATTGCCGCGCCATTCGCCGCCCGGCTGATGGCCGAGTTTGGCGCCGAGGTGATCAAGATCGAAGCCATGGGGCAGGGTGATCCGCTTCGCAAATGGCGAAAGCTGCATGAAGGCACGTCGCTGTGGTGGTACCTGCAATCGCGTAACAAGAAGTCCCTGGCGCTGGACCTCAAGTCCCTGGAAGGCCTGGGCCTGATCAAGCAACTGCTCGGCGATGCCGACGTGCTGATCGAAAACCTGCGCCCCGGCGGCCTGGAAAAACTCGGGCTGGGCTGGGACGTGCTGCACGCCATCAACCCCAAGCTGACCCTGGTGCGCATCTCCGGCTACGGCCAGACCGGGCCATACCGCGACCGCCCGGGCTTTGGCGCGATCGGCGAGGCCATGGGCGGCATCCGCTATACCACCGGCAACCCGGATTCGCCGCCGGCGCGGGTGGGTGTGAGCCTGGGGGATTCACTGGCCTCCCTGCACGGCGTGATCGGCGCGTTGATGTCGTTGCTGCGGGTCAAGACCGGCCAGGGCGACGGGCAGATTGTGGACGTGTCGCTGGCCGAAAGCGTGTTCAACCTGATGGAAAGCCTGGTGCCGGAATACGACATGCTCGGCCATGTGCGTGAACGCAGCGGCGGCGCCTTGCCGGGTATCGCGCCCTCCAATACTTACCTGACCGCCGACGGCGCCTATGTGGTGATCGCCGGCAACAGCGACCCGATCTACAAGCGCCTGATGCACACCATCGGCCGCGCGGACCTGGCCGACGCACCGGAATTTGCCCACAACGATGGCCGCGCCGCCAAGAGTGGTTTGCTCGATGCCGCCATCACCCACTGGACCAGCAGCCTGCCGATCGACGCGGTGCTCAGTGCCCTGGAAGCCGCCGAAGTACCGGCCGGGCGCATCTACTCGGTGGCCGATATCGTCGGCGACCCGCACTATCAGGCGCGTGACATGCTGCTCAATGCCGAACTGCCCGGCGGTGTGTCGGTAAAAATGCCCGGCATCGTGCCCAAGCTGTCCGAAACCCCTGGCGAAGTGAATTGGCAAGGTCCGACGCTGGGCCAGCACACGGACGACATCCTCGGCAGCCTGGGCCTGACAGTGGCCGATATTCAACGCCTGAAAACCTCGGGAGTGGTGCAATGATTTCTGATTATTCCGACGCGCTGATCGTGCAGGAAGTGTCGCCGCGCGATGGCTTGCAGATCGAGCCGACCTGGGTTGAGACCGCCGACAAAATCGCGTTGATCGACCAGCTTTCCATCGCCGGTTTTTCGCGGATTGAAGCGGGCTCGTTCGTCTCGCCTAAAGCCATCCCGGCACTGCGCGATGGCGAGCAAGTCTTCCAGGGCATCGAGCGCAACCCCGACGTGATCTACGTGGCACTGATCCCCAACCTCAAGGGTGCCCAGCGCGCCATCGAGTCGCGCGCCGATGAACTGAACCTGGTGATGTCGGCCAGCCAGACCCACAACCTGGCAAACATGCGCATGCGGTGCGAGGCGTCGCTGGCGGCATTTGGCGATATCACACGCTTTGCCGCCGACCATCCGGTGCGCCTCAACGCCAGCATCGCCACCACGTTCGGCTGCCCGTTCGAAGGCAAGATCGATGAAGACCGCGTACTGCAAATCGTCGACGCGTATCAGGCGCTGGGTATTCAGGGCATCAGCCTCGCCGACACCACCGGCATGGCCAACCCGCGTCAGGTCGAGCGGCTGGTCAAGCGCGTGTTGCAACGCGTTTCGGCCAGGGATTTGACCCTGCATTTCCACAACACCCGTGGCCTGGGCTTGTGCAATGTGCTGGCCGCCTACGAAGCCGGGGCCAGGCGTTTTGATGCCGCGCTCGGCGGCCTGGGGGGTTGCCCGTTTGCGCCGGGGGCGTCGGGCAATATCTGCACCGAAGACCTGGTCAACCTGTGCGAAGAGGTCGGCATTTACACCGGCATCGACTTGCCGCATGTGCTGCAACTGTCTTGCCGTTTGACCGCCTTGCTGGGTCATGAACTACCCGGCCAAGTGGCCAAAGCCGGGCGTAATTGCGACCTGCATCCGCCACCGGCTTATATCGCCACGCTGTAAACCCGCACCAGACAACAAAAACAATCGGGCGCCTGTGAGCAGCCCGCTGGAGAGAAACCATGAGCACTAATACGTTGGAGGCCGGCGCGCGCCCGGCCGCTGAAATCGATGCCGAAAAAGCCCTGGTCAGCAAGGTCGCCTGGCGCCTGATGCCGCTGATCATGGTGTGCTATCTGTTTGCGTTTTTTGATCGCATCAACATCAGTTTCGCCAAGTTCCAGCTGCAAGCCGACCTGAGCCTGAGCGACACCGCCTACGGCCTGGGTGCCGGGTTGTTTGTGGTGGGTTACGTGATCTTCGAAGTGCCGAGCAACATGATGCTCTACAAGGTCGGCGCGCGGCGCTGGATCGCGCGGATCATGATGTCCTGGGGGCTGGCAACGGCGGCCATGGTGTTTGTCACCGCCGAATGGCAGTTCTACACACTGCGCTTTTTAATCGGTGCGATGGAGGCGGGTTTTGCGCCGGGCGTGTTGTATTACCTGACCTTGTGGTTTCCGCAGCACTTCCGGGGGCGTATTACCTCGATGCTGTTTCTGGCATCGGCGTTCGCCGGTTTGGTAGGCGCGCCATTCTCCGGCCTGGTGCTGGAACACCTTGATGGCGTGCTGCAGATGCGCGGCTGGCATTGGTTGTTTCTGCTCGGCGGCTTGCCCTGCATTGGCCTGGGCTTCCTGGTGCTGACAATGCTCAAGGACCGCATCGAAGACGCCCATTGGCTGACGCCTGCGGAGAAAACCCTGCTGGCCAGCCGCATCGCCAAACATGAACCCAACCAGCACGGTGGCTCGCTGTTGTCGGCGCTGCGCATTCCGGGGTTCCTGATGCTTGGGTTTATCTACTTCCTGATCCAGGTGGCGTCCTACGGCCTCAACTTCTGGGCCCCGCAACTGATCCGCAGCGCCGGTACCCAGAGCCCGGTGATGATCGGCCTGCTCACGGCGATTCCTTATGTGTGCGGTGCGATCAGCATGGTAGTGATCGGGCGCTTGTCGGACGCCACCGGTGAGCGGCGCAAATTTGTCTGCGGGTTGGTGGTGCTCGGCGCGATCGGCTTTTTCAGTGCCGGGATTTTTGCCGATCACACCACGTTCCTGATCATTGCCCTGGGCATGTTGGGCGCGGGCATTATCGCCTCGATCCCGACCTTCTGGACTTTGCCGCCCAAGCTGCTGGCCGGCGCCGGGGCAGGCGCGGCAGGCGGCATTGCGGTGATCAACACCCTGGGGCAGTTTGGCGGCATCGTCAGCCCGGTGATGGTGGGGCGCATCAAGGACCTCACCGGCAGCACCACTCCGGCGCTTTACGTGATTGGCGTGTGCGCACTGCTGGCGGCGGCGCTGTTGCTGTGGGGCTTGCCGCAAAAACTGCGTACCCTCGACAAGGGCTGATCAGCCCGCCGTTGCCAGTGCGCGGGCGGGTGTGGCGCTGAATTGAATCAACACCACGCCGCCGATCAACAACAACGCCCCCAACACGCGGGGCGTTGTCAGTTGGCGCTCCACCAGCCCGAACAGGCCGAAGTGGTCGAGCACCAGTGACGCCAGTATCTGCCCGGCCATCGCCAGGGCAATAAAGCCGGAAGCGCCGAGCTTGGGCAACAGCATCAGCGCCAGGGAAATAAAACACACACCAAAGGCGCCACCGGCCCACATCCACAGCGGCGCCTGTTTAATAAACGCCAGGCTGGGCAGTGGCAGGCGCATCGCCAGAATCACCGGCAGCAACACAATAATGCTCACCAACAGCGAGGCCAGGGTGGCCCACAGCGGGTGGCCGAGCCCACGGCCGAGGTTGGCGTTGATCGCACTCTGAAACGGCACCACCGCCCCGGCGATGACCGCCAGCGCCAACAAGCCTGCCCAATGCAACGTCGTCATGTTGAATCTCCCGGATGTTTTTCTGGACTGTAGGGCATTCGTCGCGCAAATTTAAATTCCAAGTTCTTATGCCGGGTATGCAACTGGTGAATGATCTGCGCCGTATCGACCTCAACCTGCTGGTGATCCTCGACGCTTTGCTCGCGGAGCAACACGTCACCCGCGCGGCCGAGCGTTTGCACCTGAGTCAGCCGGCGGTCAGCCACGCATTGGCCCGCTTGAGAGATCTGTTGGGCGACCCACTATTGGTTCGTCAGGGCGGTAGCCTGGTGCCGACGGCGCGGGCGTTGGAGCTGGCCACTCCCCTGGCCGAAGCGTTGGCCCAAGTGCAGGCATTGCTGGCGCCAAACCGTTTCGACCCGGCATCGGCCAAGCGCACATTTCGTGTGGCGATGTCGGACTACAGTGCGGCGATTTTCCTGCCAAATCTCGTGCGGGTTCTACGCCGTGAAGCCCCCGGCATTGACCTGCAAATCGTCCAGGCCAGCCGCGAGGGCATGGTGGACGGCGTGCTCAATGGCGATCTCGACGTAGCCGCCGGTGTCTTCCCTGACATGCCCGCCGAGCTGCGTACCACGCCGTTGTTCGAAGAGCATTACACCTGCCTGGTGGACCGCCACAGCCTGGCGGAAAACGCTGCTCTGGATTTGCCTACCTATCTGTCGCGCCCCCATGTGTTGCTGGAAATGCGCGGCAGCGGCACGCCGGAAATCGAGCGGGCATTGAAGGCGATTCGTCAGCGGCGGCATGTGGCAATCAGCTTGCCGCACTGGGGCGTGGCGCCGCAGTTGATCCAGGGCACCGACCTGATTCTCACGGTGTCGTCACGGGGTTTGCTCAACATTGATCATCAGCACCTGGTGGCTGTGCCGCCACCGTTTCATATCCCATCCTTTGCGGTGGAGCTGGCGTGGCATGTGCGGCGCGGCGGCGATTCGGGGTTGCAGTGGTTGATTGGGCGGGTGCAGGGTGTATTGTCCGAAGACCAACGCTAACAGGATAAGAACACCATGCTCTCAGGCCTCAACCACCTGACCCTGGCCGTCACGGACGTGTCGCGCAGCGTCGATTTCTATCATGAACTGCTGCAGTTGAAACTCGACGCCACGTGGGACAACGGCGCCTACCTGTCATTGCCCGGCCTGTGGTTGTGCCTGTCACTTGACCCCATGCGCGATTCAACCTCGGCTGCCGACTACACCCATTATGCGTTCAGCATCGATGCCGTTGATTTCACCGCGTTGGTCACGCGCCTGCGCGGCGCTGGCGTGCAGGAGTGGCGTGATAACCGCAGCGAAGGCGCGTCGTTCTATTTTCTCGACCCCGATGGTCACAAGCTGGAGGCCCATGTCGGTGACTTGGCCTCGCGCCTGCAAGCCTGTCATGCCAGGCCCTATGCAGGAATGAAGTTTTACCCGTAGCGTCAGAACGTGCAGAATCCCTGCACTTCTTAACCGTCTGTCAGAGTCGCGACCATGACCCCATCCTTGCTGCTCGCCGTCCTCGCTTCGGGTTTTATCTACGGTATTACGCCTGGTCCGGGCGTGCTCGCTGTGTTTGGCATTGGTGCCGCGCGTGGCCGTCGTGCCGGGGCGGGTTTCCTGTGCGGGCATTTGCTGGGAGATGTGGTGTGGTGCAGTACCGCGCTGATTGCGATTGTCGGCGCACGGGAAGTCGGCAGCAGCGCCTTCGACGTGCTGGGCGTGCTGAGCGGCCTGTACCTGTTCTGGCTCGGCTGGCGCGCAATCCGTACCCAGCGTCGCAGCAGCGACGCTCCTCAGGGCGCGGCGCGGCATCCGTTCTGGCACGGCATTCTGTTTGGCCTGACCAACCCGAAGGCTTACCCGGTAGCGGTCGCGACCTTCACGGCGTTGTTGTCCAGCCGCGCCGAATTGCTGACCTGGGCGATGTTGCCGTCGCTGATTTTTCTCAGCTTCGTGGGCGGCTTGCTGGCCTACGCGATACTGGTCGGTGTGGTCGGCGCCCAGCGTGTGCGCACCGTGTATCAGCGCCATGAAATCCTGATCACCAAACTCTGCGGCGTGATGTTTATCGGCTTTGCCATTAACGCCTTGGCGCATGCGTTGCCGGGGCTTTTCGGCAGCAAACCGGCCTGAACAACGGATGACCGTTCGTCGCACTGGCGAGTTTTTTCTAAACCTTTGCCGCCCTGAAAATTCGAATTCAGGGCGGGGGTAATCCCCTCGACCTTATTTTTGCCCTGGAGGAACCCACCATGAGCCGTATGGCTATCCGGTTACGCACCGCCAGTTTCGCGATGCTGCTGGGCCTCGGCGCCAGCAATGCTTTCGCCCAGTCGCCGGCTGAATTCATCGAGCAGGCTTCGGCCAAAGGGATGGCCGATATCGAAACCAGCCGCATGGCCCACGCCAAGACCTCGTCCCAGGAAATCAAGGACTACACCATCGAGGTGATCAACGAGCGCACATTGGCCAATCAGCACTTGGCAGCCATCGCCAGGAAGCTCGACCTGCCGGTGGCGCCGCGGGAAAAGATCGTGGACAAGGCCGAAACCCTGATGCCTGAACTCAAGGACGGCGACTCCTTTGATGCCGCCTACACGGCGCAGCAGGTCAAGGAAAATGAAGACGCCATTGCCCTGTTCAAACAGGAGGGTGCCGCCTCCGAAGTGCCGGAAATAAAGGCGCTGGTGGATGAGACGCTGCCCAAGCTGGAGGAGCGTCTGCAGAAGGCCCGCGCCTTGGCATCGACCTACGGCAAGGGGCATCAAGGCGACGGTTGATCGCGTTTCTTAATACAAAAAACGGCGGCTGGAGAGTATCCAGCCGCCGTTTTTTATGCCTGGTTCAGATCCGTCTTGGCCTGCGCTGCGTCGTCAGCCGAGGCGCCGCAGCTGCTGTTGAGGCTCACGGTGCCGGCGCTGCCGATGCTGCGATATTCCTTGCGCAGTTTTTCCAGCTCTTTGCGGTCCAGTCCATCCAGGCTCAACACAGCGTTTTGTGCATCCTTGGAGACGCGCAGCAGCTCGTCGATTTTGATGTGCAGAATGTCGTTGTCGCGGTTTTGCGTGTTCTGGATCAGGAACACCATCAGGAAGGTGATGATGGTGGTCGAGGTGTTGATGATCAATTGCCAGGTGTCGTTGTAGTGGAAATACGGCCCGCTCAGGCTCCACGCCAGAATCAGCGCCACCGCGGCGTAGAACGTGCGGGGGCTGCCTGCCCAGCGGGACAGGGTTTGCGAGACTGCGGAGAATTTCATGACCGTTTTCCTTGAAAGGGAGGGTGATGAAAATATGGACCGCAGGGGTGCGCTGAAATTTCTTTTTACAATTAGCCCGATGAGCGACGTTTTCGCCTTGGTTTCGCGCCCCTCAAAAGGCCAGCTCCGCTTGCTCCGGGCCTTCCAGTGCAAGCAAATACTGCTTGGCTTCCAGCCCCCCGGCGAACCCGGTCAGGCCGCCCGACGCACCAATCACTCGGTGGCACGGCGCGATGATCGAAATGGGGTTGCGCCCGTTGGCCGCGCCCACGGCGCGCACGGCTTTCGGGTTGCCGATCTGATGAGCGATCTGGCTGTAGCTGCGGGTTTCGCCAAAGGGAATGGTCAACAGCGCGTGCCAGACCTGCTTCTGGAAGTCTGTGCCCGCGAAGTCCAGTTCCACCTCGAAGTGGTTGCGCGTGCCGGCGAAGTACTCTTTCAACTGGCGCTCGGTTTCCAGCAGGACCGGGCTGTCATTGGCTTCGTACAACGGGCCGAGGCGTACCCGGTTGGGGCGGTCTTGCTCCCACAGGATCGCGCAGAGCTTGCCGTCGCGAGCCACCAGTGTCAGTTGGCCAACGGGGGAGGGCATGAGTGTGTATTCGTAGGCCATGGGCGGGTTCCTCGAAGGGCATTTAACAGGTGCAGCGCTACTGTAGTTCTCCTCTACGGGCTGGAAACTACGTTTCTTGCGGTCGAATTCTCCCAGCGCTCAAAGGTTCCAGTAAACCCAATTGGAGTAGTACGGGTACCAATACAGCCAGGATATTCGATAGAGCCCTTTAAGCAGTGAGGCTTCGCTGATCCCTACCAGCGAAATAACGTTAAGCAGCGTGATGATCAACGCGAACATCGCCACACCTCGACTGGCGCAGCGCCTGGCGAACCTTGTGCCATAAACCGACGCGGCAATCGATCCCAGTGCGAGTACCCCCCCAAAGGGAAATGGCAATGACAAAAACGAGACGAGCAGTGGCAAAACCAGCACCCAGCCTGTTACTTGCCGCAGAACATGTTTTGGCGTGCGTTGTGTGGGCTCAAGCATTGTTGTGTTCCTGGTATCGGTGATGCGTGCCGATATCATCCCGAAACGAGCTCATCCTCTTCGTAGGACTTTTCCGGGCAGCTATTGGCGTTCCTGCTGCAACACCTTAAGCGCCGCCGACGCGAGAAAGCCGGAACGGCTTTTTTCCTCCGGGTGGTTCAACACATATTCATCAATACGGTTCAGCAGGTAGCCGGGCAGGGTGATATTGAGCTTCTGCGCCTTGCCCAGGTACTTGGTCACATCGATATCGACCACCGCCCAGGTGCAGCCTGCGTATTTCGGGTTGGCCGCATGCAGGGTGACTTTCTGTGCGCCTGGAATCGGCGCGCCGTCCTCGGCCAGAATCTCGAAGTGCCCTTCAATGGCCTCGCGGGCCATGGCCATGGCGTCGTCAAGGTCGTCGCCTGCCGAGTAGCAGCCCGGAATGTCCGGCACTTCCACACCCCAGGCGTGGTCTTCGTCGCCGGTTGAAATTGCGATGGGGTAAAGCATGTCTGTTGTCCTCCACGGACGATTAACCCAACAGAGCCTGTTTCAAAATGCTCTTGGCGGTCTTGTCCAACAGGTCCTTCTTTGGATGGGGAATTGTCACCAGGCCTGGTTTGGTCGGGTGCTTGAAATGATGTGACTGCCTCGGGTGCGTACCAGATACCAGCCGTCCGCGACGATATGCCCTATCAAATATCGGCTATCCACATCACCTCCTTGTGGCGTGTGTTGGTGGTGACTATAACCACTAAAAATAAATGATCACCACTCTACCTACTGTCGGTCGATGACCGGTCTTTGGCAGGAGAGTGTCTGAAGTGTATGAGCACCGTGGGATGCCGCCGGAGAGAGGTATTGCGGGGTTTTGCGGGGGTGTTACCGGGTGTGTAAGGCTTCGGTAATGACGGTGAGAAAGGCATCAACTAGCACACTTTTTGTTGCAGTCGGAGTCAGAACCAGCAACTGCGCACAGGCGTCTGCTTCCACCAAGGGTCGATAGGTCACGCCTTTGTTCATCAGACTTTGCGTGCACTCCGGCACCAGCGCCACCCCTTGCCCGGCAGCAACCAGCGCAATAATCGAGGTGATTTGCCGGCCCGTCGGCCCGGGCCGCAGCGGTTGGCCGTGGTGCCGGTAGAGCTGTTCGATGGACTGGTTCAGCCCCGAGCCATAATCCGGTGGAAACAGAATCAGCGGGTGAGCACTGAGTTGCGCCAGGCTGACGTGGGAGTGGTCTGCCAGCGGGTTGTCGACTGATATCGCCGCCACCAGGCGCTCCTCTCCAAGTGACAATGCCTGCACCTCATCGTTATGCGGCAGAAGGCGGCTCAGGCCGATATCCAGGCGCCCATCCGCTACCTGTGCACCCAGGCTGCCGGAAGCGCATTCGACCAGGGTCAGTTGCACGTCGGGAAACCGCTGGGCAAATGCCTGGATCGCCTGGCTGAACAAGTCCGACAGGGCAATCGAGCTGACGTACCCCAGCGCCAATTGCCCGGCCGTGCCGGCGGCCAGTTTGTTGGCGATTGTTTGCGTCAGTTCGACCTGCTCCAGCACGCCACGCGCGTAGGGCAAAAACGAGCGGCCCTGAGCGGTGAGGGTCACCGTGCGGCTGGTGCGATCAAACAGCTTGAAACCCAACTCGGTTTCCAGTGCCGAGATCTGCCGGGTCAGGGGTGGCTGTGCCAGGTGCAGGCGAAGGGCGGCGCGGCCGAAGTGCAATTCTTCGGCGACGGTCAGAAAGTACCGCAGCTTGCGTAGGTCGAGCATCCTGATCCTTGGGGTATTGATCGGTTGGAAATCGGTATTGGTTGAAGACCCGTCGGCCATTCTATAAAGACCGCACAAAATAAAACGAGAGGTTTCATGAAACCGCGCCTGCATTGCGCCCGGCTGGCCCTGTTCCTGTGTGGCTGTGCGGCGTTTCTCAACCTCTATGCCACCCAGAGCATCCTGCAAACCTTTGCCGCGCAGTTTCACGTCAGCACGGATATGGCAGGCTGGAGCATCACGGTGACCACACTGGCCGTGGCGATGACGGCACCGTTTGTCAGCCGGCTGACCGGGCGCTTTGAGCAGCGCACGGTCATTGTCGCGGCGGCACTGTTGCTGGCGCTGCCCGCGTTGATGACTGCCCATGCCGACAGTTTTGCGCAAGTGCTGGTATGGCGCTTTGCCGAAGGCCTGTTGATCCCGGTGGTGTTTGCCACCAGCGTGGCCTATATCGGCGACCGGTGGCGCGGCGGCACGGTGACCGAAGTCACCAGCCTCTATGTAGCCGGTACGGTACTGGGCGGGTTCGCCGGGCGCTTTCTCACAGGGTGGATGACCGAGTATGTCGGGTGGCGCGAAGCCTTTGAATTGCTGGCGGCGGTGAGCCTGATGGTGGGTGGTTTCATTCAGTTTTTGTTGCCGCCCAACCCCCGGCAAACCTCAACGGTTGACGCCTCTGTCTCTGGCATTTTCCGCAGACCTTTGCTCGCCGCGTATGCCGTAGGATTTTGCGTACTGTTCTCCCAGGTTGCGGCATTTACCTACGCAGGTTTGTACCTTGGCTTGCCGCCTTTCAACCTCGGCCCTGCAGCTTTGGGTACGCTTTACACGGTGTTCCTGTTGGCATTAGTGGTCATCCCGGTTGCGGGGCGTCTGAGCAAAGCCAGGCCCCATGCAGAACTGCTGACCGTTGCCGCTGTGCTCGGCGTGACTGGCTCGGCGCTGACCCTGTTGCCTTCGTTGTGGTCCATCGTTGCAGGGCTGGCTCTGAGTTCCACCGGCGTATTTCTCGCCCAGGCCGCCGCGAATGCCTTTACCACCGCCAACGCGCGCGACAACAAAGCCGGCGCGGTAGGCGTTTACCTCACGTGTTATTACCTGGGCGGCAGTTGCGGTGCCCTGTTTCCGGCGTTGATCTGGGCACGTTGGGGCTGGACAGGCTGCGTAGCGCTGATTATCGGTTTTCAACTGTTGACGCTGCTGATAGCCCTGACCGGCTGGAAGCCCCTCAAACCTGAGCGGGTGCCTACACCATGAGTGACACCGCTGCCATGCCTGCCTTGGACGTCTCAACCCGGCGCCGCACCTTGATCGCCGGTTGCAGCGCTCATGCCGTACACGACGGGCTGACCGACGCCATCTATGTGCTACTGCCGATCTGGCAGGCTCAGTTCGCGTTGTCCTACGCCCAGATCGGACTTTTACGCGGCGCCTATTCCGGGATGATGGCGGTCTTTCAGTTGATGGCCAGTCGCGCCGCCAGGCGCTGGGGGCGTGTCCCTTTATTGGTGGGCGGCACCGCGCTGGCGGGTGTTGCGTATTTATGGGCGGGGCAAGCGACGGGATTGGCCGTGTTGTTGATGGCATTGGTGTTGGGCGGTCTGGGCGCCAGCACTCAACACCCGCTGGCTTCTTCAATGATTACGGAGGCTTACGAAAACGGTGGCGGGGTCAAGCAAGCGTTGTCTCAATACAACTTCTGCGGTGACATCGGCAAAACCCTGATCCCGGGCCTGGTTGGCCTGTTGCTTACCGTGATCAGTTGGCGCGCCAGCGCTACGTTGCTTGGGCTGTTGGGGTTGGCAGCGGCGGGCCTGTTGTGGTGGTGCGTTCCTGCTCAAGCATCCGAATTTTCCTCGACAAACAAGGCCAAGTCCCTCAGCGGAACCGGCTCCGCGACGGGCCTGCGCGCCCTTGTCCTCACCGGGACACTGGACAGCGCTGTGCGCATGGGCTTCCTGACGTTTCTGCCGTTCCTGCTGCAAGCCAAGGGGGCAGGCACTGCAGGCATTGGCCTGGCGCTGACGATGCTGTTCATCGGCGGCGCCTTCGGCAAATTGCTCTGCGGCTACCTCGGCGTACGCATTGGCATGATGAAGACCGTGTGGCTGACCGAAACGTCTACGGCGCTGTTGATCGTCGCCGCGGTGTACCTGCCGCTGACAGGGCTGATGCTGATGTTGCCTGTGCTGGGCCTGGCGCTGAATGGCACATCTTCCGTGCTGTACGGGGCTGTGCCGGACCTGGCTGGCGCGGGTAAACGCGAGCAGGCCTTCGCAGTGTTCTATACCGGCACGATTGGCGGCGGCGCGCTGGCACCGGTGCTGTTCGGTGGTGTGGGGGACGCGCTGGGCGTGCCGGTGGCGGCCACGGTGCTGGCGGGGCTGTTGTGTTTGACGTTGCCGTTGGCGTGGGTGGTGCAGCGGGGATGTGCCAGGCCTTGATTGCCCATGGGTCAAGACTCCGCCAACGGTTTTTGTCTGGCAGAGGCGGCCCGATTGATGCGTTCGTTGATCAGCAGCGCAAGGCTGCCAAGGACGATGAAGCTGATGGCCAGCGTCATTTGAAGATCATAAAAGCTGAGATTGACCAACGCACTGATCAACCCGCCGCCGATAAAAATGATCGTATTGCCCGCCGAAGCCGAGGCGCCGGCGTTGTCCGGGAACAACTCCATCGCTCTGGAGGTTGCGGCGGGTCGCGTGATGGTCGTGCCTGCCGTGCAGATCATCATGGGCACCAACACTGTGACGGGGGTCAAGCCGTAAAGGCTCGCCAGCAGCATCATCGTCAGCCCGGCAAGCACAATCAGGCCCAGGCCCGTGCTTATTTGGGTGGAGGATTCCATGCGTTTATTGAGCACACCGGCGAGCATGCCACCCAGCACGTAAGCGGCACCGTAAAGCAACAGCATCAGCGAGAACTCATAGTTGCTCATGTGCAACTGTTCGATGAAGACCAGGGGCGAAACCACGATAAACGAGAAATGGCAGGCAAACACAATGGCGCAGATCAGCCAGTACGCAATGAAATGGAGGTTGCGAAACAGCTGCCGGTAGGTTTTGAAGAGGTTGAAACCCGGCCTCACATTCGGTGCCGGCGGGTTGCGCAGCGACACCCATGCCTTGACGAATACCACGACGGCAATGGCGGCGAACACATAAAAGCTGCCCTGCCAATCCAGTACGTGTTGCAACACGGTGCCCACCAGGGGCGAGATCGAAATGAAGATCCCGCTTGCCGTCACCATCAGGATGCGCAGACGGTCACGCTCTTTACCCACAAACAAGTCCTGCACCAACGCCTGGGATAATACAAAACAGCCGCAGCCTACCGCCTGGATTACGCGGAATATCAGAAAGGCGCTGTAGTCCCTGGCCCACACGCAGCCCAGTGCCCCCACCATCGAGACGGCCATGCCGCCCAGCAGCAGGTTCTTGCGACCGAGTGCGTCAGACAAGGGCCCGATCAGCAGCTGCGAGAGGGAAATGCCGATAGCAAACACGCTGACGGACAATGCAATGTCCGAAGGCGTGGTGTTGAAGTGTGTTGAAAGCGCGGGGAACGATGGCAGAAGCACATCGATCGGGAATACGCCGAGCATGACCATGGTCATGAGCAGTACGACGGCGGCAACCTTGGTTGCGCGTTGAGTGCGATCCAGTACTTCAGGCATCGATGAGTCCCGCCATGCTGAACAATTCCCTGTGGGCCTGCTGCTCAAAAAAACCGGCGCGTTTCATCGCCAGGAGTGTCGCTGTGGCACCGGACCGAGCGCGTCGGGCGCGGGCGTCGGGTGCCACAACTTGCTGGATGACCTGTTCTGCCTCGTTTGGCGCAATGCCTGCGCTGGCCAGGCTGGCAGCCAACCAGTGTTCGTCCACCTCAGAGAACACCAGGATGATATCGATCAATTGCCGGGCTGAGGCGAGTTGCTGAGCCGACGACAAACGTGGCCAGAGGTACTGGAATACTTCGCAAAAATACCGGCTGTGCCGGGCTTCGTCTTCCAGGTGTTCCCTGAACATCTGGTACACCGTGGGCACCAGCGTGTCACCGGTGAGGTCCAGCAGCTCCTTGGCGATGATCGTTTCGGAGACAAAACCGACCATGAACCAGCGCAACGCACGGCTGCTGTCGCTGCCGATGTCGAGCAAATCGAGTAACAAGCGGATGCGCTTTGGCGGCGCGTCCCACACGGGCATCCGATAAAACTCCGCCACCTGCGCCGCCAGTTCGTAGGAGAACAGCGCGTGATAACCCTCGTCGGTGTACAACTGCAATGCCGCAATCTTCATCGCGTGCGGCAGCTGGATGCGCAATTCGTCGTGAATAAGGACTTCCACCGCGCGGTTGACGATCTTGTGTTCGAGTATCGTCGTGTAGTTGAGGAAGTACACCAAGTGATTCGCCGCCAACCGGTGACGAGCCTGCCGCGAAGCCTGTTCGATCGCCGGGTGGGCAAAATAATGGATGAACGAGGGCGGGAACCAGCCTTTGGTGTGCAGCTGCTGCTCCAGATCAGCCACGGGTGGCAGCGCATAGCTGTTCTTTTTAGTGCGCACCGACGCTCGGTTATGCCAGTCCCCCAGCGTGTATTGGCGGCTGCGGCCAGCCCCGGTGGTGAGGGAAGGCATTACTGCGTGTGCTCCGGGTTTTCCATCAGCGCCTTGAGTTCCTTGCATTGCGCCTGGCCGTCGCCGAAGCCCGCGCCGACAAAGAACAACGGTTGCTCTGCGGCCTCTTCGAGCCCGAGCAATTTCTCCACCTGTTCGTCACTCAGTGCTCCGGTCAACCAGGTGGACAATCCCAGGTCGGTTGCGGCCAGCTGGAACGTTTGAGAGATATGCCCGGCCTCGACGTAAGCCATGCGGTACGCGCGCGAGTGCTCATACTTCCACCACAACTTGTCAAAACGCGCTGTGAGGAACAAACCCAGCGGCAGGTCATTGATAAAGTGTTGCCCTGCCAGCAATTGCCCTAATGGTGCCGCGGGCAGCGCATGGACGCGCCGTAACGCATGCCGTTCCGGGTGGTAGTAATAAATACCGGGTTCCAGGCCTTCGACGCGCACCGCGTAAACGTAGCCTTCGCAGGCGTTCAGGCCACCCCCGGACGGGCTGCTGCGCCGTGCCCTGAAGGCTTCGGGGACATTGTCGCCGGTATCGGCTTCGCGCTCCTTGAGATAGCCCAGGGCCAGATAAAGCAGGCGGCTTAAATCATCCAGCGTGACAGCTTGCTCTGAGAACGAACGCGAGGTTTTTCTTTGAAGAAGGACGCGTGTGAGGTCATTTCCGGGGCTCTCCAGCGCCGGTACCGGCAAGGAAATCAGCTGCGCATTGGAGTGTTTGCTGAAACGTGCGGCGGGAGGTTGTGTGTCGAGTACTTCCTGGCAATGCTCCAGATACTGCGCGGACCATTCGTGAATATCGCTGGGGACGTGTTCAAAGGGCAGGTTCTTGGTGCCGATGTGGAAAATCTTCGACAGCTCGTCCCAACCCCATTCAGGTTGCACAGGCTCATCGACGCACAACAACCCGGCGCTCAGGAAGGCCGCGTCGATTTCACTTGCGCCGTCGAACAAGGAGGGGTCTTCAATCAGGCTTATGAGGCGGGAGGAATACAGCGAGTCCAGTTCAAACTGGGTGTGGTCTTTGTAGTTCCAGATAACGGTATAAGGCGGGCGTGCAAGGATGAAGAAGTGTGGGTTGATATGCATTGTGTGTGTAACCCCGAACATGGCCAGTGATGAAGCTGGAAGGTCATCCTCCCAGCTTCATCATTCACTTCACTTAGCGGGCTTTGGCCGCAATGAGGCAGTGCAGGTTGGCGATTTTTTTCGATTCGAGGCTGATAGCTTTCATGGTGTTACTCCTGAACAGTAAGTGAGTGCCGCTTCAATGCGACACTCCGAGCCTAGTCAGGGGGCCTGAGTTATCAAGGAGATGGCGGGTTTGTATTCTTCGACCTGTCCCCTTTTACTGGCGCATCAGGCCTGAGGGGGCGTGAACGATCAACCTGCGGTAAAAGCCCATTCAGACAGGCCGCAGATCCAAATATTGGGCATAAAAAAACCGGCCACCAAGAGCCGGTTCTTTTATGCCTTTGCGTCAATAACCAACCTGACGCGAAAGCAAAATTGGAGTGGAGCGGGTAGAGGGAATCGAACCCTCGTCGGAAGCTTGGGAAGCTACTGTTCTACCATTAAACTATACCCGCTCAGAGCGGCTGACTTTGTACCAGATGTTCGCCCGAATTTGAAGTTTTTCTTCAAAAATGTGTGGGTTACGTTCATCCCGGCACAGGCTTGCGTGGGAGCTGGCTTGCCTGCGATGGCTTCACCTGGTGTGCCTGAGACATACCGAGGCGTCTGTATCGCGGGCAAGCCCGGCTCCCACACAAGCGGATGGGTTAACCAAGCGTTCATCTCAAATCGCAAAGGCATGCTGCGTCTGGCCGTGCTGATACCTCAAGCGGCTGAACGGGCGCTGGGGCTTCAAGAAGCCTACCACCGCGTCCCGGCTGTCCCGGCAGGCGGCTTTGTGCTCCATGTCCAGGAAGTGCCCGGTCGCCTGGATCGTGCTGAAACGGCTGTTGGCGACGTGTTGGCCAAACAGCCTGGCGTCCTCGGCGCTGGTGTATTCGTCCCATTCGCCATTGAGGAACAGCACCGGAATGTCGATCTGTTTCGCCGCCTTCAGGTAACACAGCCGGTCGCCATGCAGGACGTGGCTGATGTGAAAGTGCATCTGCCCGTATTCGTGTTCGGCCAGACTGCTCACATGTTTGTAATTGAAGCGCTTGAACAGCGACGGCAAATGTTTGCCGATGGTGCTGTTGACCAGGTGTCCGACACTGTGGCGATCAAGGCTGCCAAGGTAGTCGACGCCGCGTTCGAGGTAGTCACGCATGGGGGCATTGATCACCGGCGAAAACGAACTGATCACGGCTTTTTCGACACGCCGTGGCCGTTGGGCGAGGGCGACGAGTGCTGCGGCGCCCCCCCAGGAAAATGACAACACGTGCTCGGCGGCGAAGTGGTCGATCAATTCCAGCAGAATCTGCCCTTCGACTTCCTTCGTCAGCATCTGCTCATGGCGATTATGGATTTTGGAGCGGCCAGCGTAGGGCTGGTCGTACAAAACCACATTGAATTGCGGGTACAGGCTTTTCACGGTTTGGGCGAAGGAGGCCGTGGTGGCCATCGAGCCGTTGACCAGGATGATGGTCTTTTCAGCAGCATCCGCGCGATAGAACTCCGTGTAAACCCGATACTGACCCTGTATATCCAGCACAGCGATTTCTGGCCTCATGTCGTAAGACTCCTGGCAAGCGGGTAGTGCGCGCAGATCACTCTGCACGAGCTTTGTGACAGGTAGGCATACGCCTGGAAGAGAAGGGCCCATGTCAGTCCGGTGACGGCTGGCCGACGGGTGTTGTTATGGCGGGCTGTTTGCCTGAGAGGCCCGCAAATCAAGCGCGGGCGGGGCAAGGTGTTTCTTGGAGGTTATGGGCGACTCGTCGGTCATAATCCGGCCGGCAGGTTGGATTCAAGCAGCCGATTCGCCACCTCGCAAGGCGCCCGGCTGGTTTTTTGCCACCATCGGCTGAACGGTCGTCAGACCTGTCGTATTTCGTCGCTGGTCAACGCCCGGTACTCGCCCGGCGCCAGGGCGGCATCCAGTACCAAAGGCCCCATGCGTTCTCGGTGCAGGCCAATGACCTTGTTATCAAAATGCCCGAACATGCGTTTCACCTGGTGATAGCGACCTTCGATGATGCTTAACCGCGCAGTCCTCGCGCCCAGCAGTTCGAGTTCGGCGGGCTGGGTGGTGAGGTCTTCAAAGGCGAAGTACAGGCCGGCCTTGAAGGTTGCCGCGTAGTGCGGGCCGATGTCCTGCTCGGTTTCCACGAGGTAGACCTTGGGCAGCTTGGTCTGCGGCTGCGTGAGGCGGCGCGACCATTGGCCATCGTTGGTGATCAGCATCAGCCCGGTGGTGTTGAAGTCCAGACGCCCGGCGATGTGCAGCTCGTGTTTGTCCGGCTCGTGCAACAGATCCAAAACCGTGGCGTGCACCGGGTCGGCGGTGGCGCTCACACAGCCTTGAGGTTTGTGCAGCATGAAATAGCGCGCGGGCTTGCCGGCTTGCAGCACTTGATCGTCGACACACACGCGGCTGAATTCGCGCACTTCATGGTGTGGGTCGCTGACCGCCACGCCGTCCACGCTTACCCGTCGCTCAACCAGCAGCACGCGCACTTGCTTGCGATTGAAGCGTGGCAGGTTGCTGAGAAAACGGTCCACGCGCATTACGGCTGATCAGCCTCGCGCAATTGCGCATCCACTTGGGCACAGCGCGGGCACAAGCAGGCCTTGTTGCGCAACGCGTCCGGCAGGGCTTCAAGCACAGCCGGATCGATGGTCACTGTGTAGCACCAGCACGCCTGACCGGCGGTACGCGGGTCGGCGAGGGAGCAATCGTTACGGGCGCCGCAGGCGGGGCAGAGGCTGGGTGGGGTCATCGTTTGGTTCGGGCAGTGATCGGGCAGGGTCCCGGGGTTCCCTGCACGATACAGCGCCGCCGGGCTATTGCAAGCTGCGCAGATAGGCGCGCCAGCCTCCGAAGTGGCTGATATCCACAGCGCCCTTGAGCCCGTAGGGTTCGCAGATGAAGCCGGTCTCCCAGCGCCCATCGGCCAGTTGCACCTTGCCAAGGCCCAACGGCGCCGGGATGCCGGTGAGGAAGGAGCCCAGCTCTGCGCTTGGCAACGCCCACACTTCCACCTCGATGGCCACGCCGCCCTCGCTAACCCGCAGCATGCCGGGGCGAAACGGCGGCCCGCCCGCCAGGGCAAACAACTGGTAATCCGCCGAGCTGTGTGTGCATTCCAGCAGGCGCGCGCCACGGCGCAAGAGCTGACCGTTCAGCGCCAACCCTTGCAAATGCGCGCCGCACACCACCAGCCGCGTGTGGTCATGGCTGGCGCTGCCGGTGGGGGTGCCGAGGGAGGCATCCTGCTGACGCTGCAAGGCATCCGCCACCCCCAGCAGGTAGTGATCGGTGAAGGCACGGCCAAACAGCGTTACCCCCCAGGGCAGCCCGTTGCTCATCACGCCGCCGGGCACCGCGACGGCGGCGTAGTCGAGCAGGTTCATGAAGTTGGTGTAGTAGCCCAGTTCGGCATTGCGCAGCACCGGTTCGGCGCGCAGTTCTTCCAGTGTCACCGGGCGGCCGATGGTCGGCGTCAGCACGCAATCGAGCCCTTCCAGCAGTCGGTCACATTCGGCTTTCAAGGCTTGCAGCCGGTACTGCGCGCGGAAGGTGTCGACGCCCGTCACGGCCGGCGCCGTGGCCAGTACTGCGCGAATCACCGGCAGCACGGCGTCGGGCTCACGCGCCATCAACTCACCCGCGACGCTGTAACGCTCGGCCACCCACGGCCCTTCGTACAGCAAGCGTGCGGCCTCCAGGAAAGGCGACAGGTCCAATTCAACCGGCTCGCCGCCCAGTGCAAGCATGCGCGCGATGGCCTGCTGAAACAGCTGCGGGCCTTGTTTGCAGCCGAAGAATTCCAGGTCCTGCGCGCGCGGCACGCCAAAGTGAAACGGCTTCGGTGCGCCAAACGCCGAGGCATCATTCCACGCCGGGTTTTGCCGACTGTAGGCGTCCAGCGGGTCCAGCCGGGCGGTCAGCGCCAGCAATTGGCTGGCCTCCCGCGCCGTGCGGGTGAAGGTGGTGACGCAATCCAGTGTGCGGCACGCCGGTACTACACCCGCGGTGGAAATCAGCCCTTTGCTCGCCTTGAGCCCCACCAGGTTATTCAGCGCTGCCGGCACGCGTCCGGAGCCGGCGGTGTCGGTGCCCAAGGCAAAACTGGCCACGCCCAATGCGACCGCCAGCGACGACCCTGCGCTGGAACCGCCCGCCGGGTAATCCGGCAGCACGCTGTTGGGGCAGGCACCGTAGGGCGAACGGCTGCCATTGAGGCCGGTGGCGAACTGGTCGAGGTTGGTCTTGCCCAGCGGCACCGCGCCCAGGGCGATCAACTGTTCGACCACTGTCGCGCTGCGCTGCGGTACGTAGGCAAACGCCGGGCACGCGGCCGTGGTGGGAATGCCCGCCAAGTCAATGTTGTCCTTGATGGCAAAGGGTATTCCGTACAGCGGCATTTGCGATGGCTCGCGACCGTTCAGGGCTGCCAGGTACGGCTCCAGGTCCGCCACGCTGAGCAGGTGAATGAACAGGTGATAGTCGGGGTTCAACTGCGCGGCTTTTTCGCGTAGCTGCAGCACGACTTCGCGTGGCGTGGTATCGCCGCTGAGGTAGGCATTACGCAGGTTGTCCAGTTGCAGGTCCATGGGTTGTCCACCTGTGAAAATAGAAAAGTCAGTCACGTTCCAGCACCACCACACGCTGGCCGGCAGCGATGCCGCTACCGGGTTGAACGGGGATCTCGCGCACGGTGCCGGCAAACGGCGCCACCACAGGAATTTCCATTTTCATGGACTCCAGAACCACCAGCACATCGCCGCTTTTGACCGGCTCGCCCACCGCGACCTGAACCTGCCAGAGGTTGCCGGCGATGGGGCTGTCGATACTGCATTCGTGGGTGCGCAGTGGCGTGTCTGCATTCAGCGGCGCGGCCTGTTCCTCACTGTCGAAATGCGCCTGGCCGCTGGCGATCCAGCGCTCGCGTTCGGCATTGAATGCGCGTTGCTGATGGTCGCGGAACGCCTCGATACCGGAGGCTTCCTGCACCAGAAATGCCTGGTAATCCGCCAGGTTCAACTGGCTGTGCTCAATGTTCAGCTCAAAGCGCCCGAGGGGAAAATCCTGACGAATGCGCACCAGTTCTTGAGCGCTCACCGGGTAAAAACGAATCTGGTCAAAAAACCGCAGCAACCACGGCTTGCCGTCAAACGCCGCCACTTCCCGATAGCGGTTCCACATCTGCAAGGTGCGCCCCACAAACTGATAGCCGCCGGGGCCTTCCATGCCATACACGCACAGGTAGGCCCCGCCGATGCCCACCGAGTTTTCGGCGGTCCAGGTGCGTGCCGGGTTGTATTTGGTGGTCACCAGACGATGGCGCGGGTCGAGCGGTGTGGCCACCGGCGCGCCGAGGTAAACGTCGCCCAGGCCCATCACCAGGTAGCTGGCGTCGAACACCGTGTGGCGTACTGCGTCGAGGCTGGCCAGGTCATTGATGCGGCGGATGAACTCCAGGTTGTTCGGGCACCAGGGCGCGTCCTTGCGCACGGTAGTCATGTATTTTTCGATGGCGAGTTGGCACGCCGGGTCGTCCCATGACAGCGGCAAATGCACGATGCGCGAAGGCACTTGCAGGTTCGGCGTAGCGCATACGCGGGTCCATTCACGGGCAATCAGCGGCAAGAGATCGGCCAGCGGCAGTTGCTCGGGCTGGTAGTGGATTTGCAATGAGCGAATGCCCGGGGTCAGGTCGATCACACCGGGCAGGGCACGGGCTTCGAGCGCCTGCATCAAGGCGTGGGCGCGAAAGCGCAGCACCAGGTCGAGTTCAGGCGCACCGACTTCCAGCAGCAGGTGGGTATCACCGGCAAGGCGCGCAACGAGGCGAGTGTCACCGTCAGCGACGTCCAGAACCACCGGCGACGCCAGCTCAAGTGAATTGAGATCAAGGTGGGAGCCGGGCTAGCCCGCGATGGCATCACGGTGGTCTGCCTGAAGGACCGAGTGGTCAGTATCGCAGGCGAGCCAGCTCCCACTTTGGTCCCAGTTCAAGGCGAGATCGCGGGCGGTCTTGAGGTCGACAGGCGCGAACATGAGCCTGTCACCCGCCTTCAACTGCCCGAGCTGCCAAAGGTCTGCCTCGATCACGGTGACGGGGCACACAAAACCGCCCAGGCTCGGCCCGTCCGGCCCGAGGATCACCGGCATGTCTCCGGTGAAATCCACCGCGCCGATGGCGTAGGGGTTGTCATGAATGTTCGAGGGGTGCAGCCCTGCTTCACCGCCGTCGGTGCGTGCCCACACCGGTTTGGGCCCGATCAGGCGCACGCCGGTGCGGCTGGAATTGAAATGCACTTCCCATTGCGTGGCGAAGAAGGTAGCGATGTATTCAGGCTTGAAGTACTCCGGCGCGCCGTGGGGGCCGTAGATCACGCGCAGTGTGCGTACCTGGGCCAGCGGCTGCGCAGGCAGGTTTTGCCCGGCGCTGACGTCCACCAACGGCAACACATGCAACACATCCCCGGCCCGTAACGCGCGTCCGCCATGGCCGCCGAACTGGCCGAGGGTGAAGGTGCTTTTGCTGCCCAGATAGTCCGGCACTTGCAGCCCGCCACGCAGGCACAGATAGCTGCGCGCACCGGCTCCGGCGATAGCGCCAAGGCTCAATACGCCGCCCGGCTCAATCAGCAGCGCGGTGTTCATCGGCACCGCGTTGTCATTCAGGTGCAACGCAATGTCGGCCCCGGTGACCGCCACCACGGCCGCGCAATTGAAGCGCAACAGCGGCCCGCTCATGGTGATTTCCAAGGCAGCTTCGCCGTCGCCGTTGCCCAGCAAGCGGTTACCCAGGCGCAACGCGCGGCTGTCCATTGGCCCGGAAGGCGGAACGCCGACCGCCCAGTAGCCCAGGCGCCCCGGGTAGTCCTGCACACTGGTTTGGGTGCCGGCGCTGAGCACTTCAAAGGTGTTGGCGGTGTAGACCAAATCTTCCAGGCAACGCGTCCACGGGCGCCCGCTGGCAAACGGTGCGGCCTGCAGAATCTGGCGCAGGTAATCGCGGTTGGTTTCCACGCCGTAGAGGTGGCTGTCGCTCAACGCCTGGTGCAGATCCAGGCGTGCCTGTTCGCGGGTTGGCGCCCAGGCGATGAGCTTGGCGATCATGGGGTCGAAGTAAGGCGCAATCTCGCAGCCGGCTTCGACCCAGGTGTCGATCCGCAGGCCCGCCGCCTGCGGGAAGTCAACGCGGGTCACCAGGCCGGGGCTGGGCTGGAAATCCTTGCCCGGGTCTTCTGCGTACAGCCGTGCCTGAATCGCATGGCCCTGGGGGGTGAGCACCAGCGTGTTCAACGGCGGCAATTCACCGGCGGCCAGTTGCACCATCCAGCGCACCAGGTCGACGCCCCACACTTGTTCGGTGACGCCGTGCTCCACCTGCAACCGCGTGTTCACTTCCAGAAAGTAGAAGCGGCCGTCGGCACTGTCGTAGATAAACTCCACGGTGCCGGCGCTGCGGTAGTCGACGGCTTTGGCCAGCGTGATCGCCGCTGCACATAACGCTTCGGCCATGCCTTCGGGCAGGTTGGGGGCCGGGGTTTCCTCGAGGACTTTCTGGTTGCGCCGCTGCACGGAACAGTCGCGCACGCCAAGGGCGATGACGCCGCCGGCGCCGTCGCCAAACACCTGCACTTCGAGGTGGCGCGCGTGCTGGATGTATTTTTCGATGAATACACCGGCGTCGCTGAAATTGTTCTGCCCCAGGCGTTTGACGGCGTCGAAACACTCACCCAATTCCACCGCGCTGCGGCACACGCGCATGCCGATGCCACCGCCGCCCGCCGTGCTTTTGAGCATCACCGGGTAGCCCACGTAGTCGGCTGCCGACAGCGCCGCCTGCAGGCTGTCGAGCAATTCGGTGCCTTCCAGTAACGGAATTTGATGTTGCCTGGCCAAGGCCCGCGCGGTGTGCTTGAGGCCGAACACGCGCAATTGTTGCGGGGTGGGTCCGACAAAGGCGATGCCGGCGTCTTCACAGGCTTGGGCAAAGGCTGCGTTTTCCGAAAGAAAACCGTAGCCGGGATGAATCGCCTTTGCGCCACAGGCCTTGGCGGTGGCCAGAATCTTTTCTACCGCCAGATACGTACCTGCCGCTGCGCCTTCACCGAGGCTGAACGCCTCGTCGGCCTGGCGGATATGCAGGCTGGCGGCATCGGCCTCGGCGTATACAGCGATGCCTTTGACGTTCAGCTCGCGCAAAGTGCGCAGGATGCGACAGGCGATGGCGCCACGGTTGGCGATCAAGAGTTTTTCGAACATGGCAAAACCCTGCGGGCCGTCCCGCAAAAGGGGGTAGGCGCTGCGGTCGTCCGCAGCGCACATTCCGAAACAGATGGAGATCAACTGCGGGAGTCGGGCTTGCCCGCGATGGCGGTGTGTCAGCTAACCCATGTGTAGGCTGATACACCGCTATCGCAGGCAAGCCAGCTCCCACAGTTGATCTTCATTGTTTTTTGAGGCACTGCCCGGCGCGGGCCTGGCACAGGGTGAACAACCATTGGCGCAGGCGCTTGAGCTTCAGTTCCATACCAGTAACTCCGCAGGGGTGGGGTTGTAGGCGTTGCAGGGGTTATTCAGTTGCGGGCAGTTGGAAATCAGCACGATCACGTCCATCTCCGCGCGCAGGTCGACGTACTTGCCGGGGGCGGAAATGCCGTCCTCGAAGGTCAGCCCGCCGTCAGCCGTGACCGGCACATTCATGAAAAAATTGATGTTCGGCCCGATGTCGCCCTTACCCAGGCGGCCGTCGTGGGCACAGGCGCGCAGGTAGTTGTCGCGGCAGCTATGCATGTAGCGTTTTTCCAGGGCGTAACGCACGGTGTTGCTCTCCTGGGCACACGCACCGCCGAGGGTGTCGTGGCGCCCGCAGGTGTCGTCGACGATGGTCAGCATCGGCTGGCCGAGATTGGAATACAGCACGCTGCCGGTGCTCAGGTAGACGCTGTTCTGTCGGCGCAGGGTGCGTTGCACGTCATAGCGTTCACGCGGGTTTTTCAGGCTGTAGAACAGCGTGTCGACGGCCTGGTTGCCCTCAAGGTCGAGGATGCGCAAGGTCTGGCCGGCCTTGACCTCCATCAGCCACGGCTCGCCGGCGGGAATGGTCGCGCGGTACACCGCGGCGTCAGGTTGTTTCAGTGGGGTGGACATGGCGGCTCCTCAGGCGAACAGGCGATCGGTGTTGATAAAACCGCGCTCGTTTTCCGGGCGCGATGTGCGGCAGTGTTCGGCGACGCTTGGGTCGGCGTTCATCCAGCTGAGCTTCAGCGGTTGCGGCGCGTAGGCGGGGTTGGGGTCCATCGGATGTTGCAGGGCGGTGAGTACCACCAGCGTGTCCATCGGCGCGTAAAGCTCGATGTAGTCGCCGGCCCTGGAATTGCCCGGCACGAAGTGCAAGCCACCTTCACCATCAACGCTGACCCGACTGAACAGGTTGAGGGTCATCAGCAAGTCGCAAAGCCCCAGGCCCCACTTGCCCAGTTCCACCAGCAGGTTGTCGGTGCCATTGCGGAAGAAGCCGTTGCGCAGCTCCTGATAGCGGCCCTGGCCGTACTTCTCGGCCACCTCTGAGGCACACAGGACGCCGCCGATGCTGTCACTCCAGCCGCAGGTGTCGGCGGTGATCGCGGCCAGCACGCGGCCCATGTCCGAATACAGGCAATGACCGGTGGTGAGCTTGGCCGTGTGTTGGCATTTGAGGCTGTCGGGCAGGTTCAGGCGCTCGGTTTTTTCATTGGCGTTGAGCAGGGTGAGGCTGACATTGGCGCCGCCGCGAATGTCGGTGAGGCGCAGCAACTGGCCGCGCTTGAGCACGAAGGAGCGGTGGCCGCCGCCGGGGAGCATTTCCTCGGCGAAGGGGGGGAACAGTTGAGTGGAATCGGTCATTTGGAAGTGGCTCCAAGTTCGGCGGCGAGGGCTTTACGGCGCTCGCTGTTCAAAGGGATGTCGTAAGTGATGCGCGCGCCATAGGCGCCGGGGGCGTGGGGGTCGACGCGGACCTTGTCGAACACCAGCAAGCGCGTGCCGAGGCTGAAACCTTCGCTGAGGTCGTGGGTGACCATGAACACCGTCAACCGGGTTTCGCGCCACAGTTCCAGCAACAGCTGGTGCATGTCTTTGCGAATGCCCGGGTCGAGGGCGCCGAAGGGTTCGTCCAGCAGCAGCACGCGTGGCTGCATGATCAGCGCCTGGGCGATGGCCAGTCGTTGTTGCATGCCGCCGGAGAGCTGCGCGGGGTACTTGTCCAGTGCATGGCCGAGGCCGACCTTGTGCAGCAGGGCGGCGGCCCTTTCGCGGGCCTGCTTTTTGGCGTTGCCGAACAGTCGGCCCAGCCACCGTGAACGGGGCAGTTCCAGACCCAGGGCGACGTTATCCAGCACGCTCAAATGCGGGAACACCGAATAGCGCTGGAACACCACGCCGCGGCTGGCATCCGGTTCGGCGGCGAGGGGCTGGCCGTCCAGCAGGATCTGGCCTTTGTTGGCGGTTTCCTGGCCCAGCAGCAGGCGCAGAAAAGTCGACTTGCCGCAGCCCGAGGTACCGACCAGGGTGCAGAACTCGCCCTCGGCCACCTGCAGGTCCAGGCCTTCGAGCACCACCTGGTCGCCATAGCGCTGCCACACGTTGTTGACGATGATAAAGCTCATGCCCGTGCTCCTTCGTACCAGGGGAATGCACGTCGGGTCAGGGTTTTCAGGCCCCAGTCCATCAGCCAGGCGAGCAGGGTGATCCACACCACGTAGGGCAGAATCACGTCCATCGCCAGGTAGCGGCGCACCAGGAAGATCCGGTAGCCCAGGCCGTCGGTGGAGGCGATGGCCTCGGCAGCGATGAGGAACAACCACGCCGAGCCGAGCATCAGCCGCAGCGAAATCAGCAGGCGCGGCAGCAATTGCGGCAGCACCACGCGCAGTATCAGGGTCCAGGTGGAGGCGCCCAGGGTCTGGGCTTTTACCAGCAACTCGACGGGAATCTCCCGGGCACGCTGTTCCAGGTCGCGCGCCAGGGCCGGGGTGATGCCGATCACGATCAGCATCACCTTGGACAACTCCCCCAGCCCGAACACGATGAACAGAATCGGCAGGATCGCCAGCGGCGGCACCATCGACAGCACGGTGAGCAGCGGCGACAGCGGCGCACCAAACAGCGGCAGCGTGCCGGCGGCGATGCCCAGGCACAGGCCGGCGAGGGCGCTAATGCCCAAGCCGATGGTGAGGCGGCGCAGGCTCGACGCGCTGTCTTGCCACAGCACATATTCACCGGTGCGCGCATCGGCGCTCAACGCCAGGCGTTTTATCGCGTCGCCCATTTGCACGGCGCTGGGCAGCAGCTTGTCGTTGGGGTTCTGCGCCAATCGCTCCGCCGAGCCCACAAAATAGGCGAACAGCAGCAAAGCGAACGGCAGCAGTACCAGTAACAGTCGGCTGGAGCGTTCCGGGTGACGGTTGATCAGGCGCATGGCCGGGTCCTCTTACAGGGTGCCGTCGGCGGCCATCTGCACGTAGGCGGGGTCGAAATGCAGCTTGAGGTTGGCGGTGTCGCCGCTGGTCACGCCATTGGCGAAGCTCATGCCCACGGCGCTGGTGTCCTTGGCGCCTTCGCCGAGCAGGCCATGTTCAAACGAGAACTCGGCAACCTTGCGCATGGTCGCGGGCAACTGCGCACTGGTGGCAAACGCCAGGGCTTCCTTGGGGGTGGCGAACAGCTTGGTGGTGTCCAGTTGCGCCTGGAACCCCTTGAGGTCGGTGCCCGATGCCTTGGCCATGTGTTCCAGGGCTGCGGTACCGGCGGCGTTTTTGGCATTCATCAGCGCCACCACTTCAAACCAGGCGCCGGTCAGCGCTTTGCCAAGTTTTGGGTTGTCTTTAAGGGTCTGGGTGTTGACCACCATCATGTCCATGATTTCGCCGGGCACTTTGCTGGAGTCGAACACTTGGGTGACACCGGGCTTGGCCTTGATCTCGGAGAGCATCGGGTTCCAGGTGGTCACGGCTTGCACTTGGTCGGTGTTGAAGGCCGCGGCGATGTCGGCGTCGGAGGTGTTGACCACTTTCAGGTCTTTTTCGGTAAGGTCGGCGGACTCCAGCGCGCGGGCCAGCAGGTAGTGGGAGACCGAGAGTTCCACCAGGTTGACGTTCATGCCCTTGAGGTCCGCCACGGTCTTGCCGGTGCCCTTGATCACCACGCCATCGTTGCCGTTGGAAAAGTCGCTGACCACCAGCGCAGTGCTGTCCACGCCACCGGCGGCGGGGATGGTCAGGGCGTCCATGTTGGTCATGGTGCAACCGTCGAACTGGCCGGCGGTGTACTGGTTGATGGATTCGACATAGTCATTGAGCTGCACCATGTCGATTTTGATGCCGTACTTTTTCGCCCACTTGTCGAGGATGCCTCTGCTGCCGGCGTACTCCCAGGGCATCCAGCCGGCGTAAATGGTCCAGCACACACTGAAGTGGTCTTTGACGGCGGCTTGGGTCTGAACGCTCAGCACGGCGGCAAAGGCGGCGGCGAGCAAGGCGGGTAAACGCAATGAGGGCATGGTGCTTCTCCAGTTGAACATGGGCGAGCAGGAGCAACGCGGCACCGCGAACGGTGGCTTGTCTCCCGGGCTTTTATCCCGCCGTGTAACCTCAACTGGAGGTCGCCAACTCTCGGACCAGTCACTCGCGTCAAGCGAGCCGGAACCCTAGTCAGCCATTGCAAATTGTGGTGCCGCGAACCTGTGATCAATCCTGCACAAGAGGGGCAAAGCGAGAGTCGTGCCAAGTCAGAGGCGGGCGTGTAGATCAAGGGTTTGCGTGCAACAAGCTTTTTTTGGGGCGATTTTCGTGCGTTGTGCTGGTGCGGGGTTGCACTGCAATGAGGCGTTCTGTTCGTCTGAAACACATGTTTCAACCTGTGTCCAAAACGCACCAGATTCGGTTTTCGATGTCAGATATTTCGTCATTCGGTGAAATCCGAATGCCGCCCTCCAGCGTCGCTGGATGTGCTCTTTCGCGGTCCGGGAGGCCGCCATGTATCGACGACTGCTGCTCACCGCTTTGCTCGGCCTGACTCTTTGCGCTTGCGTGCCTTATTACGATGGAGGCGCTACGTACTATCGCTCCGAGGTCTACACCGCACCGGCGCCGGCTTACTACTATGGCGGCCCGGCGTATTACCCCTACGGGCGCGGTTATTACGCGCCACCCCCGCGCTACTATTCGGCGCCGCGCTATTACCAGCCTGCGCCGCGCTATTATCCAAGGCCCGGTTACCGGCCTTATCCGGCGCAGGGCTGGGGTAACCGATGGGGCAATGGCGGCGGCCATAACGGCGGCGGCCACGGCGGGCACCGTTAATAGTCGGACAGATCCGCCAGCGGGTGCCGACCTTCCCAGGCTTTGTGAAAATGCGCGTCTACCACCGCCTCGGGAATTGTATTGATATCGGGCCAGTGCCAATGGGGCGTCTGGTCCTTGTCGATCAACCTCGCGCGCACGCCTTCGGCAAATTCCGGATGGCGGCAGCAGTTCAGGCTCAAGGTGTATTCCATCTGAAACACCTCGGCCAACGACAAATGCTGCGCGCGCCGAATCTGTTCCCATACCAGGTGCGCCGTCAGCGGGCAGCCTTCGCTCAGCGTCTTGCCGGCGCGACTGAACAGCGGGTCGGCGTGGTCGCGCAGCAAACTCAAGGCGCGCCAGGCGCAGCGCACATCCCCCACATCCAGCCATTCGTCGATCTGTGCCCTGCGCGGCAGCCATTGCGCTTGGGGTTGCTGGTCGATGGCTTCGTGGGCCAGTGCCCTGAGCAAACTGTTGAGTTGAGTGGCGGTTTGTTCTTGCCAGTTCAATTGCAGCAGGCCTTCGATCAATGCGTCCTGCTGGTCATCGCGCAGGAAACGGTCGGCCAGGCCCAGATCCAGCGCGTCACGGCCGTTGATGTGCGCGCCGGTCAGTCCCAGAAACAAGCCGAGCTTGCCGGGCAGGCGTGACAGAAACCAACTGGCGCCCACGTCCGGGTACAGGCCGATGCTGATTTCGGGCATGGCCAGGCGGCTGCCCGGTGTGACAATGCGCACCGCCGCGCTTTGCAGCAGGCCCATACCACCGCCCAGTACATAACCGTGGCCCCAGCAGATAACCGGCTTGGGGTAGGTGTGCAGGCGATAATCGAGCCGGTATTCGGCGGCGAAGAACTGCGCAGCCTGCGGCGGCACGACGCCGGGGTTCTCGCGGCAGGCCTGGGCCAGGCTGCGTACCTCGCCGCCGGCACAAAACGCCTTGGGGCCGTTGCCGCGCAGCAGCACGCAGCGGATGTTCGGGTCTTTCGCCCAGGCGTCCAAACGGTCGCTCAAGGCCAGAATCATGGGTAACGACAGCGCGTTGAGGGATTTTTCCGCGTCCAGGCTGGCGATGCCGAGGCGGGCACCGTCGCTGCCGGTCAGTTCTTCGAAGTGCAGGTTCATCATGACCTCAATCGAGACAGTGAAGGATCAGTATGATCGCTTCGCAGGAAAGTGGCGGTTGTGTGTCAGATCAATTGACAAGCGGAGTGGGCTTTCCTAGGGTTCGCCCATTCTTTTTTACACGATGGCCCCACGATGACCGACGGCGACCGAATCAAACTCGAACCGAGCTGGAAGCATGCCCTGCGGGACGAGTTCGACCAGCCCTACATGGCCGAACTGCGCGAGTTTCTGCGCCAGGAACACGCGGCCGGCAAAGAGATCTACCCGCCCGGCCCGCTGATTTTCAACGCGCTCAATTCCACACCGCTGGACAAGGTGAAAGTGGTGATTCTTGGCCAGGACCCGTACCACGGCCCGGGCCAGGCTCACGGCTTGTGTTTCTCGGTGCAGCCGGGCGTGCCGACGCCGCCGTCGCTGGTCAATATCTATAAAGAGCTCAAGCGCGACCTGAATATCGACATCCCCAACCACGGTTGCCTGCAAAGCTGGGCCGACCAGGGCGTGTTGCTGCTCAATACCACCATGACCGTCGAACGCGCCAATGCCAACGCCCATGCGGGCAAGGGCTGGCAGCACTTTACGGATCGGATTATCCAGGTGGTCAGCGAGCATCAGCCGCACTTGGTGTTCCTGCTGTGGGGCGCCCATGCTCAAGGCAAGCAGAAGCTGGTGGATGCGACCAAACACCTGGTGCTGACGTCGGTGCATCCGTCGCCGTTGTCGGCGTATCGCGGGTTTTTGGGCTGCGGGCATTTCAGCCGCACCAACAAGTTTCTCGAGCAGAATGGCGAGACGCCGATCGAGTGGCGGTTGCCGCCGGTCTAGCGGCTGACCACAATCCTATGTGGGAGCGGGCTTGCCCGCGATGGCGGTATGTCAGCTGACAGGTTCAGTGGCTGATAAACCGCTATCGCAGGCAAGCCAGCTCCCACATTTGAACTGTGTCGCGTGTTCAGAGTTTTTCCGGCTGGCGATTCCAGTGCCTGAACAACGGCTCCGCCAGAAACAACACAAACAGCAAGCGCATCACCTGCATGGCCGTGACCAACGGCACCGACAGTTGCAGGGTCTCGGCCGTGAGGCTCATTTCGGCAATGCCGCCCGGCATCATGCCCAGGGTCAGTGAACGCAAATCCAGTTGCGTGAGCGCACTCAAACCCACCGCCGCCAGTGTCGCCAGTGCCATGGTCAAGGCCGTGCCGATCAGGGTTCTGCCCATGAACGACGGCGCCCGGCGAAAGAACTGGCGGTTGAAGTGGCAACCCAACCCGCTGCCGATCAGCCATTGGCCGATCTGGCTGCCACCGTTGGGCAGGCCGTAATGCAAGTCCCACACGACACTTGCGGTCGCGCTGACCAGCAATGGCCCGAACAGCCAAGGGTTTGGCTGACGCAGACGCTGCCAGCCCCAGGCCACCAACGCGCCCAGCGGAAACAACAGCGCCAGCCACGCCCAACTCACCGGCGCCGGATGAAACTGCGGCGTTCCGCCTTCGAGCAAATATTTGAAGATTGCCGGCACACACAGCACCACCGCCAGCACGCGCAAACTCTGGCCCGCCGCGACACGGCTGAGCACCGCGCCATTGCGGGCACCGAGGTTGACCATCTCACCGGAACCGCCCGGCATGCTGGAGAAAAACGCGGTGGCACGGTCTTCGCCGCTGCGGCGCATCAACCACACGCCGACAATGCTCGACAGGCTGGTGACCAGCGCGCCGAAAAAAATCAGGCCGAAGTGGCTCATCACCTGCTCGATCACCACCGGGGTGAAGTGCAGGCCAATGCCGATGCCCACCACCCATTGGCCGCATTTGCGCCCGCCGGGAATCTCCGCCAACTGCCACGGCGTCAGGCAGCGCACCAGGATAATCGCCAGCAACGAGCCGACCATATACGGCAAAGGCCAGCCGACAAGGCTGGCCAGGTAACCGCCGGCCAGGCCGACCAGCGGTGTTCCCCACCAATGTTTAAAGGTGACCTCAGACATCGGCCAGGGCACGACGCTGCAGGGCACGTTTGCGGTAGATGCGCACCAGCGGGAAGGCCAGCATCAGCGCGGTCAGTACCCACACACCAAAGGTGATCGGGCTGGACCAGAGGATCTGCAGGTCACCGTTGGAAATCGACAGCGCGCGGCGCAGGTTCTGTTCCATCAGGCCGCCGAGGATAAAGCCCAGCAACACTGGCGACAGCGGGAAATCCAGCTTGCGCAGGATGTAACCGAAGATGCCGATACCGACCATCAGGAACAGGTCGAAGGTGGTGGCGTGAACCGCGTACACACCGATCGCGGTGATGATGGCGATCACCGGCACCAGCGCCCAGTTCGGCACGGCAAGGATGCGCGTGAAGATGCGGATCATCGGGATGTTGAGGATCACCAGCATGATGTTGGCGATGAACAACGAGGCGATCAGGCCCCAGACGATGTCCGGTTGCTGTTGGAACAGCAGCGGGCCGGGGGTGATGTTGTACAGCGACAGGGCGCCGATCATCACCGCGGTGGTGCCCGAGCCGGGTACGCCGAGGGTCAGCATCGGTACGAGAGCACCACAGGCGGAGGCGCCAATGGCGGTCTCCGGGGCGGCGAGGCCACGCATGTCGCCTTGTCCGAATTTACCGCTGGCACCGGCCAGGCGTTTCTCGGTCATGTAGGCAACGGCTGACGCGAGTGTGGCACCGGCGCCTGGCAACACGCCCATGATGAAGCCCAGCAGGCCGCAACGAATGTTCACCACAAAGACCGCACCCGCTTCCTTGAGGTTGAACATCATCCGCCCCGTGGCTTTGACCGCTTCCTGGCCACGGTGGGTTTTTTCCAGCAGCAACAGGATTTCGCTGATGGAGAACAGGCCCAGCACCAGCACCACAAACTGGATGCCGTCGGTCAGGTGAATATTGTCGCCGGTGAAACGGTACACGCCGCTGTTGGCGTCGATGCCCACGGCTGAAAGGAACAGGCCGATCAATGCCGCAACAAAGGTTTTCAACGGCTTGTCACCTGCCATGCCGCCGAGGCAGACAATCGCGAACACCATCAGTACGAAATATTCCGCCGGGCCGAAGGCAATCGCCCACTTGGCCAGCAGCGGGGCAAACAGCACCATGCCGCAGGTGGCGATAAACGCGCCGATGAACGAACTCCAGGCCGACAGCGACAGCGCCACACCGGCCAGACCTTTGCGGGCCATCGGGTAGCCGTCGAGGGTGGTCATCACGGTGGAGGCTTCGCCCGGAATGTTGAGCAGGATCGAGCTGATACGCCCGCCGTATTCACAGCCCAGGTACACGGCTGCCAGCAGGATCAAGGCCGACTCCGGCGGCAGGCCCAACGCGAACGCGATGGGGATCAACAGCGCCACGCCGTTGATCGGGCCCAGGCCGGGCAGCAGGCCGACCACGGTGCCGATCAGGGTGCCGCACAGGGCGGTCACCAGGTTGTACGGGGACAGTGCAACGCCGAAGCCCTGACCCAAATAGCTGAAAGTATCCATGTCAGTTCTCCAGAACGTCGAGCAGGCCGAGGGGCAGCGGTACATCCATGGCTTTGTCGAACAGCAGGTACAAGCCGATGGCCATCAACGTGACAATCACCAGGCTCGGCAACCAGCGGCCGCCATACAGGCGCGCCATGGGAATGCCGATCAGCATGCTGCTGAGGATGAAGCCCAGCGGTTCGAAAGTACCGGCGAACACGATCAGCAACGCCACGCAGATGCCGATCTTGATCAGGGTTTCGCGGTCCAGCGCGGGCTCTTCTTCCGTGTGTTTGGTTGGCTGCGGGCGGAACAGCATGTAGATCAGGCCCAGGCTCATCAGCCCGAGCATCAGCAGCGGGTAGGCGCGCGGGCCGACCGGCTCGTAGGAAAACGACGCTTGATAAGGCCAGGCCATCAGCGCCAGGCCGGCGCAGACCAGCAGCATCACCGAGGCGAAAATGCGTTGTAAGAACATGTGGAACTCCTGGGCCGCGCCGCCTGTTCAAAAGGGCGCGGCCGAGCAAAAGAGGAGCGATTACTGGATCAGGCCGAACTCTTTGGCCAGCACTTTGTAGTCCGCCACCTGTTTTTTCACGTAGGTGTCCAGCTCCGGGCCGGTCATGGCGAACGGGAACAGTTCGCGCTGGTCACGCAGCTTGGCGAACTCCTCGGAGGCCAGCAGTTTGTCGAACGCTTCCTTCCACCAGGCGTATTCCGCATCGCTGACCTTTGGCCCGAGGTAGAAGCCACGCACCACTGGCCAGACGATGTCGTAGCCTTGCTCTTTGGCGGTCGGAATGTTCTTCATTTCCGGCTCGTCCAGGCGCTGCTCGGAGAACACGGCCAGCAGGCGCATGTCACCACTCAGGATGTGCGGCATGGAGTCGGAGATGTCGGTGCTGCCCACCTGAATGTGGCCGCCGAGCAGGGCAGTAGCGATTTCACCGCCGCCTTCGAGGGCCACGTAACGCAGCTCGCGCGGGTTGATCCCCGCGGCCTTGGCGATCAGGGCGGTTTGCATCCAGTCCTGGCTGCCGACGGTGCCGCCGGAACCGATCACCACGCTGCCCGGATCTTTCTTCAAGGCTTTGACGAGATCGTCCAGGGTCTTGTAGGGCGAATCGCTTTTCACCGCGATGGCACCGTAGCTGGTGCCGACGGCCGCCAGCCAGCGCACGGCGCTTTCATCGAAGCGGCCGAACTTGCCCTGGGCCAGGTTCAACAGCGAACCGCTCGACCAGGCCACCAGCGTACCGGCGTCCGCCGGGCGCTGAGCAACTACCGCGTTGTAGGCCACCGCGCCCACGCCGCCGGGCATGTAGGTCACGCGCATCGGCTTGCTCAGCAGCTTCTCGTTGACCAGCGCGCTTTGCGCCAGTTTGCAGGTCAGGTCAAAACCACCGCCGGGGGAGGCGGGGGCGATGCACTCCGGGCGCTTGGGTTCGTCGGCGGCCAGCAACTGGCCGGCGAACATCATGCAGCCGGCGGCGAGGGCCAGTTTACGCAGTGAAAAGGTCATGGTTGTCTCCGTCTTTGTTGTTATGGGTATTGCTTGCCGGGTACTGCTTACCAGAGCGCGACGCTGTAGCTCACCAGCACGCGCACTTCGTCCGCATCACGGGCCGAATAGTTGGTGCGATAGGTGGCGTTACGCAGGCGGAAGGCCACGTCCTTGAACGTGCCGCTCTGCACCACGTAACGCACTTCGCTGTTACGTTCCCACTCCTTGGCGGTCTCGCCGTTCTTGAGCTTGATGTTGTCACCCGACAGGTAACGGCTCATGAAACTCAAACCGGGAATGCCCAGCTTGGCGAAGTCGTAGTCGTAACGTGCCTGCCAGGAGCGCTCTTCGGCGCCGGCAAAGTCGTTGATCTGCACAAAGTTGACGAGGTACGGGTCGCTGCCATCCACATAGGGGAACGCGCTGTCGCCGAACATGCGCTGGTAGCCGGCGCTGAGCTTATGGCCATTGAGGCCGTAGCTGAACAGGCTGCTGAAGGATTTGTTGTCGATCTTGCCGCCACGGGCTGCGCCGGTGTCATCACTGATGGCCAGGCGCACATCGGCGCCGAACGTGCCTGGACCCATCGGGCGGGAGGCGACCAGGCCGAGGAAGTGCTGGCGGTACACGTCGTCGAGTTGAGCGAAGTGGTAGCTGCCGGTGACCTTGTCGGCGAACTTGTAATCCGCGCCGCCGAAGTTGAAATGCTTGCCGGTGGCGCCACTGCGGAAGCGGCTGTTCTTGTTGTTGAGGGTGATGTCTTCGTAGTGGGTGTCGTCGCGGTCCTTGGCCTTGTCGAGACGGCCGCCGGTGAGCACCAGGTTTTTGAATTCCCTGGAGGTCAGCAGGCCGCCGTTGAAGGTCTGCGGCAGGATGCGCCCGTCGTTGGGCTTGAGGATCGGCAGTTCCGGGATCAGCGCGCCGATTTTAAGCTCGGTGGCGGAAATCTTCACTTTGCCGGTCACACCCAGCTTGGAGTATTCGTTGGCGGCGCGGCCGTCATCGTGTGTCGGCAACAGGCCGGTGCCGGTGCGGTCGGGGCTGGAGTCGAGCTTGACGCCGAGCATGCCCAACGCGTCCACGCCGAAGCCGACGGTGCCGTCGGTGTAGCCCGATTGCAGGTTGAGCATGAAACCCTGGGCCCATTCATCGCGTTTGGATTGTTGTGCGCTGGTGCCGTCGCGAAAGTCGCGGTTGAAATACATGTTGCGGGTTTCGAGGGTACCGCTGCTGTCTTCGAAAAAGGCAGCCTGGCTGAGCGGCGAAAAGCCGGCAAGGGCAGCGGCACTGGCAAGGGCGGTTTGGGAAAGACGGGAAAAACGCACAGGCGGACGGGCCTGGGGCTGGGTCGACAGCATCGTTGCATACTCCGTTATTGTTCTTATTTTGGCGAAAACGCTTCGAGGCGTTTTTCGGGCGCTGCGGATCAGGCAGCTGGGCAGGCATTACCCACCGTCACTTGATGCTAAAGGGCGAAGCTTTCACTAACCTTTCAGTTGTCTTTCAATGTTTTCGGGCTTCACAGGGCAGTCGCCGCCTGTAAACTGCCCGGCAAAGCGTGGCGTCGACCATGCCCGAATGAGGTGAAAATCCATGCGTGTCCTCCTGGTTGAAGACCATCTGCAACTGGCCGAAAGTGTCGCCCAGGCGCTCAAGGGCATGGGTTTGACCGTCGACGTGCTGCACGACGGCGTGGCCGCCGACCTGGCCCTGGGCAGCGAGGAATACGCGGCGGTGGTGCTCGATGTGGGGTTGCCGCGCATGGACGGTTTTGAGGTGCTCGCACGTTTGCGGGCGCGTGGGAAAAATCTGCCTGTGTTGATGCTCACCGCCCGCAGTGATGTGAAAGACCGCGTACACGGCCTGAACCTGGGCGCCGACGACTACCTGGCCAAACCTTTCGAACTGACGGAGCTGGAAGCGCGGGTCAAGGCATTGCTGCGCCGCAGTGTGCTGGGCGGCGAGCGCCAGCAAACCTGTGGTGTGCTGGTGTATGACCTGGACACCCGGCGGTTCACCGTAGGCGGCGAGCTGATGACGCTGACGTCCCGCGAGCAGGCCGTACTCGAAGCCTTGATCGCGCGCCCGGGCCGGGTAATGAGCAAGGAGCAACTGGCCTCGCAAGTGTTCGGTTTGGACGAAGAAGCCAGCCCCGATGCCATCGAAATCTACGTGCACCGCCTGCGCAAGAAACTCGACGGCCAGCCGATCGCCATTGTGACCTTCCGTGGCCTCGGCTACCTGCTGGAAGCCCGCGATGCATAAGCCGAGCAGCCTGCGTTGGCGCCTGCTGTGGAACCTGGCGCTGTTGCTGGTGGTGCTGATGCTGGCCAGTGGCATGAGCGCCTACTGGAATGGCCGCGAAGCCGCCGACACGGCCTACGACCGCACGTTGCTGGCCTCGGCGCGGACCATTGCCGCAGGGCTTACGCAAGTGGATGGCACCTTGAGCGCCAACGTTCCGTATGTCGCCCTCGACACCTTTGCCTACGACAGCGCGGGGCGAATTTATTACCAGGTCAATGACATCGACCGCAAGCTCATTTCCGGCTACGAAAACCTCCCCGGCCCGCCGCCCGGCACGCCGCGTACCGATGATTACCCGGCCTTGGCAAGGTTCTACAATGCCACTTACCAGGGCCAGCAAGTGCGTGTGGTCAGCCTGCTCAAGGCTGTTTCCGAACCGAACATGAACGGCATGGCGGAAATCCGCGTGGCGGAAACCGACGAAGCACGCGAAAGCATGGCGCGCAGCCTGATGGCGGACACCTTGTTGCGCCTCGGCATGCTGGCCGTTGGCGCGCTGCTGCTGGTGTGGTTTGCCGTGAGCGCCGCGCTGCGCCCGCTGGAGCGCCTGCGCACGGCGGTGGAAGAGCGCCAGCCGGATGACCTGAGGCCATTGCCGCTGGTCGAGGTGCAGCATGAGTTCGGCCCGCTGGTGCGTTCGCTCAACCACTTCACCGAACGCCTGCGTGGTCAGTTCGAGCGCCAGGCACAGTTTATTGCCGACGCTTCCCACGAATTGCGCACGCCATTGGCCGCGCTCAAGGCCCGCCTGGAACTGGGGTTGCGAGCCGAAGACCCGGCCACCTGGCGCAGCACGCTGGAGAGCGCGGCCCAGGGCACGGACCGCTTGACTCATTTGGCCAATCAGTTGCTGTCTCTGGCGCGCATTGAAAACGGCGCCAGGGCGATTGCCGAAGGTGGCGCGCAGTTGCTCGATCTCAGCCAATTGGCCCGTGAACTCGGCATGGCCATGGCGCCGCTGGCTCACGCGCGCGGCGTTGCGCTGGCGCTGGAGGCGGATGAGCCGGTGTGGTTGCGCGGTGAGCCGACCTTGTTGAATGAGCTGCTGAGCAACCTGGTGGACAACGCGCTGGCTCACACGCCACCCGGCGGCAACGTGATCTTGCGGGTGAGTGCGCCCGCGGTTCTGGAAGTGGAAGATGATGGCCCGGGCATCCCGCTTGACGAGCGGGACCGGGTATTCGAGCGCTTCTATCGACGCAACCAGCAGGGCATGGGCTCGGGGCTGGGGCTGGCGATTGTCGGTGAGATCTGCCGCGCGCACCTGGCGCAGATCAGCCTGCACGATGGTGAGCTGGCGGGGTTGAAGGTGCGCGTGAGTTTTATTGCGGGCTGATCAGTAAAACATCGACCGTGCTTCATCCAGCTCGGCGCGCAGGGTGTCGCTGTAAGGATCCACACGCAGCTTTTTGATGGCCGGCAAATGGGAAACCGGCACGCTCGCCAGCGGATGATCGGTGCCACGGTGGCAATACAGTGCGGCGACTTGCACCAGGTCGATGTAATCCAGGCTTGGAGAGTCGCGCTCCAGGTCCAGATATTGCCCGGGCAGCTTCGCGAGCATCTCCGGGAAGTCCCAGCGGCCCAACAATTTGTCGCCCAATACCGGGTGGATGCTTTCTATCACATGGTTGAGGCTGACCGGGTCGGACAGCAGCTCGTAGTGGTCTTCGGCATAGGTGAGGATCGGCAGCACGCCAATCTGGTGTACCAGCCCGCCGAGGGCCGCCTGGTCCGGCTTGAGCTGGCTGTGGCTGCGGCACAAGGCATAGCTCACGCCGGCCACTTCCAGGCTGCGGCGCCACACATCGCGCATTTTCTGTTCGACGGCTTCGGAGCGGGCGTGGAAGATTTGCTCCATCACCAACCCGATCGCCAGGTTGCTGCTGTAGTTGGTGCCCAGACGGGTGATGGCGGTGTGCAGGTCGGTGACTTCCTGGGTGGCGCGCAGCAGCGGGCTGTTGACCACTTTGATCAGGCGCGCCGACAGGGCGGTATCGCGACCGATCACTTTGCTCAAGTGGCTGATGCTGATATCCGGATCTTCCGCGGCCTGACGTATGTTCAGGGCCACTTCCGGTAATGTCGGCAGAACCAGGTCATCGTTGTCGATGGCCGTTACCAAAGCCTGTTGGACTTTTTCCGCCAGCTTGTTCATTCATGCTCTCTAGGGTGCTGCAAAAAAGGTACGGCGATTAACGCTGGATCTCTCGATCACGGTCCAGTTGGTAGGGCAGGTCAAGCAGTTGCAAGCCGGGGCCTTCCAGGGTGCCTAAGTGCACGTCGCCACTGTCGGCAGCTTCGGCTTGCAGCACGGCCAGAAGTTCAATCGACTGGTCAGCTTTCGCGGCGATGACAACTTCGCCGATAGAACTGTTGTGGCTGGGCGAGAACAGCGGGGTGCCTGGCTCCGGCAGCTCGGCGGCGTTGAGGTTCAGGCGGTACAGGCGGCGCTTGAGTTTGCCCAGGTACTGCATGCGCGCGACGATTTCCTGGCCGGTGTAGCAGCCTTTCTTGAAGCTGACGCCGCCGACGGCTTGCAGGTTGAGCATCTGGGGGATGAACAGCTCGCGGGTTTGCGGCATGACCTGGCCGATACCGGCGCGGATCTGGCCCAGCAGCCAAGCGTTCAGGTCGGCTTCTTTCAACTGCGCAGCCAGTTGGTTACGTGTCGTTTCGGCTAGATCGGCAGGCACCCAGAGTTCGGCGCGGCCGGGGGAGACGCGAATGGCGATCAATGTGCCGGTGCGTACGACACTGTCGGTTTCAGCCGGCAGCTCAAGGCCGAAGCTGGCCAGGGCTTGATCCGCATCGGCCAGACCGAAGCGTGCCCAGCCGGCGCTTTCGTCGGTGAGTTTGGATTTGGAAAACACAGCGTATTTCTTCAGGTCCGCCAACTGCGGTTCGAGCAGTTCGGTGGCCATGGCCAGGAGCACGCCATCACCTTGCAACACAATGCGAAAGCTCGACTGCATGCGCCCTTTTTGCGTGCAGCGCGCACCCAGGCTGGCCTGGGTGTCGCTCAGGTAATTGAGGTTGCAGGTCAGTTGCCCTTGCAGGAACTTGGAGGCGTCGGAGCCGCGGACGGCGAGAACGCCTTCGTGTGACAGGGGGCAGAAGAAAGCAGAGTCAGCCATGGTTCATCGCAGGTAAAAAAGTGATGGGTGCATCATAGAGGGGCGCCCGGTAAATGGATAGTTTCCATATGGGGCGACCAAAGCCGAGTGTCCCGCTGCCGTCGGGCCTGTATACTTGCCGCCTATTTGAGGAGCGCTCCATGGTCGAAGATGTAGAAATCAATCGCCTCTTCTGGCACAGCCGCCGCGGCATGCTGGAACTGGATGTGTTGCTGGTGCCTTTCACCAAAGAAGTGTACGCGACGCTTGATCAGGTGGACCGTGACCTCTACGTGCGGCTGCTGACGTGCGAAGATCAGGACATGTTCGGCTGGTTCATGGAACGCTCGGAATCGGAAGACCCGGAGCTGCAGCGCATGGTCCGGATGATCCTGGACCGTGTTCAGCCCAAGTAATACGTTCGAATGCCGCTGGCGGGCCTCTCGGCTCTTGCTGGCGGCGTATCTTCTCGCCCAGCTGTTCGCGTTGGGCGCCTTGTGTGTTCTCGATCTGCCTTATGCAAGCCTTGGGGTTGTGCTGTGCCTGGCCCATGCCGCCTGGGTTTTACCGCGACATATTCTGCTTACCACCGTTCGTCGGTTTGTGGCCTGCGCCGCGATGAAGATGGCTGGCAGTTATTCAGCGTCGAGCGAGGCTGGCACAGCGTGCAATTACGTCCCGACAGCCTGGCGTTGCCGCTGCTCGTCGTACTGCGCTACCGCGTGCCGGGAAAGTGGGGTGTACGCTCGATTTGCGTGCCGAGGGATTCGCAGGCCGCCGATCTGCATCGGCGCCTGCGGGTTCGTCTGAAGTTCAGTCGCCGTAGGTGGCTGGCACCAGAATAGTGTCGCGGGCTTCGGGCAGCATCTGCGGGTAGTCGAGAGTGTAATGCAGGCCCCGGCTCTCTTTGCGCTCCATGGCCGAGCGGATCATCAGTTCGGCTACCTGGGCCAGGTTGCGCAGTTCGATCAGGTCGCGGCTGACTTTATAGTTGCTGTAGAACTCATCGATTTCATCCAGCAGCAATCGAACCCGATGCTGCGCACGCGCCAGACGCTTGTTGGTGCGCACAATGCCCACGTAGTCCCACATGAAACGGCGAAGTTCATCCCAGTTGTGGGCGATGATGACGTCTTCGTCCGAATCGGTGACCTGGCTGGCATCCCAGCGGGGCAGGGCGGCGGGCACCGGGACGCGCGGCAGTTGCTCGAGGATGTCCGCAGCGGCCGAGCGGGCGTAGACGAAACATTCCAGCAACGAGTTGCTGGCCATGCGGTTGGCGCCATGCAGGCCGGTGAAGCTGGTTTCGCCGATGGCGTAGAGGCCGGGCACATCGGTGCGCCCATTCCTGTCGACCATCACGCCACCGCAGGTGTAGTGCGCGGCGGGCACGACGGGGATCGGGCCTTTGGTGATGTCGATGTTGAAGGTGAGGCAGCGCTCGTAGACCGTCGGAAAGTGCGTCTTGATGAAAGCTTCGGGCTTGTGGCTGATGTCCAGGTAGACGCAGTCGATGCCCAGACGCTTCATTTCATGGTCGATGGCGCGGGCCACGATATCCCGTGGCGCCAGCTCGGCGCGTGGGTCGAAGCGCTGCATGAAGCGCTCGCCGTTCGGCAGCTTCAGGTGTGCACCTTCGCCGCGCAGGGCTTCGGTGATCAGGAAACTCTTGGCCTGCGGGTGATACAGGCAGGTGGGGTGGAACTGGTTGAATTCCAGGTTGGCGACGCGGCAACCCGAGCGCCAGGCCATGGCGATGCCGTCACCGCAGGCGCCGTCGGGGTTGCTGGTATAGAGGTAGACCTTGGCGGCACCGCCTGAGGCGAGAATGGTGAAGCGTGCGCCGTAGGTGTCGACTTCGCCGCTGGCGCGGTTGAGCACATAGGCACCGAGGCAGCGCTCGCCGTCCAGGCCCAGGCGTTTTTCGGTGATCAGGTCGACGGCGACACGCTGCTCCAGCAGTTCAATGTTGGGGCGCTGGCGGGCTTGGTGCAGCAACGTCTTGAAAATGGCGGCGCCGGTGGCATCGGCGGCGTGGATGATGCGGCGGTGGCTGTGGCCGCCTTCACGGGTCAGGTGGAATTCGAATCCGCCGTCATCGCTGCCGGCGTGCTCGTCACGGGTGAAGGGCACGCCCTGGTCGATCAGCCACTGGATGGCTTCGCGGCTATGCTCGACGGTGAAGCGCACCGCGTCTTCATTGCACAGGCCGCCGCCGGCGTTGAGAGTGTCCTCGACGTGGGATTCAACAGTATCGGTGTCGTCCAATACCGCTGCGACGCCGCCCTGGGCCCAGAATGTCGAACCATTGGCCAGGTCGCCCTTGCTCAATACGGCAATGCGCAGGTGGCTGGGGAGCGTCAGTGCAAGGCTTAAACCTGCCGCGCCGCTACCGATCACCAGGACATCGTGTTGAAACTGTTGGCTCATTTGAAGGATTCCGCAAAAAGCGATCCAAAGGGGTGGCGCAAACAGGACGCCTGGATCGGCGAATCAAAGGGTCACACGGCCCACTAGTATATAGAGGGGGGGACCGGCACAATAGCCGGGCATTCGTGGCAATGTGAGATTACGGTGCACAGTCGGGGTAAAATCGGCCGGTTATTGGAGCGGGAACTTTTTGCATAAGCCCTGACTCAATAGCAGGTTGCCCGAAAGCTGGGAAAACGTTGTGTTTGTTGGCCCGTCGGGAGCATTGGACGCGTCAGAAAACCGGCGACAAGATTATTCGCGCAGCCGGCTTCGCCCGCGCTGCGTTTTTCGTGTGTGCCAAATCAGTGCGTGCCGGAAACTTGCTTGAAGGGGGAGAACTTTTGCGAAAAGTCCGAGTCTATGTTTGCAAGCCTGATCGTTTAGTTATGCAAGCCTCCTTCAAGTACAACGAGGAGTGTTCATGCTAACCCAGGAAGAGGATCAGCAGCTGGTCGAGCGCGTTCAACGTGGCGACAAGCGAGCATTTGATCTGCTAGTGCTGAAATACCAGCACAAAATTCTCGGGTTGATCGTGCGGTTTGTGCACGACACCCATGAAGCGCAGGACGTTGCACAGGAAGCTTTTATCAAGGCATACCGTGCACTGGGCAATTTCCGTGGTGACAGTGCGTTTTATACGTGGCTGTACCGCATCGCCATCAACACGGCGAAGAACTATCTGGTCTCTCGCGGTCGCCGCCCGCCAGATAGTGATGTGAGTTCGGAAGATGCAGAATTTTACGATGGTGATCACGGCCTCAAAGATCTCGAGTCGCCGGAGCGTGCATTGCTGCGCGACGAGATCGAAGGCACCGTTCATCGCACAATTCAGCAACTGCCAGAAGATTTGCGTACTGCATTAACTTTACGTGAATTCGATGGTCTGAGTTATGAAGACATTGCGAGCGTCATGCAGTGTCCGGTGGGGACTGTAAGGTCACGGATTTTCCGGGCCCGGGAAGCCATCGATAAAGCCTTGCAACCGTTGTTGCAGGAAAACTAAAGACAGCGGCGACAGCCAAGAGAGGAACCGCCATGAGTCGTGATGCCCTGCAGGAATCGCTGTCCGCAGTGATGGATAACGAAGCGGATGAACTGGAACTTCGTCGAGTGCTCAATGCATTTGATGATGCCGAAACCCGTGATACCTGGTCTCGTTACCAAGTCGCTCGGGCGGTGATGCACAAGGATCTTCTAATCCCTCGTCTGGATATTGCTGCGGCCGTTTCTGCTGCGCTGGCTGATGAAGCCGTTCCGGCAAAAGCTGCTCGTGGTCCATGGCGTAGCCTGGGTCGCCTGGCAGTCGCTGCCTCGGTCACTGTTGCCGTTTTGGCTGGTGTTCGCCTGTACAATCAGGACGAAATCGCCGGTGCGGAACTGGCTCAACAGACTCAGCAGCCGGTGATGGCTGGACCTCAAGTCAAAGGCCCAGCGGTACTGGCCGGCTACAAGGAAAGCGCTGACAGCACCGGCCCGATGGCCAATGGTGTACTGCAAGGGCAATCCGGCTGGCAGGACCAGCGTCTTCCTGGCTACCTGCGCCAACACGCCCAGGAATCGGCTCTGAAAGGCACTGAAAGCGCTCTGCCATACGCTCGTGCTGCAAGCCTGGAAAACCGCTGAACCGCTAAGGGGCCCTATGCGCGCCATACCGCTCCTTACGCTTTTGCTCAGTAGTTGGTTTGCACTATCCGCCCATGCCGATGAAGCCCAAGACTGGCTTGATCGACTTGGGCGTGCAGAGCAGCAGCAAAGCTTCGAAGGTACGTTCATTTATGAGCGTAACGGTAGCTTTTCCACCCATGACATCTGGCATCGAGTCCAGGACGGTCAAGTTCGCGAACGTCTGTTGCAACTGGATGGCTCCGCTCAGGAAGTCGTTCGGCTAGACGGTCGGACTCAATGCGTCAGCGGTACACTCGTTGCTGGCTTGGGCAATTCGCCCGACGCGCCATCGCGTGCGCTTGATCCAAAAAAACTCACTCAATTCTATGAGCTGGCCGTCATCGGCAAATCGCGCGTGGCCGGTCGTAATGCGGTGATTGTGTCTATCGCGCCGCGTGATCAATACCGTTATGGCTTTGAGTTGCATCTGGACCGTGAAACCGGTCTGCCGCTCAAATCACTGCTGCTCAATGATCTAGGGCAGTTGCTGGAACGTTTTCAGTTCACCCGATTGAACACGTCAACCGCGCTCGCGGATAAGGATCTGCAGCCCAGCAGCGAATGCACACCTATCGCTCAGACCCACAGCAAGGCGCCCGAAGTCCCCGCCACTCAGGCGTGGCACCTGGATTGGCTGCCCCCCGGCTTCCAGCTCACCAATAGCGTTTCGCGCAAAGACACCCAGACCAAATCCACTGTCGATAGCCTGATGTACGACGATGGTCTTGCACGTTTCTCCGTGTTCCTTGAATCCACCGATGGCGCGAGCGTGACGGAAACCCGCACGCAACTGGGCCCAACAGTTGCGGTATCCCGGCGTTTGAATACGGTTGAAGGCGAGGTGATGGTGACGGTCGTCGGTGAAATCCCCATCGGTACTGCCGAGCGCATTGCGCTGTCGGTGCGTGGCGAAAAGCCCGCCGGCAAACCGTGAATCGTTAATCCTGTGTTCATCCTGCCCTTTCAATCTTCGTCCATGCCAGGTTGGCTGCCGAGAGCATGAAATGTCTGGATCAGCATTTTCACTTGCAAAAAATCCCCATGTTTTTTATAGGTCAGGGCTTGTCGGCTCTGGCCTTGTTTTGTTCGCGGAACAAAGATGTCGGTCGCAGTTTTCGGCGTTTCTTGAACCCTGTCGCTCAACCCTGCTCGTCGTAACGGGAGCTGTATGTCGATACCACGTTTGAAGTCCTATTTATCCATAATCGCCACGGTATTGGTGCTGGGTCAGGCCGTGTCCGCGCAAGCGGCTGAACTGCCTGATTTCACGCAATTGGTCGAGCAGGCCTCGCCGGCCGTGGTGAACATCAGTACCACGCAGAAGCTGCCGGACCGCAAGGTTTCAAATCAGCAGATGCCGGATCTCGAAGGCCTGCCGCCGATGCTGCGCGAGTTCTTCGAGCGTGGCATGCCGCAACAGCGTGCGCCCCGTGGCGGCGGCGGTGGTCAGCGTGAAGCGCAGTCCCTGGGCTCGGGCTTCATCATTTCACCGGATGGTTACATCCTCACCAACAACCACGTCATTGCCGATGCTGACGAAATCCTCGTTCGCCTGGCCGATCGCAGCGAGTTGAAGGCCAAACTGGTCGGCACCGATCCACGCTCCGACGTGGCTCTGCTGAAAATCGAAGGCAAAGACCTGCCGGTGCTGAAACTGGGTAAGTCCCAGGATCTGAAAGCCGGGCAATGGGTGGTCGCGATTGGTTCGCCATTCGGCTTTGACCACACCGTGACCCAAGGTATCGTCAGCGCCATCGGCCGCAGCCTGCCAAACGAAAACTATGTGCCGTTCATCCAGACCGACGTGCCGATCAACCCGGGCAACTCCGGTGGCCCGCTGTTCAACCTGGCGGGCGAAGTGGTGGGGATCAACTCGCAGATCTACACCCGTTCCGGTGGCTTCATGGGCGTGTCGTTCGCTATCCCGATTGACGTGGCCATGGATGTTTCCAACCAGCTCAAAAGCGGTGGCAAGGTCAGCCGTGGCTGGTTGGGCGTCGTGATTCAGGAAGTGAACAAGGATCTGGCTGAGTCCTTCGGTCTCGACAAACCGGCTGGTGCTTTGGTCGCGCAGATTCAGGATGACGGTCCGGCTGCCAAGGGCGGTCTGCAGGTGGGTGATGTCATTCTGAGCATGAACGGCCAGCCGATCGTCATGTCTGCCGACCTGCCGCACTTGGTGGGCGCGCTCAAGGCGGGTAGCAAGGCCAAGCTGGAAGTGATTCGTGAAGGCAAGCGCCAGACTGTTGAGCTGACGGTTGGCGCCATTCCGGAAGAGGGCGCAACTCTTGACGCGCTGGGCAACGCCAAACCGGGTGCCGAGCGCAGCAGCAACCGCCTGGGCATTGCTGTGGTCGAGCTGACTGATGAGCAGAAAAAGAGCTTCGACCTCAAGAGCGGTGTCGTGATCAAGGAAGTGCAGGACGGCCCTGCGTCCCTGATCGGCCTGCAGCCGGGTGATGTCATCACCCACTTGAACAATCAGGCCATCGACTCCACCAAGCAGTTCACCGACATCGCCAAGGCGCTGCCGAAGAACCGTTCTGTGTCGATGCGCGTTCTGCGCCAAGGGCGTGCCAGCTTCATCACCTTCAAGCTGGCTGAGTAATTTGCTGGTCTGATCCAATAAAAAAGCCCCGCTTTCGTTTAGCGAAAGCGGGGCTTTTTTGTGCGCGATGGGTTTAGCTCATCATGTTTTTGACCAAGCGTTCCTGTTCGATCAGCTCACGCTGGCGTGCGTCGATACGCGACGACAACGGGAAGTTGTTGCCAGCCCGACGTTTGGCGAAGTCCAGTTGCTGGATGGCCTGTTGAAAGTCGCCCACCAGCGCAAAGTACTCGGCGCGTGCTTGATGCAGGCCAATGATATTGCCGGACAGGCCGCGGGTTTCTGCAACCTGATACCAGACATCCGGGTCATCGGGGCGCGATTTGAGCAAACCATCCAGTGCCTTTTCCGCATCGGCAGTGCGGTTTTGCTTGAGCAGCAAGTCCACCCGTACCTGATTCAGCGGATAGTTGCCGGGGTACTGAGTCAGCATGCGATCAGTCCGCTGCTGGGCATCCGGCAGGCGATTGCTGTCGATATCCAACTCGATTTGCGCAAGGTTGTAAGTGATGTCGTTAGGCGCCTTGGCGAGCAGCGGCAGCAGGCTTTCCCGCGCTTCTTTGTACTGAGTGCCTTTGATTTGGGCGATGGCCAAGCCATAGCGCGCCACATCGTTTTTCGGGTTTTCGTCCAGTTGTGCCTGGAAACGCTTGGCCGCAAGGCCCGGTGTGTCCTCGTATTGCAACTGAACGCGAGCGCGAATCAGCTGATAGCGCAGGCTGTCTTCCTTGCCGCCGGGTTTGGCCTGTTCAGCGCGGTTGCGGGTGTCGGCAATTCGCGATTCTGTCACCGGGTGAGTCAGCAGGAATTCCGGAGGCTTGGCGTCAAAACGGTATTGGCGCATCAGGCGTTCGAACATGGTCGGCATGGAGCGCGGGTCGTAACCGGCTTTTTCCAGATTGAGAATGCCGATGCGGTCAGCTTCCTGCTCGTTCTGGCGGGAGAACCGGCGTTGCTCCTGGATCGCCGCAGCCTGGCTGCCTGCAATCGCGGCAATCCCCGCGTCGCCTGCACCGGCGGCGGCGGCAATGATGCCGCCAAGCAGGGCGGCCATCATCGGGATTTGCATGCGCGACTGTGCTTCCATGCCCCGGGCAAAGTGGCGCTGGGACAGGTGAGCCAATTCGTGGGCCAGCACCGAGGCATATTCGCCTTCGGTCTGGGCATTCAGAAACAAGCCGCCGTTGACCCCGACGATGCCGCCAGGTGCGGCAAAGGCGTTGAGCTGCGGGCTGTTGATCAGGATGAACTCAAGGCGCCGGTCATTGACCTGGCTGGTCTCCACCAGTTTGTAAACGCTGGTTTCGACATAATCCTTGAGTTGCGGGTCGTTGAGTTGCGAGACCTGGCCGCGCAGGTAGGCCAGCCACGCACGACCCAGTTGAAATTCCTGTTGTGGCGAGACAATGGCAGAACTGGCGTCGCCAAGTGACGGCAGGTCGTCAGCAAAGCCTGGAGAGGCCAGCAGGCAGGCCAGCGTCAGCAGGGTAGGGCGCAAAAAAGTCATGCACAAAGCCTTTCGACAAAGAGCTTACTGTAGCCGGACACTGAGCTTCGGACCAGATATTCTAAGCGGCCCAACCGCGTGCCCGGAGTAAAACCATGACCGACGCTGTAGCCTTTGACGCCGAACTTGATGCCAGCGGCCTCAATTGCCCGTTGCCCTTGCTCAAGGCCAAGCTGGAGCTCAATCGATTGGCCAGTGGTGCGGTACTCAAAGTGATCGCCACGGATGCGGGCTCCCAGCGGGATTTCCGCACATTTGCCAAACTGGCCGGGCACACGTTATTGCACGAAGAAGACGCCGCCGGTGTTTACCGGTACTGGTTGCGCAAGGCCTGAATCGTTCGCCCCACACCACCCGAGGTTGATTGATGTTCAAAGTGTTACGAGACTGGATTCAGCGCTACTTCTCCGACGAAGAGGCCGTGGTGCTGGCAGTCCTTCTGTTTCTGGCCTTTACCGCCGTGCTCACTTTGGGCGGCATGCTCGCTCCCGTCCTGGCCGGCATGGTGCTGGCGTACTTGATGCAGGGCTTGGTCACCACGCTTGAGCGTCTGCGCCTGCCGGGTGGGGTGGCGGTGGGGCTGGTGTTTGCCTTGTTCATGGGCTTGCTGGTGGTGTTCATCGTGGTGGTGTTGCCATTGCTCTGGCATCAGTTAATCACTCTGTTCAATGAATTGCCGGGGATGCTCGCCAAATGGCAATCCCTGTTGCTGTTGTTGCCGGAGCGCTATCCGCACCTGGTGTCGGACGAGCAGGTGTTGCAGGCCATCGATGTGGCGCGCGGCGAGATCGGAAAATTCGGGCAATGGGCGCTGACCTTTTCACTGTCCAGCCTGCCATTGCTGGTTAACATCATGATCTACCTGGTGTTGGTGCCGATCCTGGTGTTTTTCTTTCTCAAGGACCGCGCAATGATCGGCCGCTGGGTGCGCGGATATCTGCCGCGTGAGCGGGCGCTGATCACTCGGGTGGCCGAGGAGATGAACCGGCAGATCGCCAATTACATTCGTGGCAAGGTTATCGAGATCGTAATCTGCGGTGGCGTGACCTACATTGCTTTTGTCGCGCTCGGGCTGAACTACGCGGCGCTGCTGGCATTGCTGGTGGGTGTGTCGGTGGTGGTGCCGTATGTCGGTGCCGTGGTGGTGACGGTGCCTGTGCTGCTGATCGCGTTATTCCAGTGGGGCTGGAGCGACCAGTTCATCTACCTGATGGCGGTGTACGGCATCATTCAGACGCTGGATGGCAACGTACTGGTGCCTTTGTTGTTTTCGGAGGCGGTCAACCTGCATCCGGTGGCAATTATCTGCGCGGTCTTGTTGTTTGGCGGGTTGTGGGGTTTTTGGGGGGTGTTCTTTGCGATTCCCCTGGCGACGCTGTTCAAGGCGGTGCTCGATGCGTGGCCGCGGCAAGAGCCGGTGGTGGCGCCCTTGTTGTAATGCCGTCCAACTGTGGCGAGCGAGCTTGCTCGCGCTGGAGTGCGAAGCGCTCCCGTTTTTAGGGCCGCTACGCGACCCAGCGGGAGCAAGCTCCCTCGCCACAACAGGCGAATCAGGCCTTGTGCAGCGCCTGAGCGGCGGCCAGTACAGCATCCACATGCCCTGGCACCTTCACACCACGCCATTCCTGGCGCAGCACACCCTCCTTGTCGATCAGGAACGTGCTGCGGTCCACGCCCAGGTATTCCTTGCCATACAGCTTCTTCAGTTTGATCACGTCAAACAGCTGGCAAACCGCCTCATCTTTATCGCTGATCAGCTCAAAGGGGAATTCCTGCTTGCCCTTGAAGTTCTCGTGGGACTTCACGCTGTCGCGCGACACACCAAATACTTCAGTGTGGGCGGCCTTGAACGCGGCGTACTGGTCACGAAAACCCTGACCTTCAGTGGTGCAGCCCGGGGTGCTGTCTTTGGGGTAGAAATAGATCACCACTTGCTTGCCCTTGAGCCCGGCGAGGCTGAAGGTCTGGCCGCTGGTGGCCTGGGCTTCGAAGTCGGCTACCGGTTTATCGATGACTACAGCCATGAAAAGCTTCCTTACATTGGGTTCTGTGGGCGCCAGGGTTCGATCAGTGCGTCGAGATTCAGCGCATCGGCGAAGTCGAGGAACTGATCGCGCAACCAACTGATTTGCACGCCGGCCGGCAAGGTTACGGTAAACGTGGCGTTCAACATGGTGCCGCCGGTTTGCGGGGCCTGGTAGGTGTCGCAGGTCAGGTTCTCCAGCTCGACGTTGTGGTCGATGAAGAACTGGCACAGCTCGTTGACGATGTCCGAGCGGTAGGCCGAGCTGACATACGCCACATACGGCAGCGCCTGCGGACGGTTTTCCAGCGCGGCGCTGCGCACCACGTTGACCGTGAAGTCATGCTTCTTGGCCAGGCCCGGCAAACCGGTTTCGAGGCGTGCCAGGGCATCCCAACTGCCGGAAATCTGCAGGACCAGTGCGCTGCACTCGCCGTGGCGGGTCAGGCGGGAGGTCACGACAGCGCAGCGGTTCTCATGGCTGGCGCGGCACAGGACGTTGGTCAGCTCCATGGGGTTGGCGCCGAGGGCACTGATGACAAGGAATTGTTCGCGAACTGTGGGGGTGGACATGCAGCCTTCCTAAAGCGATGAGCGGTCGATACCGTATGGGCTGTATCGATCAAAGGATGAAGGGTAGCGAAAAGCGCCGCCAAGGGCTAGGAGGTGGCGTTTTCATTACGCGATCGGTCTGATTTCAGCGTGCTTCAAGCCAGGCATTGGGCCAATGATGGCATTGCCCGTCGTTTAGTTGCTGCAGAACGCATCCTCACGCGGTACTTCGCTTGTACAAGCATCTTGGCGCCAGTACCATTACGGCTCTCTTTTTCCGGCAGGAGCGGTTGCATGATTGCGGGCAGTATGGTGGCACTGGTCACACCCATGGATGCACAAGGTCATCTCGACTGGGATAGCCTGGGCAAACTGGTGGACTTCCACCTGCAAGAGGGCACCAATGCCATCGTGGCGGTCGGCACCACAGGTGAGTCGGCCACCCTCGATGTGGAAGAACACATCCAGGTCATCGAATTCGTGGTCAAGCGTGTCGCGGGCCGTATCGCCGTGATCGCAGGTACAGGCGCCAACTCCACGCGTGAAGCCATCGAACTGACCAAAAACGCCAAGAAGGCCGGCGCCGACGCCTGCCTGCTGGTGACTCCGTACTACAACAAGCCGACCCAGGAAGGCCTGTATCAGCATTTCCGTGCCATCGCCGAAGCCGTAGACATCCCGCAAATCCTCTACAACGTGCCTGGCCGTACCGCCTGCGACATGAAGGCCGAGACCGTGATTCGCCTGTCCACCGTGCCGAATATCATCGGCATCAAGGAAGCCACCGGCGACCTGCAGCGCGCCAAGGACATCCTGGCCGGCGTCAGCAGTGACTTCCTGCTGTATTCCGGCGACGACGCCACCGCTGTTGAGCTGATCCTGCTGGGCGGCAAGGGCAACATTTCCGTGACCGCCAACGTCGCCCCGCGTGCCATGAGCGACATGTGCGCCGCCGCCATCGCCGGTGACGCCGCAAAAGCCCGTGAAATCCACGAGAAGCTGATGCCGCTCAACAAAACACTGTTTATCGAATCCAACCCTATCCCCGTGAAATGGGCATTGTTCGAGATGGGCCTGATGCCGGACGGTATCCGTCTGCCGCTCACCCGCCTCAGCGAAGCCTGTCACGAACCGCTGCGATTGGCCCTGCGCCAGTCCGGCGTCCTGGTTTAATTGAGGAAGCACTACGCATGAAGCGATTGGCCGGACTTTCCGCACTTGCCTTGATTATCTCCAGCACCAGTGGCTGCGGTTGGATCTGGGGCCCGGAAGGCTACTTCCGTGACCGCGGCAGCGATTACCTGGAAGCACAAGCAACCAAACCGATGCAATTGCCACCGGACGTCAATGTCGCCAAGCGCCTTGACCCGTTGCTGCCGATTCCGCGCAACGTCGCCGACGATACCGCCAAGGGCGAGTTCGTGGTGCCACGTCCACAGCCTATTTCGGCTGTAGCGGAGGCTAGCGATTACAGCCTGCAGAAGAGCGGCGACAACCGCTGGATCATCGCCCAGCGCCCACCTGCCGAAGTCTGGCCGGTGGCGTTGCAGTTCTTCCAGGACAACGGTTTCCGCATTGACCAGCAGCGCCCGCAGACCGGTGAGTTCACCACGGCCTGGCAGCGCGGCAGCGAGCTGTCGGCCAACATGGCCCAGCGCCTGCAGGCCGGTGGCGTAGCAACCGACAGCGAAGCCCGTGTGCGCGTGCGTATCGAGCCAGGCGTGCAGCGCAACACCAGTGAAGTGTATGTGGTCAGCGCCGAGCGTCCTGCCGGCAGCACGTCCACTGTCGATTTCACCCCGCGCTCGGTCAACACCGGCGTGGACGCTGCACTGGTCGACGAAATGCTCGCCAGCATGAGCCGTATCTCCGAGAAAGGCGGTTCGGTTTCCCTGCTGGCCGCTCGCGATTACGACACGCCCAACCGCGTCAGCCTCACCGAAGATGGCAGCGGTAACGTGGTCCTGAACCTGGGTGAAGACCTTGACCGTGCCTGGGCCAGCGTTGGCCGTGCCCTGGAGCAGGGGCCGTGGCGCGTTGAAGACATCAACCGCAGCCTGGGCCTGTACTACATCAACGTGGCTGAAAAGGCCGAGAAGAAGGACGACGAGCCAGGCTTCTTCGGCAAATTGTTCGGCAGCAAGCCGACCAAGGAAGAGATCGAAACCCGCGCCGAGCGTTATCAGGTTCGTTTGAGCAAGGTGGGCGAAAGTGTGCAGGTTACCGTCGAGAAGAATATCAACACCGTTGCGCCGGCTGAAACAGCCCGCAAAGTGTTGGGCGTGATTCAGGACAACCTGGGCTGATCCGATGCGTTTTGCCGTTCTCGGCAGCGGTAGCCAAGGGAACGGCACGCTGGTCGCACATGACGACACGTATGTGCTGGTGGATTGTGGTTTCTCGCTCAAGGAAACCGAGCGGCGCCTGCTGCGCCTGGGGGTTCACCCCGCGCAGCTGAGCGCGATTCTGGTGACCCACGAACATGCCGACCACGTGCATGGCGTGGGTTTGCTGTCTCGGCGCTACAATCTCCCGGTGTATTTGAGTCGCGGCACGCTGCGCGGGATGCGCAAACCCATTGAACCCGCAGGCTTCCTGGCCGGTGGCGAACAGCTTCGGATCGGTGCCTTGAGCATTGATGTGATTGCCGTGGCGCACGATGCCCAGGAGCCGACGCAGTATGTGTTCAGTGATGGTGAGCGGCGTTTCGGCGTGCTCACTGACCTGGGCTCCTACTGCTCAAAGGTGCTGGACGGTTACCGTGACCTCGATGCCTTGATGATCGAGTCCAACCACTGCCGGGACCTGCTGGCGCGCGGTCACTATCCCTACTTTCTCAAGCAGCGGGTGGGCGGCGAGCTGGGGCATTTGAACAACCACCAGGCGGCGTACCTGGTGTATGAGTTGGGCTGGCAAGACTTGCAACACCTGGTCCTGGCCCACCTGAGCAGCAAGAACAACCTGCCGCAGCTGGCCCGGCAATGTTTTGTCGACACCCTCGGGTGCGACCCGGACTGGCTGCAACTGGCCGATCAAGATTCAGGGCTCGACTGGCGACACATCGCCTAGCCCACCTTTTAGCAAGCGGAGCCCATCATGGAAAAACGTGAAGAACTCTACCGCGGCAAAGCCAAGTCGGTGTACAAGACCGACGACGCCAACCGCCTGATCCTGCTGTTTCGCAACGACACCTCGGCGTTCGACGGCAAGCGCATCGAACAACTGGATCGCAAGGGCATGGTGAACAACAAGTTCAATGCCTTCATCATGCAAAAGCTCGAAGCGGCCGGCATTCCGACCCAATTCGACAAACTGCTGGGCGACAACGAGTGCCTGGTCAAGAAGCTCGACATGATCCCGGTTGAATGCGTCGTGCGTAACTACGCCGCCGGCAGCCTGGTCAAGCGTCTGGGCGTTGAGGAAGGCCTCAAGCTCAACCCTTACACCTTCGAGCTGTTCCTGAAGGACGACGCCAAGGGCGACCCGTTCATCAACGAATCCCACGTGGTGGCATTCGGTTGGGGCACCGCCGAGCAACTGGCGCGCATGAAGGAGTTGTCCCTCAAGGTCAACGAAGTCCTGAGCAAATTGTTCGACGACGCCGGCCTGCTACTGGTCGACTTCAAACTGGAGTTCGGCGTGTTCCACGACGGCTCCATCGTCCTGGGCGACGAATTCAGCCCCGACGGCTGCCGCCTGTGGGACAAGGACACCAAGAAGAAGATGGACAAAGATCGCTTCCGCCAGGGCCTCGGTGACGTGATCGAAGCCTATGAAGAAGTCGCCAACCGTCTGGGCGTACCGCTTTAATCGACGCAAGCATCTGATAGCACGGAAAAAAATCGCATTTGGGGTTTGCTTCCGAGAAACACACTGTTATGATGCGCGCCGTTGGAGAGATGCCAGAGTGGCCGAATGGGACGGATTCGAAATCCGTTGTACCTTCACCGGTACCTAGGGTTCGAATCCCTATCTCTCCGCCATTACATAGAAAAAGCCCCGCAGCTGAATAAGCTACGGGGCTTTTTTGTTTTGACGAATTTGTTTATGACAGGGCCATCAAATTTACGGCTAGCTCAATCGCTCGGATGCCTTCTGATAAACCTGATCACGCTCCCGTTTATCTACGGCCACCACAAACACGGTAATTTCCTGATCAATCACTTGATAAACCAGCCTGTAACCACTGCTACGCAGCTTTATCTTGTAACAGTCCGGCAGGCCATGCAGGCGGTTAGTTTCAACGCGTGGATTTTTCAGGATTTCCACCAACTTCTTCTTGAGCTGCTGACGGACGGTGTCGCCGAGTTTTTGCCATTCCTTCAATGCGCGGGCATCAAAATCGAGGCTATAGGTCATCTATGGAAACCTTTACGCGTTGAGGAGACGCCAGTCGTTCTCGCACAGTGGCCATCAGGGCTTCATCGTCCTCAGTCATCAGCACCGGCTTGAAGGGCAACTGACCACGGTCTGCCACATACTGCAGCGCTTGGCGCATGAGTTCGGAAGGCGTGACGCCGAGTTTTTCCAGTTCAAGGTAGGCGCGAGCTTTCAGGTCGTCGTCGATTCGAATATTGATGGAGGCCATGAAAAAAAAACCGTGTAATGACATTTGTCATTACCTTGAATCAAGCCTGCATTGTTGGCAAGTACGTGTCGACGCATGGTCCTCATTTTCCGCCACGCCCCTCGGTGACCGCATCACGCCGTACCTGCAACAAAAAAAAGCCTGCAGAGCTCAACGCTCAGCAGGCTTTTTTGGTCGTTACGGACAGGTCAGGCGGCTTGTGCCACCGCGCTATTACTCACATTGCGCCCCAACACCAGCACCGTCACAAAGCCAACGCCAACCAACGCCGTGGCCAGGCTCAACAGCACCGACGTGCCCATCTGGTCAACAATCCGCCCGCCGAAGAACGAGCCCAGCGCGATAATCACCTGGAACAGCGCGACAAACAGCGGCATACCGCGTTCTACGTCCTGGGGCGCTACCACAAACATCCAGATACTTGCGCAGGCCGGGAAGGCGCCGAAGGCGAAGCCCCAGAGAGCGATGAGCATGGTTGCGCCGGTCAAACCGGTGGCGAAGTACGGAAACAGGGCGGTGCTGGTGCCGATCATCAGTGCGACCAGCAACAGCGTGTAACGCACGCTGCGATTGGCGGCGAAACCGGCGAAAACGTTACCCGCAACGCCTGCCACGCCAAACATCAGCAGCAGGGAGCCGATGGTCGGGCCATCAAAGCCGGAGCTGTTTTTGAAGAACGGCGCCACATAGGTGTAGGCGGCAAAGTGCGCCAGGCCGATCAGCAAGACGGCGATCAGGCCGACCCGTGCGCGCGGGTTGATAAACAAGGCCGGCAGGTCACGCACGAGGATGGCTTTTTCCGGTTTCAGCGTAGGCAACAGGAACAGCTGCGCCACCAGCACCGGGATGCCGAGCAGTGCGGTCACCAGGAAGGTCATGCGCCAGCCCATCAGGCCGCTGAGCCAGGTGCCGACCGGCACGCCCAGTACGGTGGCCAGGGTCACGCCCATCATGATGATCGAGGTGGCCTTCGCGACGCCCACGCCGTTGGGCGCCAGGCGGCCACTGAGGGCAATGGCGGTCGCCCAGAACCCGCCGATGCTGATGCCCAGCAGCACGCGGCCGAACAGCAGCAGGCTGAAGTCGCTGGCGTAGGCCACGACCATGTTGGCGACGATCATGATCAGCGTCAGGCCGATCAGCAGGTAGCGGCGGTCCATTGCGCCGATGATGACGGACAGCAACGGCGCGGCGAGGGCGGCCATGATGCCGGGCAGGGTCACCATCAGGCCGGCGTGGCCGGCGCTGATGCCCAGGTCGGCGGCGACGTCGTTGAGTACGCCCACCGGCAGAAATTCACTGGTCACCAGGGCGAAGGCGCCCACGGCGACCGACAAAATCGCCAACCACTGCTGTTTGACGCTTTGTTGGCTATGTTCGGGAAGGCCGCGAGGGGCCTGGCTGGCACTTGGCATGGTGTCGGGTTCCAGGTTGAGCGTCGCCTGAAGCCAGGCGAGGGGGAGGGAAAGTGGAGGCGATTATAGGAATCAGTGTTGAAAATCGGGCAGGCGCTCGTTTCGATAGTAATCATCAGTGCAATCGATGCAACGCTCTAGCACGCACTGCATCACCCGTCCGTGTTTCGCACAGCTCTCCAAAACCCTGCCTACAGGCGGCGCATTGTGATACCACCGGCCGCTGAAACCCTGAGCAACCCCGACGCCTCTGCCATCGCCAAAAGCCTCGCGGCCTCGGTGCTTTCCCAGGCCAACAAGGAGCGCGGCAATTGAGATACACCAGAAGCTAAGCCGAACAGCCCCGTAGCCGAGCACGCTACGGGGCTTTTTTGTAGGGCTGGCCGCAAATGAAACAAATAATGACGAGCTCCCCGAATATTTTCCCGCGCTGCGGTGTTCACCCCACAGACCACCCAGGAAATGTCCATGAACACCACCGTCGCCCGCTACGACCGCCTGACCCGCATTTTTCATTGGCTGACTGCCGCCGTGGTGATCTTCATGTTCGCCAGCGCGCACATCTGGGAGAACCTCGAGAAAGGCACGCCGTTACGCAAGGGCCTGCAATCGGTGCATATCTCGCTGGGTATCGCCCTGGCCGTGTTGATCGCGGCGCGGATTATCTGGCGTCTCAGCGGCGGCAATCACCCAAAAGCCGACAGTCACCCCGCGCTTAACCGCCTGGCGAAAATGGCGCATGGTTGCCTGTATCTGTTGTTGCTGGCGCAGATCGTGTTGGGCTTTGTATTTCGCTGGGCTCAAGGGGAGCCGTTCAGCTTTTTCGGCCTGTTCTCCGTCCCGGCGCCCTTCGCGATTGATCACGCCTGGCGCGGTACCCTCGGCGGCCTGCATAACAATGTGGCCTGGGCGATCATCCTGCTGGCAGGCCTGCATGCCGGGGCAGCTCTGTGGCATCACTACGTGATGGGCGATAACACCTTGCGCCGCATGCTGCCCGGCGCCCTTCAAAAATGAGCATTGCTGCTGTACCTCCCTTTCGCTACGGAGCATGACCGCCATGAAGAACCGCCACGAACATCCGATCACCTACCGCACCGCGCTGTTTTTCGGCGCCTGCATGGCTGCTGCATTGCTGGCCGGCCAGGCGCGCGCCTCGGGCGACGAGTCGGCACCGCCCAAGCCCAACTGCCCCAAAGGTCAGGTGTGGGACAGCAAAACCGGCAAGTGTGTGCTGCAAACCAGCAAGGCCACTTCGGACGCCGATCGCACCGATTACGCCTATCGCCTGGCGAAGGATGGGCGCTACGACGAAGCCCTGGCCCTGCTCGACACCCTGCAACAACCGAACACGGCCAAGGCCCTCAACTATCGCGGTTATGCCACCCGCAAACTCGGGCGTACCGATGAAGGCATCGGCTATTACCTCCAGTCCGTGGCCCTGGACCCCAACTACGCCCAGGTTCGCGAGTACCTGGGTGAGGCCTACGTGATCAAGGGCCGCGTTGATTTGGCCCAGGAACAGTTGGTGAAAATCAAGGCCTTGTGCAGCACCACCTGTGAAGAATACGAAGACCTGGCCCAAGCCATTGCCGCAGCGCCCCAGGCCTGAACCCGGTGAGTAAAAACGCAGGGGGCCGCCATTACTCAAGAGGCTGAGTTTCGTCGCGAGTTGGGCCTGCTGTTGCCGCGTTTATGGCGATACGGCCTGGTGTTGTCGCGACAAAAGCATGTGGCCGAGGACCTGGTGCAGGCCACCTGCGTGCGGGCGTTGGAGCGTGCCGGGCAGTTTGCCTCCGGCACGCGGCTGGACCGCTGGTTGCTGGCGATCATGCACTCGATCTGGCTTAACGAACTGCGCTCGCAGCGCGTCAGGCAAGGGCAGGGTTTTGTCGATGCGGAGCAGGAACTGGCCTTCGACGGAGAAAGCCTGGCCCAGGATCAGGTGCTGGCCGCGCAGGTCATCAAGCGCGTGAACGGGCTGCCGGAAGCGCAACGGGAAACGGTATTTCTGGCGTATGTCGAAGGGCTTTCCTACAAGGAGATTGCCGACGTGTTGCACATTCCGGTGGGAACGGTGATGAGCCGGCTGGCGGCTGCACGCCTGAAGCTTGCGCAAACAAACCCGCCAAAAAGCGTGCAGGAAAAAACCGGCGGAGAACGGCGATGACTCACCCTAATGCACCGTCCGACGAACTGTTGGTGGCTTACCTGGACGGTGAACTGGAGGCTGACCAGCATCAGCTTATCGCCGACCGGCTTCAAACAGATTCCGAGCTGGCTGCTCGTCTGCAAGCCTTGTTGTGTGCGGATCTACCGTTCAAAGCGGCGTTTGATTCGCTGCTGGAGCAGGCCCCGGACGAGCGCCTGCATGCCATGCTCAAGGCATTGCCACCAACTCCAACCGCCACCATGAGCCGGCGCGGCTTTCTGGCCGTTGCAGCCAGTTTCGCGGTGGCGGGCGTTGTCGCCGACCGCCTGTTCATGGGCTGGCCCCATACAGAATCCGGGCAGGGCTGGCGCGCGTCGGTCGCTGAATACATGGCCTTGTACACGCCGCAGACGCTGGAAAACCTCAGCGCCGACCCGGCTGTGCACCTTGCCCAGCTCAGCTCCGTGGGCGAGCAGTTGGGTTTGCCTTTATCGATGGCGTCCGTGAGCTTGCCCGGCGCCGAGTTCCGCCGCGCGCAGATCCTCGACTATGACGGCGTAATGATCGGCCAATTGACCTATCTGGACCCGCGTCACGGCCCGTTGGCGCTGTGCATCACGGCTGCAAAGAAGGGCCCGCAGCCCATGGCCAACGAGCAGCGTCGGGGGATGAACGTGGTGTTTTGGTCCAGCCCGTCCCATGCCTTCATGTTGATCGGCAGAAACCCGTTTGAGGACCTGCGCATCATGGCTGGCAGCGTGGAGAAGGCATTAATGGCTTGAAGGCACCTGCGACGCCCGCCAGCGTGCGGGCGTGGTGCCTTCCCACGAGCGGAACGCCCGGTAGAACGAGTTGGTGTCTTCGTAGCCGAGCAGGCAAGCAATCTCATCCATTTCGATAGAGGGCTCGGCAAGCAGGTGGCGCACCACTTCCTGGCGCGTCTCCAGCATTAACTGACGAAAGCTCGTGCCTTCCTCGGTAATGCGTCGCTGCAACGTGCGCTCACTCATGCCCATTTCCCGCGCCACATCGACCATCTCGGGCCGGCCGCTGGCGAGAATGTGTTTGAGGGCGCGTTTGACCTGTTGGCTGACCGTATTCGGTGCCGTCACTTCCGCCAGTGCCGCCACCAGTGCCGGGTTGAGCATGTCGAGCAGTTCAGGGTTGTGCCCCGGAAACGGCCGGTTCAAATCGTCAGCATTGAACACCAGTGCATTGCGCTCGGCCCCGTAGCGTACAGGGCAGCCGAAGAAGTCGGCCAGGGCGGTATTGCCGCTTTTCGGCCGGGCGAGTTCGACGCTGCGCGGCACGATGTGCACCCCGGAGCCGCGTCGGCCCAGTTCGACGAACGACACGAATGCCGCGTCGATCAATAAGCTGGGCGATTGCTCCTGAGTGCGCAGCCAATCGATGGTGAGGGTGCAGGCATTACCGGCTTCGACCAGCCGCATCCGCTCGGGCGTACACAGCTGCTTGAAGCGCGCGAGGCGCTGCAGCCCGTCGCGAAAGTCGCGGGCAATAAACGCCGCAAAACTGGAGGGCGGCAGGCGGGTGCTCTCAAGCCCGGTGACCAGCAGAATTCCGGCTGCCGGGTCCGGGTTGAGCACGCTCACCGCCTCCCACAAGCGAAAAAATTCGTGGGTGCTGACCTGGCGGCGGTCCCGGCGTTCATGCAAGTTAAGCGTCACCGGCAAGCGTGCCTGACGCAGCACCGCAGACGGTTCCAGCCCGATGTTTCTGAGGGCTTGCCAGAAAACATCCGGGATATTGAAGCGCGATGGGCGTGTGTCAGGCATGGGGCACCTTGCTGTCAAACGATCACATCAGTCAGAGGCCGACACACTGAGGTCATGCCATTTTTTGTCGGAGGCCGCCAAATCTTCGGCTGCCCTGGCCGCATATTGCACGGCGTCGGCACCGATCAACAGGCGCAGCGGCGCGTCTTTGCTCAGGGCCAGTTCCAGTACGATCTCGGCCACCCGCGCCGGGCCGGTCGGCAGAATGCCCGGAGAGCCGATCAGTTGCACGAGTGCACCGACGGTTTGCTGATAGGGCTCGCTGATCGCTGGAATCGTCATGGAACTGCCCGACCAATCCGTGCGCATGCCACCTGGTTCCAGCACTGTCACCTGAACGCCCAGCGGTGCGACCTCTTGCGCCAGCACCGTGGAAAACCCGCCAACGGCCCATTTTGCACTCTGGTAAGCCGCCAGGCCCGGCATGCCAATGCGCCCGCCCAGGGACGATACCTGAATAATATGCCCGCTGCCCTGGCGTCGCAGCACCGGCACCACGGCCTTGCTCACGTTCACCACACCATAGAAGTTGGTGTCGATCTGCGCCTTGAAATCGTCCGGCGTTACATCTTCCACCGACGCCACATCGCCATAGCCTGCATTGTTGACCACCACATCCAGGCGGCCAAAATGCGCCACGGCCTTGTCGACAGCCTGCGCCACCTGGCTGATGTCGGTCACATCCAGCGGCAAGGAATAGACCGCATCGCCGAATTCGGCGACCAGATCATCCAACTGACGAGGGTTGCGTGCAGTGGCCGCCACCCGGTCACCCGCACGCAATGCCGCCTCGGTAATGGCGCGGCCAAGGCCACGTGAGCTGCCGGTAATAAACCAGATCCTGGACATGTAAACACCTCTTTGTGTGGGATGGCTTAAAAAAGCCAGAGCACAAAGGATGGGCGATGGAGTCGGTGACTACACTAGCGGGAGGGCGCCAGGTGACTTGCAAAGTGCGCCAATTGTTGGTCGGCCAACCGCCCCGAAAGGCTCTCAATAAACACCGTCTCCGCCCGGCTCATCTTCTGCTCCCGGTTCCACAGCAGGTGAATATCCACGTCCGCAATCCCTTCATCCGGCGGCAGCCGCCACAGCAGGCCGTTTTTCACGTCGTCGGCTACCACATGAATCGGCAGGCAACCCAGGCCAAACCCGGCGATCACCAGGCGCCGTACTTCTTCAAGGCTTGAGGACGAGGCCACGATCCGCCCGCTGAAGCCCTGCTGGTCACGGAAAATCGTCAGGGGCGAGAGCATTCCGCCGATCTGGTCGCTGGTGAAACTCACGAAGTTTTCCGACTGCAAATCGCCCTCGGCCAAACCGCTGCGCCCGAACAAAGGATGGTGTCGCCCGCAAAAAAACGCATAACGCTGGCGCAGGAACAGGTGCTGTTCCAGGCGCGGTTGTGGCCGGCGGTTGAGGCTCAGGCCCAGGGTGGCGGTTTTCTCCAGCAGGGCGGCGACGATGTCCGAGCTGCGCATCACTTCAACCTCCAGGTCCACGCGCGGGTGCTCGCGGTGAAAGCCGGCGAGGAAGTCATCAAAGGTGTCCGAGTTGATGCGGCTGATCATCAGCAGGCGCACTTTGCCGATCACTTCATCGCCGGGTTTTTGCAGGGCGTTGCTCATCTGCGACACCTGGCCATACATCTCGCCGGCGATGGCGAAGATCTGCTCGCCCGCCTCGGTGAGTACAAAACGCGGACCGCGGCGCACGATCAGTTGGCAGTCGAGCTGTTCCTCCAGGCGTTTCAGCGCCTGGCTGATCGCCGGTTGTGTCAGGTGCAGGCGGGCGGCGGCGCGGCTGATGCTCAGTTCTTGGCCGATCACGCGGAAGGTGCGCAGCAGGTTCCAGTCCAGCCGGTCGTTGAGCAGCGGGTGAATATCACGGCGAAGGTCAGACATGGTGCGGCTCAATAATAAGCAGGATTTATAATTGGAATAATAAATAGAAAATTGACTAATCATAGCCCCGCGACGATAAATCACCCTTAACGAGCGCCATCAGAGCGCACCTGACTGATTTTCTCCTGCCAAAAAAATAACCAAAGGAGCCAGCCCCATGAAGCCATCCGCTTCGCCGCAGCCTCGCCGTGCTGCGGCCGCCGCTTTTATCGGCACCATGATCGAGTGGTACGACTTTTACATCTACGCCACCGCCGCCGCGCTGGTGTTTGGCCAGCTGTTTTTTCCCTCCGACGACAAACTGTTCAGCACCATGGCCGCGTTCGGCACCTTTGCCGTGGGCTTCTTCGCACGGCCGTTGGGTGGCATTGTGTTCGGGCACATCGGCGACCGTATCGGGCGCAAGAAATCCCTGGTGATCACCCTGGTGATGATGGGCGTGGTCACCGTCTGCATCGGCCTGTTGCCGACCTATGCGCAGATCGGTGTGGCGGCACCGGTGCTGTTGATTCTGCTGCGCGTGGTACAAGGCATTGCCGTCGGTGGCGAGTGGGGCGGAGCGGTGTTGATGGCCGGCGAGCATGCGCCCAAGGGCCGCCGCAACTTCTTTGCGTCTTTCGCGCAACTGGGCAGCCCGGCGGGGTTGATCCTGTCGCTGCTGGCCTTCAGTGCGGTGACGCGCCTGCCGGAAGACGCCTTGCTGAGCTGGGGCTGGCGCCTGCCGTTTCTGGCCAGTGCCCTGTTGTTGGTTGTCGGCCTGGCGATCCGCCTGGGCGTGAACGAGTCGCCGGAGTTCCTTGAAGACAAAGCCCTCGCCGAAAAAGCCCGGGCCATCAAGAAAGACCAGGCCCCGGTGCTTGAAGTATTGAGGACCGCCTGGCGCCCACTGCTGCTGTGCATCGGTGCCAACACCCTGGGCATTGCCGGTGTGTATTTCACCAACACCTTCATGATTGCCTACAGCACGCAACAACTGGGCCTGCCACGCTCGCTGATTCTGGAGTGCCTGTTCTTCGTTGCCATCATCCAGTTCTGCATCCAGCCGCTGGCTGCCTGGGTGGCAGAGAAAGTCGGGGCCACGCGTTTTCTGTGCGCCATGACCGTATTGGCGATGGCTTCTCCTTATCCCATGTTTGTGCTGGTCAGCAGTGGCCAGGCGCCGCTGATCATCCTCGGCATCGCGTTGGCGGTGGTGTGCATGGCCTCGTTTTATGCGGTGATCGCAGGCTTTGTCAGCGGGCTGTTTGAAACCCGCGTGCGCTACACCGCGATTTCCATGGCCTATCAGGTGTGCGGCGCGCTGGCGGGTGGCCTCACGCCGCTGATCGGCACTTGGCTGGCCCATGAATACCAGGGCCAATGGTGGCCGATGGCAGTGTTTTACAGCCTGATCGCGGCGGTTTCGCTGGTGTGCGTGTTGGCGTTGTCGCGCCGTCACGCCACGGCCCATCGCCTTGAAATGGCTCACAGTGTTTGAGGGAGATTTGTAATGTTGAAAATCAATGGCGAGCGCCTGTGGGCGAGCCTGATGGCCATGGCCGAAGTCGGCGCTACCGCACGCGGCGGCAGCTGCCGCCTGGCGTTGAGTGCCGAAGATAAAGCCGGTCGCGAACTGTTCAGCCACTGGTGCACCGCCGCCGGCCTGACCCTGAGTGTGGACGCCATCGGCAACCTGTTCGCCCGCCGCGCCGGAACTGAACAGGAGGCGGCCCCGGTGATGATGGGCAGCCATCTCGACACCCAGCCCGAAGGCGGGCGCTTCGATGGCGTCTACGGCGTACTGGCAGGCCTTGAAGTGCTGCGCAGCCTCGACGATCACGGCATTCAGACGCGCAAACCTCTGGAAATTGCGGTGTGGACCAACGAGGAGGGCGCCCGTTTTACCCCTGCCATGCTCGGTTCGGCGGTGTTCACCGGGACCTTGGCGCTGGACAAGGCGCTGGCCACGGCGGACATCGACGGCATCAGCGTCGCAGAGGCATTGCGCAGCAGCGGCTACAACGGTGAGCGCCCGTTGGGCGGTGCGGTGGATGCGTACTTTGAAGCCCACATCGAACAGGGGCCGATTCTGGAAGACAACGCCAAAAGCATCGGCGTGGTCACCGGCGGCCAAGCGATTCGCTGGCTCGATGTACGTGTCGAAGGCATGGCCGCGCACGCCGGCACCACGCCGATGCCACTGCGCAAGGACGCGCTGTACGGCGCCGCCAAAATGATCCAGGCCCTGGAAAACCTCGCGGCGGATTTCGCCCCCGAAGGTCTGACCACCGTGGGTGAACTGAGCATTGCCAAGTCCTCGCGCAACACCATTCCCGGCCTGTTGAATTTCACTGTGGACCTGCGCCATCACCGTGACGCCGACATCGATGCCATGGAGCAGCAAGTGCGCGCGCGCCTGCAGGCTATCGCTGACAAGCGCGGCCTGAGTATCACCATCAGCCCGCACTGGATCAGCCCCGCCACACCGTTTGATGCCGACTGTGTGGCGTGTGTGCAAACGGCGGTGGACGCGTTGGGTTACAGCCAGCAACGCATCGTCAGTGGCGCCGGGCACGACGCCATTCACCTGGCCCGTTACTGCCCGACGGCGATGATCTTTATCCCGTGCGTCGGCGGCTTGAGCCACAACGAAGCCGAAGATGTGCTGCCCGAGGACGTGCGCCAGGGCACTGATGTATTGCTCAACGCCGTGTTGCAGCGCGCCGGCCGGGTTGACTGACAACCCCGTTCTGAACTACCGAACCCATTCCACAGGTTTCATGGTCATCCAGGAGCATTTGATGCGTACTTACTTTCACCCCGAACAACTCCTGCACCATCCGCGCAGTTATTACTCCCGTGGCCAGATGCGCACGCCGCAGGAAGTCCCCGAGCGTGCCCGCAACCTGTTGCAGGCGGCGCAAACCCTGGGCTTCGATATCCAGCAACCGGCGGACTTCGGCCTCGACCCCTTGCTCGCCGTACACGGCGCGCCTTACCTCGCATTCCTGCAGGAAGCGCATCAGCGCTGGAAGGACATTCCCGAGGACTGGGGCGATGAAGTCATGTCCAACATCTTCGTGCGCGAACCCAACGCCTTGCGCGGGATTCTCGCCCAGGCCGCACGCTACCTGGCCGATGGCAGTTGCCCGATCGGCGAACTGACCTGGCGCTCGGCGTACTGGTCAGCGCAAAGTGCGGTGGCCGCCGCCCGGGACATACTCGATGGCGCGCCCGCCGCCTACGCCTTGTGCCGTCCGCCGGGCCACCACGCCCGTCATGAGGCGGCGGGTGGTTTCTGCTACATCAACAATGCCGCGGTGGCGGCGCAGGTCCTGCGCGAAGGGTTCCAGCGTGTCGCCGTGCTGGATACCGACATGCACCACGGGCAAGGCATTCAGGAGATTTTCTACGAACGCGACGACGTGCTGTATGTGTCGATCCATGGCGACCCCACCAACTTCTATCCGGGCGTCGCCGGTTTTGACGATGAGCGGGGTGCCGGTGCGGGTGACGGCTTTAACCTCAATTTGCCGATGCCCCACGGCGCCAGTGAAGCGCTGTTCTTCGAAAAGCTCGAACTGGCCCTGGCGGCAGTGAAGGCGTTCTCGGCGGATGTGCTGGTGGTGTCACTGGGGTTTGATATCTACGAGCTGGACCCGCAGAGCAAAGTCGCGGTGACGCGCGAAGGCTTTGCGCGACTGGGTGAATGCCTGCGCGGGCTGGGGCTGCCGTGCGTGATCGTGCAGGAGGGCGGGTACCATCTGGAAACGCTGGACAGTAATGCGCAGGCATTTTTCGAGTGCCCGCAAGCCTGGGCACTGTGACAAAAGCCCATCGCCAAAGATGGGCACCTGGCGCAGTGATTCAGGGTTTCACGCCATCGATGGCCAGTTTCAGGACGCGGTCACGGCCGCCTTCCGCCAGTAAATAGGTGCCGTCACCGGTCCGCACTATCGACTGCGGCGCCTTCAGGAATGACAGGATCGTCTGCTGGCGTCCGTGCTGGTCGATCAACAGCAGCCGCGCCCGGTGCGTCGAGTCTTCATTGACCCATAACCCGCGTTCGTCGCACATCAGGAAGGTCGGCTTGTTCAAGCCGGCCACGATTACCGGGTCGCTGCGGTCGTCGGTCAGTTGGCGTATCACGCCTTTTTTCTTTTCGGTGTAGAGCATGCGCCCGTCGGTACAGCGCGCAATGGACTCGCCTTCGTTCAACTGGTCGCGCAGCACGGTCAGGGACTGGTCGCTCCAGCGGTAGCGCATCAGCCGCCCGTTTTCCTTGCGGTCTTCAATGGCGTAGAGGTCATCGCCTTCGACCCACAAACCCTGCACGTTTTCGCCCCGGAACAGTTCGGTGACCACGCCATCCTTGAGAAAACTCACGGGCGCGTCGCCGGTTTCCTGGCTGAACACCCAACCGCCGTGGGTGGCGAACATGCCGTCGGGTTTGGACAGGTTGGCCACCACCACGTCGCGCTGGCCATCGGGGTGGATGCGCACGATGCTGCCCTTGGCGTCGTTGAGTTCCTGGCTGACCATCAGCGAGCCGTCCGCCAGTGGCATCAGTGACGCGGCTTTCGGCACGTCGCGGTGCACGGTCTGCACGCTCCAGCCGGTTGCTGCGCTGACGGGGTAAAAGCTTTGCCAGGCGAAGAAGCCCAGGGCGGCGACGCCGGTCAAACCGAGCAGGCCTGATCCCACTCGCAGCGCTCTAGTCAGCGATCCGTTACCCTTCATTGCAGACGTCCTTGGTTATAAATTGCAGCGTAGAACAAACCCGCGATCGAGCCTGTCCAGCGTCTTATCGTGTTAGCGCTTGCGGTGAAAAGGCTATCGGGTAGCTCACTGTTTCTCAACGCCTTTTCGTAGATTGTCAGCCCTGTTCAAACGGGGCGGGCTGCAAGCAGTGACGCAGTTACGCAATCGCGCGGTCCCGACGCACATGGCGCATCACCCCCACCCATACGATAATGCCCCTCAAATCGACCACACCGGCCAACCCACGTGATCATCAATTTCGACCTCAACGACCTCCAGGCCTTTCGCGCCGTGGTGGACAAGGGCAGCTTTCGAGGGGCCGCCGAGGCTATCCGTATCTCGCAACCGGCCCTCAGCCGGCGCATCGAAAAGCTCGAATCGGCCCTTGATGTAAAACTGTTCGAGCGCACCACGCGGCGGGTCAGCCTGACCATGGTCGGGCGCGCGTTCCTGCCGCAAGTGGAACGCATGCTCGATGACCTCGACATCGCGTTGATGGGTATCAGCAACGTCGCCTCCACGCGCATGGGCAATGTGACGATCGCCTGCGTGCCGTCCACGGCGTACTACTTCATGCCCCATGTGATCTCCGAATTCCACAAGCTCTATCCGAAGATTCGCCTGCGTGTGCTGGACGCGAGTGCCGGCGAGGTGTGCAACGCGGTGGAAAGCGGCGAGGCGGATTTCGGCGTGAGTTTCAGCGGCAGCCTGGCCGATGAAGTGGAGTTCGAACTGCTGTTGCAGGAGCGCTATGTGCTGGCCTGTCGCCGCGACCATCCGCTGGCTGGGCGCGAGAGCGTGACCTGGGTCGAGGCCTATGAACATGACTACATCACGGTGGACAAAACCTCAGGCAACCGCTTCCTGCTGGACCAGGCGTTGCGTGGCGTGCGGGTTAAAAAACCGAGTATCTGCGAAACCCACCACGTGACCACCATGATCGGTCTGGTGGAAGCGGGCCTGGGCGTGGCGATGGTGCCGTCGATTGCTATGCCGGCCGGCACGCACCCGATTCTGGTGAGTGTGCCGCTGGTGGAGCCGCAGGTGATGCGCAACGTGGGCTTGATAAAACGCCGCGGGCGGACATTGCCGCCAGCGGCGCTGGAGTTGGAGCGGTTGGTGCGCGAGATGCCGTTTCGGTCAGTGTGACACCGAGTCCAGGCCGGTGGATTGCACCACCGGCTGCGCCTGGGGCGAGGCCAGGTAATGCAGCAATGCCCTGGCCTGCTCCGGGTGCTCGGCGTTAACCGGAATGCCCGCCGCAAAGCGCGTCACCGATTGCACGTCTTCCGGGATCTTGCCCACGTACGTCACGCCTGCCACCGGCAGCAATTCCGCCACCTGTTGCAGGCCCACTTCGTAGTCACCCTTGGCGACTTGTTCGGCCACCGGCAGGCGTTCGATCATGGTGCCTTTGGCCGGCATGCCGAGCTTCTTGAACAGCTCTTTTTCCACATACACACCGCTGGCGCTGTCCGAATACGCCACGGACCTGGCCTGGCTCAGCACCGCTTTCAGTTCGGCATCGGTGCCGATCGCCGGCTTGGCCGCGCCTTGCTTCACCACCAGGCCGATGCGCGAGTCCGCCAGTTCCACGCGGGACGCCGGGTCGACCTTGCCCTGCTTGATCAAGTCATCCAGGGCGTAACCGACCATGATCACCACGTCGGCGTGTTCGCCACGGGCCAGGCGGTTGGGAATCGCTTCCGGCGCCTTGCCCATGGACGGGCCGAGGATGGTATCCAGGGTATCGCCGCTTTGTTTGGCGTACTGCGGGCCGAGCAATTTGTACGCAGCAGTGAAGCCACCGGAGGTCATCACCTTGAGCTCTTCGGCCTGGGCCGTCAGCGCGAGTGCGCCGAGGGCCAGGGCTGTCAGGGTTTTGAGCAAAGGCTTCATTACGCCGCCTCCTGCATCACCTGGCCACGTGCATTGGCGCGACGGTAGAGCGCCAGGGTCGAGCACAGGGCGCACGCGGCAGCGAACATCATCCAGTAGGCCGGCGAGGCCTTGTCTTCGGTGATGTGGATGAACCAGGTAGAGATCGCCGGGGTGAAACCGCCGAAAATCGCGGTGGCCAGGCTATAGGCCAGCGAGAAACCCGCCACGCGCACTTCCACCGGCATGATTTCGGTCAGCGCCGGGATCATCGCGCCGTTGTACATGCCATACAGGAAGGAGAACCACAGCAGGGTTTCGAGCATATGGCCGAAGCTTGGCGCGTTGACCACGAAGGACAGCGCCGGGTAGGCGGTGATCACGGTCAGGGCGGTCATGACCAGCAGCACCGGCTTGCGGCCGAAACGGTCGCTGAGGGTACCGCCGATCGGCAGCCAGACAAAGTTCGACACGGCCACCAGCAAGGTCACCAGCAGGGCGTCGGAGGTGCTCAGTTGCAGCACGGTCTTGCCGAAGGTCGGCGCGTACACGGTGATCAGGTAGAACGCGGTAGTGGTCATGGCCACCATCAGCATGCCGCCGATGACCACGGTCCAGTTCTTCGCCAGGGTTGCCAGCACTTCGCGCATGGTCGGGCGATGCTTGCGGTTGGCGAACTCTTCGGTCTCTTGCAGGTTGCGACGCAGGATGAAGATGAACGGAATGATCACGCAGCCGATGGCGAACGGAATGCGCCAGCCCCAGTCGGCCACGACGGCCGGTTCCATCCACACGTTCAGGCCATAGCCGAGTGCGGCGGCGACCACGATGGAGATCTGTTGGCTGCCCGACTGCCAGCTGGTGTAGAACCCCTTGCGGCCCGGGGTGGCCATTTCAGCCAGGTAAACCGACACACCACCCAGTTCCGCACCGGCCGAGAAGCCTTGCAGCAAGCGGCCCAGCAGCACGAGTGCCGGCGCCCACAGGCCAATGCTGTGATAACCCGGTACCAGCACGATCAGCAGCGTACCGCTGGCCATGATCGACAGGGTGACAATCAGGCCTTTGCGGCGACCGACGTCATCAATGTAGGCACCCAGAATGATCGCGCCCAGGGGTCGCATCAGAAAGCCTGCGCCGAACACGGCGAAGGTCATCATTAATGACGCAAACTCATTGGCGGCGGGGAAGAACGCAGCGGCGATATAGGTGGCGTAGAAGCCGAACAGAAAGAAGTCGAACTGTTCGAGGAAGTTGCCCGAAGTAACGCGGAAAACCGCACCAACTTTCGAGCGGGCAGAGGCGGGCCGGGAAGGGCTAGTCATGGTTTTGTGTCTCCAGCGTTCTTTTTAAAGTGCTTGTTTCGCTTAAGACCGCGGATAGTGGCTGACACATTTAGAAATGATAAGTGAGTAATTTGGATGTATTAATGCGCCAAAGCTATCAATCGGCTGGCTCATCCAAAATGGCGTCCCTGTTCTATGCTGCAAGGTGTGACCAAATCTTACGGATGGGAGGTGGCAATGGCTGATGAACACAAGCGCCGCGACGAACCGGAGCGTGAGCAACCCCGGCGCCGCGAAGAAGAAAAACCCCAGACCTGGAAGCACCCGGACGATGGCACCGAACTGTCGGAGCGTGACCAGGAAAGGCCGCTCAAGCCCTGATTCTCCGGGAGTACGCAGTTAAAAATGTGGGAGCTGGCTTGCCTGCGATGGCGGTGTATCCAGTAGGGACGTGCTGACTGACAAGCCGCCATCGCAGGCAAGCCAGCTCCCACACCGAACGTGTTCCCTCGACCCATTCACCGTTCCAAAGCCCGTATGTGCATAGACGCAGCCCCGCGGGCTTTCTAAACTGCGGCTTGTCTTGGGGAGAGGGGCAGGCGCCGATGAATCGTAATGAACTACGCAAGGCCGACATCAATTTGATGGTGGTCTTCGAAGCACTGATGCTGGAGCGCAATGTAACGCGCGTGGCGGAGAAGCTGTTTCTCGGCCAACCCACCATCAGCTCGGCCCTCAATCGTTTGCGCACCTTGTTCAACGACCCGCTGTTCATTCGCGTCGGCCACCGCATGGAACCTACCGCGCGCGCCGAAGAAATTATCCAGCACCTGTCGCCGGCCCTGGATTCACTGTCGTCGGCCCTGAGCCTGACCCACGATTTCGACCCGTCCATCAGCACCATGACCTTTCGCATCGGTCTGTCCGATGATGTCGAGTTCGGCTTGCTGCCGCCGTTGCTGCGGGCCTTGCGCCAGGAGGCACCGATGGTGGTGTTCGTGGTGCAGCACGTGGATTACTGGCGCATTCCCGACCTGTTGGCGTCTGGCGATATCACCGTGGGCATCACCCAGACCCGCGGCCTGCCGGCCAATGCCAAGCGCAAGCTGTTGCGGCATATCCGCCCGTGTCTGTTGCGTGCCGATGCGTCGGACACGCCGCTGACCCTCGACGAATACTGCGCACGCCCCCACGTGCTGGTGTCCCACACCGCCAACGTGTCGGGGTTTGCCGATGAATGGCTGGCGGAAGTCGGGCGCAAGCGTCACGTGGTGTTGTCGGTGCCGCAGTACAGTGCGCTGCCGGCGCTGCTCGCGGGTACCGACCTGATCGCCAGCCTGCCGGACTACACCGCCCACGCCATGGCGGCCGGCGGCAACCTGTTCTGCGAGCCGTTCCCGTTCGAAACCCCGACGTTGGACCTGTCCATGGTCTGGCTCAGCCACGTCGACACCGACCCGGCCGAACGCTGGATGCGCTCGCGGCTGGAGGCGTTCATGAGTGATCGGGCTTTGGCCGCGCCTATCTGACAGTGCTTTCATGCCGGAGCCGTTTGCGCCGTGCTATAGGTACGAACCTTCCTACAATGTTGCCTGGAGAAACTTATGCCCCATCTGCACCTGGAATACACCGCCAACCTGCCAGACCTGGCCGTTGAGAAAACCTTGTTGCGGCTCAACAACGTGTTGATGGCGTCCGGGCAGTTTGGCGCCGAAGTGGACATCAAGAGCCGCGCCTTCAGGGTCGAAAGCTTCCAGGTGGGCACCTCTCTCACGCCGCGCGGCTTTATCGCGGTGAAATTGTCGTTGCTCAGCGGGCGCTCGCCCCAGGTCAAGAAACAGTTGTCGGAAAGCCTGTTGGCGGCGCTGCAGGATGTGGGCGAGTGGCCGGAAGGTTTGCACGTTCAACTCAGTGTGCAACTGGTGGACATGGACCGTGAGTCCTACAGCAAAGTCGCCATCGGCTGAGGCTTACAGCAAGCCCTGATCCGCGCACACCTTTACCACTTGCTCGCGAAACCAGGTATTGGCGCTGTTGTGCTCACCGGTTTCGTTCCACTGCATGTCCAGCGTAAAGCCCGGCAACCCGTTGGGCGCTTCGCAATGGCCGAACGCCGGCGCGGGCGCCAGCAGCTTTTGCACGCGGCGGGGCAGGGTGACCACAAAATCGGTGCCGGCGATCATTTTCAACGCCGCGCTGTAGCTGTTGGCCCGGGCGATCACCTGACACTTGCGGGCCTGGCGCGCCAGCCAGCCGTCGATCATGTGGGTGTCGCACGACCACGGTGTTGGAAAAACATGACGCCGCTCGACAAAGGATTGCAGGCTGAACGCCGGTTCCCTGGGTGCTGAGCGTTTGTCGAACACGCAGACCAAATCGTCCTCCAGCAACATCCGGGTCTTGAAGTCTTTGTGGGTACGGTGAACATTCGGGCCGAAACAAATCACCAGGTCGAGGCGGCCTTCGCGCAGGTCATCGGCGGGAATGTCGGTTTCCAGCTTCTGCACATTGACCATCACCGGCAGCTCGGCACGGTCGAAATTCTTCAACAGGCGCGGCAGGATCAACTGTTCGAAATATTCCGGGGCACACACATTGAAGGTCACGGCCTTGTGCGTTGGGTCGAAGGCCTGACATCCGGCGTGACACAGGTTGATGCTCTCCAGAATCTTCTGCACATGGCCGTACATGGTGGTGGCCTTGTACGTCGGACGCATGCCCGCGCGGGTGTTGATAAACAGCTCATCTTCAAAACTGGTGCGCAGTTTTTTCAGGCTGTAACTCACGGTGGACTGGCTGACAAACAGCGTTTCAGACACCTCGGTAACGCTGCTCTGGTCATAGACGGCGATAAACACCATCAAGTCCTGCATATCGAGCTTTCTGAGCAAATTACTGTTTAGCATCCGTTCCGTCCGATAAGCCTTGGCACCGTGGCAGCGCGCGACAAGGCCAAAAGCTTAACGGAACGTTCGTGCCAATAGAAAGTGCTGTAGGTCGGTTCTATGTTTGGCGTGGGACAAATACTGTTGGTAACACGACGTCAGCGAATATGTCGTGTGTAATGCTTTGGACCGAAGCCGTCACGATCAGCCTGACACACCACACATTCAAACTGTGGGAGCTGACTTGCCTGCGATAGCGATCCGTCAGTTAATGCATTTTCGACTGAAGCACCGCTATCGCAGGCAAGCCAGCTCCCACAGGGGTTTTGTGGGGTTAGACAGACTTGATCACATGCTTGACCTCTTGAAACGCCGCCAACCCCCACGGCCCCAGCTCGCGGCCGATGCTGCTCTGCTTGTAGCCACCCCACGCGGTCTGCGGGAAGATCACCTGCGGTGCATTGACCCACACCAGCCCGGCCTGCAAGGCATTTGCCACGCGGTCTGCGGTGTCGGCATTGGCCGTGACCACACTGGCCACCAGGCCGAAGTCACTGTCGTTGGCCAGCGCGACGGCTTCATCCTCAGTGGCAAAACGGCGTACACACAGCACCGGGCCGAAGATTTCTTCATTCCACAAAGCACTGTTCAGCGGCACGTCGGTAAACACCGTGGGCCGGATGAAAAAGCCTTTCGCCAGGCCTGCCGGGCGCTCACCGCCGCACAGCAAACGCGCGCCATCGTCAATGCCACGCCTGATATGCCCGAGCACTCTCTGATACTGCGCCCGGTTGATCAGCGCACCCATTTCCACGTCATCGGCAAATGGCTCTGCCACGCGAATGCCTTCAGCGCGCGCCTGCAAACGTTGCAGGAATTCATCCGCCAGGCTGTCAGCCACCAGCACGCGGCTGGTGGCCGAACAGATTTGCCCGGCGTTGAAAAAACCGCCGCCGCAGGCCAGTTCAACCGCGAGGTCGAGGTCGGCATCGGCCAGCACCAGCAACGAGGATTTACCGCCCAATTCCAGGCTCACGCCCTTGATGGTTTCCGCTGCGCGTTGCATCACCTGCACGCCCACGGCATTGCTGCCGGTGAAGGAAATCTTTGCCACGCGGCGGTCCGCCGCCAATGGTGCGCCCACGGCCAACCCTGTGCCGCAGACCAGGTTGAACACGCCGGCCGGCACGCCCGCCTCGGCAATGATGCGCGCCAGTTGCAGCTCGGCCAACGGCGTGACTTCTGACGGCTTGAGCACCACGCAGCACCCGGCGGCCAGGGCCGGGGCGAGCTTCCAGGCGGTGGTGACCATCGGGAAATTCCACGGCACGATCAGCCCGACCACGCCGCATGGCTCGCGGCGCAGGCGCGCGCTGAAATCATTGCTGGGCAGCGCAACGGGGCGATCTTGCGCGGTGTCCAGTTCTTCAGCCACACCGGCGTAGTACTCGAAAGTGGCGATCACGTCGTCCACGTCGATGCCGGCTTCGAACAGCGGCTTGCCGTTGTTGCTCGACTGCAACTGCATCAACTGCTCGCGCTGTTCGCTGACGCCCTGGGCAATTTTGCGCAGCAACGTGCCGCGATCACGCCCGGTGCTTTTCGACCAGTCACCAAAGGCCGCGCTGGCCGCGTCCACCGCCCGCGTTACCGTCGCGGCATCGCCCACGCTGACTTGCGCAAGCGTGGCCTCGGTCGCCGGGTTGATCACCTCCAGCACTTCACGGCCTGCCTGCCACTCGCCGCCGATAAACACACCGTTCAACACTGCGCTCATACCGCTACCTCCTTCATCCAAAGCCCCTGGTCGATTTCAATCAGCGTCGGCCCCAGGCGATCAGCGGCGGCGCGCAACGCGTTGCGCAGATGGGCGAGGCCCTGGATGCTCTCGGTGGCGCAACCGAATGCCTTGGCCACGCCGATGAAGTCCGGGGTGTAGATGTCCACGCCGACCGGCTCGATGGCGCGGTTGACCATGTATTTTTTGATTTCTTCGTAGCCCTGGTTATTCCACAACAGCACGATCACCGGCACGCGCGCTTCCACGGCGCTGGCCAGTTCCGGCAGGCTGAATTGCAGGCCGCCGTCACCGATCAGGCACACCACCGGCTGCCCGTCGCCGCGCCCCAGCCAGGCGCCGATGGCGGCGGGCAAGGCATAACCGAGGGTGCCGTAGCCGGTGGATGAGTTGAACCAGCGGCGCGGGTGGTCGAGGTTCAGGGTCAGGTTGCCGCTGTACACCGGTTGGGTGGAGTCGCCGACCAGCACGGCGTGGGGCAGTTCTTCCAGCACAGTGGTGAGAAACAGGGTTTGCGCGCGAGTGGCGGCGTCCCAGGCGGGCGTCAATTGCGCCCATAAATGCGCGACACGTTGCGCGCCCCACTGTGGATCGCGGGCAGGCAATGGCTTGCTGTTCAGCTCGGCCAGCAAGGCCTCGGCGGCCATCTGTGCGTCGGCCACCAGCGCCAGCTGCGGCGGGTAATTGCGCACGGTCTGGTCGGCGTCGATGTCGACGCGCAGCAGCGTGCCGGGAATCTCGAAACCACCGGCGAAGGTCACGTCGTAGTCGGTTTCCGCCAGCTCCGTGCCGATGGCCAGCACCACGTCCGCCTCGGCGACCAATGCGCGGGTGGCGACCAGGGTTTGGGTCGAGCCGATCAGCAGCGGGTGCGCGCCCGGCAGCATGCCCTTGGCGTTGATGGTCAGGGCCACCGGGGCGCCGAGGGTTTCGGCGAGGCGGGTCAGCTCGGGCGCGGCGTCGATGGCGCCGCCACCGGCCAGGATCAGCGGGCGTTTGGCCGCCGCCAGCAACTGGCTCATCTGCTTGACCGCCGACGGCGCCGCACCGGCTCGCGCCACGCTGACCGGCTCGCTGCCGAGCAACGCGTCGGCGTTTTCCACCAGCACGTCCAGCGGGATTTCAATGTGCACCGGGCGCGGACGACCGGCCTGGAACAGCGCAAACGCGCGTGCCAGCACCGCGGGCAATTCGGCAGCCGACATCAGAGTGTGGGAGAACGCCGCCACGCCGGCGATCATCGCGCTCTGGTTCGGCAGTTCATGCAACTTGCCGCGCCCGCCGCCCAGCTGGCTGCGCGACTGCACGCTGGAAATCACCAGCATCGGGATCGAGTCGGCGTAGGCCTGGCCCATGGCGGTGGTGATATTGGTCATGCCCGGCCCGGTGATGATGAAACACACGCCGGGTTTACCGCTGGTGCGCGCATAGCCGTCGGCCATAAAGCCTGCGCCCTGCTCGTGGCGCGGGGTGACGTGGCGGATACTCGAACGGGCCAGGCCGCGATACAGCTCGACGGTGTGCACGCCGGGAATGCCGAACACCTGGTCCACGCCGTAGCTTTCCAGAAGGTTGACCAATACTTCGCCGCAGGTCGCCATAAATGTCGCTCTTGTTATGGATTCGAGGCGGTATTGGACCGGCTGGCCGGTAGCGGCAACAATCGATAAAAAGTCATACTAGCCATGTCCCCACGTCATGGCTTGACCCGATGAAACGCCTCCCGTCCCTGCCTGCGCTGCACACCTTCTGGGTCACGGCCCAGTGCTGCAACTTCACCCGCGCCGCCGAGCAATTGCACATCACCCAGGGCGCGGTGAGCCGGCAGATCGCCGGGCTGGAAAGCCATTTGGGTTACCCGCTGTTTCAGCGCCAGGCGCGCGGCTTGAGCCTCACCGAGGAAGGCCGCGAATGGTCGCAGCGCGTGCAACAGGTGTTCGGCCTGATCGGCGATGCGGTGGAGCAGATCGGCAGTCGCCGCGAAACCCTGCAACTCAAGGCCTCCACCTGCGTGATGCGCTGGCTGTTGCCGCGGTTGATGCGCTGGCAAAAAGAGCGTCCGGAGGTGCCGGTGGAGCTGACCACCACCGTGGCCTATACCGTGGATTTTCGTCGCGAGCAATTCGATGCGGCGGTGATCTACGCCCCCATCGCCGAGCAATCTGCGCAGGCCCGGCACTTGTTTGATGAGCAACTCACACCGGTTTGCGCGCCGGCATTGCTGGCAGGTTTACACACGCCCGCCGACTTGCAGCAGCAGGTGCTGTTACACCCCACGCGGGATGAGCGCGATTGGGCATTGTGGTTAAAGGCTGCAAATACGCGGCTGAGCAACCTGGCTCAGGGGCATCATTTCGAAACGCTCGATTTGGCCATGACGGTGGCATCCCAAGGTTCGGGCGTGGCGATTGGCGACAGTGCGCTGATTGGCGAGGACCTGAAAGCAGGGCGGCTGGCGACGCCATTTGAACTGCGCGTGCCGACGGGGATGGGGTATTACCTAGTGTATCCGCCGGCGACGGAGCCGTCGGCCGGGCTTGAAGCGCTTATGAATTGGCTGGTGAGCCAGGCACAACAGCCCTGAAGAACCAACGGGGGGAGCAGAGCTTGTGTGGGAGCTGGCTTGCCTGCGATTCAGGCACCTCGGTGCATCAGTCATACCTCGGTGATGCTATCGCAGCGGTGCGACGATTCGACAAGCCAGCTCCCACATGAGTCCTCTATCAGTAACCGACGGTGAAACGCTGGCGCGAGTGCTTGGGTGTTTCCACTTCGTCGATCAACGCGATGGCGTAGTCCGCAAAGCTGATCCAGCTGCGGCCTTCGCTGCTGACCAGCAAATCATCCTGGCCCAGGCGGAATTTGCCGGTGCGCTCGGTCTCGACGAACTCGGCCGACGGCGACAGGAAGGTCCAATCCAGACCTTTCTCCTGCCGCAGCGTGGCGAGAAACTCGGCGCCCGCGCTGGCTTCAGTTTTGTATTCGGCCGGGAAGCCCGGGCTGTCGATGACGCGGCCGCCGTCCGGCAACAGCAACGAACCGGCACCGCCCACCACCAGCAAGCGTTTTACACCGGCCGCCGTCACCGGGCCGATGACTGCGCTGGCGGGCAGGGTGGCGAAGTGTGCTGCGCTGATCACCACATCGCTGCCGCTGACGGCCTGTTGCAAGGCCAGAGCGTCCAGTGCATCCACCTGTTTGACGGTGACGCCAGGGCGTACGGCGATCTTGTCGGTGTTACGCGCAATGGCGGTCACGCTATGCCCGCGACGCAGTGCTTCTTCCAGCAGTTGGCTACCGGCACGGCCGGTGGCACCAATGATTGCGATTTTGCTCATGACGTTCTCCAGTCAGGTCAGGGTTTAAAACCATTCACCACTTCATTTCGCCCTTGGCGACTTTGGCACCCAATTCCAGGCTGCTTTCGTCGGCGAGGTTCGGGTAACGCTTTTTCATGGTCGCGATCAGAGCGGCGGAGTCTTTGGCCTTGCCGGTTTCGATGTCGAATGCCTTGATGTAGCCGGCGGTAAACCCTACCGATTGCACGCTCGGGTTGCCCAGGTAGTGGCCGGGAATCACGGTGTGCGGTTTCAGGTCTTCAATGCGTTTGAGGGTGGCCAGCCAGTCGGTATGGGACTTCGGCGTCTGGGTGTCAGCCATCCAAACGTGGATGTTTTGCGCGACCACTACGCCGCCGACCACGGTCTTGATGGAAGGAATCCACACGAATGTCCGATCGGGTTGTGGACCGTCCAGACCGATCACCTCCAGCGTTTGCCCTTCAAGGTTCAGGCTGTGGCCTTCAAGTACAGCGGGCATGATCGTGGCGGCCGGTTTATCGGCGCCCATTTTCGGGCCCCAGAACGCAAGTTTTTGCTCGACGGTCGCTTTGATATGGTCGATCACCGGTTGCGGTGCCACCACCTTGGCGTCGGGGAAGGCGGCGGTCAGGGTGTCGAGGCCGAAGTAGTAGTCCGGGTCGCCATGGCTGATGTAAATGGTGGTCAGGTGCTTGCCGCTGGCACGGATCTTTTGCACCAATTGCTCGGCCTGGCCTTTGCCGAATTGTGCGTCCACCAGGATCGCGTCCTTGTCGCCGCTGACCAGCACGGAGGTCACCGGGAAAATGGCGGCTTCGCCCGGGTTGTACACATCGAGTTTCAGCTCGGCGGCAGCGGCGTGGGCGGCGAAGGCCAGAGCCGCCGTGGCGGTGGCCAGTCGTTTGAACATCGCAATCATGTGCAGCTCCAGCAACAGGTAAAGGATGCACAGAGCTTAGTTGCACCAAACGTCACAAAAAATGCCATGCTTGAACATAGTTTGTTTCTGAAACCGGGCAAATCATGGACCGTCTTCAAGCAATGCGTGTGTTTGTGAGCGTCGTGGACCTGGGCAGCCAGTCCGCCGCCGCTGATCATCTGGACCTGTCGCGGCCGGTGGTGTCGCGCTATCTGGCCGAGCTGGAAGACTGGGTGGGCGCGCGGTTGATGCATCGCACCACGCGCAAGCTGAGCCTTACCGCCGCCGGCAGCGAAATGCTGCCGCGCTGCCGGCAGATGCTGGAGTTGTGCAACGACATGCAAGCCGCCGTCACCGAGCCGGATGAGGCCCCGCGCGGCCAGATTCGCCTGAGCGTCAGCAGTTCGTTCGGCCAGGCCCAGTTGGCCGATGCGGTGGCCGAGTTCGTCAAGCTTTACCCCTTGGTCAGCATCGACATGCAGATGCTCGACCGCACGGTGAACCTGGTGGACGAGCGTATCGACCTGGCCATCCGCACCAGTTTCGAGCTGGACCCCAACCTGATCGCGCGCAAGCTCACGCTGTGCCGTTCGGTGATCTGCGCCTCACCGGCCTACCTGCAGGAACATCCGCAACCCCGGCAGGTGCACGAGTTGGCGGAGCACAATTGCCTGACGCACTCCTACTTCGGCAAGAGCCTGTGGCATTTCACCGAGAACGGCGAGCCGGTGTCGGTGGCGGTGCAGGGCAATATCACCGCCAACGAAGCCACGACCCTGCTGCGGGTGACGCTGGCCGGGGCAGGGGTGGCGCGGCTCCCGAGCTATCAGGCCGGGGACTACATCCGCAGCGGCGAGCTGATTCGTCTGCTGCCCGAGGCCGAGCCGCAGCAAATGAATGTGTACGCGGTGTATGCCTCGCGCAAACACATGCCGCTGGCGCTGCGCAGCCTGATGGATTTTCTGGTGCTCAGGTTTCCGGAGGAGCCGGCGTGGGATAACGGGCTCTGACGACCAGTACCTGTGGCGAGGGAGCAAGCTCCCTCGCCACAGGTACAGCGTTCGCCCTTAGCTGACTCGTTGTTTAAGGGGCGGCCTTGAGGCCGACATAAATGTGTTGAATGGCGCCCGATAATGGCAAGTCGCCGTGACTGACCTATGCTTTAAACAGGACCGTGAAGGTCTGTTCAGAGGTCTTTGCCATGACTCTAAAAATCAGAAAGTACCTGATGATTTTCACCCTGTGCGCCCTGGCGACGGCGCTGTATGGCACTGCCGCTTATCGCGTCGAGCAAACACGCATGCAGCCGGCGGCGTTCGCCGTCAACTGCCATCAGGATTTGTGCGTGCCGCGCACCGGCAGTTTCAGCGCACTCAGGTAACCGCCTGGTCTGCCTTCAACTGCTCGCGAAAGGCCTTGGGTGAGAAGCCGACCCGTCGGCGGAATAACCGCGAGAAGTTGGTGGGGTCGGAAAAGCCCAGCACTTCCGACATTTCGTTGATGGTCATGCTGGTGTAGGTCAGCAGGCGCTTGGCTTCCAGCAACTGGCGATCATGCATGATCTGCAACGCGGGCTGCCCGCCCAATTCCCGACACGTCCCGTTCAGGTGTGAGACCGAGATGCCCAGCTTGTGGGCCAAATCTTCAATCTTCGGGTGCTCGCGATAATGCTGCTCGACCAACTGGGTGAAGCGCCGGAAATATTCACGGCCACGCGGCGCACGCGGGTGGCGACGCTGAATGGCCTGGCGGCTGATCCACACCAGCAGCACGCTGACCAGGGCATGCATCATCATGTCCCGCGCGGGTTGCTCATCGGCATATTCAGTCTGCAGGCGGGCGAATTGCGCATTGAGGTAGTCACTGTCCTTGCCCGCCGGGTAATTGCCCAGGGCCTGTAGCCCGTCCACCGTCGTGCCCAATTGTTCCTGCAAATGGCTGACCAGCGGCGCCGCCAGGGTGACGACGTAGCCTTCCACATCTTCGGAAAACCGAAAGCCGTGCACGCACAGCGGCGGCAGCACCTGCAACGTGGCTTCGTTGAGCGTGGTGCGCTGGCCTTCGATTTCCAGTTGCGCCTGGCCTTTGTGTACGTACAGCAACTGGCACAGATCCGCGTGCCGGTGGGGCTGGATTTCCCACTGATATTCCCGGCTGCGCCGAGAGATAGTCTCGCAGTGCAGCAGGTCTGGCGTTGGCCATTGCTGGCTTTCACCGTACAGCTTGAACACCGGGATCGCGGAACTGGCAGTTTTGGTCATGGTTTCAATCCGATACTCAGGATAGTGGTGCGGTAATCGCCCCGATTGGCAAAAAGCGCAGGCATTGGCTCAGTTTTCACCTTCTTATGCCGGCCACTCAAGTGAAAAATGCCAGCAACCAGTTCAATGACAACTCTTTCACCCAATCCGTTCGGTGAAGCTTGCGGGCCATAAAAATAATGAAAACGCTGAAAACCCAAGTCGCCATTATTGGCGCCGGTCCTTCGGGATTGCTGCTCGGCCAACTGCTGCATAACGCCGGCATCCAGACCCTGATTGTGGAGCGCCAGCGCGCCGATTATGTGAAGGGCCGCATCCGTGCCGGGGTGCTGGAGCAAGGCATGGTCGACCTGCTGCGCGAGGCCGGTGTGAGCCGGCGCATGGATGCCGAAGGCCTGGTGCATCACGGGTTTGAGCTGGCACTCGATGGCCAGCTAAGCCCTATCGACCTCAACGCCTTGACCGGCGGCCAGTCGGTGATGGTCTACGGCCAGACCGAAGTCACCCGCGACCTGATGGCGGCCCGGGCCGACGCCGGTGCCGTCACGCTTTACGAAGCCAGCAATGTGCAACCCCATGACATGAAAACCGATCGGCCCTGGCTGACGTTCGAGCATCAGGGTGAACGTTTCCGGCTGGACTGCGACTACATCGCCGGTTGCGACGGCTTTCACGGCGTGGCACGCCAATCGATTCCTGCCGAATCACTGCACGTGTTCGAGCGCGTGTATCCCTTCGGCTGGCTGGGCCTGCTCGCCGACACGCCGCCGGTGCATCCTGAGCTGGTCTACGCCAAACACCCGCGCGGCTTTGCCCTGTGCAGCATGCGTTCGTCGACCCGCAGCCGCTATTACCTGCAGGTGCCGGCGCAAGAGTCGCTGGAGGAGTGGCCGGATGAGCGTTTCTGGGACGAACTGAAAAGCCGCCTGCCGCCTGAACTGGCCGAGAGGCTGGTCACCGGGCCGTCCATCGAGAAAAGCATCGCGCCGCTGCGCAGCTTTGTGGTGGAACCGATGCAGTACGGGCGCCTGTTTTTGCTCGGCGACGCCGCGCACATCGTGCCGCCCACCGGCGCCAAGGGCCTGAACCTGGCGGCCAGCGATGTGAGCACGCTGTATCGCATCCTGCTCAAGGTGTACCGCGAGGGGCGTGTGGACTTGCTGGAACAATACTCGGCCATCTGCCTGCGCCGCGTGTGGAAGGCCGAGCGGTTTTCCTGGTGGATGACCTCGATGCTGCACGAATTCCCCGAAGCGGACGGCTTCAGCCGGCGCATCGCCGAGAGTGAGTTGTCGTATTTCATCCACTCTGAAGCCGGTCGCAAAACCATTGCAGAAAATTACGTCGGGCTTCCTTACGAGGCTATCGAATAGCCAGCTATCGAGTAAGATGTTGAGCATTCCCGCGAGCCTTTCCTCGCTCGCGGGCCCAGCTCGAAGGTTCTGCCGTGACCAATCTGAATCAGCCCGCCCAACCCGTTCCCGCCGTACGCAGTGTGCTCGCCGCCTTGATGCTGGCGATTTTCCTGGGGGCTTTGGACCAGACCATTGTCGCCGTGTCCATGCCCGCCATTTCCGCACAGTTCCATGACGTCAACCTGCTGGCCTGGGTGATCTCCGGCTACATGGTGGCGATGACCGTGGCGGTACCGATCTACGGCAAGCTCGGCGACCTGTACGGGCGCCGGCCGATGATGCTGATCGGCATGGGCGTGTTCACCGTGGCCTCGCTGTTCTGCGGCATGGCGCAAAGCATGGAGCAATTGGTGCTGGCGCGGATTCTCCAGGGCATTGGTGCCGGCGGCATGATCTCGGTGAGCCAGGCGATCATCGGCGACATTATTCCGCCCCGCGAGCGCGGGCGTTATCAGGGCTATTTCAGCAGCATGTACGCGGTGGCCAGCGTGGCCGGACCCGTATTGGGCGGTTACATGACCGAGTACCTGTCGTGGCGCTGGGTGTTCCTGATCAACCTGCCACTGGGCGCCGGTGCCTGGTACGTGGCCCATCGCACCCTGGTCGGGCTGCCGGTGCCGCAACGCAAGCCGATCATCGATTACCTCGGCACGTTGCTGATGATCATCGGCTTGACCGCCTTGTTGCTGGGCATCACCGAAATCGGCCAGGGCCATCACTGGCGTGATCAGCAAGTGCTGGGCCTGCTGGCCTGCGCGCTGGTGGCGCTGAGTGTGTTTGTGTGGCACGAACGCCGTGCCCGCGAGCCGCTGTTGCCCATGCACCTGTTTGCCAACCGCAGCGCGGTGTTGTGCTGGTGCACGATTTTCTTTACCAGCTTCCAGGCAATTTCCCTGACGGTGCTGATGCCGTTGCGGTACCAGACGGTGACCGGCTCCGGGGCCGACAGCGCGGCATTGCATTTATTGCCGCTGGCGATGGGCTTGCCGATGGGCGCCTATTTCGCCGGGCGCATGACGTCGGTGACCGGGCGCTATAAACCGATGATCCTCAGCGGCGCGTTGTTGAGCCCGTTGGCGATTCTGGGCATGGCCTACAGCGCGCCCCAGGCGGTGGTGCTGACGGCGGTGTTCATGTTGCTGTGCGGGATTGCGGCGGGGATGCAGTTTCCGACGTCCCTGGTGGGAACGCAAAACTCGGTGGAACAGCGGGATATCGGCGTTGCCACGAGCACCACCAATCTGTTCCGCTCCCTGGGTGGGGCGGTGGGGGTAGCGTGCATGTCGGCACTGCTGTTGGCGTTGTTGCAGGATTCGAGTTTTGCGCACCTGGCCAGTGGCGCGTTAGCGAGTGAGGGTGGGTCGGGTAACGTTTTGCTCGACGGCCTGAACGCCGCGCCCGGCCCGGCGCAGGATGCGTTGCGCGGCGAGTTGGCGGTAACGTTTCGGCATTTGCTGATGGTGAGTGCGGGGGTGTCGTTGTTGGGGTTGGCGGCGGCGGTTGCCATGCCGAATCGCTTGCTGCGCGGCCGTGAAGACAAGGCTAGATAACTGACACTCGATAGATCCAAATGTGGGAGCTGGCTTGCCTGCGATTGCGCTCGACCCGTTGGCACAGTTGCCATTGATACACCGCTATCGCAGGCAAGCCAGCTCCCACAGGGGTGTGCATTTCAAGGTTGATCAGGGGCTGTAGTAACCCACCGCAACCATAAAATGCCCGGCCTTACGCACATAAGCATGCTTATTCTCAACCCGGTCCGTCACCGGGTTCTTCCACCGATACTTGTATTCCCCCTGATCCTGCTCCGCCATGATCTTCAACATCGGCTCCCCCACCGGCCGGCCATCCGGGTCTTTGATCTTGCGAAAATCCGTATTCACCAAGCGCAAATTGGTCCCGTGCGCCACATACCGCCCGGTGTTCAGGTCCACCACAAACACATACAAATCATCCTGCAGAAACCCGCCCTGCAACGAATTGATCGCCTTCAGCGTCCCGGCTTCGTCCTTTATCAACGCGGTCGCCGCCTTGTTGCGCAGCGCCCGTGCCTGCTCCGGTGTGGCCCGTGGCAGGTAATACCCCACGGCCAGAATCCGCTCGCCCACACGCTGGTAGAACACATATTTGTGTTCCACCTTGCCGTCGTTCCAGTTCTGCCAGCGGTAGTCGGCCTGCTGGATGCCCTGGCCTTCCGGCACCTTCAAGGCGTCCTTGAATGACTGGCGCAAATCCGGCCCCAGCACCTCGGACACATCACGACCGATCAACGCGGAGGAGGGCCCGCCACTGGCAAGCAATACGCCCTTGGTATTGACCACAAATACATAGCGGTCATGGTCGACAAACTCGCCCTGGCGGCTGAAGGCTGCAAAAGCCTTGTCACCGTTGTTCTTGTAGTACGCCAGGGCTTTTTCCAGCAATGCCTTGGCCGCCGTTGCGTCTTCTTCCTGCGCAGTGGCTGCATACACCTGGCCGCAGCCCAACAACAGCAGCAAGGTGAATCGGAGCAGTCCCTTCATGACCCGTTCCTCGTTCTTGTTAGATGTGACCACAGCGTAGACCGCCGGGGCTCAGGGCGCCGCCAGCCATTGGTTGACGATGTTTTGGTAAACCCCGGTGGCCACGCTCAGGTGCAGCCACTGGTCGACGTAGCTCTTCCACGCCACGTCATCGCGGGGCAGCAGGAAAGCTTTTTCGCTGTATTGCATTTGGCGCTCGGGGTTGACTGCGCATAGGCCGGGCTTGAGCTTTTGCTGGTACCGGGCCTCGCTGGCGTCGGTGATCATCACGTCGGCCTTGCCCGCCAGCAGTTCGTCGAAAATGGTGACATTGTCGTGCAAGCGGATCTGCGCCTGGCCCAAGTGGGCGCGGGCGAAGATTTCGTTTGTGCCGCCTGCGGGCTCGATCACTCGCACTTCGGGGCGGTTGATGTGCTCGACGGTCTGGTAGCGTTGCACGTCGGCGCAGCGCACCAGCGGGATCTTGCCGTCCACGCCCAGAGGCTGGCTGAAAAAGGCTTTTTTCTGGCGTTCCAGCGACACTGAAATCCCGCCCACGGCGATGTCGCAGCGCTGGGCCAGGAAGTCCGGCATCAGGGTTTTCCAGGTGGTGGGCACCCAGGTGATGGTGGCGTTGAGGCTCTTGGCCAGGGACTCGGCCATGGCAATGTCGATGCCTTCATAGCGGCCATTGGCGCGCAGCGAGGTGTAGGGCTTGTAGTCGCCGGTGGTGCAGACGTTGAGGGTGCCGCGTTGCAGCACCTCGTCAAGCCGCGATTCGGCGAGGGCAGGGGTGGCCAGGCTTGCCAATAAACAGAAGGCCAGGGGAGCTTTCATGCGGTCGGGTCCTTGGAGGCATGGGCGGGGCTGCCATTATTTCCAGCTGGCGATTAGATGGCAATTGTTTAGCACAGGTGCAACCAAACTCCGTCAACCCTGAATTGAACAACCTTTGCCGGCGTGTGACGCTGCCGGGCATCTTCCTCACTGTGGCGCCCGCATGGACGGTTCCCCCGACACTCACCCCGAGACATCGCCTGGCGCCTTGGTGCCCGGCTGTGCGACGGTTGTCGAGGCACTGCCTTCCGAGCTGGCGTTCTGGGCCCTGTTCCACTGCCGCCACGCGCGCCCCCCGGATACCTTTCTCTTGCGTTGATCTGCCCCATGGATGACGCGCACCTGTGCGCATCTGCCCGGCGGCGCCTGTGCGCCTGCCTGACGCAAACGTATGAGAATTGTCATGAGTGTTTTCGCGAGCCTGCAAGAAGCCCGATCCTTCCTTGAACAGCACCCGGACATCGAGATGTTCGAGCTGTTTATCCTCGACAACAACGGCGTGCCGCGCGGCAAGTTGCTGCACCGCGACGAGCTGCTGGCGGTGTACGAAAGCGGGCGACCCTTGCCCAGTACCATCCTTGGCCTGACCATCAATGGCGACGACGTGGAAAATTCCGGGCTGGTGTGGGAAGTCGGTGATATCGACTGCCGCGCCTACCCGGTCAGCGGCAGTTTGCAGCGCATGCCGTGGCGCCTGATTCCGACGGCGGCGGTGCAGGTCAGCATGCACCCCACCGAAGGTTTGCCCGCCACCGTGGCCGACCCCCGGCACTTGCTGGAAAAAGTCATTAACGGGCTCAAGGCCGACGGTTATTACCCGGTGATGGCGGCGGAACTGGAGTTTTATCTGCTCGACCAGAAACCCGACGCCAATGGCCGTCCGCAACCGGCGCGGGATGTGGACGGCCAGCGCCCGCGTTCGACCCAGGTCTACGGCCTGCGCGAGCTGGAGCAGATCGAGCCGTTCCTTGCCGACCTTTATAGCGCCTGCAAACTGCAAGGCATTCCGGCGCGCACGGCCATTTCCGAATACGCTCCGGGCCAGGTCGAAATCACCCTGGAACACCGCGCCGATGCCCTGCAAGCCATGGACGAAGCGGTGCGTTACAAGCGCCTGGTCAAGGGCGTGGCGCACAAGCACGGCATGACCGCCTGTTTCATGGCCAAGCCGTTCGACGACCTGGCCGGCACCGGCATGCACATGCACGTCAGCCTCGCGGACGCCGATGGCCATAACCTGTTCGCCAGCGAGGCCGCCGACGGCACGCCACTGCTGCGCCAGGCCGTGGGCGGCATGCTCAGCACCTTGCTCGACGCGTTGCTGATGTTTTGCCCGAATGCCAACTCCTATCGACGCTTTCAGAGCAACAGCTACGCGCCGCTGGCGGCGACCTGGGGCGTGGACAACCGCACCGTCAGCCTGCGCGTGCCCGGCGGCCCGGCGAATTCGCGGCACATCGAACACCGTATCTGCGGCGCGGATGCCAACCCTTATCTGGCGGCTGCGGCGATTCTGGCGGGCATTCACCGTGGCATCCGCGAAAAACGCGACCCCGGCGCCCCGGTGGAGGGCAACGGTTATGCCCAGGCCAAGGAGCTTTTGCCCACCGACTGGCTCACCACCTTGCGCGCGCTGGAGCATTCAAGCTGGGCGCGTGATGCGTTCGGCAGTGAGTTTCTTGGGGTTTACCTGGCGGTCAAACGCGCCGAATACCGCCAATTCATGGGCGAAGTCGGCGAACAGGACTGGCGCTGGTACCTGAATCAGGCGTGATCCCCCGGCTGTTGTAGCGCTCGCGCTTATTGCTGCATGTGGGCTTTTTGTGGCGAGCGGGCTTGCCCCGCTCGCCACAAGAGGCCCGCTATCCATAACAGGTCCGCTCGTCACACTGGGGCTCTGCAGCCTCTGAGGCTTTCGACTTTTTTTTCACGTTGCACGGGTTAACCTGCGGATCAAGGTCGTTCACTACCGTTCCACTCATATGAGCCCGTGATGTCGTCACAACCGCCTTCCTCCATCGAGATTGAATTCACCGAGCGCTGCGATCGCGAGCATGCCAGGGTCTGCGGCGACACGCGCCCCCCGGCGCTGCTCAAGCGGCTGGGCGCCTGGCGGGATGAGCGGTTGGTGCGCCAGGCGCTGAAAGTCGCGGGCGAGCCGGGGCTGATCCTGGACCTGGCGTGTGGTTCCGGGCGGTTCTGGCCGGTGCTCGCCGAACACGTCAACCGTGTGATTCTGGCGTCCGACCACTCCCAGGCCATGCTCGACCACGCGCTCACCCATCACCCGGCCTCGCTGCTTAAACGCGTGAAAACCTTTCAGGGCTCGGCGTTTTCCATCGGCCTGTCGGCGAATGCGGTGGACTGCATTTTCTGCCTCGAACTGTTTCGCCATGTGCCCGGCACCGACGTGCGCCTGATGCTGCTGCGCGAGTTTCATCGGGTCAGCCGCGACACGGTGATCGTTTCGGTGAACTCCAGCACGCCGATGGAAGCCGAGTTCCGAGCGGCCGGGTTCAAGGTCTTGAACCAGCAAGAGTTTCTGCCCGGTTCAAAACTCTGGCGCGTCTACGTTTTGCGTAAGAGAGGATAAGTCCCGTTCGTCGGACTATTCTTCAACTCTTGTCGGAGTTTTCATGAAGGCGTGTGCACTGCGGATGCTCGCAACTCCCTTTCGCGATATATACTGCGCGCCATTCTTCAAGGGAGAGCCGTGTGGCCATCGATATTCACTGGATCTGCGACAACGATAGCCTCGGCCAGCATTGCGCCGAATGGCAGCAGTTGCCATTCGTCGCCCTCGACACCGAATTCATGCGGGTCGACACCTTTTATCCCATTGCCGGGCTGATCCAGATTGGCGATGGCAAACGCGCTTACCTGATCGACCCCCTGACCATCGATAACTGGCAGCCGTTGGCCGCCTTGCTGGAAAATTCAGGCGTGATCAAGGTGGTGCACGCCTGCAGCGAAGACCTCGAAGTGTTGCTGCGCCTGACCGGCAGCCTGCCCGTGCCGCTGTTCGACACCCAATTGGCTGCGGCCTACCTGAACCTCGGCTTCTCCATGGGCTATTCGCGCCTGGTGCAGGCCGTGCTGGATATCGAGCTGCCCAAGGGTGAAACCCGCTCGGACTGGCTGCAGCGGCCGCTGTCCGAGACCCAGGTGAGCTACGCCGCTGAAGACGCGGTGCACCTGGCCGAGGTCTACACGCGCCTGCGCCCGCAGCTGTCTGACGACAAGTACGCCTGGGTGCTGGAAGACGGCGCCGAACTGGTGGCCAACCTGCGCCGCGAAGTCGACCCGTACGAGGTGTACCGCGACGCCAAGCTGGCCTGGAAACTGTCCCGCGCTCAACTGGCCGTGCTGCGCGAACTGTGCGCCTGGCGTGAGCAGCAAGCCCGGGCCCGCGACCTGCCGCGCAACCGCATCATTCGCGAACACTCGTTGTGGCCATTGGCCAAATCCCAGCCGGATAACCTCGCCGCCCTGGGCAAAATCGAAGACATGCACCCGCGCACCGTGCGTCAGGACGGCCAGTTCCTGCTGGACCTGATCAAACGTGCCGGCAGCGTGCCCATGGACCAATGGCCGCCTGCCATTGCTGAACCGCTGCCGGTGGACGCCGCCGCGCTGATCAAGCAATTGCGCGCCTATGGCCAGACAGAAGCCGAGCGCCTGAACATGGCGCCGGAGCTGATGCTGCGCAAGAAAACCCTCGAAGCCCTGGTCAAAAGTGGCTACCCCGACGGGCCTTACCAATTGCCAGACTCGCTGCGTGGCTGGCGCCGCGAGTTGATGGGCCAGGCGCTGCTCGACAGCCTGGCCACTGCCGGAGAACAGCCTTGAAACGTATTTGCTCCATTTATCGCAGCTCCAAACGCACCGGCATGTACCTGTATGTGCTTAAAAGCGATGCCCTCGAACGCGTGCCGGAAGGCCTGTTGACCATTTTCGGCAAGCCGGCGCATGCCTTCGACCTGGTGCTCACGCCCGAGCGCAAGCTGCAGCAGGAAGACATCGTGCAAGTCCTGGAAAACCTCGACAAGCAGGGTTACCACCTGCAAATGCCGCCGGCCGAGGACGAGTACATCGAGCACTTGCCCGAAGAGCTGCTGCGCCGCAACGACCCGATGTGATCGATGGGTGCCCTGTCCTGGGCACTTTCATCCAGGAAAACGTATTCGTTTGGCGGTGGCCGTAAGGAAGCGGGCGGCCGTCTGCACTGTTTTTGAAAGGTTTGAACCATGCGTGTTCTGATTGCTGAACAGGATCACCCGCTCTACGCCCAACTGCTGAGTGAAGCGGCACCGGACCTGGAAGTCTTGACCAGCGGTGACTCGGCCGAGTTGTCGCGCCTGGCCGCTGACTGCCCGATCTGGCTCGGCCAGCCCGACCTGCTCGCCACCCTGTTGCGCCAGGGGCACACGCCGCAATGGCTGCAATCGACCTGGGCCGGCATCACGCCGCTGCTCGCCGACGGCTTGCCCCGCGATTATCGTCTGACCCGTGCGGTGGGGATCTTTGGCCAGGTCATGGCCGAGTTCGTGCTCACCTACATGCTCGGCCACGAACGCGAAGTGCTGGCGCGGCTGGTCAGCCAGGTCGAGCGCAAATGGGACAACCGCATGGGCCAGAGTCTGGCGGGGCGCAAGGCGTTGATCGTGGGCACCGGTGACATTGGCCAGAGTGTTGCGGACTTTTTGCTGCCGTTTGGCGTGAAGCTGTACGGCATTGCCAGCACTGCGCGTGAGCAGGCGCCGTTTATTGAAGTGGCCGGGCTGGATCAACTGGGCCGCCTGGTGGGCGAGGTGGATTACGTCATCAACCTGTTGCCCAACACGCCAAACACCCACGACCTTTACGACGCGGCGCTGTTCAAGCAATTCAAGCCGACCGGGCTGTTCATCAATGTCGGGCGCGGTGTGGCGGTGGTCGACGCTGATCTGGTCGAGGCCCTGAAAGAAGGGCACCTGGCGGGCGCGGTGATCGATGTGTGCCGCCAGGAGCCCTTGCCCCAGCGCCATCCATTCTGGACCGCCTGGGGCCTGCTGCTGACCGGGCACAGCTCGGCGCCGACGTCGCCTTCGATGATGGTAGCGTTGTTTGTGCAGAACTTGCGCGCCTATCAGGCCAAGGAAGCGTTGCGCGGCGAGGTGAGCTTCGAGCGCGGCTACTGAGGCTGCCCCTCTTACGGCCGACATAAAACCTGACAATCAGGCTGGAACCTTGTCCCTGGGGTTGACACCCAGTGAGCGCGGGGCATGCGCAAGCGCTGCGCCCCGCAGGACGAATTTCTCAGCTATGGACAGGTATCTTTATGACGGTTGTCATGCCCCCGAGCGCCTCTGTGCGCTCTGTTTCTTCTATTAACCCTGCTACACAGAACCCACCGGTTATCGCCAATCAGGTTCATTCTTCTGCCCCGCAAAGGATGCAGGCAGGGTTGAACAACCCGGCGGCCTTGAAAACCGCATTTGGCGATAGTTGTGACTGGAAAACGCTGGCGAAAAAACTTCAGGCAATCACGGTTGCCCTGAACCAGCAGTTTCCTGACGCCGGTCAGGCGCGCGGTGAAGCCCTGGCTGCCGAGCTGGCTACGCGCCTGAAGCACACCACAATTCCCGTCTGCGAGGACTCCACCTACTATCGACAGCACGCATTGACACCCGCCAGCGTGGTCAGCCTTGAGCAGTACCTCAAGGGCAGCCACTTGAAGGTGCCCGGCTCCAGGGCCGAACTGATCGAATTGTCTGCCCTGATCACCCAGCGGTCTCAGGTGCACCCGTTGGGTAATTTCAGTGGTGCGCTGTCCTGGCCCGTGCCGCTTGGCACGCAGGGGCGACGCACGATTGCCGAGCTGTTGCAAAGCGATCGCTCCGGGTTGCCCGGCCTGCCGTTGGCGGATGCGCGCAAGGGCGCGCTGGGTTATCTGCTCAGTGGCAGCGCTGTATCCGATGAGGATTTAAAAACGCCGACCATCGCCATTGAAAAATTGCTCGGCACGCTCAAGGCTCAGACGTTGGGGTTGGCCATTCAGACCGAGCTGGGTGGTTTTGCGACCGACAGCAGCTTGAACGAGTACCTCTTGGCGGCGGTTCAGTTGGGGTTGGACCCCGAGTCCTGTGACACGCCTGCTCGCAACAGCGTGGCGGGTTTTGACCTTGGGCACCGTCAGCACACAGGGCAACGCCCTTCGACGATAATCGATAACCTCAGCCGGCACTTGCTGGAAAAAGGCCGGGTGACGGCACAAACCGCAACCCTGGGCGCGCGGCTGTTGCTGGCCAGATCGGCCCCGGCATTTCTGGTCAAGGACATCCCCGCCAGCGTGACCTATGGCAGCCTGACCTGGACCCAATTGGCCATGGCCACCGCCAGGATTGAAGCGGATTCGCCAGGACGTGCGCTGAATCTCAGTTATGCCGAAGTGCTCGCATTTGCCGAACAGGTCGACACGAGTGAGTCTTCGCTTCAAAGCATTCAGCAAAATGCGCTTGCAGATTGGGGGTGGGCCAACGGTTTGCTGGCAACCCACACGCCCCGCACGTCCGAGATAGACACTGTGCGGGTTGAATACAATCGTCAAATGGAGGCGTTGAGGGCGGCAAGCAGCCTGGCACAAACATCCATTCCTGACCGTCGGAAGATGGCGCTGGACGTGCTCAAGGCGGCATTTCCTGCGCTTGACCCCAAGCTGTTCGAGGCGCCCAGCCTTGTGAAGGTATTTCGAATCGAGGGTGGTGGCGGTCGGTTTCCAGGAATGCGCTCGATGCTGGATATCGTCATGAATGGCGGCGTATTGGGGGCTAACGAGCACTGGTTCTCACGGGACGGGCGGATTCCGGTCGCAAGGTTCTGTGCCTTGTATGAAGCAGGCAAGCTGGACGTCGCCAAGCCCTTCAAGGCGGACTATGACCAGGCGATCACGTTGATCGAGAAGGGGCATCAGGGACTGGCCCAATACCTGATCTCCACCCTGGCGCCCCAGGACCGGAAAAACCTTGAATACGGGCAGTTGGAGTTTTTTCACACCAATGAGTACACGATGGCTGGGGACCTGTTTTCCAAACCCAGCCTCAGAACGCGAGGGCATACCTTGCGGGTCAAAACCACGCTCAACGGCGAAGTGAATATTTATGAGGTAGACACCAGAAACGCCCGCGTCGAAAAACAGAATTATTGGATAAACCGTTACACACCGCCTTATACGGACACAAAACTGCACCAGAGAGAAGCCAACGTCATCAGTAAAACGGTGCTGTTTGATCCCTTCAAGGTTGAGCTGGATCAAGCCAGGGAGAAGCCGGTTCCTGCTGTGGCCGTGCCCAGGTTCGGCTCGTCGCGCAGTGACTATATTGGCCGGGTGTTCGCCAGCTCTCTCGATTTGCACAATGCCGATTTATTGCAGCAGGCCAGAGGTATTACCTCCTTCGACGAGGACACCGCGACCAGTCAGGCCGTCGGCGAGTTTTTCCTGAACCTCATTCCTCTGCGGTCCGCCATCGTCAACTTCAGCAACGGTAACGTCGCCGACGGGTTGCTCGACCTGAGCCTGGATTTCATTGGCTTGGTCACGCTGGGTGCCGGCAAGGCTGTGCAAGCGGGTAAAGCCTTTTCAAAAGGTCTATCCACCTCCCGCGGATTGGCAAAGGCCACGCGATTTGTAGGCGCTGCAGCCATCGAGGCATTCAACCCCTTGAGTGGGGCCGGTGATTTGGCTGTGGGGGTCGGCGGGCTTGTCAAAAAAGGCAGCCGTCTGCTGATCTCCAAAGGTGCGACGGGCGTGCATCGGCTGAGGGGCGCAAGCCGTAGCTACGATTTGCTCAAAGCCGCGAGCCGGCAACATGGCGCCGCTGCAATAGGCACCTTCAGGCTGGCGGGCGATACCGTCGAAGGCGGGGCGGTTTTACATAAGGGCCAGTGGTACGCGCTGGATGTGAAAAAACTGCGCCCCTATGGCAGCCCGCTTGAAGCGTTTGCGCCCGACACCCACGCGATAACCGGCGTGATTCAGGCGAAGAGCATCCCGCGAGGTGCTGAGTTAGACAACACGCTGCATACCGCTTTCAAGGTGCCGGAGTCGACGATCAGCGGCCTGCCGCGCAACAGCCAGGGCGTTTATACGGCGGCGAATGGACATTCTTCCTATATACGCCATACCGATCACCTGGGGCATCGGTCGGTGTATGAAGTGCGGCAAATCAGCCGTACCGAAGACGGAATTGTCCAGGCGCGGGTTTATCACAACAATCGGCAAACCGAGCTGCTAATGCAGCGTGTTCAGGGTGACCAGTGGCAACGCCTGGGCGCGAAGGGCGGTTATCCCCACCGGGTAAACAGTGATTGTGGACGGCAGGTTGGTTCCGGCGCCGAGGCTGTGGTGTATGAGAGCCTCGATGGGAGCAGTGTGTATAAATGCTTCGACACCGAGGTCGAGTCATTTGATATCAATGCAGTCATCATTCAAGCCGATGCCTTGAACCTTTACTACGGAGAAGGTTTTGCCGAGGCGTTCACCAGCATGGGCGACGCCTATATCAAAATGAAAAAGCTCGATGGCGTCAGCCTTGCCAGTCTTCAGCCCACTGGTTTGCCGGTGCAGACGCGCAGCCTTTTGGATGATGCAATCAAATCAATGGAGGAAAAAAACATTTTTCAGGGAGATTTGCACTTGGGCAATTTTTTGTATTCGGCCCGCGACAAGAAAATTTACCCGATCGATATCAGCCCCAAGACACGTAGCGACCTCACTATCGGTGACCCCGTGCCGGAGGACGTTATGGATGACTACGATCTGTATAAGGCGAGTTTGTACAACGACTTCAACAGGTTGTTGATAGCTCCGTAGTCACACGGCTGCGTGCCGGCGGTGAGCCATGACTGGATCCCCGCCGGCAATGCGTTACAGGCTGAAATCACCTTCCGACACCAGCTCGCTCAGCGGTTTGCGCGGGCTCGGCGCTTCACGGCCTTGCAGGTACTCCGGCAAGGTCGACTTGTCACCCAGCTTGCCCACGGCCACGGCGGCGTGCAGGGCATAACCTTCGGGGATTTTCAGTTCTTGACGGGTCAGTTCCTGATCGAATCCGGCCATGCCGTGGGTGTGCCAGCCGCTGAGGCTGGCTTGCAGCGCCAGGTGGCCCCAGGCCGAGCCGGTGTCGAAGGTGTGCCATAGCGCCGGGGTTTCTTCGGTGGCGCCGGGGGCGGTGAAGTCGGTTTTCGAGGCGATGATCACCAGGGCCGAGGCGTGCTGCGCCCAGTTGCGGTTGAATTCATTGAGCAGGCCCAGGAAGCGTTCCCAGTCCGGCGTGTCGCGGCGCGCGTAGAGAAAACGCCATGGCTGCGAGTTGTAGGCCGACGGCGCCCAGCGCGCGGCTTCGAAAAAGCTCAGCAGGGTGTCCTTCGGGATGCTCTCGCCGGTAAAGGCGCGGGGCGACCAGCGTTCGGTGAACTGGGTGTGGATCGGATAATCGGCAACACGTGTCATGGAGCAGTTCCTGATCGTCAATTCGGCGTTCAAAGCTACTGCGCGCCCACTAGACTGACAAGTGTTGTTACACCGCAGGTCGCAAGCGCTTGGCCCCACGGCCCTGTGGCACTAGACTGGCGGCCTTTTCACCTACCGATACTGATGCAGAGCCATGGCCGCCAAAGTCGAACCTTTCTGGATACGCAAAACCCTCGAACACCTCGATCAGGAGGAGTGGGAGTCGTTGTGCGACGGCTGTGGCCTGTGCTGCCTGCAAAAACTTGAGGATGAAGAGGACAACAGCGTCTATTACACCCGCATCGCCTGCAAGCTGCTGGACCTGAAAACCTGCCAGTGCACCGACTACCCCAACCGTCGTGCGTCGGTGCCCGATTGCATCCAGCTCACCCCCGGTCAGGCCGACCAATTCAAATGGCTGCCGCCGACCTGCGGCTACCGCCTGGTCAGCGAGCGCAAGGACCTGCCGTTGTGGCATCACCTGGTGTGCGGCGACCGCGATGCCGTGCACCATGAACGCATTTCCCAGTCCGGGCGCATGCTCAGCGAAGGCAGCGTGCCCGAAGACGACTGGGAGGATTACCTGATCTTCCGCGCGGGCTGAAAAAGGAATGGGCATGAGGGTGGGAGTCAAGCTGGCCGCAAGCCTGATATTGCTGAGCCTGAGCGGGCACGGTTGGTGCGCGAAGAAAGTCGACCTGGATTATCACGTCAAGCTGCTGCCGCAGTCCGAGCAGGCCGAAGTGCGTGTGAGCCTGTCCCACGGCTCGGCGGTGCGCAGCCTGGACTTCGACCTCGGCCGTGCCGGTGACTACAGCGACTTCAAGGCCGACGGCCAGTGGAAAGTCACCGGCAGCCGTGGCCTGTGGCAGCCCGGCACCGACGCGGCCAGCCTGACTTACCGCGTACGCCTGACCCACGCGCGCAAACCCGGCGTCTATGAGGCGCGGATGACGCCGGGTTGGGCGCTGTTTCGCGGCGAAGACCTGGTGCCGCCCGCGCGGCTCGACCAGCAGGACGGCGCCGAGCTGGTCTCGCGGCTGATATTCGAATTGCCTGCCGGCTGGAAAAGCGTCGAAACCGCCTGGCCGCGTATCGGCAAGTACAAGTTCCGCATCGACAACGTCTCGCGCCTGTTCGACCGGCCCACCGGCTGGATGCTCGCCGGCAACCTGGGCAGCCGTCGCGTGCGCCTGGGCGAGACCGAAGTCACCGTGGCCTCGCCCAAGGGCCAGGCCATGCGCCGTATGGATGTGCTGACGTTGCTGACCTTCGTGTGGCCGCAAATCGAGGCGGCGTTTCCGCGCCACCCGGCGAAGTTGCTGGTGGTCGGCGCCAGTGACCCGATGCGTCGCGGCGTGTTTTCATCGCGCGATTCGATCTACCTCAACAGCCGCACGCCACTGGTCAGTGAAAATGGCAGCAGCCCGTTGATCCGCGAAGTGGTACAGGCCATCGGCCGTTTCAATGACCATGACAGCAGTGACTGGATCAGCGAAGGGCTGGGCGAGTATTACGCCATCGAACTGGTGCGCCGCGCGGGTGGCATCACCGATGAACGGTATGCGGCGATCCAGGCGCGGTTGGGCAAGGAGGGCAAGGGCGTCACCACGTTGCGTGGCGAACATGTCAGCCCGGCCGCCGTGGCGCAGGCAGTATTGCTGTTGCAGGAACTGGACCGCGAGATCCGCGTGAAAACCCACAACAAGCGTTCGCTCGATGACCTGGCGCAGGCGGTGATGCGGGCGAACAGCACCACCACACCGGAGTTTGTGCAACTGGCCGAAAGCATTATTGGCGAGTCTTCAGTGGTGTTGGATAACAAGCTGTTGCGCTGAGTCCCAAACCCTACACAAAACAAAATGTGGGAGCTGGCTTATGTGGGAGCTGGCTTGCCTGCGATAGCATCACCCAGGTCTGACAGACCCACCGAGTTGCCTGTATCGCAGGCAAGCCAGCTCCCACATTTGGATCTCAACCAGTTTGGAGAAGGGTTTCAGGCTGGGGTTTTGGTGGCCTTCTCAGCCGCCACTTCCGCCTTGGTCTTCAAGTTCTTCAGCTCCGCCCCCGCGCGTTCGATCCTGGTGCGCACGCTGTTCATTTCCTGGCGGCCCTGTTCCAGCTTGTCCTTGAGCGAGCTGTGGCCGGTAAAGCCACGGGCCAGTGCCACGCCGCCGATCGCCACCTGGATCAGCCCGAAGATACCGCCACGGCGCAGGCCTTTGCCGACCATCATCACACCGCCGGCCACCGAGCCGATACGCTCCCAGCCGTGCACGTTCTGGGTAGGCTGTGGCTCGCGCGGGTCGTGTTCGATGATAGGTCGCAGGATTTTGCTGTCGCTCATGATCTGTCTCCAACAAGGGCTATTGATAAGTAGCTGACTGCCCGCCGGCGCCGGATGTTCCGTAAAAATCAGTATTTGGGCCCCGAGCGGGTGTTGTTGCCCTTGGCCAGGCGGTCATAAAGCACCACGTTCACGGTGGCCGCGAGGTTCATGCAACCGGTGGTCGGGATGTAGACCACGTCTTCGCACCAGTCGCGAATCTCTTTGTCCAGTGAACCGTCTTCCGGGCCGAAGATGTACAGCGCGCGGTCGGGGTGGGTGTATTCGGGCAGCGGGCGGGCGCCTTCCACCAATTCCACGGCGACCGGGATGCAACCCAGCGGCAGGATTTTTTTCAGGTCGTCGATGCCGATCAGGGGGATGTCGTGGTGGACTTTTTTGGTGTCGGTAACGAAATCCCGCGCGCGCTCGTAACGCACGCCGGTGTAGAACACCGAGGCCACGCCGTAGCAGCCGGCGGCGCGCATCACCGAGCCAACGTTTTCGGGGGATTTGGGGTTATACAGACCGATGCAGCTGTAGCGTTTATTGCCCACGGGGAAGGGTGCCTTGGAGGAAAAGCCGCGATTATACGGCCTGCAAGTCATGCAGTGCTTGGGGATCGCCATCGCAGGCAAGCCAGCTCCCACATTTGAAGGTATTCACACATTCAAAAGGTGGGAGCTGGCTTGCCTGCGATGAGGCCCGAGCCGGCAAAGAACGTCTAATCAGTCGTCTTTCTTCATCAGACCGGCCAACGCCGCAAACGGGTTATGCGTGGCTTTGGCAATCGACGGGCTGCTGGTGGAGCCTTCGCTGAAGTATTGCTGGTCGGTGTAGCGTGAGTGCTCGTTGTCGTGGCAATACAGGCACAGCAACTCCCAGTTCGAACCATCCTGAGGGTTGTCATCATGATTATGGTTACGGTGATGTACCGTCAGTTCACTCAAGCGTTTGCCGGAAAACTCACGGGTGCAGCGTCCGCACACGTGGGGGTACATTTTCAGGGCTTTGTCGCGGTAGCCCATTTCCCGGTCGCGCTGGGCATCGGCGAGGATGCGGTCCAGCTTGGCGGTATGGGAGGGCGGGTTGGTCGAGCTCATCATGGCTCCTGGCTATTTTGGGGTTCACGGACAGGGTTGATTCTAGCCGCTCGCGCCGCAAATGACCGCTGGCTTTTTCAGCTGCGGTACAGCCTGGCCCTGGCATTCGTTTGTAGTATCGGCTCATTTCATTCACAAGGATCTGAAACCTATGCGTTTGCACACATGGACTGCGGCATTTCTGCTTGGCCTTCTGGCCGCTCAGGCCCAGGCGTTTTCCACGCCAAAGCCGGGCCAGGTGATCGAGGTGGCCCTCGAACAGCTGCACCCCACCCAGGCGGTGGTGGGGTTTGACCAGATTTATTACAGCCTCGGCCTGTTCGCCGACAAACCCGCCAAGGTTTTTGACGAATACTGCGAGACCAACGGCCAGGGTGCTGCCGGCAACGTGCCGAAAAAGGCCGACCTGCACCAACCGTCCAGCTTCACTTGCAAGGACCCGGTGGGCACCCACCCCGACGACATGAAAACCGTGGTGGTCGGCCCCGGCGGCCAACTGTACCTGACCGACGGTCATCACAGCTTCACCACACTGTGGGAAGTGCCCGGCGGCGGCGCGCAGCTGAAGATGTGGGTCAAAGTCACCGACGATTTCAGCAACAGCCCGAACATGGCTACCTTTTGGCAGCGCATGCAGGCGGCGCGCAAGGTCTGGCTCAAGGACAACAAGGGCCAAACCCTGCCGCCCGAGCAATTACCGGCGCACCTGGGTTTCAAGAACCTGCAGGACGACACTTTCCGCAGCCTGGTGTATTTCACGCGCAAGGCGGCTTATGGCAAGCCGGACGATGGCACGATCGCGCCGGAGTTTCTGGAGTTCTACTGGGGTAACTGGCTGCGCAGCCAGATCGATCTGAGCGCGTTCAACCTGAACAAGAAGGGCGGCTATAAAGACGCCATTGAATCGGTGGCCAAGCGTATGGTCAGCCTGGCGCCGAATGCCCAGGTGGGTGACAGCGGTTTCACTGCCCATCAGTTGGGCGGTATGACCCAACTCGACCAGGGCGAGCTGGAAAAAACTTTCGAAAAGAAAGTGCCGTATGTGATCAATTACCGCAAAACCCAACACTGACGCAGTACAAAAACTGTGGGAGCGGGCTTGCCCGCGATTGCGGTGTATCAACCACTGCAGTCTTGACTGATACATCGCTATCGCGGGCAAGCCCGCTCCCACAGGGGATCACCTGTGTCAGTGATCAGCCCTTGAGTTTCTCGGCAATCCAGATCGTGTGCCGGGTGCCTTTGTTGCCATGGGCAAACACTTGTACTTCCTCGGCCTTGAAACCAGCCTTGCGCAGTTTGTCGCTGAACAGCTTGTCGGCGCTGGCCGACCAAACAGCCAGCACGCCTTTGGGGCGCAGCGCCTTGGCGCACGCGGCCAGGCCACCGGTGGAGTACAGCCAACTGTTGGCTTTTTGCGTGAGGCCTTCGGGACCGTTGTCGACGTCGAGCATGATCGCGTCAAAGCCCTGAGGCTCGGCCTGCAGCACCTTGGCCACGTCTTCCAGGCGGATGACGGTGCGCGGGTCCAGCAATGGGCGGCCGGATTTTTCCCCCAGCGGCCCGCGGTTCCACTCCACAACACCCGGCACCAGTTCGGCGACGACGACTTCGGCCGCCTTGCCCAAATGCTTGAGCGCCGAGGCCAGGGTAAAGCCCATCCCCAGCCCGCCGATCAGTACCCGAGAGTTCGGGCGCCCGGCGACCTTGCGGCAGGGAATTTCAGCCAGCGCGTCTTCGGACCCGTGCATGCGTGTGTTCATCAACTGGCCGCCGTCGCCGCCCTGAATCTTGATGACAAAATCCTCACCGTATTCGAACAGGCACAGGGCACCGCCGTTGTCGGGGATCGGGGTGGTGTCCAGCAGAACGAAACGTTTCATGGAAATCTCATTGGGAAGGGCATTCTTGCGCGGTTGGGAGTAGCCTTACGACATTCCGGTCAGGCCATGGAGCCATCGATGAAGTGCAGCATTCTAACGGTCATTGTGCTCGGCGCGCTCACATTGGGCACGGCGCAGGCTCAAGAGGTGCAAACCGTGCCCGTCGCACCCGCGCCAACCCCCGGTGCGCCGGGCACGCCGACGCCGACGTTGTACCCCCAAGTCACCCCGCCCGTCGCGCCCAAGGCTACCGCCAATGGTGCGCCGGCGCTGGTGCCGATTGTGTTGCCCGCACCGCCGAAGGATCAAACGGTGCCCGGCCTGCTGCAAAACGACAGCAAACCCAAAACGCCGGGCGGTTAAAACTGCTGGGAAAGCAGTTGCCCGTCAGCCATGCGCAGGCGTTTGGACAGGGCAATCGCAATCGCCCGGATGATTTTGGCAGCCACTCGCGGCGCTTCGTTGAGCATTTTTTCCAGGGAATCCTTGCCCAGGTTCAACAGCACGCAGTCACTGGCGGCCACGCAACTGGCCGAACGCCGCTCGCCGTCGAGCACGGCCATTTCGCCGAAGGCGCGGCCGCTGCGCAGGGTGGCGATGGTCAGGCGCTGACCCGCGTGGTTGGTTTTTTGCACCGACACTTGGCCGCTGTGGATGATGCACATGAAAGTGCCGGCATCGCCTTCGAGGAAAATCACCTCATCGCGGGCAATGCTGCTGATGTTGAAGTAGCCGGCGGCGACGTGAAAGTCCTCCGGCAACAGAGGGTCGAACAAGCCACAATCCATGAGCATGTCGCGGATTTCGCTGTTCATCAGGGTCGGTAGTGGCATGGCTGTAATCTTGGTCCGTCAATCCAGTAGGGCGGTTCTGTGTTCAGACAAAACCGCCGCACTTAGTTCCTAAATCAGGCCGAGGGCCTTGAACACAAATCCATATTCGAGCGCTACGTCACGTAATCCCTGGTAACGACCGCTCATTCCGCCATGGCCGGCGCCCAGTTCCGTCTTGAGCAGCAGCAGGTTGTCGTCGGTCTTGGTGCTCCGTAATTTGGCCACCCACTTGGCCGCTTCCCAGTACTGCACGCGGCTGTCGTTGTATCCGGCGATCACTAGCAGGTTCGGATAGGCCTGGGCGCTGACGTTTTCATACGGCGCGTAAGCCTTGATGCGCTCATACACCTCGGGCTCTTCGGGGTTGCCCCACTCGTCGTATTCGGTGATGGTCAGCGGCAGTTCCGGGTCGAGCATTGTGTTGAGCACGTCGACAAACGGCACTTCGGCAATGGCTGCCCGGAACAGCTCCGGGCGCTGGTTGAGCACGGCGCCGATCAACAGGCCACCGGCGCTGCCGCCGCTGATCGCCAGTTGTTTGGCAGTGGTCAGGCCCTCGGCGATCACGTGTTCGGCGCAGGCGATAAAGTCGCTGAAGGTGTTCTGTTTGTGCTCCTGCTTGCCGTTGCGGTACCAGGCTTCGCCCAGTTCGCCGCCGCCGCGCACATGGGCGATGGCAAACGCCACGCCCCGGTCCAGCAGGCTCAGGCGCGCATGGGAGAACCACGGGTCGAGGCTGTGGCCATAGGCGCCGTAGCCGTAGAGATACAGCGGCGTGGGTTTGCCGAGTTGATCGCGCTTGACCACCAGGCTGATCGGCACCCGGGTGCCATCGGCGGAGGTGGCCCACAGACGTTGGCTCACGTAGTCATCGGCATTGAACACGCCGAGTACCGGGGTTTCCTTGAGCACCACCTGCGCGCCTGTCACCAGCTCAAGCTGACGCACCTGGGCCGGACGGTTGAGGGCTTCGTAGCGCAGGCGGATCCTGTCGCTGACAAATTCCAGGCTGTTCTGTACGTAGAGGCTGTAGGCGGCGTCAGGCAATTCCACGCGATAAGCAGGTACGCCCTGCGGGTGCACTTCGATCACCGGCAGCCCGCCGATGCGCAGGCTCAGGGTCATGGCGCTGACGTTCAGGCTCACGCCATCGAGCATCACTTCGTCGCTGTGCGGAATCAGGTTCTGCCACTGGTCTTCGGTCGGCACGTTGCCGGTGTCCGGCGCGACGAACAGCGCGTAGTTGATGCCGTCGCGGTTGCTGCGGATAAACCAGGTCCACTCGCCGTCAAGCACGCCGTGGTCCACGTCGTATTCGTGGTCTTCCACCCGTGGCGCCAGGCAAGTGAAGGCCTGCTGCGGCTGGTCGGCGTCCAGCGCCCAGATTTCGCTGGTGGTCTTGCTGCCCAGCGCCAGCAGCAACTGGCGCTCGGAGCTGGAACGGTAGCAATGCAGGAAGAAGCGGCCGTCAGGCTCGTGGAACACTTCCTGCGCCGCTGTGCCGTCCAGGCGGTAGCGATAGAGCTTGTGCGGGCGATGGGTGTCGTCCAGCTCGCCGAAGAACAGGGTCAGGCTGTCGTTGGCCCAGGTCATGCTGCCGTCGCAGTCCTGGAATTCCAGTTCGCTGACCTTGCCGGTCGCCAATTCCTTCACGAACAGGGTGTAGATCTCATCCCCGCTGGTGTCGAGGCTGTAGGCCAGGCGTTGGTGGTCGGGGCTGATGCTGAACGCGCCGAGGGAGAAAAAGCCGCCATTGGCCAGCACGTTCGGGTCCAGCAGCAGTTCTTCGCTGGTCTCGTCCACGGCATGGCTGTCATCCGCCGGGCGGCGGCAGCGGTAGTGGCGGGCGTATTCGTCGCCGGCGGTGGTGCGGGTGTAATACAGGTACGGGCCCCACGGGGAGGGCAGGGACAGGTCGGTTTCGAGGATGCGGCCCTTGATCTCTTCGAACAGGGTTTCGCGCAGCGCCTGCTGGTCGGCGAGTTGCGCTTCCTGCCAGGCGTTTTCGGCCTTGAGGTAGTCCAGCACCTCGGTGCTGTCACGCTCTTGCAGCCAGGCGTATGGATCCTGGCCTGGGGCCTTGTGGGCAATCGGAGCGGTCGATGTAGGCATGGATCCCTCTCTGTCTGGCGGTTTGCCGCAGGCATTGCAGCCGCGACACGCAAAAGCCGTTATCATAGCCGCCTCTTTGCCAGCCTTGCCATGGACACCATGACCGAGAACGACTATCTGATCGCTTGGGGCCTTTACGCCTTCGCCGCTTTGGGCTGCCTGTTGGTATGGTGGCGCATGACCCGCTGGATCTGGCGCTGGCTACGCGAGCCGCTGCAGTTGCTGATGGCGGTGTTGCTGTTCAGCCCGACCATCGTCGACCCGGTAAAGACCCAGTTCGCACCGGCCGTGGCCATTACCGCGCTGGACCTGGTACTGCATGTGGGCAACAACGCCTGGCGGGCCATCTCCGATTTGTTCATGTACACCATGATCGCGCTCGCCGTGTACCTCGTGTTCGTGTTGATCCGCTGGCCCATCGAGCGCGCCGCCAACGCTCGCCGCGAGCGCAAGGCTGCTGCCGACGCGGCCCTGGCCGCCGAGCCGGTGGAAGACGACGAGCCTTTCCGCCGCCCGGCGCCGGTCAGCGGCCGGCGGGTCGAGCCGCGCCTTTAACGTTGTCCGCCCTGCAGCGAGAGCCCTGGCATGTGTGAATTATTGGGCATGAGTGCCAACGTCCCCACCGACATCGTGTTCAGCTTTACCGGGCTGATGCAGCGGGGCGGACGTACCGGCCCCCACCGCGATGGTTGGGGCATCGCGTTTTATGAAGGCCGCGGCCTGCGCCTGTTTCAGGACCCGGCGGCCAGCAGCGAATCGGAAGTCGCGCTGCTGGTGCAGCGTTATCCCATCAAAAGTGAAGTGGTGATCGGCCATATCCGCCAGGCCAATGTGGGCAAGGTCAGCCTGGCCAACACCCACCCGTTCGTGCGCGAGCTGTGGGGGCGCAACTGGTGTTTTGCCCATAACGGCCAATTGGCCGACTTTGCCCCTCGCGCCACCTTCTACCGCCCGGTCGGCGATACCGACAGCGAAGCGGCGTTCTGTGACCTGCTCAACCGCGTGCGCGAAGCCTTCCCGGAGCCGGTGGAAATCGAGCAAGTGCTGCCGGATTTGATCGCCGCCTGTGCCGAATACCGCAGCAAAGGCGTGTTCAACTGCATGCTCAGCGACGGCGACTGGCTGTTTTGCTATTGCTCGACCAAGCTTGCACAAATCACCCGGCGCGCCCCGTTTGGCCCGGCGCGGTTGAAAGATGTCGACGTGATCGTGGATTTTCAGGCCGAAACCACCCCCAATGACGTGGTGACGGTCATCGCCACCGAGCCGTTGACCGACAACGAAAACTGGACCCGCTACGAACCGGGCCAATGGAGCCTGTGGCGACGCGGTGAATGCGTCAGCCAGGGCGTCACCGAGTAAGGATATCGACCATGTTGCTCAGTTATCTGCGGTTGGTGCTGTTTGCCATTGGTTTGTTGGTGGGCGTGCAAGTGCCGGGGTTTATCAACGACTATGCCAAGCGCGTCGAAGCCCATTTGATCGAGGCCCAGACCGGCCTGCGCGGCTTTGAATCCACGGCTCAGCAGTTCTTCAACGGCGATTTGCAGGCGCTGGTGGCGCACTATCGCGCCAGCGATGACCCGGTGTTTCGCAGCGATGCCAACAGCCTGGGCACCTTGCTGGATCGCCAGGTCGCCCTCGACAAGCAATTCCAGGCCATGCAGGGCCCGTGGTACATCCGAGCGCTGCAAGTGGCGGTGGCGGCCGACCCGGACATTCGCCGGGAAACCTGGAACGGTTACAGCTACCAGATTTTGCTGACGCCTGAGGCCATGGGCTGGGGGTTGGGCGGGGCGATGCTGTTGTCGTTCGGGCTGGAATGCCTGTTCCGCTTGATCGACTGGGTGGTGTTGGGCGGCAAGCGCCTGCGCCAGAGCCGGCCCATCGAAGAGCGGGACCTCAAGGGGCTTTAAAGACCAATGCGGTCAAAAATGTGGGAGCTGGCTTGTCGGGTCGCCGCATCGCTGCGATAGCGGTGTATCAGCTACAGATGTTCAAGATGAAACACCGCTATCGCGGGCAAGCCAGCTCCCACAGTTTTTAATCGGGTTTTGCCAGCAGCATTCGCTCCGGGCCGACTTCTTCGGCATACCGCGCCACCACCTTCTGGCACAACCCCACAATCTCGTCCACCAACTCCACCCCCACCCGCCACGACACCACCACCTGCAAGTTCGGCAGTTTCTGCGCCATCGGCAGCATCACCAGTTCGCCGCGCGCCAATTCCTCGCTGACCAGCACCGGCGGCAATGCGCCAATGCCGAAGCCATCGCGCAGCAACCGGGTGATCGCCGACACCGAGTTCACACAGTTCATGCGCGGCGCGGCCACGCCGTTGGCTTGCATCAGGCTCAATACGTCCTGATGCGGATGGGAGTTTTTCGAATAGGTGATGATGCGCTCCCGGGCCAGTTCGGCGAGGGAGGTGTAATCACGGTTGTAGATCGAATGGCTGGCGGTGATCCAGGCCATCGGGTGGCTGCACAGCTCCAGGCTGCGCACGGTTTCGAGGCGCAACAGGTCGGTTTGCAGGATCAAATCGAGAAAGCCTTTTTGCAGCTGATCGCTGAGGTTCAGTGCGGTGTCGGCGACCAACTCGATTTCCACCAGCGGGAAATGGTCCATCAACTCCGCCACCAACGGGCTGAGCCAGGTGTGGATCACCGTGTCCATGGCGCCGATCCGGATGCGCCCGACCTTGCTGCTGGTGGTTTCCAGGGACTGCTTCAAGCCCTGCATGGTCTCCATCATCTGCTCGGCATAATCGAGCACCTTCAAGCCTTCCGGCGTCAGGCTCACGCCCCGCGAATCGCGCAGAAACAGCTTCACCCCCAACTCGCTTTCGAGCACGGCAATGCGGCTGGAAATCGACGCCTGGGTGGTGAACAGCTTCTCGGCGGTCAGGCGAAAACTCTTGAGTTTGGCCACCCAGATGAAGGTTTCAAGGAACTTCAAATTCATGGGATCAACTTTTCTTATGCTTGGATCGGTTTTTATTAGTTGGACGCCGCAGCGGGTCAGCGCCAAAAATCGGGCCATTCCACGATAAGCGTCGTTGGGGTGTCAGGACAAGTTGCGAGTTCTGTATGAAAAATCCCACACTACAAAAACTATAAAGCCTACAGGAGCACCCGCCGTGAGCCGTCTGCTATTGAATTGCGATATTGGCGAAAGCTTTGGTAACTGGACCATGGGTCTGGACGCCGAGGTCATGCCGTTCATCGATTGCGCCAACGTGGCCTGCGGCTTTCATGCCGGCGACCCGAGCATCATGCGCAAGACCGTCAGCCTGGCGCTCAAGCACGGCGTGCAAGTGGGGGCGCACCCGGCGTATCAGGACCTGCAAGGCTTCGGCCGCCGCTCCATGAACTACACGCCCCAGGAAATCCAGGACCTGCTGCACTACCAGATCGGCGCCCTCGACGGCATCTGCCGTGCGCAGGGGACGCGGGTCAGTTACGTCAAGCCCCACGGCGCGATGTACAACGACATGATGGCCAACCCGGCGCAATTGCGCGCGGTGATCCAGGCCGTGGCGGCTTATGGCGACCTGCCATTGATGCTGCTGGCGATCCGCGATAACAGCGCCGCGCAAGCAGTGGGCGATGAGTACGGCGTCACCCTGTGGTTCGAAGCCTTCGCCGACCGCGCTTACGATGCCAAGGGCCACCTGGTTTCCCGACAGTTGCCGGGCGCCGTGCACCACGACGCCGAGACCATCGTGCAGCAGGCGCTGACCATTTCCCGCGGCGAACCGTTGACCGCCAGTGACGGCAGCGCGCTGGCGCTGCACGCCAACACCCTGTGCGTGCACGGTGACAACGCCAGTTCGATTGCCGCCGTACAGCGCATTCGCCAGGCGTTGAAGCCAGCATGAAGGCACGGATTGAAGTGGTGGCCATCGACTGCCTGATGGTGCGTTTATTTGAGGTGATCGCCGAAGCCAACATGCCGTGGATGCTCGCCGGCACCCGGCGTTTGCGTGAAGCTTTCGGCGCGGCGCTGGTGGATCTGGTGCCGTCCTACACCACGTTGATGGTGCATTACGATCTCACGGCACTGAGCCCGGCCCAGGCCCGCGAGCTGATCGACCAGGCGCTGACCGACCTGCAACCCCAGACGCAAGGCAGCGGCCAGTGCCACGTGCTGCCGGTGTGGTATGACCTGAGCGTCGGCCCCGAACTGGCGCTGCTCAGCCAGCGCAGCGGCCTGTCGGTGGATGACGTGATCCGCCGCCACAGCTCACACGAATACCAGGTGTTCGCCCTCGGTTTTGCGCCGGGCTTCGCCTTTATGGGTTTGGTGGATGAAATCCTCGCCTCGCCGCGCCTGAACACGCCGCGCAAACGCGTGGCGGCCGGCAGCGTCGGCATCGCCGAACGGCAAACCGCCGCCTACCCGGTGGTGTCGCCGGGCGGCTGGAACCTGATCGGCCGCACCCCCGCCAAACTGTTCGACCGCAAGCGTGACGGCTACAGCCTGATGCAGCCCGGCGACACCGTGCGGTTCGAACCCGTCGACCACGCTGAATTTATCAACCTGGGTGGCGACGACACGCCGTTGGAGGCGCAGGCATGAGCCGCTTGATCATCGAGGCCAGCACACCGTTGTGCCTGCTGCAGGACGCCGGGCGTTTCGGCGTGCGCCACCTGGGCGTGACCCAGGGCGGGGCGCTGGATTGGGTATCGATGTCCTGGGCCAACTGGCTGCTGGGCAATGCGCTGGATGCGCCGGTGGTGGAAATCACCCTGGGTGGTTTTACCCTGAGGGCCGAGGACTATTGTTTGCTGGCGCTGGCCGGTGCGGACCTGGGCGCTTATATCGACGAACGTGCCATCAGCCCGGGGCGCAGTTTTATCCTGCAAAAAGGCCAGCGTCTGCGCTTTACCCAGCCGTTCAACGGCGCGCGCGCCTATTTGGCTGCGCCGGGCGGGTTTGACGCGCCGGATGTATTGGGCAGTTGCGCCACGGTGGTGCGCGAGGAACTGGGCGGCGTGAACGGTTTCGGCAAGGCGCTGGCTGAAGGCGGGCGCCTTGAGTATTCCGGTGTCGGAGGGGCGATGAGAGTGCTCGGCACACCGGGTTTGCCAGCCAAGGCGCCATTGGACGTGATCGTCGGCGCGCAGATTGGCCAGTTCAGCGGGCAAAGCCTGTTTGATGCGTTCAACACCGAGTGGGCACTGGACAGCCGCGCCGACCGCATGGGCATGCGCCTGTTGGGCGCGCCGTTGCAGTACCAGGGGCCGTCACTGATTTCCGAGGGCATTCCCTTGGGGGCAATCCAGGTGCCGCCGGACGGGCAGCCGATTGTGTTGCTCAATGATCGGCAGACGATTGGTGGGTATCCGCGTTTGGGGGCTTTGACGCCGTTGGCGCTGGCCCGGCTGGCGCAGTGTCTGCCGGGGGAAAAAGTGCGGCTGGTGCCGGTTGTGCAGGAGACGGCGCACCGGCAACACCTCGATTTTTTGCGCCAGTTCACCTGATCGTTCCCACGCTCCGCGTGGGAATACAGCCGAGGACGCTCTGCGTCCCAAAGCGTGACGCGGAGCGTCACAAGAGGCATTCCCACGCGGAGCGTGGGAACGATCTATTTGGAGAGGAAGCGCATGCCTTCTTCCAGGCCCCGCAACGTCAGCGGGTACATCTGATCTTCAATCAACTCCCGCACAATTCCCGTTGACGCCGTATACCCCCAGGTGTCCTTCGGATACGGGTTAATCCAGATCAGCTTCTTGTACTTGGCCATGAAACGCTGCATCCACACATAACCCGGCTCCTCGTTCCAGTGCTCCACACTGCCGCCGGCCTGGGTGATTTCATAGGGCGCCATCGACGCGTCACCAATAAAGATCACTTTGTAATCGGCGCCGTATTTGTGCAGCAGATCCTGGGTGGAGGTGCGCTCCGAGGTGCGGCGCTGGTTGTTCTTCCACACCGATTCGTACACGAAGTTGTGGAAGTAGAAGTACTCCAAATGCTTGAACTCGGTCTTGCAGGCCGAAAACAGCTCTTCGCAGATCTTCACATGGGCGTCCATCGAACCGCCGATATCAAACAGCAGCAACAGCTTGATGGTATTGCGCCGCTCCGGGCGCATCTGGATGTTCAGCAGCCCGGCGTCGCGGGCGGTGTGGTCGATGGTGCCGTCGATGTCGAGTTCTTCGGCCGCCCCCTGGCGCGCGAATTTGCGCAGGCGGCGCAGGGCGATCTTGATGTTGCGCGTGCCCAGTTCCACCTGGTCGTCGAGGTTCTTGTACTCGCGCTGGTCCCAGACTTTCACGGCCTTGCCCTGGCGCTTGCCCGCATCGCCGACGCGGATGCCTTCCGGGTTATAGCCGCCGGAGCCGAACGGGCTGGTGCCGCCGGTGCCGATCCACTTGTTGCCGCCGGCGTGGCGTTCTTTTTGTTCTTCCAGGCGCTTCTTGAACTCTTCGATCAGCTTGTCGAGGCCGCCGAGGGACTGGATTTGCGCGCGTTCCTCGTCCGTCAGCGAACGTTCGAACTCCTTGCGCAGCCATTCTTCGGGGATCAGCGCCTGCAAGTGGTCGTCGAGCTTTTCCAGGCCATTGAAGTAGGCGCCGAACGCGCGGTCGAACTTGTCGAAATGCCGCTCGTCCTTGACCAGAATCGCCCGTGCCAGGTAGTAGAACTCGTCCATGTCGGCGAAGGTTACGCGCATTTTCAGCGCGTTGATCAGGTCCAGCAGCTCGCGCACCGACACCGGCACCTTGGCGGCGCGCATTTCATTGAACAGGTTGAGCAGCATCAGCGGTTACCGCGACGGCTCATGAACGCCAGACGCTCCAGCAACTGCACGTCTTGCTCGTTCTTCACCAAGGCACCGGCCAGGGGCGGGATCGCCTTGGTCGGGTCGCGTTCGCGCAGCACGGCTTCGCCGATGTTGTCGGCCATCAGCAACTTGAGCCAGTCCACCAGTTCGGAGGTGGAAGGCTTTTTCTTCAGGCCCGGCACTTTGCGCACGTCGAAGAACACGTCGAGTGCTTCGCTGACCAGGTCTTTCTTGATATCGGGGTAGTGCACATCGACGATTTTTTGCAGGGTCGTGCGGTCGGGAAAGGCGATGTAGTGGAAGAAGCAGCGGCGCAGAAACGCGTCCGGCAGCTCTTTTTCGTTGTTGGAGGTAATGATGATGATCGGGCGCTTTTTGGCCTTGATGGTTTCGTCGATTTCGTAGACGTAGAACTCCATCTTGTCGAGTTCTTGCAGCAGGTCGTTGGGGAATTCGATGTCGGCCTTGTCGATTTCATCGATCAGCAGAATCACCCGCTCCTCGGACTCGAAGGCTTCCCAGAGCTTGCCCTTCTTCAGGTAGTTGCGCACGTCGTGCACCTTGTCCACACCCAGTTGCGAGTCGCGCAGGCGGCTGACCGCGTCGTACTCGTAAAGACCCTGGTGAGCCTTAGTGGTGGATTTGATGTGCCAGGTGATCAACTTGGCGCCGAAGGACTCGGCCAGTTGCTCGGCGAGCATGGTCTTGCCGGTGCCCGGTTCGCCCTTGACCAGCAGCGGCCGCTCCAGGGTAATGGCGGCGTTGACGGCCAGTTTCAGGTCATCGGTAGCCACATAGGCCTGGGTGCCTTCGAACTTCATCGGTCATTCCTCGAAAATCAGCAATGCCCGACTATACCGCGCGGCCCCGGCGACTGTGAACGCAGACGGGTTATTCAGTCTCTGAATGAGCAGTCACGTTGGGGGCACGCTCTTGTGTGGGAGCTGGCTTGCCTGCGATAGCATCGCCTCAGTGATACTGATAAACCGAGGTGCTTGCATCGCAGGCAAGCCAGCTCCCACACAAGCCAGTTTCCAGATTTAATCTGCGGAAGGCTTGGGTTGTTCATAGCGGGCGTTGAAAGCCTGAATAAACCCATTACGCAAAATCGCCAAAAATGCCGAGAACGCGCTGATATTTTGCTGGTGCACGCTGCCACTGAGTTCCACGCGGGTGGCAAACTGGTTTTTGTTCTGGTTTTTCAACACGGTTTCGCTGGCGCCGACCACGGCTTCCCAGATCGAGCGGAAAATGCCTTTGTCCTTGTTCTCCACATCCTGCTGCCAGTTGAACACTTCCACATCGCGCAGCAACGGTTTGATGTAGCCGGTCAACTGGCCCTTTTCCGCCTGGGCTTCGACCACCAGGTCGCCGTTGCCGGCGCTGAAGTCGAACTTGCCATAGGCCGAGGCGAAGTCATTCAGGCGTTTGAGCTGGATGTCTTTGGCGCGAAAGCGGAATTCAAAGTCTTCAAAGTTGCTCAGCGGGTCGAAGGCGGCGGTGGCTTCCAGCGGCGCCTGGCCGAGCAGCATGCCCTTGCCTTCAAAGGTGGCGTCGCGCTTGCCTTTGACGTCGACCACGTTGGTAAGGTTATAGAAGCTGGCGTTGACCGCGGTGGCGTAGATATTTACGGCGGGCTTGGAGTTGAAGTTGTGAAAGGCGATTTTGCCGTCCTGGATGCGCACTTCGTTGAGGGTGATCGGTAACAGTTTGCCCAACTGTTCGCGCCAGTCGGTGCCCTTACCGGTCTGGGATGCCTGTTGGTTGCCGCCGTCGACAAAGTTGAGCTCGGGCTGGAAGAACTGCACCTCGGCCACCACGGCATGGTCGTACCACAGCGAATGCCAGCTGACCGAGAGATCGATGAGCGGCGCCTTGACGAACGGCACCGGCACTTTGCCGTCGACTTTCACAATCTGCAGGCCGTTGATCTTGTAGGCGCCGCGCCACAGGGCCACGTCCACATCCGCGACCTGGCCACGGTAATCGCCCATGTCGGCGAGCTTGTCGTTCAGGTAATTGCGCACCAGATAGGGCAGGGCCAAATCCAGGGCAATCAGCACAACCACCAGCACGGCGACGATCCATAGCAGCCCACTGTAGCGACGTTTCATTGAGCGTTTCTCCCAGGGTATAGGCGATGGACCGCGCACGCGGGCGCAACGTTCCTCTGACTGGACGCCCAAAGGCCTGAGGCATACCCTTGGGGCCTTCTTTGAATTCGCCTTAAGGACCCGTCATGAGCCGCATTTTTGCAGACAACGCGCACTCCATCGGTAACACGCCCCTGGTTCAGATCAACCGCATTGCTCCGCGTGGCGTGACCATCCTGGCCAAGATCGAAGGGCGTAACCCGGGTTACTCGGTGAAGTGCCGCATTGGCGCCAACATGATCTGGGACGCCGAAAGCAGCGGCAAACTCAAACCGGGCATGACCATTGTAGAACCGACGTCGGGCAACACCGGGATTGGCTTGGCGTTTGTCGCTGCCGCTCGTGGCTACAAATTGCTGCTGACCATGCCGGCTTCCATGAGCATCGAGCGGCGCAAAGTGCTCAAGGCCCTCGGCGCCGAGCTGGTGCTGACCGAGCCGGCCAAGGGTATGAAAGGCGCTATCGAGAAAGCCGGCGAAATCGTCGCCGGTGACCCGGCTCAGTACTTTATGCCGGCCCAGTTCGAAAACCCGGCCAACCCGGCGATCCACGAGAAAACCACCGGCCCGGAAATCTGGAACGACACCGACGGCGCGGTGGACGTGCTGGTGGCGGGCGTGGGCACCGGTGGGACCATCACCGGGGTGTCGCGCTATATCAAGAACATTGCCGGCAAACCGATTCTGTCGGTGGCCGTCGAGCCTGTTGTGTCGCCGGTGATTACCCAGGCGCTGGCCGGTGAAGAAATCAAGCCGAGCCCGCACAAGATCCAGGGGATTGGCGCCGGGTTTGTGCCGAAAAACCTCGACTTGTCGATGGTTGACCGCGTGGAACTGGTGACTGACGACGAATCCAAGGCCATGGCTTTGCGCCTGATGCAGGAAGAGGGGATTTTGTGCGGTATTTCCTGCGGCGCCGCAATGGCCGTGGCTGTGCGCCTGGCCGAGAAGCCGGAAATGCAGGGCAAGACCATTGTGGTGATTTTGCCGGACTCCGGTGAGCGCTACCTGTCGAGCATGCTGTTCAGCGATTTGTTTACCGAGCAGGAAAACCAGGCCTGACGATCCCCTGTGGCGAGGGAGCAAGCTCTCTCGCCACAGGTTTGATGTATGTCAGCCGGTCGGCCTGGGCCTTCTGCATAATGGTCCAAGTGTTTATCATGGCCGGCTGCTACGTCTGCTGTTGGCCAGGCGCTTATTTTCAGGAGTTGCTGCATGACCTTTTCGTTGGCCGCCAAACTGTCGGTGTTGCTGCTGTTTATCTGCAGCATTCTGTATGTGCATTTGCGCGGCAAGGCGCGTTTGCCGTTGTTGCGCCAGTTCGTCAACCATTCGGCGCTGTTCGCGCCCTATAACGCCCTGATGTACCTGTTTTCGGCGGTGCCGTCCAAGCCCTACCTGGACCGCAGCAAGTTTCCGGAACTGGATGTACTCAAAAACAATTGGGAAGTGATCCGCGAAGAGGCCATGCACCTGTTCGACGAGGGTTACATCCGCGCCGCCGAAAAGAACAACGACGCCGGTTTCGGCTCGTTCTTCAAGAAGGGCTGGAAGCGCTTCTACCTCAAGTGGTACGACAAACCCCTGCCATCGGCCGAGGCGCTGTGCCCGAAAACCGTGGCGCTGGTCAGCAGCATTCCCAACGTCAAAGGCGCCATGTTCGCGCTGTTGCCGGGCGGCAGCCACCTCAACCCGCACCGCGACCCGTTTGCCGGCTCCCTGCGCTACCACCTGGGGCTGACCACACCGAACTCCGATGACTGCCGCATCTTCGTCGACGGCCAGGTCTACGCCTGGCGCGACGGTGAAGACGTGATGTTCGACGAAACCTACGTGCACTGGGTCAAGAACGAAACCGAACAAACCCGCGTGATCCTGTTCTGCGACATCGAACGCCCGCTGAGCAACCGCCTGATGACCCGCATCAACCGCTGGGTCAGCAAACAGCTAGGCCGTGCGACGGCACCGCAGAACCTGGACGACGAACGCGTGGGCGGGATCAACCAGGCCTACGCCTGGAGCAAAACCTTCAGCGACACGTTCAGCGGCAAGGTCAAACAGTGGAAGCGCAAGCATCCCAAGGCCTACCGCATTGCGCGGCCGGTGTTGGCGGTGGTGGTTCTGGTACTGCTGTGGAAGTGGCTGTTCGGCTAATGATCGTTCCCACGCTCCGCGTGGGAATGCAGCCCTGGACGCTCAGCGTCCGCTCTTGAAACCGTGACGCGGAGCGTCGCTAGAGGCATTCCCACGCAGAGCGTGGGAACGATCATCTCCAGCGTTGCTCAGGAGGCGATCAGCTGGCGCAACACGTAGTGCAGAATCCCCCCTGCCTTGAAGTACTCAACTTCATTGAGCGTATCAATCCGGCACAGCACCTCCACTTTCTCGCTGCTGCCATCTTCCCGAGTAATCACCAGCGTCAGGTTCATGCGCGGTTCGATCTCGGCATCGGTCAGCCCGAGAATGTCGATTTTCTCCTTGCCGGTCAGTTTGAGCGACTTGCGGTTCTGGTCCAGCTTGAACTGCAACGGCAGCACGCCCATGCCCACCAGGTTGGAGCGGTGGATGCGCTCGAAGCTCTCGGCAATCACCGCCTTCACGCCCAGCAGGTTGGTGCCCTTGGCCGCCCAGTCACGGCTCGACCCGGTGCCGTATTCCTGCCCGGCAACCACCACCAGCGGCGTGCCCGAGGCTTGATATTTCATCGAAGCGTCGTAGATCGCCATCTTCTCGCCAGTAGGGATGTACAGCGTATTGCCGCCTTCTTCGCCGCCGAGCATTTCATTGCGGATACGGATGTTGGCGAAGGTGCCGCGCATCATCACTTCGTGGTTGCCCCGGCGTGAGCCGTAGGAGTTGAAATCACGCGGCTCCACGCCTTGCTCGCGCAGGTAGCGCCCGGCGGGGCTGTCGGTCTTGATGTTGCCGGCGGGGGAGATGTGGTCGGTAGTTACCGAATCGCCCAGCAGCGCCAGCACATTCGCGCCTTTGACGTCCTTGATTTGCGGCAAAGGCCCGGAAATATCGTCGAAGAACGGCGGGTGCTGGATGTAGGTGGAGTCCTTCTGCCACACGTAAGTCGCGGCCTGCGGCACTTCAATGGCCTGCCACTGCTCGTCACCGGCAAACACCTCGGCATATTCCTTGTGGAACATACCGGTGCTGACCTGGGCCACGGCGTCGGCAATCTCCTGGCTGCTCGGCCAGATGTCCTTGAGGTACACCGGCTTGCCGTCTTTGCCTTCGCCCAGCGGCTCAGTGCTGATGTCGATGCGCACGGTGCCGGCCAGCGCGTAGGCGACGACCAGCGGCGGCGAGGCCAGCCAGTTGGTTTTCACCAGCGGGTGCACGCGGCCTTCGAAGTTACGATTGCCGGACAGCACCGACGCCACCGCGAGGTCGGCTTTCTGGATGGCTTTTTCGATCGGCTCGGGCAACGGCCCGGAGTTGCCGATGCAGGTGGTGCAGCCATACCCCACGAGGTCGAAGCCGAGCCTGTCGAGGTATTGGGTCAGGCCGGCGGCCTTGTAGTAGTCGGTGACCACCTTGGAGCCCGGCGCCAGCGAGGTTTTCACCCACGGCTTGCGGGTCAGGCCTTTTTCCACGGCTTTCTTCGCCACCAGCCCGGCCGCCATCATGACGCTCGGGTTGGAGGTGTTGGTGCAAGACGTGATCGCCGCGATCACCACCGCGCCGTTTTTCAGGCGATAGGTGTGGCCGTCATATTCATAATCGGTCTCGCCCACCAGGTCGGCATTGCCCACGGCGACGCCGCCACCGCCTTCACTTTCCAGGCGGCCTTCTTCCTTGTTGGTCGGCTTGAATTGCAGATCAAGGAAGTCGCTGAACGCCTGGCCGACGTTGGGCAGGGCCACGCGGTCTTGTGGGCGTTTGGGCCCGGCGAGGCTGGCTTCAACACTGCCCATGTCCAGCGCCAGGGTGTCGGTGAAGACCGGCTCCTGGCCCGCGTTGCGCCACAGGCCCTGGGCCTTGGTGTAGGCCTCCACCAGTTTGACGGTTTCGGCCGGGCGGCCCGACAGGCGCAGGTAGTCCAGGGTGACGTCGTCCACCGGGAAGAAGCCACAGGTGGCGCCGTATTCCGGGGCCATGTTGGCGATGGTGGCGCGGTCGGCGAGTGGCAGGTCGGCCAGGCCATCGCCATAGAATTCGACGAATTTACCCACCACGCCTTTTTTGCGCAGCATTTGGGTCACCGTCAGCACCAGGTCGGTGGCGGTGATGCCTTCCTTGAGTTTGCCGGTGAGTTTGAAGCCGATCACTTCCGGAATCAGCATCGACACCGGTTGGCCGAGCATCGCCGCTTCGGCTTCGATACCGCCCACGCCCCAGCCGAGCACGCCCAGGCCGTTGATCATGGTGGTGTGGGAGTCGGTGCCCACCAGCGTGTCGGGGAAGGCATAGGTGCGGCCGTCTTCGTCTTTGGTCCACACGGTGCGGCCCAGGTATTCCAGGTTGACCTGGTGGCAGATGCCAGTGCCCGGCGGCACTACGCTGAAGTTGTCGAAGGCGCTTTGGCCCCAGCGCAGGAAAGCGTAGCGTTCGCCGTTGCGTTGCATTTCAATGTCGACGTTCTGCTCGAAGGCGCTGGTGGAGCCGAACTTGTCGACCATCACCGAGTGGTCGATCACCAGGTCCACCGGCGACAGCGGGTTGATGCGCTGCGGGTCGCCCCCGGCCTTGGCCACGGCGGCGCGCATGGCGGCCAGGTCAACTACGGCGGGCACGCCGGTAAAGTCCTGCATCAGCACGCGGGCGGGGCGGTACTGGATTTCGCGCTCGGACTGGCGCTCTTTGAGCCAGGCGGCAATGGCCTTGAGGTCGGCGCCGGTGACGGTTTTGTTGTCTTCCCAGCGCAGCAGGTTTTCCAGCAGCACCTTGAGCGACATCGGCAGCTTGTCCAGGTCACCCAGGCTCCTGGCGGCCTCGGGCAAGCTGAAGTAGTGGTAGGTCTTGCTGTCTATTTCCAGTGTTTTAAGGGTTCTCAGGCTATCAACGGATGACATTACATGACTCCTTATGGTCCGCACGGCTACGGACCTGACGGGACGAACAGAGCTTTCAACTTAGCCCTGTTTTCATTAGCAGGCTAATAACTGGACTCTATCGTTAAGTCCAAGGTTCCGAACTCCGTTATCATGCGCGGGTTTTCATGACAGGTATTGCGATAGCGCAAGGCCGGTTGATTCACTTGGAGAGTTGATGAACACCCTTTTTATGCACTGCCGCCCGGGTTTTGAAGGCGAAGTCTGTTCCGAGATCGCGGAGCACGCCGCGCGCCTGAACGTGTCCGGCTACGCCAAAGCCAAGACCGGCAGCGCCTGCGCCGAATTTGTCTGCACCGAAGAAGACGGCGCCCAGCGCCTGATGCACGGCCAGCGCTTTGCCGAGCTGATCTTTCCGCGGCAGTGGGCGCGCGGGGTGTTTATCGACCTGCCGGAAACCGACCGCATCAGCGTGATCCTTGCGCACCTGCGCGAATTCCCGGTGTGCGGCAGCCTGTGGCTGGAAATGGTCGACACCAACGATGGCAAGGAACTGTCCAACTTCTGCAAGAAGTTCGAAGTGCACCTGCGCAAGGCCCTGCTCAACGCCGGCAAGCTGGTGGACGACCCGAGCAAGCCGCGCTTGTTGCTGACCTTTAAAAGTGGCCGTGAGGTGTTCATGGGCCTGGCGGAGTCGAACAATTCGGCGATGTGGCCCATGGGCATTCCGCGCCTGAAATTCCCGCGTGAGGCCCCAAGCCGTTCGACCTTGAAGCTGGAAGAGGCCTGGCACCACTTTATCCCTCGCGACCAGTGGGACGAGCGTCTGCACGGCGACATGACCGGCGTCGACCTCGGCGCTGCTCCCGGCGGCTGGACCTGGCAACTGGTCAACCGTGGCATGCTGGTGACCGCCATCGACAACGGCCCGATGGCCGAAAGCCTGATGGACACCGGCCTGGTGCAGCACCTGATGGCTGATGGCTTCACCTTCGTGCCCAAGCAGCCGGTGGACTGGATGGTGTGTGACATCGTCGAAAAGCCTGCGCGCAACGCCGCCTTGCTCGAAACCTGGATCGGCGAAGGCCACTGCCGTGAAGCGGTGGTGAACCTGAAGTTACCGATGAAGCAGCGTTACGCCGAGGTGAAACGCTTGCTGGAGCGCATCGAGGAAGGCTTCAAGGCGCGCGGCATTCGCGTGGAAATTGGCTGCAAGCAGCTGTATCACGACCGTGAGGAAGTGACGTGCCATTTGCGCCGGCTGGTAGACGTAAAGAAACCCAAAAAACACTGATATCAAATGTGGGAGCGGGCTTGCCCGCGATAGCGGTATAACAGTCGAAATCTATGTTGAATGTGCCCCCGTCATCGCGGGCAAGCCCGCTCCCACAGAAGAGCGGGTCTGTTTCAGGAGTGACTAATGAGTATTGATCTACCTGTCGATGGGACCCTCGACGCCACCGGCCTCAACTGCCCGGAACCTGTGATGATGCTGCACCAGCACATCCGCGACCTGCCGCCGGGCGGCCTGCTCAAGGTGATTGCGACCGACCCGTCGACCCGTCGCGATATCCCCAAATTCTGCGTGTTCCTCGACCACGAACTGGTGGATCAGCAGGAGCAGGCCGGTACGTACCTGTACTGGATTCGCAAGAACTCCGCTTAAGCCCGCACCCTCTCGGCGCGGATGCGCCGGCGTGCACTGCGCGCCAGGCGCACCAGCAACATCCCCGCCGCACAGCTCAAGCCAACGATCAGCCCTTGCCACAAGCCGCTCGGGCCGCTGGGCTCGCCGAGCCAGTCGGTCAGGCCCAATGCGTAGCCGACCGGCAGCCCCACGCCCCAGTAAGCGAACAGCGTCAGCACCATGGTCACCCGGGTGTCCTGATAGCCGCGCAAGGCACCCGCCGCCGTGACCTGGATCGAGTCGGAGAACTGGAACAGCGCGGAATACACGATCAGCATCGAGGCCAGGTGGATCACCACCGGGTCGGGGGTGTAGATGGTCGCAATCTGCTCGCGAAACAACAGCATCAGGCTGCACGACAGGCAGGCGTAGGCTAGCGCGGTGCCCATGCCGACGCCGGCGGCAAATCGCGCTTCACGGGGCTCGCCACGGCCCAGGGCCTGGCCGACGCGCACGGTCACGGCCATGCTCAGGGAATACGGGATCATGAACACCAGCGAGCTGACGTTCAGGGCGATTTGATGGCCCGAGACCACAGTGGCGCCGAGGCTGCCGATCAGCAAGGCGATCACCGCAAAGATGCTCGACTCGGCAAAGATGGCGACGCCGATAGGCAGGCCGATGCCCAGCACGCGCTTGATCACTGCCCAATCTGGCCAGTCAAAGCGTTTGAACAACTCGCTGCTCTGATACGCCGGGCCCCAGCGCGTCCAGCCGGCCAGGCCGAGCATCATCACCCACATCGCGATCGCCGTCGCCCAGCCGCAGCCCACGCCGCCCATGGCGGGTACGCCCAGGTGGCCGTAGATAAAGATGTAATTGAGCGGAATGTTCAGCGCCAGCCCGCACAGGCCCATGACCATGCTCGGCCGCGTACGGCCCAGGCCGTCGCTGAAACAGCGCAGCACGTAATACAGCGCAATCGCCGGCATGCCTGCGGCAATGCCGTGAAGGTAGCCCATGGACGGCTTGATCAGGTCCGGCTCAACCTTCATTGCATGCAGGATCGGCTCGGCGCTGAGCAACAACAATGACGCGGTAATCCCGACCACGATCGCCAGCCATAACGACTGGCGCACCAGCGGGCCAATGTCGCTGAACTGGCCGGCGCCGTAACGCTGGGCGACTTTCGGCGTGGTGGCCAGCAGGGTGCCGGTCATCAGCAGGTACACCGGAATCCAGATCGAGTTGCCCAGCCCCACCGCCGCCAGATCCTGCGGGCTGACGCGCCCGGCCATCACCGCGTCGACAAAGCTCATCGCGGTGGTGGCCAACTGGCCGATCATGATCGGCAGCGCAAGCGTCAGCAGGCCGCGCACTTCCCGGCTGACGCGGGCGGGGCGGGAGAGGAGGGCGGTGGCAGTGTTCACGTACGGGTGTCCAGTCAAAGAGAGAGCGCAAGGAGCGCGAAGTCTACGCTTTGACGCAGTGGTCAGGAAAAAACCTGTGTTAGCGATTTGTAAGCGCCTCTCCCGCAGACGCTGGCCCCCTGTGGGACGGCCTTGTGTGGGAGCTGGCTTGCCTGCGATAGCATCATCTCGGTACAGCTGATAGACCGAGGTGTTTGCATCGCAGGCAAGCCAGCTCCCACACCTGTACACTGCGAGTCCGCGAAAGGAGCCTGCCATGTTGATTGTTGCCGACGAAAATATCCCGCTGCTTGATGCATTCTTCGAAGGGTTTGGCGAGATTCGCCGCGTGCCCGGCCGTTCCATCGACCGCGCCACGGTCGAGCAGGCGGACGTGCTGCTGGTGCGCTCGGTGACGAACGTCAACCGCGCCTTGCTGGACGGGACCAACGTGCGCTTTGTCGGCACCTGCACCATTGGCACCGATCATTTGGACCTCGACTATTTCCGGCAGGCCGGCATTGAGTGGGCCAGCGCGCCGGGCTGCAATGCCCGTGGCGTGGTGGATTATGTGCTGGGCAGCCTGCAAACCCTGGCCGAAATCGAAGGTGTCGAGCTGAACGCGCGCACCTACGGCGTGGTGGGAGCCGGTGAAGTTGGCGGGCGCCTGGTCAAGGTGCTCAAGGGCCTGGGCTGGAACGTGCTGGTGTGCGACCCGCCGCGCCAGATCGCCGAAGACGGTGACTACGTGAGCCTGGAGCAGATCATTGAGCAGTGCGATGTGATCAGCCTGCACACGCCGCTGACCAAATCCGGCAATGGCTCTACCTGGCACCTGTTCGACCGTCAACGTCTTGAACGCCTCAAGCCCGGCACCTGGCTGATCAACGCCAGCCGTGGCCCGGTGGTGGACAACGCCGCGCTGCGCGAAGTGTTGCTGGCGCGCGAAGACCTGCAAGCCGTGCTGGACGTGTGGGAAGGCGAGCCGCAAGTGGACGTCGACCTGGCCGACCTGTGTGTGCTGGCTACCCCGCATATCGCCGGCTACAGCCTGGACGGCAAACAACGCGGTACGGCGCAGATCTATCAGGCGTTCTGCGCGCATGTGGGGCAGCCGGCCGTTATTCAATTGAGTGAGTTGCTGCCGCAGCCATGGCTGGCCGAAGTGCATTTGAATGCTTCCACCGACCCGGCCTGGGCGCTGGCGACCTTGTGCCGCAGCGTGTACGACCCGCGCCGTGATGACGCGGATTTTCGCCGCAGCCTTGTGGGCACTGTGGAAGAACAGCGCAAGGCGTTTGACCTGCTGCGCAAAAACTACCCGGAGCGTCGTGAGATCGATGGGCTGAAGGTGCGCATCCAGGGCGAGTCGCAGGTGCTGTCGAACATCGTCACGGCGTTGGGCGCGGTCATACGTTAAGCGAGCAATAAAAAACCCGGCCAAGGGTGGCCGGGTTTGGCAGAGCGCGGGCGCTTCAGCCTTGCTTGGCAGGGTTGACCAGTCGCTGTTCCAGCTCACGGCAAGCCTGCTGGATCATGTCTTCAGTAATCGGCACTTCGCGCCCTTGGGCATCGATAATCGAGCAACCCAGATGAGCCTGATGCTCTTTGCGGATGACTTCTACTTTGTCAGTGCTGCTGGTGTGCAAGGTCATGGCCTGTCTCCTCATCAGGTTGTGTACCCATTTTAATTCCCCCGCGTGACCAAGCTATTACAACTCCTTACAAAGTCACCGGTTCGAACGCCCAGTGCACCAGAAACCGATACAGATTTCCAGCCAGACGTTAGACCAATAACCTCTAGGCGCCAGCATGGGCGGGCATAATTAACCTGACTCATTGTTATTGACTCAAGTTCCCCCAATGTTGAGGGTGTAGAGACCTATCTCCCTCCCATCAGGTGATGCCCTTCATGTTTTCAGTCCGTCAACGCCGAGCGATCCGCCTGGCCAGCCGCTTTGTTGCGCCCTATCGCTGGCAGGCGTTGGGAGCCTTGCTCGCGCTGATCATCACTGCCGGCATTACCCTGTCCATGGGGCAGGGCATTCGCCTGTTGGTGGATCAGGGTTTCATGACCCAGTCGCCGCATTTGCTCAACCAGTCCATCGGCTTGTTCATGGTTTTGGTGCTGGGTCTGGCTGTGGGCACCTTTGCGCGGTTTTACCTGGTGTCGTGGATTGGCGAGCGCGTGGTCGCAGACATTCGCCGGCAGGTGTTCAACCACCTGATCTACCTTCACCCCGGCTTCTACGAGAACAACCGCAGTTCGGAAATTCAGTCGCGATTGACCACTGACACCACGTTGCTGCAATCGGTGATCGGCTCGTCGCTGTCGCTGTTTTTGCGCAATGCGTTGATGGTCATCGGCGGGATCGTGCTGCTGTTTGTCACCAACCCCAAGCTCACCAGCATCGTGGTGGTGGCGCTGCCGCTGGTGCTGGCGCCGATTTTGATCTTCGGGCGCCGCGTGCGCAGCTTGTCGCGCCTGAGCCAGGACCGTATCGCCGATGTGGGCAGCTATGTGTCGGAGACCCTCGGCCAGATCAAGACCGTGCAGGCCTACAACCACCAGGTGCAAGACGAGCAACGCTTCGCCGCGACGGTGGAGGACGCATTCACCACGGCGCGCAAGCGTATTGTCCAGCGTGCCTGGCTGATTACGCTGGTGATCATGTTGGTGCTGGGGGCCGTGGGTGTGATGCTCTGGGTCGGTGGCATGGACGTGATCGGCGGGCGCATTTCCGGCGGTGAGCTGGCGGCATTTGTGTTCTACAGCCTGATCGTCGGCAGCGCCGTCGGCACCTTGAGCGAAGTACTTGGCGAGTTGCAGCGTGCCGCGGGTGCCGCCGAGCGTATTGGTGAACTGTTGCAGTCGAGCAACGACATCCAGGCGCCAACCGAGGGCGTTGTGCCGTTGCCGGAGCGCGTCAGTGGTCGCATGGAGCTGCAAGACCTGCGTTTTTCCTACCCCTCGCGGCCCGACAGCTACGCCATCGACGGTGTGAACCTGACCATCAACCCGGGTGAAACCCTGGCATTGGTGGGGCCGTCCGGTGCAGGCAAGTCGACGATGTTTGATTTACTGCTGCGGTTTTATGATCCCCGGCAAGGTCGCATTCTGCTCGAAGGCCACCCGCTGACCGAACTGGACCCGATGGACCTTCGCCGTCACTTCGCACTGGTGTCCCAGAGCCCTGCGCTGTTCTTTGGCAGCGTTGAAGAAAACATCCGTTACGGTAACCCGTCCGCTACCCGCGAACAGGTCGAGGCTGCCGCGCGCATCGCTCACGCCCACGATTTCATTGTGCAAATGCCCGACGGCTACCAGACCCACCTGGGTGACGGGGGGATGGGCCTTTCCGGCGGCCAGCGCCAGCGCTTGGCCATCGCCCGTGCGTTACTGGTGGACGCGCCGATCCTGCTGCTGGACGAAGCCACCAGCGCGCTGGATGCACAAAGTGAACACTTGATTCAACAAGCCTTGCCGCAGTTGATGCAGGGGCGTACCACGCTGGTGATTGCCCACCGCTTGGCGACGGTGAAGAACGCCGACCGGATTGCGGTGATGGACCAGGGCAAGCTGGTGGCGGTGGGGACGCATCAGCAGTTGATTGCCGGCAACCCGCTGTACGCCCGGCTGGCGGCGTTGCAGTTCAGTGATGGGGAAAGTGAGGGGCAGTGAGGCTTAATTGTGGCGAGCGAGCAAGCTTGCTCGCCACAGAGCCCTCAGCCAGCCTTATTGGTCATCAAAATACCGTTCATGCCAATCCACCAGCGGCTGCGGTGAGTTGAGCTTCTGCCCGTAGATCACCGAATAAGACAGCACGTTCTGCACGTATTGGCGGGTTTCGTCGAACGGAATGCTTTCTACCCATACGTCGAAACTCAGGTGGTCGGCGCCGCGCAGCCATTGGCGCACGCGACCGGGGCCGGCGTTGTAGGCGGCGGAGGCGAGCACGCGGTTGCCGTTGAACTGGCTGTGCACCTGGCTCAGGTAAGCCGCGCCGAGCTGGATGTTCTTGTCCGGGTCCAGCACCTGGGCCGGGGAGGCCAGCGGAATGCTGAACTTGCGCGCGGTTTCCTTGGCGGTGCCGGGCATCAGTTGCATCAGGCCGCTGGCGCCGACGCCGGAGCGGGCGTCGTCCATGAAGGCGCTTTCCTGGCGGGTGATGGCGAATACCCAGCTCGAATGCAGGCCGCGTACCTTGGCCTCACGCACCAGCGTGTCGCGGTGGGCCATCGGGAAACGGATGTCCAGGTCATCCCAGTACTGCGCCTGGCTGATGGTGCGGATCGCCGGGAAGTACCACTTCATGTCGTAGGCCAGCTTGGCCTGGGCGACCATTTCGTCACGGTTGAAATGGCGGCTGACGTGGTACCACTCACGGCGGCCATCGACCACCTGGCCACGGGCGTAGAACTCCAGGGCGCGGCGCACGCCGGGGGTGTTGCGCACCTTGTTCATCAACGCCTGGCTCATCATCAGCGGCTTGTTGGTGAGCTGATACGGGGATTTGGAGCGGTCGGCGGCGAGGAAGCCATAGAAGTCCCGCTCCTTGGCCACGTTTTTGTACAGCACCAGGGCTTGCGGGTTCTTCGGCTCGGCCAGTTCCAGGCTGCGTGCCTGCCAGTAGCGCCAGCGGTTGGTGGTCGCCAGATCCTGTGGGAGTTTACGGGTCAACTGGTAGGCATCTTCCCAGCGGGCCAGTCGCAACAGCAGGCGCAGGCGCCATTCGGACACGGTGTTGTCACGCAGCTCCGGGTCGTATTGGGTCATGACATCGAGGGCGCGCGGGTCGTAGCGGCGCGCGAGGGTCAAGCCGATTTCACGGGCGATCGACACTTTTTCGTCACGGGAGAAGTGCATGCTGCTGGCATAGCCGTCGAGCAGGGCCATGGCCTTGTCCGGATCCTGGCGCGCCAGACGGCGCAGGCCCAGGCCCACGGCGTCAGACATGGCCTCGTTGGCCGGCAGGAAGCGCGACGGGTCGCCGAGCAGGTTGGGATTCTGTGCCACGTCTACCATCAGGCGGCCCTGGGCCCCGAGGGTCGGCAGGGTTTTCACCAGGCTATTGGCGAGTGCGTAGTTGCGCGCTTCGGCAGCGAGCTTGGCGCGGTCCCAGATTTTCTGTTCGGTGAGTTGCCCATCGGCGGCCCACTGGCCGAAGGTGGCGTCACAGGCGGCCGGTTGGGATTTGCCGGTGAGCCAGAGCTTTTCGGTGTTCTTGTAACCTTCGGCTTTCAGGTTGTGGGTGAGTTGGTACTGAGCGTGAAGGCAGTCCAGCTCGACGAAATTGAGCTTGGCGTCGTAGTACTTTTCAAAGGTCTGCCAGTCGCCGCGGTCGGACAACCAGCGCAGCCAGCGCAACTTCATCCAGTTGGCCTGGGGCAGGTCGCCGTTTTTGGCGAGGAACTGTTCGATTTCCTCGTTGCTCGCGGTTTTCAGGCGCGCGGTCAGCTCGTCATAGGCCAGGTACGGCGTGAGCGGGTAGTCGGCCAGCGCCGCGCTGTATTGCATGTAAGGGCCCGTATCGCCTTTGGCGAGGGCGCGTTTGGCTTCATCGTAATATTGACGTTGGGTGGTGAGGTCCACGGCCTGGGCGGATTGAACGGCGGTGGCGGAAAGAAGCAGACAGGATAAAAAGTTGAAAAGGCGACTGCGCATGAGACGTCCGTGCAGAGAAATCACGACTAGCACCGGCTCGGCCGACACTGATTGCCCCTAGCTTAGCCTTTTGCCAGCGGCCGGCGAAAGCTTTGCCGGCCCGCTGGCTTAAGTTCCCTGCAAATGTTCTGCAGAACGTGTCGACGGTAAAAATGCCGACCGCATCCCACCCTCAACTCAGGTAGAATGCGCGCCCGGTTTTTGGAGAAACGTATGACCCTGCTCAAATTCAGCGATGTGTCCCTTGCTTTCGGCGCTATGCCGTTGTTGGACAAGGTGTCCTGGCAGATCGCCCGTGGTGAGCGGGTGTGCATCATCGGCCGTAACGGCACCGGCAAATCCAGCATGATGAAGCTGGTCAAGGGCGACCAGAAGCCCGATGACGGCTCTGTTTGGCGCGCCCCGGGCCTGAAAATCGGCGAACTGCCGCAAGAATTGCCGGTGGCCGACGGACGGACCGTGTTCGACGTGGTCGCTGAAGGCCTCGATGGCGTGGGCGCCTTGCTCGCCGAATACCATCACCTGGCGCAGAACTGCGTCACCGAAGAAGACCTGGACAAACTGATGCACGTGCAGCAGGCACTGGAAGCCCGTGACGGCTGGCGCTTGCAGCAACTGGTCGACAGCACCCTCAGCCGCCTGCAGTTGCCGGCCGACAAGACCCTCGCCGAATTGTCCGGTGGCTGGCGTCGTCGTGTGTTGCTGGCCCAGGCGTTGGTGTCCGAGCCGGATTTGCTGCTGCTCGATGAGCCAACCAACCACCTGGACATCGGCGCGATTGCCTGGCTGGAAGAGGCCATCAAGGACTTCCAGGGCGCTGTGCTGTTCATCACGCACGATCGGGCCTTCCTGCAAAGCCTGGCCACGCGCATTCTCGAGCTGGACCGTGGCGGCCTGATCGACTGGAACGGTGATTACGCCAGCTTCCTGGTGCACAAAGAGGCCGCGCTGGCCGCTGAAGAAACCGCCAACGCCTTGTTCGACAAGAAGCTGGCCCAGGAAGAAGTCTGGATCCGCCAGGGCATCAAGGCGCGCCGCACCCGTAACGAAGGCCGGGTGCGTGCGTTGAAAGCCCTGCGCGTTGAGCGCAGCGAACGCCGCGAACGCACCGGCAAGGCGAATATTCAGCTGGATACTGCCGAGAAGTCGGGCAAGCAGGTGATGGTGCTGGAAAACGTCAGCTTCCATCACCCGGACGGTCCGTTCCTGATCAAGGACTTCTCCATGGTCCTGCAGCGCGGCGACCGTATCGGCCTGCTGGGCGCCAACGGCACCGGCAAGACTACTTTGCTCAAGCTGATGCTCAGCGGCCTGCAGCCGACCAGCGGCAAGGTTGAGGAGGGCACCAGGATTGACGTGGCCTACTTCGACCAGTTGCGCCACCAGTTGGACCTGGAAAAGACCGTGATCGACAACGTCGCTGAAGGCCGTGACTTTATCGACATCGACGGCCAGAGCCGCCATGTGCTGAGTTACCTGGGCGACTTCCTGTTCAGCCCGCAACGTGCGCGCACGCCGGTGAAAGCCTTGTCTGGTGGCGAGCGCGCGCGCCTGCTGCTGGCCAAGCTGTTCAGCAAACCGGCCAACCTGCTGGTGCTCGACGAACCGACCAACGACCTCGACGTGGAAACCCTCGAGCTGTTGGAAGAAGTGCTGCTGACCTTCAACGGCACTGTGCTGATGGTCAGTCACGACCGGGCATTCCTCGACAACGTGGTCACCAGCACCCTGGTGTTCGAAGGCGAAGGCAAGGTGCGTGAATATGTCGGTGGTTACCAGGACTGGCTGCGCCAGGGCGGCTCGCCGCGTCTGCTGGGCGTGACCGAGAGCAAGTCCGGCAAGGCTGATTTGACGTCGGCGGTGGTGGCTCCGGTCGCTGCTGCACCGGCTCCGGAAGCCGCGCCGGCTGCCAACAGCAAGAAGAAACTCAGCTACAAGCTGCAGCGCGAGCTGGAAGCCTTGCCGGGTGATATCGACGCCAAGGAGCAGCAGATCGCCGCCGTGGAAGCCGAAATGGCTGACGCAGGCTTCTACCTGCGCCCGGCGGCGGAAACCGCCAAAGTCATCGCGTCCCTGGAAACGTTGAACCAGGAGCTGGAAGCGCTGGTTGAGCGTTGGGCCGAGCTGGATGCCTGAGTGATTCAGGGGCGTTAAAAAACCCGGTGTTCATCTGATGAACACCGGGTTTTTCATAATGTGGGAGCGGGCTTGCCTGCGATTGCAGTCTGTCAGTTGATACATGCGGTAACTGACACACCGTTATCGCAGGCAAGCCAGCTCCCACATTGGAGCTTCATCGGTCTTACTTGCCGGCGTCTTTGACCAGCTTCACCGCCAGCACATCACACGGCGCGCCGTGCAGCACATCATTGGCAGTCGACCCCAGCAGCAACGCCAGTCCATGCCGGCCATGACTGCCCACCACGATCAGGTCGCAGTGCTGTTCCTTGGCCAGGTGGTGAATTTCCTGGCGCGGCTGGCCGTAAGTGAGGTGGGAATTCTCCTTGGTCACTTCGGGGTATTTGAGGATCAAGCGGTCCAGGCGCTCTTTGGCCTGATCGAACTGTTGTTGCTGCAATTGGGAAAGGTCCATGGGCACGTCGCCACCAAAGGCCATGGCCATGGGTTCGACGATATGCACCAGCGACAGTTTGGCGCCGCTGGCGACGGCGAAAGCGCGGGCGCGCTTGATCACTGGATCGCACTCTTCGGTCAGATCTACCGCGACCAGAATATGTTCGTATGACATGGGGCGTTCCTCCAGGGGACTGCAATAAATTCAGTATGGCTGCTTTCAAGCGGATGGGGTTGCGTCAGATCAAATCCGCTCATCTGGAAATTCGGGAGTACACATATGACGGTCTGGATAGTGGTGTCAATCCTTCTGGTGGTGCTGAGCCCTCTGGCATGGCTGCGCCCGTCGCGCCATCAGAGCGGGCGCATGGGGCTGCGGATGGAGGCGCGGCGCATCGGACTGGCCATGCAATTGGCGCCCCAGGAGTGGCCGCACTGGCTCAAACACGAGCCGCCGAGCCCGTGCGCGCAGTACTGCCGGCCACGTCGCGGCAGCTCGCCGGCCCTGTGGAGTTATTGGCAACTGGAGCCGGGCGTATGGGTCAACCAATGGCGCGAAACGTGCGTGGACGAGAAGTTGTTGCCGCATTTTGCGACGCTGCCGGCGAACGTCTACAAAGTGGAAGCCGACAAGCAAATGGTCGCCTTGTATTGGGGCGAGAAGGGCGAGGCAAGTGTGTTGCAGGACATTGATAAATTGCTCAAGGCCCTGGCGTGAGGCCTGTTGAATAAAAAAACGGCAATAAAAAGCCCGACATCATCATCGGGCTGGAGTTGGCCAGGCAGGCCGGTAAATCTGTAGTGCCCGCGTCGGGTGTTCACCCAGGCGCGTTTCGGTTGTCGCTAGCCTAGCGGCATATCCCGTTCTGTACAGCCTTTTCCCACAAGTTTTCCATTATTGATTTCGTGAATAGTTGAATATTGATGAGTCGCGGGCCTATGGTTGAGGTTCTGAAATGACTGGAAAGTCGCGTTTTTCCTAGCCTTTCGAGCGATTGACAACTGCCCGGAATTGGAAGAAGGTGGCGTACCCAAATCAAACGGGCGTATGAATTGAGCGTTTGTCTGTCGGACGTCTCATACATAACCCCGACTATCGCATTGGCGGGTGTGCCTGGCGGATTGGCATGAGCATTGACGCAAACGTCGGTGTCAGACCAGAGGCCAGCGTCCAGTGTGTACTGTTCAGCTTCCATATCGTGGAGATCAGTTGATGATTTACGAAGGTAAAGCCATCACGGTTAAGGCTCTTGAAAGTGGCATCGTCGAACTGAAATTCGACCTCAAGGGTGAGTCCGTCAACAAGTTCAACCGTCTAACCCTGAATGAATTGCGTCAGGCCGTAGACACCATCAAAGCAGATACTTCGGTCAAGGGCGTGATCGTCTCCAGCGGCAAGGACGTGTTCATCGTCGGCGCTGACATCACCGAATTCGTCGACAACTTCAAGCTGCCCGATGCAGAGCTTGTGGCCGGCAACCTCGAAGCCAACAAGATTTTCAGCGATTTCGAAGACCTCAATGTGCCAACCGTGGCTGCCATCAATGGCATCGCGCTGGGCGGCGGCCTGGAAATGTGCCTGGCCGCAGACTTCCGTGTGATGTCGGCCACCGCCAAAATCGGCCTGCCTGAAGTCAAGCTGGGCATCTACCCGGGTTTTGGCGGCACCGTACGCCTGCCGCGCCTGATCGGCGCCGACAACGCTATCGAGTGGATTGCCGCCGGTAAGGAAAACAAAGCCGAAGACGCACTGAAAGTCGGTGCCGTTGACGCTGTGGTTGCCCCGGAAAAACTGGCGGAAGCGGCACTGAACCTGATCAAGGGCGCCATCAGCGGCGAATTTGACTACAAGGCCAAGCGTCAGCCGAAGCTGGAAAAACTGAAACTCAACGCCATCGAACAAATGATGTCGTTCGAAACCGCCAAAGGTTTCGTGGCTGGCCAGGCCGGCCCGAACTACCCAGCACCGGTTGAAGCGATCAAGACCATCCAGAAAGCCGCGAACTTCGGTCGCGACAAGGCGCTGGAAGTGGAAGCGGCTGGCTTCGTCAAACTGGCGAAAACCTCCGCAGCCCAGAGCCTGATCGGCCTGTTCCTGAACGATCAGGAACTGAAGAAAAAGGCCAAGGCCTACGACGAAATCGCCAAAGACGTGAAACAGGCTGCCGTACTCGGCGCCGGGATCATGGGCGGCGGTATCGCCTACCAGTCGGCGTCCAAAGGCACGCCGATCCTGATGAAAGACATCAACGAGCACGGCATCGAGCAAGGCCTGGCCGAAGCTGCCAAGCTGCTGGTCGGCCGCGTTGATAAAGGTCGCATGACGGCTGCGAAAATGGCTGAAGTGCTTAACGGCATTCGTCCTACGCTGTCCTACGGCGATTTCGGCCACGTCGACCTGGTGGTCGAAGCGGTTGTCGAGAACCCGAAGGTCAAGCAAGCGGTACTGGCCGAAGTGGAAGCCCAGGTTAAGGAAGACACTATCCTGGCCTCCAACACCTCGACCATTTCCATCTCGCTGCTGGCCAAGGCCTTGAAGCGTCCGGAAAACTTTGTCGGCATGCACTTCTTCAACCCGGTGCACATGATGCCGCTGGTGGAAGTGATCCGCGGCGAGAAGTCCAGTGAGCAAGCCGTGGCGACCACCGTTGCCTACGCCAAGAAAATGGGCAAGAACCCGATCGTGGTCAACGACTGCCCGGGCTTCCTGGTCAACCGCGTGCTGTTCCCGTACTTCGGCGGTTTCGCCAAGCTGGTCAGTGCCGGTGTGGACTTCGTGCGCATCGACAAAGTGATGGAAAAATTCGGCTGGCCAATGGGCCCGGCGTACCTGATGGACGTGGTCGGCATCGACACCGGCCACCACGGTCGCGACGTCATGGCTGAAGGCTTCCCGGACCGCATGAAGGACGACCGCCGCTCCGCGATCGACGCGCTGTACGAGGCCAAGCGCCTGGGCCAGAAGAACGGCAAGGGTTTCTACGCCTATGAGGCCGACAAAAAGGGCAAGCAGAAGAAAGTGGCCGACCCGTCGGTGCACGAAGTGCTGGCTCCGGTCATCTACGAACAGCGTGAAGTGTCGGACGAAGACATCATCAACTGGATGATGATCGCCCTGTGCCTGGAAACCGTACGCTGCCTGGAAGACGGCATCGTTGAAACCGCCGCCGAAGCCGATATGGGCCTGGTGTACGGTATTGGTTTCCCTCCATTCCGTGGCGGTGCGCTGCGTTACATCGACTCGATCGGTGTGGCCGAGTTCGTTGCCCTGGCTGACAAATACGCTGATTTGGGCCCGCTGTACCACCCGACCGCGAAGCTGCGTGAGATGGCCAAAAATGGCCAGAGCTTCTTCGGCTAAGTGCCCAGACGACTAGAGCGAGAATATTTATGAGCTTGAATCCAAGAGACGTCGTGATTGTCGACTTCGGTCGTACTCCGATGGGCCGCTCCAAGGGCGGCATGCACCGCAACACCCGCGCTGAAGACATGTCGGCGCACCTGATCAGCAAAGTGCTTGAGCGCAACACCAAGGTCGATCCGAACGAAGTCGAGGACGTGATCTGGGGCTGCGTCAACCAGACCCTGGAGCAGGGCTGGAACATCGCGCGCATGGCGTCGCTGATGACCCAGATTCCGCACACGGCCGCTGGCCAAACCGTCAGCCGTCTGTGCGGTTCGTCGATGAGCGCGCTGCACACCGCTGCGCAAGCGATCATGACCGGTAACGGCGATGTATTCGTGGTCGGTGGCGTGGAGCACATGGGCCACGTCAGCATGATGCACGGCGTCGACCCGAACCCGCACATGTCGCTGTACGCGGCAAAAGCCTCGGGCATGATGGGCCTGACCGCGGAAATGCTCGGCAAAATGCACGGCATTACCCGCGAAGCCCAGGACGCATTCGGCCTGCGTTCCCACCAGTTGGCCCACAAGGCGACCGTGGAAGGCAAGTTCAAGGATGAAATCATCCCGATGAACGGTTACGACGAGAACGGTTTCCTGAAACTGTTCGACTACGACGAAACCATTCGTCCGGACACCACCCTGGAAAGCCTGGCGGCTCTGAAGCCAGCGTTCAATCCAAAGGGCGGCACCGTGACTGCCGGCACTTCGTCGCAAATCACCGACGGCGCCTCGTGCATGATCGTGATGTCGGCGCAGCGTGCTCAGGACCTGGGTATCCAGCCGCTGGCCGTGATCCGTTCGATGGCCGTGGCGGGTGTGGACCCGGCAATCATGGGCTATGGTCCAGTACCGGCCACACAAAAAGCCTTGAAGCGCGCGGGCTTGACCATCAACGACATCGACTTCTTCGAGCTCAACGAAGCTTTCGCGGCACAGGCTCTGCCCGTGCTGAAAGATTTGAAAGTACTCGACAAGATGAATGAGAAGGTTAACCTGCACGGCGGTGCGATTGCCCTGGGCCACCCATTCGGTTGCTCCGGTGCACGTATTTCCGGCACTCTGCTTAACGTGATGAAGCAAAATGGCGGCAACCTTGGGGTTGCAACCATGTGCATTGGTCTCGGCCAAGGCATTTCCACCGTCTTCGAACGCGTTTAAGCGTCGGGTTGACGGAAGCCGGGGCCCAGTGCCCCGGTTTTTGTTTTTTGGAATTTTTAATATTTTTTTTCAACAAAATTTGTACGAGGGCCAGAGCATGAAAGTCGAACCAGGGCTCTACCGACATTATAAGGGGCCGCAGTACCGCGTTTTTAACGTGGCGCGGCACTCGGAGACCGAAGAAGAAGTGGTGTTTTACCAAGCACTGTATGGCGATTACGGCTTTTGGGTACGCCCATTGAGCATGTTTGTGGAGACCGTCGAAGTTGACGGCGAGCAGGTCCCGCGCTTTGCTTTGGTCCAGGCCGAACCCAGTCTTTTTTCAGGGCAATAACGGCAGGCCGCGCAGAATGCTGCGCTTGACCTCACCTTGTTGCCACTATATATAGCGTTGCCGCGACAGGCGCCAACTGCCTTTCACTTCTCGAATTCAGGAATTTTCCGATCCATGGGCAAATCGCTGGTCATTGTGGAATCCCCGGCTAAGGCCAAGACCATCAACAAGTACTTGGGCAACGAGTACGTGGTGAAGTCGAGTATCGGCCATATCCGAGACCTGCCCACCAGCGGTTCGGCTAGCGCCAGCAAGGAGCCAGCCGCCAAGCGCGGCAAGGCGGCTGCGGGCGAGGGTCCGGTGCTCACCCCTAAAGAGAAAGCGCGCAAGCAGCTGGTCTCGCGCATGGGTGTGGACCCGGATCATGGCTGGAAGGCCAAGTACGAAATCCTTCCAGGCAAGGAAAAGGTCATCGAAGAGCTGCGCCGGCTCGCCAAGGATGCCGACACCATCTATCTCGCAACGGACTTGGACCGCGAAGGGGAAGCCATTGCCTGGCACCTGCGGGAAGCCATCGGCGGTGATGACAGCCGCTACAAGCGCGTGGTGTTCAACGAAATCACCAAGAAAGCCATCCAGGAAGCCTTCTCCAAGCCGGGCGAGCTGGATATCGACCGTGTCAACGCCCAACAGGCTCGTCGTTTCCTCGACCGCGTTGTGGGTTACATGGTTTCGCCATTGCTGTGGGCGAAGATCGCCCGTGGGTTGTCCGCTGGCCGTGTGCAATCGGTTGCGGTAAAGCTGGTGGTGGAGCGTGAGCGCGAGATTCGTGCGTTCATCCCCGAAGAGTACTGGGAAGTCCACGTCGACCTCGGCACCGCCAAGGGCGCCAACGTGCGCTTTGAAGTGGCCCGCGAAAAAGGCGAGGCCTTCAAGCCGCTGAACGAAGCTCAGGCCATGGCTGCGCTGGAAAAGCTCAAGGCGTCCAGCTACAGCATCGTCAAGCGTGAAGACAAACCGACCAGCAGCAAGCCGTCGGCGCCGTTCATTACCTCCACCCTGCAGCAGGCCGCGAGTAACCGCCTGGGCTTTGGTGTGAAGAAAACCATGATGATGGCCCAGCGTTTGTACGAAGCTGGCTACATCACGTATATGCGTACTGACTCCACCAACCTGTCGGTGGACGCGGTCGCGATGGCGCGCACTTATATTGAAGGCGAGTTCGGCAAGAAGTACCTGCCGGAGAGTCCGAACGTCTACAGCAGCAAGGAAGGCGCACAAGAGGCTCACGAAGCGATTCGTCCCTCTGACGCCAACACCACGCCTGCCAAGCTGAGCGGCATGGAGCGTGACGCTGAGCGCCTCTACGAGCTGATCTGGCGCCAGTTCCTGGCCTGCCAGATGCTGCCGGCGCAATACCTGTCCACTACCGTGAGCGTGGGTGCTGGCGACTTCGAGCTGCGTGCCAAGGGCCGTATCCTCAAGTTCGACGGCTACACCCGCGTGATGCCGCAAATCGCCAAGCCGGGTGATGACGACGTGCTGCCGGACATGGCCCAGGGCGACACGCTGAAGCTGATCAAGCTCGATCCGTCCCAGCACTTCACCAAGCCGCCGGCGCGTTATTCGGAAGCCAGCCTGGTCAAAGAGATGGAAAAACGCGGCATTGGTCGTCCTTCGACCTACGCGGCGATCATCTCGACCATTCAGGACCGTGGCTACGTAGCGCTGCACAACCGTCGTTTCTACTCGGAAAAGATGGGCGATATCGTGACCGAGCGTCTGTCCGAGAGCTTCTCCAACCTCATGGACTACGGCTTCACCGCCGGCATGGAAGAGAACCTCGATGACGTGGCCCAGGGCGAACGCGACTGGAAAAATGTGCTGGACGAGTTCTACGGCGACTTCAAAAAGAAACTCGAAGTGGCCGAAAGCCCTGACAGCGGCATGCGCGCCAACCAGCCGGTGATGACTGACATCCCGTGCCAGACCTGCGGCCGCCCGATGCAGATTCGTACGGCATCCACCGGTGTGTTCCTGGGTTGCTCGGGTTACAGCCTGCCGCCCAAAGAGCGCTGCAAGGCCACCGTCAACCTGGTGCCGGGCGATGAAATCGCCGCTGACGACGAGGGTGAGTCCGAGTCGCTGGTACTGCGTGGCAAGCACCGCTGCCCGATCTGCAGTACGGCGATGGACGCCTACCTGCTGGACGAGAAGCACAAGCTGCACATCTGCGGTAACAACCCGGATTGCAATGGCTACGAGATCGAAGAGGGTACTTACCGCATCAAGGGCTACGAAGGTCCGAGCCTGGAGTGCGACAAGTGCGGCAGCGAGATGCAACTCAAGACCGGCCGCTTCGGCAAGTTCTTCGGCTGCACCAACCCGACCTGCAAAAACACGCGCAAACTGCTGAAAAGCGGTGACGCGGCGCCGCCGAAGATGGACCCGGTGAAGATGCCTGAGCTCAAGTGTGAGAAGGTCAACGACACCTACATCCTGCGTGACGGCGCTTCGGGCCTGTTCCTGGCGGCCAGCCAGTTCCCGAAAAACCGCGAGACCCGCGCTCCGCTGGTGCTGGAGATCGTGCCGCACAAGGACGAAATTGATCCGAAGTACCACTTTCTGTGTGAAGCGCCGAAGAAGGATCCCGACGGTCGCCCGGCCGTGATCCGCTACAGCCGCAAAACCAAGGAGCAGTACGTTCAGACCGAAGTGGACGGCAAGCCTACCGGCTGGAAAGCGTTCTACGACGGCGGCAAGTGGAAGGTCGAGGACAAGCGCCAGGGCGCTTGATCGGTTAATCTGCCCATCAGGTAAGAGCGGGCTTGCTGTGGCGAGGGAGCTTGCTCCCGCTGGACTGCGCAGCAGGCCCAACTTTTCAGGGCGCTTCGCAACCGGGCGAGAGCAAGCGCCCTCGCCACATTACACAGCCAGCATCACGCTTTTTCGTTGCGGAGACTGCCGTTATGGCCAACGAACTCTATACCCGTACCAATCAAAAAATTTACTTCGCGGGTTTGTCCCTGGAAGCCCTTGGCCGTGCCGAGGAAGGGAAAGAGATGAACGCCATCGCGCTGGTCCAGGCGGGGCGTGAGGCGGCGTTGTTCCATCTATACGGTGCCTTGTTGGGCTTGTGTCATGAGATTGCCGGGTTCTACCGCCTGCCCCAGGCCGGTTCGCCCCGTGCAGAAATGATCATGACCCGCGAAGTGCTGGAAGCCATGGCCATTCCCGAACTGGCTGAGCTGGTAGAAATGGCTCAGAGCCCTGATAGCTGGGTGGCGCGCTTGCTCAAGGCCCACGCCGACATGTTTCAGCCGCCGCGTATTCCTCATGTGCCAAAGGGTGATGTGACCCAGCCGCTGATCGTGGCCGTTGCGCTGGAAGAGGACGAACCCAAGCCGCTGAGCCGCGAAGAACTTGAGAGTTGGCGTCAGGAGCTGAAGAAGATGGCGCTGCGCTTTCGTGAAGGTTTGAACGAGTGCTGAGAGGTTTGCACTGAAAAAAAGTGGGAGCTGGCTTGCCTGCGATAGCATCGCCTCGATTTTGACTGAAAGACCGAAGTGTCTGCATCGCAGGCAAGCCAGCTTCCACAGTGACAAGTGCGTTCCCGAGACCACCATTCATCAAGCCGTAAAGAAACCTGTTCAGATCCCACGCGATGCCGGGTGGATGACTGATATAATCCCGGCCTTTCGTGGAGAACAGACTTTTATGCCAACGTCCTTTCTGGAAATTGTTGAACTGCCTGACGGCCGAATCGAGCTGCGCCGGGCTGAGGACGAGGGTTCTCTGGTTATTCTGGATTTTTCAGAAGACGCAAAAGCGTTTCTGCAAGGCCAGCACGTTGAAGTGGCGAAAGCCATGTTGAGCGTCGGTGTGCAGATGGCGGGTCGTCTGGCTGAAGGTGAGCCGGAGAAGGAAGATGGGCCGCGGGTGCTTCACTGAGACCCGAAGGCGGCCATTGTGGTTAAGGTGGCCTCTGTGGTGAGCGATTTTTTTTGCGGCGAGCGAGCTTGCTCGCGCTGGGCTGCGAAGCGGCCCTGAATGGATTGATACGGTATCTCAGGCATTCCACGGTGCCTGGTTTTGGGGCTGCTTCGCAGCCCAGCGCGAGCAAGCTCGCTCGCCACAATAAGCTCGCCTGCTACAAGCCAGCCTGTGTTTTATCCCAATCGAATATTCAAACTCTGTGCATCGCCCACGCGTGCGGCAGTGATCAACTGCTGCTTGGCGCTCGCATTCAACGGGCTCAGCCAACTCACTACCGTATGGCTGCGGCCCAGGCGCAGCGCCTCACAGGTCAACTGCTGAGCGCTTTGCGTACCGCGCGGCTGCAGCAACAGGATGCGTTCACGGTTGAGGCCTGCGTCCCGCAGCCAGGCCTGTGTCAGGCTGGCAGGCGGGGCGATCAGTGTGAGCCAGCGCGCATCCTGCTCTTCGCTCAGTTCGCGCAGGATCGGGGCCAGCAGGCTCAGGCAACTTCCTGCTGCACCGCGCAACGACAGCTCGCTGAACGCCTCAGGCTCGGCGCACCAGGGCGCTTCGACCGTTTCCTTGAGGATGGGCGCAAGGGGTTGGGCCATAAAGGCCTCAAACAGCGATAGTTGTGCCTGTTGCGGGGTGTGCATGAATTGCATGGTGCCTCCTCTAGCGGCGAATGACGCCGACACTCAGGCCTTCTATCACCAGGTCCTGATCTTTCAGGTTCACTTCAATCGGGGCGAACTCAGGGTTCTCGGCCAACAGCCAGACCTTGCTGCCTTCGCGCTTGAAACGTTTGACGGTGACTTCATCGCCAATACGCGCGACGACGATCTGGCCGTTGCGGGCTTCGCGTGTGGTATGGACGGCCAGCAGGTCGCCGTCGAAAATGCCCACGTCCTTCATGCTCATGCCGTGAACGCGCAACAGGTAGTCGGCGCGGGGATGAAAAAAGGTCGGGTTGATGTTGCAGGATTCTTCGACGTGCTGTTGCGCCAGAATGGGCGCACCCGCAGCGACGCGGCCGATGATCGGCAGGGTCGATTCGTCTGCCTTGGCTTCAAAGCCGGGAATGCGAATGCCGCGTGAGGCACCCGGGGTCATCTCGATCGCACCTTTGCGGGCGAGGGCCTTGAGGTGTTCTTCGGCAGCGTTGGGGGACTTGAACCCCAGTTCCAGCGCAATTTCCGCTCGTGTCGGCGGGTAGCCGTTGTCATCGAGGCAGCGCTTGATAAAAGCCAGAATCTCAGCTTGGCGTGGCGTCAGTTTTAGCATGTTGATCGCTCTGTCTTTTTATACAGTGACTGGGATTATATACAGTGGACTGTACTTGGCAATCATCCTTTTCAGTCACTCCGCTGGACGGTCATTCGTCACCTCTCCTACAAGGCAGAGACAGCGCTGCCTACAGACCGATACGGATGTGATTAAATAGCGATGAAATAGATGACTGCCCAGCCGGAAAACGGACCCGCAGGCTTGACAAGACATACTCTGAAACGTATGTTTCAAACAAGTGTTTGTCAGGCGGAGTAGCCATGGCCCAGTCGGAAACCGTTGAACGCATTCTCGATGCTGCCGAGCAGTTGTTCGCGGAAAAAGGATTTGCTGAAACTTCATTGCGCCTGATCACCAGCAAGGCTGGGGTCAATCTGGCGGCGGTGAACTACCATTTCGGTTCGAAAAAAGCCTTGATCCAGGCGGTGTTCTCACGCTTCCTCGGGCCGTTCTGCGCCAGTCTCGACCGTGAGCTGGAGCGCCGCCAGACCAAACCCGAACACAAACCAAGCCTGGAAGAGTTGCTGGAAATCCTCGTCGAGCAAGCCCTGGTGGTGCAACCGCGCAGTGGCAACGACCTGTCGATCTTCATGCGCTTGCTTGGCCTGGCGTTCAGCCAAAGCCAGGGTCACCTGCGTCGTTATCTGGAAGATATGTACGGCAAGGTTTTCCGTCGTTACATGCTGCTGGTCAACGAAGCCGCGCCACGCATTCCTCCCATCGAGTTGTTCTGGCGCGTGCATTTCATGCTCGGCGCCGCCGCGTTCAGCATGTCCGGCATCAAAGCGTTGCGCGCCATCGCCGAGACCGATTTCGGCGTGAACACTTCGATTGAGCAGGTGATGCGCCTGATGGTGCCGTTCCTCGCCGCGGGCATGCGCGCCGAAACCGGCGTGACCGACCAGACCATGGCGGCCGCCCAGTTGCGCCCGCGCAGCAAATCCGTGCCGGCTGTCGCCAAGGCGTGACCGTCCCGGGTGTGCGCGGCCGCTTGCATCCGCTAAGCTAGCCGCCATGCCGATTTCAGCTATTTATTCACAACCCGCTGCACTCACTGCGCCTGTCGCGCAGCATGAGTGCCGCGGGTTGTGTGCGTTCTATAAGGAAGGTTTATGACTGCTGCCCTGCAAGGTTCTTTGATGGTCGACGTGGCCGGTACCTGGCTCACAGCCGAGGATCGCCACCTGTTGCGCCAACCGGAAGTGGGTGGCCTGATCATTTTTGCACGCAATATCGAGCATCCACGTCAGGTGCGTGAGTTGAGTGCGGCGATTCGTGCGGTGCGCCCCGACCTGCTGCTGGCCGTCGATCAGGAAGGCGGTCGCGTGCAGCGCCTGCGTCAGGGTTTCGTGCGCCTGCCAGCCATGCGCGCATTGGCAGATAACCCCAATGCCGAATACCTGGCCGAGCAGTGCGGCTGGATCATGGCCACTGAAGTGCTGGCCGTCGGCCTCGACCTCAGTTTCGCCCCGGTGCTGGATCTGGACTACCAGCGCAGCGCCGTGGTCGGCACCCGCTCCTTCGAAGGCGACCCCGAGCGCGCCGCAGTGCTGGCGGGTGCCTTCATCCGTGGCATGAACAGCGCCGGTATGGCGGCCACCGGCAAGCACTTCCCGGGCCACGGTTGGGCCGAGGCGGATTCCCACGTCGCCATTCCCACTGACGAGCGCAGCCTGGAACAGATTCGCACCCATGACCTGGTGCCTTTCGCACGCCTGAGCCAGCAATTGGCGGCGGTGATGCCTGCCCACGTGATTTACCCGCAAGTGGATGCCCAGCCTGCGGGTTTTTCGCGCCGCTGGTTGCAGGACATTCTGCGCGGCGAGTTGCAGTTTGACGGGGTGATTTTCAGTGACGACTTGTCGATGGCAGGTGCCCATGTGGTCGGCGACGCGGCCAGCCGAATTGAAGCTGCGCTGACGGCGGGGTGCGACATGGGGTTGGTGTGCAACGATCGCGCAGCGGCGGAGCTGGCATTGAGCGCGGCGCAGCGGATGAAGGTTACGCCGTCGGCGCGGATTGCGCGGATGAGGGGGCAGGCGATTGCGTCCACGGACTACAAACAGAACCCACGGTGGTTGGCGGCGCTGACGGCGTTGCGGGATGCTCAGTTGATCGACTGAAGACCGGGTTGCGGCCATCGCAGGCGAGCCAGCTCCCACACTTGAATGTGTTCACAAATCAACATGTGGGAGCTGGCTTGCCTGCGATGGCGGTCTGACCGTCAGCGCTTCTCTTGCTTATTGGGCAACGGCGCAAACAGCGCCTCGATATCCTCGTTGCCCAACTGCCAATCCCCCGTCGTACGCCCATCCAACACGCCCGCCGCCAAGTCGGACTTTTCCTTCTGCAGGTGCTGGATTTTCTCCTCGACCGTGCCCCGGGCAATCATCTTGTAGACAAACACCGGCTTCTCCTGGCCAATACGATAAGCCCGGTCGGTGGCCTGGTTTTCCGTGGCCGGGTTCCACCAGGGGTCGTAGTGGATCACCGTGTCAGCCTCGGTCAGGTTCAATCCGACGCCACCGGCCTTCAAACTGATCAGAAAAATCTGCAGCTTGCCGCTCTGGAAATCCTTCACCGGGGTGCGCCGGTCGCGGGTCTGGCCGGTCAACAAGGCGTAGGCGACGCCGCGTTTTTTCAGCTCGATTTCAATCAGGCTCAGCATCGAGGTGAACTGGGAAAACAGCAAAATCCGCCGACCTTCCGCGAACAGCTCTTCCAGCATTTCCATCAGGCTGTCGAGCTTGCCCGAGCTGCTGCCACGGGCGGGCAGGGTGGCGTCGTTGACCAGGCGCAAATCGCAGCACACCTGGCGCAGTTTCAGCAGCGCTTCAAGAATGATGATCTGGCTGCGCGCCACGCCTTTGCGGGTGATTTCGTCGCGTACTTTTTTGTCCATGGCCAGGCGCATGGTTTCGTACACATCGCGCTGAGCTTCGTTGAGGTCAACCCAATGGATAATTTCGGTCTTGGGCGGCAGCTCGGTGGCCACCTGTTCCTTGGTGCGGCGCAGCAGGAAGGGTTTTATCCGACCGTTGAGGTGTTGCAATCGCACATCGCTGGCGCGCTTTTCGATGGGCACGCGGTAGTCCCGGTTGAAGCTTTTAACGTCACCCAGCCAGCCCGGCAGCAGAAAGTGGAACAGCGACCACAGCTCCCCAAGATGATTTTCCAGCGGTGTGCCGCTCAGGCACAGACGTTGACGAGCATTCAGCTCACGCGCAGCCTGTGCCGCTTTGCTGGACGGGTTCTTGATGTACTGGGCCTCGTCGAGAATCAGTACATGCAAGGGCAGGGCGGCAAGCTGTTCGATGTCCTTGGGCAGTAACGCGTAGGTGGTCAACAGCAGGTCGTAGTTCTGCAGATTCGGGAAATGTTTCTTGCGCGTTGCGCCGTACAGCGCCAGCACCTTGAGTTGCGGCGTGAAGTGCGCCGCCTCATCGAGCCAGTTGGGGATCAGGCTGGTGGGCATTACGACCATGCAGGGTCGATCCAGGCGCCCGGCTGTTTTCTCGCTGAGAATATGCGCCAGGGTCTGTAGCGTTTTGCCCAGGCCCATGTCATCCGCAAGTATGCCGCCGACGTCCAGTTGGCGCAGCGACTGCATCCAGCTCAAGCCTTCCAGCTGGTAGGGGCGCAACGTCGCGTTCAAGCCTTCAGGCGCTACGCAGGTGAAATCCTTGATGTCCCGCAGGCGCTGGGCAAAGTTGCGGATCTTCTCGCCGCCTTCCCATTGCAGCGGCAGGTCTTCCAGCGGGTTCAGGCGAATCGCATCGGCCTTGGCCAGGCGCAGCGCAGTGGCGCCGGTTTCCTGCAGGTAAAACTCGCCGAGGGTGGCCAGAACAGGTTTAAGCCGGCCGTAGGGCAACGCCACTTGGATCGGGCCGTGGCCATTGGGCAGGCCCGGAATATTCACCAGGATCAGCTCATGATCCCGACGCCGCGCGAGCTTTTCGGGGTTGAGAATCTCGGTATGGGAGCGCATCAGGTTCAACAGGATCGGCAGCAGGCTCAGGCGCTGGCCGTTGACGATAATTCCCAGCTCCAGATCGAACCAGTCACGCTCCGGGCCTTCATCGACGGTGGCGTACCAGTCATCGACGGCGCTCAGGTCAAAGCCGAAATCATCATCGATCAGCAACTCCCAGCCCTCGGCACGCAACGTCGGGGTGGCATTGAGGGTGAACGTCAGCCAGGCGCTGTCATTGACCATCTCGAACAGCTCGCCGGCACTTTCGGGCAGCGCCTTGCTCTGGCGGGTGGCGATCTTGAAACCCAGCAACCGCAGTTGCTCGCGATAGCGTTGTTCTACCTCGGGATGACGCTTGATGCGCAGGCTGCGGGTTTCCTGACGCACGATGATGTCGGCATTTTTCTGGCCGCTGACATAGTTGCCCAGGTAATTGAACGACAGCGCCGCGCGGTGCTGGATATAGAGCTGCATCTTGCCGTTGCGCGGCTCGAACGCGCTGAACTCGACGCTGGCCATCCACAGGCGCGGCACGGGCAGCACGTCCTCCATCAGCACTTGCGGCAGTACCACACGGTTATCCAGCACGGCCTGGAGCTTTTCCAGCAGCTCGGCATCCTGGGCAGCGGCCGGGTAGGCCAGGGTTTCCTGAACCTTGAGCAGCACCGCCGCAATGTGTTTGCAGTTGGTGTGCACCGGGCAGGTACAGCGGCTGTCCACCAGAATCAGCGTGCCCTTGGCTGACTCGCGCAACGAGATGGTTTGCCGATAGACGTTGCCGCCCGAACCTTCGCAACTGGCGATGATGGTGCTGTCACCGGACTCGACGATGCGCACGCGGTTTTCCAGGGCGTAACGCCGCCCGCGCTCAAGGCTTTGCTCTTTGAAGCGGTTGGCCCACGAGGGGGCCAGGGGTTTGGTCAACGGCGACGTCAGGGGCATGGCGCTGGATCAGTCCTGAATGTCGGGCGGTGGAGCGCTGGGTGGCTTGGCGGTCAGCGAAGTGATCTTGATCAGCAACGCGAGGTGGCCGCCGTCCAGGTAATTGAGCTGGTTGTTCTTGGTGCGCACGTCGGTCTGGTTCAGGTGCTCGCTGGCCACCACGCTGCCGTTGCTGTCGAACTGGTTGATCCAGAAGTCAGCGTCGATGTCGGTGAAGCGGCCCAATTGCAGGTTCAACACGCCTTCGATGGGGAACTGGCCGAATTGCTCCTGTCCGTCCGTGATGGCGATTTTCACCGGCTGCTCGCCCAGGTTTTGCTCCCAGGCCTTGTGCGCCAGCACCGTGTAGCTGTTGTCGGCGCGCAGCTTGTCGACGATGTTGGACAGGCGCGGCGGGCTCAGTTTGTCGCCCAGACGTTGAGCTCCCGCATCCCAGTTTTCCGGCGCGGGCCGGCTGTTGATCACCGGCTCCGCATTCTGGCGTACCAGGATCATTTCCACCTGGTACGGGCTGTCGGCGAACGCCGCAGGTGCCACGACCACCAACAACAAGCTCAGAGTGCGGAACAGGCGCATGGGGGCGTCCTTCAAGCGGATTTCGGGATGAGGCGCTCAAACAGCGCCTCCAGGGTATTAAAGCGTTCTTCGGCACGTTCCATCGGCACCATGAATTTGAACAGCGTAGCCCCTTCAAACTTATAGCGGTTGGGCTGGCCCTGAATCAGCTTGATCAGTACCAGAGGGTCCACCGGCGTTTGCGCTTCGAACTCAATGCGCCCGCCCTGCGGCCCGGCGTCGACCTTCTTGATACCCAGCTGCTCGGCCTGCAATTTAAGCAGGGTCAGGCGCACCAGGTTTTTGGTCGGTTCCGGCAACAGGCCGAAGCGGTCGATCATTTCCACCTGCAAGTCTTTCAAGCCTTCTTCGTCGGTGGCCGAGGCGATGCGCTTGTACAGGATCAGCCGCGCGTGCACGTCGGGCAGGTAGTCTTCGGGAATCAGCGCCGGCAAACGCAGGTTGATTTCCGGGCCACCGCCCAGCGGCTGGTCGAGGTTCGGTTGCTCGCCTTTGCGGATGGCTTTCACCGCGCGCTCAAGCATCTCCATATAAAGGGTGAAACCGACCGCCTGGATTTGCCCGCTCTGGCCGTCGCCCAGCAACTCCCCGGCGCCACGGATTTCCAGGTCGTTGGTGGCCAATACAAATCCGGCACCGAGGTCCTGGGTGTTGGCGATGGCTTCCAGGCGTTTCTCGGCGTCGCCGGTGATTTGCTGACGCGGCGGCGTGAGCAGGTAGGCGTAGGCCTGGTGGTGACTGCGGCCAACCCGGCCACGCAGCTGGTGCAACTGGGCCAGGCCGAATTTGTCGGCGCGCTCGATGATGATGGTGTTGGCGCTCGGCACGTCGATGCCGGTTTCGATGATGGTCGAGGCAATCAGCACGTTGAAACGCTTGTGATAGAAGTCGCTCATCACCTGTTCGAGTTCGCGCTCGCGCATTTGCCCATGACCGATGGCGATACGCGCCTCCGGCACCAGCTCGGCGAGGTCAGCGGCACATTTTTCGATGGTTTTCACGTCGTTGTGCAGGTAGTACACCTGCCCGCCGCGCAGCAATTCGCGCAGCAGCGCTTCCTTGACCGTGCTTTTGTTCTGCTCCATCACGAAGGTGCGCACCGACAGGCGGCGTGCGGGCGGCGTGGCAATGATCGACAGGTCGCGCATGCCCGACACCGCCATGTTCAGCGTGCGCGGAATCGGCGTGGCGGTCAGGGTGAGGATGTCGACTTCGCTGCGCAAGGCCTTGAGCTGTTCTTTCTGGCGCACGCCGAAACGGTGTTCTTCGTCGATGATCACCAGGCCCAGGTTCTTGATCTTCACGTCATCGGACAGCAGCTTGTGCGTGCCGATCACGATGTCGATCTTGCCTTCGGCCAAGTCGGCGACGGCGGCGTTCACTTCCTTGGCGGACTTGAAGCGGCTCATCACTTCCACGGTCACCGGCCAGTCGGCAAAGCGGTCGCGGAAGCTGTTGTAATGCTGCTGGGCGAGCAGGGTGGTGGGCACCAGAATCGCCACTTGCTTGCCACCGTGTACCGCGATGAAGGCGGCGCGCATGGCCACCTCGGTCTTGCCGAAGCCCACGTCGCCGCACACCAGGCGGTCCATCGGCTTGGGCGCGAGCATGTCGGCGCGCACCGCTTCGATGGTGGTTTGCTGATCCGGGGTTTCTTCGAAGGCGAAACCGGCGCTGAAGGTGGCGTAATCGGCTTTCGGGTCGGCGAACGCGTAGCCCTCGCGCGCAGCGCGGCGGGCATAGATGTCGAGCAACTCGGCGGCCACGTCGCGCACCTGTTCGGCGGCTTTGCGCTTGGCTTTCTGCCAGGTTTCGGAGCCCAGGCGGTGCAACGGCGCCAGGGCGTCGTCGCTGCCGGTGTAGCGCGCGATCAAGTGCAGGTTGGCCACCGGCACGTAGAGCTTGGCGCCCTCGGCGTATTCCATGGTGAGGAATTCGGCGGCCTGGTTATCGATCTCCAGGGTTTGCAGACCGAGGTAGCGGCCCACGCCGTGGTCGATATGCACCACCGGCGCGCCTTCGCGCAGCTCGGTGAGGTTCTTGATCACTGCGTCGTTGTTGGCATCGGCACGTTTTTCACGGCGCCGGCGCTGCATCACGCGCTGGCCGAACAGCGGGCTCTCGGCAATCAGTGCCAGAGCCGGGTCGTCCAGCAGCAGGCCTTCATCCAGTGGCGCGATGGTGATCGCCAGGCGGTCCTTGCTCGCGACAAAATCCGGCCAGCTGTCGACGGTTTTCGGGCGCAGCTTCAGGCGTTCCAGCAGTTCCAGCAGCACTTCACGGCGGCCGGCGGATTCGGCGGTGAACAGCACACGGCCGGGGAAGTCGCCGAGGAAATTCGACAGCGCTTCCAGTGGCTGGTTGGCCTTGGCCTGAATCGCCAGGTCCGGCAGCGTTTGCGCGGGAAAGCGCTCGCGCCCGGCACCGCTTTCCACGTCCTGCTGGCTGGCGACCACACGCGGCCAGCTTTTGAGGCGCGCAAAGCAGTCTTCCACCGGCAGGAACAGCTCGGCGGGCGGCAACAAAGGACGGGACGGATCGACGCGGCGCTCTTCATAGCGGTTGCGCACGTCGTTCCAGAAGTTTTCCGCCGCCTGCTCAATGCCCGGCAGCGAGAACACCTGGGTGTCCTGGGGCAGGTAATCGAACAGCGTGGACGTTTCATCAAAGAACAGCGGCAAGTAGTACTCGATACCGGCCGGTGTAATCCCGCTGCTTAAATCCTGAAAGATCGGGCAGCGGCGGAAGTCCACGTCAAAGCGTTCACGAAAGCGCGCCTTGAAGCGCGTGACGGCGTCTTTTTGCAGCGGGAACTCGCGCGCGGGCAACAGCTTGACCGACTCCACTTTATCGATGGAGCGCTGGTTCTCCGGGTCGAAGGTGCGCAGTGTTTCAATTTCGTCATCGAACAGGTCGATGCGGTAGGGCAATTTACTGCCCATCGGGAACAGGTCGATCAAGGCGCCACGGACGGCGAATTCACCGTGTTCGTACACCGTGTCGACGCAGCGGTAGCCGCTGGCTTCCAGGCGTGTGCGCATGTGCTCGACGTCGAGCTTCTGGCCGACGTCCAGCACCAGGCTGCTGCCGAGCAGGAACTTGGTCGGCGCCAGGCGATGCAGCGCGGTGGTGATCGGCACCACCAGCACGCCGTGCGCCAGTTCCGGCAGGCGGTACAGGCTGGCGATGCGCTGGGAAATGATGTCCTGATGCGGCGAGAACAGGTCGTAGGGCAGGGTTTCCCAGTCGGGGAAATGCAGCACCGGCAAATCCGGGGCGAAGAAGCTCAGCTCCTGCTCCAGCCGCTCGGCGCTCTGGCTGTCGGCGGTGAGCAGCAGGGTAAAGCGCTTGGCTGCGCTGGCAGCCTCGGCAATGGCCAGGCTCAGGGCGGCACCGGGCAGGTTGCCCCAGTGCTGTTTACCTGCCGCGGCAGGGAGAAGCGGTAGACGCAGAACGGGCACGGAAGGTTGAGCTCCAAGCGTTGCGACAAAGTCGGTAATTGTAACGGTCCCGGACGCCGTCTGTCAGTTGCTGACTGAGCCTATTACGGTTTGCAGGAAATGTAGTGGCTAAGACAAACAATGGCCGGTTTTGACTCAATATGTAGTGTCAAAAACCACGAGGTTTTCGGAGGGTTACGGACAAGTTGCCCTGTGCGCCAATTCGGCGACCCTCTGGAAGCCGCGTATTTACTGGCTTGCAGCGGGGTGTCAATTTTTCGCAAGCACTTTTTGTTGGCTGGGGCGCATTGCTCCGAAGGCAGTCGGGCGGCATAATGTAGCCCCTTTTTTCTGCCCCTACATGTGGAAGGTTCCCGTGACTCAGAAGCCCGACCAGTGTCTTGGTGAATGGATCGACCGTGAAGCACTCGCTGAAGCGATGATTCCGCTTATCGGTCAGCTGTACCGCAATAACAATGTGGTGAGCTCGATCTATGGCCGCAGCCTGATCAACCAGTCTGTCATCGCGATTCTCAAAGCGCATCGCTTTGCGCGTCACCGTTCTGCCGACGACAGCGAACTCTCCGTCCACGAAACATTCCCGCTGCTCAAAGCCATGAGCGAGCTAAAGCTCGGCGCGGCTTCGGTAGACCTGGGCAAGCTGGCCTACAAATTCCGCAACGAAGGCAACGGCCGCAGCGCCGAGCAGTTCGTGCGTGAAGAGATGGCCGATGTGGTGGGTCAGCAAAACGCTGCCGCCCGCAAAGGCACTGACGTTGTGCTGTACGGTTTCGGTCGTATCGGCCGTCTGCTGGCGCGCATCCTGGTTGAAAAAACCGGCGGCGGCGACGGCCTGCGTCTGCGCGCCATCGTGGTACGCAAAGGCGCCGAGAACGACCTGACCAAGCGCGCCAGCCTGCTGCGTCGCGACTCGGTACACGGTCCGTTCAACGGCACCATCGTCATCGACGAAGAAAACAACACCATCACCGCCAACGGTAACCTGATTCAGGTGATCTACGCGAAGAACCCGTCCGAGGTGGATTACACCCAGTACGGCATCAAGGACGCCCTACTGGTGGACAACACCGGCGTGTGGCGTGACGCCGAGGGCCTGGGCCAGCACCTGGCCTGCCCGGGTATCGACCGCGTTGTCCTGACCGCACCGGGCAAGGGCAAGCTGAAAAACATCGTCCACGGCATCAACCATGCCGAAATCACCGCTGACGACAAGATCGTGTCCGCCGCTTCCTGCACCACCAACGCCATCGTGCCGGTGCTGAAAGCTGTAAATGACAAGTTCGGTATCGTTAACGGCCATGTTGAGACCGTTCACTCGTACACCAACGACCAGAACCTGATCGACAACTTCCACAAAGGCGATCGCCGTGGCCGCAGCGCCGCGCTGAACATGGTAATCACTGAAACCGGTGCTGCCACCGCTGCGGCCAAGGCCCTGCCTGAGCTGGCCGGCAAGCTGACCGGTAACGCGATCCGCGTTCCGACGCCTAACGTGTCGATGGCCATTCTCAACCTGAACCTTGAGAAAGCCGCCACCCGTGAAGAGATGAACGAGTACCTGCGCTACATGGCGCTGCACTCCGATCTGCACAAGCAAATCGACTTCGTCAACTCGCAGGAAGTGGTCTCCACCGACTTCGTGGGCTCGCGCCACGCCGGTGTGGTGGACGCCGAGGCGACCATCACCCAGGACAACCGCGTTGTGCTGTACGTGTGGTACGACAACGAGTTCGGTTACAGCTGCCAGGTGGTTCGCGTGATGGAAGACATGGCTGGGGTCAACCCGCCATCTTTCCCGCGCTAAGCCTTAGCGCTGAATGAAAAAGCCCCGACTGGTTCGGGGCCTTTTTATGCCTGTTGGGTTTGTGTTGATTGGTAGGGCCTCATCGCAGGCAGGCCAGCTCCCACATTTGAAATGTATTCACAGATCCAAGTGTGGGAGCTGGCTTGCCTGCGATGACGGCTAATCAGGCGCCACCGACTACAGAAGCCTGCGCCGTCCTCAGCTCATGCCGATTGCCTTTAAACAGCACCAATGTCGCAATCAACCCCAGCACTGCCGCACCACTCAGCCAGATCCCCGGCGCTGCCTTGTTATCCAGCACATGGATCAAATAGGTGCAGGCCGCCGGGGTAAACCCGCCGAAGGTCGCCGTCGCCAGGCTGTAGGCCAGCGAGAACCCGGTAGTGCGCACCTCAATCGGCATGATCTCGGTCAGCGCCACCACCATCGCCCCGTTGTACGAGCCATACAGGAACGACAGCCACAGCAGCACAATCAGCAAATGGCTGAAACTCGGGTTGGCCACCAGCCACGACAGTGCTGGATAGGCGGTGAGGATCGCCAGAATCGTCGCGCCGAGCAGCAGGGGTTTACGTCCGATCTTGTCGGACACCGCGCCCATCACCGGCAGCCAGATAAAATTGGAAATGCCCACGCACACCGTCACCAGCAGCGCGTCAAAGTCGGACAGGTGCAGCTCGGCCTTGCCGAAGGTGGGGGTGTAGGCGGTGATCAGGTAGAACGACACAGTGGTCATGACCACCAGCGCCATGCCCGCGATGACCACGCCAAAGTTCTGACCGATGGAGCGCACAATTTCCTGCAGGGTAGGCCGATGTTTACGTGCCTGGAATTCAGGGGTTTCTTCCAGTGAGCGGCGAATCACGAAGATCACCGGCACGATCAGGCAACCGATCAGGAAGGGCACGCGCCAGCCCCAGTCGCCCATGTCTTGCGGGCTGAGCCAGTGGTTCAGGCCTACGCCGAGCAAACCCGCGAATACCACCGCCGCTTGTTGGCTCGCAGACTGCCAGCTGACGAAGAAGCCCTTGCGGCCCGGTGTGGCGATTTCCGCCAGGTACACCGACACACCGCCCAGCTCGACGCCGGCAGAGAAACCCTGCAACAGCCGGCCAAATAACACCAGCAGCGGCGCGGCCACACCCAACGTGGCGTAGCCCGGCACGCAAGCAATAAGGATGGTGCCGGCGGCCATCAGGGCGAGGGTGATCACCAGGCCTTTTTTGCGGCCGTGACGGTCGATATAAGCGCCGAGGAAGATTGCGCCCAGCGGCCGCATCAGGAAACCTGCGCCGAAGGTCGCCAGGGACAGCATCAGCGAGGCAAAGGCGCTGTCGCTGGGAAAGAAGGTTTTGGCAATGGCCGTGGCGTAGAAGCCGTAGACCATGAAGTCGAACATTTCGAGGAAGTTACCGCTGACAACGCGAAAAATCGCCTTGCCCTTGCCCGTTGATGTGGACATGTCATTCACTCATTCTGGCTATCTTATTCGTGATCCCTGGTCATTTTTCGTCCGTGCTGCCGTTTTGTAACCATATGTGTATTAGCCACTACCGGCAATAAAAATCGATAGCACGCTGACTAAATGCGCGAATGTCATTGTCGATGGAAATCACTGTGGGAGCTGGCTTGCCTGCGATTGCAGTGTGTCAGCAAGCAAATGAATGGCTGACCCACCGCTATCGCAGGCAAGCCAGCTCCCGCATTGGTTCGTTGGAGTTTTTGCGAGCGGTGATTAATTCAGGAGGGTGTTGCGCAGGTTGTCTGACAGGCCTTTGGGCGCGAGCCAGATACCGAGGTAAACCTTCGCCAGGTCATCATTGCGGCTGCTGAACACCACCTGGTCATCGATCTCAAGGTTAAAGCCGCGACCGGGGCGAAAATCCAGGGCATAGCGATCGCCACTGCGGATGTCCCGAAAGCGGGCGTGCAGTTGATCCAGTTCTGGCTTCAGGCGGGCGAGGGTGGCACTTGTTTGCTGGCGTTCGAGGGCGGTGGTGGCTGCCTTGATCACGTCGCTGCGGTCGATGTCGCGAAAGTAATACAACGCCAGGCGCAGGTCTTTTTGCTGGTCCCAGGCCTGCTTCGCACTGAGGTTGGCCGGGGCGTACAACGCGGCGGCGTACACATCCGCCCAAAGGTAGATCAGCACCGTCTGGTTTTTCAGCAACAGTTCGTGGGATTGGGCAGGAAAACCGGCCTGTTTGAGCCGGTCCGCTTCACTGGCCTGCACCGTGATCGACAAGATCAACATTAAACAGAAAACCACATGCCGCATAATGGCTCGTCCTGCGAAGGTGCGTGAGGTGAGTGTAATTGCAATTTCCCGGGTCTGTAGTAAACGCAATACTGGCCTACGACGCGACCAAGGGTTAATGTGCGCGGCGTTGAGCCTTATATAGACTGTGCCCCGGTTCACACACTTGAGCCAAATTGTCCTTCATGCCCGCTGGCCGCGGCATGATTTAGCCAGGCGTTCAACCGTGCGCCTGGCCTGTTCTGAGGAGTACGCATGGCTGTCTACAACTACGACGTGGTGGTACTGGGTTCCGGCCCGGCTGGAGAAGGTGCGGCAATGAATGCCGCCAAAGCGGGGCGCAAGGTGGCGATGGTCGATAGCCGTCGCCAGGTCGGCGGTAACTGCACCCACCTGGGTACCATCCCGTCCAAGGCCTTGCGTCACTCCGTGCGCCAGATCATGCAGTTCAACACCAACCCGATGTTCCGGGCCATTGGCGAGCCGCGTTGGTTCTCGTTCCCGGACGTGTTGAAAAGCGCCGAGAAAGTCATCTCCAAGCAAGTGGCGTCGCGCACCGGCTACTACGCGCGCAACCGTGTCGACCTGTTCTTCGGCACCGGCAGCTTCGCCGATGAGCAAACGGTCGAAGTCGTGTGCTCCAACGGTGTGGTCGAGAAACTGGTGGCCAAGCACATCATCATTGCCACCGGTTCGCGCCCGTATCGCCCGGCCGATATCGATTTCCACCACCCGCGTATCTACGATAGCGACACCATCCTGAGCCTGGGCCACACTCCGCGCAAACTGATAATCTATGGCGCCGGCGTGATCGGCTGTGAATACGCTTCGATCTTCAGCGGCCTGGGCGTGCTGGTCGAGCTGGTGGATAACCGCGACCAGTTGCTGAGCTTCCTCGACTCGGAAATTTCCCAGGCGTTGAGCTACCACTTCAGCAACAACAACATCACCGTGCGCCACAACGAAGAGTACGAGCGGGTCGAAGGCCTGGACAACGGGGTGATCCTGCACCTCAAGTCCGGTAAGAAGATCAAGGCCGACGCCTTGTTGTGGTGCAACGGCCGTACCGGCAACACCGACAAGCTGGGCATGGAGAACATCGGGGTCAAGGTCAACAGCCGTGGCCAGATCGAGGTGGACGAGAACTACCGCACTTGCGTGCCGAACATCTACGGCGCCGGCGACGTGATCGGCTGGCCGAGCCTGGCCAGTGCCGCCCATGACCAGGGCCGTTCGGCGGCCGGCAGCATCGTCGACAATGGCAGCTGGCGTTATGTGAACGACGTGCCGACCGGGATCTACACCATTCCCGAGATCAGCTCGATCGGCAAGAACGAGCACGAACTGACCAAGGCCAAGGTGCCTTATGAAGTGGGCAAGGCGTTCTTCAAGAGCATGGCGCGTGCGCAGATCGCCGGTGAGCCGCAAGGCATGCTGAAGATTCTGTTCCACCGCGAAACCCTGGAAGTCCTCGGCGTGCACTGCTTCGGCTACCAGGCCTCGGAGATCGTGCACATCGGCCAGGCCATCATGAACCAGCCGGGTGAGCAAAATACCCTCAAGTATTTCGTGAACACCACGTTCAACTACCCGACCATGGCTGAAGCCTATCGGGTAGCGGCCTACGACGGCCTCAACCGGCTTTTTTGAGCGGCTCCGGCCGGTGGCCTGAGCCGGCCGGGGAGACCGATTTCAGTAATTCTCGAGGGTGGCAGTGGCCAAACCGGGAAAGTCTGTAATCAGGCTATCTACGCCGAAGTCGGCGAGCCTGCGCATCAGCGCAGGTTCGTTGACCGTCCACACGGATACGTGCAAGCCCTGGCGCTGGGCTTTTTCCAGACGCTCGGGGGTGCACAACGTCCAGTTCAACGCCAGAATTTCACAGCCGTAGTTTTGCGCGACCTTCAGTGGGTCGAGCCAGGCGTATTCGGCCACCAGCCCGCGTGACAGGTCAGGGGTGAGTTCCACCGCCGCTTTGAGCACTTCCCGCGAACTTGAGGTCACGGTGACCTTGTCCATCAACCCATGGCGCACCGCCATTTCGCGAATCGCCAGCACGGTAGTTGCTGCGCGGGTGCGCGAAGCGCTTTTGACTTCCAACTGCCAGTGATCGAAATCACACTGCTCAAACAACGCTTCCAGACGCGGAATCGGGCACGGCTTGACCCAGCCGGGGCCACCTTTGCGCGCGTCCATCTTCATCAGGTCCGCCGCCGAATACTCGACGACCTTGCCGCGCCGGTCGGTGGTGCGCTTGAGGGTCGGGTCGTGGATGACCATCAACTCGCCGTCCATGGACAGGTGCAAATCCAGTTCGCAGCGGCGTACGCCGTGCTTGAGGCACTCCTGAAAGCTGGTCAGGGTGTTTTCCGGTGCTTCGCCTTTGGCACCGCGGTGGCCGTAAATCAGGGTCACAGTTGCTCCTTTGCGCCGGACAGCCCGGCGGGATAATACGAATTCAGGTGTCCAGGGCGTCGCTTTGTTCCCGCGCCAGGCGGCGTTCCTGGGCTTGTTTTTGCAGAATGTAGCGCGCCAGCAATTGGCGCTGGGCATCGGTCATGGACTCGAACTCGGTGCCCACGTCAAAGCCGTCGCCCTTGGAGTCGCAATGGGTCACGCGCGCGCGCAGCAACAGGCCGAGCGCCTGGGGCATCAGCACCAGCTTGACGGCCAGATGAGTGTCGGGGGGGAACGGGGTGGGGTGCTGGAAGTCGATGCCACCTTCGGAAATGATCACCGGCTGGGGCTCGCCGACCTCGCTCAACAGGCCGCGCGCCATCACCTGGCTGAGCAAATCCAGGCGTTTGTTCTGCACTTTGAGAAAGGCGGCCAGGCTGCGGTCTTTCTCGCTGATCTGGCGCAGCAGGTGTTGGGCTTCGAATTCGCTGAGGTGCAGTTCGCTGAGCAAATTGAACAGCGGGGAATCATCCAGCAACACTTCCTTGCTCGTTGCGTCAGGCCCGGAAAGGCTGCTGATTTGGAGTGCGATCATGTCGTCGATACGGTAGTATTCGCGGCGTTCTTCTTCATCTAATGTCGACATGGCGAACCCCAGGTAACGGTAATGGTCAGAGTGTAAAGCTGCTTACCAGACCCCGCCACCGGGACGTCTTCTTTTCCTCCGAACAAGCCCCGACATGTTCAGACCTCTCTTCGTATTTATCGGCACGCGTTATACCCGTGCAAAGCGCCGCAATCATTTTGTGTCGTTCATTTCCTTGACCTCGATTATCGGGCTCGCCTTGGGCGTGGTCGTGATGATCGTGGTGTTGTCGGTGATGAACGGCTTCGATCATGAGATGCGCACCCGCGTGCTGGGCATGGTGCCCCACGCGACCATTGAAGGCGATGCGCCGATCAATGACTGGCAAGCCCTGGCCGACAAGGTCAGGCAGAACCCCAAGGTGGTGGCCGTCGCGCCGTTTACCCAGATGCAGGGGCTGCTGACAGATGACGGCAAGGTGCAGAAGGTCCTGCTCAATGGCATCGACCCGGCCCAGGAGCGCAACGTCTCGATCATCGACAAGTTCATGTTGCAGGGCAAACTCGACGACCTGTCGCCCGGCAGCTTCGGCATCGTGATCGGCGACAAGGCCGCGGCCAAGCTGGGCGTGAACATCGGCGACAAGCTGACCTTCGTCGCGCCGGAAGTCACCGTGACCCCGGCTGGCATGTTCCCGCGCATGAAGCGCTTCACCGTGGTCGGCACCTTCCATGTGGGCGCGGGCGAGATCGACGGTTATATCGGCCTGACCAACCTCACCGACCTGGCGCGCCTGCATCGCTGGCAGCCGGATCAGGTTCAAGGCTTGCGCCTGAAGTTCAACGACCTGTTCGACGCCCCGCGCGCCGCGTGGGAAATCGCCCAGCATTTGGGTGAATCCCAGTACTACGCCCGCGACTGGACCCGCACCCACGGCAATCTCTACCAGGCCATCCGCATGGAAAAAGCCATGATCGGCCTGCTGTTGCTGCTGATCGTTGCCGTGGCCGCGTTCAACATCATCTCCACGCTGGTGATGGTGGTGAACGACAAGAAGGGCGATATCGCGATTTTGCGCACCCTGGGCGCCACGCCGGGGCAGATCATGGCGATCTTCATGGTGCAGGGCACCGTGATCGGCGTGGTCGGCACCGTCATTGGCACCGCCGTCGGCATTTTGGCCGCGCTGAACGTCAGCGCCGCCATCGCCGCGCTGGAAAAAGTCATCGGTCACAAGTTTCTCAACGCCGACGTTTACTTCATCGACTACTTGCCGTCCCAGGTTCAGGCCCAGGACGTGTTGATGGTGGGCGGCGCGGCGTTGGTCCTGAGCTTCCTTGCCACCCTGTATCCAGCCTGGCGCGCGGCGCGTACCCAGCCAGCACAGGCCTTACGTTATGAGTGAATCGGGCATGAGTGAAAAAGCAATCCTGAGCTGCCGCAACCTGGGCAAATCCTACGAGGAAGGCCCGGAATCGGTGGTGGTGCTGTCAGACCTGCAACTGGAGTTGCACCCGGGCGAGCGCGTGGCGATCGTCGGCAGTTCCGGTTCCGGCAAAAGTACCTTGCTGAACCTGTTGGGCGGCCTTGATACGCCGTCCCAGGGCAGTGTCTGGTTGGCCGGCGAAGAACTGTCGGCCCTGGGTGAAAAAGCCCGTGGCCAGCTGCGCAACCGTTCGCTCGGTTTTGTGTACCAGTTCCACCATCTGCTGCCGGAATTCACCGCGCTGGAAAACGTGTGCATGCCGCTGCTGATCGGCAAGACCGCGATTCCGGAAGCGCGTCAGCGTGCCAAGGCCTTGCTGGAGCGCGTCGGCCTCGGTCATCGCCTGGAGCACAAACCGGCCGAGCTGTCCGGTGGCGAACGCCAGCGTGTGGCCATCGCCCGTGCCCTGGTGAACAACCCGGGGCTGGTGATGCTCGACGAGCCCACCGGCAACCTTGACTCCCACACCGCCCAGGGCATCAAGGACTTGATGCTGGAACTGAGCACCCAGATGCGCACCGCGTTCCTGGTGGTGACCCATGACATGAGCATGGCCCGCCAGATGGACCGCGTGCTGCACCTGCAGGAAGGTCACCTGGTCGCCATCTGACCCGTTTCAAGCCCGGTACTGTGGTGGTGCCGGGCTTTTTCATTTTTTCAGGCGGTGCAAGCGAATGTTCAGACCGTTATCGATTTTCATCGGCACGCGCTATACCCGCGCCAAGCGCCGCAACCGTTTTGTTTCGTTTATCTCGATGACCTCGATGATCGGCCTCGCCCTGGGCGTGCTGGCGATGATCGTGGTGCTGTCGGTGATGAACGGCTTCCAGCGCGAAATGAGCTCGCGCATCCTCGGCATGGTGCCCCACGCCACCATCGTCGGCGTGAACCCGATCGACAACTGGCAACCCGTGGCCGACGCCGCGATGAAGAACCCGGAAGTCACCGCCGCCGTGCCCTTCACACAGATGGACGGCATGTTCTCCTACAAAGGCGCGATGCAGCCGATTGAAATCAACGGTGTCGACCCGGCCCAGGAAGGCAAGGTGTCCATCGTGGCCCAGCACATCGTGCGCGGCAAACTCGATGACCTCAAACCAGGCGAGTTCGGTGTGGTGGTCGGCGACATCACGGCGCGGCGTTTCCGCCTGAATGTGGGCGACAAACTCACCCTGATCGTGCCGGAAGTCAGCGCAGCGGCGCCGGGCGGCATTACCCCGCGCATGCAGCGGCTGAACGTGGTCGGCATCTTCAAGGTCGGCGCCGAGCTGGATGGCTCCATGGCCCTGATCCACATGGCCGACGCAGCGGAAATTCAGCATTGGCAGCCGAACCAGGTGCAAAGCGTGCGCCTGGCGGTGAAAGACCTGTACGCGGCGCCCAAGGTCTCGGCGGACATCGCCACAAGCCTCGGCACGGCCTACAAGCCGGATGACTGGACCCACACCCAGGGCAGCCTGTTCAGCGCGATGAAAATGGAAAAGACCATGATCGGCCTGCTGTTGCTGATGATCGTCGCCGTGGCGGCGTTCAACATCATCGCGACCCTGATCATGGTGGTGAACGACAAGGGCGCAGACATTGCCATTCTGCGTACCATCGGCGCTACGCCGCGGCAAATCATGGCGATTTTCATGGTGCAGGGCACGGTGATCGGCATTGTCGGCACCCTGATCGGCGGCGTTCTCGGGGTGATTGCCGCGCTGAATGTGAGTGAAATGGTGGGCTGGCTGGAGCGCGTGACCGGGCAGCATATCTTCAGTTCGGACGTGTATTTCGTCAGCAACTTGCCATCGGAACTGCAGGGCGGCGATGTGCTGCTGATTTGCACGGCGGGGTTTGTGTTGAGCTTTTTGGCGACGATTTACCCGGCGTACCGGGCGGCGAAGATCGAGCCGGCGCATGCCCTCAGGTATTCGTAACCTCTGAGATCGCTATCGCAGGCAAGCCAGCTCCCACAGTTTTGATTTGTGAATACATTCAAAATGTGGGAGCTGGCTTGCCTGCGATGAGGCGGGCCCCACTTGCATCAATCTACCCCGGGTAACTCAATCACAAACCGCGTCCACCCCTCCCCGGATTCACACAAAATCCGCCCCCCATGCGCCCGCACGATCGATTGGGTAATCGCCAACCCCAGCCCCGCATGCTCACTGCTGCCTTCATGACGCGCCGGGTCTGCCCGGTAGAAACGATCGAACAACTTCGGCAACAACTCAGGCGGAATACCTTCTCCGGTGTTCTCGACTGAAAGCCTCACCCCATCTTCCAGCCGCACCCGCACTTCGCCGCCCGGCGGGGTAAAGCGCAGCGCGTTATCCAGCAGATTCGACAATGCCCGGCGCAACATCCCGCGATCGCCCGTGGTATGGGCAGTGCCCTCGCGCACCAGGCTGACGTGATCGTCTTCCGCCAGCAGCGCGAAAAACTCCAGCAGCGCGTCCACTTCGTCCTCCAGCGCCAAGGTTTCGCGCTTGGGCACCAGCAAGCCGTGATCCGCCTTGGCCAGGTACAACATGTCATTCACCAGTTGCGCCATCCATTGCAACTCTTCGAGGTTGCTGTGCAGCGCCTCGCGGTAATCCTCCAGCGGGCGCGGCTGGGTGAGGATGACCTGGGTTTGGGTCAGCAGGTTCGACAACGGCGTGCGCAGTTCGTGGGCGATGTCGGCGGAGAACGCTGAAAGGCGCTGAAAGGCGTCGTCCAGGCGGCCCAGCATGGCGTTGAAGGCCTGGGCCAGCTCAGCCAGTTCCACCGGCATGTGTTGCTGGGGCAGGCGCTGGGTCAGGGAGTGCGCCGACACACCAGCCGCCACTTCGCCCATGCGTCGCAATGGCCGCAGCCCGCTGCGTGCCGCCCAGGCGCCGAGCAGCGCGGTGGCCAGCGCCGACAAGCCCACGGTGAGCCAGATCAGGTGCTGCATGCGTTGCAGAAAGTGTTGGTGGTGAGTGATGTCGAGCATCAGGCTCAGTTGGGGCGACCCCGGCTGGCCCGGTTGCAGCGGCACGTTGTACACGCGGTATTCGGTACCGGCGTTTTGCAGGCTGTGCAGGCCGGGAGCTTCGGGCAAGTTGACGCCGGGAGCCGCGTCGTACCAGCGCTGGCCGCCCACCGTGATGCGCAGGGCCAGGTCAGGCTGGCGGCTAAGCTCGGTGCGCAATTGCGCCTCACGCTCCGCGAACAACTGCGGCGTGTCGACACCCTGCAAGGTACTGCGCAGCGCCACAAGTTTGCCGTCGAGCAACTGCTGGTCCAGTTCGACGAAATGCGCCTCGCTGGCGCGGTTGAACAACACCCCGGCCACCAGCGAAACCACGGCGGTGCAGGCGGCAAACAGCAGCGCCAGGCGGCTCGTCAGGGACAGGCGCTTGATCAATTGACGCGCTCCTCCAGCACATAACCCATGCCGCGCACGGTGTGGATCAGCTTGTTGGGGGAGTGGTCGTCGACTTTCAGGCGCAGGCGGCGGATGGCCACCTCGATGATGTTGGTGTCGCTGTCGAAGTTCATGTCCCACACCTGGGAGGCAATCAGCGATTTGGGCAGCACCTCGCCCTGACGGCGCAGCAGCAACTCCAGCAGCGAGAATTCCTTGGCCGTGAGGTCGATGCGCTGGCCGTCGCGCTCGACACGGCGGCGGATCAGGTCCAGCCGCAGGTCGGCCAGTTGCAGTGCAGTTTCCTGCGGTGCGCTGCTGCCACGGCGCAACAGGCTGCGCACCCGGGCCAGCAGTTCGGAGAAGGCGAAAGGTTTGACCAAATAGTCGTCGGCGCCGAGTTCCAGGCCGTGCACGCGGTCTTCTACGGCATCGCGGGCGGTGAGAAACAGCACCGGGATGTCCAGGCCGGCGCCGCGTACCGCTTGCAGGATTTGCCAGCCGTCACGGCCCGGCAGCATCACGTCGAGGATCAGCAGGTCGAAATCCCCGGTCAGCGCCAGGTGTTGACCCGTAGCGCCGTCGGCCACCAGTTCAGTGGTGAAGCCCGCCTCGGCCAGGCCCTGGCGTAGGTAGTGGCCGGTTTTGGGTTGGTCTTCGACGATCAGCAATTTCATGGGCAGCTCTTGGTAACAGGTGACGACGGCTTTATACCGTGGCTATCAGGGGCAGGGCGCAACCTGACAAAGTTGTAATCTGGCAGTCAGCTCGCTGGCAGCGGCTCGATCTTAGAGTGCTTCCCAAGCGTGTTAAACACTTTGGAGTATAGAAATGGCATTGCGTAAACCCCTGTTACTGGCGGCGTGCCTGCTGGCGTTGAGTTTCGATGCGGTGGCTGACGTGGCCCACACCTACGCATTCGGCCAGCCGGCGCCGGCGAGCAAAGCCACGCGCACCGTGGAAGTGACGCTGCAGGACATTTCCTTTTCGCCCAAGTCTCTGGACGTCAAGGCCGGTGAGACGGTGCGCTTTGTGCTGGTGAACAAAGGCCAGTTGCTGCATGAATTCAACCTGGGCGACGCGGCGATGCATGCCGAACACCAGAAGGAAATGTTGCAGATGCAGGCCAGCGGCATGCTCACTGCCACCGGCATGGGCCCGATGGACCACGCCGCCATGGGCCATGGCGCGATGAAACATGATGACCCCAACAGTGTCCTGGTGGAGCCGGGCAAAACCGCCGAACTGACCTGGACCTTCAACAAGGCCACGGGCCTGGAGTTTGCCTGCAACATTCCCGGGCACTATCAGGCGGGTATGGTCGGCAAACTGACCGTTGAGTGAGGCGATTCTTAAGGGCGGGAGCAAAGGCTGTTAGACTGGCGCGGTTTATTTAGCCAGGTTTCCGCCATGCATCCCGCAGCCGAACATTCGCCGCTGGGCAAGTCCAGTGAATACATTTCCACTTACACTCCGTCGTTGCTGTTCCCGATTCCGCGCGCCGCCAAGTGGGCCGAGCTGGGCCTGAGCGCCGAGACCCTGCCTTACAAGGGCGTGGATTTCTGGAACTGCTTCGAACTGTCCTGGCTGCTGCCCTCAGGCAAACCGGTGGTGGCCATCGGTGAGTTCAGCATTCCAGCTGACTCGCCGAACATCATCGAGTCCAAGTCTTTCAAGCTGTACCTCAACTCGCTGAACCAGACCGCGTTTACCGATACGGCAAGCCTGGAAGCGACCCTGCGCACCGACCTCAGCGCCGCCGCGGGCAAGCCTGTGACCGTGCGTATCCGCAGTCTGGCGGAGATCGAGGCCGAGGGCGTGATGGCGTTGCCGGGTGTGTGCATTGACGACCTGAATATCAACGTCAGCAGCTATGAGCACCCCCGCCCGGAGCTGTTGCGTTGCGATGATGCGCGCGTTGTTGAAGAGAGCGTGCACAGCCATTTGCTCAAATCCAACTGCCCGGTCACCAGCCAGCCGGACTGGGGCAGTGTGGTGGTGGAATACCGTGGCCACGCACTGGATCACGCCAGCCTGCTCGAATACATCGTGAGCTTCCGCCAGCATTCGGATTTTCATGAGCAGTGTGTTGAGCGGATCTTCCTGGACCTGCAGCGCTTGCTGAAGCCGGAGAAATTGACCGTGTATGCGCGGTATGTGCGACGCGGTGGATTGGACATCAACCCGTATCGCAGCACTGAGGATGTAGCGTTCCAGAACGTGCGTTTGGCTCGCCAGTAGCCTTCACGCAAATCAAATGTGGGAGCTGGCTTGCCTGCGATAGCGGTCTTACAGTCATACATCAAGTGACTGATACACCGTCATCGCAGGCAAGCCAGCTCCCACATTGGGGTCTGTGTTGGTTTGAGGCTTGGTTCAGATCCCGATATTGCCCAAGGTGATCATGATATTGCGCAATGTCCCGGAAATGACCGGGTGCTCATCGTCGAACTCAATGGCTGCCTTATTCACATCGTCGGAGATGCTGGGCGTCTGAGTGGCCGGCTCAAGCTCAAGTTGCAATTCAAACTTGGCAATCAACGCTTCCAGCGCTTCACGCTTTTCTTCCGACAGCGGCGGCTCCTGTTCCAACTGCCCGCGCAGGATTTCGACCTGTTCTTCCAGTTTTTTGCGATCAGGCATGACGTGTTTCCTTTTATCGATAGGCACTGGCATAGACCACGGTGCGCCGTGAAAGGTCTACGGGCTGACCTGTAGATTAATCCACCGGCGCCTTCAGTGCATGATCTCTATCAGGGCTTCTCGCCTTTGAGCTGACGCAGGCTGATGTCCGCCAGGCAGGTGCCCAGCTCGCCGAGGTGGTCGATCACCGAGTGAACCCCCAGCCCGTACAGCGCCACCGTGGCTTTGCCACGCTTGTGCTCGCGTTGCTGTTCGGTCAGTGCTTGCCATTGCTCGGGGTCCAGGCCGCAGAGCGAGCCGCAGGACGCCAGGCCGATGGTCCACATCCCGGCGTTCAGGCCTGATTGCAGGAGGCGAGGCTCGCCGCTCACCAGTACGCAGCCTTCCAGACGTTCGATGTTCAATTCCATCAAGGCTTGCCAGCAGGCATGGGGCGCCGGCCAGCGAATGGAGGAGGGCGAGGCGGCCTTCAGCCAGCTCGGCAGCGCTGCGGCCAGCGGGGTGGTCACGGCGGCGGGGAGTTCATCCAGCCAGGCGCAGGGCACGCCCTGATCCTTGAGGCTGCGCAGAATCTGGAGTGCGCCGGGTGTGGGGGAGGTCTCAGGGGAAGGGGCGTCGGTGCGCGCGCGGGAACCGAAGTCCACCAGGCAGCCACTCAGGCCAAACAGCACGGCAGTCAAAGACGGGGCACTGGCGACGGCAATTTCGGCGTGAGGCATCTCGACATCCCTGAAATAACAGAGACGCTATCCCGCCAGGATGACAAGCGCGTGACACTGACAAGCAATTGTAGGAATTTTGTGCATTTTCCATCTGACCTTTCCTACTGGCTGCCTAATTTGACACTTCCGTCATATACTCACGTTCTTATTCAGGGCATAGCGCCCATGACAGACCATTCAAGGAGCCAAAGCTATGCGCTGGAGCCACTACCTCGCTCAGCTATCTGTGTGTGCCACTGTTCTGCTGGCGCCGTTCGCCGCCCAGGCTGCATCGGAAGACGACCCGTGGGAAAGCGTCAACCGCCCGATCTTCACTTTCAACGACACCGTTGACACCTATGCCCTGAAGCCATTGGCCCAGGGCTACCAGTTCGTCACGCCGCAATTCGTGCAAACGGGCATCCATAATTTCTTCCGCAACATCGGCGACGTCGGCAACTTTGCCAACGACGTGTTGCAGCTCAAGCCGCACGCGGCCGGTGTCGACACCGCGCGTCTGCTGGTGAACACCACGTTCGGCGTGCTGGGTTTTATTGATGTCGGCACCAAAATGGGCCTGAAGCGCAATGACGAAGACTTCGGTCAGACCCTCGGCTACTGGGGCGTGGGCAGCGGCCCTTACGTAATGCTGCCGCTGCTGGGCCCAAGCACCCTGCGTGATGCACCGTCCAAATACGTCGACAGTTACACCCAACCGTATCGCTACATGAACGATATCGGCTGGCGCAACAGCACTTTCGGCCTGAACATCGTCGACACCCGTGCCAGCCTGCTCGACAGCGAGAAGCTGATCACCGGCGACAAATACACCTTTATCCGTAACGCTTACCTGCAGAACCGTGAGTTCAAGGTAAAAGACGGCAAGGTGGTCGACGACTTTTAAGTCGTGACGTTTTGAAATGAAAAAGGCGACCTCAGGGTCGCCTTTTTTATGCATGCGATTTTTTAGTGCATTTTCAAGATCTTGAGGCCCAGGTGCTGGCGCTCGCCTTCATTTCTCGCCCACACCACTTGCGTGTCGGCTTCAAGGCCGGCGAGGGCGGCGTGTTCGGAGTCGATACGCACGGTGAGTTCATCACCTACCTGAAACTGGCGAGGTGCCTCAACTTGCATGCCAGAGCTGGAAAGGTCCACGCAAACCCCCGCAATCTCTTGCCCGGCGTGGATCAGCGACACATCGGCATCCACGCGCATGCGGATGAAATCGCGTTTTTCGGCGTAGTCGCGCTCGTGTTCGCTCATCGGTTTCATCCTTACTTTGTGTTGTGGTGGTGGCTGTTCTTATAACTCCCGGTGATTTGCGGTGTAAAGACGCCCGGCGACCATCGGCATGAGCTTGAAACCCCTGACGGATGGGAGTACCGTCTGCGCCTTAGAAGGGCACCTCTGCTTTACCGTTGTGCGTAGGCCAAAAGCCCGCGCCTTGTAGGACAGAGAGGCTAGAAAGCGAATCCAGTACGTGAGCCCGGCCATTGTCGCGCCACCTACGCCAACCTAATTCTGGCGCCGTTTGCCCACATGCAAAAAACCAGTGCCACGCTGCTGATAATCGATGACGACGAAGTAGTGCGCGCGAGCCTCGCGGCCTATTTGGAAGACAGTGGCTTCAGCGTCCTGCAGGCCGGTAATGGCCAACAGGGTCTCCAGGTGTTCGAGCGCGACAAGCCCGACCTCGTGATCTGCGACTTGCGCATGCCCCAGATGGGCGGCCTTGAGCTGATTCGCCAGGTGACCGAGCTCGCCCCGCAGACTCCGGTGATTGTCGTGTCCGGTGCCGGCGTGATGAACGATGCCGTCGAGGCCTTGCGCCTGGGCGCCGCCGACTACCTGATCAAGCCTCTGGAAGACCTCGCCGTACTGGAGCACTCGGTGCGCCGCGCGCTGGACCGTGCGCGCCTGCTGGTCGAAAACCAGCGCTACCGCGAAAAGCTCGAAACCGCCAACCGCGAACTCGAAGCCAGCCTCAATCTGCTGCAGGAAGACCAGAACGCCGGTCGCCAGGTGCAGATGAACATGCTGCCGGTGAGCCCGTGGGCCATCGACGATTTCAAATTCGCGCACCAGATCATCCCGTCGTTGTACCTGTCGGGTGATTTTGTCGACTATTTTCGCGTAGACGAGCGCCGTGTGGCGTTTTACCTGGCCGACGTGTCCGGCCATGGTGCTTCGTCTGCATTTGTCACCGTGTTGTTGAAGTTCATGACCACACGGCTGCTGTTTGAATCCAAGCGCAATGGCACCTTGCCGGAGTTCACCCCCTCCGAGGTGCTGGGCCACATCAACCGGGGCTTGATCAGCTGCAAGCTGGGCAAGCACGTGACGATGGTCGGCGGCGTGATTGATGAAGAAACCGGTCTTTTGACCTACAGCATCGGAGGTCACCTGCCGATGCCGGTTTTATACACTCCTGACAGTGTGCGCTACCTGGAAGGGCGTGGTTTGCCGGTGGGCTTGTTCAATGAAGCCACCTACGAAGACCACATCCTGGAGTTGCCGCCGACCTTCAGCCTGACGCTGATGTCCGACGGCATCCTGGACCTTCTCACAGAGCCTACACTCAAAGAGAAAGAAGCCGCCTTGCCCCAAAAGGTCAAGTCGGCGGGCGGCAGCCTGGATGGCCTGCGGCAAGTTTTTGGATTGGCCACGCTAGGGGAGATGCCGGATGATATCGCCCTATTGGTGTTGAGCAGGAATCTTTGATGAGTACCGGAAGAATCCAGTTCGCCGAGCAAGACGGGACCTTCGTCCTGAAATTTGTCGGTGAAGTGCGCCTGACCTTGTGTTCGGCGCTGGATGCGACGATTGAGCGGATCTTCACAGCGCTGAACTTCTCGGCGATCGTGATCGATCTGACCGAAACCCGCAGCATCGATAGCACCACCCTTGGGCTGTTGGCCAAGTTGTCCATTCTGTCTCGGCAGAAGGTCGGCCTGTTGCCCACCGTCGTCACCACCCACGAAGACATCACCCGTCTGCTGCAGTCCATGGGCTTCGATCAGGTGTTCAACATCGTTGACCGCCCGATCCCGTGCCCGGAATGCCTGACCGACCTGCCTTCCCAGGACCAGTCCGAGGAAGTCGTGCGGGTCAAAGTGCTGGAAGCGCACAAGATCTTGATGGGCTTGAACGAGTCCAATCGCGAAGCGTTTCACGACCTCGTCAATGCGCTAGAGCGCCACTGATCCCGGCTTGAAACACAATCCGAATGTGGGAGCTGGCTCTTGTGGCGAGGGAGCTTGCTCCCGCTGGGGTGCGAAGCGCCCCCAAAAGCCGGCGACTGCTGCGCAGCCGAACGGGAGCAAGCTCCCTCGCCACAACAGTCCTGTTCCCAAATTTGAACGGTGACTGGCTTGAGCTCAGCAACCACAAAAAAGGGCGGCACCCGCAAGGGTGCCGCCCTTTTTGCCATCGCCTGCCTTACAACTTGGCAGTCAACAGCGCCTCCAGCTTCTCCTGGTCGCGAGCAAACTGACGAATCCCCTCTGCCAGCTTTTCGGTCGCCATCGCGTCCTCGTTGGACTCCCAACGGAACTGCGCTTCAGTCAAATGCACCCGCGCTTCACCGGCGTGGCCTGGGGCCAACTTGCGCTCCAGCTTGCCTTCATCCGCTGCCAGCTTCTCCAGCAGGTCCGGGCTGATGGTCAGGCGATCGCACCCGGCCAGCTCTTCAATCTGGCTGAGGTTGCGGAAGCTCGCACCCATCACCACGGTCTTGTAGCCATTGGCCTTGTAGTAGTTGTAGATGCGCGTCACCGACTGCACGCCCGGGTCATCGGCACCGGTGTAGTCGTTGCCATTGGCCTTTTTGTACCAGTCGTAGATACGGCCCACGAACGGCGAAATCAGGAATACACCGGCTTCGGCGCAGGCCACGGCCTGGGCAAACGAGAACAGCAGTGTGAGGTTGGTCTGAATGCCTTCTTTTTCCAGCTTCTCCGCCGCGCGGATGCCTTCCCAGGTGGAAGCGATCTTGATCAGCACGCGGTCACGGCCAACGCCGGCTTTGTCGTACAGGTCGATCAGACGGTGCGCACGCTTGAGAATGGCGGCTTCGTCAAACGACAAGCGGGCATCCACCTCAGTGGAAATGCGGCCCGGTACTACTTTGAGGATTTCTTGACCCACCGCCACCGCAAAACGGTCGCTGGCCAGGCCTACGTCACCGTTGCAGTCTTTGACGGCCGCATCCAGCAAAGGCGCATACGCCGAAATCGACGCGGCCTTGAGCAGCAGGGAAGGGTTGGTGGTGGCGTCTTGTGGCTTGAGCTTGGCGAGGGTGGAAAAGTCGCCGGTATCGGCTACGACGGTGGTGAATTGCTTGAGTTGTTCCAGCTTGGAAGTCATGGGCGTGCTCTGTCCTGTGGGTCTGATGACATTACCCGAGCGCCGACAGGCGCTCAAGGGCGCAAATGCGTTCGATCGTTTGCGAGGGCAACATCCTGAAAACAGCCGTTTGAAATACCGGCCTACCTGCACAATAGGAGGCCAATTCGGCCAGCAGGTTCAACCCAAGTGCCACCCAGCCTGTGGGAGCTGGCTTGCCTGCGATAGCGCCGGCAGCATCACCGCCGCAATCACAGAGGCTGAGTTACGACAGCTTCAGCTTACGCTTGGCCACCCACAAGGCACTGATACTAAGCGCCGCCGCCAGAATCAGATAAAAACTGGGCGCCAGCTGCGACCCGGTCAACGCAATCAGCCCCGTGGCAATCACGGGCGCAAAGCCACCGAAGATGGTCACCGACAGGTTGTAGCTCAGCGACATGCCCGTCACCCGGGTCCGAATGGGGAACACATCCGCCATCAGTGAGGCCAGCGGTGCGAAGTAAACGGCCTTGATCAGGGCCATCATCGAGACCACGAGTAGCAACGACGTGGCACTGGGTACTTTGTTCAGCCAGACGAACGCCGGAAAAATACTCAGGATGTAGATGATCGACGCCCAGAGCATGATCTTGATACGGCTGACGAACCCGGCGATGAAACCGACAATGGGCGTCACCAGGGTCAGGATCAGGCCGCCGGTCAGCGTTGCCAGAAAGCCCGAAGACTGTGGAATATTCAGCGTGGTTGAGGCATAGGACGGCATGTACTTCATCATGAAATTGGAGGCTGTCGACACGATCAGCACGCCCATCGCCACCAACAGCAATGTCTTCTGGGAAAGAAGCACCTCCCTTAACGGCTGCGAACCCGGCTCGCTCTCCTTGAAGTCAGGCGACTCATCCACCGTACGGCGGATATACAGCCCCACGGGGCCCAGAATCAAACCAAAGAAAAACGGCACCCGCCAACCCCACGCGAGCATCTGTTGATCATCCAGGTTAGTCGTCAGGAAATAGCCGAACAACGAGGCGATCACCACGCCAAAGCCCTGACTCGCAAATTGCAGGCTCGCGACAAAGTTGCGGGTCTTTTGCGGGGCGTGTTCCATCATGAACGCGGTTGAACTGCCGAACTCACCACCGGCGGAGAAGCCTTGCAGCAAACGCGCAAACAGAATGCCGATGGGGGCGATGACCCCGATGGCGGCATAGGCGGGCATCACCGCGATCATCGCCGTGCCGATCAGCATCAGCAAAATGGACAGGCTCAAGGCTTTCTTGCGGCCTTGCCGGTCGGCATAAGAGCCCAGCACCGCAGCACCCAGCGGACGAATCAGAAACGAAATGCCGAACGTCGCGAATGCCAGAAACAGCGAGACTGCCGGGTCTGCTGCGGGGAAAAATACCTTGCTGATGGTTAACGCAAAGTAGGCGTAAACCGACAGGTCAAACCATTCAAGGGTGTTGCCGATCAAAGCGGCGCCGACCGGTTTCCATAAGGGCTGGGCCTGCTCGGCGGCAGGTGTAACGGGGGTGGACGACAACGCTGTCATGTTCGACGCTCCGGGTTTTTGTAAGTGTGTGAGCGGCAGATAAAAGGTGGATCAAAGCCCTGTTTTTCAGGCGTGGGTTTGCGCCGCATCGCCCAGTTCCCAGAACAGCGCGGTCATGATTTGCAGGCCTTCCAGCACCACTGAACCGAGCAGATGTTCATCGGGCGCATGTTGCGAGCAGCCGGGGTAGGAGTGCGGGATCCACAAAGTCGGCAGCCCCAGCACATCCGCGAAAATGTCGTTGGGCAGCGTACCGGCAAGGTTGGGCAATACCGCGAGCTGCCTCGGTGTGGTGTCGCTGATGACCTTTTTCGCGAAGCGTACCCATGGGTTGTCCGGGTCCAGCCGAGTGCTGGGCGTGCAACGATCCATCACGATGTTGACGCCGTGGAAGCCCGCCGCATCCAGATGCTGGCGCAGTAAGGTCTCCAGGTTCTTCCAATCCGTGCCGACCACAAAGCGCAATTGGCAATGGGCGACTGCCGACGGGGGAATGGCATTCACCGGCTTGGCCGGGTTGCCCGCCGTGAACGCGAGGATTTCCAGGGTGTTCCACGCAAACAGTCGTTCCCCCAGGGTGAGCCCCGGCTCGCCCCAGTCAACGTCCAGGGCGCGGCCGAGGGAGTGTTGATGGATGCCCAGGTCGTGGATGGCCTCACGCACGGAGTCGGGAATGGAAGAGGGCACCAGCCCCCGGCACAGCATTTGGCCGTTCTGATCCACCAGGCTGGCCAGTGCATTGGCCAGCACCACGGCCGGGTTGGACATCACGCCGCCCCAGTTTCCAGAATGCAAACCCTTGTCGCGTGCCTGCACCTCAAGAGAAAACAGCGCCGAGCCCCGAGAGCCGAGAAAAATCGTCGGGCGACTATCACTCAAGCGCGGGCCGTCCGACGCGATAAATAAATCGGCTTGCAGCAACTGCCGATGCTCGGTGCAGGCCTCGCGCAATCCGGGCGAGCCACATTCTTCGCCGGTCTCGAACAGAACTTTGATGTTAAATCCCAGCCGCCCCCCGCGGGCCTCGATCACTGCCTCCAGCGCCGCCAGGTTAATGCTGTGCTGGCCTTTGTTATCGGCGGTGCCGCGCCCGTACCAGCGGTCGCCTTCCACCGTCAGCATCCAGGGGTCGAGGCCTTCACGCCATTGTTCGGCGTAACCGAGTACAACGTCACCGTGCCCGTAGGTCAGCACCGTCGGCAGGTCCGCACCTTCGTGACGCGACGCGAACAACAGTGGGCCGGCACCCTTTGGATTTTCCAGTGGCTGGCATTCAAAGCCCATCCGCTCTAGCGCCGGTTGTATTTCTTCTTGCAGGTAACGCGTCAATTCCGGCGCCTGGCCGGGGGCCTGGCTTTCACTGCGGATAGCGACCCGGCGACGCAAGTCGGCTTCGAAATACCCGTCGGCGAAGTGGTGGCGAACACTGGCGAGTGCTTGTTGCTTGGACATGACCATTCCGATTAGGGCTGACAGATTCAGGCCAATATAGAAGTCACCCATCGCACTGTATATTGCTGTTTTTTCAAGGCTGGCATCTAATTAATAGAAGCCTTTATGAGCGCAAAACCCATGGACTATCGTTATTTTCTGGCCGTGTTTGATTCAGGTTCGCTGGCCGCTGCCGGTGAGCACTTGCACATCGCACCCAGCGCGGTCAGCCGCCAGATAGCCTTGCTGGAGGAGAGTATCGGCGTAGCCCTGTTCGAGCGTCGGCCACGGGGCATGGAGCCGACGGCGGCGGGCAGCGCATTGGCCCGCCACGCCAGACGCGCCTCGCTGGAAGAACAGGCCCTGCTGTCGGAATTGCGCGGCGGTGATTATCCCGGTGCGCGGGTCATTCGCCTGGTGTCCACAGAAGGGCTCTCGCGGTATTTTTTGCCGAACGTATTGATCCAGCATTATCACCAACACCCGGACTTCCAGTATGTGTTGGAAGTGATGTCACCGTTTGAATGCGCAGAGAAAATCAAACGCGGTGATGCCGACGTGGGGCTGACGTTCAGCACAGAGCCCACCGACGGTGTCGAGATTCTCTATTCAGGCCGCTCGGCGATTCGCGCGATCATGCGCACCGGCCATCCACTGGCGGCGCACAAGCAATTGCCCCTGAACGCGCTCGCGCCGTTCCCCTTGGCGCTTACCCCCAAGGGCACGACCCAACGGCAGCTGTTCGACCTAGTGTGCGAAATGGAAGGGCTGGCCTTCAACCACGTCATGACCTGCAACTACTCCGGGGCCATCCACGAGTTCGTCCGCCACACCGACACCATTGCGCTGGGCGGCGCCATCAGCCAGCGAGTCAATGGCAGTGATGAGCTGGTCTCGGTGCCGCTGACAAACCCCCGGTTTGCCGACCGTACCATTCAAGTCCTGACCATGCCCAAACGCACACTGCCACCCTCGTTGCAGCGGTTTATCGAAACCCTGATTGCCTGCCTTAAGGCGGTCAACTGAGGCCGATCAGCGACCTTCCAGCAACGCCCCCGCCTGATCCAGCAATGCCAGCGGATCACTGGCCTTGTGAATGTCCACCGACAACAACTGCCGAAACTTGCGCGCCCCCGGAAAACCGGTACCCAGCCCCAGCACATGCCGGGTGATGTGATGCATCGTCCCGCCACCGGCCAAATGCTCGGCAATATAAGGCCGCAGCTGCGCCAACGCCTCGGCCCGGCTGATCACCGGCGCCGCGCTGCCGAACAACTGCTGGTCCACCTCGGCCAGCAAATACGGGTTGTGATAAGCCTCCCGGCCCAGCATCACCCCGTCAAACGTCTGCAAATGTTCCTGGCACTGCTCCAGCGTCTTGATCCCGCCGTTGAGAATGAATTCAAGCCCAGGAAAGTCCCGCTTCAACTGCGCCGCCACGTCATAACGCAACGGCGGAATATCGCGATTCTCCTTCGGCGACAGCCCCTCCAGAATCGCAATTCGCGCATGCACGGTAAAACTGGTGCAGCCCGCGTCCTTCACCGTCCCGACGAAATCACACAACTCGGCATAACTGTCCCGCCCATTGATCCCGATACGATGCTTCACCGTCACCGGAATCGACACCGCATCCCGCATCGCTTTCACGCAATCGGCCACCAACGCCGGGTGCGCCATCAAGATCGCGCCGATCATATTGTTCTGCACCCGATCACTCGGGCAACCGACGTTCAGGTTCACTTCGTCATAACCCGCCACCTCAGCCATGCGCGCGCACGCGGCCAAGTCCGCGGGGACACTACCGCCCAGTTGCAGTGCAAGCGGGTGCTCGGCTTCGTTGTGACGCAGGAAGCGCTCGTGGTCGCCGTGAAGGATAGCGCCGGTGGTGACCATCTCGGTGTAAAGCAGGGCGTGTTTGGAGAGCAGGCGCAGGAAGAACCGGCAATGGCGGTCCGTCCAATCCATCATGGGTGCAACGCTAAAGCGCCGAGACAGTGCGGGGCTTGATTCTGCTGGGCTAAAGCTCTGTTTATCTAGCATTTTACTCAACGTGTTCTGGGCGTGTTTTAGGGCGTTTTCAGGCGTTTTTGAAGGCTCGGTGGTACGATGTACCACCTAAAAACTGACGCGTACCACTTTTTATATGGCGACTATCAGGGCAAGAAAACTGGCGGATGGGACTGTGAGCTACACGGCTCAAATCCGCATCAAACGCGACGGAGTGCAAGTCTACCAAGAGAGCCAGACCTTCGCCCGAAAACAGGCCGCACAGGCTTGGGCGCGTAAGCGCGAAACGGAGCTGGATGAGCCAGGTGCGATCGAGCGGGCGAGTCGCATAGGCGCCACGGTCAAAGAGATGAATGCTCGGTACCTGGTCGAGGTCGAAAAAGCCCGACCATTGGGCAAGACCAAGCGCGCGACGCTGACAGCCATCGGCGAGACATACCTAGGCCAGTTGACCGATACAGACATCACCACCCAGACCCTCGTCGACTTTGCTCTTTGGCGAATGAGCAAGGAGGGCGGCGGGGTCCAGCCTCAAACAGCCGGTAATGACCTGGCGCACCTCGGGGCTGTTCTGGCGATTGCCAAAGATGCGTGGGGGTACCAGGTCGATCCGCTCGCGATGGGCGGCGCTCGGCGGGTACTGAGGAAGCTGGGCTACAACCTGAAAAGCCGCGAACGTGACCGCCGGCCGACGTTGGACGAGCTGGGAAAGGTGCTAACGCACTATCAGGCCATGCAGGCGAGGCGCCCGACTGTCACCAATATGCTGAAAGTCGTTGGCTTTGCGCTGTTCTCCACTCGTCGGCTAGATGAAATAACCCGTATTCGCTGGGCGGACGTCGACGAGCCTGGTCAGCGTGTGCTGGTGCGCGACATGAAAAACCCCGGTCAGAAGATCGGCAACGATGTGTGGTGCTATCTGCCGGACGAAGCGTGGCAGATCCTCCAGACCATGCCCAAGGCCGGCGAAGACATATTTCCCTACAGCCCTGACTCGATATCCACATCCTGGGCGAAAGCGTGCAAGTTCCTGGAGATCTCAGATCTGCACTTCCACGACCTACGCCATGAAGGTATCAGCCGTCTGTTTGAAATGGACTGGGATATCCCACGTGTGGCGAGTGTTTCCGGACACAGGGATTGGAATTCGATGCGGCGATACACGCACTTGCGTGGCAAGGGAGATCGTTATTTGGCTTGGGAATGGCACGAGAAGATATTGAGGGCGCCCGTCCAGCTGGGCGCCGCATCAATGAAGTGGCTTAAACGACGTGTTTTAACCCGTTGAGTTGGTTGTGCTCTTTAACCGCAGCGGCGCGCTGCAGGTCGAGATAAGCCGCCAGATCAGTCAGGTGTATGCCTTTGGCAGATTTTTGGCTTTTTTCCAGGCGGGTGATAGGCAGCTTGATCTGACCACTCATCACCTTGCGCTGGAACATATCCGGCGTCAGGTGTGTGAAGTAATCCCGGCACACCAGCTCCAGCGAGATGATCGCTTGACCATCGTATTGGGCCATCAGGATGAAAGATGTCTTCATGATGATCCCCTTACATTCGAAAAGATTGATGAATGGACGACGGCGGAGCCTTATGTTCTGCGGGTTTCGCTACATTGCCTTGGATCTCGCAAACAAACCGATGCCGCTCCCGATTGGGGGCAGTCATTGCCTCTGTCAGGCCCTTTAAGGCGTCGCTGCATTGCTCATTGGCGTAAGGGCCATTCCAGCTATCAACCTTCACCACCCGGCAATCCGTCCGGGTAGCATCCATGCACAGATAAACAAGAAGGAATACTGTCATACGCTAACCTCCGATGAGCATGCGCGTCAGCGCATTGGGCTGGCCGTCGGGTGTAAGCTTGTCGAGGGGTTGGGTGATGGTGCGGCCGGTTGCTGCACGCAAGGTGGCAACGTTACCGTCGATCCCTACTATCACGCCTATACGTGCGCTGAGACGGTATTCCCGACCGCCACCGCTCATTTCAATGTAGCTGGCCTTGTCGCCGACATTCAGTGGGGGTGTGGTAGCCTTTGCGGTGCCGCCTTGGGGTTGATTCACTTGCATGGTGCTTCTCCTTTGGGTGGTCGGTGTCGAGGGGTTGCAGCCCCTCGACACCACCTTCTTACTGGCTTTCGCCGGTTGGGTTTTGCTTCCGCACCAGGTGCAGCAGCAGGTTTTCAAACTCGACAACTTCATCGGTTGCCGACTGCCATTCCAGGACTGCCTGGATCTGTTCCCGGCTGCACTCAAGCACCACGATTTCTTTGTCGCTGACCGCGCGGACCTCAAGGATCGCGACCAGGCCGGCCGGGTCGTAGGCTTCGGCGTGAACAATTTTCCCCGACTCGTTAAACCATGCCTTCAGCTCCTTCAGGTGCCGAAGGCGGTTGGTCTCGCCCTGTTGGGCGTCGCCGGTGATGACTTGTACGTGCATGGTGCTTCTCCTTTGGGTCGTGGCAGACGTTGCAGCGCCTGACGGGTAAAGCTGTTGATGTGTCAGGCCTGGAAGTGCCAGCACTTGACGATGGGTTGCTTGGTTATTACCGCGTTGGTTTTACTGGCCTGGTGAGCCCGTACAGCGCTGTCGGTCGCCTTGTTGACGTCAAGCAGCTTCCGCGAGCGGGAGTCTTTCAAGCGCTCGCGCAGCTCGCTGACGTCGGCGATTTTTTGCCGGTTTTCTGCAGCGCATTTCACGAAGTCGTTGAGGTTGATGGCGATGACATGGTCTTTCTTACTGTGGTTGACCACCGGGCCATCGGCGTCGAGGCCTTCCAGGTATTCGTAAACTTCCCAGAATTCAGCCACCACCGGATGGTCGGAGCTGATCGAGGCTTGGCGTTCGATTGCCATGCGGATGATCTGCGAGCGGGTATGCTCGACGTGTGCGTCCGTGAGCGGCACCACCATGCACAGGCAGTCCAGCAGGGTGAGCAATTGGGCGTGGTTCTTGTTGATCCGCTCCACACGGATGTAGCCGCGCAGTTTGTTGCCGCAATGGCAACATTCGCTGTGCTCGTCTTTAAATGGGGTATCGCATGCAAAGCAGTGGGAGTGCAGGTTGCGTAACTTCGCCTCGTAGCCAGTTATCCGCCGGCTGAACAGCTCCATGACCTCCAGTTCTTTGCGCACGGCCTGCAACACAAAGTTGCTGAGCGTCGAACCTTCCAATGCATTGAGCCGATCTGCCGCCGCACGGCTTTGAGCAGTGACGTTGGGTCGCACAAAGTGCAGTTTGACGATCCGAGTCATGATCGCCTCTGAAGCCACAACAGGAGCGTTCTGGCTGATGGCGATGGTGCCGCGAAACGGCGGTTCGTAGGTTTCGTTACCGGCGGTTTTAACGCCCTTCGTCGCCAGGGTGCCGCCGCCGTAGTAATCCTTGAGTTCGTCCCATTCGAAGGTTTTGGCGTGGGCCTTGTCGTCGCCGCTACGGTCTGATTCCAGTAGCACGATGGGCATGCCGGAGACCTGGCCCATCAAGCGGCTGCGGCCGGCCTTGGTGGATTTGGACGGGTCAAACCCTTCGTATCCGCCGCGGCCAGCGAGTTTCCACAGCAGCGTGAGCAGCGTGGTCTTTCCGGCGCCGGCCTCGCCAGTGGCCTCAAGGAAAGGAAACGACTGGTACCTGCCGCGGATCTGCTCGGCGAACAGCGAGCCAAACCAGAAGGTCAACGCCACGATGCCCTGGGCACCAAAGCACTGCCACAGAAGACCTAGCCACTGGTCATCGTACTTTTTGCCATCCTTTTCAAGATCGATCTTCACACCCTTTTGCAGAGTCTTGAGTTTCAACTTGCCCATCTCAAAAAACTCTTCCTCGTTGATGTGGATCACCTGGCCTTCACGGATGGCGACGTCGTTGAACACGTAGCAGTGGTATTCCTTGCTGTAGCCCACGTAGTCGATGGTCTGAACCGTCTTGATGCCGAAAAGCTGGTCTTTCATGAGTTTGTCCAATTGCTGTCCACTGCCGGTGAACACGGCTCCGGCACCCATGCCGAGAAGTCTTTTTTTGAATTCGCTCGCAGCGGCGACCTGTCCGCCCGTGAAGGTGTTTTTCACTGAGCCGCCGTCGTGCGGGAAGTCGACGCGGAAGAAGTACCAGGACTCGTCGGTAATCTCGTTGCGCTGGAAATAGAGGGCTTTGGGGTAGCAGTTGGCGATCTCGACGACGCAGCCGGCGACGTTCAGTGCCTTCTCCCGCAGCTGCTTTTCATTGAGTGTTTGGGCTTCGTGGCCATCGCTCTTTTCGAGGGCCTGCTTGGCGTTGTTGTATTTCGCCAGGTCCAACTTCCACCAGTACAGGCGGGAGTCGAAACAGAAGTGGAATTCCTCCCGTTCGCGCCACTGGTACATGAGCAATGCCTTGTCGCTGGCACTTTCTGCGATCAGCAGGGCGCCCTGGTGGCGGGCTTCTTTCAAGTCACTTTCGATGCGATCAGCGCGGGCTTTTTCGTCGTCGATAAACGCCCAGCGTTGATGCAGATCGTTCCAATCAACCTTGCGGGCGTCAGGCTGTGACAGCTGAGCAGCCTCGCAGGTAAAACCGAGTTCGCGGGCACGGTTGACCCACATACGGGTGTACTTGTGAGCGCCTGGCTCGTTATCCAGAGCCCAAACCAGCTTCGGGGTTTTACCGCCGCGAGCGGTGATCAGGGCCTTGAGCGATTCCTCTGGAAAGGCGTTTGAGGACAGCGCCGCAACCGCAGAGATACCGTTTTGAATGAGCGCTATGGCGTCGAAGATGCCTTCAACGATCCACAGCTCATTTACTTCCAGCAGATCCACGCACGGCGGGCACCACCAGTGTCCCCTGTAGCTCTTGAGGGGTTGAAAGCGGGCCTTCTTCTTACCGAACCGTGACGGTTGGTCAATCAAGCGCTCCCAGTACCCGCCGTGTTCCAGAGGGAAGCGCACGGTGGCAGAGCCAATATTCAGGTCGCGATCAAAGTAGCTTTCCTGGGTGTACCAGCCCTCTATCAGCTCAACGCGGAAACCTCGGGCAAATGTCAGGTAGGCCTTTGCGCTGGCGGCAGGCTCGTCTCGGGTGGCCGGTGCACGCTTGCTCCAATCGTCGAACAGGTCCGGGTAAAGCTCTTTGGTGGGAGCCATGTACCGGCAATTTTTCTCGCGGCCACAGCGGATGAACCAGGGTTCATCGTGGCGCGAAAACAAACGTTTCTGATTGCACTGCGGGCAGGTGCCCTTACGCATGTAATGCGTGCCTTTCATGTGCTGAAGGCCGTAATCAGATTCCAGGCGCTGAAGGACATCAGCGCGGATCTTGTCTTCCATGGGCTTGCGAATCACTGCACATGCTCCGCGACCGTGACGACGAGCTGCTTTTTCAGCTCGCTGCGCGTCTTGCAGATACCTGCCAGGTAGGGCAAGTCCTCAAGCACCTTCGGCGCCCGCTGACCACTTGGCACATTCCGGTAGCGGTCGGAGTACCAAATATCAGCCATGGTGACTTCGTACTGACTGGTCAACCACAACAGGTAGTGCTGCGCCTGTTGTTCGTCCAGCTCCAGTTTTATGGTGATTTTGCTCATTTCGGCCACCAGTAAGTTGCAAATTTCCCCTACCCACGCGGTGCGGGCATCTAACAGGGAGGGTTTCGGATTAGTGCGGGAGGTTGCGAGTCAGCAGCAGGCGTGTGGGGAGCAAGCGTGCTGAAACGGGATGTCGCTGTTGGGTGCAGTTGTCGAGCAGCAAGATCACCGGGCGGAAAGGGCCGCTGGTGGGATGGATACCCAACCAGGCCACACGCTTGCAGGTCATGCTTTCGAACTCGGCCACCGCCAGTTCAGCAATGCGTTGCACCAGGTGCGTGGGCACCTCAAGCGACTGGGTCAAGTACCGTGTGCAGTTCTCTAAAAGCTGGCTGTCGCCGGCAAGATGCTCGCAACGGTGGCGGTACAGATAGGCTACGGCCGCTTGTTGCATCGCGGCACGGTAGTCACTGGCGGGGTTGGTAGTCAGGGGGATGGTGTTCATACAGGTGCGGCCTCCATTTCCAGTTGATCCAGCAAATCGGGTTGATCGGTCTTTGCCGTGAGGTTCTGTCGAGCAAGGAGGCGCACTTTGGTGGGCGCCATGGGCAGAACTGTAAGGGGGCGCTCGATGCCTGATGGGCTCAGCTGGTATTCCCAAACCAAAGAGCCGGAAAACGTGGCGCCGCACAGCAGGTTGGTGCATTCCGAATACATTGAGCGGAAGCAAGGCGTCTGCCCCTCGGAGGTACGAATGCGCATCGAGCTGCCGCAGCAGGGACAGACCAGCTTGTAGGTGCTCAATGCTTTGGCCCCCGACTGTGCAGCAGAATCGTTGCCAGGACTTCGGAGTGACGAGCCGCCATGTAATGGCTGTGAGCGCGCAAAATTGCCTCAGCTTCGTCCCGCTCGATGACGCCGTCGTCCAGTGCCTTTGCAATGATCTGGTCGACCACACCGCGCTTGGCTGCAGCACGCACTGAACGGTTGTAGAGGTCCACGTTGTCCAGTGTTTCAGGCTTGGCGAGGGGTACGAACATGCCGCCGTACATCGCTGCGATGTATTCCGGCAGGTAGGTGGTGCCCATGTCCTGCTCTAACAGATGGATCTGTTCATCGCTAAGGGGCCGACTGCCGGCGTTTTCGTAGATGTGGTTATCGAACTTCTTGAGTTCGTATCCAAGGCGGGCTGCAGCGCATTCACGGCCACCTTCGTAGTCGTTGATCACTGCGCTCATTACCTGGCGCTTGGTCGCTAGAACTGGGCGTTTCATCTTCTGGTTTCTCCCTGGAGTCATCGCCCCTACAGTCGTTTCATACAGCCGGTGCTGAGTTTTGCTCGGCGCTTTCCGCGAGGATTCCCGGCAATATTTCTTTGCCGATCATCCGAGACAGGTCTCGTAGGATTTGGAACGTCAATCTGCCACGGGGCAGCTTGTTGTTTCCCGCCCAACGCTGAACCACTTGCGTCACTGTGCGCACCTCATAGCCATGGCTTAGGGCGAACTGACGGAAGTTACTGCCACGCTCGATCAGTCGTGCTTGGATCTGGCGTTTTTCCATGGCTTGGCTCATGGTTCGAGTGTTCCTAGTTGGTTAAGATGTACCTGTTTGTTCGCAGTATACGCACCAAAACGGGTGCGTCAATTGGAATTCATGAAAAAATGAGTATAGCCACTCGCCTGCGCAGCGTTATCGACGACAGAGGCATGTCTATTAAGGAGGCCTCAGAGGTAGTGGGGATCCCATACAGGACGCTCCAAAACTACCTTCTGGGTGAGCGGGAGCCTAACGCGAAGGCCATGGCTGCCATTCGCACTCATTTGGGTATAAGCCTGGATTGGTTGCTGACAGGCGAAGGCTCTATGTGTCTGGGTGTTTCGGCCGAATCATCGGATGCGCGGACCGTTAATCAGCAGGAGGAGGCCATCCTTGAGCTGTTCCGCTCGCTTGGAGAGGCAGGTAAGCGGGAGATACAGAGCGCTGCTGAGGAAAAGAAACGCTTAATGGATGTCGAGCAGCGCCTCAAGGATTTGACTGAAGCCCTTGCCGATACCAAACGGCCAGCATAATCTGTACCCATTAAGAACGGATCAGTCAGGCAGGAACGCCGATGGTCCGCTTGTCGAGGCTGAATAATCGAGTTTGTGAGGGCGGTAATTGGCGCCGCTTACAACGAATACAGGGACGTGGGTCATGGATTATACATTTGCCTTTACGGGTTCTCCCTTCGATTTACTTACCAATATTACAAAGGCTTTATACATGCGTCTGCTTGACGGCAGGTCTGCGTTCTAAAATATGCCGTGAATATAGTGGTCAGAAGTGAAGCTAGGGTTATACGGTGATAAGAAAATATAATAAATATTTTATAAGTGTTTTAGAGGGCTAGGGTATGGGAGATGGACGTGATAAGGCCGTTGCGGCGGCAGATGTTAAATTAGAAAACGAGATAATGAATGTTATTGTTCATAGTCTTAATAAAGTAGATGGTGGGTTCGTAATTGATGGGCGAAAGGAGGTTTTGGAGGTTGGTGAAACTATTCAGCGCCTGATAGACCAGTTGGCTAAGATATATGCAGCAAAAACAGGGAAGTCGCATGGTCGATTTGAGGATGATGTAGATAATTATCCTGTCTCCAAATTTCTGGAAGCCTATTACACGGTAGGCGATAGTGACTTCGTAGCTACCACTTTGCAGATGACTGAAAATCTTAAGATGTCAGCTCAAGGCACAGCTTCGACTGGCGGGCACGTCTTCTTCGCACATTTCAAAAGAGCGGCAGATCAATCGCACTACCTTATCGTGGCTATCCTCAATGATGAGCTGGGTGCAGCTTTAAATAAATCTAAAGAGGTTGTAGATGCGCTGCATCTTGATATTAAGGGGTTCCGCCTGGCAGGTCGAGTTAATCTAACAACTTGGGCTGATGGTGGTGATAAGTATCTGAGTTTTATCAAGGGGCGCGGTCAGGATAAAGTGTCCGAGTTTTTTAAGTTGTTTCTCGGTTGTAATAACTCCGTTGCAGCTGTGTTGGAAACGCAAAAGCTCAGTACCGCCCTTGAATCATTTGCTCTTTCGAAAGAAATGGACGAAGAGTCACGAGAAGAGTTCTTGCAAAATGCTTACACAGTTTGTAAGCGTTATGCAGACAAGGATACCCCTTTTGAGTTAGAAGCTTTTGCAAACGAGCTTTGGCCCGAAGCTCCTCAGGAGCTTAGCGACTCCTTTGAAGCATCGGGTCTAGATATTTCTGATGGTTTTATACCCGATAAACGCTCTCTTCGTAGCCTCGTGAAATTCAGCGGAGCGACTAAGAACTGGCGAATAATGTTTGATCGAGCAGCCTTGAGTAATGATGAGATAGAGTTTAATATTGAGACTGAAACTTTGGTAATTAAAAAGTTGCCAGAAGAATTGCTTGCTCGTCTTAGAGTGGAAGTTAGTCAAGATGGCGAAGAGGATTAAATTTGTAGATTTGCTGCCTATATACAGAGCCATGGAGAAAGCTCCTGGCTCTCTTTATAAGCTTGTAATCACAAATGATGTTTTGAAGAGTGCCTTGGCGCTTGCAATTGATGACTCGAATATCGATGAGTCAGGTATTGCTGTGCGTCAAGGTGACTACGAAAATATTAATCTTGGTGATGTATTTATCCTGGCTGTTGCTCAGCCAAGGTTAGGTTTAGGTATTCTTGCTGAAAATTTTTCCAAATATATTACATCGACGACGGGTGCTAGAGTCAAAGAGAGAGATAATTATTTTTTGATTGATGAGGCGTTCTCATCCTCTGATCAACCGGTAATTACTATTGTAAATAGATACCGTAGGGTTTTAAGGTTGATAGGGTTGATTAATGAGGCGGCTCATTACTTAGATTCCGCAAAGGAAGAACTGGTCTTCTATAAAGACGGTCGGTTTGTTGTGCCTCTTGTGTATGGAGTACAAGAAGTCAACGCGTTGGACTTTCCTGTTTTTGAATTGTTGGAACGGTTCGTGCTCGATCCGTATCACAAAGAGCAAAAAGTAAAAATGCTCGGTGAAAATTTGATTGAAATGCTTTCTATGGTTCCAGTGAGTCAAAGATTTTCTCATTTGATTTCTCAGCTCAGTGATTTGTATAGTCGACTACAGGCAGGTTATAATCTTTTTGCCTCAGATTATACCTATGAAAAAGCTGTCACTGAGGTACATGCGTTTAAGGTTGATGTAATAACTAAAATTCATAAAGCTATTACCGATATACAGGCTCAGGTTTTAGGCATTCCGATCGCTACGTTTATTGCTCTTAGTCAACTTAAAAAGACTACTGCTCTAAATGCTCAATTTGCTGCTAATACGGTTATATTTTTCGGTGTTTTGGTTTTTTGTTTGTTGTTGATAGGGTTTTTAGTAAACCAGCACGCTACATTAGATACGATTAAGCAAGAGGTTTTGCGGCAGAAAAAGATTTTTGAAAAAAGATTTGAAACAAAGCAAGTGGCATATCTAGAAGAGTTTGCTGCGATAACGAAACGCTTGAGCTGGCAGTACGCAGCAGTTTATGCGGTGGGGGTTCTGGATGTATTGATGTTCTGCGGTTCCGCCGTCTATTACGTGGTTCACACTCGACCGATATACGGTATTTTGTTTTAGATGAAGGTTGTCATTTGACTGTCGTAAATATCAAGTTTTCGATTTGTTCCATTCTCTTTGTACGGCGCGTCTAGCTGATCGCTCACTTGCATATAACCACCGCAAGCGTTTCGGCTTTGTTTGATCCCCCGCTGTAACCGACTTTTCCTTCCCGTTTCTCTGATCGCGGTAGTAAGCGATTATCCCCGTGTAATCGCCCTGGTTCTCCTCCGCCAGATCTTCAACGTTGTCCTCCGGCAATTTGCTCTCCAGCTCCAGGCTGACGGTATAGCCACCATCCGGGCTCAGGTTGTGCTGCACGTTGCCGCCGTACCAGATGATCTCGTCGATTTCCGCTTTAACGCCCTGGAGCGTGTAGGTCAGTTCTGGGATCAGATCCGGCCGGCCCATCGCGAGCGTGTAGCTGAGCGTGGCACTGCCGCGTTGCAGGCGTCGAAACTCGGCCCTTGCAGCCCTCAGCGCTGACTGTTGGTCGCTGTAGGTATGGCGAAGGTCTTTGAGGTTCTCGCCACCGCCGGCAATCGCTTCCTGTTTTTTGGCGCTGTGCACATCGTAGAAATAGGCGCGCACACCGTCGTAGCTGTCGCGATCCGCCTGCAGGTAACGGTGCTGATCGCCGTCGGCGCGTGTGAGGGTAATGTGGGGCAGGGGAAGCCCACTGGCGGTCTTGCCGCCGCCTGCAGGGATGCACAGCAAACACCCAGCCTTGACGCTGGCCACCGCGTCGAATTCTTCGCCCAGGCGCGTGATCAGGTTGGCGTCCGATTCGTTGGCCTGGTCTAACTGCAGGATCGGCAACGCACCGAGTGCCCCAGCCACGGTCGAGGTGAGGTTGTTTCCCATGGCGATATCGCCGATGACTTTGCCCAGCGTGGTGTTGCTCCAGCTGCGCTCGCGCTTGGTCTTCAGCCCTTTGCGCAGGTCTGCTGATCGAGCGCGGATGCTGAGTACATCTGGCGCGCCGCTGTGCTCTGTCTCGTCGACGGTGTAGGTGCCCTTGTCCACCAGGCCGGTGTCGCTCCAGCCCAACCACAAGCGAAGTACTGCGCCCTTTGGCGGTATCGACAGCAGGCCGTCATGGTCGCTCAATGTGATCGTGAGTTGGTCGGCCTCGACGCCACGGTTGTCGGTTAGATCCAAGTTCATCAGCCGCGGACTGACCTTCATGGCGATATCGTTGCCGTCCACCGTGAGACGGAAGGCCGGAACAGGACAGGCGGCATCCCGGACGAAGCGTTCCGCCGTATCCACGAGGTAACCGGTGACTTTGGACAGCGCGGCCTCTATCACAGCAGCCCCCGCAGAATATTGAGCCCGGTGCTTGTAGCCGCGCCGAGCAGGTCGATGCGGTCGTCATCGGTACGCTTGAGCGTAAGCGTGAACTCAATGCGCCGTGGCGTGCCGTCTCTGAAGAACACATTTTTTGTCTCGCTCAGGCTCTCGATCACCCACAACCCGTAAATCCGGCCGGTGCCCTCGACCATCGGCCAGGCCTTGCCGGTGTTCGCCATCAACCGCAAAGCGTCCAGGCTGAGCACGCTGCCCGCCAGTTCCGGGAGGATGATGCCGGGGAGGGTAACGGTGTCGTCGCCACGGCCGACAAATTGCAGCGCGGGTGGTGCACCGACGCGACTGTTGCTGGCATGGCGCCAATTGGTTTGGCGCTGCAGCTCCTGGTAAGCGAGGGTCGATAGGCTGAACACGAACATGCCGAGGCTGAGCATCATGGTGATTAATCCCGGTCCGATAACTTGCTGCGCTGACGGGCGCGTTTCTCGTTTTCAATCTTGTTGAGCATGGCGCGCAGGCTTTTCTCCATGGCTTGCATGTCCATGCCAGGCGCAGCAGCGATAGTGATTTGGTAGGTGTCGTGACTGTCGTAAACCGTCGATGTGCCCGCGCTGCTGATCGGTGGGCGATCATCGACAGCCAACGCCGGCATGACTGTTGCGCTTAGCGCCAGAGTGCCGGCGGCGGTCAGTTGTTTGCTCATGCTCGACAAGGCGTTGAGAGGCCCTTTCTGTCCACCCTCCAGGCCTTTTGTCAGCCCTTCCATGGTGAAGCCGCCCAGTTCCGCGAACACGCGGGACGGGCTGTGGATGCCTAGCTTTTCCTTGAACCAACCGATGCTGGAGTCAGCGATTGAGCTGATAGCGCCCTTCACAGCGCCGAGCCCTGCGGTCAGGCCATTGACCAGACCGTTGACTATCATGCCGCCGAACTCGGCGAATTTCCCCGGCAGCTCTACGCCGAAGTAATTCATCACCCCGGCGAACGCCTGGTAGAACAAGCCAAGCGGACTAAAGTTGGTGATCAATTGCAGGATGCCGGCGAGGCCCTGGTCAAAGCTGGCTTTGATGGTGTTCCACACGTTGACTGCGCCGGTTACGATAGAGCCGATACTCTGCATCAGGGTCATGAGCATGTTGCCGATGGCCGCGCCAAATCGCTGGCCCATCGACTGTGCTGCACCGCCGACGTCTTCGACCGGTTTCAGCAGGTCAGTGAACCAACCGATCACTCCACTGATCCCGGAGGAGATCATGCTGAACAACGGGCGGACAATGCTGCCAAGCAGGCGCAACGCGAAACCGATAATCGGGATGGAGTAGGCGGCTTTCGCCAGGCTGATCAGCAGCCCGCCGAACTTACCAAACCCGGCAAGGACCGGCTGCAGGGCTTCAGTGAGTCCCTGCCAGAAGCCGAGGAAGAATCCTTTAATCGGCTTCCAGTATTTGTAAATCAGCGCTGCAATGGCGACCAGGCCAGTGACAGCGGCGATCAGCCATCCGACCGGTGTAGCAAGTATGGCTGCGCCTACCGCGCTAATTGCGCCGCCGAGCATTGGCAATACGCTGACCGCAGCAATCCGTGCAGAGCTGACTAGCGTAGGGATAACGCTCATCATGCCGCCAGCGGCATGACTGGCTGTGACCGTCTTCCAGATTCGGCCCATTCGGCCGACCTCGGTACCGGCGCCGGCGGCAGCAATACGGGTGCCGATCAACTGAGCTTTGATGCTGCCCAAGCGAATGCCAAACAGCGCCATGCCATACCGCAGTACTGCGAAGGGGCCGAGCATGCTTGCCATGGTCAACGCCAAAGTACCGAACACCAGAGCCGCCGCTGCTACGGCGGCGACAACTTTGACCAAGCCCGCGGCCAGCTTCGGATTTTCCCGTGCCCAGGTGCCTACCCTGTTTGCGATTTCACCGGCTGTATTGATCAGGTCTTTCAAGTCGGGGGCAACTGCTGCACCGAATTCAGCCATGGCGTTGGTGAAGCTACCCTCAGCGGCTTCCATGACGTTGGTGAGGGTGCCGAGCTGTTCGTTAACGCGGGTGCGCAGATCCGCCTGGACTCTCAGCTTTTCTTGAATTTCCTGATAGCCGGCCAGCCCCTTGTTCATCATGGTGTTCAAGGTGGTCATTGTTTCAGCGTCGTCGCCAAAGAGCTTACTGATGACGGCTGTACGGTCGGTATCGTTCAGAACCTTCAGCTTTTCGACTTGCGCGTACAGGTTCTCCAGGCCAGCAAAGTTGCCTTTGTCATCCGTGAATTTGAGAGAGACGCCCTTGTTCGCGCCTGCTGCGATGCTGTTGGCTTTATCGACTTTGTCTTGATTCAAACCTGCCTGGAAAATTTTACGAAAAGCGTTACCCGCTGAGCTGCCGTCCATGCTGGCCTGGTCCATCATGATGAGCAGTGGTGCGAGTTCTTTAGCTGCATCAATGCCCGACTTCTTGATGACATCCATGACAGGTGAGATTTTGCTGAAGCCCTGAATCATGTTGCTTGGATCCATACCTGCATAGAAGCCGCGCTGGATGGTGTCCATGAGCCCCATCATGTCTTTTTCAGTGGTCCGCGTGGCGTCCTGCATTTTGGCTGCAAACTCAGCCGCCTGAGTGGCTTCCATCTTCATTTGCACGCCGAGATATGCTGCTGCCTCCCCGGTGCCGCCCAGGATGCTTTGGGCACTGATGCCCTGCCGTCGAAGCATCGTCATCATGTTCTGGAAGTCGGCCGTGGTGCCTGGCAGCCGGTCGCCAAGCTTGGTGGCCAGGTCCGTGATCTTCTGGAAGTCGGCGGAAACCTTGCCGGTGTCGTCCATCATCGACACCTTGAGCTGCGTGGCAGAGTCCTCATTCGGGGCAAAGGCTTTGATTGCCGACACCACGGGCCGGCTGGCGGCGTACCCCACGCCAAGCCCGGCGGCACCAGAAACAGCAACACTGCCGGCTAAACTCTGAGTTTTATCGTAGGTGGCTCGGGCCTTAGCCAGGCTGTCCTGCTTGCGCTTCAACGCATCCAGGTGGTCCATCTGCAATTTCATGGCCTGGGTGGCGGTGTCGATATCGCGCTTGAGCTTCAACTCATGTGCGCCCAGGGCATTGGTGCTGATGCCGGCGTTTTTGAGCTGCACGCCGAGGTTGCCGAGTTTTACTTGCTGCTGGCCGTACTGCTCGCCCAAACGTTTCGACTCGGCGGTGTGTTGCTTGAGCAGAGTGAGCTGGGCTTTGAACGGAGTTTCCAACCGGAGAATTTCGTCACGCAGACTGGAATGGCCGGCGCGACTGGTGCGCAGCTGCGCGGTGCTAAGCGTGTAGCGGTCTGCCAAGGTCTTTTCCTTGGCTGCAAGCTGATCCAGCTGAGTTTTACGCTCGCGCTGAGCAGCCGTCAGTCGGGTGTACTCAGCTTGCTGCTCGCGGGTGAGGGCATTGCCCTTTTGCATCACAGCATTCAGGGCGGCGATCTGGCTGCCTGATTGACGGTGTTCGTCGCCAAGCAAACCCAAAGCGTTACGCGTTCCCGTGAGTTCGCGCTTGAGGTCGGATTGACTGGTTTTGAGAGCGTCAACCTTCTGCCGGGACTGTTCGAAAAGTGCTTGAGTCGGTGCGAGCTGTTGCCGGACTTTGGCAGTGGTGCGGGCGAGTTCGCCTACCTTCGAGTTGTTCGCAGCCAGTGCCTCGGAGGTGGCTTTGGTAGCGGCTTGTAGCTCGCGCCAGGCGATGACGTCGCGCTGCTGGGTGTTGAGTTCCTTCAGGCGGTCACGTGCAGCCTTGAGCGCTCGGGCGGTTTCCTGGCTGCCGCCCGTGATTTTCTTCAGTGGTCCCGTGGCTTGGTCGATGGCGCTGAGCAGCACCTGTAGCCTCAGATCATTCGCCATCAGTGGAACTCCGCACCCTAGCGCGCTCGCGCCAGTCCATCAGGTCTTGCAGGCCCAACTGATCCATATCAGCCGGTGCCCAGTGAAAAACCACGGCCAGATCGGCCATGGCGTCTTCTACGCGACGAGGGATGCATCCGTCTTCGCCGACTTCTGCAACAAAAAACCAGAGATTTTGCTACTCAAGGCCAGAAGGTCGGCCGGGTCCATGCCTGCAACTTCTACAGCGGTGAGGCTCGGTGCGCTGATGCGTGGCAGAACCTTGATCAAACTGCCGACGTCCATCTGCAGCAGCTCTACCAGGCTCACGCCGCGCAATTCGCCGGAGTTCGGCTTGCGCAGGGTGATGGTGTCGATAGTGGTAGTGCCTCGACGAATTGGAGTGTCGAGGGTGACGGTGTTGTCGTCGGCCAGCTGCTGCACGTCGGGCTGTTCGATGGTTTCGTCTTTCATTGGATTTGCTCCTGGTGATTAAAGGGTGAGGCTTGATCGAGCGGGCGGGTCAGATGCCCATGGCGGTGCGGTGCTTCTCCAGCATGTCCACGCCGTTGACTTTCTCGACGAAGTTGAGCAGGTCGATTTCGATGATTTCTTCGCCATCCACGGTCAGCTTGTAGTAGCTGCAGGTGGTTTTCATGGAGTGTTCGGTGTCTTCGCCGGCCTTGGCTTCGCCCATCTCGATGGTCTCGTGACGACCTCGCACGACCACTTCCACGTTGCTCGTTTCGCCCGTGTCGTCCTGTTGGTATGGGCCAGAGAATCGCAGGGCCACGCTGGAGGCGTTGACGGCGCCGAACTGGCGCAGAGAGATCAGATCGAGGCCACCGGTCTTCCATTCGAACTGGATGCCGTCATCAGAAAAGCCCAGGTCAGATTTGACCGGGCCATTCATCCCGCCGCCGCGATAGGCTTCCATCTTGCGGCCGAGGGCGGGCAGGGTGACGGACTTCGCCACGCCGAGGTAGCTGTTGCCGTCATTGAACAGGTTGAGGTTTTTGAGCTTGCGAGGCATTGCCATGGCGGTGTTCTCCGGGAGACGTGTTGAGGGTGAACTCCCCTTTCGGGGAGGCCCGGTTTAGCTATTGATGCCTTTGGCGAAGTCGATCAGGTAACGGTCGGTGATTCGCTGGCGGAAGGTGAGGTCTTCAAGCGGCGGCACTGGGGTGTAGTCATAATCCACCCAGAGCTTGCCGGCCTTGAGGGTGTCCTTGGTGTTGATGTCGTCCGGATACCAGCAGTTGCCCCCGATCAAGTAACCCTGGGATTTCAGCTCGCGCATCTTGGCGTTCACGCCTTCGACCAGGTCCCGTACCAGCGAGGCGTGCATAGGGCGGTCGATGGCCCACATATGCGCTTCGGCCATGGTGTCCGCGAGGATCTGCGCAGTGCGCGTGTAGTTTTCGAAAGCGAACTGCGGATCGTCGCTGCAAGTACGGCTACCCCAGAAGCGGAAGCCGTTGGCATTGATCAACGTGGTGACGTCGTTACTGTTCAGGTAGTTGGCGTCGGTAGCCGGGTTTTGCAGATCCCAGAACACATCGGCGCTGATACCTGTGACGCCGCTTACGGCTACGTTGGACAGGGTCTTGTGCCAACCTGTCTCCTGATCGATCTTGGCGCGCAGGCCCAGCGCACGGGCCACTGCCGAGGCGGTGGCGGTCTTGTTGGCGACGCTGTCCCAGTTCTGGAAGTCCGGCCAGATCACCATCATTTCGCGGGCGCCGAAGTTCTCGCGGTAAGCGACCACCTCTTCCTTGGTTTTGCAGCCCCAGGCGCTGACGTAAGCAAAGGCGCGAAGGTCTTTGGCGATGGCGCCGAGGGCGGTGGCCACCGGCAAACTGTCCAGACCTGGCACGCCGAGAATGCGAGGCGTCATGCCCACGCGTGACTTGGCGGCGAGCAGGGCTTTCATGCCGGTGTATTGGCCGGTCGGGGTGGTGCCGCCGATCAGGGCGCTGGTGGTAGCCGCTTCGTCGGCGCCTTCCTTGACCCGCACCACGATGACGTAGGGCTTGGTCTGGTCGGCGATGCCTTGCAGGCTCGCGGCCAGGGTGCCCTTGACGCCGGCTTTGCCGACGGCAGTTTGCACGTTGGTGAGCAGGACGGGCGTGTCCAGAGGGAAAACCAGTGGGTCCGCATCTTCAGCCGTGCAAACCATGCCGATAACTGCGGTGGGAATAGTGCGAATGGGGCGGGTGCCGTCGTTGAGTTCGATGACCCGCACGCCGTGGAGATAATCGGCCATGGGTTATGCCTGCGCTGTGATGGAATGACAGTGCACAGGCTGCCGCGCGCGCGCCGATTGGGCGAGCGGCGGGGTTTGTAAGAGGTGCGGCTACAGGATCAAGTGGCGAGTGATCACAATATCGAATCATCGCTCAGTGATGGCCAGCCACCCAGGCGCCGTTGGCCGATGCTCGTTCAAAGGGAATTCGCCTGCTTTCGGCCAATCACGTAACTGTCGGCGATAGGCTTGCAGCTCAGCGTACTGGTCGGGCGTAAGGGAAGTTGGCGAACCGTCCTCGAGTTCGTCGCGGTGCCGCGTTACGACGCTATCCGTTGCGGCGAGCTGCAAGTCACGCCATGCCCGTTCAACCGCTGCGAGTTCTTCTTGGGAGGGCGGTGTGGGATCCGACAGGAATGGATAACCATCCTCAGCCCAAGTAATTACCTTGCCTTCACCTTGCCCCTTCAATAGAGCGGCATGTATTTCAGCGTCAATTTCCACAGCATCCGACGGCATCAATTCGTTAATTGCTGGATCGTAAAAGTAACCAGTTTTTTTGGATGCGAACATAAATCCATCTCCTAAAGAGATCTAAATGCCTTTCGCAAAATAGGTGCTTGCTTGCGTGGCGACAGTGAGTGATGAATTCCAGAATCTGACCTGACCCGCGGATTCGTTATATGAGTTAATCCCAGGACTACCCGCCTGCGAAGCTCCCGCCCCGGCCACAATCGCCAAGGGGCCATTGGGGAATTTGATCGGGTAATTGATCAGAACCGAACCGCCAGCTGGGATCGGGGGGACGATGCCCCATTGCTCGATATGACCGGAAGGCAATTTCTGATAGCCGTTCGCCGTAAGACGCGCGGAGAAACCCGGCGAGTACTTAAGCGAGGCGTCCCCACCATCAAAACTCCATCCGCTCCCCCCTAACAGTCGGCGGAATACGCCCAGGGAGCCGACCGGGATGAAAAATGGCCCTGGCTCAGTAATCGTATTTGTCAGGGTGTCCCCAGTTGCAGCGACCACCCAGACACCGCCGGACAAAGAGCTGCCGATAGTGACCAATGACGCGGCCCCGACACTCGACGCTGGGGGTAACGCAACCGTCGAAAGTTGTGCGAAGTTACTCAACCTTCCCACATCTGCCGCAGTTAAAGCTGTGTCACCCGTGTAGTTCGTTTGCCCTGCATAACTGCCAAGAGCGCGCTGCACATACTCAGTAGTCGCTAACCGCTTGCTGATATCAAACTGTGCAGGGGTTGGTGCGGCCGGAGACCCCAGGAGCGCGGGAGAATTGATCGGCGCAAAACCTTGAGTCACGTTCTGAAAGGTCAATGGCGTGGTGCCTAGAACGATCACACCATCCGTGATCAACTGCCAGCGCGTATCGGCCAATGTGGCGCCTTGCTCGACCGACACCAGAAGCGCCGACGTCACTTCTGCGTTGCTGTCAGCATCGTCCGAACGCTTCCATACGGCTGCCGCAGCAACGTACAGGCCGTTGTCCTTGGCGACAGTCTGGTTTTTTACCAGCACGCGATCCCCAGCAACCAACACAACACCGTCGATGGTCTGTAGGCCCGCCAGGGCGATGTTGGCCGTGGTAGCCACACGTACCGATTGCTTGTTGTCGAGCTTGTACAGCTCTTCCATGATCCGCAGATCGACGTACTCGCGAGTTGCCAGCACCACCGCCGGGTCAATCTTGAGTGTGATGTTGCCGGTACTGGCAACGATGAAATTCATCCGCACGACTTGAGTACGCCCTGACCCTTGCGATAGCGCCGGCTTATAGCTGGGCGCGCAGTTCGCCACGGCCACCAGGTCACCGTCCGCGTCGTACAGACCGATCTCACGGATCCAGCGTCCGCCTTCATCGGCCGGAATGATCTGTTCAGCAATAATCACGGCGGCGTTGACGGGATCGACTCGCAGCTGATTCAGCGGACGGCGTCGCCACTCGTTGATGAGCCGGGTTTGCAGTTCGTTCGGAATGGGGTCCGTACCATTGGCATCACCCACGCCCATCTCGGTGAGTTTCCATGGCACGCCGAGCGCGTCGGCGTTCGCCTGCTTGGCTCTCCCCACGACGGTGAGGATCGCGAAAAACTGAGAGTTCGCATCAATCATAATAAACGTCCAGTGTGTCTATGGAGTGTTCGCGCCCGACTATGCTTATGGTCCCAGTGACCTCAATATCACGCATGGCCGGTGGGTAAACGTCGATTTCGTCGCCTTCGTACAAGGCAACACAAATGTTCAAAACCCCTTGTGTTTCGAGGCTGATTGCCAGGCCTGTCAGATGTCGGGTCACCGGCCTGGCGTCATCAATCAGCCAGGTGAGTTCTTGATACATCTCTTCGGTTATCCCGGTGTCGAGTACTCCGACCTTGATGGCGAAAGTACCCGGCACGCCCAGCGGGGTGGTCTGCCACCACTCCAGCACCTCAATCAGGTAGCCCAGCGGCTCGACGACACGGCGCAGTGCGCCGATGGTGCCCTTGCGCGAGTGGATGTAGTGGGATGAGCGGATGGCGGCGCGCTTGGCAGCCTCCGTCCATTTGCTATCCCAGCGGTCGACCGAAAAGGCCCAGGCCAGGTACGGCAGAAGATCGACGGGGCAGGTGTCCGCGTTGCAGAGCTGACGCAGGGGGATCGGTACGTGCTGGATCTGTGCGAGCGCCTGCGCTGCTTGGCGCTCCAGCGGCGTGGAGTTCCCCGGTAGCAGCTGTTGGGCGGTCATTATTCAGCACCACGGGTAACGGTAACTTTGGTGCAGAAGGGTGCCTGGGCTTTGGTCGCGACGATATCTACCCAGCCATCCAGCTCGACCTTGCGCACACCCTCGACGTGCGCGGCAGCGTGCAGAGCCGACTCTGACACTTCCATACCGAGTCGACGGCGTTGATTGACGTAAGCCAGTAAGCGCGCTTCAGAGGCGGCAAGAATCGGTTCCGACTCCGGCCCGCTCGATAGCAAATACAGCTTGGCCTTGACCTGATAATTGAGGATTTGTGCGCCCTGTACAATCAAGCGGTCGGCCACCGGCCGACGGTCCTCGTCGCTGAGGTAGGTGTTGACGACGGCGAGCAGTTCAGGCGCAGCCGTGCCATCACCCAGAAGTGATTGCACGGTAACGACGGCAACGGCAGGTGAGGGGCTTTCGGCTGTGGCATCAGCTACCCGACCATCCGCCGCCCTGGCGTGAAAGATGTAGCTGTTGCGTGGGCCGGCAGTGCTCAAACCTTCCCAGGCCATCTGCGCACGCTCGCGCAAACTGTCGTCTCCTTCCATGAGCTTTGGCACGGGGGGGATGGCGTTGGCTCGGCCCTCCTGGATCACCAGGCGCTTGACGTTGAAGTTTGCGGCCAACTGTTCCAGGTCTGTCCCTCGCGCCGTGGCGAGCAGGTTGGCCAGGGATGCTTCGTTGACGCGTTGCCGCCATACGGTTTCGCGGTAGGCATTCTCTTGCAGCAGCTTGGTCAGTGGCTCGGATTCCATTTCCAGACGCGCGGCAATTTCCGCCTGTTCTTCGACCGGCCACAGGCTGATCGCATAGGCCTTACGCTCGGCCAAGATCTTTTCGAAGTCGACTTGCTCGACGATCTGCGGCGGCGGGAGTTGGCTAAGGTCGATGGCGGCGAAGCTGTTCATACACTGCCTCCCAGCTGCAACGGCACGCTGAGGCTCAAAGGTTCATTCGTGTCCACCACTGTGCCCTCCAGATCGATCGATGCCTGACCTTGCATGTTCGCTCCGAAAAATTGCACGCGACTCAAGCTGATGCGGGTTTCCCAACGCATCACTGCCATGACGGTGGCCGCGTATACGCGCAGGCGGGTGACGTCGTTAAAAGGGTGGTCTACCAGTTCGGGCAACAGGCTGCCGTATTCGCGGCGCATCACACGGGTGCCGATTCGGGTGGTGAGAATGTCGGTGATGGCCTGACTGATGTGGTCGCGCTCGCTGATGGCGCCGCCGGTTTGTCGGTTCATGATGGGATAGGCCTCCCAGACTGATCGCCGCCTTGCTTAACGCCAGAGGTCAGGTGATTCACCAGACTGACGTCCGCTGCGACCACGTCATCCGAAACGTCGACCCGGCCGGTGATGTTCTGATTGCCGGTTTGGGTGTAGTCGCCCTGGTGCGTGATGTTGCCGACCAGGTTGATGCCACCGCGGCTGATAAGATTGGTGGTGCCGCCGTCGACCAGCGTGGCGTTAAGATGGTGGGCCACGCTGTCGTACTCGATTACCGTACCGTCCACGTAGGTGCGGCGGTGGAGGCCGGCGCGGTTGCCGTTGGCCGGGATATGGTCACTGAACACGCCCGTCAAAATAATACCGTTGGCGAGCTGGCCGGATGGGCTGAACAGGATCACCTGCTCCCCGATGGTGGGCGGGTCCCACTCGCGATCAGACCCAGCACGCAACGCTAGCCAGGGAAGCCAGGCGGTGGTCAGCGTTCCGGTAATTACCTGCGCGCGCGGGGGCTCCATCTGCACGGCGGCGATGACGCCGAAGCGGATGAGGTTTTCGAGCATGCGGGAGAGGGCGGCGAGATCGTTCATGGCGCCGATGGTGGCGCCACGCGCGTGGCGGTGCAGCTTAGGCGGGTTGTAAGGTAGGCATGTACAATTTAACTACCGGGCTTAGGCTTCTTTTTTGGCCTTGGTTGGCGCGCGGGAATTTTGTCGTTCACGCTTAGAGCTTCTTGGCCACTTACAACTACCCTATATACGAATTGTTCTAGAGTCGTAAGCAACAATTGAAATGTCTTTTGATCAGGAGCCCATCCACGGTGTGCAGCTGCACTGCCCGCTTCAGCAACTGTCGCGAGAGTCATAGCCTCTGTTTCTCCAATAAAGCCATTTTCCCGTAACTCTTTGACTTTGTCTTCCAACGTATGTCCGGGATCTATTTTTAGATAAGTAGTCGTTAAATCAAACGCAGTTCTTAAACCAACTGCCGCCAGTATAAAAGACCTAGCCTCATAGGCTTGATAAACCTCATTTAGAATTGTGAACAGCTGTGGGTCTTTTTGGGCAATACTCCATACCCAGTCAGGCTTTTGGCCTTTTTTCTCTGGGGCTGGGTAAGTTTCAATTGTACGCGGGTGGGTGATAATACTTTCCCCAGTAGTAGGGTGATAATCACCGTCCCAATCTTCAGAGTTCCAACTGCTCTGGTGATAAAAAACTGTTTCGCAGCCTGCGCACTGGAGTAGTTTGTGATCTATCTGTCCCTCCATATGGTTTCTTCCATCTTCCACACTCCATGGCTGATCGAAGGTGCCATGTATGATGCAAATTCTTTGTCCATCACATCTCGGGCAGTGTGCATGCATAGCGCCTGTCATTTGAACAACTCCATTCTGTCCGGTTTAAGCTTTGCCCAGCAGCGATCTTAGCTTTTGGTGAGCTTTTACACCGACCAGGCTCTGGAGTCTATGTCGTTAAATGAGTAAGCAAGCTATCTCGAATCAGATTGAGGTCAGTTTTGGTGAAACCCAAAACCTCACGTTGTTCGTAGCGCACATCGGGCGCGCCACGCTCCGCTCGATCCTTCAACCCGTACTGGTGAACCCTTGCGATCCGAGCTATTCGTCCGGTGAACCCTACCGTTACTGCATTGCTGTCGCCTCGGGCCTTCATGTAGGTCGCCGTGCGCAGTTTTTTGAACATTTCAACCTTGCGCTGGATGCGGCCCTGCTTACCGCGCAAATCCCGCTTTTTACGTGGCGCGAATTTGCTGCCGTCCGGGTTTTGCTGCGTCTGCACGCGCTTCTGCTGGCTACGGCGCAATTCCTGGCCGATGGAGCGGGCAAGCTGATTCCGGGCAGTGGGCTGGAGTTGCTCCAGCAGGCCGGCCGCCCAGGTTTCAAGCGCTTCCAGCTTATCGGCCATCTGGTACTACCCATTCGCCGGCATTGCCTTGGGAACCTGGCACCCAGTTCGGATCGAGATAACCCGCCACACGCTGCGGCTCGCCGGCATGCCTCACAGTGGTATTGCCCTGGTCATCCTTGCCTATCACCACCCGCTCTGTCAGGTGCAGTGTCAGGCCGAGGTCTACTTTGTCCTTGTCGAGAATGTCGGCCTCGAACTGCACGCCGTTTTGCGCTTTATCGTAGTTCTCCAACAGTTCAGGCTGATTGACGCTTATCCATCCGAGCAAGGGCAGCATGACGCTGTCAGGGTGGCCCGCAAATGCGGTGATGATGATCTGCAGATCGTAACTGTATTCAAAGGACAGGCTTGCCGCAGCGGTGCAGCGGACCTTGCCGTTGTCGATGAATATCAGCAAGAGGTCGGGGTTGTGCTGGAGTTCGGCGACGGTGGCCAGCAGATGAGCGCGCAGGCTTTCGGGCTTGTTCATTGAGCAGCCTGCTGATGTTGATAAACCATATCGACTTGTGCGGCGCAGTCTGCCCAAGCGGCTTCAACGCGGTCCTGGTCGGTGAGTTGGTCGCCATTACTGCGAGGGCTGGTCGCCGGCAGTTGGCACGGCACCACGGCCGGACAGCCAGTCACGATAAGCGGCGGCGCCGGTGATGGCGGGGCGCTCGCGCAGCCGCCGAGCAGCGTCAGGCAAAAGCTGATCAGCCCATTTTCGAATGTCGTCATTTTCAAGCTTCAGTTCCTCTATTGTCCGCTCGCGCTTTGCCAGGCTCAGGCGCAACTGATCCTGTTGGGCCCGCAGGTTGCTCTGCGCGTCACGCTCCTGTCTCAATATGTCTGTAAGCGTGTTGGCAGTTTTCAGGTTACGGTCGGCGTCGTCGCGGGCGGTCTTCGCTGCATCTTGTGCCTTTTCGGTTTTGCCCTCAGCGACGTCGATGCGTGTTTCTTGGATCCAGATCAGCAGACCCATGGCGCCGAGCAGGGCGGTGCCATACATAGTCTGGCGCAGGGTAATCACGCGCGGTACCAGCCGAGCTTGTTCATGGCTGCGGTGTCGAGCTGCTTGATCGGGCCGCGCACGATCACGGCACGGGCGCCGTTCATTATCTGGATGGACTCGGCCAACAGCTGCATGTCGTCCTGTTCGGTCGATTCGGGAACTACCAGTAGGTCACCGTCCTGCACGCGTAATTTTTGCAGTGCTTTGAAGTCGATCATGCCGCCACCCCTTGCCCGCACTCGCAGCTGGTGTGCCGTTCGTAGGCGCGCTGTAGCTTGGTGTCGTAGAGATTGCGCAAGTAATCCGGCCCGTTATAAAGCCGGGCGAACTCGGCCCATTTGCGGGCTTTCAGAGCCTTGTGCAGCACCGGATCGGTTTCGATAAAGCGGGTGAAGGCGTCGAACTGTTGAGATTCGCCGGCACTCATCGCCGCGACGAAGTCCTGCACGCTGGCGTAGCCGAGGCGTTGCCAGTGGAACCCCATGATCTGAAAGGCGCCCCAGGACGCTGACTCCAGGGCGGCGGTGTCATCGATCAGACGTGCCATTGCCAGGCGCTGGTGTTCGGCGGTACCGCCGATGTAGCCACCTGCCTTCGGGTTGACCAGGGCTGGGTTAGCCGCGGCCAGATCATCGGCGTGGCGTTTGACCTCTGCCGGGTCATCCCCCACGCGCCGAACCTTGGCGAGTTGGCGGTACATGATGTGCCGTTCGAACAAGATCACTGGCTTGCCGTTATCGAGGAAGCCCTTGCCTTTCGATTCCACTTCGTTGACTGCGTAGATAGCTGCCAGCGGGACGCCGAGACGTTCAGCAGCGTTTACCAGATCATGGTTGCGCAGCAACCGGGCACAGTCGCCACCAGCGAGGCTTGCTTGGGTCTTGGTGCCAGCGACGCCATCGGCCACCAGACCAACCTTCAGCTGGTATGCGCGCACGGCTGCCTCCGTGGCATCACCGTAATGGCCGTCCGGCACCAGATTGGCACCTTGCCTGTTGAGGTTCTTTTGCAGGATAAGCACGGCTTGCGAACGGTCGCCATGGCGAAGAGTGGTGGTCATGCGCTGGGCCTCAACAGGGCGGCGACGTTGCCGCGTGAACGGAAAATAAGGATGCAGAGCAGCACGATGGATGCGGCCTGTCCGAGGCTGGTTGGTTGACGGTCCAGCAAGATTTCCAGTCCGCATATGCACAACGTGGCGCCAAACAGGCTCGCCAGCAGTGAGATGCTGCGCCGGTACCGCGCCGCGCCTCGGGTGTAGCAGGCCAGGCGCAGGGCGCTCAGCAAGTAGGCGATTGCCGCGATCAACTGCACGGCCAGTTCGATGTTCGGCATGTCAGGTGCCCCCTCGGATGCGACGCCAGATGTCCCAGATATCCGCCTTTTCCACCCAAACCATCAGTTTGATGCTGATCGGGATGACCACCAGGGCACAAATAAAGGCGCTGCCACCGCTGGTGATAAACGGGATTGCCTGCAGGGCCATAGGCGCGAACAGATAGCCCACGCCGGCCGACAGGAACAGTGAGCCCAGCCGCTGCCAGACCTTGAGGTCACGCTTGGTGCTGGTAACCAGCCAGGCACCGAGGATGGCGCCGAATAGCGCGCCATCGTCGATGACGGGCGTGACGCTCGCCAGGCCCAAGCCAATAAGCAGGCCGGACACAACGCTGGAAGTCGGATCAGCCATGGTGTGGGTTTCCTTGGTTGCAGAGGATCAGTCCCATAGATTCACCATCTGCCGCTGGGGCGCGCTGGTTTGGGCTTCGGGCATGTTGATGACAAGGCCTTGAGGCAGGATTGGCCCATGGTCGGCCAGGCCGGGGTTGGCCTCCAGCACGGCCTCCGTGACGCCAGTAGTGCGGCCGTAAAATCGCCAGCAAAGGGCGTCGACGGTGTCGTTTTGGTTGGCGCGGACGGCGGTGGGCATCAGATCAGCTCCACGGTGGTGCGGCTTTTTTCAAGAAAGTCGCGGATGGCCCACCTTAGATCGCGCCGGTAATCGTCGATGCTGGGGGCAACCTCTTCGGCCTTGTTGTTGCCCGTGTTGGTAGCGCTGTAGTCGCGGTACCGCTCGCATACTTCGGCGCCGGTGCCAGCTTCGATCGCTCGGCGGTAGAGGTGGGCCTTTACCGATACGTCTTTGATCCGATCACCAGGGACTTCATCCAGCGTGGTGTAGCCGGCGGCCTGCTGAGCTGCTCGCCAGTCGCTCAACTCACGGTTGAGGTTGATTGCGGCAGCGATCACGGCGGTTTCCAGGCGAGCTGGGGTGACGCTGGCATCGATTCGCAGAGTGGCGCGCAGGTTGTCCAGATCAATCGACGGCCAGAACGGGTCGGTGTTGATATGGCCGCTGGCGACGGTGCCGCTGGCTACAAATGCGCTCATGAGACTGCACTCGAAAAAAGGTCGCCGGTGGTCGGGGCTTCACGTTCAGGAGGAGCGGCCTGGCCGATCCGCCCCGAGCCGGCGGGGTGCGTGGGGACGCTCGGTTAGCTGCTGGGAGCAGCGTATTTCTTGAGGAGGCGCTCAACGCGCTCCAGATCCTTTTTGCCGCCGCAATTGCTGTGCAGGTCGATGGCTTTGCTCAGGTGAGCCTTTGCTACCACCAGAAACCCGACATCAGTTGTCGTGAGGTCTTCATTCGGTACTTTGGCAGCGTTTTCCTTACCAATTGCCAGGTGTAGCTTGGCGCGGGCTTGGTCAGGCATATCCTGCTCGGCGGTGATGCGTTCGGCCTGCTCCAGAATCCACAGCGGGAAACTGTCGCCCGCCTTTTGTGCCTTAAGGGCCGCTTCGGCGATTTCCTCGGCGATCAATGTCCCAGTGGAGCGCTCGAAGCGGTCCGGCATTTTCAGGCCGTGCTTGATGACGTATTCGGCGATCTGCAGCGCTCCGACGTAGCCTCCGGCATCAATGCACCAGAGCATGATGGTGGTGAGCACCTCGTCTTGGGCGCCGTTGCCGGCATCCAGTACACCTTGCACATAGGGTTCGTACTCAGGGATCAGCAGAGCTTTGAGCTCGGCTTTGCCCTGGTTGGACTGCACCTGCTTTAGACGCGCGCGGTGCTGAGCCAGCTGGGCAAGTTGGTGCTCGTAGGCGGTTGCGCCTTCCATTGAAGTGGCCGGCGCAGTCGCGGCGGACTCAATGGCTGCGCGTTTGCGCAGCTGGTTGCGTTGGGCTGGTGTCTGGTGCATGGCGCGCCTCTTATGCCCCGGTTGGAGCCGGGTAGTTGACGGCCGTGATGTTTTCCACCAGGGCGACCAGGCCGAAGTCTTCGATCACGTAGGCTTCGTTCGAGGACTGGTAGTCGGCGATACGATCCAGCTCAGGTTCGTCTTTCAGGTGACGGCGACGTGCACCGTTCTGGTAGTAGATCGAAAGGTTGCTGAGGGTGGTGACCAGTACGGTGTTATCCGGGAAGAACGGAGCGTCGACGACCGGCAGGCCACCCAAACGGGCGCGGCTGACAATCTCTTGAGCGGCGTTTTCTTCCTGGTTGGAGTCGGCCCCCTTTTCCACGGCTGCCAGCAGTTTGCTGTGCATTAGGTTGCGGGAAACCAATACGCGCAGATCCGGGCGGGTGCGGTGCCATGGGTCGAGCATTTGGATTGCGTCGAACACCAGGCCGTCGAGGTTGGCGTAATCACCTTCAAAAACGGTATCGACTCCCGCAACCTTGATGACTTTGCGGGGGCCAATGGTGGCCGTGTCGAGCACGCGGTCATCGGCGCTGAGGCGGATTTTTTGCAGCCAACCGATGTTGACGTCTTGCAACAGGGGATTGGCGGCCCGGTTGGTGGTTGCAGCGGCGCTGGTGCCGTTGAAGCCGATCATGATGCGGTCCAGGGCCTGGCGCAGGATGATCGCGTTGCTCAGCTTGACTTGGAAGTCTGGAAACTTGGCCCAGGCATCCAGCAGCGCATAGGGGAACGCGCTGTCGAAGTTGGTCTGTTTGCAGATGTAGGTGTCTTTGCTCAGTGTGCTGCGGCTCAGTGGGCTGCGGCGAGTGCCACCGGAGGTATCGGTGCGGCTTGCTACCGGGCCATTGACACCCAGCAGCAGGGCCTCGCCTGACTGCTCGTCGACGCCAATGATATTGATCTGTTTCAGGAATCCATCGGACTCCTGCACTGCAACTTCCAGTTTTTGCTGGATGCTGGGGTCGACGCTGAATTTTTCGTGGGCACTGGCTACGCCATTGAGCAGGGCGATCTGCACGGCCAGGGCGGCGAAGGCGAAGCGTGTTTCTTTACGCATGGGGGTGTTCTCCGGTGAATAGGCTTGTCGGTGTCGGGCCGTGTGTTCAGTAAGCAGTCAGTACGGTGCCTGCACCGCCCGTGCTGTGCGGACGCTGTGGTTGGCTGAGGTCAGCGGTTTGGCCGAGCTTGGTTTTGAGCTCTTTCAGCTCGGTATCCAGGCTGGTGAACTGCTTTTTCAGATCTACCAAGGCCTTGCTTGAAGCGTCGGCTTGCTCAGCCTGCTGGGTGGCGAGGGTTACCAGGCTTTCCAGCGCTTCACCGATGTCGGAGAAAGTGTTGGCGTCCTTGCCATCCTTGTCCTTGCTCATTTTGATGAACTCACCGAGCTTGGCCTTGATTGCTGCAAAAGCACTCGGCTGGTCGGTGACTTCCTCGAATTCGAGTGAGGCTTCCTCGGCAGCGCTGAACAGGTTGTCTTTGTCCTGTTTGCGTCCGGCCAAGGTGCCATGTGTAGCGCTGAAGCTCAGGGCTTCGGTGCCCAGGCTGGCTGGGGTGTCAGTGATGGCGAGGCCGACCAGGTAGGCCTTGCCGCTATCGGCAAACTTTGGCTGGATCTCGACTGAGGTGTAGACCTTTTGACCGGCCTTATTTAAGGCCAAAAGCGCGTCATTGGGTTCGAGCTGGGCGAACAACGCCAGTTTCTTGATGCCGGCAATGTCGACTTCTTCAGCCTTAAGCGCCACTACGTCGCCGTAAGCGCCGAATTCACCGCCGGGCCAGTATCCCTTGATGTGTTCGCAGTTGATGCGAGCGCCGTAGGTGTTCTGGCTGTACTGCGAGGCCATGTCGTCAATCCAGCTCCGCTCGATGATGCGGCCATCGGTGGTCGCGCCTTCTACGGCAATGCGGGTCCACTTGGAGCGGAATTTCTGTTTGGTGCTGCTGGCCATGGGGAGTCCTCAGTGCGGTGGCGGCGAACTGCCGTTGCGATGTGGGCATGGTCGGCAGCTGCGGCCTCGCGGGCAACGAGCCGCACTTGTAGAGCAAGGCTCTACAGGGAGCGAGGCGGGTGTACCACGCGCGCGGAAGGCAGCATCTGCGCCATGAATGCTCTCGCTGAAATTCCCATCCGTGATAACCGTCGCCAGGCCAAATTTTTGTACTGGACGGGTTGGCGCATCACTGAAATTGCCGAGTACCTGGACGAAAAAGAGAAGACCGTACACAGCTGGAAAGCCCGTGACGAATGGGACCGGGCGGATAACGTCGAGCGAATTGGCGGGGCATTGGAAGCACGGTTGGTGCAGTTGATCCTGAAGGAAGGCAAGACCGGCGGCGATTTCAAGGAAATTGACCTGCTCCACCGGCAGTTAGAACGCCAGGCCCGAATCGAGCGGTTCAAGGGCGGCGGTACCGAGTCTGAGCTAAACCCGAAACTGAATGACCGCAACAGCGGGCCCAAGAAAAAACCGAGCCGCAATGAGTTCAGTGAAGAGCATATCGAGCTGCTCACCCAGGCGTTTGTCGATGGGTGCTTTGGTTATCAGTTGGATTGGTACAAGGCGGGTAATCAGCGCACCAGGGCCATTCTGAAAAGCCGGCAGATCGGGGCGACTTTCTACTTTGCTCGGGAGGCGTTGATTGATGCGCTGACCACGGGGCGTAACCAGATCTTCCTGTCGGCGTCGAAGAATCAAGCGCACATTTTCAAATCGTATATTCAATCTTTTGCCAGGGAAGTCGTCGGCGTTGAGCTGACTGGCGATCCCATCACGCTCGCGAACGGCGCGGAGCTGCACTTCCTGGGCACGAACGCACGAACCGCCCAGGGCTACCACGGCAACTTCTACTTCGACGAATTCTTCTGGACGTTCAAGTTCAAGGAACTGAACAAGGTCGCCTCCGGTATGGCGATGCAGAAGCAATATCGCCGCACCTACTTCAGCACGCCGTCGAGCATGGCCCACGAGGCATACACGTTCTGGACGGGTGAGCGATTCAATAAGGGCAAACCCGCCGCCAACCGTATTTCGGTAGATGTTTCCCACGATGCCCTGCAGCAGGGGCGGTTGAGCGAGGACAAGGTGTGGCGGCAGATCGTCACGATTTTGGACGCCGAGCAGCGCGGTTGTGACCTGTTTGACCTTGAGGAGTTGCGTCAGGAGTACGACGCCGAGGCGTTCCAGAACTTGCTGATGTGCCAGTTTGTGGACGACGGGGCGAGCATCTTTCCTCTGTCGATGTTGCAGTCTTGCATGGTGGACAGCTGGGTCGAATGGGCCGAGGACTACAAACCGTTGGCACCGCGACCGTTGGCCGACCGTCAGGTGTGGTTGGGTTATGACCCGGCCGAAACGGGCGATAGTTCCGGTCTAGTGGTCGTGGCACCACCGATGGTGCCAGGCGGTAAGTTCCGGGTTCTTGAGCGGCACCAGTTCCGTGGCATGGACTTCGCGGCGCAGGCCGAGTCAATCCGCTTGGTGACCCAGCGTTACTGGGTCACCTATATCGGTATTGACACAACCGGCATGGGCTCTGGCGTGGCGCAGCTGGTGCGGCAGTTCTTCCCCGGACTGACCACGTTCAGCTATTCGCCAGAGGTTAAGTCGCGCTTGGTGATGAAAGCCTATGACGTGATCCACAAGGGCCGGCTGGAGTTCGACGCCGGCTGGACGGACTTCGCGCAGTCACTGATGGCTATCCGCAAAACCATCACCGCCAGCGGCCGGCAGTTCACCTATACCGCCGGACGCAGCGAATCAACCGGCCACGCCGACCTGGCCTGGGCGCTTTTCCATGCACTACACCACGAACCGCTCGAAGGGCAGACGGCTGCCAATACCGGGCGGATGGAGCTTTTTTGATGAGTACGAACAATGAGGTGGCGGTTGCTACGGAGCAGGCCGTGAGTGAGCACAAGTCGGTGGCGTTCACGTTTGGTGAGCCGGAGTCGGTGTTGTCGGCCAGGGAAATATTCGATTCGTTGGAGTGCTGGTTTAACGGGCGCTGGTATGAGCCGCCATTGTCGCTGGATGGACTTGCTCGGTCGGTTAAGGCGAGCGTTCACCTCGACTCGGGACTACGTTTCAAGCGTAACCAACTGACCCGCACGTTCATCCCGCACAAGCTGCTGACCCGCGAGGCGTTCGACCAGTACGCTCAGGATTACTTGGCGCTCGGGAATGGTTATGTGGAGGCGCGGCGGTCACTGTTGGGCACGCCAGTAGCATTAAAACCATCGCTGGCTAAATACATGCGTGTGGGGAAGGACCGGCGTTTCTTTCAGGTGCAAGGCTGGAAACAGGAGCATGAGTTTGATCAGGACAGCATCTTCCATTTGCGCGAACTCGACCTGCATCAAGAAATTTACGGTTTGCCCGAGTGGCTGTGCGCGCTGCAATCGGCGCTGTTGAATCAGTCGGCGACGCTCTTCCGTCGCAAGTATTACGAGAACGGTAGCCATGCTGGTTTCATCCTGTACATGACGGACGCGGCACAGAACGAGTCCGATATTGAAGACTTGCGCGTGGCGCTGAAAAACTCCAAAGGGCCTGGCAACTTCCGCAACCTCTTTGTGTATGCGCCGAACGGGAAGAAGGAAGGCATCCAACTGATACCAGTAAGCGAGGTGTCAGCGAAAGACGAATTTAACTCGATCAAGGACCAGACCCAGGGCGACGTTCTTGCCGCCTTGCGGGTTTATCCCCAACTGATGGGCATCGTGCCGAAAAACGCCGGCGGCTTTGGCTCGCCGAAGGAAGCAGGGGAGGTCTGGGCCACTCTGGAACTTGAGCCGATTCAGACTCGCTTGGCCCTTCTAAATGATTGGGTCGGCGAGGAGGTCGTGCGCTTCAAGCCATTTGAACTTGGAGCGGGGGAGAAATAGTACCCCCGCGCAGTAAACGAGGCGACGAGCTGGTGCGCTAACACCCGCTCGACGCTGAATCACTCGAACGTGCCGAGTGCTCCAACCAAGGCCTCGCCCCACTGCGCAGGGGGTGCGAAGCCTAAGCGAATCCAATTGTCGAAACAAGGATCACTTAATGAGCACACCAATTATCCCGTGGATGGGCGGCAAACGTCGCCTGGCAGATCGCCTTATTCCGCTGTTTCCACCTCACGAATGTTACGTCGAGGTCTTTGCCGGCGGCGCCGCGCTTTACTTTATGCGGCCCCAGGCTGCGCCGGTTGAAGTCCTCAATGACATCAACGGCGATCTTGTGACGCTGTACCGCGTGGTGCAGAACCACCTGGAGGAGTTTGTGCGCCAGTTCAAGTGGGCGCTCAGCTCCCGCCAAGTGTTCGAATGGCAGAAGATGACCAGGCCGGAAACACTCACCGACATCCAGCGGGCTGCGAGGTTTTTCTACCTGCAGCACCATGCATTCGCCGGAAAGGTCAGCGGGCAGACCTTCGGTACCGCCACCACTGGCCCAGCTATCAACCTGTTGCGGATCGAGGAGAACCTGTCTGCAGCTTGGCAACGGTTGTCTGGCACCTATGTCGAGAACCTAGGCTGGCTTGAATGCGCCGAACGCTACGACCGGCCGCACACCTTCCATTACATGGACCCGCCTTACTGGCAGACCGCTGGATATGGCGTTGACTTTCCTTTTGAAAACTACGAGCGGATGGCCGACTTCATGCGCCGCTGCAAGGGGAAAGTGATGGTCAGCATCAACGACCACCCGGATATTCGTCGTGTGTTTGACGGGTTTCACTTCGAGATGGTGGATATTCGATACAGCACGGCGAATCAGCGGCAGGGGAAAACCGAGGTGAGCGGGGAGCTGGTCATCATGAATTGGGAACCCAATGCACTGGGTGGTCTGTTCTAAAGAACCGGATCGATCAAACTGGCTTCCTTGTTTCTTACGTTGCCCACGGCGGTGCTGACCTTGAACCATTCAAAGGACTCGGCCGGCTCGCCCTGGTGCAACACCATCTGCTCGGCGCGCTCCTTCGGCGTTGCTGGGTTCAGCCATTCGCGGGCGAGGTCCGGTGTGAGTACCACGGGCCTTCTGTCATGGATGTCCACCATACCACCAGCGCTATCCGCGGTGATGATCACAAAGCCGTCATGCTCTCCTGGGCCTTCATCTGCGTCTGGTAGTTGACCAATAGCTGCGCACAAGATCGGCGCGCCGTCCCGCCTGCGGATCAGATAAGGCTGTTTCTTCGGTCCGCCTTCATCCACCCACTCGAACCAGTTGTCGATGGGTGTGATCGCACGGTGTGGCCAGATCGCCCTGAAGAACGGGCCGTGGGCTACCTTTTCGACGCGTGCGTTGATGGGCGCGGCGCGGTCTTTCGCCCAATGCGGGCGCCATCCCCACCGCACGGTATCGGCGTGCAGCAACTCACCCTGCTGGTGCAGTAACGCCACGTGAGTCGTTGGGGCGACGTTGTACCGCTCGATCGGCTGATCACCCACCGAGTTTGCCAGGGCATTGGGCATGCTCAGCGCCGCGACAAAGTCGTGGATTCCCCGGTACTGCGACAGTCTTCCGCACATGGCAAACCCTCTTTCAGTTTGACATTAGACAATCGTGGTCGGCCTAGGTCTCATTTCATTGACGATGCGCCGCAGCCCATCCGCCTCTCGCCTGCTCACATTGGACAATGTGGTCAAGTCCGCGATTTGCTTACGCATTGATGCCGCTTCGGCTCCACGTTCCCGGAGATACCCCGCAAACTCCGTATTCTTCGCCTGGGCTTCCAGCAGCATTTGACTGATGCCGTAAACGTCCGCACGGGCTTTGCGTAATTGGAGGTTGAGTTCCTGGATCTCGTTCTCCAGCAGGTGGCAATGCTGTCGGTACATCTGCAATGGTGTGGGAAGGCCAAGCCATCCGAGGGTGTCTTCATCATTTTCCATGGTTAGGAATCCGTTACTGTATGCGCATACAGTAAATGACGTTTGGCCATGATGCGATTTGAGGCGACGAGCTGCAAGGCAGAGAACGGGTTTGAGTCGGAAAAGCCGGCGGGAACAGATGAAAGTTTGCCCTTCATCAGCATGAAAAAACCCACCTCAACATAGCATTAGCAGGGTGTCACGGCAAGCGTAAGGGTCTGCGCGGGCCAATAAACACGGGAATTTTAGCGCTTCGCTGACTGCCGGTCGAAGCCAGGGGAGTACCACGCTCGCAGTCCCCAGGCTGGGGAGTTGACGTGCCACATTATTTGGGGGGAGTGACGTGCTACAGGCTGCGGGTAGGCTCGTCTGGACCTGGCGCGCGCCGTCGTCCCCCCACCTCGCCTGCGGGCTAAATGGGTCGTTTTTTCTGCGCCCCTGCGGGCCACTCCCGGCGGCTTAGGCTGGGCGCTTGCTTGGCGTTGGAGGGAGGATGAAAGCCTGCGGAACCCTGCACCGAGGGGGTATTCCTTCGAAAGGTCTGGATGCGTTGCTGTGCAGGTAGAGGGGGGGTATTTCAAAAAGAGTAATTTCAGTAACCACGTATGGGCAACGGGCTGGAGGCCGCGTATTCCGTGGGGGTCGGTGTTACAAAAAGGAGTAACAGATAAGTAATTGAAAAAGTAATTTTTTGCCAACGCATTGTTTTTAAAGGGTTTTTATAAACATGAGAATTACATTTATAAAGAGTAATCAGATCACTTCAATATTACTTAAAAATTACCTTTTGGCCGAAATATAAAACCCTTTAATTTCAACGGCTTGAGCCTTAAAAACGGTCAAGATTACTTATGTTACTCTTTTTTTTGCCCCCCTCTAGATTTCGAATCTCAGCTCCCTACACGTGTGGTGCGCACGCGTAACGCGGTGCAATCTGAGGTCCGTGGGAATGGCGTGGGAACGCTTTCGCGCAACCGGCACCGCTGGAGCCCTTATATTCCGGGGCCTCTGCTTCTCGATCGAGGGTGCGGGTACTTTCGAATCTCTCCTTCACCGCCAAATTCGATGTAAACAAAACCCCTGGTTTCGAAAGAGACCAGGGGTTTTGTGATTTGTGGGGTTTGAAAATCTGGCTTCCTCAGGTTATGCGCCTGGCATATTCCGGCGCTGGCTTATGACATGCTTCGGTGCCCTCAATGCCCATGCCGATGATGCACATCCGGAAAATGCGCATGACTATGCCGCAACGGGCTGTGCACATGCACATGGCTATGCGACTCCCCCGGTTCCCACTCAAACCCATGCTCATGCTGATGATGCTCATCATGCACATGCCGGTGCGAATGCTCTGTCGCCTCATGCAGATGTTCATGGGCATGCCGTTCCGTCAGGTGCAGCCAAACGCCCACGGCCATCAATGCCAGCGCGATCCAGAATGCCGCTGACACCGACTCCCCAAATATCAGCAGCGCTACAGCAGCACCGAGGAACGGCGCGGTCGAGAAGTAGGCGCCCGTGCGCGCACTGCCCAACCCGCGCAATGCCAGCACAAACATCACCAGGCTGACGCCATACCCCAAAAAGCCAACCAGCAAGACCGGCCCCAGCTGCGCGAGCCCCGGCAGCTGCGCCCCGAGATAAAGCGCCAAACCACAGTTCACCACGCCCGCAACCAATCCCTTGGCCCCGGCGATAAACAGCGCGTCCGATGCCGACACTTTGCGCGTCAAATTGTTATCAATCCCCCAGCACAGGCATGCAAGTGCCACGGCAAACGGCCCGGTCCAGTCATGGCTCGCGCCGCCGCCGTCTGACCAGGACAGCACCACACCCCCCAGCACTATCGCGATCATCCCCAGCACAATGCGTCGGTCGGCGTTCTCCCTGAACACCAGCCAGGCGATGACGGCGGTCAGTACCGATTCAAGGTTGAGCATCAGGGAGGCCGTTGTGCCGGCGGTGCGGGTCAGGCCGAACATTAGGGCGACGGGGCCGAGAATGCCGCCAAAGGCGATGGCGCCGATCAGCCAGGGCCATTCCGAAGAGGTGAGCCCGGTGGGTTGCCAGCCGCGATCACGGATCAGGCGTGCGCCCGCGAGGCCGATGCCGCTGCCAAGGTAGAGCAAACCGGCAAGCAACACTGGCGAAAGGCCCGTGCCGAGGCTTTTGGCGAGCGGGGTGCTGGCGCCGAACAGGGCGGCGGCGGCGAGTGCATAGAGAATACTGAGGTTCATGGGCCAGCCTCGAAAGTCTGGCCCATGATACGTCGCAGGGCGGGGTTAAAGCCCTGGCGTTTTTGCCAACTTCATAATCATTTATTGCGCAGTTTTCAGCTTGATCACGTCACCGGAAATCTTGGTGGTGTAGCCGCTGAGTACCCAGGCCCAAAACCAGTTTTCCTGCACTTGGGTATTGATCAGTGCGTCGCCGCCCTTGGCCTTGATGGCTGCATCCTGGGCGCGTACGAAACGGCTGTTCTGGCCGATCGGGATGATGCCGAACAGCATGATGCCGGTGGCGCTGGCTTCGCTGTGGCCCAGAACGGTGTACTGGTTGCTGTCGTACTGCGGGGATTTGATGGCGGTGCCGGTGCAGCCTGCGAGGGCAAAACCAAGAACGGCGGCTGCAGCGACTTTACTGATGTACTTCACGGGGTAACTCCATGGGCAAAAATCGAGATCCATTTCTCGAAGGGGCGCCACTTTAATCTCGATGCTGGCAGATTGAAATTAATTCCCCGAAAGTTTCATCTTCACGCCTGCACGTACGCCCAGGCGGTCAGCTTTGCGAATAGCCGAGCATTGCGTCGTGCTGGCCGAGCCCAGCTCCCACATGTTTAGAGGTGCAGCCAAGCCAGGCTACCCAGCACCACTGCGACGCCGCCGGCGGTGTACGAAAGGCGCTTCAACCATTCCTTGCGCGTCAACAACGTAATCGCCGCCAACGAAATCGCGATCTGAATCGCCGTCATCGCCTGCGCCCAGCGGTGATGCTGATGCAGGGCCTCTTCTGATTTCTGGTCCCATTCCCTTGAGGTGGCCTCAAGCTTTTCAGCCTGTTTACGCACCTCTTCCTTCTGGCTTTTGTAACGCTCGATCTCGTCCTTGTAATGCGCCGCGTCCACGCCGGGAATGTGGGTGGCCAGTTCCGCCAGGTTCTGGCGGCTGGATTTGGCCTGGTAGTAGTTCCATTGGTTGGCGGCTTCGGTCTTGATGATGGCGGCGTTGTTCTTGTCCATCGCCGCTTCGCTCTCGGTGGAGCCGGCCTGGTAGCTGAGCATGGCGCCCAGGGTAGCCATCAGCGCGGTCATCACGGCGATGCGGCTGGCGAAACTGTCGCCGCGTCCGTGGGCGTGCTCGGTGGTGTGTTCGATGTGTTTTTCGTGGGGGCTGGGGACTTCGAAGGCTTCGGACATGGGGGCGTCTGTGAAGGGAATGAGGGAGTCTGATTCTTCACCAGCGCAGCTGTCTCAATCCTGTACGTAATGCTGCAAACCTTCTACCAGCGCATCAAACGTCACTCGGCAGCGCGGGCTGTTGCGCAGGTCTTCGTGCATGGTTACCCAGGTGTCCAGTTTGAGCGCGAATGCCTGCGGCAACACGCGCCGCAAACTCGGATTGCGCCTGGCTAACTGGACCTGGCAGCCGCCGATTCCGGCACCGGCGCGAATCAGCGCGAGTTGCGCCAGGTCACTGTCGCTGCTGAGGGCAAAGGCGCTGCGTTCAAAGCCTTTGATGGCGAGGCTGCGGATAAAGGCGTTTTCCTGGTCGAAACCGATCACCGAATGGCTGGCCAGGTCCTGCATGTGCAGCGGGATGCCGTGTTGCTGCAGGTAGTCATCGCGGGCGTGCAAGCCGACTTCAATCAAACCGATGCGCCGTGCCAGCAGTTGCTCCTGGCTGGGGCGGACCATGCGCACGGCAATGTCGGCCTCCAGTTGCAGCAGGTCGCTGAGGCGGTTGGTCAGGGTCAGTTCGACTTTCAAGTGTGGGTGCTGGCGGCGCAATTGGCTGACGATGGGCGGCAGCACTTCCACACCGACCACTTCACTGGCGGAGATGCGCACAACGCCGCGCACTTCGTCGCCTTGAGAGGACGCCGCGCGTTCCAGTGCGGCGGCGGTACGCTCCATGGTTTCAGCGTGGGCGCGCAAGGTGTGGGCGACGGCGGTGGGCAGCAAACCTTGCGGCGAGCGAGTGAACAACACCACGCCCAGTGCCGTTTCCAGCGCGGCAATGTGCCGGCCGACCGTAGGCTGTGTGATGCCGAGCAGCCGCGCAGCCCCCGACAGCGACCCTTCCTTGAGTACGCCGAGGAACGACCGGTAAAGCTCCCAACCAATATTCAATGCCATACATAAATGTATAGCTGATCGGCAATCTTCGGCAATTTATCTATAGCAGTCCCACGCACACACTGGCTTCAACAACTGACAAAGGTGGGCGGCGCGATGAATAAGGTACTGGTGTTGGGTGCAACCGGCGGGATCGGTGGCGAAGTGGCGCGGCAATTGAAAGCCGCAGGTTGGGAGGTGCGCGCGTTGGCCCGGGACGTGGACAAAGCGCGCCGCCAGAATGCGACGTTTACCTGGCTCAAGGGCGATGCAATGAATCGCGACGAGGTACTTGCCGCCGCCCGGGGCTGCGAGGTCATTGTGCATGCAGTGAACCCGCCCGGTTATCGCAACTGGGCAGAACTGGTGCTGCCAATGATCGATAACACCATCGCAGCGGCCATTGCCGAAGGCGCAACGATCGTGCTGCCGGGCACGGTCTACAACTACGGGCCGGATGCGTTTCCCGTGTTGCACGAAAGCTCGCCCCAGCACCCGCAAACCCGCAAGGGCGCGATCCGTGTGCAACTGGAGCAGCGGCTGGAAGACGCATCCCGCCACGGCGCGCGCGTAATAATCGTGCGGGCCGGTGACTTTTTTGGCGGGCAGGCGGCCAACAGTTGGTTCTCCCAAGGGGTTGTCAAACCCGGCAAACCGGTGCACACCATCAGCAATCCGGGCGCGCCGGGCCTGGCCCATCAATGGGCGTACTTGCCGGATGTGGCGCGCACCATGGTTGAGTTACTGGCGCGTCGGGCCAGCCTCGACGCCTTTGCGCGCTTTCATATGGCCGGGCACATCGACACCGATGGCACGCAGATGAGCAAGGCGATTCAGCGCGTGGTGCAGCGCAGAACGGGCCGGCAACCCCGTGTAGGCACGTTCCCTTGGTGGCTGTTGAAATTGGCGGCGCCTTTTGTAGTGACTTTGCGTGAGCTGCAGGAGATGCGTTACCTGTGGAGCACGCCGCTGCGCCTGGATAACGCGCGGCTGGTCGAGGTGCTCGGCAAAGAACCGCATACACCGCTGGATCAGGCGGTGGAGGCGACGCTTGTTGGCATGGGGTGCCTGGCTTAAGCGCCGAGGGCAGTACATAGCGGGCCGCAACGGTTGCTTGCAAGGCGCGCGGGCCGTTATTGTGCTGAATCCTTTTAGTCCTTCCCCCAGGGTTTTGTTGTGATGAATGCACCGCGTACTGCTGCCGGTCCGATCAAGGCCGTGATTTTCGATATGGACGGGTTGTTGCTGGATACGGAAGGCATCTACACCGAAGTCACACAGATCATCGCCGAACGCTATGGGCGCACCTACGATTGGGGCATCAAGCAGCACATCATCGGGCGTGGTGCCCAGGACCTGGCCGATTACGTGGTCAAGGCGCTGGAGTTGCCGATTACGGCAGCCGAGTTCCTGAAGATTCGCGAGCCGCTGATGAGCGAGCGTTTCCCCAAGGCCCAAGGCATGCCCGGTGCCGAAGCGTTGGTGCGGCACTTGAAGGCGCACAACATTCCGATTGCCGTGGGCACCAGTTCGTCGCGCAATTCGTTTGGCCACAAAACCACGTTGCACCGCGAGTGGTTCAGCCTGTTCGGTACGATTGTGACGGCGGATGACCCGGAAGTCGGCGCGGCGAAACCGGCGCCGGATATTTTCCTCACCGCTGCGCGCCGACTGGGCGTTGCACCCGAGGATTGCTTGGTGTTCGAGGATTCGCCCTTTGGGGTGACGGCCGCGAAGGCCGCCAATATGACGGCCATCGCTGTGCCGGATGAGGCCATGGCTGACAGCAAGTACGACCACGCCGACCAGATCATCCGCAAGCTGGCGGACTTTGATCTGGCGGCCTATGGCTTGCCGCCATTGCGTTGACTGATGCGCGGTAAAAAATGTGGGAGCTGGCTTGCCTGCGATACCGGTGTGCCAGCCAACCATCTGGCACTGATACACCGCCATCGCAGGCAAGCCAGCTCCCACACGAGTCAGTTCCCACCCGGATTCAGGCGCTGAAACCACCATCAATCGTCAAACTGGCACCGGTGATATACCCGGCTTCCGGCCCCGCCAGGTACGCCACAAAGCTGGCAATCTCTTCCACGTGCCCGTACCGCCCAACCGCCATCAGCCCGATCAAGCTGTCTGCAAACTCACTGTTCGCCGGGTTCATGTCGGTGTCCACCGGGCCGGGTTGTACGTTGTTGATGGTGATGCCGCGTGGCCCCAGGTCGCGTGCCAAACCTTTGGTCAGACCCACCAGCGCCGCCTTGCTCATCGCATACGGACCGCCGCCGCCGAAGGGCATGCGTTCGGCGTTGGTGCTGCCGATATTGATCACTCGGCCGCCGTTACCCATGTGATTGGCCGCTTCCTGGGTGGCGATGAACACGCTGCGCACGTTGATCGCCAGGGTCTGGTCAAAGTCTTCCAGCTTGAAGTCTTCCAGCGGCGCGATGGCCAACACACCGGCGTTGTTCACCAGGATATCCAGGCGGCCAAAGGCTTTGACGGTGGCGTTGACCGCATTGCGGATCGCCTCGGCGTCGGCGCTGTCGGCGTGAATCGCCAGGGCTTTGCCGCCTTCACTGATCACGCTGTTTTGCAGTTCTTGCGCCTTGGCGGCCGAGCTGACGTAGGTGAAGGCGACCGCTGCACCCTGTGCGGCGAGGCGTTTGACGATAGCGGCGCCGATGCCGCGGGAACCGCCTTGAATCAAGGCAACTTTGCCGCTGAGGTCTTGTGTGGTCATGTCGATCTCCTGAAGGTTCAAGGCGGGAGTGCCTTGTTGTTGGAACCGAGTATCGACTTCAGCGCCGCCCCCCGGTAGACCGTGATTGCTATAGTCTGTGTAAACCAAAAGTTTAGAGTGTGGCGGTATGGAGAGCTTTGGCAGTATCGAATGCTTTGTGCGCAGTGCCGAAGGCGGCAGCTTTGCCGAAGCGGCGCGGCACCTGAGCCTGACGCCTGCGGCCGTCGGAAAAAGCGTTGCCAAGTTGGAGGCGCGTCTGGGGGTTCGGCTGTTCCAGCGTAGTACACGTCGCCTGACCCTGACGGAAGCCGGCAAGCTGTTTCTCGAAGAGGTCAGCGGCAGCCTCACCACCATCCAGAATGCGGTGGCCAACCTGGCCAGCGCCGAAGGGCGGCCGGTGGGTACGCTGAAGGTCAGTATGGGGACGGTGTTCGGCAACCGTTATGTGGTGCCGTTGCTGGGCGAGTTTATGCGGCGCTTTCCGGACATCAGCCCGGACTGGCATTTCGATAACCGCCAGGTGGACCTGATCGGCCAGGGGTTTGATGCGGCCATTGGCGGCGGTTTTGAGCTGCCTCCGGGCGTGGTCGCGCGCAAACTCACGCCGGCGCACCGGGTGCTGGTGGCTTCGCCGGGTTATTTGGCGCAACGCCTGCCGGTGAAAACTCCCGAAGATCTGGCGCGTTGTACGGGCATCCTGATCCGCTCACCCCAAACCGGTCGCGTGCGCTCCTGGCAATTGACCAGCCTTGAGCGCGAGCATCGCCCGCTGGTACTCAAGCCCGGCATGACCATGAGCGATTCCGAAGCCGCCTGCTGCGCCGGCGCCCAAGGGCTGGGTATCGCGCTGATCAGCATGCCGATGGCCGTGCCTTTCCTCGACAGCGGCGCGGTGGTGCGTGTGCTGCCCGACTGGTATGTGGATGACGGCAACATTTCCATCTATTACGCCGAGCACAAACTGCTGCCTGGCAAGACCCGGGCGTTTGTGGATTTCATCATTGAGCAGTTTGCCGAGCAGGGCTTGGGGCGGCGGTTCAGTGCGGTGTGAGCATGGCCGCGACTCGATCTACCGGCCAGACCGCCCCGGCCAGCCCATGACTTTCTTCGGCCGCGGCGTCGCATAGGTGCGGATTTTCGAGGTCGACAACCCCAGCCGCACCAGCGATTCGGCAATGGTCACCGCCGTCGTCACGCCATCCACCACCGGCACGCCGGTGCGTAGGCGAATCTGCTCATCCAGCCCGGCCATGCCGCCGCAGCCCAGGCAGATCACTTCGGCCTTGTCTTCGCTGATCGCCAGCTCGGCCTGGCGCACGATGGCTTCCATGGCGGCCAGCGGATCCTCTTCCAGCTCCAGTACCGCCATGCCGCTGGCGCGCACCGAGGCGCAGCGCTGGTACAGCCCGGCGAGTTTCAGGCGGTCTTCAATCAACGGCACCGTGCGGTCCAGGGTGGTGACCACCGAATAGGCATGGCCCAGAAACATCGCCGTGCTGGCGGCGGCTTCGGTGATGTCCACCACCGGCACATTCAATAATTCCTGCAGGCCTTCACGGCCATGCTCGCCATAACCGGCCTGGATCACCGCATCAAACGGCTGGTCGTAAGCCATCACCCGGTCCATCACGGCGATGGCCGCCAGGTAACTTTCAAAATTGCCCTCCACCGATTCGGCGCCAAAGTACGGCGTGAGCCCGACGATCTCGGTACCCGGCGCGGCCACAGCGCGTGCCTGCTGGGCGATGGTTTCCGTGATGGATTCGGTGGTGTTGACGTTGACCACGAGGATACGCATGGAATGTCCTTGATTAATGACTGACGTTATCGACTGCAATGCTTTCGCCGCTGACATCGGCGTAGAACGGCTGGCGCTTGGCGATCAGCAGGTAGAGCAACCCTGCAATACCGGCGCCAAACATCCAGGAGAACGGGGCGACGCTGGCAAAGCCGGGCAACAGCGCCAGCAGAATGGCGATCACCGCTGCAGGAATGAACGCCGCGACCGCACGTAAATTCACCCCGCGGCTGTAGTAATAAACGCCGTTCGGGTCTTCGCTGTACAACTGCAAAACGTCGACGCGGCTTTTACGAATCAGCCAGTAATCGACCATGATCACCCCGTACAACGGCCCCAGCAGCGCACCCAGGCCGGAAAGGAAATACACGATCACCAGCGGGCTGTTGTAGAGGTTCCACGGCAAAATCAACACCGCCAACGTTGCGCTGATCAACCCGGCGCGGCGGAAGTTCAGGTACTTGGGCGCCAGGTTGCTCAGCACAAAGGCCGGCGCGACGAAGTTGGCCATGATATTCACCGCCACGGTGACGATCAGAAACGCCAGGCAGCCCAGCACCAGAAAGAAGGTATTGGGGATGGCGGCGATGATTTCGGTAGGGCTTTCGATCACCCGGCCATCGAGCTGGAACTGCCCGCCGCACAGCAGCACGGTGATGGCGGCGAATACCAGGATGTTTACCGGCAGGCCCCAGAAGTTGCCGACCTGGATGGTCTTGCGGCAGGGCGAGGAACGGGCGAAGTCGCAAAAGTTGAGGATCAGCGTGCCGTAGATGGTCAGCCATAAGGCGCCGCCGGCGAAGATATTGCGCCACATCTCGCCGCCACTCAGAGGCTCACGGATCGACCACGCGATATGGCCGCCGACCTGAAAGTACATCCAGCCCGCCAGCGAAGCCACGGTGACCAGAATCACCGGCCCGGCGAACGCTTCATAGCGGCGCACCATCTCCATGCCGTACGCCAGGATCGCCAGTTGCACGAACCAGATGGTCACGAAACACGCCCAGCCCAGGGTCGACAGGCCGAGAATCGAATTGTGGTCATAGTCGGAAAACCCTGGATGAATCGCCGACAGCAGCACGCGGAAAACCACCGAGGCCAGGTAGGTTTGTATCCCGAACCAGGCAATCGCAATCACCGCGCGGATCAGCGCTGGAATCTGCGCGCCATGAATCCCGAAGCTGATGCGGCTGATCACCGGAAACGGCACACCGGTCTTCTGGCCCATGTAGCCCGACAAGTTCATGAAGAAATACACCAGCGCCGCACCGATCCCCAGCGATAACAGGATTTGCCAGCCGCCAAGGCCCAGCGCATACAAGCCGATGGCAAAGGAGTAGTTGGCAATGTTGTGCACGTCGTTGGTCCACAACGCAAAAATGCTGTAGCGCCCCCAGCGTCGGCCTTCGACCTTGGTGGGTGCCAGGTCCCTGTTGTGCAGGCGCGGGCTGAGAACCAGCGGGCCGGGGCTGGCAGCCTCGGGCTTCAATGAGGTGGAGGGCAGATCCAGTGCGATGTTGTTTGAGAGGCTTGTACGCATTCCGGCAGGCTCCGGCGCATCCTGCGGAAAACGGAGGATGGCAAAGTGTATGTATGTTTTGTATTAATTGTATACAAAGCGCATTTCACCTTAAGCCACATGCGTGCCAGTTTTTGGTCTATGAAAATCCTGTTTAATTTCTTTTTATTAGATCGGATAATTAACATGCTGAATTTTAAGCAATAAAAATTGACCGTTTGAACAGGTATTTATTTTTATCGGGAAGGAGGGTGATTTAAGAGCGGGGTGTATCGGCGGGAAGAGGTGTTACGTAATGGTGCGGATAACGATAAATTGCACACATAAATGGCACCGATGGTTACATATGTGTGTGTACATTTTTGAAATCGACACAAAACAAATGTGAGAGTGGGCTTGTGTGGGAGCCGGGCTTGCCCGCGATGCAGGCACCTCGGTGTATCAGTGATACCGGGGTGATGCTATCGCAGGCAAGCCAGCTCCCACACAAGCCAGCTCCCGCACATTATTGCGCCAAGGCTTACGCCTTGCTGATGATATTGCCCGCATGCAGCCCACACTCTTTCTGCGTGGCTTCTTCCCACCACCAGCGGCCCTCGCGCTCATGCTGGTTTGGCAGCACCGGGCGAGTGCATGGCTCGCAGCCGATGCTGATAAAACCGCGCTCGTGCAGGCTATTGTACGGCAGCTCCAGCATGCGGATGTAACCCCAGACTTCCTCGCTGGTCATCTGTGCCAGCGGGTTGAACTTGTACAGGGTACGTTCCGGCGTGGAGAAGGCTGTGTCGATTTCCAGCGCGGCCACCTGGCTGCGGGTGCCGGGGCTCTGGTCACGGCGCTGGCCGGTGGCCCAGGCGCTGACGCCGGAGAGCTTGCGGCGCAGCGGCTCAATCTTGCGCACGCCGCAGCACTCGCCATGGCCATCTTTATAGAAGCTGAACAGGCCTTTTTCCTTGACGAAAGGTTCCAGTTTGCTCTGGTCCGGCGAGATCAGTTCGATGTCGATTTTGTAGAAGTCGCGCACCTGCTCGATGAACCGGTAGGTCTCCGGGTGCAGGCGGCCGGTGTCGAGGCTGAACACCTTGACGTTCTTGTTGAGCTTCCAGGCCATGTCTACCAGCACCACGTCCTCGGCACCGCTGAAGGAAATCCACAGGTCATCACCGAACTGGCTGAACGCCAGCTTGAGAATGTCCTGGGCGGATTTGTTGGCATAAGTCGCGGCGAGTTCAGCGACGTCGAAGGCTTGGTTCATCAGGACGGTTCCTACAGGTCAGTGGCGCTGAGCGCTCTATAGGGGAGCGATGGTATCAAAATCCGCCCTGCGTTGCGGCGGCGAGCTTGAATCGCTAGAGTTCGGCAGTCCTTTTGCTCGCTCAACAGACAACATCAAAAATGGGAGTGTCTTGTGGAAATTGCCTGTCTCGACCTGGAAGGGGTACTGGTTCCGGAAATCTGGATCGCCTTCGCCGAAAAAACCGGTATTGAATCCCTGCGGGCCACCACCCGTGACATCCCGGACTACGACGTGTTGATGAAGCAGCGCCTGCGCATCCTCGACGAACACGGCCTGAAGCTCGCGGATATCCAGGAAGTGATCGCCACCCTCAAACCGCTGGAAGGCGCCATCGAGTTCGTCAACTGGCTGCGCGAGCGTTTCCAGGTGGTGATTCTGTCAGACACGTTCTATGAGTTTTCCCAGCCATTGATGCGCCAGCTGGGGTTTCCGACCCTGCTGTGCCATCGGCTCATTACCGACGAAAACGACCGGGTGGTGAGCTACCAACTGCGTCAGAAAGACCCTAAGCGCCAGTCGGTGCTGGCCTTCAAGACCCTCTACTACCGCGTGATCGCCGCCGGCGATTCCTACAACGACACCACCATGCTGGGCGAGGCCGACCGCGGGATTCTGTTCCACGCACCGGAGAATGTGATTCGCGAGTTCCCGCAATTTCCGGCGGTGCACACGTTCGAGGATTTGAAGAAAGAGTTCATCAAGGCTTCGAATCGGCAGTTGGGCCTGTAAGTTTTAGTGGGGCTGACGGCCTCATCGCAGGCAAGCCAGCTCCCACATTTGAAGGGTGTGAACCCGATCTAATGTGGGAGCGGGCTTGCCCGCGAAGAGGCCAGCCCAGTCACTACAAGCCTTCCAGTGTCTTCAACAACACCTGCACCTTGGTCAGCGACTCCTGATATTCAGCCTCCCACTCCGAATCCGCGACGATTCCGCCGCCGCCCCAGCAGCATACCTGGCCGTCCTTGACCAGCAGGCTGCGGATAGCGATGGAGCTGTCCATCTCGCCGCGCACGTCCAGGTACAGCAGCGAGCCGCAGTAAAGCCCGCGGCGCGTCGGCTCCAGTTCGTCGATGATTTGCATGGCGCGGATCTTCGGGGCGCCGGTGATGGAGCCGCCGGGGAAGCTGCCGGCGATCAGGTCGAGGGCGTCTTTGCCGGCCGCCAGTTCACCGGTCACGCTGCTGACCAGGTGGTGCACGTTGGGGTAGCTTTCCAGGCTGAACAGCTCCGGCACTTTCACCGAGCCGGTGCGACAGGTGCGGCCGAGGTCGTTGCGCAGCAGGTCGACGATCATCAGGTTTTCGGCGCGGTCCTTGGGGCTGGCCAACAGTTCGGCGGCGTTGGCGGCGTCTTCTTCGGGCGTCAGCCCCCGGGGGCGGGTGCCTTTGATGGGACGGGTTTCAACGCGATGCTCGCTGATGTGCACAAAGCGCTCCGGCGACAGGCTCACCACCGCGCCGTCGTCCGGCAGGCTTTGGTAGCCGGAAAACGGCGTAGGGCAGGCCTCGCGCAGCGCGCAATAGGCCGCCCAGGGGTCACCCACACACGGCGCGCGAAAGCGCTGGGCGAAGTTGACCTGATAGCAATCGCCGGCCTGGATGTAGTCTTGAATGCGCACGATGGCCTGCCGGTACGCCTCGGCGGTCAGGTCCGGCACCATGGGGCCGTGCAGTGTGAAGCTCGCGGCGGTGTCGATGATTTCCTGGCCGAACAGCGCTATCAAGCGTTGCCGTTCGCCGTCAGCCAGCGAGGGGTGAAACACCAGTTGGCTGGTTTGCGCCTGGTGGTCGCTGATCAACGCCCAGGCATACAGCCCGAAACGCGCATCCGGCAGGTGCAAATCGTCTGCGGCGAGGTGCGGCAGGTGCTCAAGGTGCCGGCCGAAGTCATAACTCAGGTAACCGATCAAGCCACCGACGAACGGCAATTCATAACCCGCAGGCAAGGCGGCTTCACCTAGCTGTGTGAGGTTTTGCCGTAACCGTTGCAGGAAATCGCCACCGCTCTCGTCGGGCGCTACCGTCAACGTCACATCCGGCCAGGCGCTCAGCAGGTCGTAACGCCCGCGCTCGGCAGCCGGGCGGCCACTGTCGAGCAGCACCGCGCCGGGGGCGTGGCGGATCGCCGTGAAATACTCGGCGGGATTGGCCCGGTAGGGCAGCGGGTGTACGGAACAGGTCGACATGCGAAGCGGATCAGCGGTTGGCTTGGGGGAGGGGATTGTAGTCCCCTGTCGGTTCTGGTCCTAGAGGGGATGTCGGGGATAGGCAGATTGAGGGCCGTTCTTGAAGGTGAGTTGCTTGCCAGATCGTCATCGCAGGCAAGCCAGCTCCCACCCTGGAATGCATTCAACTGTGGGAGCTGGCTTGCCTGCGATGAGGCTCTCAGCCCTCCACAGCAGGAATGTGCCCAAACATATCCTGCACAAACCTGACCCGCTCTTCCGGCGTTTCGGTGATACCGGCAGCTTTCAATTCTTCCAGTCGTGCTTCAACGGCGTGAGTGCGCAGGGTCAACCCGCAATCGTTGGCAATCTGGATATTCAGCCCGGGCCTAGCGTTCAATTCGAGGATCAGCGGGCCTTTTTCCTGGTCCAGCACCATGTCCACGCCGATATAGCCCAGCCCGCACAGCTCGTAGCAACCGGCCGCGAGTTGCATGAAACCGTCCCAGTTGGGCAGTTGTACGCCATCCACCGCGTTGGTGGTGTCGGGATGCTTGGTGATCATGCTGTTCAGCCAGGTGCCGCGCAGGGTCAGGCCGGTGGCGAGGTCAACGCCTACGCCAATCGCGCCCTGGTGCAGGTTGGCCTTGCCGCCGGACTGCCGGGTCGGCAAGCGCAGCATGGCCATCACCGGGTAGCCCATCAGCACAATGATGCGGATGTCGGGCACGCCTTCGTAACTGATGCTCTTGAAGATCTGGTCGGGTACCACCCGGTATTCGATCAGCGCCCGGTCACGGTGGCCGCCCAGGGAATACAGGCCGGTGAGGATGCTGGAAACCTGATGTTCGATTTCTTCATGGCTGATGATCTTGCCGGACACCGTGCGGTAGCGTCCTTCAAACCGGTCGGCCACCACCAGAATGCCGTCACCGCCGGCGCCCTGAGCGGGTTTGATCACGAAGTCGCTGCGCCCGCCGATAATGTCGTCGAGTTTGTCGATTTCCTTTTCGGTGGTGATCACGCCATACATTTCGGGAACATGCAGGCCGGCAGCCAGGGCACGTTCCTTGGTGATGATCTTGTCATCCACCAGCGGGTACAGGCTGCGCTTGTTGTATTTGAGCACATAGTCGGCATTACGCCGGTTGATGCCCATGATCCCCCGCGCTTCCAGGGCCTTCCAGGTTTTCCAGAAGCCGAACATTACCGGTCAGCCTTCAAAAAGGCTTTAAAGCGCACCAGTTCGGTCAGGCGGTAGCCGCGATAGCGCCCCATGGCCAGCATAAAGCCCACCAGAATCAGCAGGATCGCCGGGAAGGTGAACACGAAGTACACCAGTTCCGGCACGCTCATGATGATGTGCGCCAGGGCGGCGGCGAACAAGGTGCCCACCGCGACTTTCAGCGCATGGTTGGCGCCGCGTTCTTCCCAGGTGATGGACAGACGTTCGATGGTCATGGTCAGAATCACCATCGGGAACAGCGCCACCGACAGCCCGCGCTCCAGCCCCAGTTTGTGGCTGAACAGGCTGATGGCCGCGATCAGCACCACCACAAACGTGAGCACCACCGACAGCCTTGGCAGCATCTGCAGCTTCAAATGTTCAAGGTACGACCTGAGGGACAACCCCAGTGCCGTAATAATGGTGAACAGCACGATCCCGAAGCCCAGTTGCGTCTCGCGGAACGCCAGGGCAATCAGCACCGGGGTAAAGGTGCCGAGGGTCTGCAGGCCGATCAGGTTGCGCAGGATGAGGATCACCAGCACGCCGATCGGGATCATCACCATGATCATGAAGGTTTGCTGGGTTTGCAGCGGCAGGCCGTACAGCGAGTATTCGAGGAAGTTGGCGTCGGTGTTTTCATCCGTCAGCTTGGCCAGACGAATCGCGTTCATCTCGCTGTTGTTCAGGCTGAAGGTGACCATGGCTTTCTTGCCGCCTTCCACCGTGATCAGATTTTCATCGCCGGTCCACCACAGCAGGCGGTCCGCCGGCAGGCCCTGTTCGCCGGTTTCCGGGTTGAAGTACAGCCAGTCGTTGCCATTGAAGCTGCGCAGCCACAGTTCCGGGGCTTGCGGCTGGTCGGCGACCAGGCGGATGGTGTGGACTTTCTCCACCGGCACGTGGGCGATGGACAGCAGCAACTCGACGATCTTGGCCTTGTGCGGTGTCGACGGGTCTCCCGCCAGCAGCAGCTTCACGTTGTCGTCGTTGAGGTTGTTGGTGCGCTTGATGGCTTCGGTGATAAAGGTTTCCACGTCCGCCGAGTGCTGGCGGATAGGGGCGAGCAGGGCTTCGGCGGCGATTTTTTCCGGGCCTTCCACGGCAATGCTGTCGCGGAAGGTCGGGCCTTTGACCTTGACCTTCTCGCCGCTGTAACGCTTGGTCAGCACCAGGCGGTAATACAGGGTCTGGTTGCCCTTGGCGCGGCGGGCCGACCAGGTGACCTTGCGGTTGCCGTCGGTGCGGTTGACGCTCACGCCGTAGTTGTTCGAGATGAAGCTTTCATTGAGGCTGACGAAGTCGCGGCTCAGCGGCGGCACGAACATCGAGATTTTCACCGGGTCCTTGGGGTTGGCGACGAACTCGACCTTGGCGTCGATGTTCCACAAGTCGTCGGTGGCGTCTTCGGTGACGGGAATGCCCAGTACGAAAATCTGGTAGGCGGTGACCGAAATACCCAGCACCACCAAAACGGTGATCAGGATTCTCAGGTGCAGGGTCAAGGAGCGCATTCGGTTTACTCGGCGGTATGAGCGTCGGTGGCGCAGGCAGGTTTGCCTGCTGCGTATTTAAGACTGGGGTCGACCAGCGCATCAAAGCGTTTCAACGCTTCGGAGCCGATCAGCAGCGGATATTGGAATGCGCTGCGGTCAGTCAAGTTCACTTCGATGCTGCGTAAAGCGGTGCCCATGCAGATATCCAGCGCGATGACCGGGCGGGCGGTGTAGTTCTTGTCCTCATCGGGGTCGTAGTCACCGGCGCGGCGCTTGATTTTGCTGACGCGGGCCAGTGGGCGTTCGATGGGGTGGGAATGGGCGGTGTCGATGGCCAGATAAAAACGGACCCAGGATTCGCCATTGCGCTTGAAACGCTTGATGTCGCGGGCGCTGAGGGAGGCGGTCTTGGCGCCGGTGTCGAGCTTGGCGGCGACTTCCAGGTCGATGCCCGCCAGCTTGGCGTATTCGTTCAGGCCATACACGGTCTTCTCGGCGGCAACGCCAAGGCCCGGTAAAGCCAGCAGGCAGAACAATAGAAGGAAGGGCTTGAGAGTCATAAATCCTGAGGCAGTGCAGTGCAATGTTCAATTCATGGCGACTGGCATTGCTGCGCAATCTCTTGTGCGCCGTTTCATCCAATGATGTCAGGCAAAAGCGGCGGGCATTCTAGCATGATGCTTTTTTGGCGCCAGCGCTGGCAGGCGGCCATGCCTCTCATGGGTGCAAGGGTGGTTATTAGACGATTGTCGACAATGTGGATTTATTCTTTGACTCGGCGGGGCTGATTCGCTAGTTTTTGCGGCATTGCTTTTAAAGGTGTCGACAATATGCTGGATCAACTGGAAACCCCAGTGGTCGCCCAAGACGATTCCCAGACCATGTCCGAGAATGTCTTTCGGCGTATCCAGGCGGCCATCGTCAAGGGTGAAATTGCACCCGGCAGCAAGATCTCCGAGCCGGAACTGGCACGCACCTATGGCATCAGCCGTGGCCCGCTGCGCGAAGCGATCCATCGCCTCGAAGGCCAGCGCCTGCTGGTGCGCGTGCCTCACGTGGGCGCGCGGGTGGTTTCCCTGAGCCACGCCGAACTCATCGAACTCTATGAAATCCGTGAATCCCTCGAAGGCATGGCCTGCCGCCTGGCTGCCGAGCGCATGACCGACGCGGAAATCGAAGAGCTGCGCCAGGTGCTGCACACCCACGAACGCGACGAAGCCTTCCAGGCCGGCCTCGGTTATTACCAGCAGGAAGGCGACTTCGACTTTCATTACCGGATCATCCAGGGCGCCGGCAACCGCACCCTGACTCAAATGCTCTGTGGCGAGCTGTACCAGTTGGTGCGCATGTACCGCATCCAGTTTTCCGCGACCCCCAATCGTCCACGCCAGGCATTCGCCGAGCATCACCGCATCCTCGACGCGATTGCCGACCGCGACGGCGAACTGGCCGAACTGTTGATGCGCCGCCACATCGGCGCGTCCAAACGCAACATTGCCCGTCATTTCCCCGGCGGTGCCCCTGAAAGAGGTGAGTCATGAGTTCGAACAATAAAAGCACACCCGGCCAGCGTTTCCGTGAGGCGGTCGCCAGCGAGCACCCGCTGCAAGTGGTCGGCGCGATCAACGCCAACCACGCGCTGCTGGCCAAGCGCGCAGGCTTCAAGGCGATTTACCTGTCGGGCGGCGGTGTGGCAGCCGGTTCCCTCGGCGTGCCGGACCTGGGGATTACCGGCCTGGATGACGTGCTGACCGACGTGCGCCGCATCACCGACGTGTGCGACCTGCCGCTGCTGGTGGACGTGGACACCGGTTTCGGTTCTTCGGCCTTCAACGTGGCGCGCACCGTCAAGTCGATGATCAAGTTCGGCGCGGCCGCCATCCATATCGAAGACCAGGTGGGCGCCAAGCGCTGCGGCCATCGCCCGAATAAAGAAATCGTGTCCCAGCAGGAAATGGTCGACCGCATCAAGGCCGCCGTGGACGCGCGTACCGATGACAGCTTCGTGATCATGGCGCGCACCGACGCGCTGGCGGTCGAAGGCCTGGAGTCGGCGCTGGAGCGTGCCGCCGCTTGCATCGAAGCGGGTGCCGACATGGTGTTCCCGGAAGCCATCACCGAGCTGGACATGTACAAACTGTTCGCATCCCGCGTGAAGGCGCCGATCCTGGCCAACATCACCGAGTTCGGCGCTACGCCGCTTTACACCACTGAACAACTGAAATCTGCCGATGTTTCCATCGTGCTGTACCCGTTGTCGGCCTTCCGCGCCATGAACAAGGCGGCCGAAAACGTCTACACCGCGATCCGTCGCGACGGCACCCAACAGAACGTGATCGACACCATGCAAACCCGCATGGAGCTTTACGATCGCATCGACTACCACACCTTCGAGCAGAAGCTTGACGCGCTGTTCGCCGCGAAAAAATAAAGCCTGCGTATAAATACAAAATTGGAGAAGCACCATGGCTGAAGCAAAAGTACTGAGTGGCGCCGGCCTGCGTGGCCAGGTGGCCGGGCAGACCGCACTGTCGACCGTGGGCCAGGCCGGCGCCGGGCTGACCTATCGCGGTTACGACGTGCGTGAACTGGCGGCCGATGCGCAGTTTGAAGAAGTCGCCTACCTGTTGCTGTACGGCGAACTGCCGAGTAAAACCGAGCTGGCTGCCTACAGCGCCAAGCTGAGCAAACTGCGTGACCTGCCCCAAGCGCTGAAGGAAGTGCTGGAGCGCATCCCTGCCGACGCCCACCCGATGGACGTGATGCGCACCGGTTGCTCGTTTCTGGGCAACATCGAGCCCGAGAAGGATTTCAGCGCGCAGCATGACGTCACCGACCGCCTGCTCGCCGCCTTCCCGGCGATCATGTGCTACTGGTACCGCTTCAGCCACGACGGCAAGCGCATCGACTGCGTGACTGACGAGCCAAGCATCGGCGGCCACTTCCTGCACCTGTTGCACGGCAAGAAGCCGAGCGAGCTGCACGTCAAGGTGATGAACGTCTCGCTGATTCTCTACGCCGAGCACGAATTCAACGCTTCGACCTTCACCGCCCGCGTGTGTGCGTCGACCCTGTCCGACTTGTATTCCTGTGTCACCGCCGCCATCGGCTCCCTGCGCGGCCCGCTGCACGGCGGCGCCAACGAAGCGGCGATGGAAATGATCGAGCGTTTTGGTTCGGCTGAAGAAGCCGTCGAAGGCACCCTCGGCATGCTGGCGCGCAAGGACAAGATCATGGGCTTCGGTCACGCGATCTACAAAGACAGCGACCCGCGCAATGAAGTGATCAAGGGCTGGGCGAAAAAGCTGGCCGACGAAGTGGGCGACATCGTGTTGTTCCCGGTCTCCGAAGCCATCGACAAGACCATGTGGGAACAGAAAAAACTGTTCCCCAACGCCGACTTCTACCATGCCTCGGCGTACCACTTCATGGGTATTCCAACCAAGCTGTTCACGCCGATTTTCGTGTGCTCGCGCCTGACCGGCTGGGCCGCGCATGTGTTCGAGCAGCGTGCCAATAACCGCATCATCCGTCCAAGCGCCGAGTACACCGGCGTAGAACAGCGCAAGTTCGTGCCAATCGAACGTCGCTGAGTGGGATGAACCGAGCACACGGGCCAATGTGCTTTTCTGTGGGAGCTGGCTTGCCTGCGATTGGATCACTGCGGTGTAACAGGTACACCGCGTTGATGCCATCGCAGGCAAGCCAGCTCCCACAAAGAGCCCGGCCAGTGTCGACTGTTCGCCCTGTGAACCTACCGTGACCGAGTCCTGACCGATGAACACTGAATTTCGCAAACCGCTGCCCGGCAGCCGCCTGGATTTCTTCGACGCCCGGGCGGCTGTCGAAGCCATCACCCCCGGCGCCTACGCCACCTTGCCTTACACCTCCCGCGTGCTCGCGGAAAACCTCGTCCGCCGTTGCGACCCGGCCACCCTCAATGCGTCCCTGAGCCAGCTGATCGAGCGCAAGCGCGACCTCGACTTTCCATGGTTCCCCGCCCGTGTGGTGTGCCACGACATCCTCGGCCAGACCGCCCTGGTGGACCTCGCCGGCCTGCGCGATGCCATCGCCCAGCAAGGTGGCGACCCGGCGCAGGTCAACCCGGTGGTGCCCACCCAACTGATCGTCGACCACTCCCTGGCCGTCGAAGCCGGTGGTTTCGACCCGCAGGCGTTCGAGAAAAACCGCGCCATCGAAGACCGCCGCAACGAAGACCGTTTCCACTTTATCGAGTGGACCAAAAAGGCCTTCAAGAACGTCGACGTGATCCCGCCGGGCAACGGCATCATGCACCAGATCAACCTGGAGAAAATGTCCCCGGTGATCCAGGTGCGTGACGGCGTGGCCTTCCCCGACACCTGCGTCGGCACCGACAGCCACACCCCCCACGTGGACGCGCTGGGCGTGATCGCCATTGGCGTCGGCGGCCTTGAAGCCGAGAGTGTCATGCTCGGCCGCGCCTCGTGGATGCGCCTGCCGGAAAGCGTCGGCGTGGAGCTGACGGGCAAGCTGCAGCCCGGCATCACTGCCACCGATATGGTGCTGGCGCTGACCGAGTTCCTGCGCAAGCAAAAAGTCGTCGGCGCGTGGCTGGAGTTCTTCGGCGAAGGGGCCTCGGCCCTCACACTGGGCGACCGCGCGACCATCTCCAACATGGCCCCGGAATATGGCGCCACGGCGGCGATGTTCTATATCGACCAGCAGACCATTGCCTACCTCAAACTCACCGGCCGCGAAGACGAGCAAGTCACCCTGGTGGAGCAATACGCCCGCCACACCGGCCTGTGGGCCGATGACCTCAAAGGCGCGCGCTACGAGCGCGGCCTGACGTTCGACCTGTCCAGCGTCGTGCGCAACATGGCCGGTCCGAGCAACCCGCACGCCCGCGTCGCCACCAGCGACCTGGCGGCCAAGGGGATCAGCGGCCAATGGGAAGAAGTGCCCGGCCAAATGCCCGACGGCGCGGTCATCATTGCGGCCATCACCAGTTGCACCAACACCAGCAACCCGCGCAACGTGATCGCCGCAGGCCTGTTGGCGCGCAACGCCAACAAGCTCGGGCTGGCGCGCAAGCCGTGGGTCAAATCCTCGCTGGCGCCGGGCTCGAAAACCGTGGCCATGTACCTGGAGGAAGCCGGCTTGGGCCATGAGCTGGAAAAGCTCGGCTTCGGCGTGGTGGCGTTTGCCTGCACCACCTGCAACGGCATGTCGGGCGCGCTCGACCCGGTGATCCAGCAGGAAATCATCGACCGCGACCTGTACGCCACCGCCGTGTTGTCGGGTAACCGCAACTTTGACGGGCGCATTCACCCGTACGCCAAGCAAGCTTTCCTCGCTTCGCCACCGCTGGTGGTGGCTTACGCGATTGCGGGCACCATCCGTTTTGACATCGAAAAGGACGTGCTGGGCCTCGACGCCAACGGCAAGGAAATCCGCCTGAAAGACATCTGGCCGAGCGACGAAGAAATCGACGCGGTGGTCAAGTCTGCGGTCAAGCCGGAGCAGTTCCGCAAGGTCTACATCCCGATGTTTGCCATCCACGAAGACACCGGCCCGAAAGTTGCGCCGCTGTATGACTGGCGCCCGCAAAGCACCTACATCCGCCGCCCGCCGTACTGGGAAGGCGCGCTGGCCGGGGCGCGGCCGCTCAAGGGCATGCGCCCGCTGGCGGTGCTGCCCGACAACATCACCACCGACCACCTGTCGCCCTCCAACGCGATCATGCTGGACAGTGCCGCCGGTGAGTACCTGGCGAAAATGGGCTTGCCGGAAGTCGACTTCAACTCTTACGCGACGCATCGCGGCGACCACCTGACCGCGCAGCGCGCGACGTTCGCCAACCCGAAACTGTTCAACGAAATGGTCCAGGAAAACGGCAAGGTCAAACAGGGCTCGCTGGCGCGGATCGAGCCGGAAGGCCAAGTCACGCGGATGTGGGAAGCCATCGAAACCTACATGGAGCGCAAACAGCCGCTGATCATCATCGCAGGCGCTGACTACGGCCAGGGTTCGTCCCGTGACTGGGCGGCCAAGGGTGTACGCCTGGCGGGTGTTGAAGCAATTGCCGCCGAAGGTTTTGAGCGTATCCACCGCACCAACCTGGTGGGCATGGGCGTGTTGCCGCTGGAGTTTCTGCCGGGCACCGATCGCCATACGCTGAAGATCGACGGCAGCGAAACCTACGACGTGGTGGGCGAGCGCACCCCGCGCGCGCAGCTGACGCTGGTGATCAACCGCAAGAATGGCGAGCGTGTCGAAGTGCCGGTGACCTGCCGCCTGGACACCGCCGAAGAAGTGTCGATCTACGAGGCGGGCGGCGTGTTGCAACGTTTTGCCCAGGACTTCCTGGAATCGGCGGCCACCGCTTAAGGGGACAACCATGGCACACGTTGCGCAAATCAAAATCCCCGCCACTTACATGCGTGGCGGCACCAGCAAGGGCGTGTTTTTCAGCCTCGAGGACCTGCCCGAAGCGGCGCAGGTGCCGGGCGCCGCGCGCGATGCCTTGCTGTTGCGGGTGATCGGCAGCCCCGACCCCTATGACAAGCAAATCGACGGCATGGGCGGAGCGACCTCCAGCACCAGCAAAACCGTGATCCTGGCCAAAAGCACCCGCGCCGGGCACGACGTGGACTACCTGTTCGGTCAGGTGTCCATCGACAAGCCATTCGTGGACTGGAGCGGCAACTGCGGCAACCTGTCGGCGGCGGTGGGCTCGTTTGCCATCAGCGCCGGGCTGGTAGACCCGGCCCGCGTGCCCCACAACGGCGTGGCCGTGGTGCGGGTGTGGCAGGCCAATATCGGCAAGACCATCATCGCCCACGTGCCAATTACCGATGGCGCGGTGCAGGAAACCGGTGATTTCGAACTCGACGGCGTGACCTTCCCGGCCGCCGAAGTGCAGCTGGAATTCATGGACCCGGCAGCGGAAGAAGAGGGCGGCGGCGGTTCGATGTTCCCCACCGGCAACCTGATCGACGACCTGGAGGTGCCGGGTGTCGGCACCTTCAAGGCCACGCTGATCAACGCGGGCATCCCGACGATTTTCATCAACGCCGAAGACCTCGGCTACACCGGCACCGAGCTGCAAGGCGCAATCAACAGCGACCCGAAAGCCCTGGCGATGTTCGAGACCGTGCGCGCCCATGGCGCCTTGCGCATGGGCCTGATCAAACACCTGGACGAAGCCGCCCAACGCCAGCACACGCCGAAGGTGGCGTTTGTGGCCAAACCTGCGGACTACGTGGCGTCGAGCGGCAAGGCGATAAAGGCCGGTGACGTGGATTTGCTGGTGCGCGCGCTGTCGATGGGCAAACTGCACCACGCGATGATGGGCACGGCGGCCGTGGCGATTGGCACGGCGGCGGCCATTTCCGGGACCCTGGTCAACCTGGCGGCGGGTGGTGTAGAGCGCAACGCGGTGAGGTTCGGGCATCCGTCCGGCACCTTGCGTGTGGGCGCCGAAGCCAGCCAGGTGGACGGCGAATGGGTGGTGAAAAAAGCCATCATGAGCCGCAGCGCGCGAGTGTTGATGGAGGGCTTCGTGCGCGTGCCCGGCGACGCCTTTTAATTGATCGTTCCCACGCTCCGCGTGGGAATGCATCACGTGACGCTCCGCGTCACCATTGCGCAGGACTTGATCCTTGCGTCGATGGCTGGACGCGGAGCGTCCCGGGCGGCATTCCCACGCAGAGCGTGGGAACGATCCAAGCAGGCAATCAGACCTGCCAAAAAACCATTAACCGTAAGCCCGAGGACTAACCCCAACTAATCTTTGGAGTACTGCCATGAGCGCCAACGTCGACCAGAACAACCGCCCCGACTACGACCAGGTTTTGCAGGACATTGCCGATTACGTCCTCACTTACCGGATCGAATCCCAGGCCGCTCTGGACACCGCCCGCAACTGCCTGATGGACACCCTGGGTTGCGGCCTGCTGGCCCTGCGCTTCCCCGAGTGCACCAAGCACCTGGGGCCTGTCGTCGAAGGCACGGTCGTACCCTTTGGCGCGCGTGTACCCGGCACATCGTTTCGCCTGGACCCGGTGAAAGCCGCGTGGGACATCGGCTGCATCGTGCGCTGGCTCGACTACAACGACACCTGGCTCGCCGCCGAGTGGGGCCACCCCTCCGACAACCTCGGCGGCATCCTCGCCGTGGCCGATCACCTCTCGCAAAAACGCGTGGCCAATGGCGATGCGCCGCTGACCGTGCGTGCGGTGCTGGAAGCGATGATCATGGCCCACGAAATCCAGGGCGTGATCGCCTTGGAAAACTCTTTCAACCGTGTAGGGCTTGATCACGTATTACTGGTGAAAGTCGCCTCCACGGCCGTTACTGCCAAGCTGATGGGTGCCAACCGTGAACAACTGCTGGCGGCCCTGTCCCACGCGTTTGTCGATGGCCAGGCCTTGCGCACTTACCGTCACGCGCCGAATGCGGGCTCGCGCAAGTCCTGGGCGGCGGGGGACGCTTCGAGCCGTGGCGTGCGCCTGGCGGATATCGCACTGCGCGGCGAGATGGGCATTCCCGGCGTGTTGAGTGCGCCTCAGTGGGGCTTCTACGACGTGCTGTTCAGCCACACCAACAAGGATTTGGCGCTCAAGCCCGAGGACAAGCGCGCGTTCAGCCTGTCCCAGCCTTACGGCACTTACGTGATGGAAAACGTGCTGTTCAAGATCAGCTTCCCCGCCGAATTTCACGCGCAAACCGCGTGCGAGGCGGCGGTGACCTTACACCCGCAGGTCAAGCATCGGTTGCATGACATCGCGCGCATCGTGATCACCACCCATGAGTCGGCGATCCGCATCATTTCCAAGGTCGGCCAACTGGCCAACGCCGCCGACCGTGACCACTGCCTGCAATACATGACCGCCGTGCCAGTGGCCTTCGGCAATCTGGTGGCGGAGCAGTACGAAGATGAATTCCACGCCGCGCACCCGATCATCGACGAGTTGCGCGCCAAGATGGAAATCGTCGAAGACCCGCGTTACAGCCGTGAATACCTGGAGGCCGATAAACGCTCCATCGCCAACGCGGTGCAGGTGTTTTTCAAGGACGGCTCCAGCACCGAACAGGTGGCCGTGGAATACCCGATCGGCCACCGCCGCCGCCGGGCAGACGGCATTCCATTGCTGGAAGACAAGTTCAAGGCCAACCTGGCCACGCGGTTTACCGCGCAGCGCAGCGGGGAGATTTTTGCGTTGTGCAAGGATCAGGCGCGGCTTGAGGCCACGCCGGTCAACCGATTTATGGACCTGTTCGTGATCTGAATAACAACGCGGTCAATGTGGGAGCTGGCTTGCCTGCGATAGCGGTCTATCTGTGCCATCTGTGTGGCTGACCTACCGCTATCGCAGGCAAGCCAGCTCCCACAGTTTGTTTTGTGTTGCTCAAGGCAATTACATACTGCCTTCCACATCATCCAGGCTGAACGTCTCGGTGTGGTCGTCATACGAAAAAATCTCCGCGTACCGCCCCCACGCCACCACGCTTTCCAGGGTTTTCTCGACAAACGCTTCGGTCATCGAGTCTTCCAGTTCCTGTTCGAAACGCACCCGTGGCGCACGGTGGCCGCTGCGTTCCAGCAGCACCTGATGAATGCGCGCGGCCAGTGGCACGTGGCGGATCAAATGCTCGGCGAACAGGGTTTTGCGTTCCTGGGTGCCGTAGTCGGCGAACAACTTGCCGGCGTCGGTGAGGGTGATGTCGGCGCCTTTGAGTTCGGCAAAGCCCAGGTGCTCGAGCATCTCGGCCACCGGGAACAGGTCGTCGACTTCCAGCAAGCGCCGCTCGGCCACGGTCGGCAAACCGGCGTGGCCGTTGTAGGGCTCGGCGGCGAGGGTTTCGATCAGGCCGGCCATCAGGTTGGTCGACACTTCCGGCAACAGGCTGCCCATTTTCAGCTCGGGCAGGCCACGGCTGGCGTCGGCGCTGCGCCGGTCCGTCATCAGCGCGTAGATGTCATCAACCATCTGCCGGAACGTCGGGTCCAGGCGGTTGCGCGGGTGGGCAAACGGCACCTTGATCTCGGCGACCACACGGCCAGGGTTGGACGACAGCACCAGAATTCGGTCGCACATCAGCACCGCTTCTTCGATGTTATGGGTCACGATCAGGATCGACTTGATCGGCAACTGCTTGCCGCTCCACAAGTCCAGCAGGTCGGTGCGCAGGGTTTCGGCGGTGAGTACGTCCAGCGCCGAGAAGGGTTCGTCCATCAACAGCAGCGTCGGGTTGACCACCAGGCCGCGGGCAAAGCCCACGCGCTGGCGCATGCCGCCGGACAATTCACGGGGGTAGGCGTTTTCAAACCCGTCGAGGCCGATCAGGTCGATGGCGGCCAGGGCGCGCCGGCGGGTTTCCTTGCGCTCGACCTGCAAGGCTTGCAGACCGGCTTCGACGTTTTCCAGCACGGTCAGCCACGGGAACAGGGCAAAGGTCTGGAACACCATGGCCACGCCTTCGGCCGGGCCATTAAGCGGCTTGCCCTGGTAGCGCACCTCACCGGACGACGGTTGGATCAGCCCGGCGATAATGCGCAGCAGCGTGGATTTGCCGGAGCCGGAGCGGCCAAGCATGCCGACGATCTCGCCTTCGTGCAGGCTCAGGTCCACGCCGCTGAGCACTTGCAGCTCGTCCTTGCCTTTGCCGAACACGCGGTTGACGTTTTTCAGCGAGTAAATTTGCGGGGTGTCGACAGTGTTTTCAGTAGGGGTAGTCATCACGGCGAATCCCGTCAATTCAAACGAAGTTTGTTTTCAGCGATGGCGTACATCGGCCGCCAGACCGCGCGGTTGAAGGCCACCACGAAGATCGACATCACCACCACGCCCAGGGCGATTTTGGGGAAGTCGCCGGCGGCAGTGGTTTGGGCGATGTAGGCGCCCAGGCCGTGGGCGACCACGTTGTCCTGGCCCCACGACACGTACTCGGAGACGATGCTGGCGTTCCAGGCACCACCCGACGCGGTAATCGCGCCGGTGACGTAATAAGGGAAAATCCCCGGCAACATCACCTTGCGCCACCACAACCAGCCGCGAATGCGGAAGTTGGCGGCAGCTTCCTTGAAGTCATTGGGAAAGGCGCTGGCCCCGGCGATCACGTTGAACAGGATGTACCACTGGGTGCCCAGCACGATCAGCGGGCTCAGCCAGATGTCCGGGTTGAGGTTGTAGTGCAGGATCACGATCACAAACACCGGGAACAACAGGTTCGCCGGGAACGCCGCGAGGAACTGCGCCAGCGGCTGGATTTTTTCCGCCAGGCGCGGGCGCAGGCCGATCATCACCCCCAGCGGCACCCAGATCAGCGAGGCGATCAGGATCAGCCCGGCCACCCGCAACAGCGTGATCAGGCCCAGCACGAATACATGGCCGACTTCGCCGAAAGTCACTTCGGTGCCCACGTACAACACGATGTGATACAGCGCGTAGGCGGCCATCAGCGCGATCACTGTGCCCCACAGCACATCGATCACTTTCGAGGCGGCCGGGGTTTCTGCCGGCAATGCCTTGAGCGCACCGCCGCCCAGGCTGAAACGCTTGTTGCCGATTCGGCTGATGGCGCGGGTGATCGGGCGCAGGATGCGCTGCACGATGCGCGTGCGCTGGATCAGGTTCAGCAGCCAGGACTGCGGCGCGGCGCCCTGGGAGGCGGTGGTTTCCATGCGGAACTTGTCGGCCCAGGCCACCAGCGGGCGGAACAGAAACTGGTCGTAGATCAGGATCACCGCAATCATCGCCAGGATCACATAACCCACGGCGTGCAGGTCTTTCTGGGCGATGGCCAGGGCCAGGTACGAACCCACGCCGGGCAGGGTGATGGTCTTGTCACCGACGGTGATGGCTTCGGAGGCGACCACGAAGAACCAGCCGCCGGACATGCTCATCATCATGTTCCACACCAGCCCCGGCATGGCGAACGGCACGTCGAGCTTCCAGAACTTCTGCCAGCCGGAAAGCCGCAGGTTGGTCGACACCTCGACCAAGTCATGGGGCAGCATGCGCAGCGACTGGTAGAAGCTGAACGTCATGTTCCAGGCCTGGCTGGTGAAAATCGCGAAGATAGCCGCGAACTCCGCCCCCAACACGCGGCCTGGGAACAACAGCAGAAAGAACGTCACGGTAAACGAGATATAGCCGAGCACCGGCACCGATTGCAGGATGTCGAGCACCGGCACCAGCAGCTTTTCGGCGCGCCGGCTTTTGGCGGCCAGCGTGCCGTATAAAAAGGTAAACACCAGCGCCGCCACCATCGCCGCGAGCATGCGCAAGGTAGTGCGCATTGCGTATTCCGGCAGGTTGGCCGGGTCCAGCGAGATGACTTCGCTTTGCAATGTCGCGATGGGCGCCCAGGTTTCCCGGGCAGTAATCGAGAAAAACAGCAGAAAACCGATCACCAGCGGCAGGGCGACCAGGTCCCAGCGGTTAGGCAGCAAGCGCAGGGTCGACGCCGGCAGGTAGTCACGAAAGACTCGATTCATAGGCAATTGCTCATAGGCAGTCAGTCCTGCGGCAGTCAGGTTCGCAAAGGCGCAGTGGATGTGAGCTTAGCTTCTCTTCAAGCACTCACCGAGAAGGGGCGGGCGCGCTTCTCCATGAGCCAGGGGCAGCGCATCTGGGGGAGATGGGCTGTTGGCGGAATTGTACGTTTCTAAATGTTACAAGCGCATAAATTTGCTGTCAGTTTCCTGTACGAAACGCCGCTTTTAAGCCCGCTCCTTGAGGCAAAACCGGCACTTTTCAGCTGACGACACAATTGGCCACTTAGGCGTCACGCAGGCCGGGAACCTCTTTCAGACAAATGCCAATCAGGTAACCAGATGACTTGCCGCCGCAGGCCTTCCGCCTGTCGCCCCACAAGCATTGAATATCCGACCCTGAAAGGTGCCCTATGACTAGCGTAAACACCCGGCCACAAACGCCTTACACCGCAAACTATGAAGCGGATCAAAACCCGGCCCCGTCCACCGAGGTAACCAACGCCGATACCTCAGAACGTGCAGGTGCACAGGCCAACTCTGCACCTCCCAAGGCCCCGATGACCCCGGAGCAGCGCGGTCAGTTTTCGAGCCACAACAACCTGGTCAATCAGCAGCCGTCGCCGCAGGCTGATGCAACGCGTGAATTACTGACGTTGGCGAGCAAAAACAATCAGCTTCTCGGCGAATACAAAACGCTTCTTGGCGAATGCCAGGCGAAGATTGCAGCACTCCAAAAAGAGCTCGCCGGGCTGAGCCAGCAACTCGATGCATCAGGTACCGGTACCGATAAAAACGCGATTGCCCCGGACACCCAGCCCCAAAGCCCTACCCAGGAGCAAAAGGCAGCGCCGCCCGTTACCGCGCCAACCCGGCAACCGGATCTTGACGAGGCGGACAAGCTCAATACCGAGTTACGCCAGGACATCAACGAACTCATCCGCACGATCATTGAGGCATTTGCACAGTTGAAAAAGGAGCTTGAGAAGGTGCTTCAGCAAGTCAAGGCCATGAACAAAGCTGAACCCCACATGCCGCCTGAAACCTCGGCACCGCAGCCCAATGAACAGTCGACGTTTACGCGTGAAACGTCAGGGCAGGACGCACCGACCGCGGATGACTACAGGAACAGCAACGCGGAGCTGGAGCAGATGATTGCGAGCACCCGGACTCAGTTTGACACCGAAATTTCAGCGCTTGAAAAGTCCATTGAGGACGTGAAAGCACGCCTCAACCCGCCAAAGCAGTAACGCTCGGCCTCGCCGCCGCAAGCGTGGGCATTCGCGCCCACGCTTGTGGCATCAGCGCTGCCTAGCCCTCAAACCGCAGAATCACCCGGCGGTTGTGCTTGCTCTTCTTCTCGATTTTTTCGCAGAACACCCGGCCGATTTCCTCGGTATTGATCACGTGGGTGCCGCCGCAGGGCTGGATGTCGATTCCGCTGATTTCGATCACCCGCACCGACCCCTGGATGACGGGGGGCGCGACGGCCTGGGTGCGGGTAATTTGCAGCAGGGTCGAATACTCCGAAGCGGGCATCGACAGGGTTTTCACCGCGTGGGCCTGTTCGATCAGGGCGTTGAGGTCGCGGGTGATGCTGTCTTTGTCGAGGGTCATTTCCGGCAGGTCAAAATCCAAGCGGCCTTTGTCGGCGCTGATGCTGCAACCGGTCACGGGCGCATCGATGATCGAGCACAGCAGGTGCAGGCAGGTGTGCATCTTCATGTGCTGGTAGCGACGCTCCCAATCCAGGCCGGCGTCGACTTGTACCCCGGCGGCCAATTGCTCGGGGAAGTGCTCCACCTGGTGCCAGATGATCGAACGCAGTACCGGGTCGCGCACGGTACCGGTCACGAGGACCCGCGTACCGTCGGCCAGGGTGAAGTGCCCGGTATCGCCCGGTTGCCCACCACCGGTGGGGTAAAACAGCGTGTGCTCCAGGGCGACGCCGTGTTCGCTGACGGCAATCACCCGGGCGCTGAAGGCGTTCTGGTAAGGCGCGCTGTCAAACAGCGCCAGGGTTTCCATGGTGTGCACAGACATCTTCAACCTCCGACGATCAAGGGGCTGGCTTGCAGCAGGTGGCGCACCATTGCGCTCAAGCCAGGGGGGGAGAGCAGGGTGATTTCAAATTCCGGGCCACTGACTTTCAGGTTCAGCGGCAGGCGAGGCAGTTGCTCACCTGTATCCAGGCGCCGCAGGCGAAATTGCAGGTGGTGGCGCTCTTTCACCGTGGGTTCCAGCATCAGCCCCTGCAACGGGTGGAAATCGGCGTCCAGCACCGTGACCCTGTGGCTGGCACTGACCTCGCCCACCACGTGCAAGCGTTCATCCAGGGCAAAAGCCCCGAGGTAGCTGCTCTGGTCCGACTCGGTGTTTTTCTGCAGCTGCACCTGGTTGACCACCTTGACCTTGGTGCCTGCCGGTACATCCTGGGTAATGACACAGGACGGGCTGATAAATACGTTGTCGCCGATCAGCACGTAGCCCAGCACGCGGGCGCCGGAGCCCACCTCGACATTGTTGCCCAGGCGCGGGTGGCGCTTGCCGTCCGGGTTGTTGGCGATGCCGCGCGCGCCGAGGGTGACGCCGCAGAGGATGTAGCAGTCGTTGCCGATTTCGCAGGTTTCGCCAATCACCGTGCCGTAGCCGTGGTCGAGCACAAAGCGCCGGCCGATGCGCGCCGCCGGGTGGATTTCGGCGCCGGACAGGATCTTGCCCTGGTTGCTGAGCTTGAGGGCCATGCGCGAAAACACGCCGTTGGTCTGGTCGGGGAAATTCCACACCAGGTGCGCCAGGCGGTAGAACAGCACGGCCTTGAACGAAGCGTAAGACTCAAGGATCAGCTCGCCACGGCCACGTGACGCAGGGTCGCGATAGGCGTAGGCGATCAAGTCTTCGGCCACCGCCTGCGCCGCGTTCTGAATCAGCGGTGCCAGGTGTGGTTCCAACTGCTTCATCTGCGCAGGCGTCAGGGTCGTGATGAGGTGGGTGAGCAGCTCATCGTGCAGCTGTTGCATGTCGATAAAGCCCCCCATGGAGGCACCCCCGCATTCTGGTAGGTAAGAGAACCGGTTATTCGAAGCTGGGCAGGTAGCTGTCGGCATTGTCGTAGACCATGGTCAACACCACCGTTTCGGGCGGCAGTTCGGGGGCGAGTTGGGCGATGGCGACCATATTGGCGGCCGACGACAGCCCCAGGCTGATGGCGTCGGTGCGCATGATGCGTTTCATCATGTCGATGCACGCCTGGCGCGACACTTTGAGCATGCCGTCCAGTACGTTCACATTGAGAATGCTCGGAATCAGGCCGATCGACAGCCCCTGGATATGGTGCGGCGCATGCTGGTCTTTGAGCAGGTCGCACTCTTCAGGCTCCACGCCCATCACACGCAGTTGCGGCCAGGCAGCCTTGAGGGTTTCGCCGATGCCGGTGATGTGCCCGCCGGTGCCGATGCCGCTGACGAAGTAGTCCACGCGGCGCTCGCCAAATGCGCGAAGGATTTCCGGCGCAGTGGTGTCGCGATGGGTTTGCGGGTTGGCACCATTGCGCTGCTGGTTGAGCATCACGTAGTTGGGGTTTTCCAGCTGCAATTCCATGCATTTTTCGCCATGGGAGTTGTTGCCCAGACGGCTGTCCGACAGCACCACCTTCGCGCCGTACAGGCGCAGCAGTTTCTGTTTTTCGGGGCTGTAGTTGTCGGGAATCACCAGCACCACTTTGTAGCCCAGCACATTGCCGGCCATCACCAGCCCGATGCCGGTGTTGCCGCCGCTGGGTTCGATGATGGTTTGCCCGGAATCACGGATCAGCACGCCGCGGCGCTCGGCGTCGAGGATCATGCCCAGGGCGATGCGCGCCTTGTGGCTGCCGCCGGGGTTGAGGGATTCCAGCTTGGCGTAGACCTCGATGCCGAGGTCTTCGGAAAACTGCGCCAGGCGCACGATTGGCGTTTGGCCGATCACGTCGAGAATGGAGTTATGCAGCATCAGTCAGCCCCCGCCTCAGTACAACGGCATGTCGGGTTCGACATCGCGTACCCAATGCTTCATGCCGCCCTGCAGCACTTTGGTATTGGCAAAACCTGCGGCCAGCAAGGTCGTGGCGGCCTGCTCGGCCCGGGTGCCGGCGTAACAGATCAGGTAGTGGGTATTGTCGCGGCTGAGGCTGTCGAGCTGCCCGTCCAGTTCGGCGAGGGGGATATGCACCACGCCCGGCAATTTGCACACCTCCAGCTCACTGGCGTCGCGCACGTCCAGCAGCACGTCGGCACTGCTGTGGTGGTCGATCACTTGCTTGAGTACACGCGGCTGGATGTAGCGCTCTTCGGCGAGGGATGGCCGGCTCGGTATGGCGTCGGCGCAAACGGCCGGAGCCAGGGTTTCGCTGTGGCGCCGCTCGGAGCAGCAAGGGCAGTCGGTGCGGCGTTTGAAGCGTATTTCGCTGAATTTCATCGCCAGGGCGTCAAAACGCATCAGGCGACCGGACAAAGGCTCGCCGATGCCGATCAGCAACTTGATGGCCTCGGTGGCCTGGATCATGCCGACCACGCCGGGCAGCACACCGATCACGCCGCCGGCGCTGCAGTTGGGCGCCAATTCCGCAGGCGGCGGCGAGGGGAACAGGCAGCGGTAGCATGGGCCGCCTTTGTAGTTCAACACGCTGATCTGCCCGTCGAAACGGTAGATGGCACCGTAGACCAACGGCTTGCCGAGTTGCACGCAGGCGTCGTTGACCATGTAGCGGGTGTCGAAATTGTCGGTGCCGTCGATCACCAGGTCGTAGGCGCCGACCAGTTCCAGGGCGTTGTCGGCGTTCAGCGCCGTATCGTGGGCGTTGATCCGGATATGGCTGTTCAGATCCTGCAGGCGCCGCTTGGCGGATTCGACCTTGGGCATGCCCAGCGTGCTGTTGCCGTGGACAATCTGGCGTTGCAGGTTGCTGCTTTCCACCACGTCAAAATCCACCAGCCCGAGGGTGCCAATGCCGGCTGCGGCCAGGTACAGGCTGATGGGCGAGCCCAGGCCGCCGGTGCCGATGATCAGCACCCTGGCTTTTTTCAGGTTCAACTGACCTTCGCGGCCAACCCCCGGCAAGGTGATGTGGCGCACGTAACGCTGCACTTCCTCGTTGCTCAGGGAATCCGTATCCATACCGCCGGACGTGGCGAGCAACACTTCGATGCGGGCCTTTTCCGGAAGCGGCTCGTCCGCGCCGATGAGTTCCTCTTCGGCGGTGAACAAGAAGTGTTCCTTGAGCTGGTTGTTCTTCTCATGAAACAGGTGTGCACGCAATTGCGGGTGGCTGCTGCAGAGGTTTTCAATGACTTCGCGCAATGTCGATCCGGCGCCCTCAAGGGTCGATTCCGGCAGCTTGGCCACGCGAACCAGAATGTCGGGGAAAGAGACAGCGTTCATGGACAACTCCGTGTGCAGGTCGTTGAAAGGGTTGAGGGCGAACTGCTTGCCATCCCAGGCAAACAGCTTGGAGCCCAGGGCCTGGCCCTGGCGAACATCCACCACCAGGTAGCTGACGGGGTAGATCGGTTCACCCATGAACAGGGCCTTGTCCTGGTCTTCGTCACTGAAATACGCGCCGACGTCCGGGTGGGAGTGGTAGATCACCACCACCGGGTTGTCGCTGCGAAACGCCTTGTTCATCAGCAGTGTGTCTGCCACTGAAAAGGTGTAGCCATTGGCCGCGCTGCGCGGGTACATCTGCGGGTTCTTGCGGTGCAACTCGTTCTGGATGTTGCTGCCCAGGTACACGCTGCCGTCGGCGAAGACAAAACCACAGCATTCCTCGGGGTAGCTGCGGCTGGCGTGGGCGTAGATCTGTTCCAGAGCGGTGGGGCGGAGGACTTCCATGTTTCTCTCGCGAGGTGGGTGTGAGTGGTTGGGGAAGGTCAATTTTTCTTGGCCAGCAGCTTTTCAATCGGCAACTTGGTGATGGCAAAACCGGCCAGCAGGATCGCCGAGTAGAGCATCAGGTCGCGGGAAATCGCCACGCCTTCATACCAGGCGCCGATGATCACGGCGAACACCGGGAAAATGATGAATACGAACGACAGGATGATCGGGCTCAGGCGCTTGAGCAGCATGAAATACACGATGAAGCCGCCCACCGACGCCACCAGCCCAAGATAGAACAGTGCGCCCCAAGAGCGCAGGGTGATGGCCTCGAAGGTGGGGGTTTCAAACCACAGCCCGGCCACGAACAGCATCAGCCCGGCAATGCCGATCGGCAGCGTGTTATAGGTGATCACGCTGATGGCGCTGCCTTTTTGCTTGGTAATCACGTAGCACAGGGCGTGCATGATCGCGGCAGTGAGAATGGCCAGCACCCCGAAGAACTCGGCGTGATCCAGGTGCAGGCCCTGGCTCTTGATGATCATGTACAGGCTGCCGAAGCCGATGCCGATACCGACCACTTGGGAAAAATAGATGCGTTCGCGCAGGAACAAAGCCGAGAAGATCAGGATGAACACCGGCATGCAGCTGAACAGCAGGGCGGTGAGACCGGACGAGACATGCATCTCGCCGTAATTGAGCAGGTAATAAGGAACGCTGAAATAGGAAAGGGTCACGAAGACGAAGAACCAGCGGCTTTCCCGCGGAAACAGGACGGGCTCGCGGCGCACCATGGCAAAACACAGGAACAGCGGAAAGGCGATCAGAAAGCGCAAGCCTGCGGACGTCAGCGGCGGCACGCTCTCCACGGCGATCTTGATGCCCAGCCAGGTGGTGCCCCAACTGAGGCACACGACAAGAAACATCAGGTTGGTAATCAGCCCGGCCAGCCACTGTTTCTGAGTTTTTGTTTTTGTTGTGTTTTCGAGAACGGCGGACATTGGCATCGTTTATTGCTTCCCTGAGCCGGTATTGAACTCTATATTGACTGTGTATTAAGTTGTTTCATCCGGTGATTGAACCCGTAAAAGCACACTATTAGGGCGAAAGATGGCTGTCAAAACAAATATTGACATGGTGTCAATTATGCGTGAGGGGTTGTCCAACGGGCAGGGCGTGAAGTACAAGCGCCTGTCCGATGTCATGGAACGGGGCATCCTTGAAGGCTTGATTGAACCGGGAAGAAAACTGCCGCCCCATCGGGTGCTTTCCGACAATCTGGGTGTGACGATCGGCACCATCAGCCGGGCTTACGGCGAGCTTGAACGTTTGGGGCTGGTGGTGGCGCGCGTGGGGGACGGCACCTTCGTACGCAAGCGCGGGATGGAACGCCAGCGCGATGAAGGCTTTCGCAACGTCAGCGAAGAGCCGCGCCAGTACTTCGACATGAGCCGCAACATGCACATTCCGGGGCAGGAAACGGTGTTTCTCGCCCAAAGCTTCCAAACCCTGTCGACCAACGCCAAATTCCTGCAGGACATCAGCGCCTACACCCCGGACGCCGGTCTGCCGCGTTACCGTGAGGCGGGGGCGCAGTGGCTGGTGCAGCGCGATTTCCACCCGATTCCCGAACAGGTCATCTGCGTCAATGGCGGCCAGCATGGCTTGCTGTGTTCGATGATGGCGCTGCTGCGGGCCGGTGACACCGTGGTCACCGAACAGTTGACTTACCCCGGGCTGATTACCGCCGCGCGCATGCTGGGTGTGCGTCTGATCGGCCTGGAGATGGATGAAGAAGGCGTGCTGCCGGGCGCGCTGGATGAAATCTGTCGAAATCACCGGGTTTCGGCGTTGTATTGCACGCCGACCATTCAAAACCCGACCACGGCGGTGCTGTCGATCCCGCGCCGCGAAGCCCTGGCCAAAGTGTGCCGCGATCACAATCTGCTGATTCTTGAGGACGAAGCCCACGGTGTGCTCGTGGAAGATCGCCCGCCACCCCTGAGTTTTTTCGCCCCTGAGCGTACGATTTTGATCAGCAGCCTGAGCAAGGCGGTGTCAGCCGGTTTACGCGTGGGTTATGTGCATGCGCCGCCGGCGCTGGTCAGCCGTATTTCCGCCGCATTGCGCTCCACCTGCTGGATGGCCACGCCGGTGACCCTTGAACTGGCGACGCAGTGGATCGAAAACGGTACGGCGGAATACCTGCTGCGCCAGCAAATCCACGAGATCAGCCGACGCAAAGCCTTGGTGCGCGACTTGCTCACGGGCTTGGAATACCGCACGCACCTGAACAGCCCGCACTTCTGGATCGAAGTGCCGGAGCCATGGCGCGCGTCGGAAATCGAGGCGGAGCTCAAGCAGAATAATTACCTGATCGCCACAGCCGAGGCATTTGCCGTGGGGCAAACGGCGGTGCCGCAGTTTATTCGGGCGAGCATTTGCAATACGTCAGGGGATGACCAGTTGTTGCGCGACGGGTTTGATGCGTTGGCTACGGCGTTGGGGCAGGGTGGCGGCCGGTTTCATCTGTAGGCAGGCTGACCGCGTTATCGTTCATCGCAGGCAAGCCAGCTCCCACATTTGATTTGTGAATACATTCAAAAGGTGGGAGCTGGCTTGCCTGCGATGAGGCCGGCTCAGTCAACAAAAATTATTTGAATCTGCGCTCCACCCCTTTCTCCACCAGAATCTTTGCCGAAATCTCTTCCACCGAAAAATGCGTGGAATTGATATGCGCAATATTCTCGCGACGGAACAGATTTTCCACTTCGCGCACTTCGAACTCGCACTGGGCATAGCTGGAGTAGCGGCTGTTGGGCTTGCGCTCGTTACGGATGGAGGTCAGGCGGTCCGGGTCGATGGTCAGGCCGAACAGCTTGTGCCGGTGTGCGCGTAGGGCGGCGGGCAGGGTGAGGTGTTCCATGTCATCTTCGGTCAGCGGGTAGTTCGCCGCGCGGATGCCGAACTGCATGGCCATATAAAGGCAGGTGGGCGTCTTGCCGCAACGGGACACGCCCACCAGGATCAAATCCGCCTTGTCGTAGTAGTGGGTGCGAGCGCCGTCGTCGTTATCGAGGGCGAAGTTCACGGCCTCGATCCGCTCCATATAGTTGGAGTTGTGGCCGATGGAGTGGGACTTTCCTACGGAATAAGACGAGTGTTCGCTCAACTCCTGTTCCAGCGGCGCCAGGAACGTGGAGAAGATGTCGATCATGAAACCATTGGAGGTTGCGAGGATCTCACGAATGTCTTGATTGACGATGGTGTCGAAAATGATCGGACGAAAACCGTCTTTTTCAGCCGCCAGATTGATTTGTTGTACCATGGCCCGCGCCTTGTCCACGCTGTCGATGTAGGGCCGGGTGAATTTGGCGAAGGTAATGTTTTCGAACTGCGCAAGCAGGCTTTGACCCAGTGTTTCGGCTGTGATGCCGGTGCCGTCGGAGATAAAGAAAGCAGATCGTTTCATTTGAGCCCTGGGCCTTAAGCTGATGGCGAATCTTGGATATGATAGGCGCGATTTTGCCGTCCCGCAGTGGGCCGCATTCTCACTTATTTTCCAGGTCCAGGCCACAAACGCCGGAGAAAGCTCCTACTGAGCATCCGGCGTCCTGAGCTTTTCCAACACAGTTAGTGGAGAGATCACCTTGGTAGAGTACGTAGTTTCCCTCGATAAGCTCGGCGTCCATGATGTAGAGCATGTGGGGGGCAAGAACGCATCCCTCGGCGAGATGATCAGTAATCTTGCAGGCGCTGGTGTCTCGGTGCCCGGTGGTTTCGCCACCACGGCCCAGGCTTACCGCGATTTCCTCGAACTGAGCGGCCTCAATGCTCAGATCCACGCCGCGCTGGACGCCCTGGACGTCGATGACGTCAACGCCCTGGCCAAGACCGGCAGCCAGATCCGCCAGTGGATCATGGAAGCCGAGTTCCCCGAGAAGCTCAACGAAGAAATCCGCACCGCCTTCGCCACCCTGTCGGCCGGCAACCCGGACATGGCCGTCGCCGTGCGCTCCTCGGCCACCGCTGAAGACTTGCCCGACGCCTCCTTCGCCGGCCAGCAGGAAACCTTCCTCAACATCCGCGGCGTGGAAAACGTGATCCGCGCGGCCAAGGAAGTGTTCGCTTCGCTGTTCAACGACCGCGCCATTTCCTACCGTGTACACCAGGGTTTCGACCACAAGCTGGTGGCCCTGTCTGCCGGTGTGCAGCGCATGGTGCGTTCGGAAACCGGTACCGCCGGGGTGATGTTCACCCTGGACACCGAATCCGGCTTCCGTGACGTGGTATTCATCACCGGCGCCTACGGCCTGGGCGAAACTGTCGTACAAGGCGCGGTTAACCCGGACGAATTCTACGTACACAAACACACCCTTGAAGCCGGTCGCCCGGCGATCCTGCGCCGCAACCTGGGCAGCAAGGCCATCAAGATGATCTACGGCGACGAGGCCAAGGCCGGTCGCTCGGTCAAAACCGTTGAAGTCGACAAGGCCGAGCGCGCGCGTTTCTGCCTGACCGATGCTGAAGTCAGCGAACTGGCCAAACAAGCGATGATCATCGAAAAGCACTACCAGTGCCCGATGGACATCGAATGGGCCAAAGATGGCGACGACGGCAAGCTCTACATCGTGCAGGCCCGCCCGGAAACCGTGAAAAGCCGCACTTCGGCCAACGTCATGGAGCGCTACCTGCTCAAGGAAACCGGCAAAGTGCTGGTGGAAGGCCGTGCCATCGGCCAGCGCATCGGCGCGGGCAAGGTACGGATCATCAAGGACGTGTCCGAAATGGACAAAGTCCAGCCCGGCGACGTACTGGTCTCCGACATGACCGACCCGGACTGGGAACCGGTCATGAAGCGCGCCAGCGCCATCGTCACCAACCGTGGCGGGCGTACCTGCCACGCGGCGATCATCGCCCGTGAGCTGGGCATTCCAGCCGTCGTGGGTTGCGGCAACGCCACCCAACTGTTGAAAGACGGCCAGGGTGTGACCGTTTCCTGCGCCGAAGGCGACACCGGTTTCATCTTTGAAGGCGAGCTGGGTTTCGACATCAAGCAAAACTCCATCGACGCCATGCCCGATCTGCCGTTCAAGATCATGATGAACGTCGGCAACCCGGACCGTGCCTTCGATTTCGCGCAGTTGCCGAATGCCGGTGTGGGCCTGGCCCGCCTGGAGTTCATCATCAACCGCATGATCGGCGTGCACCCCAAGGCCCTGCTGAACTACGACGGCCTGCCGCCGGACATCAAGGAAAGCGTCGACAAGCGCATCGCCGGTTACAACGACCCGGTGGGCTTCTACGTCGAGAAACTGGTGGAAGGCATCAGCACCCTGGCGGCCGCGTTCTATCCCAAGAAGGTCATCGTGCGTCTCTCGGACTTCAAGTCCAACGAATACGCCAACCTGATCGGCGGCAAACTCTACGAGCCGGAAGAAGAAAACCCGATGCTGGGCTTCCGGGGCGCCTCGCGTTACATCAGCGAATCGTTCCGTGACTGCTTCGAGCTCGAATGCCGCGCGCTCAAGCGCGTGCGCAACGAGATGGGCCTGGACAACGTCGAAATCATGGTGCCATTCGTGCGCACGCTGGGCGAAGCGAGCCAGGTTATCGACCTGCTGGCGGAAAATGGCCTGAGCCGTGGCGAAAACGGTCTGCGCGTGATCATGATGTGCGAATTGCCATCCAACGCGATCCTCGCCGAAGAGTTCCTGGAATTCTTCGACGGTTTCTCCATCGGCTCCAACGACCTGACCCAGCTGACCCTCGGTCTGGACCGCGACTCGGGGATCATCGCGCACCTGTTCGACGAGCGTAACCCTGCGGTCAAGAAGCTGCTGGCCAACGCCATTCAGGCCTGTAACAAAGCGGGCAAGTACATCGGTATCTGCGGCCAGGGCCCTTCCGACCACCCTGACCTGGCCAAATGGCTGATGGAACAGGGCATCGAAAGCGTCTCGCTGAACCCCGATTCCGTACTGGAAACCTGGTTCTTCCTGGCGGAAGGCCAAGCGTCCGCCTAAGGTCGACACGTCAAAAGTGCCGGTCACTCGTTAAGGGTGACCGGCATTCTTATCTGTACAGGGCGGGAATCCTTGCGGACGCCGCCCTTTTTTGTGCAAGAGCATTATGCAAAGCAGCAGCAACCTGTTTCCCGTCGCCCTGATCAGTGCTGAACGTCGTGGCGACCTGAGTGAAGATGTGTATCGCCTCAAACCCGGCAACAGCCCCGACGGCACCGTCGAGCTGGCCGTGACGCGTTTGGGCCTGGCTGATGTCCCGGAAAACCGGGGCACGCCGGTTATTTTGTTGCATGGCAGTTTTTCCAACCGACGCTTCTGGTATTCGCCCAAGGGCATCGGTTTGGGGGCGTACCTGGCGCGTCAGGGGTTTGATGTCTGGATCCCGGAAATGCGCGGTCACGGTTTATCCAAGCGCAACCAGAATTACGCCAAAAATCGCGTGGCGGACTACGCGCGGTACGATTTGCCTGCCATCGGCGCATTTGTGTGCGAGCAAAACGGGCAGATTCCCCATTGGGTCGGCCATTCCCTCGGCGCGACGACCCTGGCTGCAGCCCTTGGTGGGCAACACCTTGGCGTATCCGCAGTGGCTTCTGTGGCGTTGTTCGGCTGCCAGGTCAGCCGTACCCATTGGCCGCTGAAAATTCCGCCGGTGGAGTGGGGCAGCCGCCTGCTTCTCAAGCGTTTCGCCCACGTCTCCGGCCCGCGCTTCAAGCGCGGCCCCGAAGATGAGCCGGCGGGCGTGATGATCGAGGCCATGCGCTGGAATGGCCTGTTCGGCCGCTTTGGCGATTCCGAGCGGGACTGGTGGAAAGGCCTGGCTGAAGTCGAAGTGCCGTTACTGGCCGTCAGCGCAGCCGGCGACCAGCAGGACCCCGACTGGGCGTGCCGCAAGTTGTTCGAACAAGTCGGTTCGCAGCATCGTCAATACCTGTGCCTGGGCCGCCGACAAGGTTTTACCGGCGATTTCGGGCATGTTGAAATGCTGGTCAGCAAAGCGGCCCAGGCCGAAGTGTGGCCATTGGTGGAGCAATGGTTGAAAGATCCGTTGACACCTTTATTCGGGACGCAGTCCGAAGTGGGGGCCGCGGTTTGACCCGGGGCTCTACCAAGGGCGTTTCACTCGTGCGTGGTTGCGGCTAAGATATGACGCGTTAAACGCTTCTGGTCATATTCAGTCGCGCAGTGGCTATTGCGTTACGGCGGCGTGGATGGGATGTTCCCCGTCCGCATCACTTGGCGTTTCTTTCGAAAGACACTTCTTTGACCCAAAGGAATTTTTCAATGAACCATTACGTGACCCCCGACTTGTGCGACGCCTACCCGGACCTGGTACAGGTACTGGAGCCGATGTTCAGTAATTTCGGCGGCCGGGATTCCTTCGGCGGCGAAATCGTCACCATTAAATGCTTCGAAGACAATTCCCTGGTCAAGGAACAAGCCGATCAGCCAGGTGCCGGCAAGGTGCTGGTGGTCGATGGTGGTGGTTCCCTGCGTCGCGCGCTGCTGGGTGACATGATCGCCGAGAAAGCTGCGAAAAACGGCTGGGAAGGGCTGGTGATCTACGGCTGCATTCGTGATGTGGATGTCATCGCTCAAACGGATCTGGGTGTGCAGGCCCTGGCGACCCACCCGATGAAAACCGACAAGCGCGGCATTGGCGACCTCAACGTGGTCGTGACCTTCGCGGGCGTGACGTTTCGTCCGGGTGAGTACGTTTACGCCGACAACAATGGCGTGATCGTGTCGCCAAGCCCGCTGAAAATGCCTGAATGAACCGTAATAGCCGACAGGGGTGAGGATGTTCGAGGAAGAAAACGCGCAATGGGGGCTGGTGCATGCCCTGGTGCTTGACGGTAAAGGCGGTGCGCGTTCGATTGCCCGGACTGAGCTCGACGACTTGCAATTGCAGCCTCAGGAAAGCCTGTGGCTGCACTGGGATCGCAGCCATCCGCAAACCCAGACCTGGTTGCGCAAATCCAGCGGTTTAAGTGAGTTTGCCTGCGACCTGCTGCTGGAAGAAAACACCCGTCCGCGCCTGTTGCCGCTGCCGGACGCCGAATTGCTGCTGTTTTTGCGGGGCGTGAACCTCAACCCGGGCGCCGAGCCGGAGGACATGGTATCGGTGCGCATTTTTGCAGCGGCCAACCGCGTGATTTCCCTGCGCCTGCGCCCACTGCGCGCCACCGATGAGCTGCTGGTGCAATTGGCGGACGGCAAGGGGCCGAAAACGGCGTCCGAACTCATCCTTTATATGGCCCAATACCTGACCAACAAGGTGCAGGACCTGGTCACGGATTTGTCGGAAATCGTCGATTCCGAAGAAGAAAAACTCGATGCCGACGAACGGTATACCCCGGAGCATGGCAATGTTTTGCAGATCCGTCGGCGGGCGGCCGGGCTCAAGCGTTTTCTGGCGCCGCAGCGGGATATTTTTGCGCAACTGACACGGATCAAATTGCCGTGGTTTTGTGACGACGATGCCGATTACTGGAACGAATTGAACAACAGCCTGACCCGCTACCTGGAAGAGCTCGAATTGACCCGGGAGCGCGTGGGGCTGGTACTTGAGGCCGAAGACCGGCGCTTGAGCGTACGCATGAATCGAACGATGTACCGCTTCGGGATCATCACCGGAATATTCTTGCCGATGAGTTTTCTCACCGGGCTGCTGGGTATCAATGTGGGGGGTATTCCGTTCTCCGCCAGCCCCTACGGATTCATGATTGCCTGCTTGATGATGGTGGCCGTTGCGCTGGGACAATGGTGGCTATTTCGACGATTGCGCTGGGTTTGACCTGAATATGACCTGAACGTAGGAAGGGTCCTATGTGACCCCAAGAATTTTACCCTCGTCTTTTAAATCACTTGCGAGAGGTCTTTATGCACGATCCGTTCGAACAGTCTTTGCGTGACATGCTCAATGCGTCGCCGTCCAACCGTGACGACGATGCCTGCTTGGGCCGCGTATTGAAAACCGCCAACCGTCAGGTGGGGGCGGGGGATCTGTTCGGTCTGCTCGGGCGCTGGCTGCCGGCGTTGATGATGGCCCTGAACAACGGTTCGGCCCATGTATCACCGGTTTCCCGCCGTAAACCTCTTGCTCGCACTGCTGATAAGGCTGATTGAATATGGAACTTGATCTCTGGACCCAGAGCCTGGTCACCGCGATGACCGCATTGTGGACCAAGGTGGCGAACTTCATTCCCAACCTGTTTGGTGCCCTGGTACTGGTACTGCTCGGGTTTGTCGTGGCCAAGCTGCTCGATACGCTGCTGTCCAAATTACTTGCCAAGCTGGGCCTTGACCGCCTGATGGCAGGCACCGGCCTGACCAAGATGTTGGGCCGCGTGGGGCTGCAGGTGCCGATCTCTACCTTGATCGGGAAGATCGTCTACTGGTTTATTTTGCTTATTTTTCTGGTTTCTGCGGCTCAATCCCTTGGACTTGAGCGAGTTTCAGCTACGCTCGACATGCTGGCACTGTATTTGCCGAAAGTTTTCGGTGGCGCGCTGGTACTGCTGGTAGGCGTTTTACTGGCGCAACTGGCCAACGGGCTGGTGCGCGGGGCCGCTGAAGGCGTGGGGTTGGACTATGCTGCCGGCCTGGGGCGAATCGCCCAGGGCCTGGTGATCATCATCAGTATTTCCGTCGCGATCAGCCAGTTGGAGGTCAAGACCGACCTGCTCAACCATGTGATCGTGATCGTTTTGATTACCGTTGGTCTGGCCGTTGCGCTGGCCATGGGCCTGGGAAGCCGGGAAATTGCTGGTCAGATTCTTGCGGGAATCTATGTGCGTGAGTTGTATCAGGTTGGGCAACAGGTGCGTGTGGGCGAGGTCGAAGGGCAAATCGAGGAGATCGGTACGGTCAAGACAACGGTGCTGACCGATGACGGTGAACTGGTGTCGCTGTCCAATCGCATTCTCCTGGAGCAGCAGGTCAGTAGCCGCTAACCCGGCAAACCCTGCTAATGTACGCCGCCGCAAACCCGGCTGACCGGGCTGTAGCGGACATTGACCTGACTGTCGGCACGACTTGTTTTGAATAAAGCCCAAACGCTGTCTACGCGCTATGACCCCCGTGAGCTCTCTGATGAGGAGTTGGTCGCGCGCTCGCACACGGAGCTGTTTCACGTAACACGCGCGTACGAAGAATTGATGCGCAGATATCAACGCACTCTGTTCAACGTTTGTTCAAGGTATTTAGGGAACGATAGAGATGCGGACGATGTCTGTCAGGAAGTGATGCTCAAGGTGCTGTATGGCCTGAAGAACTTTGAGGGCAAATCGAAGTTCAAGACATGGCTCTATAGCATCACGTACAACGAGTGCATCACGCAGTATCGTAAGGAACGGCGTAAGCGTCGCTTGATGGACGCTTTGAGTCTGGACCCCCTTGAGGAAGCGTCTGAAGAAAAGGCGCCGGTACCCGAGGAAAAGGCCGGGCTTGATCGCTGGTTGGTGCATGTGAATCCGATTGACCGTGAAATTCTGGTGCTACGTTTTGTCGCAGAGCTGGAGTTTCAGGAAATTGCTGACATCATGCACATGGGTTTGAGTGCTACAAAAATGCGTTACAAACGTGCTCTTGATAAATTACGTGAGAAATTTGCGGACGAGACTGAAACTTAGTGCGTGGCAAATATCTCTTACGTGTAGGCAAGTTCTGTTAGACTTGTCGCCGAGTTGTCCCCCGGTTTGTGGGACTGCTTTACAATCACCAGATGGGGATTTAACGGATGAAACTGAAAAACACCTTGGGCTTGGCCATTGGTACTCTTATTGCCGCTACTTCTTTCGGCGCACTGGCACAAGGCCAAGGCGCAGTTGAAGGCGAGCTGTTCTACAAGAAGCAGTACAACGATAGCGTCAAGCACATCGAAGACGGCTTCAACCCAGGCGCTCGCATTGGTTACTTCCTGACCGACGATCTGTCCTTGAACTTGTCCTACGACAAGACTAACCACACCCGTTCGAACGACGGCACTGGCAACCAGAAGATCGGTGGCGACACTGGCAGCCTGACTGCTCAGTACCACTTCGGTCAGGCTGGCGTCGACAGCCTGCGTCCATACGTTGAAGGTGGTTTCGGTCACCAGAGCCGCAGCAACGTTGAAGCTGACGGCCACAAAGGTCGCGATCAATCCACCCTGGCTATCGCTGGCGCTGGCGTGAAGTACTACTTCACCAACAACCTGTACGCTCGTGCTGGTGTTGAAGCTGACTACGCAATCGACAACGGCAAGTGGGACTACTCCGCACTGGTCGGCCTGGGTGTGAACTTCGGCGGCAACGCTGGCGCAGCTGCTCCAGCTCCTACCCCGGCACCAGCTCCAGAGCCAACTCCAGAGCCAGAAGCTCCAGTTGCTCAGGTTGTTCGTGTTGAGCTGGACGTCAAGTTCGACTTCGACAAGTCCGTTGTTAAGCCTAACAGCTACGGCGACGTGAAAAACCTGGCCGACTTCATGAAGCAGTACCCACAAACCACCACCGTGGTTGAAGGTCACACTGACTCCGTAGGTCCAGACGCTTACAACCAGAAGCTGTCCCAGCGTCGTGCTGACGCGGTCAAGCAAGTTCTGGTCAAAGACGGTATCGCTCCTAACCGCGTTAGCTCGGTTGGCTACGGTAAATCCCGTCCAGTTGCTGACAACGCAACTGAAGCAGGCCGTGCTATCAACCGTCGCGTAGAAGCCTCGGTAGAAGCTCAAGCTGCTCAGTAATTACTGAGTAGTAGAAAAAAGCCCGGCTCAGGCCGGGCTTTTTTTCGCCTTGAATTTGCTTCAGGCGCTGGCGCAGACGGCTACACTCGTCGCTTGCCCACTGCCTGCGACGCTGCCGATCACCAGGATGGCCGGGCTTTTCAAGGCGAACGACTGCGCGTCCGTGTGCATGCGAGCCAGGTTGCTGCGACACTCGCGTTGCTGGGGCAGTGACGCATTTTCGATCATTGCCACCGGCATATCTGCAGCCATTCCTCCGTCCAGCAGTTGCTGCTGAATCTGCTCAAGCTTGGCTACGCCCATATACACCACCAGTGTCGTCCCGCCCTCAGCCAGCGCCCGCCAATTCAAACGGCTGTCGTCCTGGGTGTGCGCCGTGACCAGCGTCACGCCACGACTGACGCCACGCAAGGTCAGCGGTATATCGCAATTCGTCGCACCCGCCAGTCCTGCCGTGATCCCGTTCACCACCTCTGCTTCCACCCCGCGCTCGCGCAGCCATGTTGCCTCTTCGCCACCCCGGCCAAAAATGCATGGGTCGCCACCTTTGAGCCGCACCACGCACTTGCCCTGGCGCGCATACCGCAGCATCAAACGATGGATAAAATCCTGCGGTGTCGAGCGGCAGCCCCCCCGTTTACCCACGGTGATGACCCGCGCGCCCGCACAGTGTTCCAGCACAGCCGGGTTGACGAGATCATCGATCAATACCACATCGGCCTCGCTCATTGCCCTTACTGCTTTGAGGGTCAACAGCTCCGGATCTCCGGGCCCCGCGCCCACCAGCCAGACTTTTGCGCTCATGTTGTTTCCCTCACCTGTTGATTGCGATTGGCTGCGGCTTGCTGGCCAAAAGGCGTTTGATTTCCGGAACGCAGGAACCGCATTGCGTGCCGCACCCAAGCTCCTGTTTCAGCCCATCGAGGCTCAGCCCGCGAGCGATACCGGCGCACACCGCGCTCTCGCTGACGTTTTTGCAGTTACACAGAATCTTGCTGCTGGACGCGGCACCGCCTGGTGGTGCACTGAGCGGCGCCAGCAACCAGCGGCGTAGTTGATCGTCGGTGCGACCCTCCAGCCACAGGCTTTGCAGCCAGTGCCGCGCCAGGGTTTCACCGGCCAGACGCAGGGCGGTGATGCGGCCTTTCTCGATCTTCACACGCTTGCCGATTGAGCGGCGCGGGTCGTCGTAGGCCATCACCGGACCGTCGTTGAGGCCCAGCAGTTCATCGATCCGGGTCAGCAGTGGCAAGTCGGGCGCCTCGGTATGTGCCGCGCGCACCAATAAAGCGGGCCGATCACGTCCGGTCAGGCTCAGGCTGACGTAGGCAAAGCCTTCACACAGCGGGCGCAGCGCGTCAAAGTGTTGCTGAACATTTCCTTCGATCAATGCAAAGAGTTGCCATGGCAATTGCACGGCTTCCAGGCGCACGCCGCTGTGCTTGAGTTCCGGCTGTTTCGACAGCGGGTCAAACGCCGGCTGCGTGAGGGCGTTGACCCCACCCTTGAGAAATCGGTCACCCCAATGCATTGGCAGAAATGCCTGGCCTGGTCGCACGCTGTCATCACTGCTGACGGCGACGATCACATTGCCGCGACGGCTCTTCAAATTGACCAGATCGCCTTCCTTGAACCGGTGTCGGCGCAGTTCATCCGGGTGCAGGCTCAACAGGGCTTCGCTGACATGCCCGAATAATTGCGCTGCCGTTCCGGTGCGGCTCATGCCGTGCCACTGGTCGCGCAAGCGCCCGGTGATCAAGGTCAGCGGGAAGCGCGCGTCACGCTGTTCCTTGGCAGCGCGGTAAGGGTCGGCAATAAACTGCGCACGGCCGGTGGCGGTCGGGAAGACGCCATCGGTGTACAGGCGCGGGGTCCCAGCGCTTGCGCCCGATGGAAAGGGCCATTGTTGCGGCCCGATCTGGTCCAGCAGCGCATGGCTGATGCCCGACAAGTCGAGGTCACGCTCACGGGTCAACAACTTGTACTCATCGAAAATCTGCGCCGGTCCCTCAAACGCAAACAGGCTCTCCAGGCCAGGCAGCAGACGCTTCTCCAGGCGCTGTGCGAAATCCACGGTAATTGCCCAGTCCGGTCGTGCCTCTCCCGGTGGGACAATGGCGCGACGCACGTGGGAAATTCGCCGTTCGGAGTTGGTCACGCTGCCTTCCTTCTCGCCCCAACTGGCGGCGGGTAACAGCAGGTCGGCATAAGTGGCGGTTTCCGTGGTGCGAAAGGCTTCTTGCAGAACCACAAAAGGGCAGCTCGCCAATGCCGCGCGCACGGCATTCTGGTCCGGCAAGGATTGCGCGGGGTTGGTGCAGGCAATCCATAACGCCTTGATCTTGCCTGCCCGGACGCTCTCAAACAGTTCGATGGCCGTTAGCCCGGTTGGCGCCGGCAGCGATTCAACACCCCAGTAAGCGGCGACTTCCGCCCGATGTTCAGGGTTCGCAGCGTCTCGATGACCCGGCAGCAAATTCGACAAACTGCCCGTCTCGCGCCCGCCCATGGCATTCGGTTGGCCGGTCAGGGAAAACGGCCCGCAACCCGGCCGGCCAATCGTGCCGGTCGCCAGGTGCAGGTTGATCAACGCGCTGTTTTTCGCGCTGCCCGCAGTGGACTGATTCAGCCCCATGCACCACAACGACAGAAAACTGCTGGACGTACCTACCCACTCTGCGCACAGGCGCAACTGCTCGACGCTGATCCCGCACAACTGCGTGACCATCTGCGGTGTGTAGTCATGCACCAGCCGCTTCAGCTCGGCCAATCCTTCGGTGTGCGCCTGGATAAACGTACGGTCGATCCAGTCTTCCCACAGCAGCAGATGCAAAATCCCATGGAACAGTGCCACATCCGTCCCGGGCAAGATTGCCAGGTGCAGGTCAGCCAAATCGCAGGTATCGGTACGCCGTGGGTCGATCACCAGCACTTTCATCTGCGGGCGCCGAGCCTTGGCTTCCTCCAGGCGTCGGAACAATACCGGATGGGCGTAGGCCATATTGCTGCCGACGATCATCACGCAGTCGCTGCACTCAAGGTCTTCATAGCTGCACGGCGGCGCGTCCGCACCCAGGCTGCGTTTGTAGCCGACCACCGCCGAAGACATGCACAGCCGCGAGTTGCTGTCGATATTGTTGGTGCCCACCAATGCCCGCGCCAGCTTGTTGAAGCTGTAGTAGTCCTCGGTGAGCAATTGCCCGGAAATGTAGAACGCCACGCTGTTCGGCCCGTGTTCGGCGATGGTTTCGGCGAACACATTGGCGGCGTGTTCCAGCGCGGTGTCCCAATCGGTGCGCGCGCGCGCGAGCGCTTTGCCCAGGCGTAGCTCGGGGTATAAAGCGCGGGCGTTCAAGTCACCGGTCAGGTGCAGGCTGGACCCTTTGCTGCACAGTTTTCCAAAGTTTGCCGGGTGGCTCGGATCGCCCGTCACGCCGAGGATCTGCGAACCATCATGCTCAATCAGCACGCCGCAACCCACCCCGCAGTAACAGCAGGTGGACGCGGTGGTCTGGCGGTTCATCAACCGGCGTCCCGCAGGGCCAGCATCACCCGGCCGTTTTCCACGCGGGCCGGATGGTGATGGGCGCAGCCGACGTCGGGTGCCTGGGCCTCGCCGGAAGCCAGGTCGATCTGCCAGTTGTGCAACGGGCAGGCTACGCGTTTGCCATAGATCAAGCCTTGGGACAGTGGCCCACCTTTGTGCGGGCAGCGATCGTCGAGTGCGAAAACTTCGTCGTCACTTGTACGAAAAATCGCGATATCGCCCTTCGGCCCATTGATGATGCGCGAGCCCAGGGCGTTGATTTCTTCGAGGGCACAGATATCCAGCCAGTTCATGCCGGCACCTCCAGCTGTTTGACGGGGATCACATCGAATTCTTTCTTCAGCAATGGCTGTTCCAGGCGCTCCTTCCACGGGTCCTGTTCGAACGACAGCGAAAATTGCAGCCGTTCGTTAAGCGCCTTGCGCCGTTCCGGGTCTTCCAGCACGGCTTTCTTGATATGCTCCATGCCCACCCGTTGCAGGTAGTGCACGGTGCGCTCCAGGTAAAAAGCTTCTTCGCGGTACAGCTGCAGGAACGCGCCGTTGTACTCGCGCACTTCTTCGGCGGTTTTCAGCTTGACGAAGAACTCCGCGACTTCGGTTTTGATCCCGCCGTTGCCGCCGATGTACATCTCCCAGCCGGAGTCGACGCCGATAATTCCCACATCTTTAATGCCTGCTTCCGAGCAATTGCGTGGGCAACCGGACACCGCCAGCTTCACCTTGTGCGGCGACCACATTTTGAACAGGTCATGCTCCAGTTCGATGCCCAGCTGCGTCGAGTTCTGCGTGCCAAAGCGGCAGAACTCGCTGCCGACGCAGGTCTTCACGGTGCGGATGGATTTGCCGTAGGCATGCCCGGACGGCATGTCGAGGTCTTTCCACACACCCGGCAAATCCTGCTTCTTGATGCCCAGCAGGTCGATGCGCTGGCCGCCGGTGACCTTGACCATCGGCACGTTGTACTTGTCGGCCACGTCGGCAATGCGCCGCAGTTCTGAAGGATTGGTCACACCGCCCCACATCCGTGGGACTACGGAGTAAGTGCCGTCTTTCTGAATATTGGCGTGGGCCCTTTCGTTGATGAGGCGCGATTGCGGGTCGTCCCTGGCTTCGCCGGGCCAGGTGGAAATCAGGTAGTAATTCAGCGCAGGGCGGCAGGTGGCGCAGCCATTCGGTGTGCGCCAGTTCAGGTAGCTCATGGTGCCGGCGATGGTCAGCAGGTGCTGGTCGCGGATGGCTTGGCGGATTTGCCCGTGATTGAGGTCGCTGCAACCGCAAATGGCCTTTTCGCTTTTCGGTTTGACGTCGGCCGCGCCGCCCACGGTGTTGATCAGGATTTGCTCCACCAAACCTGCACAAGAACCGCAGGAACTGGCGGCCTTGGTGTGTTTTTTCACCTCATCGACACTGAACAGCCCCTGTTCCTGGATCGCCTTGACGATGGTGCCCTTGCACACGCCGTTGCAGCCGCAGACTTCGGCGTTGTCGGCCATGCTCATGGCTTTGTCCTGGCCTTGATGGCCGACATCGCCCAAGGCGTTTTCGCCGAACATCAGGTGATCGCGGATCTCGCCAATGGCATGGTTCTCACGGATCTGACGGAAATACCAACCGCCGTCGGCGGTGTCACCGTACAGGCAGGCTCCGACGAGGATGTCGTCCTTGATCACCAGTTTTTTGTACACGCCGCCAATCGGGTCGGAGAGGGTGATGGTCTCGGTGCCTTCACCGCCCATGAAGTCGCCGGCGGAGAACAGGTCGATACCGGTGACCTTCAGCTTGGTCGAGGTGACCGAGCCTTTATAAGTGGCGAAACCCAACTGAGCGAGGTGGTTGGCGCAGACCTTGGCCTGTTCGAACAAAGGGGCCACCAACCCGTAGGCAATGCCACGATGGCTGGCGCATTCGCCGATTGCGTAGATGCGCGGGTCGTAGGTTTGCAGGGTGTCGTTGACCAGAATCCCGCGGTTGCACGGAATGCCGGATTTTTCCGCCAGTTCGGTGTTGGGGCGAATGCCGGCGGCCATCACCACCAGGTCGGCGGGAATGATGTCGCCATTTTTGAATTGCACCGAGCCGACCCGGCCATTGCCGGCATCGTGCAACGCCTGGGTTTGTTCGCACAGGCGAAACACCAGGCCACGGCTTTCCAGTTCGGTTTGCAGCAATTGGCCACTGGTCTTGTCCAGTTGCCGCTCCAGCAACCACTCGCCGATGTGCACCACGGTCACCTGCATGCCGCGCAGCATCAGGCCGTTGGCGGCTTCCAGGCCGAGCAGGCCGCCGCCGATCACCACCGCGTGCTTGTGGGTTTTGGCGGTGTTGATCATGGCTTGGGTGTCGGCGATGTCGCGGTAGCCGATGACACCCTGCAACGTATTGCCCGGAATCGGCAGGATGAACGGCGTCGAGCCGGTGGCAATCAACAGGCGGTCGTACTCGGCCTCGGTGCCGTCTTCGGCAATGACGATGCGTTTGACGCGATCAATCTGCACCACCTTGCGGTTGAGTAACAGTTTGATGTTGTTGTTCAGGTACCAGTCGAGGTCGTTGAGCACGATCTCTTCGAAGGTCTGCTCACCGGCGAGCACCGGCGACAGCAGAATGCGGTTGTAGTTGGTGTGCGGCTCGGCGCCGAACACGGTGATGTCGTACAGGTCGTTGCTCAGCTTGAGCAATTCTTCAAGGGTGCGAACCCCGGCCATGCCGTTGCCGATCATCACCAATTTGAGTTTTTTCATGTCGTTCTCCGCAATGGCTCGACAAATCGCGCGCAAACAAAAAAGGCGTCCCCGCTGTTTATCCAGCGAGGACGCCTTTGTCCTGGTCCCGTTCTCTCGGGAAACTCGCCCCTTCGACGTTGAAGGGGCGGCTATATGTGGGGTGTTGGATTAACCAATGCAGCGCTTGTGCCAAGTCGGGTGGCGCCCGGTTTTATTGGGCTTGCGCCCGGCGCGTGGCTGCATTGCGCGCTTTAGTGGTGCAGCAGCCAGTACAAAAGCACCAGATTGATCAACAAGGAGGCCATCGCCAGGGTTTGCCAGACCTTCAACGGTTCACGCTCCAGCAAGGGCCGGGGCCGCACGCTCAGTTCATGGCGGTCGGCCTGCTCCAGCACCAATAACCATTCTTCGGCGGTTTCATAACGTTGCGCGGGTTGCGCGGCCACCGCCTTTTCCAGGCTGAGCGGTAACCAATCCGGCAAGTCGGGACGATAGCGACTGGCGCTGACAGGCAAGGTGAACCGCGGTCGCTGGAAGGCTTCGATTTCACCGTAGGGATAGTGACCGGTCAGCAGGTAATACAAGGTTACGCCTACGCCATACAAATCCTGCTGTGGTGTAGGCCGCTCACCACCGAACGCCTCAGGTGCGATAAAACTGGGTGTGCCGGGCAGCAGGTGGGCGCGGTCCTCGGAGAGTCCCGGGCAATAGGCCAGGCCAAAGTCCAGCACGCGCAGTTCGCCGTCGTCGCCCAGCAACAGGTTTTCCGGCTTGATGTCGCGATGCAGGATCTGCCGTCGATGCAGCATGCCCACCGCCCGCAGCAAGCGCTCGGCGATGGACTGCCATTGCGCCAGGGGCAACGGGCCTTGTTGCTTGAACAGCTCTGCCAGGGTTTGCCCGGAATATTCGCGCATCACGTAGTACAAATGCTGACGACCGGCGGCGGCGTGCACTTCAGGAAACGCACGCCCGGCCACCCGCCGCAGAAACCACTCCTCCGATAACAAGGCCTGGCCGGCGTCGCTGTCATCGTCGCGGTGAAGGGGCAAGGTTTTCAGCAGCCAGGCTTGCTGCTGGGTATCACGCACCCGGTACACAATGGACTGCCGGCTCTGCGAGAGCAGGCATTCGACCTGCCAGCCTTCAAAGCGCTGGCCGGGTTTGAGGGGCGGCGGCAATGGCCATTGCTGCAACTGCACCAGCGCATCGCCGAGAGTGGCCGCGCCGAGCTGGTCGATGCGCACCAGCAGCGCGCTGGCGTTGTCCAGGCTGCCGGCCAGGTGCGCGGCATTGACCAGTGTGTTGACCGCCACATCCAGGTCCGTTTGCTCGCGCAGGATCGCGCGAATGCTGTGTTCGCCCAGGGTGGCCCACACGCCGTCGGTGAGCAGCAGGAAACATTCGCCCTCGCGCAACTCGCCGTCCATGAAGTCCAGCACGAGGTGCTGATCGAGGCCGAGGGCGCGCTTGAGCACGTGTTGCATGCCCGGTTGCTCCCACACGTGATCCTCGGTGATGCGCTGCAGCTCGTCGTCAAACCAGCGGTACACCCGGCAATCGCCCACATGGGCGAGGGTAAAACGCTGGCCGCGAAACACCAGTGCGCTGAGGGTCGTCAGCAGCGGCTGGCCACCGCCGTTGGCCTGCAGCCAACGGTTTTGTGCGAGCAGCAGCCGTTCGAGTGCCTGGGCCACGCCCCAGGTTTGCGGCGTGGCGTAATAGTCCAGGGCCAGCGCCTGCAGGGTCGAGCGCGCAGCCAGGCCGCCATCGGCGCATTGGCTCACGCCGTCGGCCAATGCGCACAAATAGCCTTTGCTCGCGGCCAATTCCGCCACGGGGGTGACCACCCGCAGTGCGTCCTGATTTTCCGCTCGAGGCCCAATGGCGCTGGCCTGAGCGATGCTCAGTTGCAGGCTCATCAGACGCGGGCGGCAGTCACGGCAGCCGAGCCCCAGGTGGTTCTCCAGCGACGTTTGACGCCATGCAGGCCGAACCAGGCCAGCACGCCAAGGCTGGCGAACAACCACAAGGCCATCTGGTAGCTGCCGGTGCTTTGCTTGATTGCGCCCATGCCGGCCGCCAGCGCAAAACCACCGATGCCGCCTGCCATGCCGATCAGGCCGGTCATCACGCCGATTTCACGGCGAAAGCGCTGGGGCACCAGCTGGAACACTGCGCCGTTTCCTGCGCCAAGGCCTAGCATCGTGCAGACGAAAAGAGCCAATGCCGCGTAGGAACTGGGCAGGTTGAATCCCACCGCCGCGATGCAGATGGCCGCCACGCTGTACATGGCGAGCAAGGTACGAATACCGCCGAAACGGTCGGCCAGCGCGCCACCCAGCGGGCGCATCAGGCTGCCGCCGAACACGCAGGCGGCGGTGTAGTAGCCGGCAGTCACAGGGCTCAGGCCATATTGGTCGTTGAAGTAGCCGGGCAGGGCGCTGGCCAGGCCGATGAAACCGCCGAAGGTCACGCTGTAGAAGAACATGAACCACCAGCTGTCGCGGTCGCCCAAGGCTTTGAAGTAGTCAGCCATGGACTTGGCTTTCGGGCGCTGCGGCGCATTGCGTGCGAGCCAGGCGAAGACGATCAGCGTGATCACCAGTGGAATCAGCGCAAAGCCGAACACGTTGCTCCAGCCAAACGCGGCGGCCAGCACCGGTGCCAGCAAGGCAGCAAACACAGTGCCGGAGTTGCCGGCGCCGGCGATGCCCATGGCTTTGCCTTGATGTTCAGCCGGGTACCACTGGGACGCGAGCGGCAGGGCGACCGCAAAGGATGCACCGGCCATGCCCAGGAACACACCCAGCAACAATGCTTGTTCATAGCTGTGAATGCCGAGCTTCCAGGCGCCCAACAGCGCTGCGATGACAATCGCCTGGCCGATCAGCCCGGCGGTTTTGGGTGACAGCTTGTCGGCCAGCATACCCATCAGAAAGCGCAGCACCGCGCCTGCCAGGATTGGCGTCGCCACGACCAGGCCACGCTGCTGGGTGGTCAGGTGCAGGTCGGCGGCAATCTGTACCGCCAAGGGGCCCAGCAGGTACCAGACCATGAAACTCAGGTCGAAATACAGGAACGCGGCAAACAGGGTCGGGGTGTGCCCGGATTTCCAGAAGCTTGATTTCATCACGCACCTCAACGGTTGGGGTCTTGTCAGAAGGCCAAGTGATGGAGCAACCCGTAGCAGGCCGCCCCACCGGCCCCATGCACTGGGGCCAAAACGAAAAAACGCCGCCACCGGGTTCGCGAGGGCAAACCGGATGGGCGACGTCTTTGTCGTGGAGGGGCAACCGCCGTTGGTTACCTGTGATGAATGCTTAGCAAGAGCTGAGCCAGATCAGCCGAGCAACTCGCTCATGGCGATAATCTGCTCCGCCACCTGGATCAGTTTCTGCTGGCGGCTCATGGCCTGGCGGCGCATCAAGGTGTAGGCCTCTTCCTCATTGCAATGCTTCATTTTCATCAGCATGCCCTTGGCCAGCTCGATGCGTTTGCGCTCGGCGAGCTGCTGGTCGCGGGCCTGCAACTGAGCGCGCAGGGCCTGGTCGCTCTCGAAGCGCGCCATGGCCACGTCGAGAATCGGCTGCAGGCGCTGGGCCTGAATGCCCTCGACAATGTAGGCACTGACGCCGGACTTGATCGCCTGGCGCATGACGTTCGGGTCGTGCTCGTCGGTAAACATCACGATGGCCCGGGGTTGGTCGCGGCTGACCAGCACCACTTGCTCCATCACATCGCGCCCGGGTGACTCGGTATCGATCAGGATCACGTCCGGGCGCACCGTTTCGACGCGCGCGGGCAGGTCGATGGTCAGGCCGGACTCGTCGATCACCTCGAAACCGGCTTCAATCAGCGCAGCCCTGAGGCGGCCGACCTTGCGCGGGGTGTCGTCGATCAACAGGATTCGTAACATATCCGTTCTCCTGTCAGCGCAAGGCCTGAAGGCCGGTGTCATCGGCCATGGCGTGCAGGCGGAAGCTGCGGGCGTAGGCGGCGGGGGCGGCGCCGTCCCAGACTTTGCCGTCGATCAATTGGCTGCTGCGCAGGTCTTCTTTGCTGGCCTGCACGCCCACAGCACCGGCTGCCTGGCGGTACAGCTCAAGCTGTTGCACTTGACGGGCAATACCGAGGTAGTCCGGGTCTTCGCGCAACAGGCCCCAACGTCGAAATTGAGTCATGAACCACATGCCGTCGGACACATAGGGCAGGTTCACTTCGCCCTCAGCAAAAAAGCGCAGGGCGTGAGGGTCTTGCCAGCGGTTGCCCAGCCCGTCCTCATAAGTGCCCAGCAGGCGAGGCTCGATACAGTCCAGCGGCGCGTCAAGGTAATCGCGGGCGCTGAGCAGTTGTGCTGTAGAACGACGGTTTTCCTGGCTTTCTTCTATAAAACGGCTGGCCTCCAGGATCGCCATGATCAGTATGCGGGCAGTATTGGGGTATTGGTCGACGAAGGCCTGGGTGCAGCCGAGGACTTTTTCAGGATGGTTGGGCCAGATCGCCTGAGTCGTGGCCAACGTAAAGCCCTGGTTCTGTTTCACCGCACTGGCGCACCACGGTTCACCCACACAGAAACCGTCAATACGCCCGGCTTGCAGGTGCGCGACCATCTGCGGCGGTGGTACGACCACGCTGTTTACATCCTGCAATGGATGAATGCCTTGGCTTGCCAGCCAGTAGTACAGCCACATGGCGTGAGTGCCTGTGGGAAATGTCTGGGCGAAAGTCAGTTTTGTTCGGCTTTGGTGCACGTGGTGGTCCAGCGCCTCAGGAGTGATCACCCCTTGTTGTTGCAAACCGTGGGACAGGTTGATGCTCTGGCCATTTTGATTGAGCCCCATCAATACGGCCATGTCGATCGGCGCGACGCCGCCGATGCCCAGGTGCACGGCGTAGATCAGCCCATACAGGCTGTGGGCGGCGTCCAGTTCACCGTTGACCAGTTTGTCGCGCAGGTTGGCCCAGGAGGATTGGCGTTTGAGGTTGAGCGTCAGGCCATAGGGCTGGGCAAAGCCCTGGGTGGCGGCAACCACCAGCGAGGCGCAATCGGTCAGGGCCATGAAGCCAAGGTCGAGGCTGCTTTTTTCCGGGCCATCGCTGCCGTTTACCCAGGCCAGCGGATTGTTCACCGGGCTGTTGCCGACCGAATCGTTCATCAACACCTACCTTTTCGCTCAAAAAAAACGTCGCTCCTTCAGATGGCGATGCGAGCCATTGCAGGTAGCGACGCCTTTGTCCGTCAGCGCGTTCCGACGTTGGCGCGCGCTCTGATAAAGAGTCGTTAGCAAGGCACATGCCATGGGCCGAAAGGCGCGGTCCGCCGTCAGCTTTCCATCAAGATTGAAAGCCGACCGCCTCTCAGTATGGCGACCTCTTTACGCCAGCCTGCCAGGAACCCCACGGTGTCGATTGATTCCCCGGCCATGATGAGTTGCCATCGGTTGTACCGATGGTTGCTGTGCCTGATGTTGATGGCCGCCAGCATTGGCGCCCTGGCCGATACCTATCAGGCGCGGGATGAAAGTTTGCATACGTTGTTTACCGCGTTGTCGGCACCCCTGGGGTTGCCCGTGGTGGTCAGCCGCGAGGTGGCGCGCAAGCGCGTTTCCGGAACGTTCGATCTGGATGTGGCGCAGCAGGTTTTTGAACGGGTAGCCGCGCAGCGAGGGCTGATCTGGTACAGCGACGGGCGGGCCTTTTATGTGTACGACGCCGCCGAGGCAAAAAGCTCTGCGGTGACGTTGCGGCATATCTCGGCCGACAGGCTGCGCACCTTGATGCGACGCTCGGGGCTGGATGAATCGCGCTATCCGCTCCGGGAGAGCGGCGGGCGCACCTTTTATGTGACGGGCCCACCCAATTATGTGGATCAGGTGTTGCACCTGGCTCAACTGATGGACAAGCCGCGTTCGGAAGTTCGCGTGGGTGCACAAACCTTCGGGGTGGTGCAGGTGTTCAATACCTATGTGGCAGACCGTCAGTACGCAATGGGTGACGAGAAGGTCAACGTGCCGGGCATGGCCTCGATGATCGAAACGGTGCTGGCGATCGAGCAGAAGAATGAAACGAAGCCTCCCCATAGTCCCTTGGCTGACAAAAGCCTGGTGGTGATCCCCTACCCGGATTCCAACAGCTTGTTGATCAAGGGCAAACCTGCACAGGTCAAGGCACTTGAGGACTTGGTGGCGGAGCTTGACAAGCCCAAGCGCGCGATCGAAGTGGCGCTGTGGCGGGTGGATGTGGACCGTCACGAACTGCAGAAAATGGATGTGGCGTGGGCCCGGGAGGGCAGCCCTGCGACGCCGTCGACCCATGTGGCCGAACCTTTGGAAGACAATCGCTTGATGGCGCAATTCACTGCGCTGGAGCGTCGGCGCAAGGCCAGTATTGTCGCGTTTCCGGTGATTCTCACTCAGGAAAATGTGCCGGCGGTTTTTCAGGATAACCACACCTTTTACCTGCCCGGGCGTCCGGGCGAGGGCGGTGATTGGCAGCCTGTGCGTTATGGCACCCAAGCCAGTGTGCTGCCGCGCTTTGCACAAGCGAATCAAATAGAAATGCAACTGAACCTTGAAGATGACCGGCAGATGGTAGGCAAGCCCCAACCCGACTTGGCGGCGACGGTAGGGCGGGTAACGGTCAGCACGGTCGTCCGGTTGGCTCAGGGGCGGCGTCTTTGGGTCGGTGGTTTCCGGCGCGAAGGCGAGGAGCGCATGGGCAGCCGACGAGGCGAGGTGCGCCTGTTTGTCATCCAGGCACGAGCAACAGGAAATGAACCCAGGATGTTGGCTGGGGCTATTGGCCCCCCGCCCTTGACCCCAAGCCAGTACGAGCGCGTGCAGCGTGCATTTGTACGGGAAAACCGCGAAGCCCCGGCGCTGGAATGAGTTCGTTGTCGTTAGGTGGACAAATCCTACGCATTACCTGCCACAAGCCTTATTCACGTCGGCTTTTTCCTAACGTTGCCCCGCGCACAGGTTTTTATAGTCGCCGTATTGGCGTATCGGCCGTTTTTGGAAACTAGGAATTCAATGTCAGTAGTCGGATGCAGAGGTGTGTATGACCATCGACAGTGATCGGCCAACGGCCTCACGGTTTTTTGCCGGGTGGACTTTGCAGGGTGATGGCCGGCTGACCGGCGAAGGTGTGGACATTCAGTTACCGCCCAAAGAATGGCATGTGCTGCGGCTGCTGCTGGCCTCCGAAGGGGCGCTGATGACCAAGGATCGCTTGCTTGAGATGGCGTGGCCCCATGGGGATGTGGCCGAAGAGTCGCTCACTCGCTGTATTTATGCGTTGCGCAAGCACCTGAAGGCGGACAAGGGATTTATCAAAACCATCTATGGCAGGGGCTATCGCTTTACCTGTGCCGTGAGCGTTGAGCCGCACGGACGTCGATTGGCAGGCGGGGAGGGGGTACAGCACGTTTGCCTGAGCTGTGGCCAGGTGAAACATGATTAGGCGCCTGAACAACTGCCTGATGTTTGCCGTGCTGGTGGGCGCCGGTCAGGCCTGGGCGGGTTGCTGGGATGAAGTGGCTCGCCGATACGACATCGAGCCCGAGTTATTACAGGCCATCGCCGCCGTGGAGTCGGGTTATCGCGCCGATGCGATGAACGCCTCCAATAGCGACGGCTCCAGGGACATCGGCCTGATGCAGATCAACAGCATGCATCTGCCACGCCTGGCCAAACTGGGGATTACCGAGCAGCGGCTGATGAGTGAGCCTTGTTTGTCGATAGAAGTCGGCGCATCGATTCTTGCCGAGTTCATCCAGCGTTTCGGTTACAACTGGACCGCCGTCGGTTCCTACAACGCAGGTGCGGCCCCCGAGCGTGAGGCGTTGCGCTTGCGTTACGCAGAAAAAATCTGGGCGCGGTATGAAGCATTGGTGGCGCAACGGCGTTGACGATTGGGCGGCACGCCTCGCACCCGAGGCGCCAGCCCGGCTATAATCGGCGCCACCTTTTGCCGCCAACCGAGTCTAGCCCGCCCATGTATACCCTGGCCCGCCAGCTGTTGTTCAAACTCTCTCCGGAAACCTCCCACGATCTGTCCCTGGACCTGATCGGTGCCGGTGGCCGCCTGGGGCTCAATGGCCTGGTATGCAAGGCTCCGGCGAAAATGCCGGTGTCGGTGATGGGGCTTGATTTTCCCAACCCTGTCGGTCTGGCTGCCGGCCTGGACAAGAACGGCGCGGCCATCGACGGTTTTGCGCAATTGGGTTTTGGCTTTGTCGAAATCGGCACCGTGACGCCACGTCCGCAGCCCGGCAACCCCAAGCCGCGTATCTTCCGTTTGCCTGAGGCGCAGGCCATCATCAACCGCATGGGCTTCAACAACCTGGGCGTTGACCACCTGCTGTCGCGGGTTCAGGCAGCCAAATACAAGGGCATTCTGGGCATCAACATCGGCAAGAACTTCGATACGCCGGTCGAGAATGCAGTGGATGACTATTTGATTTGCCTGGACAAGGTCTACGCCCACGCCAGCTATGTCACCGTCAACGTCAGCTCGCCCAATACCCCGGGGCTGCGCAGCCTGCAATTTGGCGACTCTCTCAAGCAATTGCTCGAAGCCCTGCGCCAGCGTCAGGAAGACCTGGCGGTGCGCCACGGCAAGCGTGTGCCGTTGGCGATCAAGATTGCTCCGGACATGAGTGACGAAGAGACCGTGCTGGTGGCTCAGGCGCTGGTGGATTCGGGTATGGATGCAGTCATCGCCACCAATACCACCCTCAGCCGTGTCGGCGTTGAAGGGTTGGCTCATGGTGACGAGGCGGGCGGGCTGTCGGGCGCGCCGGTGCGGGACAAAAGCACGCATATCGTCAAGGTGTTGGCTGCCGAGCTGGCGGGGCGCCTGCCGATCATCGCCGTGGGCGGCATTACCGAGGGCAAGCACGCGGCCGAGAAGATCGCCGCAGGTGCCAGCCTGGTGCAGTTGTATTCGGGCTTCATCTACAAAGGCCCGGCGCTGATTCGCGAATCGGTGGATGCGATCGCCGCTCTGCCGAAAGCTTGAGCCCAATAAAAAGGGCTCCGTGAAGGAGCCCCTGGGCCGAAGCCCGCCGCCCGGATGGGGCGCGCGTGGTTAAGTCGTTGCAGATTCGTGGTGGTGTCGGAATTAAATGCCCTTGATTAGCCGACGGCGTGAAGTTCGTTGAGTCTGTGGATGCCCGCAGTGCCAGTCATACCGTCCCAGTTGTCGCCGCGTCCTTCTCGCCAGCCGTTGATCCAGGCTTGGCGTACCGACGGTAGAGTAAATGGGCAAAGCTCACGGGATTTACCATGAACGCCATATTGATATCCGCGTAAAAATGCTCTTTCCAACGGATCACGCTTAAGTCTTCTCATAGGGTGTTTCCCTCACTTGTTGACTGTCTAGATATCCTTCGACCCCGGGGGAGGTCGGGCAGAGTTTTTCTGCCGTTGGTGGGCTCGCTGCCGGCGTGGCGAGCCAATGTGTCGACGTCGTTACGGCATCGACCTGTGTTGAGTTCTAACCAATAGGTCACATGGATTCAATGATCGTTTTGTCATAAGCACGTAACGATAGTGATGCTATAGCCATAAGCTGGGATGGCTTTTCGCCCCATTTAAAAGGCAAACCCAGCTATGATGTGCCCTGCAAAGAGGATGGGTTTAATCCTTTAGTGAGAATGCCCGCCCGATGCAGTCGGTTATTATTCGACGAAGGGTCGGAATATTTCTTTTTGTTGCTACACATTCTTTATCTGCTTCGACAATCAATGGGCCAAATGCCCTGAAGACGAGGTGGAACGGCACATGTGTGCCACGCGGGCACTCTTCGAGAAAAGTGCTTGATAAAAAACCGAGCCGGCGATGCGTCGCCCGTTCACTTATTGCTGAAAAGCCTGGAATGCCCCATGTCGGACCGTTTTGAACTCTTCCTCACCTGCCCCAAGGGCCTCGAAGGCCTGCTGATCGAGGAAGCCGTCGGGCTTGGCCTTGAGGACGCTCGCGAGCACACCTCGGCCGTGCGCGGCATGGCCGACATGGAAACCGCCTACCGCCTCTGCCTCTGGTCGCGCCTGGCCAACCGCGTGTTGCTGGTGCTCAAGCGCTTCCCGATGAAGGACGCCGAAGACCTGTACCATGGCGTGCTGGACATCGACTGGGCCGACCACATGGTTCCCGATGGCACCTTGGCCGTGGAATTCAGCGGTCACGGCTCGGGCATCGACAACACTCACTTCGGCGCGCTGAAGGTCAAGGACGCCATCGTCGACAAACTGCGCACGCCGACCGGCGAGCGCCCGTCCATCGACAAGATCAACCCGGACCTGCGCATTCACCTGCGCCTGGACCGCGGCGAAGCCATCCTTTCTCTCGACCTGTCCGGCCACAGCCTGCACCAGCGCGGCTACCGCCTGCAGCAGGGCGCGGCACCGTTGAAGGAAAACCTGGCGGCTGCCATTTTGATCCGTGCCGGCTGGCCGCGCATTGCTGCCGAAGGCGGCGCGCTGAGCGACCCGATGTGCGGTGTGGGGACCTTCCTGGTAGAAGGCGCGATGATCGCCTCCGACATGGCCCCCAACCTCAACCGTGAACTGTGGGGCTTCACCACCTGGCTCGGCCACGTCCCGGCGCTGTGGAAAAAACTGCACGCCGAGGCCGCAGAACGTGCCGCCATCGGCATGAACAAGCCGCCGCTGTGGATCCGTGGCTACGAAGCCGACCCGCGTTTGATCCAGCCCGCGCGCAACAACATCGAACGTGCCGGCCTGAGCCACTGGATCAAGGTGTACCAGGGCGAAGTCGGCACCTTCGAGCCGCGCCCGGACCAGAATCAGAAAGGCCTGGTCATCTGCAACCCGCCATACGGCGAGCGTTTGGGTGACGAAGCCAGCCTGTTGTACCTCTACCAGAACCTCGGCGAGCGTTTGCGCCAGGCGTGCATGGGCTGGGAAGCGGCGGTGTTTACCGGCGCGCCGGACCTGGGCAAGCGCATGGGTATCCGCAGCCACAAGCAGTATTCGTTCTGGAACGGCGCGTTGCCGTGCAAGTTGCTGCTGATCAAGGTCAACCCGGACCAGTTCGTCACCGGCGAGCGTCGCACTCCGGAACAACGACAGGCCGAGCGCGAGCAAGCCGCTTATGACCAGGCCCCGACCGAGCCGCAAGAACGTCAGTACAACAAGAACGGCAACCCGATCAAACCGGCACCGGCGCCTGTGGTTGAACAGGCGCGTCTGAGCGAAGGCGGGCAGATGTTCGCCAACCGCCTGCAGAAGAATCTCAAACTGCTGGGCAAGTGGGCCAAACGTGAAGGCGTGGATTGCTACCGCGTGTACGACGCCGACATGCCGGAATACTCCATGGCCATCGACCTGTACCACGACTGGGTCCACGTGCAGGAGTACGCCGCGCCCAAATCCATCGACCCGGAAAAAGCCTCCGCGCGCATGTTCGATGCCCTGGCGGCCATTCCCCAGGCGCTGAACATCGACAAGAGCCGCGTGGTGGTCAAGCGTCGCGAACGTCAGAGCGGCACCAAGCAATACGAGCGTCAGAGCGCCCAGGGCAAGTTCACCGAGGTCAGCGAAGGCGGCGTGAAGTTGCTCGTCAACCTCACCGATTACCTGGACACCGGCCTGTTCCTCGACCACCGCCCGATGCGCCTGCGCATCCAGAAAGAAGCGGCCGGCAAGCGCTTCCTCAACCTGTACTGCTACACCGCCACGGCGAGTGTGCACGCGGCCAAGGGCGGTGCGCGCAGCACTACCAGCGTCGACCTGTCCAAGACCTATCTGGACTGGGCGCGTCGCAACTTCTCCCTCAACGGTTTCTCCGACAAGAACCGTCTGGAGCAGGGTGATGTGATGGCGTGGCTGGAGGCCAGCCGCGATGAGTTCGACTTGATCTTCATCGACCCGCCGACCTTCTCCAATTCCAAGCGCATGGAAGGCATCTTCGACGTGCAGCGCGACCATGTGCAGTTGCTTGACCTGGCCATGGCACGCCTGGCGCCGGGCGGCGTGTTGTACTTCTCGAACAACTTCCGCAAGTTCGCGCTGGAGGACAACCTCAGCGAACGTTATGCGGTGGAGGAAATCAGCGACAAGACCATCGACCCGGATTTCGCCCGTAACGCGAAGATTCACCGGGCGTGGAAAATCACCGCGCGCTGATCACTGCACCAAGTTGGTACAAAAAAGCCGCAAGCCTTGATTATTCGAGGCTTGCGGCTTTTTTGCGCTGGTCAAACACAATGCCTGTGGCTATAATTGAAAGCCTAGCCAAAGTGACACCCCCGCACGCTGGCGTTGTGAGTGTTGCCTATGCCGTTACAAGCCGTCCGCCCGAAAATCCTTGGCTTTATCAGTGAGCAGGCGTCGGCTTGGCTGGTGGCATTGGTGGTGTTATTGGCAGGTGGCGCGCTGACGGTGATCATCGCGTGGGCGGCTGCCGACCTTTATCAACAACAGGTGCGTCAGCGTTTCCAGTTGCTGGTCAACGAGCGCTACACCCGGCTGCAAGAACGTTTTGAGGACCAGGAGCAGCGCCTGGGAAGCCTGCGCCGTTTCTTCATCAACTCCAGTGATGTGTCCCGTGCCGAGTTCGACGGTTTCGCTCAGCCGTTGCTGTTGCGCGCCAGGGCTTATGCGTGGGCGCCGCGGATTTATCGGGACCAGCGCAGCCAGTTTGAGCAGGAAATCTCCCGCCAGCGCGGTGTGCCGTTTGCCATCCGTGAACTCAACTCGGCGGGTGAACTGGCGCCGGCTTCCGAGCGTGATGAATACGTGCCGGTGCTCTACAGCCAGACCCAAAGCCTGCTCGGTTCGCCCCTGGGTTTTGACCTGCTGGCTCAACCGCTGCGACGCTCGGCCCTTGAGCGCGCGCAAAAAACCGGCAAGCCGGCGGTGTCCCAACCGATGCAATTGGTGGGCGTGGAGCCGGCTTATGCTGCCGGGGTGCTGTTGGTGTCTCCCGTCAGCAAGGCCCCGGAAGCCGAGCCCTATGGGTTTGTGATGGCGGTAATCAGCATGCGCCAGCTGGTGGCTGACGGTTTGCCCAAACCCAACCGCGACAACCTGGTGATGCAGATTGTCGACACCTCCGACACCCAGCAACGCGTGCTGTACGCATCCAGCAATGCCGTGGGCAAAAGCGACCTCACGGCGGCGCGTCGCCTCACCCTTGGTGACCACGTTTATGCGCTGACCGTGCGCACCAGCCAGGTGTTCGACCAGGCCAATCACTCCTCGATGAGCACCATCCTGACCATGGGCGGGCTTCTCAGCCTGTTGCTCAGCGCGTTGCTGTACGTGTTGGTCAGTCAGCGCCAGCGGGCGTTGAAACTGGTGGACCAACGCACCGTTCAGTTGCGCCAGCGTGAGCAGGAGTTGCGCGGCGCGCACGGGCAATTGCGCAGTGTGCTGAATGCCGCCACCCAGGTTGCGATCATTGCCACTGACCTGCGTGGCGTCATCAACACCTTCAATGCGGGCGCCGAGCAGATGCTGGGCTTCAAGTCCGAACAGGTGCTGGGGCGCATGACCCTGGAAAGTCTGCACCTGGCCACCGAGCTTGAAGCGCGCGCCGCGAATTTGAGTGTGGCACTGGGCAAGCGAATCCCGCCGAGCCAGGCCATGCTGGTGGAGAGCCCGGATAATTTGCACGAAGCCCGCGAGTGGACGTTGCTGCGTCAGGACAACAGCCCGCTGACCGTCAATATGCTCGGGACGGTATTGCTGGATGACCACGGCCTGTGGATCGGGCACCTGGCGATTTACCTGGACGTTACCGAACAAAAGCGCGCCTACGAAGCGCTGGCCGTGCGCGACCGGCTGCTGAAAAAACTCAGTTCCCATGTTCCCGGCGGGATTTTCCAGTTCACCCTGGAGCCTCAGGACAACTGGCGTTTCATCTATGCCAGCGATGGCATACGCGACATCTATGAAATCGAACCTGCCGTGTTGCAGCAGGATGCGAACAAGGTCTTCGAGCGCATTCACCCGCAGGACGCCGAGCGGGTGCGGGCGTCGATTCGCCTGTCGGCGCTGCAATTGAGCCATTGGCGCGAAGAATACCGCGTGCTGCTGCCGCACCGGGGCCTGCGCTGGATTCGCGGTGAAGCCACGCCGGAAGAGTTGGCGGGTGGGGGGACGCTTTGGCACGGATATGTGTCGGACATTTCCGACCTCAAACGGGTTGAAGAGGAGCTGCGCGCGTTGTCGATCACCGACGCGCTGACGGGCATTCACAACCGCCGCTATTTCCAGGACCGGCTCAAGGCCGAAATGCTGCGGCTCAATCGCACCTCGGGTGCGTTGTCGCTGATCATGCTCGATATCGATCACTTCAAGCGCATCAATGACCAGCACGGTCACGGTGTGGGCGACGGAGTGTTGCAGGAAGTGTGCAAGCGCATTGGCCAGCGCCTGCGGCGCACCGATGTGTTCTGCCGTTTGGGCGGCGAAGAATTTGTGGTGCTGTGCCCCAACACCGACGCCGACCAGGCTTACAGCGTGGCCCTGGAATTGTGGCAGTCATTGCGCAGTGCGCCGATGGACGCGGTAGGGGTGGTGACCGCCAGCTTTGGTGTGGCCAGTTGGCGGCTCGATGAGGGCATTGACGGGCTGTTACTGCGCGCGGACTCGGCCGTGTATGTGGCCAAGCAGGCAGGCCGGGACCGGGTGGAGGCTGAACGGCTAAGCGCCTGAATATCGACGCGTGACAACAATGTGGGAGCGGGCTTGCCCGCGAATACGGAGTGTCAGTCTCAGATGTGTTGACTGATTCACCGCTTTCGCGAGCAAGCCCGCTCCCACAGGGGATTGCGTGTTGCCTAGAGGACCGGGGCGGCTGCTACGGCTTTGGGCTGGCGATACAGGTCCAGCAGCACCTGATCCAGCACTGACGATGCACCCCACGGTTTCGAGTCGTTGAGGATCGCTACCACCACCCACGAGTTGCCGTTGTTGTCGCGACTGAAACCGGCGATGGCGCGCACGGTGTTCAAGGTGCCGGTCTTGACGTGGGCCTCACCGCGCATGGCGGTGGTTTTCAAGCGTTTGCGCATGGTGCCATCGGTACCGGCAATCGGCAGCGAGCTGATGTATTCCGCGGCGTACGGGCCTTTCCACGCGGCCTGCAGCATGGCCGCCATCTCGCGGGCGCTGACCCGTTCGGCGCGGGACAGGCCGGAGCCGTTCTCCATGACCAGGTGCGGCGCGGTGATGCCTTTCTTCGCCAGCCACTGGCGCACCACACGTTGCGCGGCCCTGGCGTCGTCGCCGTCGGCATCGTTGCGGAACTGCGCGCCCAGGCTCAGGAACAGCTGCTGGGCCATGGTGTTGTTACTGAATTTGTTGATGTCGCGGATGATTTCCGCCAGGTCCGGCGAGAACGCACGGGCCAGCACCTTCGCGTCTTTCGGTACAGGTGCCTGGATGTCACGGCCCTGGATGGTCCCGCCCAATTCCTGCCAGATAGCGCGCACGGCGCCGGCGGTGTAGGTGGCGTGGTCCAGCAGCGACAGATAAGTCTGCGAACTGCAGCCGTCGGCCAATTGGCCGCTGACGGTCACGGTCACGCTGCCATCGGCGGCGGTCACCGGGCTGTAGCGCACGTCGCCCGTGCATTGCTTGGCGTTTGAGACTTTCACCTGGTTGTCGATACGAATGCTCGCAATCGGCGGTTCCACCGACACGATGACCCGGCCCGAATCATTGCGCGTGACGAAACGCAGGGCCTTGAGGTTAACCAGCAGGGCATCCGGCTTGACCAGGAACGGCTTGTTCTCGTCGTTGCCGTCGTCGTTGAATTCGGGCAGTTGCGGCTGGTTGAAGAAACTGCGGTCGAGTACCAAGTCGCCGGTGACTTGCTGCACGCCGTTGGCACGCAGGTCACGCATCAGCAGCCAGAGCTTTTCCATGTTCAGCTTGGGGTCGCCGCCGCCCTTGAGGTACAGGTTGCCGTGCAACACGCCACCGCTGAGGGTGCCGTCGGTGTAGAACTCGGTTTTCCACTGGTGGTTGGGGCCGAGCATTTCCAGGGCCGCGTACGTGGTGACCAGCTTCATGGTGGAGGCCGGGTTCACCGAGACGTCGGCGTTGAACACGGTTGGGGTGCCGGGGCCGTTGAGCGGCAGCATCACCAGAGACAGTGAGGTATTGGGAATCTTGGCTTTCTGAAGCGCCTGCTGAACATTCGGCGGCAGGGTGTTGTTGATGGGGGCGGCGGAGATGGAAAAGGCCAGTGGCAGAAGAACGCTGGCAAGCAAAAATGGACGCAAGGATTTGATCATAAGGAATAAGACCCTACTGCTGAGAAGGGTGAAAAAGGCGAGGGGTGTGTAAGAAAATCCCTCATTAGTCATGAAAGTGTCGGCATTATGCCCCAAGGTGGATCCACTTGTAGCTGAACGATAGCTGGTATTGGGCGTTTTTTTTACAGGCATTGTGCCGCCTGTCCCAGAGAGTCGGGCAATCGCCGCCTTAAACTGCTAAAGTGCCGCCCGTTATTACTTAAGAGGATTGTTCCATGGCGACTAACCGTTCCCAGCGTCTGCGCAAAAAACTGTGCGTTGATGAATTTCAAGAGCTGGGTTTCGAACTGAACCTGGACTTCAACGAAGGCCTGAGTGAAGAAGCTATTGACGCTTTCCTCGACGCATTCCTGAAAGAAGCGATGGAGGCCAATGGCCTCGGCTATGTGGGCGGCGATGACTACGGTCTGGTTTGCCTGCAGAAGCGTGGCTCGGTCAGCGCAGAACAGCGTGCTGCTGTTGAAAGCTGGCTCAAAGGCCGCAGCGAGCTGAAAAGCGCTGAAGTCAGCCCATTGCTGGACGTCTGGTACCCGGACAAGCCGATCAACGCGGCCAAGTGATGTTAAAAAAGGCGACCCTCGGGTCGCCTTTTTTTATGCCTTGCGCCAGTTCAGTATCAGCAGCGTCAACACCCCCGCCACAATCCCCCAGAACGCCGACCCGATGGAAAACAGCGTCAAGCCTGACGCAGTGACCATAAAAGTGATCAGCGCCGCTTCCCGTTCCTTCGGCTCATTCATGGCGATGCTCAGGCCATTGATGATCGAGCCAAACAACGCCAGGGCCGCAATCGACAGCACCAGCTCTTTGGGCAGGGCGGCGAACAATGCTGCGAGCGTTGCGCCAAACACGCCGGCAATGCCGTAGAACACGCCGCACCACACCGCTGCGGTGTAGCGCTTGTTGCGGTCTTCATGGGCGTGGGGCCCGGTGCAGATTGCCGCGCTGATGGCGGCCAGGTTGATGCCGTGGGAGCCGAAGGGCGCCAGCACCAGCGACGCCAACCCGGTGGCGGTGATCAGCGGTGAGGCCGGCACGGTGTAGCCGTCGGCGCGCAACACGGCAACGCCGGGCATGTTCTGCGAGGTCATCGCCACCACGAACAGCGGGATGCCGATGCTGATGGTCGCCGCCAGCGAGAAGTGCGGCGTGGTCCACACCGGCGTCGCCACTTCCAGGTGAAAGCCGCTGAAATCCAGCAGCCCCATGATGCCGGACAGCAGGGTGCCGATGATCAGTGCGGCCAGCACCGCATAGCGTGGCGACAGGCGCTTGATGATCAGGTAGGTGAAAATCATCCCCAGCACCAGGCCGGTGCGGTGTTGTGCGGCGACGAAAATCTCGCTGCCGATCTTGAACAGAATCCCCGCCAGCAGCGCTGCCGCCAATGACGCCGGAATGCGCTTGACCAGCTTTTCAAAGCTGCCGGTCAGCCCGCACAGCGTCACCAGCACTGCGCAGGTGATGTAGGCGCCGATGGCTTCGCCGTAACTCACGCCGCCCAGGCTGGTGATCAACAGCGCCGCGCCCGGCGTGGACCAGGCAATGGTGATCGGCGTGCGGTAGCGCAGGGACAGGCCGATGCTGCACACCGCCATGCCGATGGAAATCGCCCAGATCCACGATGAAATCTGCGCCGTGGTCAAGCCGGCAGCCTGACCGGCCTGGAACATCAGCACCAGGGAACTGGTGTAACCGGTCATCATGGCGATAAAGCCGGCAACGACGGCCGACGCAGAAGTGTCGGCCAGTGGGCGCAAAGGCGCTTGAGTGGCGTCGGTCATGGGGAGGTGTTCCTTTTACCTGGGGAGTTGCCGATAGGGGCGCGGATTCAAGCCTAAACTCAAACGTAACGAGTCATTGCAATACAGCCGTGCCCGCAAACAGCCGTACAGTGTGTTGGCGCATTCGGTTGTGTACAATGTGCCCTGTTTTTAGGTGATACTTGCCAGCAACCTGTTGTTGACGTATTACCGTTAATTCGCCGCCGTTCTCCAAACCCGAGTGCCCATGAACGAACAGTTGCAACCTCTCAAGAAACAACCGCGAGCCGGCAAGGCTGGTCGCAGCGGAACCCAGGACGATATCGTCTATGCGCATATCTTCGAGGCGATCCTCGAACAACGCCTGGCACCCGGTACCAAATTGAGTGAAGAGGCACTGGGCGAAATCTTCGGCGTGAGCCGCACCATTATCCGTCGCGCGCTGTCGCGTCTGGCCCATGAAGGCGTGGTACTGCTGCGGCCCAACCGTGGCGCGGTGGTAGCAAGCCCAAGCGTGGAGGAAGCGCGCCAGGTGTTTCTGGCCCGTCGGCTGGTAGAGCGGGCGATCACGGAGCTGGCGGTGCAGCACGCGACCGCCGAGCAACTGGCCGAGTTGCGGCAGATGGTCAACGACGAACGCGACAGCTTTTCGCGCGGCGATCGTGGTGCCGGCATCCGCCTTTCCGGCGAATTCCACCTGAAGCTGGCCGAAGCGGCGAAGAATGCGCCGTTGATCAGCTTCCAGCGCAGCCTGGTTTCCCAGACTTCATTGATCATCGCCCAGTACGAAAGCGGCAACCGCTCGCACTGCTCCTACGATGAGCACACCCAGTTGATCGACGCGATCGAAGCGCGCGATGCGACACTGGCGGTGAATTTGATGATGCATCACATGGATCACATCGACAGCAAGCTCAACCTCGATGAAGAGAGCGCGTCGGATGATCTGCATGCGGTGTTCTCGCATTTGCTGCAGACCAAGAAGCCGGGGCGTTCTTCGATCAAACTCTGACCCCAATAAAAAATGTGGGAGCTGGGCTTGTGTGGGAGCTGGCTTGCCTGCGATGGCATCACCTTGGTCTAACTGAGAGACCGAGGTGTTTGCATCGCAGGCAAGCCAGCTCCCACAACAAGCTGCTCCCACATTTGTTTTGTGGTGTGGCCGGAATCAGCGCTGGTGCACGAGTTGCCCCGCCGCATAGGTCTGCAACACCGTCCGGTCATCCCCCAGCGTCATCAGTACAAACAACGTCTCGGCAATGTTGTTCGCCTGCTTCAAGCGGTAGCTCAGAAGCGGCGTGGCGTTGTAATCCAATACCAAAAAGTCCGCATCCGTGCCCGGCTGCAAGGTGCCGACCTTGTCTTCCAGACGCAGCGCCCGCGCACCGCCCAGCGTCGCCAGGTACAGCGACTTGAACGGGCTCAAGCGCGCGCCCTGCAATTGCATGACCTTGTAGGCTTCATTCAGGGTTTGCAGCAGCGAAAAACTGGTGCCGCCGCCCACGTCGGTGCCCAGGCCGACATTCAATTTGTGTTTCTCGGCCATCGGCAAGTTGAACAGGCCGCTGCCGAGGAAGAAGTTCGACGTCGGGCAGAACGCGACCGCCGAGCCGGTTTCGGCCAGCCGCGCGCATTCGTCGTCGCACAGGTGCACGCCGTGGGCAAATACCGAGCGTTCGCCCAGCAGTTTGTAGTGGTCGTACACGTCCAGGTAGCCTTTGCGCTCCGGGAACAACTCCTTCACCCACTCGACTTCCTGCTTGTTCTCACTGATGTGAGTCTGCATGTACAGGTCCGGGTATTCGCCCAGCAGTTGCCCGGCGAGTTCCAGTTGCTCAGGTGTGCTGGTTGGGGCGAAACGCGGGGTAACCGCGTAGTGCAGGCGGCCCTTGCCATGCCAGCGCTCGATCAGCGCCTTGCTTTCCTGGTAGCCGCTTTCAGCCGTGTCGGTCAGGTAGTCCGGCGCGTTGCGGTCCATCATCACCTTGCCGGCGATCATGCGCAGGTCGAGTTTCTCGGCGGCTTCGAAGAATGCATTCACCGACTGCGGGTGCACACTGCCGAACACCAGCGCCGTGGTGGTGCCGTTGCGCAGCAGTTCCTTGATGAAGATATCCGCGACTTCCTCGGCGTGGGCCTTGTCGGCGAACTGGCTTTCGCACGGGAAGGTGTAGGTGTTCAGCCAGTCCAGCAACTGCTCGCCATAGGCGCCGACCATGCCGGTTTGCGGCAGGTGAATGTGGGTATCGATCAAGCCTGGGGTGATCAGCGCGTCCTGATAATGGGTGATGTCAATGTCGGCCGGCAGCGTCGGCAGCAAATCGCCGGCATGGCCAACCGCGCTGATCTGCCCGTTTTCGATCACCAGCAGGCCGTCTTCGAAATACTTGTAGGAGGCTTCGATCCCCACTTCAGCTGGGTCGGCGATGCTGTGCAGGATGGCGGCACGGTAGGCTTTGCGAGTCAAAGGCATGTTCGTCTCAATTCAAATGGCTTGGCTGCGGCGCGAGGCCGGCAGCAGTTTGGCAATGGGTTCGGCGCTCGCGGTGTGCTGGCCGAAATTCGCGTTATAGGTGGCAATAATTTCGCCGGCGATGGAGATGGCGATCTCCACCGGCAATTTGCCCTTCACCTCGGTGAGGCCCATGGGGCAGCGCATGCGTTGCAGTTGCGCGGCGTCGAAGCCGCGATCGCGCAGGCGGTGTTCGAACTTGACGCGTTTGGTCTTGGAGCCGATCAGGCCGAAGTAGGTGAAGTCGTTGCGCTTGAGCAGGGCGGCGGTGAGTTCCAGGTCCAGTGCGTGATTATGGGTCATGACGATGCAGTAACTGCCCGCCGGCAGGTCGGCAATTTCGTCCACCGGTTCTTCACTGACGATTTTTCGCACGCCTTGCGGGATGTGTTCCGGAAACTCCTGGTCACGCGAGTCAATCCAGCGCACCCGGCACGGCAGGCTCGCCAGCAATGGCACCAGCGCACGGCCCACGTGGCCTGCGCCAAACACCGCGATCTGCGCCTGCACCTGGCCCATGGGTTCGAACAGCAACACGGTCACGCCGCCGCAACACTGACCCAGGCTGGCGCCGAGGCTGAAACGCTCCAGATGGGTGTTCTGCTGGCCACGCACGAGCATGTCGCGGGCGATCTGCATGGCCTTGTATTCCAGGTGCCCGCCGCCGATGGTGTCGAAGGTTTGCGTGGCACTGATCACCATTTTCGAGCCGGCGTTGCGCGGCGTGGAGCCGAGCTCTTCGATGATGGTCACGAGGACGCAGGGTTCACCGCGATTTTGCAGGTCGGCGAGGGCGCTGATCCAGTAGTTCATAGTCACCTCCAGTCAGATCGTTCCCATGCTCCGCGTGGGAATGCATACCGTGACGCTCTGCGTCACAAGAGCGGACGCAGAGCGTCCATGGCGGCATTCCCACGCAGAGCGTGGGAACGATCAAGCCAACACGGTTTCCACAAGTGCGACTGTCTGCAACTGCCGCATCTGCTCACACCCCCACAACACCCGCTCCGGCGTCGCCGGGGCGTCAATTTTCGGCTGATGGCGATAGTCACCCAGGCTCGCCACGGCATCCTTGATCGCACACCAGGACGCAATCCCGAGCATGAACGGCGGCTCGCCCACGGCCTTGGAATGGAACACCGTGTCTTCCGGGTTCTTGCGGTTTTCCACCAGCTTCACACGCAAATCCAGCGGCATATCGGCCACGGCCGGGATCTTGTAGCTGGCCGGGCCGTTGGTCATCAGTTTGCCTTTGTTGTTCCACACCAGTTCTTCCATGGTCAGCCAGCCCATGCCCTGGATGAAACCGCCTTCCACCTGGCCAATGTCGATGGCCGGGTTCAGCGAGGCGCCGACGTCGTGAAGGATGTCGGTGCGCAGCATCTTGTATTCGCCGGTCAGGGTGTCGACGATCACTTCACAGCAGGCTGCGCCGAACGCGAAGTAGTAAAACGGCCGCCCGCGCGACTGGCTGCGGTCGTAATAGATTTTCGGAGTCTTGTAGAACCCGGTGCTCGACAGCGACACCTGGGCGAAATACGCCTGTTGAATCAATGCCTCGAACGTCAGGATCTGGTCGCGCACGCGCACATGGCCGTTGTGGAATTCCACGTCGGCTTCGCTCACGTCGTATTTGCGCGCGGCAAACTCCACCAGGCGCTGCTTGATGGTTTCGGCGGCATTCTGCGCGGCCTTGCCGTTCAGGTCGGCACCGCTGGAAGCGGCGGTCGGCGAGGTGTTGGGCACCTTGTCGGTGTTGGTGGCGGTGATTTGCACGCGGTCGATTTCAACCTGGAACACCTCGGCCACCACCTGCGCCACCTTGGTGTTCAAGCCCTGGCCCATCTCGGTGCCGCCGTGGTTGAGGTGGATGCTGCCGTCGGTGTAGATGTGAATCAAGGCGCCGGCCTGGTTGAGGAAGCTGGCGGTAAACGAAATGCCGAACTTCACCGGCGTCAGCGCCAGGCCTTTTTTCAGGATCGGGCTGTGGGCGTTGTACAGGCGGATCGCTTCGCGGCGCTCGGCGTATTGGCTGCTGGCCTCAAGCTCGGCGGTCATCTCTTCGAGCATGTTGTGCTCGACGGTCTGGTAGTAATGGGTAACGTTGCGCTCGGTCTTGCCGTAGTAATTGACCTTGCGCACCGCCAGCGGGTCCAGCGCCAGATGGCGGGCGATGGCATCCATCACCTCTTCGATGGCGACCATGCCTTGCGGGCCGCCGAAGCCGCGATAGGCGGTGTTGGACGCGGTGTTGGTCTTGCAGCGGTGGCCGTTGACCGTGGCGTCGCCCAGGTAATACGAGTTGTCGGAGTGGAACATGGCGCGGTCGACAATCGAGTTCGACAGGTCCGGCGAGCAGCCGCAGTTGCCCGCCAGATCCAGGTTGATGCCGTGCAGGCGGCCCGTGTCGTCAAAACCCACGTCGTATTCGATATAGAACGGGTGGCGCTTGCCTGTCATCAGCATGTCTTCGACGCGCGGCAGGCGCATCTTGGTCGGCTGGCCGGTGAGGCGCGCCACCACTGCGCACAGGCACGCGGGGCTGGCGGCCTGGGTTTCCTTGCCGCCGAAACCGCCGCCCATGCGGCGCATGTCGACGACGATTTTGTTCATCGATACGTCCAGCACTTCAGCCACCAGCTTCTGCACTTCGGTGGGGTTTTGCGTGGAGCAGTAGACAATCATGCCGCCATCTTCGGTGGGCATCACCGAGGAAATCTGGGTTTCCAGGTAGAAGTGTTCCTGGCCGCCGATGTGCAGGGTGCCCTGGATGCGGTGTTTCGCCGTGGCCAAGGCACCGGCCGAATCACCGCGCTGGTGGGTGTGGCTGTCGAGCACGAAGTGTTTCTTGCGAAACGCCTCGACCACATCCAGCACCGGTTCCAGGTCTTCGTATTCGATGACCGCGGCCATCGCCGCCTTGCGCGCGGTTTCCAGGTCGCGGGCGGCCACCGCCAACACCACCTGGCCGACAAACTGCACGGTGTCGATGGCAAGCAGCGGGTCGCCTGGCATCAGCGGGCCGATGTCTTTAAGGCCCGGCACGTCTTCGTGGGTGATGGCGATGCGCACGCCTTCAAAGGCGTAGCAGGGCGCGGTGTCGATGCTGAGGATACGCGCGTGGGCACGGTCGGACATGCGTGCATACAGGTGCAACTGGTTCGGGAATTCCAGGCGGTCATCGATGTACTGCGCTTCGCCGGACACATGCTTGGCGGCGCTGTCGTGCTTGACGCTGCGGCCGACACCGGAGGTCAGGTCCTGTGCGAACAACTCGGCCAGTTCGGCCTGGGTTTTTACCACGTCGTGATGGTTAGACATAAGCGGTCACCCGAGTCTCGATGTGCGGCGTTTGCAGTTCGATGAAGTATTTGCGCAGCAGGTTCTGTGCGCCGAGCAGGCGGTATTCCTTGCTCGCGCGGAAATCCGACAGCGGAGTGAAATCTTCGGCCAGCGCGGCGCAGGCTTTTTCCACGGTGGCGGCGTTCCAGGTGGCGCCGACCAGCACGGCCTCGCAGCTTTTCGCGCGTTTTGGCGTGGCGGCCATACCGCCGAACGCCACACGGGCGTCGCTGATGACACCGTTTTCAATGGTCAGGTTGAAGGCGGCGCACACCGCGGAGATATCATCGTCCAGACGCTTGGACACCTTGTAGGCGCGGAACAGCGTATGGCCTTTGGGCACGATGATTTTCTCGATGAATTCACTGTCCTGCCGCGCGGTGACGCGGTAGTCGATGAAGTAGTCCTCCAGCGCCAGGGTGCGCCGGGTATTGCCCTTGCACAGCACGATCTGCGCGCCGAGGGCGATCAGCAGGGGCGGTGAATCACCGATCGGCGAGGCGTTGCCGATATTGCCGCCGAGGGTGCCCTGGTTGCGGATCTGCAACGAGGCGAAGCGGTGCAGCAGTTCGCCGAAGTCCGGGTATTCGTGGTGCAGCGCGGTGTAGCAGTCGGAGAGGGCCGTGGCCGCGCCGATTTCCAGGCGGTCATCGAAGCGCTCGATGCGCTTCATTTCTTCAATGTTGCCCACGTAAATCATCACCGGCAGCGTGCGGTGGAATTGGGTGACTTCCAGCGCAAGGTCGGTGCCGCCGGCCAGCAGCCGGGCTTGCGGATAGGCGTCATAGAGGTCGGCCAGGTCGGCGACGGTCAGCGGCACCAGGCAGCGTTTATCACCACTGTTCAGCTCGCCGGTCTGGGTCGGCGCGATGGCTTTGAGGCGGGCGATGGTTTCAGCCTGGCGGCTGTCGAACTGGTCCTGAGGCTTGTTACAGCAGGCTTGTTCGGCGGCGGCGAGAATCGGGCGATAACCGGTGCAGCGGCACAGGTTGCCGGCCAGGGCTTCGTGGGCTTTTTGGCTGTCGGGGGCGTCGCTGTTCTTTTGCAACGCGAACAACGACATCACGAAGCCGGGCGTGCAAAAGCCGCATTGCGAGCCGTGGCACTCGACCATGGCCTGCTGCACGCTGTGCAGTTGGCCCTGATGTTTAAGGTCTTCGACGCTGATCAACTGCTTGCCGTGCAACGACGACACAAACGTCAGGCACGAGTTGAGGCTGCGGTAGCGAATCTGCTCCGCACCTTGGTCATCGGTGTGCAACTCGCCAACCACCACGGTGCACGCACCGCAATCGCCGCTGGCGCAGCCTTCCTTGGTACCGGATTTGCCCAGATGCTCGCGTAGATAGTTGAGCACTGTCAGGTTGGGGTCCAGGGCGTGCTCGCTACGGAGCTCCTGGTTAAGTAAAAACTGGATCACGGAAGGCCTCGCAGACTCATTATTGTTGTTAACCGCTTTGCGCCGAATCTAGTCATCTCTGACTTTTCGGTCAATGATTTTCTGACCATAAGGTCAAGAAATTGCGGCAACAACTCATTCAATTATGGTCCAGTCTTCTGAAACTGGCGTTTTCAGGGGCTTTTGGCTTTTAATCGCTGCGTGTTTCATGCCAAATTCGTCCCCGTGGGCCCAGCGCCATCAGGCAGCAATTGCGCTACACTGCCGCGCTTGTACCGATAGAAGATTTTGAAGGGAAAACATGACGTTCAAGGCGCCGGACAGTCTCGCCGAGCAAATTGCTCACCACCTCGCCGAACGTATCATTCGCGGCGATCTCAAGCCTGGGGAGCGGATCCAGGAGCAGAAGGTCACGCTGGCACTCAATGTCAGCCGTGGTTCCGTGCGCGAAGCCTTGCTGATCCTTGAGCGCCGCCATTTGATTGCGATCCTGCCGCGCCGTGGCGCCCACGTCACCGAACTCACCGCGCACAAGGTGCAGAGCCTGTGCACGCTGATGGGCGAGTTGTACATTTTGCTCGGCAATGCGGTTGCCGAAGGCTGGCAGACCCAGGCCGACATGACGCCGTTCCTGCAGATCCAGCAACGCCTGATCGCCAGTTTCGAACGCCAGGACATCCGTGCTTTCGTCGAAGAAAGCTTCAATGTGATGCGCGCCGCGTACCCCTTCGCCGACAACCCGTATTTGCAGGAAACCATCGATAACCTGCAGCCGGCGATGAACCGCGCCTATTACCTGGCGCTGGATCAACGCAAGGCATCCATGAGCGAGTACCTGGAATTGTTCGAGCAACTGCTCGGCGCCGTGCTGGCCCGTGACTTGCCGCAGATTCGCCAAGTGCTATCGGCCTATGGCCAGCGCAGTAGCTCGCTGGTCATCGCAGCGCTGGCGGACGCCTAAGCGTGCGGCTCAAGTGCATCAAACTGGCGGGGTTCAAATCCTTCGTCGACCCGACCACGGTGAACTTCCCCAGTAATATGGCGGCGGTGGTCGGGCCCAATGGTTGCGGCAAGTCGAACATCATCGACGCCGTGCGCTGGGTGATGGGCGAGAGCTCGGCGAAAAACCTGCGCGGCGAGTCGATGACCGACGTCATCTTCAACGGCTCCACCAGCCGCAAACCGGTGAGCCAGGCTAGCATCGAACTGGTGTTCGATAACTCCGATGGCACCTTGATTGGTGAGTACGCCGCCTACGCGGAAATTTCCATTCGCCGCAAAGTGACCCGCGACAGCCAGAACAGCTATTTCCTCAACGGCACCAAATGCCGTCGCCGCGACATTACCGACATCTTCCTCGGCACCGGCCTGGGCCCGCGCAGCTACTCGATCATCGAGCAAGGCATGATCTCCAAGCTGATCGAAGCCAAGCCTGAAGACCTGCGCAACTTTATTGAAGAGGCGGCCGGCATCTCCAAGTACAAGGAGCGGCGCCGCGAAACTGAAAACCGCATCCGTCGCACCCATGAAAACCTCGCCCGCCTCACCGACTTGCGCGAAGAACTGGAGCGCCAGTTGGAACGCCTGCACCGCCAGGCCCAGGCCGCCGAGAAGTATCAGGAATACAAGGGCGAGGAGCGTCAGCTCAAGGCGCAGCTCTCGGCCCTGCGCTGGCAGGCGCTGAACGATCAGGTGGGCCAGCGCGAAGCGATCATCGGCACCCAGGAAATCAGCTTTGAAGCGCTGGTGGCCGAGCAGCGCAATGCCGACGCCAGCATCGAACGCCTGCGTGACGGGCACCATGACCTGTCCGAGCGCTTCAATCTGGTGCAGGGCCGCTTCTATTCGGTGGGCGGCGACATTGCCCGCGTCGAGCAAAGCATCCAGCATGGCCAGCAACGCCTGCGCCAGTTGCAGGATGATTTGAAGGAAGCCGAACGCGCGCGTCTGGAGACCGAATCCCACCTGGGCCACGACCGCACTTTGCTGCTGACCCTCGGCGAAGAGCTGGACATGCTCACGCCCGAGCAGGAAGTCACCAGCGCCGCCGCCGAAGAAGCCGCCGCCGCCCTGGAAGAATCCGAAACCACCATGCACGGCTGGCAGGAGCAGTGGGACGCCTTCAACCTGCAATCCGCCGAGCCACGCCGCCAGGCCGAGGTGCAGCAGTCGCGCATCCAGCAACTGGAAACCAGCATGGAGCGCCTGGCCGAGCGCCAGCGCCGGATGCAGGAAGAGCGCGCGTTGCTCGCTGCCGACCCGGAAGATGCGGCAATCATGGAACTGAGCGAGCAACTGGCCGAAAGCGAAATGACGCTGGAAGAGCTGGAAGCCAGCGAAGAACAACAAGTGGAGCGCCTGGAGCAACTGCGTCAGCAACTGCAACAGGCGACCCAGGCCCAGCAGCAGGCCCAGGGCGATTTGCAGCGGCTCAATGGCCGGCTCGCATCGCTGGAAGCCTTGCAGCAGGCGGCGTTGGACCCCGGCACCGGCACGGCTGAGTGGTTGCGTGATCAGCACTTGGCCGAGCGCCCGCGTCTGGCGGAAGGGTTGAAAGTTGAAGCCGGTTGGGAGCTGGCGGTTGAGACCGTTTTAGGCGCCGACCTGCAAGCGGTGCTGGTGGATGATTTTGGCGGCTTTGACCTGGCCGGTTTTGCCCAGGGCGATTTGCGTTTGCTCAGCCCCGCCGCTGATGGCGCGCGGGTGCCGGGCAGCCTGCTGGACAAGGTTGAGTCGGCCATTGATCTGTCGCCTTGGCTGGGCCAGGTCAAGCCGGTTGAATCCCTTGAGCAAGCCTTGGCCCAGCGCGGCCAGCTGGGTGCCGGCGAAAGCCTGATCAGCCGCGACGGCTATTGGGTCGGCCGTCACTTCCTGCGCGTGCGCCGCGCCAGTGACGCCGAAAGCGGCGTGTTGGCTCGCGGCCAGGAGATAGTCAACCTGATCGCCGAGCGCGAAGAGCGCGAAGCCACGCTGGAAAGCCTGGAAACCGAACTGCAAACCCTGCGCGCCACCCAGCGCCAGCAAGAGACCGGCCGCGAACACTTGCGCCGCCTGTTGCAGGACGAAGCGCGTCAGCAAGGCGAACTGAAAGCCCAGCTTTCCGCCAGCAAGGCCAAGGTCGAGCAGTTGACCCTGCGCCGCACCCGTCTCGATGAGGAAGTGGCGGAGATGGGCGAGCAACGCGCCCTCGAACACGAACAAATCGGCGAAGCGCGTCTGCAACTGCAGGAGGCCCTCGACAGCATGGCGCTGGACACCGAACAGCGCGAATTGCTGCTGGCCCAGCGCGACAGCCTGCGCGAACGCCTTGACCGCGTGCGTCAGGAAGCCCGTCAGCACAAGGATCATGCTCATCAGTTGGCCGTGCGCCTGGGTTCGCTCAAGGCTCAGCACGCGTCCACGGCCCAGGCCCTTGAGCGCCTGGAGATGCAGTCCGAACGCCTCACCGAAAAGCGCGAGCAACTGAGCCTCAACCTCGAGGAGGGCGAAGCGCCGCTGGAAGAGTTGCGCCTCAAGCTCGAGGAATTGCTCGACAAGCGCATGACCGTCGACGAAGAACTCAAGACCGCGCAAATCGCCCTGGAAGACGCCGACCGCGAACTGCGCGACGCCGAAAAACGCCGGACCCAGGCTGAGCAGCAATCCCAGCTGATTCGCGGCCAGCTCGAACAGCAGCGCATGGAATGGCAAGCCCTGACCGTGCGGCGCAAGACCCTGCAAGACCAGTTGCTCGAAGACGGCTACGACTTGCACGGCGTGCTCAATACCCTGACCGCCCAGGCCAGCGAGAAAGAAGCCGAAGAAGAACTTGAGCGCATTGCTGCACGCATTCAGCGCCTCGGCGCGATCAACCTCGCGGCCATCGACGAATACCAGCAACAGTCCGAGCGCAAACGTTATCTGGATGCCCAGGACGCCGACCTCGTGGAAGCCCTGGACACCCTGGAAAACGTGATCCGCAAGATCGACAAGGAAACCCGTAATCGTTTCAAAGATACCTTTGATCAGATTAATGGCGGTTTACAGGCCTTATTCCCGAAAGTTTTCGGTGGAGGCAGCGCTTACTTGGAACTGACGGGCGAAGATCTACTCGATACAGGGGTAACGATCATGGCGCGGCCTCCGGGCAAGAAGAACAGCACCATCCATTTGTTGTCCGGTGGCGAGAAGGCACTGACCGCATTGGCCCTGGTATTTGCCATCTTCAAGTTGAACCCGGCGCCGTTCTGCATGCTCGACGAAGTTGACGCCCCGCTGGATGACGCTAACGTTGGACGGTACGCGCGGCTGGTTAAAGAGATGTCCCAGACCGTGCAGTTCATCTATATCACCCACAACAAGATCGCCATGGAAATGGCCGATCAACTGATGGGTGTGACGATGCACGAACCGGGTTGTTCGCGCTTGGTGGCGGTGGATGTGGAAGAAGCGATGGCGATGGTGGAATCCTGACCCGGGCTTTGAAAGAGAATTTTCGGCAGGATGTAAGGTGATGGACCCGGCTGTGAAATATGGCAAATGGACATATTTGTTCAAGGCATTTTGACAGACGGTGTAAAGTTATCTTTGGTCGTGCTAGTTTAATGTCAAATTTTCGTATGCGTGGGCAAAACGTCAGTCAGAACATAGAGTTGGCGCCACGTTTTAAAGCGGTTTGGATGTTGCTAAACCCCTTATTTTTCAGCATTTTTTATTAGAGGCACGGGATTACATGGAAATCGGTCTGCGCGAGTGGCTGATCGTCATCGGCATTATTGTCATTGCCGGTATTCTTTTTGATGGCTGGCGCCGCATGCGCGGTGGCAAGGGCAAGCTCAAATTCCGTCTGGACCGTAACCTGTCCAACTTGCCAGACGACGACGGCAGCGCCGAGCTGCTGGGGCCGCCCCGTGTGCTGGACACCCATAAAGAGCCGCAACTGGACGAACACGACTTGCCGTCCATGAGCGCGCCGGTGCGCGAAGCCCGTGAACCGTCTTCCAAGCGTGGCAAGCGCAACAGCGCACCGGTTGCCGAACCGCACCAGGGCGACCTGAACCTGGACGTGGATGATGGCCCGAGCTTCAGCAGCCGTGATGACGACTTCCCTGACGAAACCCCGGCCAAAAGCAGTGCGCCACGCCAATCGGTCAATGATCAGCCGGCCGCCGAAGAGGTGCTGGTAATCAGCGTGATCTGCCGTGACGCCGCCGGCTTCAAGGGCCCGGCGCTGTTGCAGAACATTCTGGAAAGCGGCCTGCGTTTCGGCGAAATGGATATTTTCCACCGTCACGAAAGCATGGCGGGCAACGGCGAAGTGCTGTTCTCCATGGCCAACGCGGTCAAACCGGGCACGTTCGACCTGGACGATATCGACCTGTTCAGCACGCCGGCCGTGAGTTTCTTCCTCGGCCTGCCGGGCCCGCGTCACCCGAAACAAGCGTTCGACGTGATGGTGGCCGCCGCCCGCAAGCTGTCCCAGGAGTTGAATGGCGAGTTGAAGGACGATCAACGCAGCGTCCTGACGGCCCAGACCATCGAGCATTACCGTCAGCGCATCGTCGAGTTCGAGCGTCGCGCCCTGACACAAAAACGCTGAGGATTGCTCCTCGGCGTTGTCGGATAGAATAAGCGCACTAACATATTGAGCAGCTTCGGCTGCTCTTTTGCTTTCTGAGAGAACACCCATGACCGCCGCCCACACCCGCATCCTCGAACTGCGCGCTGAACTGGATCAGCACAACTACCGTTACCACGTCCTCGACGAGCCGAGCATTCCGGACGCCGAGTACGACCGGCTGTATCACGAGCTCAAGGCTCTTGAGGCCGAGCACCCGGAGTTGGTGACGCGGGATTCGCCGACGCAGCGGGTCGGCAGTGCGGCGCTGTCGGCGTTCACCCAGGTCAAGCACGCCATTCCGATGCTCAGCCTCGGCAACGCGTTTGATGAAACCACCCTGCTGGAGTTCGATCGGCGCGTTACTGAAGGCCTCGACCTGCCGGTGGGCGACCTGTTTGGCGGCGGCGCGGCGGTGGAGTACAGCTGTGAACCCAAACTGGATGGCCTGGCGGTCAGCCTGTTATATGAAAATGGCGAGCTGACACGCGGCGCCACCCGTGGCGACGGCACCACCGGCGAAGACATCAGCGTCAACGTGCGCACCGTGCGCAATATCCCGCTGAAGCTGCACAGCAGCGGCTGGCCGGCGACCCTGGAAGTGCGTGGCGAAGTGTTCATGTCCAAGGCCGGTTTCGAGCGCCTGAACGCCTCGCAGTTGGAAGTCGGTGGCAAGACCTTCGCCAACCCGCGCAACGCCGCTGCCGGCAGCCTGCGCCAGCTGGACTCGAAAATCACCGCCAGCCGCCCGCTGGAATTCTGTTGCTATGGCGTGACCACCGATATCAGCGACACCCACATCGGTAACCTGCAGCAGCTCAAGAAGTGGGGCATGCCCATCAGCCACGAGCTGAAGCTGGCCAAGGGTATTCAGGATTGCCTGGACTACTACCGCGATATCGGCGAGCGGCGCAACAGCCTGCCATACGAGATTGACGGCGTGGTGTTCAAGGTCAACAGCATTGCGTCCCAGCGGGAACTGGGCTTCCGCGCCCGCGAACCGCGCTGGGCCATTGCACATAAATTCCCGGCCATGGAAGAGCTGACCGAGTTGCTCGACGTCGAATTCCAGGTCGGCCGTACCGGCGCCGTGACGCCGGTGGCACGCTTGAAACCGGTGAAGGTGGCGGGTGTGACCGTGTCCAACGCCACGCTGCACAACATGGACGAAGTGGCGCGCCTGGGCTTGATGATTGGCGATACGGTGATCATCCGCCGCGCCGGTGATGTGATTCCGCAGGTGGTGTCGGTGGTGCCTGAGCGCCGCCCGGAAAACGCCCGCGCGGTGCAGATCCCCGAAAGCTGTCCGGTATGCGGCTCTCACGTGGAGCGCACGCAATTGGTCAAGCGCAGCAAGGGCAAGGAAACCGTCAGCGAGGGCGCGGTGTACCGCTGCGTCGGGCGCCTGGCCTGTGGTGCGCAGCTCAAGCAGGCGATCATTCACTTCGTCTCGCGCCGCGCCATGGACATTGACGGGCTGGGCGACAAGACCATCGAGCAACTGGTGGATGAAAAACTCATCGGCTCGCCGGCGGATCTGTACAAACTCAGGTATGAGCAGATTATCGACCTGGAAGGCTTTGCCGATATTTCCAGCAAGAAGCTGATCACCGCCATCGAAAACAGCAAGTCGCCGACGTTGGCTCGGTTTATCTACGCCTTGGGCATTCCGGATGTGGGCGAGGAGACGGCCAAGGTGCTGGCACGTTCGCTGGCCTCCCTGGAGCGCGTGCAGAAGGCCTTGCCCGAAGTGTTGACCTACCTGCCGGACGTGGGCCTGGAAGTGGCGCACGAGATTCACAGCTTTTTTGAAGACAGCCACAACCGCGACGTAATCGGCGCGCTGTTGTCGCCGGACGAGTGCGCGCTGCAATTGCAGGATCAGGGCGAATTGAGTGCCGAGTTTGCCGCCAGCACCACGCTGGGCGGTTTGCTCGACAAGCTGCATGTGCCGAGCGTCGGCCCGGGCGCTGCGCAAAAACTGGCGGACAAGTTCATCACCCTGGAAGGCGTGATCAGAGCCGACTGGCTGGACATGCGCCAGGCGCTGCCCGAGAAGCAGGCCAAGGCCGTGCGCGAGTTTTTCGATAACCCTGACAATGCGAGCCACGCGCTGGCCATCGAGCAGCAGCTCAAAGACTTCGGCATGCACTGGCAGAGCGAGAAGAAGGTCGTGGAAGGCTTGCCGGAAGCGGGCCATACCTGGGTGCTGACCGGCTCCCTTGAGCTGATGAGCCGCGACGTGGCCAAGGACAAGCTCGAAAGCCTCGGCGCCAAGGTGGCGGGTTCCGTTTCGGCGAAAACTCACTGTGTGGTGGCGGGGCCGGGCGCCGGCTCCAAACTGGCCAAGGCCACCGAGCTGGGCTTGAAGGTGCTCGACGAAGAAGCTTTCGTCGCCTTCCTGGCCAGGCACAACATCACCGTCTGACCCGCTACTGTGGCGAGGGAGCTTGCTCCCGCCGGGCTGCGCAGCAGCCCCATCAGGAAAATGAACGATCTCTTCCGGACGATGATCTAGTCTCTGTCACCTGGGAGAGACCGTCATGTTCCGCTATTTCGAGCAGCTCAGTTCACGCATCGCCGCGCCGTTCACGGCGGGTTCGTCGCGCAACAGCAAAGTGTGGCAGTGCCGCTGCGGGCAATCGCTGTTCTTTCGCAACAGCCAGTGCCTGGCGTGCTCGGCGCTGCTGGGTTACCAGCCGCAACAAAGTCGTTTGTCTTCGCTGCAACCCGGCCCGGTCGTCGACACCTGGCTGCAGGATGACAACCTCGACGCCGGCGCCTTCCGGCGTTGCGCCAACCTCAACACTCCGGCGGCTTGTAACTGGCTGATTCCGGCCCACAGCACCGCGCCATTGTGCGTGGCGTGCAGCCTGAATCGCACCATTCCTGACCTGTCGATTCCGGAAAACCCCGAGCGCTGGCGCAAGGTGGAAACCGCCAAGCGTCGTCTGGTGGCCCAGTTGATCAGCCTTGGCCTGCGCGTGGTGCCTAAAAGCGTCGACGAGGAAAACGGCCTCGCGTTCGACTTCGTCGGCATCGACCTGGACGGCAACGCGCCCATGACAGGCCACGCCAATGGCTTGATTACCCTGGATATCAAGGAAGCCGACGACGCCCACCGCGAAAAGGTCCGCGTGCAGATGCGCGAGCCGTATCGCACCCTGCTCGGGCATTTTCGCCATGAGGTCGGGCATTACTATTGGGATCGCCTTATCGCCAACACCCATTGGATCGAGCCGTTTCGCAACCTGTTCGGCGATGAACGTGCCAGTTACGCCGACGCGCTCGACCAGCATTACCGCAACGGACCGCGTCCTGAGTGGCAACACACCTGCGTCAGCGCCTATGCCACCATGCACCCGTGGGAAGACTGGGCGGAAACCTGGGCGCATTACCTGCACATGATGGACGCCGTCGACACGGCCCTCGGCTTCGGCATGAGCGCCCGCGAAATGGATCTGGACTACCAACCGTTCCCGCTCACCACCCTTTACGACCCCGAACACCCCGGCGGCGCGGCGTTTCTGTCATTCGTCAACGCCTGGATCGAACTGGCGGGCATGCTCAATGAACTGTCGCGCAGTATGGGGCAGCCGGATTTTTATCCCTTCGTGTTGCCGCCGGCGGTGATCGCCAAGCTGCACTTCATTCACCTGGTGATCCAGGAAGAGGGCGGCCGGGCGGATGAGGCAGTGCAGGCGCACTAACCTGCTTTGTGTGGGAGCCGGGCTTGCCCGCGATAGTATCAGCGCGATACCGCTGACACACCGCGTTGCCTGCATCGCGGGCAAGCCCGGCTCCCAGAGGGGGGCGGTGCGGGTTAGGGGCCGCGGGCAAGTGCTTGAACCATCGAATGTTTTTAATCCGGAACCAACAGTTGTAACTTCCGATGAGATCGGTACAATGGCGCGGCTTGCCGAGAGGCAGGCGTCGTTATGGTGACCCCATCGGTCCCCCCGCAACGATTACCCGTGAACCTGGTCAGAGCCGGAAGGCAGCAGCCACAGCGGGAACATTGTGTGCCGGGGTGTGGCTGGTGGGGTTGCCTCCATAACGCTCTTCCTCGCTGTAACCCTGCATTTCAAATCAAAAAACCACTTTTCAGTCACCTGCCCATGTTTATGGCGCGGTCGATGACGGCTGGACAACCTCACGCCGCCTGCTAGCGTCAATGATGCAAACGACCCCAGTGCTGGAGTAGTGAAGAAGTGATGGCACTCAATCCCTGATTAAGGATGATTGCCATGCCCAGCCCCCAGGATTTACCCCTTTCCATCAAGACTTCCGTCGGCACCCCTGGCAAGGCGGTCAATGAGCCTGCCGATGTCCGAAACATCCAGCGCCTGTTCAATCTGATCAAGTCAACGTCCGAATTGCCCTTGGTCGAGGACGGCAAGTCCGGCCCCAAACTGATGCAGCGCATCACGGATTATCAAGTGAGCCGCCTGAAAGCCACCAAACCTGACGGGATCATTGACCCCGCCGGACGGACTTTCAATAGCCTGCTCGATGAGGCGCGCAAGGCAGCTCAAGCCCCCGGCTCGGACAAGCAACACCTGGTGACCAAGGCCACCTGCGACGGCAACGTGACATTGACCGACGCTGATTTCCAGAACGCCGCCGCTCAATTGGGCAACGGCATTGCGGTGAACATCATCAAGGCCTTCGCCATTGTGGAATCCGGCGGGCGTTCCGGGTTCAGCCCGGCATTGATGCCGGTCGTGGCCTATGAAGGGCACATTTTCCGCAAGTACACCCAGCAAAAATACGACAAGGCTTACCCCTTTTTGTCCTACCCCTACCTGGAAAAGGCCGGCCCGCAATGGCGTGCCAATAACAAGGACCAGGCCACGGCCTGGAAAACCATGCTGGCGGCATTCAACCTCGACCCTGAGGCTGCCTTGATGTCGGCGTCCTACGGCATGTTTCAAATCATGGGCTTCAACTTCGCAGCCTGCGGGTACAAGAACGTGTTCGATTTTGTGGCCGCGTTGAAGCTCAATGCCGGGCAGCAATTGAAGGCGTTCGTGGGTTTTTGCAGCAAGAACCCGGCGTTGATCAAGGCCATGAAGACCAAGGATTATGTGGGCATGGCCCGCAACTACAACGGCAAGGACTTTGGCGACTACGACAAGCGAATCCAGAAAACCTATGAAGCACTGGAGAAGAAAAAGTAGCCCAACAACACCGTTTCCAGGTTAAGTGCACGGCGCATTGATAGCTGTCTCACAGCAATCAATGCGCCTACTGGACAACCCAAAACCAACTTGTTAGCGTGCGCCAGCCACTTGTTTCAGAGTGTGACAACAGTAATAAGTTGATATTGAAGTGCTATCACTTCTTTAACTAACAGGGATGTCTGTCATGAAAAGCCTGCAAGGGTTGCCCCGTCTTATCAGTGCTTCCGTCGGCGCTCCGGGTAAAGCGCGCAACTTGCCCGCCGATGTTCAGTGCATCCAGTATTTATTTAATTTGATCATTCCCAAGATGGGCTTTCCGCTGGCTGAAAACGGCAAGTGCGATGGCCAGTTGGTGCAGTGCATCAGTCAATATCAGTTCCGTCACCTCAAGTACGCGCACCCCGATGGTGTGATCGATCCGACGGGCCGTACCTTCAACAGCCTGATCGAAGAAGCGGTGAAGGTGCCGGTAAAGGCCTTTCCGACGATGCGCATTCCGAGCTTTCTGAACGTGTTCGGCAATAACAATGGCGACGCGGTGCAGGCTACGGTGAATGTGTATCTGGACCGCATGCGCGCGATGGTCGAGGCCGAGCGGCGCAACCGCCAGCTGATGCTGCAGGCCACGTGCGACGGGGGCATGACCCTCACCGACACCGACTTCCAGAATGCCGCCACGCAGTTGGGCAGCGGCATTTCGGTGAACATCATCAAGGCCTTCGCCACCGTGGAATCCGGCGGGCGCTCGGGTTTTGGCCCGGCCAAACTGCCGGTGATCGCCTTTGAAGGGCACCTGTTTCGCAAGTACACCAAGCACATCTACGACCAGGCGCACCCGCTGCTGTCCTACCCCTACGTGAAGAAAGCCGGGCCGCAGTGGCAGGCCAATAACAAGGACCAGACCAAAGCCTGGGAAACCATGGCCACGGCCTTTGCCCTGGACCAGGAGGCGGCATTGATGTCGGCCTCCTGGGGCATGTTTCAGATCATGGGGTTCAACTTTACGTCGTGCGGTTACAAAACCGTGTTTGAGTTTGCCGCCGCCTTAAAGGTTAATGCCGGCAATCAACTTAAGGCTTTTATCGGTTTTTGCAGCCAAAGCCCGGCTTTGATTAAAGCCATGAAAGATAAAGATTATGTCGCCATGGCGCGCAACTATAACGGCAAGGATTACGGCGACTATGACAACCGAATCAAAAAGGCCTACGAGGCACTTGAAGGGAAAAAATAAGATGATGCGTTTTCTGGCAGTGGGTGTCTTGTCGTTGTGCGCGGTTGCACCGGCCTTCGCAGGCGAAACAGCGTTGCATTCGGGCAAGTACGAAGGCTTGATGCTGGCAGTGACGCCGCAGCATCAGGTTGAAGGTTATTACGCGGAGGAACTGGGCGAGGGCGTGACCCGCAGCTGCGCCTTCTACCTGCAAGGCGAGCCGCAAGCGCTGACGACCTGGCTGGATGAGTCTTACCCCGGCAGCGTGGCGCCTTCGTCCGATGGCGTGACACTGACCGTGGAGCAGGGCCGTCAGCACCCCGGCTGCATGAGTGTGCTGATGCCGGAAATCGCCACGGGCCTTGAGCTGACCCAGACCGCCAAGGCGCAATGGATTGGCCTGGTCACGGTCTCGGCCGACAAGGCCTACTTGCTGACAGAGCCTGGCGCCGATGCGGCCAAGCGTCCGTATATCGTCAAGGATGACGTGGTGGGCGTACTGGCCTACAAGGATGGCTGGGCGCAGGTTGAGTTCACCAACGCCAAGGATCATACGTATACCGGCTGGATCAGCCAGGACCAATATGCACACCTGGTTGCGCCGAAAGGCTGAGGTGAGCGACAACGCCTTTCCAGGTGTGGGAGCGGGCTTGCTCGCGAAAGCGGTGTATCAGCCAAGGCTTATGTCGACTGACACTCCATATTCGCGAGCAAGCCCGCTCCCATAGTTTCGACAGCTGTCAGCCGAACGTTTCCCGCAACAGGCCGGCAAACGCATCCCGCGCCAGGTGCCGTTGGGTGTCCTTGTGCCAGAACAGCAGGTTGTCCACGGCCTGCAATTCCTCGAAACGGTAAGACGCCAACTGATTGGCCTGCTCATAGCGCGCCAGAATGCCTTCCGGCGCCAGCGCCACGCCAATGCCTGCACTCACGCAGCCGATGATCGTGCCCCAACTGGCATAGCTGGCAATGCTGGGTTTGAAGTCGTGGGGCTTGACCCAGTTTTCCAGCGCCGCGCGATACGGGCAGCCGGGCGGCCACACGAGCAAGGTGCGCCCGGCCAGGTCTTCGGCACTGTTGATCGGCTCGCTGGACGCGCTGGCGATCAGCACCAGCCGCTCGCTGTAGACCACGCTGTGTTCAAGCTTGGCGCGCTTGCCGCCGGCCGCCACCAGCGCGACGTCGAGGCGGTGGTGCTGCAGGTCATCGAGCAACTCGGCCCAGGCGCCCGTCACCAGTTCCAGGCTGACGTCCGGGTAGCGCCGGTGATATTCGGCCAGCAGCGGCGGCAAACGGCCGCTGGCGCTGGACTCCACCGCGCCGATGCGCAACGTGCCACGGGGGATGGCGTTGGCGTCGACCGCACGCTTGGATTCGTCCACCAGCGCCAGGATGCGCTCGCAGTAATCCAGGAAGATCTCACCGGCGGCGCTGATCGCCAGCCCGCGCCCCGCGCGAATAAACAACGGTGTACCCAACTCGCTTTCCAGCTGTTTGATGCGTGTGGTGATGTTGGACGGCACACAGTGCAATTGCAGCGCGGCCTGGGCCACGCTGCCGGTTTGCGCCACGGCTCGCACCATTTTCAGTTGGGCCAGTTCCATTGCTCAGTTCCAGTGATTTCAGAAGTCAGAAACGCTTAATTGTCCTGCGCCTTGCGAGGGCGAAGACTGACGGCACTCCTTCCCGGTTTCCGAGTGCCGTTGATGAATACCCCTTCACCTCTAAAGCTTACGCTAGTCATTGCCGGCGTCATCCTCTGCTGGGCGTATTCGCCGATTGGCGTGCACATGGGGCTGCACAGCTACAGCCCCGGGCAACTGGCATTGCTGCGATTTCTGATCGCGTCGGTGTTCATGGGCGGCGTGGCACTGGTGATGGGCATTGGCCGGCCGCAGTGGCGTGACGTGCCGTGGCTGCTGGTGCTGGGTTTTTTCGGCGTGTTCCTGCACCACACCAGCCTGAATAACGGGCAGCAGTGGGTCACGGCAGCGGCGTCCAGCGTGCTGGCGCAGTCGGCGCCGCTGTTCAGTGTGTTGATTGCGTTTTTCTGCTTGAAAGAGCGCGTCAGCCTGTGGCGCTGGAGCTGCGTGCTGCTCGGGTTGCTCGGCGTGCTGGTGGTGATCTGGGGTGATCACGGCGTAGGGGACATTGACCCGCGCGGCTTGCTGATCCTGCTGGCCGCGCTGTCGTGGAGTGTGTATTTCGCCATTCAGAAGCACTACGCACACCGTTACAGCCCGCTGACCATGGCGTGCTACATGGTCTGGTCCGGCACCCTGATGCTCTGCGTGAACCTGCCAGGCCTGCCCGCTGCCGTGGTGCAAGCGCCCTTGCCGGAAAACCTGGCGGTGCTGGTGCTGGGGATTTTCCCGAGCGCGCTGGCGTATCTGGCCTGGGGGTATGTGCTCAAACACGTGGACGTCAGCCGCGCGTCGGTGGCGATGTACCTGATCCCGCCGGTCGCCATGCTGCTGGCCGCGACGCTGCTGGGCGAGCACGTTGCCGTACAAGTGATGCTCGGCGCGGTGATCGTGCTGGCCAGCGTGGCGGCCATCAGCCTGGAGGGGCGCTGGCGTTCACTCGCTCAGGCTGAACGCCCGCAGCCGGTGGCCGTCGAGGTCCTCGGCGACAAAGGTGTAGCCAAAGTCCAGGGTAGTCGGTGACTGGATGATCGTCGCGCCACGCTCCACCCACTGCGCGTGCAGCGCGTCGATGGCGGCGGTGTCTGGCAGGGAGAAGCCGACTTCGCCGCCACCGCCGGTGATGGTCGCGGCAGGTTCCACGGTGTGGCGCGACCACAGCCCCAGCTTCACGCCGTTGTCGAGGATGAACAGGGCGAAGGTCGGGTTCAACTCCACCGGCGGCTTGCCCAGCAGGCGGCTGTAGAAGTTGGCGCTGGTGGCCGGGCTGTCGACGTACAGCAGGAAGTAATGGGCGACGGTGTTCATGCAATCTCCTTGAGAGCGGCGGGTTGAGGTGCCCAGTCTAAAAGCCGGTACTGTCAGTTCTTGTCAGGAGTCTGCAAGGGTGACGCGTTTTCGCCGGTGTACAACTGGATGATGTCGTCGATCTCGCCCGACATCTTCATGCGCAACAACGTGCGCAATATTCGCTGTACCGGCACGTTCGGGTCGTTGCGCACGATGCAGCCCAGGCTCTGCTCGCCGATGACGGCCACGTTGTGCAGTTTTTTGCCGGGGGGCAGGCCCAGGTTGAAGCGGTCCAGAATCCATTCATTGATCACGGCGTAGTTGAATCGCCCCGCCACCAGCTTGTGCAGCACCAGGTCCTCGCTGCGCGAGTCGTCGCGGCTGAGGCGGCCGGTTGCGAACAAGGGGTCAAGGGTGGCGTAGCGATAGTTCAGCACCGTGCCGATCGACTGCTGCACCAACCCTTCGACGTGCACAGGCTGCGGGGTTGTGTGCCGGCTGACCAGCACATTGCGTTGCACCATCAACGGGACGCTCCAGGTGTAGTCCCCGGACGCCTCGTCGAGCCAGGCCTGGGCGACATAACAGCGCACATCAATGTCGCCATGCTCCATCGCACCGGCGATGCGTGCCCGTGGCAGCACGTGAAATTCGGCGGGGTGCCCCACTTGAGTGGCCAGGCTCAGCATCAGGTCATACAGGATGCCCTGGGTGGGGCGGTCGTCTTCCACCTCGGCCATCGGCATCGCCCAGCTGTCGGAAACTGCGAAGCGCAACGGGGCAGGGGCCGCGAGGCTGGCGAGGGAAATCATCCATAAAGCGCCCAGGACTACGCGCATACACCCTCCGGGTTCAGGCCTTTGCGGGGCCAACGAGGTGAGCTTAGTCAGATTAGGCGAGCGTGCCGGATGCAATTTCCCCCTTGCTCCGCTAGCATTACCGGCTTCCGCTTCCCAGTTGCGACGGTTTTCGATGAGTTATCAGGTTCTTGCACGTAAATGGCGTCCGCGCTCGTTCCGCGAAATGGTCGGCCAGACCCATGTGCTCAAGGCTCTGATCAATGCCTTGGACAGCCAACGGCTGCACCACGCCTATCTGTTCACGGGAACGCGCGGGGTGGGCAAGACCACCATCGCGCGCATCATCGCCAAATGCCTGAATTGTGAAACCGGTATCACTTCCACGCCGTGCGGCACCTGCTCGGTGTGCCGGGAAATCGACGAAGGGCGCTTTGTCGACCTGATCGAGATCGACGCCGCGAGCCGCACCAAGGTCGAAGACACCCGCGAGCTGCTCGACAACGTGCAGTACGCGCCGAGCCGTGGCCGTTTCAAGGTCTACCTGATCGACGAAGTGCACATGCTGTCCAGCCACTCTTTCAACGCGCTGTTGAAAACCCTGGAAGAGCCACCGCCCTACGTCAAATTCATCCTGGCCACCACCGACCCGCAGAAACTTCCTGCAACGATTTTGTCGCGGTGCCTGCAGTTCTCCCTGAAAAACATGACCCCCGAGCGCGTGGTCGAGCATTTGACCCATGTGCTGGGCGTCGAGAACGTGCCGTTCGAGGACGACGCGCTGTGGCTGCTCGGCCGCGCTGCCGACGGCTCGATGCGTGACGCCATGAGCCTTACCGACCAGGCCATCGCCTTTGGTGAAGGCAAGGTCATGGCCGCCGACGTGCGCGCCATGCTCGGTACCCTCGACCATGGCCAGGTGTTCGACGTGCTGCACGCGCTGATCGACGGCGACGCCAAGGCGTTGCTCGAAGCCGTGCGCCACTTGTCGGAGCAAGGCCCGGACTGGAACGGCGTGCTGTCGGAAATCCTCAACGTGCTGCACCGCGTCGCCATCGCTCAGGCCTTGCCTGAAGGCGTCGACAACGGCCACGGCGACCGCGACCGCGTGCTGGCCCTGGCCCAGGCGTTACCTGCTGAAGATGTGCAGTTCTACTACCAGATGGGCCTGATCGGTCGTCGCGACCTGCCCCTGGCGCCGGACCCGCGCGGCGGTTTTGAAATGGTGCTGCTGCGAATGCTGGCGTTCCGGCCCGCCGACTCGGCAGACGCGCCGAGACAGCCGCTAAAGCCAGTGGGGATCAGCCAGGCCACAGTTGATTCCGCCAAACCAGTGGCTGGCGCGGCAATTGTTGCGCCAGTGGCGGCTGCGCCTGTTCCGGTCGCGCCGCCCGTGCCTGAGCCCGTGGCCGCCGAAACTGTGCCGGTCATCGAACCTGAACCCGTCGTCGATTTGCCGTGGAATGACCCGGTAGAAGCCGAGGCCGAACCGGAAGCCGAGTTGCAACCTGCCGTAGAGCCCGTGCTGGAAACCACCGGCGAACAGCCCGAGCTCACGCCGATGCCCACGCCGACTCCGGACAGCGTGGTGCCGGATGCGCCGGAATGGGTGTCCGCGCCGGTTCCCGAGCCCACCGTGGCCCAGGTTGACGCCGCTACGCCGGGCATCGACCTGGATGACGAGCCGCCGCTGGACGAAGACTACATCGAGCCGGACATGGATTCGGCCTATAGCTACCTGGATGACCTGGCCAGCGAACACACCGCCGAACCGGTCCCGGAGCCTGAGCCCGAACCTGCTGCGGCGCCCGCCACCGGCCTGGCCCTGCAATGGCTGGAACTGTTCCCGAAACTGCCGATTTCCGGCATGACCGGCAGCATCGCCGCCAACTGTACCCTGATTTCCATTGAGGGCGACCACTGGCTGTTGCACCTGGACCCGGCCCACAGCGCCCTGTTCAACGCAACCCAGCAGCGCCGCCTTAACGACGCGCTGAACCAGTACCATGAGCGCACGCTGACCATCGCCATCGAACTGATCAAGCCCGAGCAGGAGACCCCGGCCCAGGCCGCGACCCGTCGGCGCCTGAACCGTCAGCGTGATGCGGAAAGCTCGATCCACGCCGACCCGCTCATCCAGCAAATGATGCAACAGTTCGGTGCGGTCGTTCGTCACGATACTATTGAACCTGTCGACGCCCCGGTGCCCCAGGCTTCGTAACACCGGGCAACTAATTGATCCACGTACTTTGAGGTGATTCCCATGATGAAAGGTGGCATGGCCGGCCTGATGAAGCAGGCGCAGCAGATGCAGGAAAAAATGGCCAAGATGCAGGAAGAACTGGCCAACGCCGAAGTCACCGGTAAAGCCGGTGGCGATATGGTCAGCGTGGTGATGACCGGTCGTCACGACATCAAGCGTGTGAGCATCGACCCAAGCGTATTGCCGGGCGTGGGCGAAGATGACCTGGAAATGCTCGAGGCCTTGTTCGCTGCGGCCGTCAACGACGCCGTGCGCAAGATCGAAGCCAACAGCCAGGAAAAAATGGGCGGCGTGACCGCCGGCATGCAACTGCCGCCGGGCATGAAACTGCCGTTCTGATTCGCTAGCCTTGGCTAGACTCCAATGCCAGGCCTTGTGCCTGGCATTTTTTTTGCGCGCGCCGCGCCCCCTGTGGGAGTTGGCTTGTCGGATCGCCGCACCGCTGCGATGCATTCACTACGGTGCTACTGATAAAACATCGAACCCCAACCGCTCTGTCATGGTCTGCACCCTATACCGATGGATTTGCGAAAGGAGCCCCAGATGCCTCAAGAACCGATTCTGAACCAGCGCATCGTCCTGGTTTCACGCCCGCACGGCGCGCCGACCCCGGAGAATTTCCGCCTGGAACGGGTGAACCTGCCGGAATTGGCGGACGGCCAGGTGTTGTTGAAAACCCTGTACCTGTCCCTCGATCCCTACATGCGGGGGCGCATGAGCGACGCGCCGTCCTACGCAGCGCCGGTGGAAATCGACGAGGTCATGACCGGTGGCGCTGTCAGCCGTATCGAGCAGTCGCGTAATCCGAAATTCGAAGTGGGCGACCTGGTGGTCGGCTCTACCGGCTGGCAGAGCCACAGCATTTCCGACGGCCGCAACCTGATCCCGGTGCCCAAGGGGCTCGCCAGCCCGTCGATGGCCCTGGGTGTGCTCGGCATGCCGGGCATGACCGCTTACATGGGCTTGATGGACATCGGCCAGCCCAAGGCCGGGGAAACCCTGGTGGTGGCCGCGGCGTCGGGCGCTGTGGGCTCGGTGGTGGGGCAGGTGGCCAAGCTCAAGGGCTTGCGCGTGGTGGGTATCGCCGGTGGCGCTGACAAGTGCCGCTATGTGGTGGACGAGCTGGGCTTTGATGCCTGTATCGACCACAAGAGTGCTGATTTTGCCAATGAGCTGGCCCTGGCCTGTTTCAAGGGCGTGGACATCTACTTTGAAAACGTCGGCGGCAAGGTCTTTGACGCCGTGGTGCCGCTGCTCAACCCCAAGGCGCGAATTCCACTGTGCGGGCTGATCGCCGGCTATAACGCCCATGAGGCGCCCAGCGGTCCGGATCGTCTACCGGCGTTGCAACGCACCTTGCTGACCAAGCGCGTGCGCATCCAGGGCTTTATCGTGTTTGACGACTATGGCGATCGCCAACCCGAGTTTCTCAGCGCGATGGCGCCGTGGGTACGCGACGGCAAGATCAAGTTCCGCGAAGACGTGGTCAACGGCCTGGAGCAGGCGCCCGAGGCCTTTATTGGCCTGCTGGAAGGGCGCAACTTCGGCAAGTTGGTGGTACGCGTCGCGCAGGATTGAGCATTTGACGCTAATCCGGGGCGCGGGTATAAACCGCGTCTCGTTGTTTTGTCGGACCTTTCCCCATGAGCTTCAGCCCCCTGATTCGCCAACTGATCGACGCCCTGCGCATTTTGCCGGGTGTCGGCCAGAAAACCGCCCAGCGCATGGCCCTGCAGCTGCTGGAGCGCGACCGCAGCGGCGGCACCCGATTGGCACAGGCCCTGAGCCAGGCCATGACCGGCGTAGGCCACTGCCGCCAATGCCGTACGCTTACCGAAGAAGAACTCTGCCCGCAGTGCGCCGACCCGCGCCGTGACGACACGCTGCTGTGCGTGGTGGAAGGGCCAATGGACGTGTATGCAGTGGAGCAGACCGGCTATCGCGGGCGCTACTTTGTACTCAAGGGGCATCTGTCGCCGCTGGACGGGCTGGGCCCTGAAGCTATCGGCATTCCGCAGTTGGTGGCGCGCATCGAAGAGCAGGGCACGTTCACTGAAGTGATCCTGGCCACTAACCCGACGGTGGAAGGCGAGGCGACCGCGCATTACATCGCTCAACTACTGACCAATAAAGGCCTGATCACCTCGCGCATCGCCCACGGCGTGCCGCTGGGTGGCGAGCTGGAACTGGTGGATGGCGGCACGCTGGCGCACTCCTTCGCCGGCCGCAAACCCATCGCCCTCTAAAGAGCGACACACATCAAAATGTGGGAGCTGGCTTGCCTGCGATAGCATCACCGCAGCGTGACTGATACACCTCAGTGCCTGCATCGCGGGCAAGCCCGGCTCCCACACAAGCCAGCTCCCACATTAGTTTTGCAGCGTCAGCGATATTGGCCTCAGGCTTGATAACCAAGCAAGCGCTTGGTAAGTTCGCTCCACCTCTCCGTGGAGCTTGCCGATGTCTGCCTTTCAGGACTACTTCGATCCCAGCCACCAATTGGTCCGCGACAGCGTGCGCCGTTTCGTCGAGCGCGAGATGTTGCCGAACGTCGAGCAGTGGGAAGAAGCCGAGAGCTTTCCCCGAGCGTTGTACCTCAAGGCCGGCGCGGCAGGCATTCTCGGCATCGGTTACCCCGAAAGCCTGGGCGGTAGCCATGAGGGCGACCTGTTTGCGAAGGTCGCCGCCAGCGAAGAACTGATGCGCTGTGGGTCTGGCGGCGTAGTGGCCGGGCTTGGATCGCTGGATATCGGCCTGCCGCCGATCGTCAAATGGGCGCGCCCCGAGGTGCGCGAGCGGGTGGCGCCGCCGGTATTGGCTGGCGAGAAGATTTGCGCACTCGCAGTGACCGAGCCCGGGGGCGGTTCGGATGTGGCCAACCTGCAAACCCGCGCCGTGCGTGAGGGCGACCATTACCGCGTCAGCGGCAGCAAAACCTTCATCACCAGCGGCATCCGTGCCGACTTCTACACCGTGGCCGTGCGCACTGGAGGCCCGGGGTTTGGCGGCATCAGCCTGTTGCTCATCGAAAAAGGCACGCCCGGTTTCAGCGTCGGCCAGCCGTTGAAAAAAATGGGTTGGTGGGCGTCAGACACGGCGCAATTGTTCTTCGACGATTGCCGCGTACCCGTCGGCCATTTGATCGGCGCCGAGAACATGGGCTTTGCCTGCATCATGGGCAACTTCCAGAGCGAGCGCCTGGCCCTGGCCTTGATGGCCAATATGACCGCACAACTTGCGCTGGAAGAAAGCCTGAAATGGGCGGCCGAGCGCGAGGCATTTGGCAAACCCATCGGTAAATTCCAGGTGATCAAGCATCGCCTGGCGGAAATGGCCACGGCGGTGGAGGTTTCCCGGGAGTTCACCTACCGCCAGGCGGCGAAAATGGCGGCCGGCAAAAGTGTGATCAAAGAGATTTCCATGGCCAAGAACCTGGCGACCGACACGGCTGACCGCGTGACGTATGACGCCGTGCAGATTCTTGGAGGGCAGGGGTATATGCGCGGCAGCCTGGTGGAGCGGCTGTACCGGGACAACCGCATTCTGTCGATCGGCGGGGGGACGCGGGAAGTGATGAATGAAATCATCAGCAAGCAGATGGGGTTGTAAGCCAGGGTGTTCTTGAGGCCCCCATCGCAGGCAAGCCAGCTCCCACATTTGGATGTGTGAATACATTCAAATGTGGGAGCTGGCTTGCCTGCGATGAGGCGGTTCCAGGCGACTGCTATTTTTCAGTCAAGCCGAACTGCGTCAGGCAGAAGGTCGGGATGCCCATGTCTTCCAGGCGCTGCGACCCACCCAGCTCCGGCAAATCAATAATCGCCGCCGCTTCAAAAATCTTCGCCCCCATGCGCCGCACCAGGTTCGCCGCTGCGATCAGGGTGCCACCGGTCGCGATCAAATCATCGAACATCAGCACTGAATCACCTTCACACAGGCTGTCGGCGTGCACTTCCAGGAAGGCTTCGCCGTATTCGGTCTGATAACCCTCGGCCAGCACGTCAGCCGGCAGTTTGCCCTGTTTGCGGAACAGGATCAGTGGCTTGTTCAATTGGTAAGCGATGATCGAGCCGATCAGGAAACCCCGCGCATCCATCGCGCCGATGTGGGTGAAGTCGGCTTCGACATAGCGGTGCGCAAAGCTGTCAGCCACCAGGCGCAGGGCGCGGGGCGACTGGAACAGCGGCGTGATATCACGAAAGATCACCCCAGGCTTGGGGAAGTCGATGACAGGGCGGATCAGGGATTTGATGTCGAACGAATCGAAAGTCATCGTCGAGGAGTCCTGGGGCTGAAAACGGACTCGAAGTATACCTGCGGCCTCGCCGGTTGGCGCGGCCGCGAGTGTCTGGATCAGCTGTCGAGGGTGCCGCCGGCCAGTGCGCACAGCTGGATCGGGTCGAGGATATGCACCTCTTTGCCTTCGGCGGCGATCAGCTCGTTCTGCTGGAAGCGCGTGAACACGCGGGACACGGTTTCCACCGCCAGGCCCAGGTAATTGCCGATTTCATTGCGCGACATGCTCAGGCGGAACTGGTTGGCCGAAAATCCCCGTGCGCGGAAACGGGCCGACAGGTTGACCAGGAATGTGGCAATCCGCTCGTCGGCGGTTTTCTTCGACAGCAACAGCATCATCTGTTGGTCGTCGCGAATTTCACGGCTCATCACGCGCATCAGTTGGCGGCGCAGTTGCGGCAACTGCAAGGCCAATTCGTCGAGACGATCGAAGGGAATTTCGCACACTGACGTAGTCTCCAGCGCCTGGGCCGACACCGGATGAATCTCGGTGTCCATGCCGGACAGCCCGACCAACTCGCTGGGCAGGTGGAAACCGGTGATTTGTTCTTCGCCGCTGTCACTCAGGCTAAACGTTTTCAGCGCGCCTGAACGGACGGCATACACGGAGTCAAACTTGTCGCCCTGGCGAAACAGAAACTCGCCTTTTTTCAGCGGGCGGCCGCGTTTAACGATGTCGTCCAGCGCATCCATGTCTTCCAGATTCAGCGAAAGTGGCAGGCAGAGGGGGGCCAGGCTGCAATCCTTGCAATGAGCCTGGCTGTGAGCGCGCAGTTTGACTGGCTCGGACATTTCTTAAATCCTTGTGGGAAAACACACATAAGACGTAAGGGTAACGCACCGGGGGGCGATGAGGCCAGCGTGTACAAAAAACCGGCAACGGTATAAAGCTTTGTGTATCGATGCCGATACATCGGTGAATCCCTATGGGCTGGAGCTCAGGTCATGTCGGTAACACCCTTGAATAACCCTGTCATTACAACCAAGACGCCGAAGATTCTGACGGCGGCTGATGCACTTGCGGGCAAAAAGGTCGACGACAAACCTGCGCCTCCACCGACGCCCGGCGAAGGGGTGGTGGTGACCATCTCCGGCGCCGGGATGAAAGCCTCCCAGGCCGGTAGCAACCCGAACAAGGACATCGACGACAGCGGCCTGAAAGACAACATCAAGCAATTGTTGAAGATGATCCGCGAACTGCGCAAACAGCTCGCCGAAAAGATGGCTCAACTGTCGGCAGCCATGAATGACACCACCTTGTCCCCGGAAGCACGTCAGGCCAAGGTCTCCAGCCTGCAGGGGGATATCGCGACAATCCAGGCCGGGTTGATGACGGCCCAGTCCCAACTGGCCAAGTCGCTGAAAAATGAATCACCTGAGGCTCAGTTGAAAGCCATGTCGCTGCTGGCGAAGTAAGCCGGGCCTAGATCACCCGCGAGAAGCGCTGCCGGTTCTGGTGCTCCAGGCAGGCGTCGAACACCATGCACACCGAGCGCACCAGCAGGCGCCCGGCCGGCAGCACGTGGATTCCCTGGGCATTCAGTTCGATCAGGCCGTCTGCGGCCATTGTCTCCAGCTGTGGCCAAACGTCGGCGAAATAACCGCGAAAGTCGACGTTGAAGGCGTGTTCAATGCTGTCGAATGACAGGCTGAAGTTGCAGATCAACTGCTGAATCACTGCCCGCCGCAACCGATCATCGGTGGTGCATACCAGGCCCCGGCTGGTGGCCAGTTGCGCCCCGGCTAGAGCATTTTGGTAGTGATTGAGGTCGCTGCTGTTCTGGCAATACAAGTCGCCGATCTGGCTGATCGCCGAGACGCCCAAGCCGATCAAATCGCAATGCCCGTGGGTGGTGTAACCCTGGAAATTGCGCTGCAGCGTGCCTTCTTCCTGGGCCACCGCCAGTTCGTCGTCCGGCAGGGCAAAGTGGTCCATGCCGATGTAGCGGTAACCGGCCTGGGTCAGTTGTTCAATGGTGGTTTGCAGCATCAGCAGCTTGGCCGCCGGCGAGGGCAAGTCATCGCTGTTGATGCGCCGCTGGGGCATGAAACGCTCGGGCAGATGCGCGTAGTTGAACACTGACAGGCGGTCCGGTTGCAGCCTGATCACTTCTTCCACCGTGCGCGCAAAGCTCAGCGGCGATTGTTTGGGCAGGCCGTAGATCAGGTCGATGTTGATCGAGCGAAACTGCAGGGTGCGCGCCGCATCAATCACCGCGCGGGTTTCTTCCAGGCTTTGCAGGCGGTTCACGGCGCGCTGCACCTCGGGGTCGAGGTCTTGCAGGCCGATGCTGACGCGGTTGAAGCCCAATTCGCGCAGCAGGCCCATGGTTGCCCAGTCAGCCTCGCGCGGGTCGATTTCGATGCCGTAGTCGCCGGAATCGTCGTCCAGCACGTTGAAGTGCTGGCGCAGGCGCGTCATGACCTGGCGCAGTTCGTCGTGGCTGAGAAACGTCGGCGTACCGCCGCCGAAGTGCAATTGCTCCACGGGCTGTTTCGGGTCGAGGTGGCAGGCCACCAGCTGGATTTCCTGTTCCAGGCGCTGCAGGTAGGCCTGGGCGCGGCCACGGTCTTTGGTGATGACCTTGTTGCAGGCGCAGTAGTAGCAAATGTTGGCGCAGAACGGCACGTGCACATACAGCGACAAGGGCCGTGCTGCCTTGCGGCTGTCGCGCAGGGCGTGGAGCAGGTCGAAGGTGCCGACCTGGCTGTCGAATTGTACGGCGGTGGGGTAGGACGTATAGCGCGGCCCCGGCAGGTCGTAGCGGTGAATCAGATCGGTGTCCCAACGAATGGCGTCGAGCATGCGGGCGGTCCCCCGGATTGGCTAGTGGACCGAGTCTAGGGGCGTGTCGCCGGTGGCATCTTGATTTGCATCAACGGGCAGCGGCGCTATGCCACAGGGTGGTTCAATGGCCAATCCTGGAACTCAAGTGAGTCAGAGACAGGATGGGGACCACAGGAACCTGTGGCGAGCGGGCTTGCCCCGCGTCGGGCTGCGCAGCAGCCCCAAAACCTGAAGACCAAGGCCCATATGAAGGAACGCGGTTGTCTGAAATGGGGCTGCTTCGCAGTCCAACGCGGGACAAGCCCGCTCGCCACAATGTCAGGCTCCATACCGGCTGAAAGGCTTGGTTCAATGACCCATTAACCAGTGTTGGTGAGGCCCCGGCAATGTCCACACGCCAAACAGCATCACCAGCAACCCTCCGGCCACGCGAACGCTGCGTTTGCGCAGCAAGGCGGTGACACGTTCAGCGGCCAGCCCGGTTGCCAGCAGCACGGGCCAGGTGCCCAAGCCAAACGCGAGCATCAAGAGCGCGCTGTCCCACGCATTGCCCTGGCTCGCCGCCCACAGCAGGGTGCTGTAGACCAATCCGCATGGCAGCCAGCCCCACAGCGCGCCGAGCAGCAAGGCACGCGGCAGGCTGGACACCGGCAGCAAACGGTTGGCGACCGGCTGGATAAAGCGCCACAGGCCGCGCCCGAGGCGTTCGATGCGGGTCAGGCCGCTCCACCAGCCGGCCAGGTACAGGCCCATGCTGATCAGCAACAACCCGGCGAGCACACGCAGGACCATCGCCGCCGGGCTGTTGGCCACTGCCCAGCCCGCCAGGCCGATCAACAACCCGGCCGTGGCATAGCTGAGAATACGCCCCAGGTTGTACGCCAGCAGCAGGCGAAAACGCCGGCTGCGTTGTTCCCTGGGAATCGCCAGGGTCAACGCGCCCATCAGCCCGCCGCACATGCCCAGGCAATGCCCGCCGCCGAGCAGACCGAGGATCAGCGCGGAAACCAGCAGCGGCGCCAATTCAAGCATGGGGCGGCGCTTTGGGCGGCTGCTCGGCCGGTTGTTCGGGGCGGTTGGCTTCGTCGACGGCGGCCAGGTGGTTGGGGTCCTGGTCGTCGAACAGCACGCTGTGGGCGGGGCCGTCGAGGTCGTCGTACTGACCGCTGTCCACCGCCCAGAAGAAGATGTAGATGGCCACACCCACCAACAACAGCGCCGCCGGAATCATCACGTATAAAGCTGGCATCGGTACTCCATGCCTGTGCGGCTCATGCCGGCAGCGGGCGGGTTGATAAAGGGGCGCTGGCAGCGTGCGCGCCCGGCAGGCGAGTCAGGCGCAGGGCATTGAGCACCACGGTCAACGAACTGACGGACATGCCGACCGCGGCCCAGATCGGCGTGACCCAGCCGAGGGCGGCAAACGGCAGCATAAGCCCATTGTACAACCCGGCCCACAGCAGGTTTTCGATGATCACCCGCCGTGTGCGCCGCGCGAGGGCGAAGGCTTGCACCAACGCATCGAGCCGGTTGGAAAGCAGCACGGCATCGGCGCTGGTTTTCGCCAGGTCCGTGGCCGAGCCCATGGCCACACTGATATCGGCGGCGGCGAGCACCGGCACGTCGTTGACGCCATCGCCGAGCATCAACACCTTGCGGCCTTCCTTGTGCAGTTGTTGCAGCACCTGCAGCTTGTCGTCGGGGCGCAGGCCGCCGCGGGCCTCGTCGATACCCAGCTCGGCGGCGACACTGGCAACCATCGGCGAACTGTCGCCCGACAGCAGCAATGTCCGCCAGCCGCGCGCCTTGCACGCGGCCAACAGGGCGGGGGCGTCACTGCGCAGGCGGTCGTCCAGCACGAACCAGGCAAGGGCACCGTCGCGGTCGCCGAGCAGCAGCCATTGGCCGGCTTCGTCGGGTGACGCGGGTATCGGGCACCCACTTAACTCGCAGACATAGCCGGGCTGGCCGATGCGCATCAGGCGTTCGCCCACTCGGCCTTCGAGCCCCAGACCGGGGGAACTGTGCACTTCGTCAGCGGCCAGCGGCGCGCGGCCAAAGGCGCGGGCAATCGGGTGTTCGGAGCGGTTTTCCAGCGCAGCGGCGAGGCTCAGGCATTCATCGCTGTTCAGCGTGCCCAGCGGGCGAATTGCGCGCAGCGCCAGCCGGCCTTCGGTGAGGGTGCCGGTCTTGTCGAAGATCACCGTGTCGATCTGGTTCAGGCCTTCGAGTACATGGCCGCGCGTCAGCAACAGCCCGAGTTTGTGCAGGGAGCCGGTGGCGGCGGTCAGGGCGGTCGGTGTGGCGAGGGACAGCGCGCACGGGCAGGTCGCCACCAGCATGGCCAGCACGATCCAGAACGCGCGCGACGCGTCCAGCTCCCACCACACCAGGCCAATCACCGCCGCCGCAATCAACGAACACAGCAGGAACCACTGGGCCGCGCGGTCGGCGATTTGCGCCAGACGCGGTTTCTCGGCCTGGGCGCGCTCCAGCAGGCGCACGATGGCGGACAGGCGCGTGTCATGGCCCAGGGCGCGAACTTCGACGGTCAACGCGCCTTCAACATTGAGTGTGCCCGCAGTGACGCTGTCGCCGGCATGCCGGGGTTGTGGCAGGTATTCGCCGGTGAGCAGCGATTCATCAATGCTCGATTGGCCGTCGAGAATCACGCCATCTGCCGGCAGCACGGCGCCGGGGTGTACCAGCACGCGGTCACCCAGGGCCAATTCACTGAGCAGGATGCGTTCACTTTGCCCGTCATGGTGCAGGCGCAGGCACGACGCCGGCAGCAGGTTGACCAACTGCGCGGTGGCGGCCGCCGTACGTTCCCGGGCGCGGCGTTCCAGGTAGCGGCCGGCCAGCAGGAACAGCGCGAACATGCCCACTGCATCGAAATACAACTCGCCGGTGCCGGTGATTGCGGTCCAGATGCCGGCCAGATAGGCGCCGCCAATCGCCAGGGACACCGACACGTCCATGGTCAGGTGGCGGGTGCGCAGGTCGCGCAGGGCACCTTTGAAAAACGGTGCGCAGCTGTAAAACACGATGGGGGTTGTCAGAAACATCGCCACCCAGCGCAGGATGACGTGCAGTTCCGGGCTCAGGTCGATATTGAATTCGGGCCAGGTGGCCATGGTTGCCATCATCGCCTGGAACCACAGCAAACCGGCCACGCCCAGTTGGCGCAAGGCCAGGCGGTTTTCGCCGGCCAGTTGCTCGGCGGCGCGATCCGCCTGATACGGGTGGGCGGCGTAACCGATATGGCGCAGTTCGCTGAGCAATTGGCTGAGCGGCAGTTGCCCATCGGCCCATTGCACATGCAGGCGATGGTTGGACAGGTTCAACCGCGCCTCGGCCACGGCGGGCAGGCCGCGCAGGTGTTTTTCGATCAGCCAGCCGCAGGCTGCGCAACTGATGCCTTCCATCAACAGGGTGGTTTCGGCCAGTTCGCCCGTGTGGTGCACGAAGGGCTGCTGGACGTCGGCGCGGTCGTACAGCGCAAGTTCGTCCACCAACTGCACCGGCAATGCGTCGGGGTTGGTCGAGGCTTCGCTGCGGTGCTGGTAATAACTTTCCAGGCCGCCGGCCACAATGGCTTCGGCCACCGCCTGACAGCCCGGGCAGCAGAGCTCGCGGCGCTCGCCGAGGATGAGGGTGGTGAAGCGGCTGCCCGAGGGGACGGGCAGGGCGCAGTGGTAGCAGGGGGTGGTCATGGGTTGAAATCTGTGGTGGCTGGGAGGGCCTCATCGCGGGCAAGCCCGGCTCCCACAGGGGACCGCAATCCAATGTAGGAGCCGGGCTTGCCCGCGATGCGCGAAGCGCAGGCTTTTTACTTTTTCAGGTCTTCGGCCCCCTGCAACGGCTCATCGCCCAGAAGCAAATCCTTGTCGTGGCTGACCTGTTCTTCTTCGAACATCCGCCAGGTGCGGTCGCCTTCGACGCCAAGCAATTCTACAAAACGCCGGCCTTCGACCTTGTCGGTGACCTGGCCGATGTAGCGGCCAGGCTCGCTGTCGCTGCGCGCCAGGCTGATCTTGCGATCCTTGCCCGGCTGGGTCGGGGAAATCAGGTTCAGTTCCAGGGTTTTCGGGTTGCTGTAGCCCGTGAGGTTCACCTCGACCTCGCCGGTCAGCTCGTCCAAATGCACCTTGGCGCGCAGTTGCAGGGTCTGCGCCAGCCGTTCGCGGTCAAGGGAACGGTTGATGCCCTTGCCGGCCTCGTAGTAGTTGTCATTGACCAGGTTGTCCGGGTTGTTTACCGCGATGGTCACCATGGACAGGGTCAGGGTCACCGAGCAGGCCAGGATTGCGATGATGATCCAGGGCCAGAGGTGTTTGTACCAGGGGCTTGCGGCGGTGGCTGCGGGCATTGTCTGCTCTCTTGAATTAACGGACTTGGGGGCCGATAAATCGGCTCTTGGCTTCAATGTGAACGCTGGCGTCATCGGCATCGGTGAGGATGAATTTCACCTCATTGGTGCTCGACGGCAATTGCTCCGGCGCGCTCGACAGTTCCACCGGCATGCTGACGATATCACCGGCGGCCACCTTGATTTCGCGGCGGCCTTGCAGTTTGAGGTCCGGCAGGCCGGCGGCGTCGAGCACGTAAGTGTGGTCGCGCTGGTCCTTGTTCATGATCTTCAGGCTGTAGACGTTTTCGATGCGGCCTTCGGCGTTTTCGCGGTACAGCACGCGGTCTTTGCTGACGTCGAACCCCACCAGCGAGCGCATGAAAAATGCCGCGACCAGCAAGCTGATCATCGCCAGCAGCACCAGCGCGTAACCGATCAGGCGCGGGCGCAGCTTGTGGGTTTTTTGCCCGGACAAATTGTGCTCGGTGGTGTAGCTGATCAGGCCTCGCGGGTACTCCATCTTGTCCATGATGTTGTCGCAGGCGTCGATGCACGCGGCGCAGCCGATGCACTCGATTTGCAGGCCGTCGCGGATGTCGATGCCGGTGGGGCAGACCTGCACACACATCGTGCAGTCGATGCAGTCGCCCAGGCCCTGGGCCTTGTAGTCGGTGCCCTTTTTACGCGGCCCGCGCAGTTCGCCGCGGCGCGGGTCGTAGGACACGATCAGGGTGTCCTTGTCGAACATCACGCTCTGGAAGCGCGCATACGGGCACATGTAGATGCACACCTGTTCGCGCAGCCAGCCGGCGTTGCCGTAAGTGGCGAGGGTGAAGAACCCCACCCAGAAATACGACCAGCCATCGGCCTGGCCGGTGAAGAAGTCGAACACCAGTTCGCGGATCGGCGAGAAGTAACCGACGAAGGTCATGCCGGTCACAAAGCCGATCAACAGCCACAGCGTGTGTTTGCTGAATTTGCGCAGGAATTTGTTGGCGCCCATGGGGGCCTTGTCGAGCTTGATGCGTTGGTTACGGTCACCTTCGGTGATTTTTTCACACCACATGAAGATCCACGTCCACACGCTTTGCGGGCAGGTATAACCGCACCACACGCGGCCGGCGTACACGGTGATGAAGAACAGGCCGAACGCGGCGACGATGAGAATGCCCGAGAGCAGGATGAAATCCTGAGGCCAGAAGGTCGCGCCAAAAATGAAGAATTTGCGCTCCGGCAGGTTCCACCACACAGCCTGGTGGCCACCCCAGTTCAGCCACACGGTGCCGAAGTAGAGCAGGAACAAACCGGCGCCGCCGAGCATGCGCAAGTTGCGGAACAGGCCGGTGAAGGCGCGGGTGTAGATCTTTTCGCGCGAGGCGTAGAGGTCGACGGTTTTGGCAGGCGGGGTAACGTCATGTACCGGTATTTGGTCGCTCATCATTGCATCCCACGGCGGTGGAGATTTGCCTCGGCCAGTACGTGCCAACCGGGGTCGAAACAGGCTGTTGCAGTGGCGTTATGATACGCCTGCGTTGCTGCCGATCGGGGGCGACCTGCATGATCTGGATCAATGGACCTGGCAGTTTGACTAGCCCGATCGTGAAAGCGAAGGAGATCCAATGTGGGAGCGGGCTTGCCCGCGATTAGGGTGTATCAGTCACAAATAAGTTGACTGATACACCGCTATTCGCGGGCAAGCCCGCTCCCACATTTACTGCTCTTCAGCTTTTTTGTCCCCATGGGACAAGCTGTAAACATACGCCGCCAGCAAGTGCACCTTGTCGTTGCCCTGCAATTGTTCCTGTGCAGGCATCTGGCCCTGGCGGCCATAACGGATGGTTTGTTGCAGTTGGGCGAAGCTCGAGCCGTAGATGAAGGCGCCCGGGTGGGTCAGATCGGGCGCGCCCATGGCCGGGGTGCCTTTACCGGCCGGGCCGTGGCAGGCCACGCAGTTGGCGGCGAAGAGTTTCGCGCCATTGGCCACGTCGGCCTTGGCGCCTTCCGGCAGTTTGCGGCCATCGAGGTTGGTCACCACAAAACCGGCCACGTCTGCCACGCCTTGCTCGCCAATGACCTCGGCCCAGGCCGGCATCACCGCGTGGCGGCCTTTCATGATGGTTTCCTTGATGGTGGCCGGCTCGCCGCCCCAGCGCCAGTCGGCGTCGGTCAGGTTAGGGAAGCCGTATGCGCCCTTGGCGTCGGAGCCGTGGCACACCGAGCAGTTGGACGCAAACAGGCGGCCGCCCATTTTCAAGGCTTGCGGGTCCTTGGCCACTTCTTCAATCGGCATCGAGGCGAATTTGGCGAAGATCGGCCCGAACTTGGCGTCCGAGCGGGCCATTTCCTTTTCCCATTCGTGCACGCCGGTCCAGCCGGTCTGGCCGTTGGCGAAAGGGGTTTGCTTGTCGTTGTCGAGGTAGTTGTAGCCGGGCAGCAGGCCTTTCCAGTTGCCCAGGCCGGGGTACAGCGCCAGGTAACCGAGGGCGAAGATAATGGTGCCGACAAACAGCATGAACCACCATTTGGGCAGCGGGTTGTCGTATTCCTCGATGCCGTCGAACGAGTGGCCGACGGTCTCGTCCGTTTGCTCGCTGCGCTGGCCCCGGCGGGTCGACAACAGCAGCCAGGTCAGGGCGAAGATGGTACCCAGACTGAGGACTGTGACGTACAGACTCCAGAACGTAGTCATTCTTTGTTACTCCTAGAAGCTTGCTCGACGTGCTTGATGGCTTCGGGATCATCCGCAAAGGGCAGCATGGTTGCGTCGTCAAACTCCGACTTGCGCTTGGGGCTGAACACCCACAACGCCAGGCCGACAAAGGCCACCATCACCACAACGGTGCCCAGGCCTCGAATCATCCCTATATCCATGAAGATCACCGTTTGCTTTTGATGAGGGTGCCCAGGCCTTGCAGGTAGGCCACCAATGCGTCCATTTCGGTCTTGCCCTTCACGGCAGCGGCCGCACCGGCGATGTCTTCGTCGGTATAGGGCACACCCAGGCTACGCAGGACTTCAAGTTTCTTCGCGGTGTCCTTGCCGTCGAGCTTGTTTTCCACGAGGAACGGGTAGGCCGGCATTTTTGATTCGGGCACCACGTTGCGCGGGTTGTAGAGGTGCGCACGCTGCCAGTCATCGGAGTAACGCCCGCCCACACGGGCCAGGTCCGGGCCGGTGCGTTTGGAGCCCCACAGGAACGGGTGGTCCCACACGCTTTCACCGGCGACCGAGTAGTGGCCATAGCGTTCGGTTTCGGCGCGGAACGGGCGGATCATCTGCGAGTGGCAACCCACGCAGCCGTTGGCGATATAGACGTCACGGCCCTCGACTTCTAGGGCGGTGCGCGGCTTCATGCCTTCGACCGGCTTGTTGGTCACGTCCTGGAAAAACAGCGGAACGATTTGGGTCAGGCCACCGATGCTGACGGCGATGACCATGAAGAAGGCCAGCAGGCCAATATTCTTCTCGACGACTTCATGCTTCATCAGTGAGCTCCCACAACGGCGATCTTGGCGGCGGCTTCGGCTTCTTCCGGGTTGGCGGCACGCACGGTGCGCCACACGTTGTAGGCCATCAGGAACATGCCGCTGGCAAAGAATGCACCGCCCAGGGCGCGCACGATGTAGCCCGGGTGGCTGGCTTGCAGCGCTTCGACGAAGGAGTAAGTCAGCGTGCCGTCATCGTTGATCGCACGCCACATCAGGCCCTGGGTGATGCCGTTGACCCACATCGAGGCGATGTAGAGCACGGTGCCGATGGTGGCCAGCCAGAAGTGCGCGTTGATCAGCCCGACGCTGTGCATCTGCACGCGGCCGTAGAGCTTGGGAATCATGTGGTACAGCGCGCCGATGGAGATCATCGCCACCCAGCCCAGCGCGCCGGCGTGTACGTGGCCGATGGTCCAGTCGGTGTAGTGGGACAGCGAGTTGACCGTCTTGATGGCCATCATCGGGCCTTCGAAGGTCGACATGCCGTAGAACGCCAGCGACACCACGAGGAAACGCAAAATCGGGTCGGTGCGCAATTTATGCCAGGCACCCGACAGGGTCATCATGCCGTTGATCATGCCGCCCCAGCTCGGCGCCAGCAGGATGATCGACATCGCCATGCCCAGCGACTGGGCCCAGTCCGGCAATGCGGTGTAGTGCAGGTGGTGCGGGCCCGCCCAGATGTACAGGGTGATCAGTGCCCAGAAGTGCACGATGGACAGGCGATAGGAGTAGATCGGGCGTTCGGCCTGTTTCGGCACGAAGTAGTACATCATTCCCAGGAAGCCGGTGGTGAGGAAGAACCCCACGGCGTTGTGGCCGTACCACCACTGGATCATCGCGTCCGTCGCGCCGGCGTAGGCCGAGTAGGACTTGAACCAGCTCACCGGCAGCGAGGCGTGGTTGACGATGTGCAGCATCGCCGTCACCAGAATGAAGGCACCGTAGAACCAGTTGCCCACATAAATATGCTTGGTCTTGCGCTTGACGATGGTGCCGAAGAACACCACGGCGTAAGTCACCCAGACGATGGCCAGCAAAATGGCGATCGGCCATTCCAGCTCGGCGTATTCCTTGGTGGTGGTGTAACCCAGCGGCAGGGTGATGATGGCGCCGAGGATCACGGCTTGCCAGCCCCAGAAGGTGAAGGCGGCGAGGCCGTCGGAGATCAGTCGCGTCTGGCAGGTTCGCTGCACGACATAGTAGGAGGTGGCAAACAATGCACATCCGCCGAAGGCGAAAATCACCAGGTTGGTGTGCAGCGGGCGCAGGCGACCGAAGGTCGTCCATGGCAAACCGAAATTCAATTCCGGCCAAACCAGTTGCGAGGCGATGAACACCCCGAGCCCCATGCCAAGGATCCCCCAGACCACCGTCATGATGGCGAACTGGCGGACGACCTTATAGTTATAAGCAGTCGGACTGATTGCTGTGCTCATTCTAAGGTTCCACGGTTTAGGTTTTTTTATAGGTAAAATCGGCCGCAAGTATGTAGAAACCGAGGGGCCATTGCAACGCAATGACTGACCTGTATCAATGCGTTCCACGCCAGATTCTGCGCCCTTTCCATGTTTTGCGTAGGGACAAAATCCAAAATGGAAAGCTGATCAAGTAGACAGGAATTTTTGCGGTTCGGGAAGACTTGTAACTTGGTGTGTGTAAACACGCTGTGCGGATGACAAGGGGTCAGTGGCATGACAGCCGGTCACTGCCAGCCTTTGCGCCTGTCATCGAGCAGAAATGTTCAACCCATCGAGTGCAAATCGGCCGTCGACCGGTCAATACCGATCCACTGTGGGAACAAGCGTAGACCCGAATGGCAGGAGGGGAAAGTTGAGGGCGGGAAGGGTGCGACAACAGGTCGCGCGGTGACGTCGTCAAGCATTCGGGTCAGTTGAGGTGTGAAGCAGGGAGGGGTGTCGCAGGCGCGCCGGTCATTCCTCCCAGGGATTGATCACGTTGACGCCGCTGAATATGAAATCGCTGACGTTGCGTGTGACTACCGTGAACCCGTGCACCAAAGCGGTCGCGGCGATCAGGGCGTCACTTTCGTTGGCCTTGTCGGGAACATGCAGGTGGGCACACCGCAGCGCGACGGCGGCGTCGACTGGCAAAATCCTGGCATCGAACGCGGGCATCACATGACGCTTGAGCCAGGTGCGTAACACCTTGCCCTGAGCCGCATCGCGGCGCTCAATGCGCAGCACCCCGGTCTCAAGCTCTTTGAGTGTAATTGCCGAGATGAACAGACGCGCAGCGATGACGCTTTTGGCCCAGGCGACGACGTTCGCGTTTGCCTGGGGTTTACGCAGCTCGGAAATAACATTGGTGTCGAGTAGATACATCAAGAGAGGTCCACGGGGCGATGAGTGATCACGGCGCGTTCGGTTTCGAGTTCGATATCGGCAGCGTCCGGCATGACCAGCAAGTCAACGATGTCGGCGTTCAGGCCGGTCAATTTCTGGTAGTCCTCAATGCTTAGCAGCACATGGGCGGGTTTGCCGCGGTCGGTAATAAAAACCGGCCCCTGGCGGGTGGCTTTTTTGGCACCGCTTGTGTCCTGGTTGAATTCACGGCTGGAAATGGTGGTGATGGTCATGGGAGTGATCCCCTCATCAGTTTGAATGTAGTGACGTTACTACTTCGCTGGCGCGGGGGGCAAGGACGGGGGAACGAGCGGTCATCGCTTACAAAAAAAGCCCCGCCAGTGGTCACTGAGCGGGGCTTGATGGTTGAAGGCGGTTCAGCGTTCTTCCGCCTTGGTGTCTCCATGAGACAGGCTGTACACGTAAGCCGCCAGCAGGTGCACCTTGTCGTTGCCTTGCAGCACCTCCTGCGCGGGCATCTGACCCTGGCGGCCGTGGCGAATGGTTTGCTGCAGCTGCGCAAGGCTGGTGCCGTAGATGAACCCGGCGGGCTCAGTCAGGTTCGGCGCGCCCATGGCTTCCACGCCGTGGCCTTGCGGGCCGTGGCACGCCACGCAGGTTGTGTTGAATGCGGCCTGGCCAGCGGCAAGGTCGGCCGTGCTGTCGGCGGGTAATGGCAATTTGGCCAGATCGTGACGCACGTACGCTGCGACGTTTTTCACTCCGTCTTCGCCCAGCACTTCACCCCAGGCAGGCATCGCCGCGTGGCGGCCGTTCATGATCGTCGCCTTGATCGCCTCGGCTGAACCGCCCCAGCGCCACAGGTTATCGGCCAGGTTCGGGAAGCCATACGCGCCCTTGGCATCCGAGCCGTGGCACACCGCGCAGTTGGAGGCGAACAGGCGGCCGCCCATTTTCAGCGCCTGCGGGTCTTTGGCGACTTCTTCCACCGGCATGGCCGAGAATTTGGCGAAGATCGGTCCGAACTTGGCGTCGGCCCTGGCCATTTCCTTGTCCCATTCCTTGGTCTGGGTCCAGCCGTCTTCATAACCCGGCAGCACACCTTTCCAGTTGCCCAGGCCCGGGTAGAGGATCAGGTAGCCGACCGCAAACACCAGGGTGCCGGCGAACAGCATGAACCACCACTGGGGCAGCGGGTTGTCGTATTCCTCGATACCGTCGAAGGCGTGGCCCATGGTCTGGTCCACGCTGCCTTTGGTTTCGCCCTTGCGGGTGCCGACCAGCAGCCAGGTCAGGCCGATCAGGCTGCCGAGGGTCAGTACGCAGATCCATGTACTCCAGAACAGGGTCATGGCTGGTTGCTCCTTGTTGCAGGCTCTTCTTGAGCGTCGGTTGGGGAAAGTTCATCGGCAAACGGCAGCAGGCGCGCCTGCTCGAATTCCGCGTTGCGCCGGTTGTTGAATACCCACAGCGACAGACCGATAAAGGCGATGGCAACCACCAGCGTGCCAAGGCCGCGGATGGTGCCTGCATCGAATTCAAATCCCATGGCTCACCTCTTGCTCTTGATGGCAGTGCCGAGCACTTGCAGGTACGCCACCAGCGCGTCCATCTCGGTCTTGCCCTTGAGGCTAGCGACGGCGCCACTGATGTTGTCGTCGGTGTAGGGCACGCCGAGGGTGCGCATCACTTTCAATTTGGTCTCGGTGTGGCTGCTGTCGACCTGGGCGGTGACCAGCCATGGGTAGGCCGGCATTTTCGACTCGGGCACCACGTTGCGCGGGTTGTACAAGTGCGCGCGGTGCCAGTCGTCCGAGTAGCGGGCGCCGACGCGCGCCAGGTCCGGGCCGGTGCGCTTGGAACCCCACAGGAACGGGTGGTCCCACACGCTTTCGCCCGCTACCGAGTAATGGCCGTAGCGTTCGGTCTCGGCGCGGAACGGGCGGATCATCTGCGAGTGGCACTGTACGCAGCCTTCGCGGATATAGATGTCACGGCCCTCGAGTTGCAGCGCGGTGTAGGGCTTCATGCCTTCCACCGGCTTGTTGGTCACGTCCTGGAAGAACAGCGGGACGATCTGGGTCAGGCCGCCGATGCTCACGGCGAGCACCATGAGCAGCATCAGCAGGCCGACGTTCTTTTCAATGGTTTCGTGTTTCATCATCGACTCCTCAGGCCATCTGCGCCGCTGCGGTGACTTGGGCAGGCTGCGCCGAACGCACGGTGCGCCAAGTGTTGTAAGCCATCAGGAACATGCCGCTGAGGAACACCGCGCCGCCCACCAGCCGCACGATGAAGCCGGGGTGGCTGGCCACCAGGGTTTCGACGAAGGAGTAGGTCAGGGTGCCGTCTTCGTTGACCGCGCGCCACATCAGGCCCTGGGCGATGCCGTTGACCCACATCGAGGCGATGTAGAGCACGGTGCCGATGGTGGCCAGCCAAAAGTGCGCGTTGATCAGGCCGAGGCTGTACATCTGCTCGCGGCCGAAAATTTTCGGGATCATGTGGTACAGCGCGCCGATGGAGATCATCGCCACCCAGCCCAGCGCGCCGGCGTGTACGTGGCCGATGGTCCAGTCGGTGTAGTGGGAGAGGGCGTTGACGGTCTTGATCGCCATCATCGGGCCTTCGAAGGTCGACATGCCGTAGAACGCCAGGGACACCACCAGGAAGCGCAGGATCGGGTCGCTGCGCAACTTATGCCAGGCGCCCGACAGGGTCATCATGCCGTTGATCATGCCGCCCCAGCTCGGTGCCAGCAGCACCAGCGACATCACCATGCCCAGGGACTGTGCCCAGTCCGGCAGCGCGGTGTAGTGCAAGTGGTGGGGACCTGCCCAGATGTACAGGGTGATCAGCGCCCAGAAGTGCACGATGGACAAGCGATAGGAATACACCGGACGTTCGGCTTGCTTGGGCACGAAGTAGTACATCATCCCCAGGAAGCCGGCAGTGAGGAAAAAGCCTACCGCGTTATGCCCGTACCACCACTGCACCATGGCATCTGTCGCACCGCCGTAGAGGGAATAGGACTTGGTCAGGCTGACCGGGATTTCCAGGTTGTTGACGATGTGCAGAATGGCCACGGTGATGATGAACGCACCGAAGAACCAGTTGCCGACGTAGATGTGCTCGGTGTTGCGCTTCATCACCGTGCCGAAGAATACGATGGCGTAGGCCACCCAGACGATGGTGATCAGAATGTCGATCGGCCATTCCAGCTCGGCGTATTCCTTGGAGCTGGTGTAGCCCAGCGGCAAGGTGATCGCGGCCAGGACGATGACCAACTGCCAGCCCCAGAAGCAGAACGCGGCGATTTTCGGCGCGAACAGCTGGGTTTGGCAGGTGCGTTGCACCGAGTAGAAGGAGCTGGCGAACAGCGCGCAGCCGCCGAAGGCGAAGATCACCGCGTTGGTGTGCAGCGGACGCAGGCGACCGAAGCTGGTCCACGGCAGATCGAAGTTCAGAGCAGGCCAGACCAATTGGGCCGCGAGAAAAACCCCGAGCCCCATGCCGACGATGCCCCACACCACCGTCATAATGGCGAATTGGCGGACCACCTTGTAGTTATAGGCGGTACTTAAAGTAGTGTTCATGGTTCCCCATCCACGGTTCAACCCAAGCAGATGCGGCACTTGGGCTGGAGTTATAGGCAGACTAAAAAGCGAGGCAAGCATGGGAGAAGAGCACAAGGCCAGTATTGACGGGGATCAATGGGCGCAGTGTGTGCGCGAGCGCGGGTGGTTGTGGAATGCCGCGTCAGGCAAGGCGCAAGGCACGTTGATTTTGGCTCACGGCGCGGGCGCACCGATGGACTCGGGTTTCATGACCGACATGGCGGCACGCCTTGCCGCACAGGGCGTGAACGTGTTGCGCTTCGAATTTCCCTACATGGCCCAGCGCCGTGTGGACGGCGGCAAGCGCCCGCCAAATCCGGCGCCGAAACTGCTGCAAGCATGGCGCGAGGTGCATACCGAGGTGCGACGTCATGTCGCTGGGAAACTTGCCATTGGCGGCAAGTCCATGGGCGGGCGCATGGCCAGTTTGTTGGCTGACGAATTGGGCGTTGATGGCTTGGTGTGCCTGGGTTATCCGTTCTATGCGGTGGGTAAACCGGAGAAACCACGGACTGAGCATCTGGCCGGGTTGAAGACGCCGACTTTGATTGTGCAGGGCGAGCGGGATGCGCTGGGTAATCGGGCGGCGGTGGAGGGGTATGACTTATCGCCGAATATCGAGGTGATGTGGCTGGTGGCAGGGGATCATGACTTGAAGCCGTTGAAGGCGTCGGGGTTCACTCATGAGCAGCATTTGGAGGTTACGGCGGTTCAGGTGGCTAAGTTCATCGGCGGCTGTTAGGGCCTCATCGCAGGCAAGCCAGCTCCCACATTTGACGGTATTCACAAATAGAAATGTGTGAACCCGATCCAATGTGGGAGCTGGCTTGCCTGCGATAGCGGTTTACCGGTTGAAACGCTCGACCAGGGAGTACTGGGTATTGGCTGTGTGAGTCAATTCTTCACTCAACTGCGCCGAATTCAACGCTTGCTCCGACGTCTGATCCGCCAGCAATGCAATGGTGCTGATGTTACGGCTGATCTCTTCGGCCACCGAGCTTTGCTCTTCAGTTGCCGCCGCGATCTGGGTGGTCATGTCGGTGATGTGCGCCACTGCCTCGCTGATGCCCACCAGCGCCTGATCCGCTTCCATCACCCGCGCCACGCCTTCTTCCGCCTGGCGATGCCCGGCATCCATGGTTTGCACGGCGGCGCTGGCCGTCTGCTGCAACTTGGCGATCAGGGCATGGATTTGCCCGGTGGATTCGGCGGTGCGCTGGGCCAGCTGGCGGACTTCGTCAGCCACTACCGCAAAACCACGGCCCATCTCGCCGGCACGTGCGGCTTCGATGGCGGCGTTCAGTGCCAGCAGGTTGGTCTGGTCGGCAATGCCTTTGATCACGTCCACCACACCGCCGATTTCATCGCTGTCCTTGGCCAGTTGGGTGACGGTCACGCCGGTTTCGCCCACGGCAACGGACAGACGCTGAATCGCCTCGCGGGTTTCCCCGGCGATATCGCGCCCGCGCCCGGTCAGGCGGTTGGCTTCCTGAGTCGCGTCAGCCGTGCGCTGCACGTGGCTGGCGACTTCCTGAGTGGTCGCCGCCATCTGGTTGACGGCGGTGGCCACTTGCTCGGTTTCCACGCGCTGGCGCTCCAGGCCGCTGGAGCTGTTGTGCGCCAGGGTGTTGGACTGCGCCGCCTGGCTGTTGAGGTGCTCGGCGGTGTCCTGCAGGCGTGTGAGGCACGTCTTCAGGCGCGCTTCCTGGCTGAGGATCGACATTTCCAGTCGCGCCTGAGCACCACGGCTGTCGGTGTACATCTGCGCGATGAGCGGGTCGGACGTGGTCTGCTCGGCCAGGCGCAGCAAGCGCTTGAGGCCGCGCTGTTGCCAGCTCAGGCCCAGCAGGCCCAGCGGCACCGACAGCGCCGCAGCCAGTGCAAAGCCCCAGTGGGAGTTGAGCGAGGCGCCGATCATGAAGCTCAACTGGCTGACCAGAATGAACGGCAGCCAGTCCTGCAACACCGGCAGCCATTTATCGCGTTGGGGAACGGCTGACTTGCCCTGGTTGATGCGTTGATAGAGCGCTTCGGCGCGGCGGATCTGCTCGGCGGTGGGCTTGATGCGTACTGATTCGTAGCCGATCACCTGATTGCCGTCGAAGACCGGCGTCACATAGGCGTTTACCCAATAGTGATCACCACTCTTGCAGCGGTTCTTGACGATGCCCATCCATGGCAAGCCTTGTTTGAGCGTGGACCACATGTGCGCGAACACGGCCGACGGCACGTCGGGGTGGCGCACGAGGTTGTGCGGGGCACGGACCAGTTCGTCACGGGTGAACCCACTGATTTCGACGAAGGCGTCGTTGCAGTAAGTGATCACCCCTTTGGCGTCTGTGGTGGAGATCAACCGTTGCTGAGCGGGGAAGGTACGTTCGCGCTGGGTAACGGGTTGGTTATTACGCATGGTTGTTCAATCCGCAAGGCTTTCAGGGGTTGTCGGCCGATGCGGGCATTTATTTAACTTATTTTCGCAACAATCAGCCGGCCAGCATCGGGTAGGTAAACAGCCCGAAGTGAAGCAGATTCAGGCCGAAGTGCGTGACAATCGCAGCCCCCAAGCCGCCGAAACGGTAAGCCAGGCCGTATCCGAGCCCGGCGATGCCCGCCAGCAGCACCCAGTGCCAGCCCGCGCCCAGGTGCACCAGACCGAACAGCAACGAAGCCAGCAGCAAGGCAAGGTTCTCGCCGTAGGGCAGATGTTTGAAGCGTCGGCTGAGGCCGCCCTGAACGTAGCCCCGAAACAGGGCTTCCTCGACCAGGGTCACCAGCAGCAGGTTATTGAGCACCCACAGCCAGGCCTGCTCCGGCCATTTCGGTGCCCAACTGATGATGCCCAGCAGGGCGGCGCCACCCAGTGCGGCGACTGCCGTGAGGGCCAGGGCGAGGGCGCTGACACACAGCGTCAGGCGCAACGAGCGGCGCGCCACAATCCACGGGCAGGCGAGCAACAGCCAGAAGCCGATCAGCGGTTTGTCTTGGTTCAGGTACAGCGAAAACGGTACGGCATCGGGCGTCAGACGCTGGGGCGCGATGCCGCGTCCATTGTAGAAGCCGGGCAGCCAGTGCATCGCAAGGCCCAGGGCCAGTACGATGAACAGGCCATGGCCGAGGTAGCGTGCCCAAGGGGTACGTTGCTGGCGAACGGCGTAACCGGCGATCAGCAGCAGTGCAACCGACACCACAGCCAGCACGCCCAATTGCCCGTAGGTCAGGGCCAGTACATAGCCAACGGAAAGAAGCAGCAAATACAGCCAGGGCAAAGTGATCATGTGAAATCCTTGGAAAAAACTGGGCGGCATTATAACGACCGCCAGTGCGCGCGGGCATGAAAACTCCGCCACGCAAAAGGCTGCGGTGAAGTGATTGCAAAGTGTGTAAGCCGCTGGTTATAGTCGCCGGGTCCTCATCCTTTCATACAGATCAGCCCATGCCAGCTTCTTCCCGGTGCATAGCGGTAGTCGACTCAGCGGTCAGCGCTGTGGTCGTGCCGTGCGGGAGCAAGCAGCCTGCGCAGATCAGTCACTACCCCCCACCTGTCAGTAGCACACCGGTGTACGCAGTCGTATCACCGCCGGGTGTCGGCATTTCGGGCTGATCAGCGAACCGCTGTTCCCCTCTGCCTGCCTGAAAAAAACTACTGAATTTCAGCTCTGGCTGAATTGGCTTTTTGCCTGATTACAGGTGGTATTCATGTCTGTTATTTCGAAACAATCCGCGGCCGCGGCGGCCTCGACGAGCCTGTTTGTGCTGCTGTGGAGCAGCGGCGCGATTTTCTCCAAGCTGGGCCTGGTCCACGCGTCGCCCTTTGCCTTTCTGTTGGCCCGTTTTGCCATCGCCCTTGCGGGGCTGGTAATTCTGGTGCCCGTGCTGAAGTTGAAACTGCCGTGCCCCGGCAAGCCGCTGTGGTATGCGGCGGCCACCGGGGTGGTGTTGCTGGGGGCGTATCAGATTTTTTATCTGCTGGCCCTGGACCTCAAGGTTACTCCCGGCGTGATGGCAACCATCATGGGAGTGCAGCCGATCCTCACGGTGGTGCTGGTGGAACGTCAGCGTTCGTGGAGGCGTGTCTTCGGGCTTGCGCTGGGGTTGGCAGGGTTGATCATGGTGGTTTATCAGGGCATCGGACTGTCCGGCATGTCCCTCGCCGGGATGCTGTTTGGCTTGTTGGCCCTGGCGAGCATGACGTTCGGGTCGATCATGCAGAAGCGCATCACCGACAATCCGCTGGGTACGCTGCCGGTGCAATACCTGGCGGGCCTGGTGCTGTGCTCGGTGTTCGTGCCGTTCCAGCCTTTTCACATTGAGCACAGTGCCGGTTTTTACCTGCCGGTGTTGTGGATGGGGTTGGTGGTGTCGCTGCTGGCGACACTGTTGCTGTACCGCCTGATCGCCCGGGGCAATCTTGTGAATGTCACCAGCCTGTTTTATCTGGTGCCGGCGGTGACGGCCGTGATGGATTTCCTGATTTTTGGCAACCGGCTTGCGCTGTTAAGCATCGCGGGCATGGGGTTGATCATTGTCGGGTTGGTGTTTGTGTTCCGCAAAGGTTGAATACCCAGGCCTCCCTCCTGCGTCGTTAAGGCGCAGCAGGGAGGTGTGTGCGGTAGAGCTAGGGGCGCGCGAGTGATGCGCAGAGCGTATCCGCCATACGCTTCACGTATTCCCGCAGTTCGGGGACCGCCGTGGCTTCCCAGTCACGTGCCTGAAGGAAGGGGCCGACGTAAAACAGCCAGCCTGAAGGCGTGGCATTGCCGTCCAGCAAGGCGCCGGAGGGGGCGATGTTCAGACCCGTTCCGAGCGCGTCGGGCGTTAAAAGGCCTTCTTCACGTAAAGAGTTGAGAAGAGGGGTGTCCAGTTGCTGAAAATCCAGCGCAGGTGTTGTGCAGTTGATAACCGCTGTGGCTTGCAATTGTTCTTCGGCGCATGCCCCGCGACGACGCAGGGAAACGCTCACGCTGTGAGGGTTTGATCTGTACCCGATGATGCGTGCAGCCGACAGCTTGAGCGTACCGCTTGCCAGTTCTGCGTGCAGACGGGCGCCGGGTTGCGGGGCGCAGCGATGGCGATGGGCGTCCCAGTAAGGGCGTATGTGCCTCAGGAACCGCCGGCGTTCAACAAGGGGTAGGGCATGCCACAATTGCTGAGTTGCAGACCGCAAGCCTCCAATGATGTCTCGCCAGTCTCCATCGGCCAGCGCGTGCTGCCTGACCGCGCTGCGCACTGAGCGTAGATAGTGACGTGCACTGCAGTGGGTCAGCATGTGCTCGGACAACCCGCTGTCGTAGGAAGGGTGTGCGCTCAATTCACGATGAGGCTGTGGCAAAAGGCCTCGGCGGGACACCGCGTGGATAGTGCCTCTGTGTCCCCGGTCACGAAGGTCCAGCACGACATCCAGCATCGTCAAGCCGCTACCGATCAGAAATACCGGGTCATCATTGCCGATGCCATTGAGTGCACCCGGTTGCCAGGGGTCGTTTACGTAGCGTGGGCTGTCGTAGAACGGACGGAATTCAGGGGCAATGGAGGGTGGGCGGCGGGCGCAGTTACCGACGCTCAAGACAATGGAGTCGGCCCGGAAATGCTCGCCATTCTCCATTAATAAAATCCCGCCCCCTGCGTCTGGCTGGGGAATTATCTTGATCACTTCTCCCGCGACTTCCTGAAAATCGCACTGGGGTGGAGCATTGCAGATGGCTTCGCGAAGTAACGCTTCCAGATAGTCACCGTAAAGACGCCGTTCGACGAAACTGCCAGGGCCGGCGGTAGGGAGGCTGCGTTTGACGTAGTTATGGAAACTGCCGTCTTCGCCTGCGAGCGCATCCATTCTGCCCGCCGGAACATTGAGCACGTGAGCAGGGGCAAGCGTGCCGTAGGCAACGCCCCGGGCCGTGCTGCCAGGCTTGCTGAAAAGCAGGATCTTCAGAGGGTTGGCCGGTGGGTGGCGCAACAAATGTATAGCCAGCGTCGAGCCGCAGAAGCCTGCGCCGACAATTGCGATGGTCTTGGTACTCATTCCAGCTCCCGATTCAACGCCGTCCATTTCTCATTTGACAAGGAAGTTTTTTTGATTTTGTTAGAGCCAACAGAGGTTTGGTAAAGGTGGTGGAGGTTATAGGCGAAATAATGAAGCGGGCCGGGTATGTCATCCAGTGTGCAACGGCAGCGATTGGAGGTCGTTGATATATATCAGTTTGAGCGAACGACGCGGTTGGCGATATAGCATAACTGAATATTAACTCGTCTCCTCGGCCTGGGCAGCCTGGCAGGAAAAACGCTGCGTTTATCGCCCTGAATCAAGCGCGCACGTCCGATCACGTTGTCCTGGAGCGCTCAGCACCCTTCGCCACCCTTCATGCGCAGGGGGAGGGCGGCTTCTCCTTGCGATCCCGAGGGGCATTCTCAAGAGCGAGCAGCGCGCCCTTTTTTGACGCAAGAAGAGGCGGGTTCGGTAGGCCGATGTCGCCGTAGGATGTAAGATTGTGCTTACAGAGTAATGCTGTAATAATTCTTACAATATATTCGTTTGAATCCTACTGTTCTCAGCTGTCCAGGAAGAGTTCTTTGTTCGCAAAGGGATGTCGTGTCTATTTTCGCCTCGCATAGCTTTTCCTGTATCCAACCGAACGATGTTTGCTTAGCAAAGGTCGCGGTTTTGATGTGCTCGTACAATGGTGAGGCATTCGTTGCTGAACAGCTGGACTCCATCGAACGGCAGCGTCACAGCCGGTGGCAGCTGGTCGTTTCCGATGACGGGTCAACGGATAGGACGCTGGAAGTATTTCAGGCGTACCGTTGACGTTGGGGGGATGAGCGGCTCAGTGTCGTCGCCGGACCCCAGAGGGGCTTTGTTACCAATTTCCTCTCGCTGACCTGCCGCGACGACATTCACGCGGATTATTTCGCATGGTGTGACCAGGACGATATCTGGGGCGACGAAAAGCTACAGGTAGCGGTTAACTGGTTGCAGAGCCAGCCGTCGGACATGCCGGCGCTCTACTGTGGGCGTACGCGCCTGGTTGGCGACTCCGGCGTTATGCTCGGTTTTTCTCCCCTTTTCTCGTTGCCTCCCCATTTTTCGAACGCCCTCGTTCAGAGCATCGCGGGCGGTAACACCATGGTTTTCAACCAGGCGGCCCGCCAACTGATCATGGAAGCCGGCATGGATGTGGTCGTGCCTTCTCACGATTGGTGGGCATACCAACTGGTCACGGGGGCTGGAGGCGTCGTTTATTACGATCCCGAGCCTCAAATGCAGTACCGCCAGCATGATGAAAATCTGATTGGCAGCAACTCCAGCTGGGCGGCGCGCCTGGTTCGGCTACGGATGATCTTTCAAGGACGTTTTCACGAGTGGAACGACCAAAATATTCGTGCGCTCGAAGCCATGGAACACCGTCTTTGCGAAGAGCAGCGTGCGACACTTGCGCGGTTTAAAAGCGCGCGCAGCCAAACGCTACTTAGACGAATACTGGGGTTTCGTTCCGCCGGGTTATATCGGCAAACGTTGATGGGCAACCTCGGGCTAATCCTTGCAACACTACTGAAAAAGATCTGACTCAATGACTATCTTAGTAACCGGCGGCGCTGGCTTTATCGGTGCAAACTTTGTATTGGACTGGGTAGCACAGGCGGATGAGCCGGTCATTAACCTGGATAAGCTGACGTACGCCGGTAACCTGGATAACCTCAGCTCGCTCGAGGGCGACAAACGCCACGTATTTGTGCATGGCGATATTGCCGATAGCCAGTTGGTTCAGCGTTTGCTCGCGCAATACCAGCCGCGCGCCATCCTGAATTTCGCTGCCGAGTCTCATGTTGATCGCTCCATTCACGGTCCTGAAGACTTCATTGAGACCAACGTCGTAGGCACCTTCCGTTTGCTGGAAGCCGTGCGTGCGTATTGGAAGGGGCTGGATGCAGGCGCGGGTCAGGCTTTTCGTTTTCTGCACGTGTCCACCGACGAAGTCTACGGCTCGCTCGCCAAAGACGATCCTGCGTTCACCGAAAACCATCAGTACGAGCCCAACAGCCCGTACTCGGCCAGCAAGGCTGCCAGCGATCACTTGGTGCGCGCCTACCATCACACCTATGGCCTGCCGGTACTGACCACCAACTGCTCGAACAACTACGGTCCGTATCACTTTCCCGAAAAACTGATTCCGTTGATGATCGTTAACGCACTGGCCGGTAAAGCGCTGCCGGTGTATGGCGATGGTCAGCAAATTCGTGACTGGCTGTACGTGAAAGATCACTGCAGCGCAATCCGTCGTGTGCTGGAAGCGGGCACGGTGGGCGAGGTCTATAACGTGGGTGGCTGGAATGAAAAGCCAAACCTGGACATCGTGCACACCGTTTGTGCGCTGCTCGATGAACTGCGCCCCAAGGCAGATGGCAAACCTTACAGCGAGCAGATCGCCTACGTGACCGACCGCCCCGGGCATGACCGCCGTTACGCCATCGACGCTCGTAAACTGGAGCGTGAGTTGGGCTGGAAGCCTGCCGAGACCTTCGAGACCGGTATCCGCAAGACAGTAGAGTGGTACCTGGACAACCAGGCTTGGGTCAGCAATATCCAGTCCGGTTCCTATCGTGAATGGGTAGAAAAGAATTACGCCGGGCGCTCGGCATGAAAATCCTTTTGCTTGGCAAAAATGGCCAAGTGGGCTGGGAGCTTCAACGCAGCCTGGCTCCATTGGGCCAGTTGCTTGCGCTCGACTCCAAAAGCCGGGACTACTGCGGTGACCTGAACGACTTGGAAGGGTTGGCGGCTACGGTGCAGCGCTTTGCACCGGACATCATCGTCAATGCGGCGGCCTACACCGCCGTCGACAAAGCCGAGAGCGAGCCCGCACAGGCATTGCGCGTCAATGCCGAAGCGCCGGCGATGCTGGCTGCCCAAGCTCGCAAGCTGAACGCCTTGCTGGTGCACTATTCGACGGACTACGTGTTCGCCGGCGATGGCGATACACCCTGGCAGGAAAACGATCCGGTAGGACCGCTGAGTGTGTATGGCCAGACCAAACTCCAGGGCGAGCAGGCCATTGAGGCCGCAGGTTGTGCGCACTTGATCTTCCGCACCAGCTGGGTATACGCGGCGCGAGGCAACAATTTCGCCAAGACCATGCTGCGCCTGGCGCGTGAGCGAGACAGCCTGAACGTTATCGATGATCAGTTTGGTACCCCGACCGGTGCGGAGTTACTGGCTGATGTGACTGCACATGCCATTCGCGCTACGCGTGCGAACCCGCAACTGGCAGGGGTTTATCACCTCGCTGCTTCGGGCGAGACCACTTGGTATCGTTATGCCCGCTTCGTACTGGAGCATGCCCAAACCGCAGGTGAGTCGCTTAAGGTTGACCCTGCCGCGTTAGGCGCAATTACGACCGCGCAGTACCCCACACCTGCCAGACGCCCTGGCAACTCCCGACTCAATACCCAAAAACTGCAGAATGCCTTCTCATTGCGCTTGCCCGAATGGCAAGCCGGTGTGGCACGGATGCTCATAGAGACACTAGAGAAATAAACATGCTCAAACGTAAAGGAATCATTCTGGCAGGCGGCTCTGGCACACGGCTGCACCCTGCAACGCTGGCAATCTCCAAGCAGTTGCTGCCGGTGTACGACAAACCGATGATCTACTACCCGTTGACCACGCTGATGCTGGCGGGTATTCGCGACATTCTGATCATTTCCACGCCCCAGGACACCCCTCGGTTCGAACAGCTTTTGGGTGACGGCAGCAATTGGGGTTTGAATATTTCCTACGCCGTGCAGGCCTCTCCCGATGGCCTGGCGCAAGCCTTCATTATTGGCAAAGACTTTATCGGCAACGATCTGTCGGCACTGGTGTTGGGCGATAACATTTATCACGGTCACGATTTTGGCCAACTGCTCAAAAGTGCAATGACGCGCGATGAAGGCGCCAGCGTCTTTGCTTACCACGTAAACGACCCGGAGCGTTATGGGGTTGTGGATTTTGATGCCGGTGGCAAAGCCGTCAGCCTGGAAGAGAAACCGCTCAAGCCAAAGTCGAATTACGCGGTTACCGGTCTGTACTTCTATGACCAGCAAGTGGTTGATATCGCTAAAAGCATCAAACCGTCGCCGCGCGGCGAGCTGGAAATTACCGACGTCAATCGTATTTACCTTGAACAGGGCAGCCTGTCCGTGGAAATCATGGGCCGCGGTTACGCGTGGCTGGATACGGGCACTCACGAATCTCTGCTGGAAGCCAGTCACTTTATTGCCACTCTCGAACATCGCCAGGGGCTGAAAGTGGCGTGTCCGGAAGAAATCGCCTTCAGGCAGGGTTGGATTGGAACCGAACAGCTCGAAAAGCTTGCTGCACCGCTTTCCAAAAATGGCTACGGCCAATACCTGCAACGTATTTTGCGAGAGAAGATTTACTGATGAAAGCCACACCATTAGCCATATCTGACGTCGTATTGTTTGAGCCGAAGGTATTTGGCGATGATCGTGGCTTTTTCTTTGAAAGCTTCAATGACGCGCAATTTTCAGCCGCGGTTGGCAAAGAAGTCACGTTTGTTCAGGACAATCACTCGCGCTCCGTAAAAAACGTATTGCGTGGCCTGCATTATCAAATCCAGCAGCCGCAGGGCAAGTTGGTGAGGGTCGTCGCGGGCGAAGTATTTGATGTGGTCGTTGATATCCGCAAATCTTCGCCGACGTTTGGTCAATGGGTGGGTGAAGTGCTTTCCGCAGAAAACAAGCGGCAACTGTGGGTGCCTGAAGGCTTCGCTCACGGCTTTGTGGTGCTCTCGGAGTCTGCCGAGTTTTTGTACAAGACCACGGACTACTACGCGCCGACGCATGAGCGTTGCATTGCCTGGAACGATCCTGCATTGGGCATTAAATGGCCTGTTGTCGGCGAGCCGACACTCTCGGGTAAAGATCAGCAAGGAAAGTTGCTGAGTGATGCCGAGGTGTTTGCCTGATGCAATTGCACTCGATATCCCCAACGGCGCTCGTCAAGAGTGTCTGGAGCAATCGCAGCCTGATCAAGGCCATGATCAAGCGGGAAGTCATTGGTCGTTATAAAGGCTCCTTCCTGGGGATTTTTTGGTCTTTTTTCAATCCGGTGCTGATGCTCGCTGTTTACACGTTCGTGTTCAGCGTGATTTTCAAGGCGCGATGGAGTGGCGGTACGGATTCAAAGACCGAATTTGCGTTGGTACTGTTCGGCGGCCTGATGGTATTCAACCTGTTCGCAGAGTGCGTGAATCGGGCGCCAGGTGTCATTCTGGCCAATGCAAACTATGTCAAAAAGGTGGTTTTTCCGTTGGAAATCCTGCCCTGGGTCAACCTCGGATCGGCAATGTTCCATTTCCTGGTCAGCCTCAGCGTTTGGTTGATTGCCTACCTCTGCCTGTTCGGTCTCCCGCACCTGACGGCCTTGATGTTGCCGATCATCATGCTGCCGCTGATATTTCTGGTGATGGGGCTGTCGTGGGGGCTCGCTTCGCTGGGGGTTTACCTGCGTGATGTCAGCCAGTTCATCGGAATTCTGACCACGGTATTGATGTTTCTGTCGCCCATCTTTTATCCCTCGAGTGCCTTGCCCCAGCAGTACGCGCATATTCTTTTGCTCAATCCTCTTACGCCAGCGGTTGAAGGCGTCAGGGATGTGTTGTTTTGGGGGCGGCTGCCGGATATGAAGGTCTTGTCCATCTATATGGTCGGGTCGGCCTTGTTTGCGTGGTTAGGCTTTGCTTGGTTCCAAAAGACACGTAAGGGGTTTGCCGATGTCCTCTGATATCGCTATTCAAGTCGAGGGCCTCAATAAGTGTTACCACATTTATGACAAGCCCCATGATCGACTGAAACAAATGCTGATGCGCGGCCGCCGCCAGTACTTCAAAGAGTTTTGGGCGCTGCGGGATGTTTCGTTTGAAATAAAGAAAGGCGAGACGGTCGGGATCATTGGTCGTAATGGCAGTGGTAAATCGACGTTGCTGCAGATGATCTGCGGTACGTTGAACCCCACCAGCGGTACGGTGCGCACTAACGGACGAATCGCGGCGCTGCTTGAGCTGGGCGCCGGGTTCAACCCTGAGTTTACCGGTCGTGAAAACGTCTATATGAACGGCGCTATTCTGGGGTTGACCGAAGATCAGGTCGATGCCCGGTTTGAAGAGATTGCCGCGTTTGCCGACATTGGCGACTTCATTGAACAGCCCGTGAAAACGTACTCCAGTGGCATGTTCGTTCGATTGGCGTTTGCCTCGAACATTATGTCCAGGCCGGAAATCATGATTGTCGACGAGGCGCTCTCTGTCGGCGACATGAACTTCCAGGCCAAGTGCATGACCGCATTGACTCGCATCCAGGATGACGGTGCGACCATCTTGTTCGTCAGTCACGATGTGGGCTCGGTGAAGAGCCTGTGCTCGCGCGGCGTTTATCTTGAGCGTGGCAGGCTGGTCACTGTCGGGCCGGCCGCGGACGTGGCAGAGCGGTACATACGCACGATGCAGGAAGAAATGAACGCCGAACACCGCAAGCAGACGACTGTACCGGGCTTTGCGGGTAAACCGGCGGCGCAATCGGGTAACCGTGTTGCACAAAAGGATGAACTCAATTTCAAGAGATCGAGCGAGTTTGAAACCCGGGTTGCTCAGTTTCGTTTTGGCAGCGCAGAGGTCAGATCGACCTGTGTTGAATTGGTTGATACCGATGGCCAGGACCTGGTGTTTGTCGAGTTTAATCAGGAAGTCATTGTAAAAGTGTATTTTGAGGCTTATGCCGAAAAAGAAATTTCAGTGAACATCAGCGTTTTTGACGACAAGAAAAACAATATTATCGGCTGTGGCTTTCCGCACATCGATCAGCCGTATCTTGTCACTAAGGCCGGCGCGCGGTACTTGGCCGAATACGCACTTAAACTGCCGTTGCAGGAAGGCAATTATTCGCTTCGAGTGAATATATCTTCGACAATTGTTGAAAATGAAACTGCCGAATTTATTGATGTCGTCAGTGATGCGGTTGTGTTCAGAGTGGGACGTTGGGAAAAGGCCAGGGTGTGGTCAAAAGTGCACGGATTCTCGCAGCTGAAATTGCATGAGTTTGAGGTGTAACATGTCACATCGTTTGCGTTTGAAAGCCTTTGCGGCCCCGGTGTGTTTACTCGCGCCACGCCTAGATTGTACCGATCATGAATAACGCATTCATCATCGGTACGGGTCGCTGTGGTACTACTTACCTGGCGCAAATACTCAATGCGCACTCGAAGGTCTGTGTGCCTCCGGAAATGCAGTGTGTCTTTGAGTACGACACCAACGGCAGCCGATTTTATGAAAATATTGCATTGGGTGCGATTGCGGATGCCGAAGCCGCCGCTGATTTGCTTGAGCGCAGTTGCCCGCACGATCTGGCCCGGTTCTTTAACTTTCGTGATTACTGCGCCGGGTTGACCTATCCGTTGTCGTCAATTCAGGACTTTTTTGCTGGTTATTATGAGGCGATTGCAAAGTCGCACAATAAAGAAGTCCTGATTGAGCAAACGCCGTGGTACGGGCAACGCCTGGATATCATGACGCAGGTGTTTCCGAGCGCCAAATATATCCACGTCGTCAGGGACGGTCGGGACGTGGCTTTATCATTCGCACGCACGCCTTGGTGGTTCAAAAAGGCCGAATTGAACTTGACGCGCTGGGCGACGGAAATCAAAAAGATTGCGGCGGACGCGGCAACATTGCTCAGTCCGGAAAACTACCTGGTTGTCAAATATGAACACCTGGTGGCCGATACACAGGCTGAAGTTTCGCGAATCTGTGACTTTCTCGGCATTACCCTGGAAGCGGCCCAGCTGGACCCCAAAGGTTTTATCGATTACGACAGCTACTGCCGGTTTGACATGGATAACCTCTCTTCGGCGGCGTACCTGGCATGGAAAAAAAACAAGGGATCGTCTTCTTCGTTTCAGGGCAGTGCGTACGCCTGGAAACAAGATAAAAGCTCCCGGTTTGAACACCTGCCGGAGCATGTAAAAGCGTCCTTGAGCTTATTTGGTTATGACGTCCCCGAAGAGGGCAAGGCCGCTTCGCAGAATGCCTCTCCCTATTACAATGTAAAGCTTTACGTCTCCTCCCTGGAGGCGAAGGTCGCCGATCTTTCTGAGGCGGTGGGGGGCAGGGAGCTGACGATAAATGATCAGTCCGTGCATATACGCAGTGTCGAGTCTGAATTGGCAGTACGTGCCAAGCGCATTGTCGAATTTGAGCAAGCACTAAAGGCACGTGGAGAACACATTGCCGGCCTGGCCAGTACGATCAATGATCAAACCCAGCATATCTCCAGCCTGGATGCCGAGCTTGCTCTGCGCGCCGGACGAACCGCTGCGCTGGAGAAGGAGCTTACCGATCGTGGACAGCACATTGCGGGTTTGAACAACACCATCAATGAGCAGATCCAGCATATCTCTGGGCTCGATATTGAGTTGTCGCAACGTGCGAAACTGATCGCGGATTTTGAGGCGGAACTGAAAGCCCACGCCCGACATATATCAGGCCTGGACCAAACCATCGAAAACCTTGCGCGGTCCGTGGAGGATCACGAGGCAGATCGCCTGGCGCGGATTCGGCAGCACTCGGAATTGACTGAAGAGTTTGCTGCACGAGCCGACTATATCTGTGAGCTGAACCAGCTGCTTGATGATCAGGCGAAACATATCGCCGCACTCAGCGCCGAGCTGGCGATGAGAGTCGAGCAATACACAGCGTATGAGGCTGAGGTCATCGCGTGCGGTGAACGTAAAGCGATACTTGAACAGGCGCTGGCCGACCAGGCACAACACATTCAGCACCTCGGTTCTGAACTGGCGTTGTATAGCGAGCGCTTGTCCGAGCAAGAGACCGCTGCTGCCGTGCTGAAAGAGCATACGGTCGAACTCGACAAAACCATCGGTGCCCAGGCTCAACACATTCACCGTCTTGAAGAGGCGGTATCAACCGCTCAAGAACAAAAGTCCGTGCTCGAACAAACGCTGCTTGCGCGTGAAGACCATATTGTCGGGCTCAATGACATTGGCGCCCGGATGACCCAGCAAGTCGGCGAGTTGAGTGCGCAGTTATCAATGCGTTTAGACCGTATCGGTGAACTGGAAGAGCAGAGCAATGTTAAGGGCGCTGAGATTCGCGGGTTGCAACATGATGTCATGGCACAGCAAGCCACGATCGATGAACTGCGCATGGACGCTCAGCGCTTGCAAGAGTCTCTGGATCAACTGAATGCTTCCTGGTGCGGCAGACTTCAGGCTTTTCGGCAAAAATTTCATAAATAATTGATCGGTACATTATGAACATCACCGTGACAAAACCATTCATTCCGCCCTTTGCAGAATTCCAAAACTACCTTTCCGGGATTTGGGCGCGAGAGTGGCTAACCAATAACGGACCTTTGGTTAATGAGCTTGAAATTGAGCTGAAAAAGAACCTCGGTGTCGAAAAGTTGTTGTTCCTGAGTAACGGTACTGTCGCTTTGCAAATCGCGATTCGCGCCCTGGACTTAAAGGGTGAAATTATCACGACACCTTTTAGTTATGTGGCGACGACCTCAAGCATCGTCTGGGAGCACTGCTCACCGGTGATGGTTGATATTTGCCCGGACAGCCTGAATATCGACCCTGCCAAAATCGAGGCCGCCATCACGGCCGAGACGTCAGCCATTCTGGCAACGCATGTATTTGGTAACCCTTGCGATGTCGATGCCATCGAGGCGATTGCAAAAAAACATAATCTGCACGTGATTTACGATGCCGTCCATGCGTTTGGCACGACCTACAAAGAGCGCTCATTGCTCGCCTATGGTGATATTGCGACGTGCAGTTTCCATGCGACAAAACTCTTTCACACCATTGAAGGGGGCGCTGTCGTCGCGAATGACGCCCACGTGATCAAACGTTTGGCGATGATGCGTAACTTCGGCCACTCGTCGGCAACCGAGTTTGGCGAAATTGGTATCAACGGTAAAAACTCCGAAGTCCATGCCGCGATGGGCCTGTGCAATCTGAAATATGTGGATAGCATTCTGGAACAGCGCAAGCTGCTGTCGCAACGCTACTTGCTGAACTTGAAAGGCTGCGGCTTCAAGTATCAGAAGATAGCCGAAAACACCGTTTATAACCACGCCTACTTTCCGGTCATAATGGAAAGTGAAGCGGTCGTGCTGGCGGTTATTGAGTATTTGAACCTTCATAGTATCTACCCGCGTCGTTATTTTTATCCATCGCTGTCTGAGTTGCATTACGTTGAGGGCCAGTCTTCGCCGATTGCTGAAGATATTTCTCGCCGTATCATTTGCCTGCCGCTGTACCACTCACTGTCGACTGAGGAAGTTGACATGGTATGCGTGTTGTTGAAGAAGGCGATAGAGCAATAAGCCGCGCGTCGGCTCGCCAAGGGGTGAAGAGATTCACCCCTTGGCGTAAATAAAAAATATAAAAGAATAGTATCTGCGGGCAGAACGGACACAGTGGGGCATTATGATAAAACATGTTGAAATCTTGCCGGATGGCAAGCCGGCTAAAATGGGGAACAACTTTCACTTACTGAGGTACGTGCTGGCGGCCCTGGTGATCTATTCGCATTCCTTTGGGTTGCTGGGGCTGCCTGAGGCTGGCGTATTCCGTTATGGGTTCGGCACGCTGGCGGTGAAATGCTTTTTTGCATTAAGCGGCTATTTGATCACGCTCAGTTGCCTTCGCTCGGCAAGTTTGTATGGGTTTGCTCTGAATCGCACCCTGCGAATTGCGCCCGCGCTGATCGTGGCGCTGATATTCAGTCACTTTATTGGCGTGTATTTCAATAAATTCATCGGTAATCCGGTTGAGTATATTGTCAATGGCCCCGTGTGGACCTTGTCCTGGGAGGTACTTTGCTACGCCCTGTGTGGCTTTTTGTGGTGGTTCGGCGCATTAAATAAAAATGTCCTGACCGCTATTGTTGTGGTTGCGTGGGGGTTGTATTGCCTGATTCCTGGCAGTAACGATGCCAGTGCTGTCATTTCGCCCATGATCCTGCTGTTTTTTACCGGCAGTGTTATTGCTCTCAATGAGCAGCAATTCAATCTGCGTATTTCCGGCCCTGTCTTTTTTGTGCTGCTGATTGTCTTGTGCGTTGATACCGGCGGTTCGATCGGGACCTGGTTTTTTGAGCAGATTCCCTTTCTATACGGACCGGGCATGTCCGTCATGGATTACTACACGCTGCTCTTTCTCTTTGCATTGTCGTTTGCACTGATCTGGCTGGCGTTGTATGTGAAGCCGGTTCTTAATTTGCGCAATGATTACTCTTATGGTCTCTACATTTATGCCTGGCCTGTCCAGCAGTCTCTAATTGCTTTGTTTTCACCGCCGCCACTGATTTTGTTCGTGTCGTCGTTGGCGGTGACGCACGTGCTGGCAATGGCATCCTGGCATTTGCTGGAGAAACGAGTGCTGCGCTTTAAAGTTTAAGATTGTTTTTAGGGGAGGGAACGTATGACGGCTGTTTACGGAATAGTGGGTGCGGGTGGTTACGGTCGAGAGGTGATGCCTCTTGCCCGTGCACAATTGAAAGACGCATTGTCATCCGGTGCTGCGAAGCTCTATTTTGTGGTGGAGGGCGACGTCGAGCACGACCTTATTAATGATTACCCTGTTGTCTCTTTGGAAACGTTCCTGAACTTTCCGGGCGACAGGTTTTTTAACATCGCTATCGGTGCGTCGTCGGCGCGCGAACGAATCAGTTCTATTTGCGAAGAGGCGGGCGCTGCCGCGTTTTCCATTGTGGCGCAGAACGTGGTCATTCTTGATTGTAATGAGATCGCGGAAGGGGCTGTGCTCTCCCCGTTTGTGACCATCACGTCCAATGCCAAAATCGGCCGTCATTTCCACGCCAACTTGTATGCCTATGTTGCGCATGACTGCATTATTGGAGATTACGTGACCTTTGCGCCTTCTGCTAAGTGCAACGGGAACGTAACAATCGAAGATCATGCCTACATCGGTACCGGTGCTTCCATTATCCAGGGCAAGCAGGGCAAGCCCCTGGTCATCGGGCGTGGTGCGATTGTCGGAATGGGAGCTGTCGTCACTAAAAGTGTGCCAGCGGGCGTTACCGTAATAGGCAATCCTGCGCGACCACTGACGAGAGAAGGGTTGAAAAAGTGACGGGTATCAACGGACACAATTTTGGCGGGATGCCTATCGATCAGGTTGAGTTGGGTATGCAGGCTTTCTACTCGCATACGATCACCGACGCTGACGTGAAAGCCTATGCCGGGCTCTCGGGTGACAACAACCCCGTGCACATGAGTGACGAATACGCCGAGAAGTCGCGCTTCAAGGCGCGTATTGCTCACGGTTTATTCTCTGCCGGATTTTTTTCTGCTCTTTTCGGCACCCGTCTGCCTGGTCCAGGTTGTGTTTATTTATCGCAAAACCTGCGATTCAAGAAGCCGGTTTATTTGGGCGACACGGTTGTTGCAGAAGTGCGTGTCACGGGCATCAACGTCGAAAAGAAAGTCGTCACTTTCGACACGTTGTGCTCGGTAAAAGGGAAGATTGTGATCGAAGGCGAGGCGGAAATATATATTCCGCGTGCCTCTCGTCGGCTGGAGAATAATTAAATGACACACGCTGCTTATAAACTGTCTGTTCTGTTGGTGACCTATAACCACGAGAAGTATATTCGCGAAGCGCTGGATGGCCTTTTCAGGCAAGTGCTGGATGAAAAAATTGAACTCGTAATCGCAGACGATGGGTCAAGCGACAACACCCTTGCGATTATCAGGGAGTATGAGGGTAAGGACGCCCGGTTTGTTTTCAATTTTCTGGAATTCAACGGAAACCTGGGCATTACCAAAAACTACCAGCGAAGCTTTGCTGCGTGCGCCGGTGAGTATATTGCGGTTTTGGAAGGTGATGACTACTGGTGCAGCCCGCTGAAGTTGGCGCGTCAGATTGAGTTTCTGGAAAACCATTGGGAATGTTCACTGTGTTCGGTGAACTACCTCGTCTACGAAGAAGATCGCTCGCAATTTACGCCGAGAATTCCCGCCGGCACTTCTTATAAAATGATCGGGGCACGTGACCTGATCGCCGATAATCTCGTGGGCAACTTTTCGACTTGCCTGTATCGCAAAAGCGCCCTGGATGCCCTTCCGCCGGCGCTCTTCGACATCCGCTCCTATGACTGGATCGTCAATATTTGCATCTCCAGGTCCAACCTTATCGGGTTCCTCGAAGAACCGATGTCGGTGTATCGCCTGCATTCCAAAGGGGTCTGGACGCAAACGTCTCACGTTAATCAGCTGAAAATTCAGCTTGAAGTGATTCCCGCCTATGATGCGCTCACCAATCACGTGTTTCACTATGAGTTCGAAGTGTTGGCCAGCCGTCTGCGGCATGTGATTGCGTCCTCTCAGGTTGAGCACGCCGTTGAAGCTGTGGTGCAGCCTGTCGTTCGCGCGTTGCCAGGTTTTATAGATTACATCCCCCAGTTCGTCATGAGATTCCTTCGTGCCGTCATGCCCGTCAGGTTCAAACGTGCGCTGTTAAAAGCGCTTTATAGAAGGAGTTCCTGATGAAACCTACTGTTTCTGTGATCATGCCCACCTATAACCATGCCCCCTTTGTGGAGCAGGCTATCAGAAGCGTGTTGTCGCAACGGGATGTCGATTTTGAACTGCTTGTTTCCGATGATGGCTCCAGCGACACCACGCGTGACGTGGTGGCGTCCATCAAGGATGAGCGAATCACTTTTTTCCCCAACACGGTCAACCGGGGCGCTTGCGTTGTTACCAACGAGCTCATACAGCGTTCCTCGGGTGAATTTATTGCTCTGATCAACTCGGATGACCATTGGTCGGTCGATGACAAGTTGGCGTATCAGGTAAAAATACTGCGTGAGTACCCCACTATTGGTGCCACCTTTGGTCGGGCGCGTTTTGTAGACAAGCATGATGTCCCGATGGACAAGTCATCCTTCCCTACGGGCTCTGTATTTGATCAGGACAACCGCTCACAGGGGCTTTGGCTTCGGCGGTTTTTTGATTTGGGTAACTGTATTTGCCACCCAACCATGCTTATTCGCAAGGCGTGCTATGACGACGTAGGTCTTTACAGCAATCGTATGCGTCAACTGCCTGATTTTGATATGTGGGTCAAGGTGGTCAAGAAATATGATATTCACGTTTCTGAACATGAATTGATTAATTTCCGAATTATGCCGGGTGAAAACGCGAGCAGCCAAACGGCCACCAATTCTATTCGCACGATCAATGAGCATTACCTGATCGCGGAATCGTTCTTTGATAATGTATCGGCAAAAGTCCTGATTGAAGGCTTTTCAGATATTCTGGTGTGCAAGGATGTTCCTACTCAGGAACATGTCGATATTGAAAGTGCGTTATTGTTCTTTAATCACAATCAATGGTTGGGTGCACCTTACAAAATGATCGGGTTATTGAAGCTGAACGCGCTTTTGAATAGCCCGGCGCATTTCAGTATTCTCCAACGTGATTACAGTATAGACGACCGCTGGTTTCAGGCGCAGATGGGCGAAATTGACGTGTTGCGCCCGAAAATGGTAGCCGTTATTGGTGAGAAAACATTGGGCGCGCGTCAAGCGTTCAAGAAATTTTTTAAATCTTGAAGAGCGATTTTATAAGGAGGTTATATGCGTTATCTCTATGTACCTGCCATTGTACTGCTGGGTGTGCTGGCGGGCTGCGATGCAGATAAGACGTTGAAAGTGGCGGCGAATGATTACTGCTCGGTGGACAGTCCGACCAACACCGTCGACGTGGTGAATAACAAGCCGTTCGAGCCGTGGGGCTGGGCGTATAACGTCAGTGATGGAAGCATCCCGAAGAACGTTTCCATCGAAATCATTTCTTCGAGTAAAGACGTTGTGCTGACCGCACCTGTTATTCGTTCGTCCCGACCGGATGTTGCCAAAGTGTTTGGCAAACCTGATCTGGAAATGGCGGGTTTCGGCGGTAATATCAATATCAGTGCGTTGAAGCCAGGCGTTTATGGCATTAACGTCATTCAGGAAGACGGGCCCCGTCGTTATGTCTGCAAGAGCCCGGTCAAGTTCAAGGTTGTCGCGCCCAAGGCCTGATGCGAGTCGAGTTGACGCAGCCGGTATGTTTGCAAGCTAGGGGGCCTCACTCTTTTTATGCCAAGGGTTGATGCCAAAAGGAAACATTCCATTGAATTGGAGTGTTTCCTTTTACCCGCCGGCGTTCTTAAACCTTGATCATGCTTGCCAGCAGTGATGTGGCGCTGTTGACTTCCATGCGTGCGGCATCAATTTCCACATCGGCCTGCTCAGGAGGTTCGTATGGACTGCCTACCCCCGATAAGTTAGGCAGTTGCCCGGCCCTGGCTTTTTTATAAAGCCCCTTCACATCCCGTTCTTCGCACACTTCAAGTGATGTGCTCACGTACACCTCAATAAACCGATCCTCCCCGATCAATTCCTTCGCCATTTGCCGCTCTCTTCTGAACGGGGAAATGAAGGCGGTTAAAACAATCAGTCCCGCATCCATCATCAGTTTGGCCACTTCGGCGATCCGTCGAATATTTTCGACACGATCCGCGTCAGTGAACCCCAAATCCCTGTTGAGCCCCTGGCGCACGTTATCGCCGTCAAGGATGTAGGTTCGGTGGCCGTTGGCGTGCAGTTCCAGTTCGAGGGCATTGGCCAGCGTCGATTTGCCTGATCCGGACAAGCCGGTAAACCAGATCACCTTGCCTTTGTGGCCGTTGAGCTTTTCACGGTCCTCCCGAGTGATTGAGAGGGCTTGCCTGTGGACGTTTTGCGCCCGTCGCAGGCTGTGGTTGATCATTCCTGCTGCCACCGTGGCATGGGTGATGCGATCGACCAGAATGAAACTGCCGAGGGTTTTGGAGTTTTGGTAGGTGTCGAATACCAAGGGTTTGCTGGTTGCAAGCGTGCAGACGCTGATGTCGTTCAGTGACAGATGCTTGCTGGCCTGATGGGCGAGGGTGTTGGTGTCGATCCGGTATTTGATGTTGGTGATGGCAGCGGACGCAGATTGTGTTGCCAGTTTGATCTCGTAACTGCGGCCGTTCAGACCCGCGTCTTCGTTCATCCAGATCAGCACGGCTTCAAACTGGTCGGTGACTTCCAGCGGGTTGCGGCTCAGGGACAGGATGTCACCGCGCGAGATGTCGATTGCCTGGTTCAACTGCAGGGTAATGGCCTGCGGGTCACTGGCTGACTGCACGGGACCGGCCATGCCGATGATGTCGGTGACCACAGCGACCTGCCCGGAAATGCTGTTGCGTACTTCGTCGCCAACCTGCACCTGGCCTTCGGCGATAGAGCCACTGAATCCCCGGAAAGAGGCATCGGGGTGATTCACCCATTGCACAGGGAACACCAGACGCTTGGATTCAGGCGCCGGAATTTCCAGTGTTTCAAGGCAGCCTATCAGGGTCGGGCCGTTGTACCAGGGGGTGTTGGTTGAGCGTTGCGTGATGTTGTCACCCTTCAACGCACTCACCGGGATGGGAACGACCTTGCCCAAACCCAGGGGTTGCGAGAACTGGAGAAACTCATCGGTGATCTGGCGAAATACAGTCTCATCGAAACCCGCCAGGTCCATTTTGTTGACGGCCAGAACCACTTGGCGAATGCCCATCACTGACACCAGATAGGCATGCCGGCGTGTTTGCGTGAGCACACCCTGGCGTGCGTCGATCAAAATCACCGCGACCTCGGCAGTTGACGCGCCTGTGATCATATTGCGCGTGTACTGCTCGTGTCCCGGGGTATCGGCGACGATAAATTTGCGTTTGAGCGTGGAGAAAAAGCGGTAGGCAACATCAATGGTGATGCCTTGCTCACGCTCCGCCGACAGGCCATCGACGAGCAGTGCAAAGTCGAGTTCCTTGCCCTGTGTGCCGTGTTTTTTCGAGTCGACTTGCAGCGCAGCCAATTGCTCGTCCGTCAGTTGCTGCGCCTCCCACAAGAGGCGTCCTATCAGGGTGCTTTTGCCGTCGTCCACGCTTCCACATGTAATGAAGCGCAGCAGATCCTGGTGTTGTTGTTGAGCCAGATAATTGTCGAGGCTTGGAATACAAGCCGATGGTTGGAGGGGCATCAGAAATAGCCCTCTTTTTTCTTCTTTTCCATACTCGAGGGGCCGTCATTGTCTATCGCTCGGCCTTGTCGCTCGGAGTGGGTGGTCCCCAGAAGCTCCAGCAATACATCGGCGGCGGTGAGGGCGTTCGACTCCACGGCGCCGGTCAGCGGGTAGCAGCCCAGCGTTCGAAAGCGCACATTGCGCGCTTCAATTTTTTCATCCGGTAGCAGTTTCATGCGTGAGTCGTCCACCATGAGTGCAATGCCATTACGGATAACGACAGGTCTTTGTTTTGCAAAATACAGGGATACCAAGGGGATGTTTTCCAGGTGGATGTATTGCCAGATATCGAGTTCTGTCCAGTTGGACAACGGAAATACGCGAATGGCCTCACCCGGATTCTTGTGCGTGTTGTAGAGATTCCACACTTCGGGTCGCTGATTTTTCGGGTCCCATTGATGACTTTTGCTGCGAAACGAAAAAACCCGCTCCTTGGCGCGAGACGTCTCTTCATCGCGACGGGCTCCGCCGAATACGAGGTCAAACTGATACTTGTCGAGCGCCTGCTTCAACCCCTCGGTCTTGGTCAAATCGGTGTGCAGCGCCGAGCCGTGGTCGAAGGGGTTGATATTCTTGCTGACCGCTTCGGGGTTGGTATGCACGAGAAGATCCATGCCGCTTTCCCGCGCCATGAAGTCCCGGAACATATACATTTCCTGAAATTTCCAGCGGCTGTCGACATGCAGCAACGGGAAGGGGGGCGCTGACGGATAAAAGGCTTTGCGCGCAAGGTGGAGCATGACCGCACTGTCTTTGCCCATGGAGTAAAGCATTGCCGGGTTCCCTGATTCGGCCACGGCTTCGCGCAGGATGTGTACGCTTTGCGCTTCCAGCTGTTGGAGGTGAGGCGGCAGCTGGCGTGAGCTGACGTGTGGCGCGCGCAAGGCGTCTTCATTCAGTACGGGTGGGTAGCTCAGCAGCCCGAACTCTACGTTGGCCGGCGCGCGGGTCTGCCTGCAAATGCCGGTCAGGCGTCCGCTCGGGAAGACGACGAGGTATTTGCCGATGTGGGCTTGCACGCGTTGCAGGGCCTCACCCAGCGCCTGAGCACTCAACGGCTCGGCTCCCAGTGGCAGCCAGTAACGTCCACCTCTTGCATCGTTGATGTGCAGGAAGTCTTGAACGCTCGATGTGCGGAATAACTGCGCGAATATCACCAACCTGCGTTTGGCGCGCGCTCTTTCGATATCCCAGGCCAGAACGGATGGAGTGGGCGAGCGGCCCAGTTCGTCTTTCAGGTTCGATGCGGTCAACTCGCCAGTCAGCAAGCCCAACTCATGCAAGCGTCGTTCTGCCGTGCGCTTGGTGTCTGCCTTATGCAGAGCGTGCAGATGCTGGAATGCTGAATGCGTATCCCATACCCGGGGAGCGTCCAATCCGAAAAAGTCTGGCTCAGGCATCTTTATCCTTGTCGCACTATTCAAATGCTGTATTCGATGAGTGCAATTTACGTATGTTTGTGTGATTTTGCTTTGGTTTTTTTGATCTTTAGCAAATTGCGACGTTGAAGTTGGTGGCCTTGTCGTACGGCAACGTCAAATGCCAGATGCCCAAGCTGACCCTCCGTTCCTTTTTTGCCGCTCTATACTGTCGTGTTATCTCGAGACGCAGGTGCAGACCGCAGGCATGAAAATTCTACTGCTAGGCAAAAATGGGCAGGTCGGCTGGGAACTCCAACGCAGTTTGGCCCCTTTGGGCACGGTGCTGGCGTTGAGCTCCAAAAGCACGGATTACTGCGGTGACCTGAGTGACTTGCAGGGGCTGGCGTCTACCGTACGGCGGTTTGCTCCCGACGTTATCGTCAATGCAGCGGCTTACACTGCAGTGGACAAGGCCGAGAGCGAGCCCGCTCAAGCGTTGCTCGTCAATGCGCAAGCGCCCGCGATATTGGCTGCAGAAGCCCTGAAGACAGGGGCGCTGCTGGTGCACTATTCCACCGATTATGTGTTTGATGGCACCGGCGATACGCCGTGGAAGGAAAGCGATTCTGTCGGGCCGCTCAGCGTATACGGGGCGTCCAAGCTACAAGGCGAGCAGGCCATTGAGGCGTCCGGATGTGCGCATCTGATCTTTCGCACCAGTTGGGTCTACGCCGCGCGGGGCAACAACTTCGCCAAGACCATGCTGCGACTGGCCAGTGAACGTGACAGTTTGAACGTGATTGACGACCAATTCGGTGCTCCGACCGGCGCCGACCTGTTGGCCGATGTCACTGCCCACGCGATCCGTAGCGTGGGCCAGCAGCCACAGCTGAGCGGGTGTTATCACCTTGCGCCAGCGGGTGAAACAACATGGTACCGCTATGCCTGCTTCGTGCTTGAACACGCCCGGGCCGCAGGTGTACAGCTCAAGGTGGCTCCACAGGCCGTAGGTGCAATCCCCACATCGGCCTATCCGACGCCGGCCAGGCGCCCCGGCAATTCACGGCTCAACACGCAAAAGCTGCAGAAGGCCTTTTCGTTGCGCCTGCCTGACTGGCAAGACGGCGTGGCACGGATGCTCACGGAGGTTCTCGAGAAATGAACAGGCCGAAACGTAAAGGACTAATCCTGGCCGGCGGTTCCGGCACACGCCTGCACCCTGCAACCCTGGCGATATCCAAGCAGTTGCTGCCGGTTTATGACAAACCGATGATCTACTATCCGCTGACCACGCTCATGCTGGCGGGCATCCGCGACATCCTGATCATTTCCACACCCCAGGACACCCCGCGTTTCGAGCAACTGCTGGGGGACGGCAGCCATTGGGGGTTGAATATTACCTACGCCGTACAGGCGTCTCCGGATGGCCTGGCCCAGGCGTTCATTATTGGTAAAGAATTTATCGGCAACGACCTGTCAGCCCTGGTATTGGGTGACAACCTCTATCACGGTCATGATTTTATCGAGCTGCTCCGGAGCGCGATGCTTCGTAAGGATGGCGCTACCGTTTTCGCTTACCACGTCAATGATCCCGAGCGTTACGGCGTGGTGGATTTTGATCGGCATGGCAACGCGATCAGCCTGGAAGAGAAGCCGCTCAAACCCAAGTCAAGCTACGCGGTAACCGGCCTTTATTTTTACGACCAGGATGTGGTCGAAATCGCGAAGGGCATCAAGCCCTCTGCGCGGGGTGAGCTGGAGATCACCGACATCAACCGCCTCTATATGGAGCGGGGCAAACTCTCGGTAGAAATCATGGGGCGTGGCTACGCGTGGCTCGACACCGGCACTCATGATTCGCTGCTGGATGCCAGCAGCTTCATCGCCACCCTTGAGCATCGTCAGGGACTCAAAGTAGCCTGCCCTGAAGAGATTGCGTTTCGTCAGAAATGGATTGATGCCCAGCAGCTGGAGAGGCTGGCTGCCCCGCTGTCCAAGAGTGGGTACGGTCAGTACCTGATGCGATTGCTGCATCAGAAAATCTATTGACGGGGCAGGCTGGCGCATGACGTTTGCAATCGTTGCCTTGATCACTATTTGCCAGCAGCGCTTGAGCGCCGAACCTGGCAACACGTTGGAGATGTTGTAAAGATGAAAACCACCTCACTTGCCATTCCGGACGTTATTTTGTTTGAGCCAAAAGTTTTCGGAGATGAACGAGGTTTTTTTTACGAAAGCTTCAATCAGAAAGTGTTTGAGAGTGCTGTCGGAAGGTCCGTTGATTTCGTGCAGGACAACCACTCGAAATCTGCGAAAGGGGTTCTTCGTGGCCTGCACTACCAGATTCAGCAAACTCAAGGAAAGCTGGTGCGGGTGACACAGGGTGAAGTCTTTGACGTCGCGGTGGATTTGCGCAAAAGCTCGCCGACATTTGGCAAGTGGACGGGGGCGTATCTCAGCGAGAGCAATCGGGCCCAGCTATGGATCCCTGAAGGGTTTGCCCATGGTTTTGTAGTGCTTTCGGAAAGTGCCGAGTTTCTCTACAAAACCACCGATTACTGGGCACCCGAACATGAGCGCAGCCTTGTGTGGAATGACGTTGACCTGGCTATCGATTGGCCGCTGCCCGGCGCGCCGGTGCTCTCCGCCAAAGACGCAAATGCCGTGCGTTTTGTGGACGCGCAAGTCTTCCCGTAACCATCGGGCCGGGCCCGTCGGCGGCGTGCGCGTTTAACCATCGAGTGGCAGGGCACGCCTGCCTCTACGCGGTCCTGGCCACTTTTCCCGCGCGCAACACCAGCCACAACGCCCCCCCGATCAACACCCCGCCATACACGTGTGCCATCGAAAACGGCTCATCCAGCAGCAAGGCGCCCCACAACACCCCGAACGGCGGAATCATGAACGTCACGGTCATCGACTTGACGGGCCCGATCGACGTCAGCAAGCGGAAGTACAGGATGTACGCAAATGCCGTACACACCAGCCCCAATCCCAAAAGCGAAGACCACACCTGCCAGCCGCCCCAGCTTGCAGGCGGATGGCTGATGGCGTTGTAGGCGAAAATCGGCAGCAGGAAGAGGGTGGCGCCGAGCATGCTGCCCAGGGCTGCAAGGCGGCTGTCGAGGCCACCGCGTTGATCCAGCCAGCGCCGCGCCAGGAAGCCGGCGAAGCCATAGCAAGTCGTCGCCAACAGGCAGGCGAGGGCGCCCGTCAGCAATTCCAGATCAAACGCCACCGGCCCGGCGCGGGTCAGCACGCCCACGCCGAACAGGCCCAGGCATACCCCGGCAATTTTTGACGGCGTGAGGCGCTCGCTGAAAAACAGCCCGCCGATCAACACCCCCATCAAGGGCGTGGTGGCGTTGAAGATGGCCGAGTAACCCGCCGGCAGCACTTGGGCCGCTACGGAATACAGGGTCGCGGGAATGCCGGAGTTGATCACGCCCAGCAGCAGCACGGTCTTGAATTTGCCCTGGAAGTCCCAGTTCACGCGCATCAGCGTAAGGATTACCAACAAACCGGCGGCGGCAATCGACACACGAAAAAACGCGGTGGGCACCGTACCGATTTCCGGCGCGATGATGCGCATGAACAGGAAGCTCGCGCCCCAAATGGCAGCGAGCCCCAGCAAGTACAAGGTGTCGACAGGTCTCACGGCGCGCGCCTCTGTAAATAAGGCGGCGATTTTTGCCCACTGGCCTGTCCGGCACAATGACTAATTACAAAACAAACCGCGTGACCATCGCGTTGAGGTCCACGGCCAGGCGTGACAGTTCCTGGCTGGCGGCCGAGGTCTGGGTCGCGCCGGCGGCGGTCTGCGTGGACAGGTCGCGGATGTTCACCAGGCTGCGGTCCACTTCTCGGGCCACCAGCGCCTGTTGCTCGGCAGCGCTGGCGATCACCAGGTTGCGCTGGCTGATCTGTGAGATGGCGGCGGTGATTTTTTCCAGGGCGCTGCCCGCGCTGTTGGCCCGCTGCAAGGTCTGCCCGGCGTGCTCGGCGCTGCTGTTGAGGGCGCCGACCGTATCCTGCGTGCCTTGCTGGATGCCGGTGATCATCTGCTCGATTTCTTCGGTGGAGTCCTGGGTTCGTTGCGCCAGGGAACGCACCTCATCGGCCACCACCGCGAACCCGCGCCCGGCTTCGCCTGCACGGGCGGCTTCGATGGCGGCGTTCAGGGCCAGCAAGTTGGTTTGCCCGGCGATGCCGCGAATCACTTCCAGCACCTTGCTGATGTCCTGGGCCTGTACCGCCAGGCCTTCGGCCTTGTTGGACGCCCCGAGTACCTCGTCCACCAGGTTCTGGATCGAGCTGATGGTTTCGCTGATCTGATAGTGGCCGTGCTTGCTGTCTTCATCGGAAGCCTTGGAGGCCTCGGCGCTGGACACCGCATTACCCGCCACTTCATCCACTGCCGCACTCATCTCGTTGACGGCGGTGGCGGCTTGTTCGATTTCATCGTTCTGCGCCTGCAGGCCACGGGTGCTCTGTTCCATCACCGAGCTCATTTCCTCGGCGGCCGAAGCCAGCTGCTGGGTGGATTCGCTGATGCCATGAATGGTGGATCGCAACTGTTGCTGCATGGTCGCCAGTGCGGTCAGCAGTTGCGCCGGCTCGTCATGGCCTGTGACCACGACCGGCTGGCTCAGGTCGCCGGCGGCGATGGTGCGCGCCACGGTCAAGGCCTGGGCGATCGGTGCGGTGATGCTGCGGGTCAGCAGCCAGGCCAGCAGCAAGGTGGCCACCAGGGCACACAGGATGATCAGGCCGACCACCCACTGGGCGCTGGAATACATTTGCGCCGCCGAGTCAGCCGCATTCTGTACGCCTTGCTGGTTGAAGCTGATCATGTCCTCCAGGCTTTTGTTGAGCACGGTGCCCTGGGGGGCCAGGCGGCTGGTGAGCAGGTCGATGGCGTCTTGCTGCTGGTCTTTGTCCACCAGGTCGACCATCTGGGCGACGATGGTGACGTAGGTGTTCACGTCGGCCTTGAGCTGTTTGAACATCACGCGCTCTTCGTCGCCGCTCAGCAGTTCTTCATGGTGTTCAAGCAGGGTTTGCAGTTCGCTGCGCTGACGGGTGATCAGGCTTTTGCTGGTGTCGCGTACGCGCGATTCGTCGGTGGTCGCCAGACGCAAGGATTCCAGACGAATGGCTGCGATACAGGCAGCCGCATCGTGGATATTTTCGATGCTCGGCATCCACGATTCTTCGATCACCAATGCACTTTCGCGCAGCTTGGCCATCTGCCCCAGGCCAAACATGCCGACAATCACCAGCATGCTCGCCAACACCCCAAAACTCAGGCTGGCGCGCAGACCGATCCTCACATTCCTCAATGACATCTCAATGCTCCTTAGGCGGGTAGAACCTGTTCCCGGATCGGTCTTCAGACCTTGTTAGGGTGGGAGAGGGCGCGCTATATAGCAAAGTGCCATTAATCTGGTAACTAGGGTTTCCCTTACGCCGTATCGAAGCGGCTACAAAGGTTGTGAAAGCGCGGCGGGCCCGACTTTTCACACTGCCAGCGCAAAGCCACGGGGTTTCAGGCCTGTGCTGATTAAGTGTGCGACTTTTTGGTGCATTTCCTGACCAGTCGGTCGAGTTATGGGCAGTGAAAATAAATGTACAAAGTTGGTTTGCAGGTACAACGTCGCTGGAAAATTCTTCCTTCTCCTGCCCGCGATCACTGGCTAAGCTCAGGACTTCCAGATACCCGTTCGAGGTTTTTCGCATGCCGCAATCCGCCCTCGCCATCGCCCGGATGATCCTCGATGGCTTCGACGATTACCGTGAGCATTTCCGCCGGATCACCATTGGCGCCCGCGAACGTTTCGAGAAGGCGCAGTGGCAAATCGGGCAAGCGGCCTCGGCGGCGCGTATCAATTTGTATGAAGAAAAAGTCGCCGAAGTGACGGCGCGCCTGCGTGGCGGTTTTGAGGCGAAAACCCTGCTGGATGTCGAGGCGTGGCCCGTGGTCAAAAGCGCTTATATCGGCTTGATCGACCTGCGCTTCGACGATGAGCTGTCCGAGACCTGGTACAACTCGATTTTCTGCAGCCTGTTCAGCCATGACCTGATCAGCGACGGCTGCATGTTCATCCACACCACCCGGCCCAGCCTGCGCCGCGCGCGGGCGGCGCAAACCCGCCTGTACGCACCGGCAGGCAAGATCACCGAGATGCTCGCGCAGATCTTCGCCGACTACAGTTTCAACGAGCCCTACGCCGATTTGCCCGCCGACCTGCGCCGCCTCGAAGCACAACTGCGGGAAAACCTGCCGGACTGGGTGTGCAAAGACCCGGATCTCACCGTCGAGCTGTTTTCCTCGGTGCTTTACCGCAACAAGGGCGCGTACCTGGTCGGGCGCCTCTATACCCGCGACGAACAATGGCCGTTGGTGATTCCGCTGCTGCACCGCGAAGGGCGGGGCATTCAGATCGACGCGCTGATTACCGACGAAGCCGAAGTGTCGATCATCTTCTCGTTCACCCGCTCCTACTTCATGGTGGACGTACCGGTGCCCGCCGAGTTCATCGGCTTTCTCAAGCGCATCCTGCCGGGCAAACACATTGCCGAGTTGTACACCTCCATTGGCTTTTACAAACACGGCAAGTCAGAGTTCTATCGCGCGCTGATCAATCACCTGGCGACCACCGATGACCGCTTCATCATGGCGCCCGGCGTGCGCGGCATGGTCATGAGCGTGTTCACGCTGCCGGGCTTCAACACCGTGTTCAAGATCATCAAGGATCGTTTCTCGCCGTCGAAAAACGTCAACCGTGCCACGGTGATCGAAAAGTACCGGCTGGTTAAAAGCGTCGATCGGGTAGGGCGCATGGCCGACACTCAGGAGTTCGCCGATTTCCGTTTTCCCCTGAGCAAGTTCGAGCCCGAATGCCTGGCCGAATTGCTGGAAGTCGCCGCCGGCACCGTCGAAGTTGAAGGCGACACCGTGCTGATTCGCCACTGCTGGACCGAACGGCGCATGACCCCGCTCAACCTCTACCTCGACAATGCCAACCCCGCGCAGATACGCGAAGCGCTGGAAGACTACGGCCTGGCCATCAAGCAACTGGCGGCGGCGAATATCTTTCCCGGTGACATGCTGCTGAAAAACTTCGGCGTCACCCGCCATGGTCGCGTGGTGTTCTATGACTACGACGAAATCTGCTTTCTCACCGAGGCCAACTTTCGCCACATCCCCGCGCCACGCACGCCCGAGGATGAAATGGCCTCCGAACCCTGGTATTCCATCGGCCCGCACGACGTGTTTCCGGAAGAGTTTCCGCCGTTTCTGTTCGCCGATGCCAGCCAGCGCAAGCTGTTTGATGAGCTGCATGGCGAGCTGTACAACGCCGACTACTGGAAAGGCCTGCAGGAAGCCATTCGCGCCGGCAAGGTGATCGATGTGTTCCCGTACCGGCGCAAAGACCCTCTGTAACACCTATCCCCCTGTGGGACGGGTTTGCGTGGGAGCGGCCTTGCCCGCGATAGCGGTGTATCAGGCGGTAGATGTGTTGCTGACAGAACGTAATCGCGGGCAAGCCCGCTCCCACCTTTGATTGGGTTTATCCGTGATGCCGCTCAGCCGTCTGCCAGATGAGGCGCTTTTCTGCCACACTTGGCGGCCGTGCCTATATAGATGACCGTCAAGTACCTGATGACTGACCAAGCGCCCACTATCGACCAACTGCTCAAAACCCTCGACCACGCCATGCTCGCCGACCGCCACCGCTTGCGGCGGCAGTTGCTTGAGCTGCGTAAAAAGCCCGACGAGGAAAAGCTGGCGCAGTGGGTGGCGCGCATGCAGGCGTCCTGCGCCCAGGTCACGGCGCGGCGCGCCAGCCTGCCGGTGATTCGTTATGACGACAGCCTGCCGATTGCCGCCAAGCGCGACGAGATCAAAGCCGCGCTGAACAAACATCAGGTGCTGATCATCGCCGGTGAAACCGGTTCGGGTAAAACCACCCAGTTGCCGAAGATCTGCCTGGAAATCGGCCGCGGCCAGTTCGGCCTGATCGGCCACACCCAGCCGCGCCGGATTGCTGCGCGCAGCGTGGCCAGCCGGGTTGCCGAAGAACTGGCGACGCCATTGGGCGCGCTGGTCGGCTATCAGGTGCGTTTCGAAGATCAGAGTGATTCCAACACCCTGATCAAATTGATGACCGACGGCATTCTGCTCGCCGAAACCCAGAACGACCGCTACCTCGAACGCTACGACACGATCATCGTCGACGAAGCCCACGAGCGCAGCCTGAACATCGACTTTCTGCTGGGCTACCTGAAAACCCTGCTGCCGCGCCGCCCCGACCTGAAAGTCATCATCACCTCGGCGACCATCGATCTTGAGCGCTTTTCCAAGCATTTTGATGACGCGCCGATTGTCGAGGTGTCGGGCCGCACCTTCCCGGTCGATACCTGGTACCGCCCGCTGACCCTGGAACAGGACGAAGAGGGCAACCGCGTCGAAGATGACTTGACGGTTGACCAGGCGATCCTCGCCGCCCTCGATGAAATCGCCGCCTACGAGCGCAGCGAACGGCGCAGCCCCGGCGATGTGCTGGTGTTTCTGCCGGGCGAGCGCGAGATTCGCGACGCCGCCGACATGCTGCGCAAAGCCCAGCTCAAACACACCGAAATCCTGCCGCTGTACGCGCGCCTGTCGCCGGCCGAGCAGCAGCGCATTTTCCAGTCTCACCCGGGCCGTCGCGTGGTGCTGGCGACCAATGTCGCCGAAACCTCGCTGACCGTGCCGGGCATTCGCTATGTGATCGACAGTGGCACCGCGCGCATCAGCCGCTACAGCTACCGCGCCAAGGTGCAGCGCCTGCCGATCGAGGCGATTTCCCAGGCCAGTGCGAACCAGCGCAAAGGCCGCTGCGGCCGGGTCGAGCCGGGCATCTGCATCCGCTTGTACAGCGAAGAGGATTTCATCGGGCGTCCGGAATTTACCGACCCGGAGATCCTGCGCACCAACCTCGCGGCCGTGATCCTGCAAATGCTGCACCTGCGCCTCGGCGAGATCACCGATTTCCCGTTTATCGAGCCGCCGGACGGCAAGGCCATCAGCGACGGTTTCAACCTGCTGCAAGAACTCTCGGCGGTGGATCGCAACAGCCAGCTCACGCCGTTGGGCCGTCAGTTGGCGCGTCTGCCGGTGGACCCGCGCATGGGCCGCATGTTGCTGGAAGCGGCCAAACTCGGCAGTTTGCAGGAGGTGCTGATCGTCGCCAGTGCCATGTCGATCCAGGACCCGCGCGAGCGCCCGCCGGAGCGCCAGCAAGCCGCCGACCAGGCCCACGCACAGTGGAAAGACGCGGATTCGGACTTCGCCGGGCTGGTGAACCTGTGGCGCGGCTTTGAAGAACAGCGTCAGGAACTGACCGCCAGCCCGTTGCGCAACTGGTGCCGCAAGAACTTCCTGAACTACCTGCGGTTGCGCGAGTGGCGCGATTCCCATCGCCAGCTCAGCCTGATTTGCCGCGACCTGCAGCTGACGATCAACAAAGACCCGGCGGATTATCCGAAGCTGCACAAAGCGGTGCTGTCCGGCCTGCTCAGCCAGATCGGCCAGAAGACCGAAGACGGTGACTACCTGGGGGCGCGTCAGCGGCGTTTCTGGATTCACCCTTCGTCGGGCATCGGCAAAAAACGCCCGCAATGGCTGATGACCGCCGAACTGGTGGAAACCACCAAGCTGTATGCGCGCATGGTCGCCAAAATAGACGCCGACTGGATCGAGCCCCTGGCCGGGCATTTGATCAAGAAAAATCACTTCGAACCGCATTGGGAGAAGAAGCGCGGCCAGGTCGTGGCGTTTGAGCAAATCACCCTGTTTGGGCTGATTGTGGTCGGGCGTCGCCCGGTGCATTACGGGCCGATTGACCCGGTGGTGTCGCGCGAGCTGTTTATCCGCGAGGGGCTGGTGCGCGGCGAGATTCAGTCGCGGGCCAAGTGCCTGACGGCCAACCAGCAATTGCTGGAGCAGCTGGACGAGCTGGAAGCCAAGGCGCGCCGCCGCGACATTCTGGCCGACGAAGAAACCCTGTACGCCTTCTACGACGCGCGTTTACCCGCGGAGATTCACCAGACCGCGACGTTCGACAGCTGGTACAAGGTCAACAGCCAGAAAAACCCGCAATTGCTGATCATGCGCGAAGAAGACGTGCTGGCCCGCGAGGCCAGTGAAGTCACCGCGCTGCATTACCCGGACGCCCTGCACCTGGGCGACCTGGAGCTGGCCCTGAGTTATCACTTCGAGCCCAACCACCCGCGCGACGGCGTGACTCTGCGCGTGCCGGCGCCGCTGCTGCCGGCCTTGCCGCCGGAGCGCCTGGAGTGGCTGGTGCCGGGGGTGATTGAAGCCAAATGCATTGCGCTGGTGCGCAACTTGCCGAAGGCGCTGCGCAAGAACTTCGTGCCGGTGCCGGATTTCGTCAAGGCTGCGCTGCAACGGATCGAATTCGGCCAGGGTTCGCTGCCTCAGGCGCTGGGGCGCGAATTGCTGCGCATGACCGGCGCGCGCGTCAGCGATGAGGCGTGGGCCGAGGCGGCGCAGCAGGTAGAGAACCACCTGAAGATGAACCTGGAAGTGGTCGACGGCCAGGGCAAGTTCCTCGGAGAAGGCCGCGACCTCGCCGAGTTGACCGCACGCTTTGCCGAGGCCAGCCAGGCCGCGTTGGCCGTGCCGCAAACCGCGAAAAGCCAGCAGCCGGTGGAAGCCAAGGTATTTGCGGCGGTGGCCGAGAAGACCCAGCAGAAGATTGCCGGGCTGTCGATGACGGTGTATCCGGCGCTGGTCGAAGACAACGGCACGGTCAAGGAGGGGCGTTTCTCCACCGCCGCCGAAGCCGAGTTCCAGCACCGCCGCGCATTGCAGCGTTTGTTGATGCAGCAATTGGCCGAACCGGCCAAATTCCTGCGCGGCAAGCTACCCGGCCTGACCGAATTGGGCCTGATGTACCGCGAACTGGGGCGCGTCGACGCCTTGGTGGAAGACATTCTGCTGGCGAGCCTCGACACCTGCGTGCTGGAAGGCGAAGCGAGTTTGCCTCGCGATGGCGCCGGCCTGGCGGCGCTGGCTGAACGCAAGCGTGGCAGTTGGACCGAGCATGCTGAACGCCTGGCGCGCCACACGCTGGAGGTGTTGAAGCTGTGGCATGGCCTGCAAAAGCGCTTCAAGGGCAAGATCGACCTGGCCCAGGCCGTGGCCCTGAACGACATCAAGCAACAATTGAGCAATCTGGTGTACCCGGGCTTTGTGCGGGAAACCCCGTCGCAATGGTTCAAGGAATTGCCGCGGTTCCTGAAGGCCATCGAACTGCGCCTGGAAAAGCTGCCGAGTCAGGTGCAAAAGGACCGCGTGTGGAGTGGTGAGTTGGCGGGCTTGTGGACGCAATACGAAAACCGCCTGAAAAAACATGCCCAGGAAGGCAAGCGCGACCCTCAACTGGAGCTTTACCGCTGGTGGCTGGAGGAATACCGGGTGTCGTTGTTTGCCCAGCAGCTGGGCACCAAGGTGCCGATTTCCGACAAGCGTTTGAGCAAGCAGTGGAGTTTGGTGGAGGCTTGAGGCCGTTCCCGGTTTTGAAAGTTGCTCAGGTCAAATGTGGGAGCTGGTTGCCTGCGATGCAGACACCTCGGTATGTCAGCAGGACGCAGTGATGATATCGAAGGCAAGCCAGCTCCCACACAAGCCAGCTCCCGAAGGCGTACTCGGGGTTTTTCCGGTGGATGGCGCCAAATCCGTGGGGTTGTGGCAAACTTCCCGGTCATAAATGCCGGGATCGTCGCGCAATGCTGCGACGCGATGGAATAAAGCGATGCCAGTTTGATGTCCGCTGGGCGGGATCGGACTACTTACAGTTTGGTACGACGGTACCAATATCTTCTGCCTGACAGATTTAGAGGAACGACCGTGCATAACGTCGTCATCAGCGGCACTGGCCTGTACACCCCGGCCAACAGCATCTCCAACGAAGAGCTGGTGCAGTCTTTCAATGCTTACGTGCAACAGTTCAACGAAGACAATGCCGAAGCCATCGAGCGCGGCGAAGTGCAAGCGCTAACCGAGTCCAGCGCGGCCTTTATCGAGAAGGCATCGGGCATCAAGAGCCGTTTTGTGATGGACAAGGACGGCATTCTCGACCCGCAACGCATGGCCCCGCGCCTGCCCGAGCGCAGCAACGACGAATGGTCGGTGCTCTGCCAGATGGCCGTCGGCGCCGCCGAACAAGCCCTGCAGCGCGCCGGTAAAACCGCCGCCGACATCGACGGCGTGATCGTCGCGTGCTCCAACCTGCAGCGCGCCTACCCGGCCATCGCCATTGAAGTGCAGGAAGCCCTGGGTATCCAAGGCTTCGGTTTCGACATGAACGTGGCCTGCTCCTCGGCGACCTTCGGCATTCAGAACGCCGCCAACAGCATCCAGCTGGGCCAGGCCCGGGCGATTTTGATGGTCAACCCGGAAGTTTGCACCGGCCACCTGAACTTCCGTGACCGCGACAGCCACTTCATCTTCGGCGATGCGGCCACGGCAGTGGTGCTGGAGCGTGCTGACCTGGCGACGTCGGCGCACCAGTTCGATGTGGTGAGCACCAAGCTGCTGACCAAGTTTTCCAACAACATCCGCAACAACTTTGGCTTCCTCAACCGCACGGCGGAAGAGGGCATCGGCGCGCCCGACAAACTGTTCGTGCAGGAAGGCCGCAAGGTGTTTCGCGATGTGTGCCCGATGGTCGCCGAGCTGATTGGTGTGCACCTGGAAGAAAACCAACTGGATGTGGCCGATGTGAAGCGATTCTGGCTGCACCAGGCCAACCTGAGCATGAACCACCTGATCGTGAAGAAACTGCTGGGCCGCGAAGCCTCGGTGGAAGAAGCGCCGGTGATTCTCGACACCTACGCCAACACCAGTTCCGCAGGATCGGTGATTGCGTTTCACAAATATCAGGACGATTTGCCGAAAGGCTCCGTCGCGGTGCTCAGCTCGTTCGGCGCGGGTTACTCGATCGGCAGCGTAATCCTGCGTAAACGCTGATATAGCGCCGGAATGCGGTTAATGTGGGAGCTGGCTTGCCTGCGATGACGAGGGTGAATTCACCGCCGCTATCGCAGGCATGCCAGCTCCCACAGGTATCCACAGCAGGATTGAGGTAAACGATGGCAGCAGCGGACGACGCGCACCTGCTAGAACGATTGCTCAAGGGTGAGCAGCGGGCCTACAAGGAACTGGTCACCACCTACCAGAGCGCCATGCGCGCTGTGGCCTATGCCATTGTCGGCCAGCGCCACGCCGACGAAGTGGTGCAGGACGCGTGGCTGTCGGTGGTACGCAACCTGGCCAAGTTCGAAGGGCGCTCCAGCCTCAAGACCTGGCTGCTGACCATCACTGCCAACTCCGCCAAAGGCCGTTACAAACAGAACCGCCGGGAAGTTTTGCTCGATGATTTGCCTTCGCCCCACGGCACCATCGGCGATGACCGCTTCGTGCCGGACGATGGCCACTGGGCCGTCGCGCCCTATGCCTGGCATCAGGACACCCCGGAAGCACTGCTCACCGAAGACGAACTGCGCAAATGCCTGGAACATACGATTCTGAGTTTGTCCGAGTTGCAAAGCAGCGTGCTGGTGCTGCGAGAACGCCAGGGCCTGGAGTTGGAAGAGATTTGTAATCTTCTGACGCTGTCGCTCTCCAATGTCCGTGTGCTGTTGCATCGAGCACGGCTTAAAGTCTTCGCCACGGTGGAGCATTTTGAGGAAACGGGCGAATGTTGACCTGTAAAGAACAAGTGGCGCGTTCCAGTGACTATCTCGATGGGCAACTGACCTTTCGCGAACGTCTGATGGTGCGTCACCACCTGATGTTCTGCCCCAACTGTCGGCGATTTATCCGTCAGATGCGCCTGATGCAGGCGACTTTGAAGATTATGCCGGAAGAGCCGGTAAAGGACGCTGATGCATTGGCAGATCGGCTGGTAGCCGAACGGCTGAAAGATCAGTAAAGGCGGGAAAGGCAGACTCGCGTGGGTGAGCCGGACGGATGATGGGGACCGGCCCCACGCAAGGCTGTTGCAGCCACCCCGGGCCGTCCTGGCCCGAGGCTTGTTACACGAACATTTAGAACTTGGCTTCGGCATCCAGCTGCAGGGTGTTGGTGTTGGCATCACGCTGCGTGCGGCTGGCGTAGTCAGCCTTGGTCAGGAAGTACGTGGCGCCCAGGGCGAAGTTCTTGTCGATGTCGTAGCTGACCTTCATCTTGTGACCGCGCGAGCCGGTGGTGCCGTTGGCGAAGTCCGAGTCAGTGAAGGCGCCAACCACTGCGTTACGTTGAATATCGCGGTAGTTGTAGTCCAGGTTGAAACCGAACACTTTGGACTTGGCACCTACCAGCCAGGCGGTGTCCTGATCGGTCACGGCATCGTTGTTTTTCACGTACTGGCCGTAGAACGCCAGCGGCACTGCCAGGCCACCGATGTCAGCCTGGGCAAAACCTTCATACAGGCGGAACTGGTTGTCGGCCGAGTTGCCGTTCACTGCCAGCGCGCAAGGCGTGGTGGTGGTTGTGCAGCGGCTGTCCTTGTCGTTCTGGTAGGCGTAGACGCTGCCGCCCAGGGTCATTTTCAGGTTGTCGGTGACCGAGAAACGCGTACCCAACTGGCCCGAGGTCAAGCGCAGGTCGTGACGGAACTGCACGCCGTCGCCGTCCACGTTGTCCTTGAGGTTGTAGTTACCGATGCTGCCGAACAGCTCGGCGCTGCTGCCCAGCGGGTATTTGTAGGTCAGGGCCAGACCTTCCGGGTTGATGTCGCTATCCCAGATCACGTCGCCCATGTTGACCCACGGCTGCAGCATCTTGCCGCCGATCACGTGCAGGTTCTTGATCTGGTCCGGGTGGTAGTCGATGTAGCCCAGGTCCAGCCAGATCGACTTCTTGTCGAAGTAGTTGTCCTGGTCCTGGTTGGTCGAACGAGCGTCGTCGCTGCTGCCGGTGGCGATACGGATGCCGGTATCGACCTGGGAGTTGATCTCGGTGTAGGCGCCCAGACGGGCACGGATGCGCTGACGGTCCTTGTCGCGGCCACCGTTGTTGGATTCGCCCTGGATCTTCACGGTTTCCTGACGGAAACGCACGTCACCCTTGAACTGGGTTTTCGCGGCCCAGGCCAGCTTCTGGTCGAAGCTGCTCAACTCGGTGGTTTTTTTCGCGGTAGCGGCGATCTGCTCGTTGGTCTCTTGTTGAGCTTGCTGTGCGATCTGCTTTTCCTTCTGGTCCTTCGCCAGTTCCGCTTGCAGCTCAGTGTACTGCGCCGCGGTGATCTGGCCGTTGGCCTTGAGCATGTCGAGCAATTTAGCGTCGACTGCAGCGCTGGCCGGGTGGCTGAGTGCCAGCAACAGGCCGCCACACAGGGCCGCCGCAGTTTTGGTGGAAGCAAGACGCATATCAATCTCCGAAAGTGAGGAGGGAAGGCAAACCCTCCAGGACACAACCGCCTGCTAGAACCAGGCGCTCTAAAAACAGGCGTCAGTATCACGATCGTTTATGACGGAGCAGTGGCTAAGTGATGTCATGTAGATGACAATTTATTTATAAAGGAACTATCTGGCATGGGTTTTGTCCGGCCATTTACAGATGCGTGAAGCCCCGGTGATAAGCGATACTCGCCAGGCTTTCACGCCCTGAAGTAGTGAGGATGCCGATGCCGTTGCAACGCCTGGACAGCCTGTCCGAAATCGCCCCGCAGGTGTGGGATGCCCTGGTGCCGCAGGCCCAGCCCTTTGTGCGGCATGCGTTTTTAAGTGCTCTGGAGGACAGCGCCAGCCTGGGGCCGCAATCGGGCTGGCAGCCGGAACATCTTCTGCACTGGGAAGGCGAGCGGCTGGTGGCAGCGTTGCCCAGCTACCGCAAATGGCATTCCTACGGCGAGTACGTGTTTGATCACGGCTGGGCGGATGCTTGCGAACGTGCGGGCATTGATTACTACCCCAAATTGCTCACGGCGGTGCCGTTCAGCCCGGTCAGCGGCCCTCGCTTGTTGGCGGCAAATGCGCAGGACGGTTTCGAGTTGCTGAAGGCGTTGCCGGGTTATCTGGAAATCGAAGGGCTCTCCAGCGCTCACATCAACTTCACCGACCCATTGGCCGACGAAGCGCTGATGCAGCAACCGGGCTGGCTGCAGCGCCTGGGTTGCCAGTTCCATTGGCAAAACCGGGGTTATCGCGATTTTCAGGATTTCCTTGACGCCTTGAGTTCACGCAAGCGCAAACAGATGCGCAAGGAGCGCGAGCAAGTGGCGGGGCAGGGCATTGATTTTGAGTGGCTGCTAGGCCATGAACTGAGCGAAGCCCAGTGGGATTTTGTCTACGCCTGCTACGCCAACACCTACGCGGTGCGCCGCCAATCGCCCTACCTGACCCGCGCGTTTTTCAGCCTGCTGGCCGAGCGCATGCCCGAAGCCATCCGCGTGGTGCTGGCCAAACAGGGCGCACGCCCGGTGGCCATGGCCTTCAGCCTGATCGGCGGCGACAGCTTCTACGGTCGCTACTGGGGCTGCCTGGCGGAATTTGACCGGCTGCACTTCGAAACCTGTTTCTATCAGGGCATGGACTACGCCATCGCCCATGGCCTGCAACGTTTCGACGCCGGTGCTCAGGGCGAACACAAGCTGATTCGCGGGTTTGAACCGGTGATCACACGATCGTGGCATTACCTGCGCCACCCGGGCCTGAAAAATGCCGTGGAGGATTTTCTCGAGCGCGAGCGCGTGGGCATTGTGGCGTATGCGCAAGAGGCGAGGGCGGCCTTGCCTTATCGGCAAGGTTGAGCGAGGCCAGTGTGGGAGCTGGCTTGCCTGCGATGACGGTCTGTCAGCCAACTCTTCAGTGGCTGATCTAACGCTGTCGCAGGCAAGCCAGCTCCCACAGGTTTGACTGGTGTGTGTTCAGTCGATCCCGACAAACCCGCCGGTCTGGTGCTGCCACAACCGCGCGTACAGCCCGCCGTGGGCCAGCAATTCGGCATGGCTGCCACTCTCGGCAATCTGGCCTTTTTCCAGCACCACCAGGCGGTCCATGCGGGCGATGGTCGACAGCCGGTGTGCAATCGCGATCACGGTTTTGCCCTGCATCAGGGTTTCCAGGCTTTCCTGGATCGCCGCTTCCACTTCCGAGTCCAGCGCCGAGGTGGCTTCGTCCATGATCAGGATCGGCGCGTCCTTGAGCAGTACGCGGGCGATGGCAATGCGTTGGCGTTGCCCGCCGGAGAGTTTCACCCCGCGCTCGCCCACGTGAGCATCCAGCCCGGTGCGCCCTTCGGCGTCCGACAGTAGCGGGATAAACTCATCGGCGCGGGCCTTGTGCACGGCGGCCCAGAGTTCTTCGTCGGTGGCGTCCGGCTTGCCGTACAGCAGGTTGTCACGGATCGAGCGGTGCAGCAGCGAGGTGTCCTGGGTGATCATGCCGATCTGCTCGCGCAATGATTCCTGGGCGACTTCGGCAATGTTCTGGCCGTCGATCAGGATGCGTCCGCCTTGCAGGTCGTAAAGACGCAGCAGCAGGTTGACCAGAGTCGACTTGCCCGCGCCCGACGGGCCGATCAAGCCGATTTTCTCGCCCGCCCTGATCTCAAGGTTCAGGCCGCCAATGATCCCGCTCTTTTTGCCGTAGTGAAAATCTACCTGCTCAAAGCGCACTTCACCTTGAGGCACTACCAGGCGCGGCGCGTTCTCGCGGTCGATCACCGCCAGGGGCTGGGCGATGGTCTTCAGGCCGTCCTGCACCTGGCCGATGTTTTCGAAAATGCCGTTGACCACCCACATGATCCAGCCGGACATGTTGACGATGCGAATCACCAAACCGGTGGCCAGCGCGATGGCGCCGACGGAGATCAGCGACTGGGTCCACAACCACAGGGCCAGGCCGGTGGTGGTCACGATCAGCAGGCCGTTCATGCTGGTGATCACGATGTCCATGCTGGTCACCACGCGGCTGGCCAGCTGGGTTTTTTCGGTTTGCTCGATGATCGCTTCCTTGGCGTATTCCTGCTCATAGCGGGTATGGGCGAACAGCTTCAAGGTGGTGATGTTGGTGTAGCCGTCGACGATACGGCCCATCAGCTTGGAGCGCGCCTCGGAGGAAATCACCGAGCGCTCCTTCACCCGAGGCACGAAGTAACGCAGGGCCAGGCTGTAGCAGATGATCCAGGTCACCAACGGGATCATCAAGCGCCAGTCGGCTTCGGCAAACAGCACGAGCGAGCTGATGGCGTAGATCGCCACGTGCCAGATCGCGTCCACGGCCGCCACGGCGGAGTCGCGCAGGGAGTTGCCGGTTTGCATGATGCGCTGGGCGATACGCCCGGCGAAGTCGTTCTGGAAGAAGTTCAGGCTCTGTTTGAGCACGTAACTGTGGTTTTGCCAGCGAATCAGGCTGGTCATGCCGGGGCTGATGGTCTGGTGCACCAGCAAGTCATGCAGGGCGCCGAAAATCGGGCGCAGCAACAGGGCGACCACGGCCATCCAGATCAGCTCGCTGCTGTGAAGCTGGAAGAAATTCTCGGGCGGCGTGCCCTGCGCCAGGTCGATGATGCGGCTCAGGTAGCTGAACAGCGCCACCTCGATCAGCGCGCCAATCAGGCCCACCACCAGCAAGGCGGCGAAATGCGGCCATACCTGGCGCAGGTAGTAGATATAAAACGGCAGGACTTTATCGGGAGGCGCGGCGCTGGGTGCGTCGCGGAAGATATCGATCAGTTGTTCAAAACGACGATAGAGCATTGGGGTTGACGCCCGCCGGGCGGGCTCTCCTTTCAAATGCGCGCGCCGCCTTGTGGGCTGCGCGCGGAGTTTCCTGCAGACCTCAGTCGATGCGCTTGGCCGACTTGATCACAACAGGATCGATTGGCACGTTCTGCATGCCCTGCTTGGTGGTGGTCTGGGAGTTGACGATGATATCCACCACATCCATGCCTTTGACGACCTTGGCGAACACGGCATAACCGGCGTCGCGGCCCGGGTCGAGGAAGGCATTGTCGGCCACGTTGATGAAGAACTGGCTGGTGGCCGAGTTCGGGTCATTGGTGCGCGCCATCGACAGGGTGCCACGCACGTTATGCAGGCCGTTGCTGGCTTCGTTCTTGATCGGCGCGTCGGTCGGTTTTTGCGACATCTGCGCGGTGAACCCGCCGCCCTGAACCATGAAGCCCGGGATCACACGGTGGAAAATCGTGTTGGTGTAGAAACCCTTGTCGACATAGGCCAGGAAGTTCTTGGTACTGATCGGCGCCTTGACCGGGTCCAGTTCGATTTCAATGTCGCCGTTGGTGGTGGTGATCAGTACGTGCTGGGCCTTGGCGGGTTCGGCGGCCATCAGGTTGGCGGCGAACAATACGGAACCGGCGAAGAAGGCGATTTTTTTCAGCATGGGTCAGTGATCCTGGGTAGTGGTTTCGACTGTCTTTAGAAAATCGAGCAAGGTAGCGTTAAAGACTTCGGGTTGATCCAAGGGCGTGGCGTGGCGGGAATCTGCGATCACCACCAGCCGCGCATCGGGCAGCAGTTTTACATAGTTTTCTTTTTGCGCCACGGGGGTGTAGTCGTGGTCGGCGCTGATGACCAGCGTAGGACAGGCAATTCGCGAAAGTTGTTCCTGCACGCCCCAGCCCACAATCGCATCAAAGCTGGCGAGATAAGCACGTTTGTCGTTTTTTGCCCAGCGTTCGGCCATTTTGCGCCGCAGGTCGGCTTGGTGCGGTTGGGGGAACAGCCGCTCGCCCAACGCCTTGCCGATGGTGGCCAGGCTGAGCACACGCGCCAGGCTCCAGCGCTTGGCCCACTGCCAATAGTCATCGACGCTGCGCACCTTGACCTCGGGCGCGCTGTTGACGATGCACAGGCTCTTGAGTCGCGCGGGTTCGTCCACCGCCAACTGGAAGGCGATCATGCCGCCCATGGACAAGCCCACTACGTGGGCCGGCGGCAGATCCAGGTGCTCGATCAGCGCGATCAGGTCGAAGGTGAAGCCCCGAATGCTGTAGCGCTCGCGGGGTTTGTCGGAGCGCCCGTGGCCGCGCACGTCCACCACGATCAGGCGGTAATGCCGGGCCAGCACCGGAATCTGCAGCTCCCAATCCTGGCTGCTCGAACCCAGGCCGTGGATCAGAATCAGCGGGGCGCCATGGCCATATTCCTCGTAATGCAGGCTGCAGCCTTCATGGTCGAACCAGGCCATGGGTGAACTCCGTTTCAGGCTTGTTGTGGTGCGGCGAAAGGCGCGTCCAGAGGGGCGGTGTCAAAGGTGCGCAGCAGGTCGATCAGAATCTGCGTGGCGGGCCCCAAGGGTTTGTCTTTGTTCGAGTACAGGTAAAACGTCGGGTTGCGGCTGCCGCCTTTTTCCAAGGGTAGCTGCTTGAGCAGGCCTTCGTTGAGCTCGCGCTCGATCATGTGCCTGGGCAGCCAGGCGAAGCCCAGTCCGCTGCTGACGAAGGTCGCGGCGGTGGGCAGGCTGCCGACCGTCCAGCGTTGTTCGGCACCGAGCCAGCCCACATCCCGCGGCTGTTGGCGGCCGGAGTCGCGGATGACCACCTGCATCTGGCTCTCGAGGTCCTGAAAGCTCAGCTCGCGGTTCAAGCGGTGCAGCGAGTGGTCGGGGTGGGCGACGGCGATGAATTCCACATCGCTCATTTCGGTGCCCAGGTAGCCCGGAATGATGAAGCCGCTGATTGCCAAGTCAGCCATGCCATCCAGTAACAATTCTTCGACGCCGGAGAGCACTTCTTCACGCAGCCGCACCCGGCAGCCGCGGCTTTGCGGCATGAAGGCGGTGAGGGCGCGCACCAGGCGTGCGTTGGGGTAGGCGGCGTCCACCACCAGCCGTACTTCGGCCTCCCAGCCCTGCTCCATATGGTGGGCGAGGTCTTCCAGCTGGCTGGCGTTTTTCACCAGTTGGCGGGAGCGGCGCAGCAGCACTTCACCGGCGTCGGTGAGCACGGCCTTGCGCCCGTCGATGCGCAGCAGTGGCACGCCGAGCTGGTCCTGCATGCGGGCCACGGTGTAACTCACCGAGGATTGCGAACGGTGCAGCGCTTCAGCCGCCTGGGCGAAGCCGCCATGGTCGACCACGGCCTGCAAGGTGCGCCATTGATCGAGGGTAACGCGGGGCGCTTTCAAGATGAGCTCCTCTTGTCCTAAGCTGGCGGTCCTTATTGGAGACTGCCGAATGAGAAAATTCTGTTGTGTGCTGCTGGCGCTGCTGCCATTGACGGCGTTTGCCTATACCACCGATGTGTCCAAGGATATTCAGGGGGTGAAGATTGATTACAGTGCGTCCGACATCGACAGCAACATCAGCTCGATCCGCTTGACCAATTACGGCGCCAATGACGCGGTGTGCAAGCTGGTCTTCACCAATGGCCCGGAAGCCCCCCGTGCGCGCAAGGTCACGGTTGAGGCGGGCCAAAGCACCAACACCACGGTCAATTTCAGCCGCAGCATCATCAAAATGCGCATCAAGCTGACCTGCGCCCCGAAATAACGCAGCGGCGGAGCATGCCTACCGCATGACTCCGCTTATAAACAAATTTCTGGATAGGTTATAGCAGTTATTTGCGCTTTTTAATCGAATGAGCCCGGCTTAATCTTTTCTCCATCGCCTTACAGCACTTACAGATGGAGCCTACACCGCCATGTCCAACGTTCTGATCATCGAAAGCAGCGCCCGCCAGCAGGATTCGATTTCCCGCCAACTGACTCAACAGTTCATCAGCCAATGGCAGGTCGCACACCCGGCGGATCAGATCACTGTGCGTGACGTCGCGCTGAACCCGGTTCCCCACCTGGACGCCAACCTGCTCGGCGGCTGGATGAAACCGGCCGAACAGCGCAGCACGGTTGAACAGGCCTCCCTGGACCGCTCCAACGAATTGACTGACGAATTGCTCGCCGCGGACGTGCTGGTGATGGCCGCGCCGATGTACAACTTCGCCATTCCCAGCACCCTCAAGGCCTGGCTGGACCACGTGTTGCGGGCCGGTGTGACCTTCAAGTACACCGCCACCGGCCCGCAGGGGTTGCTCACCGGCAAACGCGCCATTGTGCTGACTGCGCGGGGCGGGATTCATACCGGTGCGGCCTCCGATCACCAGGAACCGTACCTGCGCCAGGTCATGGCGTTTATCGGGATTCATGACGTGACCTTCATTCACGCCGAAGGCGTGAACCTGAGCGGTGACTTCCAGGAAAAGGGCATCAACCATGCGAAAGCGCTGCTGGCGCAGGTCGCCTGATGCGTTAATCGCCAGATAATCGCGCGGTGTTTATCTAGGCCCACGCAAACCCTTCAAGTACGCGTACCAAACCTCCCTTTGCACTTGTTGCTCCTGAGTGCTCCTGCCCGACTGACGCTTTAGCGAGGTCGGGTTTTTTTTGCCCCGAGTTTCAGTAAACGCCGAAAACCTTTAATGTCCCGCCCATTCGAAATGAGGCGCGCATGGGCTATTTACTGGTTGTCACCCTGATTCAGGCATTTTCCTTCAGCTTGATCGGCGAATACCTCGCCGGTCATGTCGACAGCTACTTTGCGGTGCTGGTGCGCGTGGTGCTGGCCGGGCTGGTATTTATCCCGCTGACCCGCTGGCGCTCGGTGGAGCCCGCGTTCATGCGCGGCATGCTGATGATCGGCGCGCTGCAGTTCGGCGTGACCTATGTGTGCCTGTACCTGAGCTTTCGCGTGCTCACGGTGCCGGAAGTGTTGCTGTTCACCATCCTCACGCCGTTGCACGTCACCTTGATCGAAGACGCCCTCAACCGGCGCTTCAATCCGTGGGCGCTGGTGGCGGCGCTGGTGGCGGTAGGCGGCGCGGCGGTGATCCGTTTCGACCAGATCACCCCGAACTTCCTCGGCGGTTTCTTGCTTCTGCAACTGGCCAACTTCACCTATGCCGCCGGGCAGGTGATGTACAAGCACCTGGTGGCGCGCCACCCGAGCGACCTGCCGCACTATCGACGCTTCGGCTACTTCTACCTGGGCGCCTTGATAGTGGTGCTGCCGGCATTCCTGCTGTTCGGCAAGGCCAACTATTTGCCCGAAGCGCCGCTGCAATGGGGCGTGCTGGTGTTCCTCGGTCTGGTCAGCACCGCGCTGGGCATGTACTGGTGGAACAAGGGTGCGTGCCAGGTCAACGGCGGCACGTTGGCGGTGATGAACAACCTGCATGTGCCGGTGGGGCTGCTGCTGAATCTGCTGATCTGGAACCAGCACGAGCCGCTGGGGCGTCTGGCGTTGGGCGGGTTGGTGATTCTGGGGGCGGTGTGGATCAGCCGAGTGGGTGTGCGCAAACAGCCAATCCCACGCTGAACCCCTTGTGGGAGCGGGCTTGCCCGCGATAGCGGAGTGTCAGTTTGCAGATATCTCAACTGATACACCGCCATCGCGGGCAAGCCCGCTCCCACAGGAGATGGGTGGCGTCAGGCCGAATTGTTTTCCAGAGCCGGCAAATGACTCGCCCCCAACACCGCCGGCAATACCCCTGCCCGCAAGTCATTGCCACTGGGCTGCTGATACAGGCTCAAGCCAAACTCCGGCAATACCGCCAGCAAATAATCAAAAATATCCCCCTGAATCCGCTCGTAGTCGGCCCAGGCCGTGGTGCGGGTGAAGCAGTAGATCTCCAGCGGCACGCCCTGCGCGGTGGTTTGCATCTGGCGCACCATGCAGGTCATGTTCGGCTGGATGTCCGGGTGGCTTTTCAAATACGCCAGGGCGTAGGCGCGGAAGGTGCCGAGGTTGGTCATGCGCCGGCGGTTGGCCGACAGCTGCGCGCTGTGGCCCTGGGCCTCGTTCCAGGCCTTGAGTTCGGCCTGTTTGCGGCTGATGTAGTCGGTGAGCAGGTGCACCTGGGTCATGCGCACTTCTTCATCGTCACGCAGAAAACGCACGCCGCTGGCGTCGATGAACAGGCTGCGCTTGATCCGCCGCCCGCCCGAAGCCTGCATGCCGCGCCAGTTCTTGAACGACTCGGACATCAGGCGCCAAGTGGGGATGGAGACGATGGTTTTGTCGAAATTCTGCACCTTGACGGTGTGCAGGGTGATGTCCACCACGTCGCCATCCGCGCCGACCTGGGGCATTTCGATCCAGTCGCCCACGCGCAACATGTCATTGCTGGTCAGCTGCACGCTGGCGACGAACGACAGCAGCGTGTCCTTGTACACCAGCAAAATGACCGCCGACATGGCGCCCAGACCCGAGAGCAACAACAGCGGCGAGCGGTCGATCAGGGTGGCGACGATGATGATCGCGGCAAACACAAACAACACCATCTTGGCCAGTTGCACGTAGCCTTTGATGGAGCGTGTGCGTGCATGCTCGGTGCGCGCGTAGATGTCCAGCAGCGCGTTGAGCAGGGCGCTCACCGCCAGGGTCATGAACAGGATGGTGAAGGCCAGGGCCACGTTGCCGATGAACAGGGTGGCGGTCTTGCTCAGGTCCGGCACCAGGTACAGGCCGAATTGAATCACCAGTGACGGCGTCATCTGCGCCAGGCGATGAAACACTTTGTTGTGCCGCAGGTCGTTGAGCCAATGCAGCGCCGGCTGGCGGCCGAGCAATTTGACGGCGTGCAGGATCAGGTAGCGCGCCACTCGTCCGAGCAACAGGGCGACCACCAGCAACACCAGTAAACCCAGGCTGGAATGCAACACCGGGTGTTCATCGAGGGCGCCCCAAAGGTCTTGGATGTTACGCCAGAGCTGTTTGATATCCATGGGTGAAAGCGATTCTTCTGTAAGGCATGACGGGCCGATTAGAGCATTTAAGTGCAACAAAGTTGGCTTTACAGACAAAATCACTGACAAAAAACCGGCTGATTGGCACCGTTCGCGTAAAGAAACTCGGTTTGGACGCCCGAAACCGGTAACCTATGCCGCTGATATTTTGTATTTCTTCGAGGTAGCACCCGTGTTTTCCCAATTCGCCCTGCACGAACGCCTGCTCAAAGCCGTGGCCGAGCTTAAATTTGTCGAGCCTACGCCTGTGCAAGCAGCGGCCATCCCGCTCGCGCTCGAAGGGCGTGACCTGCGGGTGACAGCTCAAACCGGCAGCGGCAAGACCGCAGCTTTCGTTCTGCCCGTTCTGAACCGCCTGATCGGCCCGGCCAAGGTGCGTGTCAGCATCAAGACCCTGATCCTGCTGCCGACCCGCGAGCTGGCCCAGCAGACGTTGAAGGAAGTCGAGCGCTTTTCGCAGTTCACCTTTATCAAGTCCGGCATCATTACCGGCGGCGAAGATTTCAAGGTCCAGGCCGCCATGCTGCGCAAGGTGCCGGATATCCTGATCGGTACCCCGGGCCGCATGATCGAGCAACTCAACGCCGGCAACCTGGACCTCAAGGAAGTCGAAGTGCTGGTGCTCGACGAGGCCGATCGCATGCTCGACATGGGTTTTGCCGATGACGTGCAGCGCCTGGTCGGCGAGTGCGTCAACCGTCAGCAAACCATGCTGTTCTCCGCCACCACCGGCGGTTCGACCCTGCGCGACATGGTCGCCAAGGTGCTGAATAACCCTGAGCACCTGCAGGTCAACAACGTCAGCGACCTGAACGAAACCACGCGTCAGCAGATCGTCACCGCCGACCACAATGTGCACAAAGAGCAGATTCTCAACTGGCTGTTGGCCAACGAGACCTATCAGAAGGCCATCGTGTTCACCAACACCCGCGCTGCCGCCGACCGTATCTACGGTCGTCTGGTGGCCCAGGAATACAAGGCGTTCGTGCTGCACGGCGAGAAGGACCAGAAGGATCGCAAGCTGGCCATCGACCGCCTGAAGGCCGGCGGCGTGAAGATCCTCGTGGCCACCGACGTAGCTGCGCGCGGCCTGGACGTTGACGGCCTGGACCTGGTGATCAACTTCGACATGCCGCGCAGCGGCGACGAATATGTACACCGTATCGGCCGTACCGGGCGTGCCGGCAACGATGGCCTGGCCATCTCGCTGATCTGCCACGGCGACTGGAACCTGATGTCGAGTATCGAGCGCTACCTCAAGCAGTCGTTCGAGCGCCGCACCATCAAGGAAGTCAAAGGCACCTACACCGGGCCGAAGAAGGTCAAGGCCTCGGGCAAGGCCGTTGGCGTGAAAAAGAAAAAGACCGACGCCAAGGGCGACAAGAAGAAAACCGGCGCCAAGTCGCCGACCAAGCGCAAGATCGCCAACCGGCCGAAGACCGACAATCTGTCGCTCGTCAGCAAGGACGGCATGGCCCCGCTCAAGCGCCGCAAGCCGCAAGCGCCTGCTGCCGAGTAAGCCTGCCTTGATATGAAAAACCGGACGATTGTCCGGTTTTTTTTGCCTCAGTTTTTGGCTTTGGCCGCCGCGTCGTCGAGGTCTTTGAGGCGCTCATCGATCAACTGACATTTGTCGGGCAAGTCGGCCGAAGCCGTGTCCATGTCCATTTTCTGCAGTTCTGCGTTGATTTCCTTGGCCTTGGCCGGGTTCTGCTGGGTAAGTTTGGTAACTTCCTTGGCCAATTGCTCGCGTTTGGCGGTGGCCTCTTCGGGTGTGCAGGCCCACACGGGCAAAGCGCTTAACAGCGTGGCCGCAAGGGCCAGGTTTTTCAGGGCTTTCATGGTTCGACCTCCTTGGCAGGGATATTCAGTGGAGGGCGCCGCGCACCGGAAAGTTCACAGTAATGACGCCTGTCTATCCGGCTGAACGGCCACGAGTGCGGCCTGTCACACCTTTTGACGGGCTAACTTCCACCGGCCTGCAGGAGGAATCAGGATGACGACTTACAACTGGGATCTGATCGAACGTCTGCTGCATGAAGTGCAGAACGGCGAGGGCAGCTTCGCGCCGCGCAAATACGCCGAGCAGGAAGCGGCCGAAAAGGCAACGGCGGGCGAGTCCACCGGCAACCTGGATACATTGAAAAAGACCGCTGCCGATTACGAAGCGCTGCTGTTCAAGCGCGGGTTCATTGAGTCGCGCCCGACGGAAGAGGGCGGTAACGGTGAGAACTTTATCCTGACGGCCCTCGGCGCCCAGTTGCTGGCATTGATCGACAGTTCGATTCCGGGCAATGATCACCCGCGTCAGGTATTGGATGAGCAGTCGGACGCGCTGGACCCGGCGACGTTTGCTGAAGTGGCGTCCAAGGCGCAGATTGCTTAACCAGGAACAATTCAAATCACATGTGGGGGCGGGCTTGCCCGCGATGCAGGCCGCTCGGTGTTTCTGCCGGACCGAGGCGATGCTATCGCAGGCAAGCCAGCTCCCACACAAGCAAGCTTCCACACAAAACCAGTTCTAGGTTGAGGTGGCTTTCAGGCATTTGAGCGCCTTGAAGTCGCTCCGTACCTTGTTGATCTTTTGGGTGAGTTTCAAGCGTTGTTGCACGCTGCTCTCGGCCATCAGGTCGACGATCAGGCCGCGGGCTGCGGCCTCTGTTCTGGCGTAGGCTTGCTGGTATTGCGGCGTCCACAGGCTTTCGCGGTCCACCAATAGCTGCTGGATTCTCTGCGGGAAATCAGGGCTGTGGCGCTGCTGCACGGCGTCGATAAATTGCGCCTGCCAGTGTGCGCGGTTGCCGATCCATTCCTGGTTCTGCTCGCCCAGGGCTATTGACCAGGCGGTGACGCGGTTTTGCTGGCTGTCGCTGAGCGGGCCCATCCAGTCGTCCAGACGTTTGCTCATGCGCTCCGCGCGCTCCCTGATCTGCTGCGCCAATGGAGGCTTGAGGTATTCGTCCTGGCGCTTGCGCAAATCCTTGGCCAGGGCGTCATTCATGTCCTTGACCTGCTGGTCGTCCAGGCCCTGCAGCAGCTCGACCGCCGACGGAGTGATGGTGCGTGCGATCTCGGCGATGGCCTGCTTGGCTTCGACGGTACGGGCTTGCAGCGCGGCGTCGGTGACCTGGTGGGTGTCGACCATCTGCTGCAGGCGGTCGAGCCAATCCAGATAACCGGGCAACTGCGTGGTGCAATGCCAGGCCAGGTGTTCTTTAAGGGTGTCGTTGAACCAGCTTTTCTGCTCGGCGTGCATGCCCAGATAGTCGTTGAGTGTCCAGGGAATGATCACATCAAGGTTGCGGTAGGCCAGGCCCACGCGGTTGCACGCGGTGAGCGCCAGGCTCAGGGTGAGCAATACCACCAGCAGTTTGAGCCGACGCAACATGGGCAGGTCCTTGCGCAATGAGGGGTATGCATGTGAACCCGCGTGAGGTGCGACAGTTCAGCCCCTCAATAAAACGACCGGGCGGCCTTCAAGGTCAACAGGCCGTCGCATTGCGAATTGTGTCCGGAGTAGGCCGAGCAATCGCCGCCGCTGAGGCTGGAGTCGCTGTAGATAAGGTCCAGGTCGATGCCTTTCCAGGCGCGGGAAAACTGAATTGACCAATCGCTGAAGCTGCTGATCGAGCCGCCCTCGACCGAGACCGGTGTGCCCAACTGGTGGGTGGTGTATTTCATGCTCACGCCGATGCCGAAAGGCTGGGTGCCACCGAGGTCGGCGAACAGGGTGCTGTCGTGGCGGTCGGGGTCATTGCTGAAGGAGGCGCCGAAACGATTGCCCAGCAGGTTCAGGCCGCCATAGAACTCTTGACTGTCGAGGGGGCTGAGCTTGGGGTAGCTGTAGTGGATCAGCCCGACTTCGTAGCCCAGTGTCTGGTCGAAGGGACGTTTGAAACCCATGTAGGAATCGACCTCGAGGTTGTTGGCCGAGGACAAGCCCAGATTGGGTGAGAACTGGCCGAAATAAAGGCCGCTGTCATGGCTCAAGTCGAGACCGCCATGAAATGAGTCGCTTCCCGGCGAGGTTGGCTTGACCAGGCCCTGGGCCATGCTGCGGCTGGGCGTGGTGCCCAACTTCAGGTCGAAGTCACCCAGTTCGCGCTGGAAGATCTGTGCTTGCGCGAAGGGGCTGGCTGTGAGGGCCGCGAGCAGGAAAATGCAGGGTTTGAACACGCTTCACTCCATGAAAAGCGAGGAGCACTAACGAAAAAATCGGGAAGAGGCCCGTGCTAGACGTGTGCAAGCATACCGATGAATGTCGGGGGATGAGGTCCGTTCGTCGATTTGCACGATAGAGGGTGATGCAAGAGGGTGTTTCGGGCTCCAGTCCTAGCGCCTTGAGGGCAAGGCGCTTAGGGACCAGGCGTGTTGCGCAGATTTTACTTTTTGCCCAGGCTGATTTGCTTGGACGGGCCGAAAGTCTGGCCACTCACACCTTTGGCAATCTGCTGGATTTCGCCGCCGGATTTGAGAAAAGCAGCAATTTGGCTGTTGATCGATTCGCTCGTTTCAACGGCGGGAGCTGGCTTTGCTTTGCTGTTGGATGCTTTTACGCGCATGGCGGCCACTAACCTGTAGAAAATTAACTTGGCCAGGCATCGTACAGGAAATACTTGACAATTGCTTGGCAAATATCCCCCAGAAATTAATAGCAGGGCTGAAATCCGACAAAGTTTATCTTCGAATTAATCCCCTAACTTGCTGTTTTAACTCGAAACCCTGTGCCGAACGGCGCGCGCGGCAGCGGCAAAATTCATTCATTTGATCTGACGAGCGGGGCGATGCCAGTAGAACGCCACGCCGGCCCGCGATTTTTCAGGCGTGCGCGCGTCCGGGCCTCAACTCGGGTAGAATGCCGCCCACGTAACGAGGGTATCTGGAAATGGCTTTAGTCGGGCGCTACAACAGCTTGCAAGTGGTTAAACACACTAACTTTGGTTTGTACCTGGACGGTGCGCAAGATGGCGAAATCCTCTTGCCCAATCGGTATATCCCCAAAGATATTCCCAGCGAAGATGAAGACTGGCTTAACGTTTTCATTTATCTGGACAGCGATGACAAACTTATCGCTACAACTGAAAAGCCGAAAGTTCAAGTAGGCGAATTTGCCAGTTTGAAAGTTGTGGAAGTCAACAGTATTGGTGTCTTCCTCGATTGGGGGTTGCCGAAGGATTTGTTGCTGCCGTATTCGGAAGAAAAACGCCAGTTGAGCGCCGGTGAATATTGCGTGGTGCACGTCTACCTCGATAAGCACACCAAGCGCATCACCGCCACCGCGCGCCTGGATCGCTACCTGGACAAGACCCCGGCCAACTACCAGGTCGGCCAGGAAGTCGACCTGCTGGTGGCCGAAGCCACCGACATGGGCTTCAAGGCGATCATCAACAACAAGCACTGGGGCCTGATTCACAAGAACGAAGTGTTCAAGTTCCTGCGCCCGGGCAAAGAAGAGAAAGGCTTTATCAAGGAGATCCGCGCTGACGGCAACATCAGCCTGAGCCTGCAGCCGGTCGGCCAGGAAGCCGCCTCCAGCCTCAACTCCAAGATCCTCGCCAAGTTGCGTGAAAACAATGGCAGCTTGCCGGTCAGCGATAAAAGCGACCCGGCGGTGATCAGCAACTTGTTCGGCGTCAGCAAAGGCAACTTCAAGAAGGCCATTGGTGCGCTCTACAAGCAGGGCCAGATTGTGATTCACGCCGATCGCATTGAACTAAGCTGATCGATGCCGGCTCTTCCGTAGGTGCCCGTCGGCACCTGCGGAGGTTGTACCCATGTCCCGAAAAACCCTCTTTGCCTACCTGGGCACCTTGCTCGCTTTCCTGGTGCTTGATGGCCTCTGGCTCGGCGTCTTCATGGGCCCGACCTACAAAGGCCTGCTGGGGCCGCTGATGCTTGATCAGCCCAATCTGCTTCCCGCCGTTTTGTTTTATCTCCTGTATGTCACCGGTTGTGTGGTGTTTGTGGTCCTGCCAAGTAGCAGCTGGCGACGTGCTGCGCGCCTGGGTGCGTTCCTTGGGCTGGTGGCTTACGGTACCTACGACCTGAGCAACTGGGCCACGTTGCACGGCTGGTCCGCTGGTTTGTCCGCCATGGACATGGCCTGGGGCACCTTTCTCACGGCGGTCAGCTGCACCGTCGGCCATCTGTGTGCACATCGAGTGCACCGGTGATTGTGTACAGGATTTGCGTGCACCTTTGCTGAGCATCACCGCTATCCATTGAGCGCGATGAAACCCTTTGGCACGCCGTGCCACGGGGATTGTGTGCCATTGGCACGCATTCTGCTGAATGCCTCGTATACAAACCATGCCGCCTCCCGTATGCACCCGCGACGGTAGCGCAGGCCGGTATTTCGAGGAGCCCCGCGATGACCGAACACTTGCCCAATGGCTACAGCCCACGCCTGTACAACAAGGACTTGGGCCCGCTGCCGCAAAAATGGAACTGGTACAACATTTTCGCCTTCTGGATGAGTGACGTGCACAGCGTCGGCGGCTATGTGTTCGCCGCGAGCCTGTTCGCACTTGGCCTGGCCAGCTGGCAGGTGCTGATCGCCTTGCTCGCCGGCATTTGCATCGTTCAAGGGATCGCCAATCTGGTCGCCAAACCAAGCCAGCAGGCCGCGGTGCCGTATCCGGTCATCTGCCGGCTGGCCTTTGGCGTGTTTGGCGCGAATATTCCTGCGGTCATCCGTGGCTTGATCGCCGTGGCCTGGTACGGGATTCAGACGTATTTGGCCTCGAGCGCCCTGATCATCGTGGTGTTGCGCTTTTTCCCACAAATGGCGGCCTATGCAGAGCCGCATTTTGCGGGCCTGTCCTACCTGGGCTGGATGGGTTTCCTCAGCTTGTGGGTACTGCAGGCGGCGGTGTTCTGGGCGGGTATGGAGTCCATTCGCCGCTTTATCGATTGGGCCGGGCCGGTGGTGTACGCGGTGATGTTTGCCCTGGCGGGCTGGATTGTGTGGAAAGCGGGCTGGGCGAATATCAACTTCACGCTGTCGGAAAAATCCCTGCCGGGCTGGCAAGCGTTCGGTCAGGTGATCGTGGCCACGGCGCTGGTGGTGTCGTACTTCTCCGGGCCTACGCTGAATTTCGGTGATTTCAGCCGTTATTGCCGGACCATGCAGGACGTGCGCCGCGGTAATTTCTGGGGCTTGCCGGTGAATTTCCTGGCGTTTTCGCTGGTGACTGTGGTGATTGTGTCGGGTACTTTGCCGGTGTTTGGCGAGATGCTCCATGACCCGATCGCCACCGTTTCGCGCATCGACAACAGCATGGCGGTGCTGCTCGGTGCCTTCGCCTTTGTCACCGCGACTATCGGCATCAACATCGTGGCCAATTTCGTTTCCCCGGCGTTTGACTTCGCCAACGTCGCGCCGAGCAAAATCAGTTGGCGCGCCGGCGGCATGATCGCTGCTGTCGCCTCGATCTTTATCACGCCGTGGAACCTGTTCAACAACCCGCTGATGATCCACTACACCCTGGACATTCTCGCGGCCTTCATCGGGCCGTTGTTCGGCATTCTGCTGGTGGACTTCTACCTGATCAAAAAGCAGCAGATCGACGTGGACGCGCTGTTCGATGACAGCCCGCGCGGGCGCTACTACTTCGACGGTGGCGTGAACTGGACGGCGGTCAAGGCCCTGGTGCCCGCGACGCTGGTGGGCGTCGCGATTACCTTCACCCCGGCGTTGCAGGGCATGGCCAACTTCGCTTGGTTTACCGGCTGCTTCCTGGGAGGGCTGTTTTTCCTGATGCTGGCTCGGCGCGAGCAGGTTCGCATCCCCGCGCCGCTGGTTGCCGGTTGACCAGGATCCCGCCGGCCACCACCAACCCGCAGCCGGCGACGATCAGCGCCGGTTGCAGGCCGCCACTGAGGTGGCTGCTCACCGAGGCCAGCAACGGACCACTCAGTTGGCCGATGGCAAAGCTGGCGGTCAGCAGCCCGGTGCTGCGCTGATAGCCGTGGGGGGCTACCTCACGCAGGCGAGCCATCACCAACTGCATGCACGCCAGGAACGGCGCGCCGCACAGTAAAACGCCGAGGGCCAGGCCCCAGCCATTGCCTAACAGACAGGCAAACACACCGACGGCTTGCAGCCACAAAGTAGTCATCAGCCAGCGGCGAGTGGTGTCCATGTCTTTACGGCGCAGGCTCGCCACCACCACGCCAATCGCCGCCGCCAGGCCAAAACATGGCCAGAACAGGTCGGCCTGCCAGGCGCCCTTGAACTGCGCGCTGGCCATTTGCGACAGAAAGGTCGCCGGAATGATGTAGCCCAGGCCGTACAACACATAGATCCAGCACAGGTGTGCAATGCTGCCATTGCTGCCCGCTTCATTGTGATTGACCACCGGCGTGCTCGCCGCGGAGGGTTTGGGCAGGAATGGCAGGATGGCCAGCAACATCACCAGCGCCACCACGCCATAGACCAGCCACAAGATTGCAGAGTCTTGTTTCAACAAATTGGAGCCCAGCGCCAGCAAGCCTGTGAGCATAATCCCCAAGCCAGGTCCGGCAAATACCAGGGCGCCCAAGCGAGGGCGCCCGGCAGCCATTGCCAGCGGCTGGCTCAAGCTGGTGATCATCACCAGCGCCCATGCACTCGCGACGCCCGTACCGAAGCGCAACAGCAAATGTGGCCAGAACCCGTGTGCCCAATAGGACGCGAAGGTCAGCAGCACACACAGCCACAGGCCGCCGTACAACCGCCCGCGCACGTGGTGATGGCTGCGCGCGAAGATCGAATCCACCGCACCCACGAAATACCCCAGGTAATTGGCGGCGGCGATCAGGCCCGCCCCGGTCAGGTCAATCTGCCCTTCGCTGAGCAAATGCGGCATCTGCGGCGTGAGGGCGAAGCGGCCAATGCCCATGGCCATCATCAGGGCGACAAAGCTGGCGAGTAAGCGAATCAGGGGAGACATGCTCTGGTTCCTGTAGGAAAGCGAATAACCTTCAGGCTAAAGCGGATTGACTTTCTGTAAAAATGAATAATAGTGAGTAACTTGTTCAGTTTTGGAGAAAGGTGTGGAATTCAGTCAATTGCGGATTTTCCAGGCCGTAGCGGAAGAGGGCTCCATTACCCGTGCGGCTGACCGTTTGCACCGCGTGCCGTCAAACCTGTCGACGCGGCTCAAGCAAATGGAAGAGCAACTGGGGGTTGAGCTGTTCGTCCGCGAGCGACAGCGCTTGCAGCTTTCTCCTGCGGGCAAAGTGTTGCTGGACTACAGCACCCGTCTGTTGGCGTTGCACGACGAAGCCCATGGCGCGGTGCAGGGCGGGCAGCCGGCTGGCGAATTTGTACTGGGCAGCATGTACAGCACGGCCGCAGTGCATTTACCTAAACTGCTGGCGCGCTACCACAAGGCGTATCCGATGGTGAACCTTCAGGTGCAGTCGGCGCCGAGCGGGGAGTTGCTCGAAGGTTTGATCACCGGGCGACTGGACGCGGCATTCGTGGATGGCCCGATCACCATTGCTTCCCTGGACGGCGTGCCCCTGTGCGAGGAGCGCCTGGTGCTGATTTGCGAAGCCGACCACCCGCCGGTACGCGGTCCCCAGGACGTAGCCGGGCGTTCGGTGTTTACCTTTCGCCGCAGTTGCGCTTACCGCACCCGCTTGGAAACCTGGTTTTCCCACGATCATGTGGCAATGGGCCGGGCCATCGAGATCGAGTCTTATCAAGGCATGCTCGCCTGTGTGATCGCCGGCTCCGGCGTGGCCTTGATGTCCGAATCCATGCTCGACAGCCTGCCCGGCAAGGACAGCGTGTCCGTTCATCCCCTGACCGGGCCTTTTGCCACGGCCACCACCTGGCTGATGTGGCGAAAGGGTATGCTCGGCGCTAACCTCAACGCATGGATCGACCTGCAGCAGGAAGGCAAGTCCGGGTTTGAGCAAGACACCCGCGCAATTGCTTGAACGAACCGTCAGGATTCAGATCAATTCAGTAATAGTTCGTTGTGGTTTCGTTCAAGCATTACGTAGGACTTAGGGCTACTATCACTGTAGGAAAAGGCGACAGAACCATCGCCAACGTGCATTACCCTCAAAGGGGGCAACCATGAAAGAGAAAATTCAAAACTGGCTCCACGACCTCGGCGTTGCGCTGGGCCTGATCGAGCCCCCGCTGCAACCAGTGCCGATTCGCACGGATGACGAGCAGCGCCGGCCGCGTCGCAGGTAAGTCAATTTCACAGCGTTCACGTAGTTGGTTACGTGGACGCTGACCGAGCGGATTTTTAATCAGGGGCCGAGCCAATCCCTGTGACTTGAGTTCAGCCCTTCCTTTACCTGCCAGCCATCTCTGGACGTCCGACTCATCGAGCCTCGATGTCGGACCCTTCCTGTTGTTTCGTCATCTGATCTTTTTCTCCATTCGACCTTCTATATTTTCGTCTTCACATGGAAGAAAGGCGCTGATATGTCGAGCATGGATGGTGAAGGAATGTTGATTTCCAGCAAGGTCGAACATCGTCGATTTCAAACGATTGAGCAGGGTGATTTGCGCAGCGTCAGCGCGTTGGTTGTCCACCAGACGGATGCGCCGACTGCAGAGCACACGTTCAATGGCTACCGCTCCAAAGGGAGCGGGGCTCATTTTCTAATCGAAAAAAATGGTGTGATTTACCAGACCGCCAGTATGAAAAAGCGCTGTTTTCACGTAGGGCGTTACATTCGGTCCAAATGCATGGCCGTAGATAAGGCGTCCTGCGACACCGCTCAAATGGCCAAAATTCATACACTTTCCTGGACGTTGCAGATCCGGGCTTTGGATCGCCACGAGCGCACGAAGAACTACCCTGAGCGATACCCGATGAATTCGGATTCTCTGGGTATCGAGTTGGTCGGCAAACATTTGGATGCAGCCCGCTACGAGGCCATTACGGCTATGCAGACCCAGTCCCTTCAGTGGCTGGTCTCAGAGTTGTTCGGTCACTATGGTCTGGCCTCAGCAGATTTCTACACGCACCCGCAGATCTCTTACAAACACCCCGGCGAAGCCAGCAGTGCGGTGTGGCAATGAGGAACGTGTGTCTTTCGTTGGGCGTACTAATAGCGGGATGTTCGCCCGCCCCTCAAGATTTCAGTGAGATATCCATTAGCCGCTTTCAATCCGAAGAGCCTGAACGCTGCCGCCCGTCAGACGTTGGGTTGAATGAGCAACAGGTTGTGGCCTTTTTCAGGCGTGCCGAGCAAATCGATGCTCGAACGCTGCACAACGAATACGACTGGGCGCCGTGCTACCTTGAAGGTAAGTTGAAGTTTCAGGGACAGGCGTGTAGCTGGCAGGTGAGGGCGGGGGCTACAGGGCAGATCGAGTGTTCGACCACCGAGCAGTACTTTGGCTGCAATGACTGCGGCGATTTGTTCAAAGGAATCAAACAGTAGCACCGAATAACAAAAAAACGGGTGTGGCATCCGACGCCACACCCGCTGAAGAAACCGCTTTAAATCCTGTCAGTTATCAAATCGCCCGGGCCGTCTGTGGCTGGGAGCTGCGCGACAGCAGGCTCACCACCACAAAGCTGACCAGCCCGATCGCCAGGCTGTAGTAGATCGGCGTGTTCGCATCCAGCCCGTCCTTGATCATGAACGCCAGCGCGGTCACAAAACCCAGGGTCATGGAGGTGATCGCCCCGGACGTGGTGGCGCGTTTCCAGAAAATCGCCCCGATGAGCGGGATCAGCATGCCGCCCACCAGCAGGTTGTAAGCCAGGGTCAGGGCGCTGATCACGTCGTTCACCACCAGGGCGATGCCCAGCACGGCGATGCCGGTCAGCAGGGTGAACAGGCGATTGACCGCCAGGCTCGACTGTTTACCGCCGCGCAGGCGTGGCAGCAGGTCTTCGGTCAACACGGTGGAGGCGGCCAGCAAACCGGCGCTGGCGGTGGACATCATTGCGGCCAGCGCGGCGGCAATCACCAGGCCGCGAATACCGTCCGGCAGCGAGGCTTTGACGATGGCGGCGAAGGCGTTGTTTACGTTGTCCAGGTTTGGCAGCAGTACATGCGCCGCCATGCCGATCAGCGCGCACGCCAGGCCGTAGAGGATGCAGTAGAAGCCGGCGAAGGTGCCTGCATACTTGGCGACCTTTTCGTCACGGGCGGTGAACACCCGTTGCCAGATGTCCTGGCCGATCAGGATGCCGAAGAAGTAGATCATGAAGTAGGTGATGATCGTGTCCCAGCCGATTTCGGTGAAGCTGAAATTCGACGCCGGCAACTTGGCCACCAACTCATCCCAGCCGCCGACGCGGTACAGGCAGATCGGCAGCAGAATAAACATCAGGCCGACGGTCTTGATCACGAACTGCACAATGTCGGTCAGGGTCAGCGACCACATGCCGCCGATGGTCGAATACACCACCACCACGCCACCACCGAGCAACACCGAGACCCAGAACGGCAGGCCGAACAGCACTTGCAGCACGGTGCCGATAGCCAGGATCGAGGTCACGCCGATCATCAAGGCGTAGGCCAGCATGATCACCGCGCTCGCCTGGCGGGCCATGGGGTTGTAGCGTTTCTCAAGGACCTGGGTGACGGTGAAGATTTTCAGCTTCAGCAGCGGCTTGGCCAGGAACAGGTTCAGCGCGATGATCCCGGCACCGAGCGCGGCGCACAGCCAGAAGCCGGAGATACCGTGCACATAACCCAGGCGCACGGTGCCGACGGTGGATGCACCGCCCAGAACCGTGGCGGCCATGGTGCCCATGTACAGCGACGGGCCCAGGTTGCGCCCGGCCACCAGGTAGTCTTCGTGGGTCTTGGCGCGGCGCATGCCGTAATAGCCGAGCACGAGCATGCCGGCGGCGTAGATGAGTACGACGAATAAATCCAAAGCCATGACGGCGGGTCTCCGATTGTCTTTCTTATGTTGTAGGCGCGGTTTTTGTGGCGAGGGAGCTTGCTCCCGCTGGGCTGCGAAGCAGCCCCTTGTGATCTATGCAGCTTCGCGACTGCTGCGCAGTCGAACGGGAGCAAGCTCCCTCGCCACAACGGCCGGTCCATACACCGCCGCCGGCTCTGGAAACACCCGCAGCAACGTCAGGTACACCACCGACGCCAGCCCCAGCGTCACCGGCAAACTGATGTCGATGCCATCGGCCAGATTGCCCAACGGCCCAACGAACTGCCCCGGCAGGTTGACGAAGCACAGGCCCACCAGCGCGCTCGGGATCCACGCGCCCAGCCCGCGCCAGTTCCAGCCATGGTTGAACCAGTAGCGCCCGCCGGTTTCACCGCGGGTAAACACTTGCAGGTCATCCGGGCAGTAGAAGCCGCGACGCACGATCAGGCCGATGATCATCATTACCATCCACGGTGTAGTGCAGGTGATGATCAGCACGGCGAAGGTCGACACGCTCTGCACCAGATTGGCAGCGAAACGTCCGATGAAGATGAAGGCAATCGACATCACCCCGATCAGCAACGTCGCCTTGACCCGTGAGAGCAAACGCGGGAACACGCTGGACATGTCCAACCCGGTGCCATACAGCGACGTGGTGCCGGTGGACATGCCGCCGATCACCGCGATCAGGCACACCGGCAGGAAGAACCAGCTCGGTGCCACCGCCAGCAAACCGCCGACATAGTTGTTGGCCGCGATATAGTCAGGAGCCTTGATCGCGACGATGGTCGCGGTGGCCAGGCCGAAGAGGAAAGGGATCAACGTGGCAATCTGTGCCAGCACCACCGCCGCCATGATGCGCATTTTCGGCGTTTCTCGCGGAATGTAGCGCGACCAGTCACCCAGGAACGCCCCGAAGGAAATCGGGTTGCTCATGGCCACCAGCGCAGCCCCGATAAACGCCGCCCAGAAACCGGTCTGGCCGAGGGCGACGGTGCCGGCGAAGTGACTGTCAAACGCGGGTGCAAAGGCAAAAATGCCCAACAGGAACAGCAGGCTCGCCGCCCACACCGCAATGCGGTTGACCCACAGCATGAAGCGAAAGCCGTAGATGCAAACCGTGAGGACGAGGAGGGCGAACAGGCCGTAAGCCAGGCCTAGCGTCAGGTCAGTTTCCGGCAAGCCCACCAGACGTTTCGCACCGCCGACCAACGCATCGCCTGAACTCCACACCGACAATGAGAAGAACGCAATCGCCGTCAGCAATGACAGAAACGAGCCGACAATGCGCCCGTGCACGCCGAAGTGCGCACCGGAAGACACGGCGTTGTTGGTGCCATTGATCGGCCCGAACAGGCCCATGGGCGCCAGGATCAGCGCGCCTACCAGCACGCCCAGCACAATCGCCCACACGCCGGCCTGGAACGACAAACCGAACAGTACCGGGAACGAGCCCAGCACCGCGGTGGCAAAGGTGTTGGCACCGCCGAAGATCAGTCGGAACAGATCCCTGGGGCCGGCAGTACGTTCGTGGTCCGGGATCTGTTCGACCCCGTTGGTTTCTATCTTTCGAATACTTTTATCGTTGTTTTTATTATTCATGATCAGCTCCGATCACATTGGCTAAGGGGGCGGCAGCCCTTCCGGCATTGCGGACAAATGTTCGTGACAGGCCAGCCACAGGCCTTCTTGTTGTTGTGTGCCAGACCCTTGCCGTTTGAAGACAATGGTCTCGCGTTCCTGGCTAAAGAATTGCTCCCCGTTCATGCGCAGCTCGGTGGCCACGTCATGAATAAAAATCGCCACGTCGCCCTGCAGGCTGACAAAGGCGTTGCTCGACGTGCACGACAGCACTTCGAACCCCTCATCCGCGCGCCAGCTGTCCCACAAGGCCTGGTAGGCATCGCGACTCAGCAATGGCTGGGGGAGGGTGTAAAACACAAAGCTGGCATCAGCCGTGAACGCGCCGAAATACGCGGCGCGGTCATTGCGGGCGAACGCCGACACCAGCTCGGCGGCGGCGTTAAGCACGGCTTGCGCGCTCATCAGCGGTGCGCCACGCCGGGCAGTACGCAGAGCATCTCGTACAGCAGGTTGGCGCCGAGCAGCGAGGTGTTGCCGGTGGTGTCGTACGGCGGCGAAACTTCTACCAGATCACAACCAATCAGGTCGAGGCCCTGGCAGCCACGGATGATTTCGATGGCCTGGATGGTGGTCAGCCCGCCAATTTCCGGCGTGCCGGTGCCGGGCGCCCAAGCCGGGTCGATGCCGTCGATATCAAAGCTCAGGTACACCGGGCCGCCGCCGACTTTTTCACGCACTTCAGCCATCAGCGGTGCCAGCGACTGGTGCCAGCATTCTTCGGCCTGAACCACACGGAAGCCCTGCTTGCGGCTCCAGTTGAAGTCTTCGGCGGTATAACCCTGGGCGCGCAGGCCGATCTGCACCACGCGGTCGCAGTCCAGCAAACCTTCTTCCACGGCGCGGCGGAAGGTGGTGCCGTGGGCGATTTTCTCGCCGAACATATGGTCGTTGACGTCGGCGTGGGCATCGATGTGCACCAGCCCGACCTTGCCGTGTTTCTTGTGGATCGCCCGCAGGATCGGCAGGGTGATGGTGTGGTCACCGCCCAGGGTCATCGGGATCACGTCGTGCTCAAGGATCTCGTCGTAAGCTTCTTCGATGATGCGCACGGCGTCGAGCAGGTTAAAGGTGTTGATCGCCACGTCGCCGATGTCGGCAACCGACAGCGAGTCGAACGGTGCGGCGCCGGTGGCCATGTTGTAGGGGCGGATCATCACGGATTCGGCGCGGATTTCACGCGGCCCGAAACGGGTGCCGGCGCGCAGGGAGGTGCCGATGTCCAGTGGCACGCCGACAAAGGCGGCGTCCAGGCCTTTGGCTGTTTGCAGGTGGGGAAGACGCATCATGGTGGCGATGCCGGCGAAGCGCGGCATTTCGTTGCCGCCCAGTGGTTGGTGGAAAATCTTGTCCACGGGAGTGCCTCATCGTTGTTTTGTTTATTAGAGGCCGATTCTGCGAAAAGCCCGGGACGGGAAGAATCGGCAGAGGCAAATACTTAGTTCAGATTTTTCTAAACTAATGCCTGAGGTAAACTCCGCTCAACTGTGGGAGCTGGCTCGCCTGCGATAGCGGTCTGCCAGCCACCCCTTCCTTTATTGATCCACCGCTATCGCAGGCAAGCCAGCTCCCACAGGGGGTTGCGGTGCCTCAGGTGTAGCTGGAGAACCGATGGCCAACGCCTTGCCCGACCTGAAACTCCTGCGCATCTTCGTCAGCGTGGTGCGCCATCAGGGGTTTGCCAATGCTCAGCACGAGCTCAACTTGTCCACTTCGGCCATCAGCACTTATATGAGCCAGCTGGAGTCGGCGTTGGGCCTGGTGTTGTGCCACCGCGGGCGCGGTGGTTTCAGCCTGACCAGCAAGGGCGAGTTGTTTCATCAGGAAACCCTGCGTCTGTTGGCCGAGCTCGAAGGCTTCGAGCAGTACGCCGCCGCGCTCAAAGGCGAGTTGCGCGGCACCCTCAAACTCGGCGTGCTCGACTCCACCGTCAGCGACAACGCGTTGCCGTTTGCTGAAGCGATTGGCGCATACAGCCTGGAACATCCGGCGGTGCACCTGCATTTGTCGGTGATGAGCCCTTACGAGCTGCAGCTCGGCGTGCAGGACAACCGCCTGGACCTGGCCATCGGCTGCTTCTCCAACCGCATGAGCGGGCTGATCTACATGCCGCTGTACCGCGAGCAACACTGGCTGTATTGCAGCACGCGGCATCCGTTGTTCAACGAGCGGCGCATTCCCGAACAGGTCATCACCCAGCAGCGCATGGTCGGGCGCGGTTATTGGAGCCAGGCGGAGCTGGCGCGTCACGGCTTCAAACACAGCGCCGCCACGGTGGAAAGTATGGAGGCGCAGCTGATTCTGGTGCTGTCCGGCGCCTACATCGGCTACTTGCCCGAGCATTACGCCCAGGCCTGGGCCGACAAAGGTGACCTGCGGGTACTGCTGCCGGCGACATTTGGTTATCAGGCGCCATTCTCGATGATCATTCGTCGTGGCCGCAGCCGCGAACCGCTGATCCAGACGTTCCGCGATTTGCTCAAAGCCCAGCTCAATCAGGCCTGAAATCATGTCCAGACCCCAATGTTCCCGCTGCCTGCGGCCTGTTACCCACTGCCTTTGCACGCTGATTCCAAGCCTTGACAGCCGCACCCGCGTATTGCTGTTGCAGCACCCGAGCGAGGTCAACCATGCGCTGAATACGGCGCGGCTGGCGGCGTTGGGCCTCACCCATGCGCAGTTGGTGGTGGGGGAGGTGTTTGAGGACCTGGCGACGTTGTTGAGCCCGCCGGGCTATCAGGCGCGGTTGTTGTTTCCCGCCGACGATGCCCAGCCGTTGCAGGCCTATGCGCCCAGCGACCAGCCATTGCTCTTGGTTGTCCCCGACGGCACCTGGCGCAAGGCGCGCAAATTGCTGCACCTCAATCCATTGCTGGCAGCATTGCCCCGCGTGACCCTGGCCGAGGGGGCCGAGTCGCGCTATCGATTGCGCAAGGCGCCGGGGCCGGGGGCTTTATCGACGGTGGAGGCCATTGTGCAGGCACTGGAGGTGCTGGAGGCTCCCGCTTCTTTTGCGCCATTGCTCAAACCTTTCGAAGCGTTGATCGAGGGGCAGATTGCGGCGATGGGGGATGAGGTGTTTCAGCGCAATCATGGCGACGGGCGGTTGGGGTAGCGGGTTTACCGAGTTGCGGCCATCGCAGGCAAGCCAGCTCCCACAGGGGAGATGAATGCAATTCAACTGTGGGAGCTGGCTTGCCTGCGATGGCGTCCTCCCTGCCAGCACACCTTCTACTTATTCCTTAAAGCCATAAGCACCACACTTTGCGTGATATGGCCCGCCGACCTTTCCCGGTATGATGTGCGCCCCGCAGTCTGGATTGCGAATACGCCATGACCTTGCAGTACCCTACAATCGCCGATTGCGTCGGCAACACGCCCCTGGTCCGCTTGCAACGCATGGCGGGTGAAACCAGCAACACCTTGTTGCTCAAGCTCGAAGGGAACAACCCGGCCGGTTCCGTCAAGGACCGCCCGGCGCTGTCGATGATCACCCGCGCCGAGCTGCGCGGGCAGATCAAGCCCGGTGACACCCTGATCGAAGCCACCTCGGGCAACACCGGCATCGCCCTGGCCATGGCCGCGGCGATCAAGGGTTACAAGATGATCCTGATCATGCCCGACAACGGCAGCGCCGAACGCAAGGCCGCCATGACCGCCTACGGTGCCCAACTGATCCTGGTGACCCAGGAAGAAGGCATGGAAGGCGCCCGCGACCTTGCCGAGCGTATGGCCGCCGAAGGCCGTGGCCTGGTGCTGGACCAGTTCGCCAACGGTGACAACCCCGAAGCGCACTACACCACCACCGGTCCGGAAATCTGGCAGCAGACGGGCGGCACCATCACCCATTTCGTCAGCTCCATGGGCACCACCGGCACCATCATGGGCAACTCGCGCTACCTCAAGGAACAGAACCCGGCGATCCAAATCGTCGGCCTGCAACCGATGGAAGGCGCGGCGATCCCGGGTATCCGCCGCTGGCCTGAAGAATATCTGCCGAAGATCTACAACGCGACTCGCGTGGACCGCATCATCGACATGGCCCAGCGTGAAGCCGAAGACACCACCCGCCGCCTGGCCCGTGAAGAAGGCATCTTCTGCGGCGTCTCGTCCGGTGGCGCCGTGGCCGGCATGTTGCGCTTGTCCAAAGAACTGGAAAACGCGGTGATCGTCGCGATCATCTGTGACCGAGGCGACCGCTACCTGTCGACCGGCATTTTCGACGCGCCCAACTGATGGCCAGGCACGAGAGAGGCCTGCGCTTCCAGCCAACGGGCGGCAGCCGGGCCCCGCAGATTCCGGTGGGCAAGAAGCAAAAACTGACCATCGAGCGCCTGGCCAATGACGGCCGTGGCATCGTGTTCTTCGAAGGCCGTACCTGGTTTGTGAATGGCGCGCTGGCCGGCGAAGAGGTGGAAGCGCGGGTGCTGGGCGCCCACGGCAAAGTGGTCGAGGCCCGCGCCGAGCGTGTGTTCAAGGCCAGCGAACTGCGCCGCCCGGCGCCGTGCGCCCACGTCGGCCGCTGTGGCGGTTGCAGCGTGCAACACCTGCCCCATGTTGAACAGCTTGCCCTGAAACAGCGCATGCTCGCCGAGCAACTGTCCCGTGTGGCCGGTGTCGAACCGCAAGCGTGGGCAGCGCCTTTGAGTGGCCCCGAGTTTGGTTACCGCCGCCGCGCCCGTGTGGCGGTGCGCTGGGACGCCAAGGCGAAACATCTTGAAGTAGGTTTCCGCGCGGTGGCCAGCCAGGACATTGTCGCCATTGACGATTGCCCGGTGCTGGTACAGGCCTTGCAGCCGATCATGCAGCGTTTGCCGAATATGTTGCGTCGCCTGAGCAAGCCGCAGGCCCTGGGCCATGTGGAGTTGTTCAGCGGCACGTCCATCGCCGTACTGTTGCGGCACATGGCGCCACTGTCCGAAGGCGACTTGCAGGTATTGAAGGAATTTTGTGCCTTCCATGAAGCCCAGTTGTGGCTGCAGGGTGAGGGCGGGCCGGAGCCGGTCGAGGCCGATTCGGTGTTGGGCTTTCGATTGCAGCAGTGGGATCTGGAGCTGGCTTACCGGCCTGGCGACTTCGTGCAGGTCAACGCCGGGGTCAACGACGCGATGGTTGCCCAGGCGCTGGAATGGCTGGCGCCACAGCCCGACGAACGGGTGCTGGATCTGTTTTGCGGGCTGGGCAACTTCGCGTTGCCGCTGGCCAGGCAGGTACGTGAAGTGGTGGCGGTGGAGGGCGTGCAGACCATGGTCGACCGTGCCGCACTCAACGCCATCAACAACAATTTGCATAATGCACAGTTTTTTCAGGCCGATTTGTCCCAGCCTTTGACCGACGCGGAATGGGCCAAACAGGGCTTTTCTGCGGTACTCTTGGACCCACCCCGTGATGGTGCCCTGGAGGTTGTGCGAGAGCTCGCCACGTTGGGGGCCAAACGTTTGGTGTATGTGTCCTGCAACCCGGCCACGCTGGCGCGGGACACGGTTGAGTTGGTCAAGCAAGGCTACCGGCTAAAGCGTGCCGGGATCCTCGACATGTTTCCGCAGACAGCACATGTCGAGGCCATGGCGTTATTTGAAGCGGGCTAGGATGCCCGTTTAATCCGACTGGCCTGTAGTCTCCTGGGCCGTGACCTGTCAGGGAGTGGTCAGTAACCAGAGGTTGCAAGGCCCGGGTTACGCAGCAGGTCAGCGATGATTTCTGGCGCATCGAAGATGCGTCGTAGGGAAGGTAAGCAAGATGGTACAGGTGAGAGCGCACCAGCCGATCAACACCGACGGCAGTATCAATCTCGAGGCATGGCTGGATCATGCCGTCAGTGTCGACCCGGCACTGGACCGTGAAGCCTTGAAGGCCGCCTGCGAGTTCGCGCGTGAGGCGGAGCAGCAAGACAATGCGGCCAAGAACCTGTGGGCCGAAGGCACTTCAAGCTTTCGCACCGGGTTGGAAATCGCCGAGATTCTCGCCGATCTCAAACTGGATCAGGATTCGCTGATCGCCGCCGTGCTCTATCGCGGTGTGCGCGAAGGGCATATTGCGTTGCCGCTGGTCAGCCAGCGTTTCGGCGCCGTGGTGGCCAAGCTGATCGACGGCGTGCTGCGCATGGCCGCCATCAGCGCCAGCCTCAGCCCGCGTCAGTCCATGGTGCTGGGCACCCAGGGCCAGGTCGAGAACCTGCGCAAGATGCTGGTGGCGATGGTCGACGACGTACGCGTCGCGTTGATCAAGCTGGCCGAGCGTACGTGCGCGATCCGCGCGGTGAAGACCGCCGATGACGAAAAACGCAACCGTGTGGCCCGCGAGGTGTTCGACATCTACGCGCCGCTGGCCCATCGCCTGGGCATCGGCCATATCAAATGGGAGCTGGAGGACTTGTCCTTCCGCTACCTCGAGCCCGATCAATACAAACAAATTGCAACGTTGCTGCACGAGCGGCGGCTTGACCGCGAGCGCTTTATCACCGATGTGATGAGCCAGTTGCGTTCAGAGTTGCAGGCCACCGGCGTGGACGCCGACATCAGCGGTCGCGCCAAGCACATCTATTCCATCTGGCGCAAAATGCAGCGCAAGGGCCTGGCCTTCAGCCAGATCTATGATGTGCGCGCCGTGCGCGTGCTGGTGCCGGAAATGCGCGACTGCTACACCGCGCTGGGTATCGTCCACACCCTGTGGCGGCACATTCCCAAGGAGTTTGACGACTACATCGCCAACCCCAAGGAAAACGGTTACCGCTCGTTGCACACCGCTGTGATCGGCCCCGAGGGCAAGGTGCTGGAAGTGCAGATCCGCACCCATGCCATGCACGAAGAAGCCGAGCTGGGGGTGTGTGCGCACTGGCGCTACAAGGGCACCGACGTCAAGGCCGGGTCCAACCAGTACGAAGAGAAAATTTCCTGGCTGCGCCAAGTGCTGGAATGGCACGAAGAACTGGGCGACATCGGCGGCCTCGCCGAACAGTTGCGTGTGGATATCGAGCCGGACCGGGTTTATATCTTCACCCCCGACGGCCACGCCATCGACCTGCCCAAGGGCGCCACGCCGCTGGATTTCGCCTACCGCGTGCACACCGAAATCGGCCACAACTGCCGGGGCGCCAAGATCAACGGGCGCATCGTGCCGCTCAACTACAGCCTGCAAACCGGTGAGCAGGTCGAGATCATCACCAGCAAGCACGGCACGCCGAGCCGCGACTGGCTGAACCCGAACCTGGGCTATATCACCACGTCGCGGGCGCGGGCGAAGATCGTCCACTGGTTCAAACTGCAGGCGCGTGACCAGAACGTCGCCGCCGGCAAAACCCTGCTTGAACGTGAATTGGCGCGCCTGGGCCTGCCGCAGGTGGACTTCGACAAGCTGGCCGAAAAGGCCAACATGAAGATCGCCGAAGACATGTTCGCTGCCCTCGGCGCCGGTGATTTGCGCCTGGCTCAACTGGTCAACCTGGCGCAGCAACTGGTCGAGCCGGAGCGCGGCAGCGAACAGCTGGAGCTGATCCCGCGCAAGGCCACGGGCTACAAACCGGGCAAGCGCGGCGATATCCAGATTCAGGGCGTGGGCAACCTGATGACGCAAATGGCCGGTTGCTGCCAGCCGTTGCCGGGCGACGCCATCGTCGGTTACATCACCCAGGGCCGTGGCGTGAGCATTCACCGCCAGGACTGCGCCTCGGTGCTGCAACTGGGCGGGCGTGAGCCTGAGCGAATCATTCAGGTCAGCTGGGGCCCGGTGCCGGTGCTTACTTACCCGGTGGACATCGTGATCCGTGCCTACGACCGTTCCGGTTTGCTGCGTGATGTGTCGCAAGTGTTGCTCAACGAGCGGATCAACGTGCTGGCGGTCAACACCCGCTCGAACAAAGAAGACAACACCGCGTTGATGTCCCTGACCATCGAGATTCCGGGGCTGGATGCATTGGGGCGGTTGTTGGGGCGGATTTCGCAGTTGCCGAACATCATCGAGACGCGGCGTAACCGCACCCCATGATGCGGTTCAGCCTGTGGGAACCGGGCTTGTGTGGGAGCTGGCTTGCCTGCGATGCGAACACCTCGGTCTACGAGTCAGACCGAGGCGATGCAATCGCAGGCAAGCCAGCTCCCACATTTGATTTTCAGTGTTCTGGAAATATACGCAGAGATTGACCGATGTATTCACTTGAAGACCTGCTCCACCTGATGAGCCGCTTGCGCGACCCGCAATACGGGTGCCCGTGGGACATCAAGCAAACCTACGCCACCATCGTCCCGCACACCCTGGAAGAAGCCTATGAAGTCGCCGACGCCATCGAGCGCGGTGACTTCGACCACCTGCAAGGTGAGCTCGGCGACCTGCTGTTTCAGGTGGTGTATTACAGCCAACTGGCGCGGGAAGAAGGGCGCTTTGAATTTGCCGGCGTGATCGACAGCATCACCCGCAAGCTCATCCGTCGCCATCCTCACGTGTTCCCCACCGGCGATTTGTATGCACCGCTGGATATCCCGCAGCTGAGCGAGGAGCAGGTCAAGGCGCGCTGGGAGCAGATCAAGGCCGAAGAGCGTGCGGAAAAGTCCGACGCGCCGGAGCAACTTTCCCTGCTTGATGACGTACCCACGGCCTTACCGTCCTTGTCCCGTGCCGCCAAGTTGCAGAAGCGTGCCAGCCAGGTCGGTTTCGACTGGCCCTCGGTCCTGCCGGTGGTGGACAACGTGCGCGAAGAGCTGGATGAAGTACTCGAAGCCATGGCCGACAACGACTCGGCGGCCATCGCCGATGAGGTCGGTGACCTGCTGTTTGCAGCGGTCAACCTGGCCCGTCACCTCAAGGTTGACCCGGAAACCGCGCTGCGTGGCGCCAATGCCAAGTTCGAACGACGTTTCCGATTTATCGAACAGGCATTGCGCGACACGCACAAACCCATAGAAGATTGCACCCTCGAAGAGTTGGACGCCCTGTGGGGCGAAGCCAAACGTCAGGAAAAGAATGTGTCCAGCTGCGGTTGAGCGGCTGCCTAAGTGAGTAAGCACCATGAGCCTTTCCCTTCGCGACCAGTTGCTTAAAGCAGGGCTGGTCAACCAAAAGCAGGCCAAGCAGGTCGGCAAAGAGAAACAGAAACAGCAGCGTCTGGTGCACAAAGGCCAGATCGAGGCGGACGACAGCCAGGCACGTCTGGCGGCTGAAGCGCAGGCCGAGAAGGTCAAGCGCGACCAGGAACTGAACCGCCAGCAGCAGGAAAAGGCCGAAGCCAAAGCCCGTACCGCGCAGGTCAAGCAACTGATTGAAACCTCGCGCCTGCCCAAGCTGACGACTGAGGACTACTACAACTTCGTGGACGACAAGAAGGTCAAGCGCCTGTCGGTCAACACGCTGATGCGCAACAAGCTGAGCAACGGCTCCCTGGCGATCGTGCATCACGGTGGCGGCTATGAAGTGATCCCGCGCGAAGCGGCACTGAAGATTCAGGAACGTGCGCCGGAGCGTATCGTGCAACTCAACATCCTCACCGAAAGCCAGGTGCCGGATGAGGATGATCCGTACGCCGCCTACCAGATCCCTGACGATCTGATGTGGTAAGCCGCTGGAACCAATAGTGGTAATTGTGGCGAGGGAGCTTGCTCCCGCTGGACTGCGCAGCAGTCCCAGTCTTTTCAAACAAAGCACTGGGGCCGCTTCGCCGCCCGCCGAGAGCAAGCTCCCTCGCCACAGTGGCGTTTATCTTTTCTATCGCTTGGCCAAGCCGATTACCAATCCACCGCGTAACTCACGCTGAAGGTACGACCCTCGGCATTCGGGTACGGTGCACGGGCATTGGCCTGGGCGAACATGTTCTGGTAGTTGCGGTTGGTGAGGTTGTACACCGCACCCTCCAGACGGCCGACCGGCAACCTGACTGAACCGAGCAAATCGGCCAGGGTGTAACCCTTGATGTCGCGGCCGTTGTTGTCCTTGAACGCGGCGTCATAGTCGTCCAGACGCATGCCCTGCAAACGCAGGCTGTAGTCGCCATGGTCATAGCCGATGAAGGCAGTGGTTTTGGCCGGGGATATGCGCGTGGCGGGCAGGTCGATCCATTGGCCGTTCTGGCGTGTTTCGCCTTTGGCGTAGGCGTAAGTGCCGCCCACCGACCACTGGTCTGTGACGTTGTAGGTCAGGGTGGTTTCGACGCCGCGTACACGTTCTTTCTGGTTGATCAGGCGCAGTACGCGGTCATTGGCATCGTAAAACTGGGTGACATCCGAGGTATTTTCATACGCCGTGACGCTGGCCAGCCACTTGTCCCAATTGCCGCGCCAGCCCAGCTCATAGCTATCGACTTTGAGTGCCTGGGCATTCAGGTTCTGAATGTCGTACTTGCTGTTCACGTCGCGCAGGAAGCGCTGGATATCCGGCAGGGAAAAGCCCTGACTGAAGTTGAAGAACACATCCTGGTTTTCGCTCAGGTGATACACGGCCCCCAGGTTATAGAGGGTGTCATCGTATTTGAGTGTGCCGCCCGGCAATGTTGCGCGATTACCGGTCTGGACGATTTCGCCATAGGCGATGCTGTCGGAAATTTCGCTCTGGATCCACTCGCGACGTATACCACCGCGCAGGGTCCAGTCATCGATGTCGTAGGACAGCTGGCCAAAGATGGCTTTGGTGGTGGTCGTGATGTCCGGCCCCAGTTCAAACGTGGTGCCGGTCTTGGTATAGGTCAGGCCATTGACCCGGTACTGGTCGCCGCGCTGGCGTGAGGTTTCGTGATCGTAGTCGGCCCCCCAGACCACGTTGCCGGTCGCGCGGCCTATATCCGGCATTTGCGTATCGATGGCTGCACGCAGGCCATACACGTCCTGCACGCTGTTGTTGTCGGAAACCCCGGCGCGGCCCCGGGACAGGTCCGGGAAGAACAGCGCATCGGCACGCCGCCAGTAACTTTCAACCTGCAAACCCTGGCCGTAGAAATCCTTGTCGGCGTAGTTCAGGTTGACCGCCTGGTTGTGGGTGAACGGTTGGTCGTCCAGGTCCAGGCCTTTTACGGCGACGGCTGCGTTGGAGATACGCGGGTTTTTGGTGTAACGCGTGTCTTGCTCGTCTTTGTAGTCTTGCAGCGACAGGCTGATTTTCTTGTCGTCATCCAGCTCGTAACCGAAACGCCCTTGCAGATCGTAGGTGTCGGTGTCCATGTTGCTGCCCTGGGACGTGTCCTGGGGAATGCGCTTGCCGTTGCCGTCAAACTGGTCGTTACGTTGCACGGTGTTGCCGGAGAGGTACCAATCCACCGGGCCATTGCGGCCTGTGGCGCTTTGAAAGGCGTCGTAGGAGAACCCTTTGTGGCTGAAATTGTTGCCGGTGGTCATGCCGATTTTGCTGCTGAACGCCAGATCTTCACCTTTGTTGCGCTTGGTGATGATGTTGATGATGCCGCCTGAGGCGCCCGCGCCGTAAACGCTGCTGGCGCCGGAGATCACTTCGATGCGCTCGATGCTTTCCGGGGCCACGCTGTTGAGCTGGCGGAAATTGTCGCGCGTGGCGTTCTGGGAAACGCCGTCGATCAGGATCAGCGTGTTGCGCCCGCGCAGCGTCTGGCCGAAGTTGCTCATGCCGCCGCTGGAGGGGGCAATGCCCGGTACCAATTGGCCGAGGATATCTGCGACGCGACGGCCGGCGGCGGCCTGCTGGCGGACCTGGTCTTCGTTGATCACCTGCACGGAGCCGGGAATCTGCGCAATGCTGGTTTCATTGCGTGTGGCCGAAACCACGGTGGCCTGCAACTGCAGGTTGGCGGGCGCTGCCTGGGTTTCCTCAGGTTGATCAGCCCAGGTAGGAGCGCTGATCGACCCGAGAAGCGGCAGCAGAACTGCCCATTGCGATTTGGTCATGAACTTGCCTTTGAGTTATTAGAAGTATTGACAGAGAAACCGGATGTTTCGGGGGGGCGGGTGAACGAACGGATGGCGCGAATGCCCACGGCGGCGAGGGCATAGGTCAGCGCGACCAGCCAGAAGCTGTGCGCCAGGCCCACTATGCCCATGCCGATACCGCCGATCAGTGCCCCGCACAGCGCCCCGCCCTTGGCGGCGCTGTTGCCCAGGCCGAGGGCAAACCCCTGCTGGCCGGACGCTACGGTATTGGCGATCAAGGTGTAGGCGACCGGCAGCAACGCCCCTTGCCACACGCCCCACAGCAGGCGACTGGCGAGGAAGCCCAGCCATTCGCTGGCCAATGCTGTAAAGGCCAGCGTCAGGGCACAGGACCAGGTGACCCATTCGATAACGCGCAGCGTGTGCGCCGGTTGATGCCGGTCAAACAGGCGGCCCCACAACGGCGCGGACAGCGCCAGGGTCAGTGCGCTGGCGGCGTAGCTGGCGCCGATCAGCCACGCCGGTGCGTGCAGAACATCGGCGACGTAGAGGGCGTAAAACGGCTGGGGCATCATCTTCGCGGCCTGGATCAACACGATGATGCCCAGCATGGCGCCGAGCCAGCCTTTGGGCAGTGCGACGGATTTGGAGGCGGTGAGTGGGCGTGATCGCGGCGAGTCGGCCGGCAGCAAGACGCTGATCACTGCGCACAACAGGCAGACGGCCGTGGCGCTGTAACACAGCAAGGCAAAGCCTGACACGTCCATCAACCAGCCGCCCAACACCGGCCCGGCCAGCGAGCCCACGGCAGTGGCCGATTGCAACCGGGCCAGAATATGCCCGCGCCCGCCGTCCCTGCAGCAGGCCAGCGCGTAGGCTTGGGCCGCCGCAATGAAGCCCGCCAGCGCCCCTTGCGCCACGCGGATCGCCACCAGCAGCCAAGGATCGAACGTGACCGCTGCCAACGCCTGGCACACCGCCAGCGCCAGCAGCGCACGGATGATCATCGGTTTGTGGCCGGTACGGTCACCCAATCGCCCCCACATGGGCGTGAGGACCATCGCCGCCATCATCGGCCCGGCATACACCAGTGACGACAACAGGCCGGTGTAGTGGGCATTGGCAACACCCAGCAGCTTCTGGATTTGCAGCGGCCAGAAGGGGCCGCTCATTTCCATGGCCCCCATCGACACCAGTTGAATCACCACCAGCAGCCGTAGCGCGGTGTTGTTAGCCTGCATTGGCGGCGGCACTCAGTGGGTTGGGCAGCCGCCCGACAATATCGGCATGGCTTTCCAGCAGGCGCATGCGCATGAACGATTTGGCCGGCCAGTCCTGCACCAGCAGCGCTTCGCGCTCTGTCTCCCAGCGCAGGGGGTCGACCGCGCTGCGCACTTGGTCGAAGCACTGGCTGACCTGCGCCGACAGCTCATTCCAGAGGAGTGCCTGGGGAATGTCAAAGTGACGCGCGCCGAGCAGTACCAATTCCCCCAGGTGGCACATGAATACCGTGTGCAGCAGCTTGTCGCGTACGAAGCCTGCGTCGTCATACAGGGTCATCTTCGGGTCGTGCAGTTCAATGTCCAGGCCATGGGCGTGCAGGGTTTTGCGGTCGATGCGGATGTCGCCGAAATCGCGCAACAGCAGGCGGCTCAATTGCCCGTCTGCGGCCATCACCATGAAGGAGTTCTGCTGGTGGGCCTCGAACGCCACGCCGTAGCGCAGGTACATGCCCAGCAACGCGGGTACGGCTATCGCTGCGTAGTCGCGGAAGAAGGCGAGCATGGCCTGCCCATCGTCCCGGCCTTTGCTCAAACGAACCCACTGGCGCAGCAAGGGTTGCCCGTGTTGATCAATGGCAAACAGGCTGCCCACCGGCACGGCCATTTCGCCAGGTTGCAGCAGGCTTTGCGGGTTGTCCCGATAGAGCACGGCCAAGTGGCGGGAATGCTCGTCATTGGCAGGCTGTGGCTTGAAATGTACGCCGATGCGCTCGGGAACGATGCTGAGGATTTGTTGAATCCCGGGCTCGCGCTCCAGAATGGTCTGCAGCAGATGGCTGATCCGCGGACCCATGCGCGCCGAGCGCGGCGAGACGGTGCGCTGCACGCTCGTCAACCGCAGCGATACCGGGAGTTTGACCATCGGTGCGTCGCCGCGGCCGTCAGGCAGCACGGTTCTGAAGGACATGGTGGGGTTGGCGGTGAAGGCGACGATGTCGGTCAGCACCAGCAGCTTGTCACCGATTTCATTGGCGAACAGTTGCGGCAACTCCTGGCGTATTTGCCAGGGGTGGGCTGGCAGGGGCAGGTAGTCGCAGGCCTCAAGGCCTTGGGTGGCAAGGGTTTCGGTCAATTGCTGGGCGGCTTGCGGGAAGTGGTTCTTCCACCACGTCCAGTAATCGGCGGTGTTGGCCAATGTTTCAACATGCGCGTACTGGCGATGCAATGCACAGAGGAACACCGGGAAGCGCGCTTCGAACTCCGGCGAAAAATCGATGACCTGATCGGTGGTCAGACCCAACTTGGTCTTGTAGTTGGGGTGCCATGGATGACCCAGGGTGCCCCACTGTTCGAGTACTGAAGTGGGGTTGCTGACGCCTGGATCATTCTTGAGATGGGTCAGCAGGTTGTGCTGGTGCTCCGGGGCCATGGCGGCTTGCAGTGTGAGCGACCACTGTTGGTGAAAAGCCAGGCACAGGGTGTCGTTGACGAAGCTGTCGTCGATTTCTGTGTTGAGGCGGTTCAGGACGTGCAGGTCGGCCGACGATTCAAGCGCGCCGTTCAATAGCGTCAATAATTGCGACGGAAATTGAATTTTCTGTTCTGGCCGGTCTTCGCGCAGGAGGGTGACTTCGCCGCGCAGTTCCCAACTCGCCATGCGGCCAGGGCGCAGATAATCGAAGCGAAGGCGGGTTTGGTCGGGCAATGTCAGCCAGCATCGGCCGTGTTCGTCGTAGGTGCGGGTGCCGGGGTCCAGGAGGCCTTCACGGAACAATGCCTGGATCAGGCGTTGGAAGCTGCGCTCGGCGGCCGGCGCCAGGGTGCCGATCAAAGCGTCCAGGGTGATGTGGTTGGCCTGGAATTGCGGCGTGGCAAGTGCTTCGCCCCAGCGCTCAAGCAACGATTTTTCCGGCGTCCTGCGGTTCCCGTTCATCATGTTGAACTCCTTATCCGTGAGCCTGAGTGAGAGGCGGCGCGATACTATCGAGAATCATTACCAAATGTCTATTTGTTGTTACATTAATTGCAGAAACGATTATTCGCGCAGGGAAAAATGGAGGGCGCACAAGGGAGGTGCCTGGTGATAGAACGGGAAAATACCAGCGGGAAGCCTCTGGAACAGGCTAGTTGAGCGTTTTTGCGGGGGTTGTAGTGCGGGTCTTCAAGCTCTGTAGGATGTATCGATTTATACAAGAATCACTGCGCTGTTCCAAAAAGCGATGGGCCTCAAACGAAAAACCCCGCTCAATGGCGGGGTTTTGTTTGCGGATCATCCAGCTGCTGTGTGGGGCTGGATACCTGCGAGATTTCAGCGCTTCAGGAGCTTTGCGTCTGGCGTTTCAGTTCGAGAGATTCGAGCTCGTTTTTGTAATTGTGGGCTTCGTTCTCGTTGTGAAACATACCGACCAGTTGGTCTTGCTGATGTACATCCCAGATGTGAATCCCGTGGGCTACTGCTTCGTGGGACATATGCTCATCGTCGCGTTCAGTTACTTTTACAGTCATCTGCTTGCTCCAATCTCTGGTTGATCTGCGGCAAGTCGTCGCAGGCCTCTTTTATATGTTTTGTTAGCTTGCTAAGTAAACCGATTTTGCGCGCAACAATTCATTGCACAAAACGCAACAGTGCTGCAGGCCTCGTAAACCGTGGCATTTGGTCACAGGGCGCTGAGTTTTATGACAAAAGTTTCATGTTGGCGTAAGGCTTTAGCCTCGTACTGACCAGGCCGCCGCTATCGCAGGCAAGCCAGCTCCCACCTTTTGAAGTGCATTCCAAATGTGGGAGCTGGCTTGCCTGCGATGGCTTCACAACAAAATCTGCAGACGAAAAAAAGCCCCGCATTCCGCGAGGCTCTTTCCTGACTCATCAACCCATCAGCTACCTTTGACAGCCTTGCCGTCAACGGTGCCGTCCAACAGCATGATGTTGTATTCCTTGCCGTCGGTTTCCACCTGACGCAGGGCCACCAGGATGCCTCCCCAATCCTTGGCAAACCACATCTGGGTGATGCGTTTGCTTTGCGACGGGTCACGCACGCGCTCAACCTTGATCGCATCGATGGAGCCGGCTTTGGTCTGGACCTTTTCCGGGCCGATCACGCGGAAGTCGTAGGTGTCGACGTCGGTGCCTTCGACTACGCGGTAGCTCATGCTTTTCTTGCCGGCAGCCACGTCACGCTGCAAGGCGAGCTGGTAGGTCGATTTGTCGAGCATGCCACTTTCGAGGGTGACATTGACCGGGTCCTTGTTCTCGAAACCGGTGACTTTCTTGGCGGTCTGGTCGAAGTCCAGGTTGATCTTCTTTGCCTTGCCCAGGCCACCGCGTTCGAAGGAATAGCTCTTCGGTTGCAGGGTGTCCTTGTCGAAATTGATGACGCTGGTTTCGGTGAGGCTGGCGATCATCATGGAGGCCTTGAAATTCAAGGTCCACGAGCCGTTGTCATTCTTGGTCAGGCTGCGCTCGGCCGAACCACTCATGGGCAACTGTTTCCAGTCGGCGGTGTAGCTGGCGGAGAAGGGGTGAAGGTCTGCTGCTTGCACGGCTGGCAAGGCGAACAGCGCAAAAGCGAAGAGCAAGGCGCGACGCATAAAATCTCCTAGGTTCGAATCAAGTGGCCGCTGGCCGCGAGTAACTGACCGTCCAATAATGCACCCTGTTCACCGAGAATCAACCGGCCCTCGGCAAACCAGCGAACAGCCAGTGGATAAATTCTGTGTTCCTGAGTGTGAACCCGTTGCGCAAGTGTCTGCGCCGAGTCTGCAGACTCTACCGGAACCACTGCCTGTACGACCAGAGGCCCGCCATCGAGTTCCTCGGTCACAAAGTGCACACTGCAGCCGTGCTCGCTGTCGCCGGCATCGAGCGCGCGCTGGTGCGTGTGCATGCCTTTGTACTTGGGCAACAGGGAAGGGTGGATATTGAGCAGGCGCCCTTCATAGTGACGCACGAAATCGGCGCTGAGGATGCGCATGAACCCGGCGAGAACCACGAGTTGGGGGCTGAAGGCGTCTATCAGTTCGATCAGGGCGCTGTCGAAGGCTTCACGGCCTTCGAAGGCCTTGTGGTCCAGCGAGCGGGTTTCGATGCCCGCGTCCCTGGCGCGTTGCAGGCCGTAGGCGTCGCTGCGGTTGGAAACCACCGCAGCGATGCGCACCGGGCTGTCGCCGGTACGCGTGCTGTCGATCAGGGCCTGCAAGTTACTGCCGGTGCCGGAGAGCAGCACCACGACATTACAGGTTGCAGGCATCAGTGCGCCTTGAGGTTTTTCAGTTCAACCTGAGCCGCGCCTTCCGGAGCGGTTGCGATCTGGCCGATGACCCAAGGTTGCTCGCCTGCTTCGCGCAGTACGTTCAGCGCAGTTTCGACGTGCTCTTGAGCCACGCAGATGACCATGCCCACGCCGCAGTTCAGCACGCGGTGCATTTCGGTTTCGTTGACGTTGCCTTTCTCTTGCAGCCAGTCGAAGACGGCCGGGCGGGTCCAGCTGGCCACGTCGACGATCGCCTGGGCGCCTTTTGGCAGTACGCGCGGGATGTTGTCCAGCAGGCCGCCACCGGTGATGTGGGCCATGGCTTTAACTGCGCCAGTGTCCTTGATCAGCTTGAGCAGTGGCTTGACGTAGATGCGGGTCGGCGCCATCAGCAGGTCGGTCAGTGGTTTGCCGTCGAGTTGGGTGTTCTCGATCTCGGCACCCGATACTTCGATGATCTTGCGGATCAGCGAGTAACCGTTGGAGTGCGGGCCGGACGATGGCAGGGCCAGCAGGGCGTCGCCGGCAGCGACTTTGGAGCCGTCGATGATTTCGGCTTTTTCCACAACGCCGACGCAGAAGCCGGCCAGGTCGTAGTCTTCGCCTTCGTACATGCCCGGCATTTCAGCGGTTTCGCCGCCGACCAGGGAGCAACCCGACAGTTCGCAGCCAGCGCCGATGCCGGTCACCACTTGTGCAGCAGTGTCCACGTTCAGCTTGCCGGTGGCGTAATAGTCGAGGAAGAACAGCGGCTCTGCGCCGCACACCACCAAGTCGTTCACGCACATGGCCACCAGGTCGATGCCGATGGTGTCGTGTTTGTTCAGGTTCAACGCCAGGCGCAGCTTGGTGCCCACGCCGTCGGTGCCGGAGACCAGTACAGGCTGCTTGTAGCCGGCCGGGATTTCGCAGAGGGCGCCAAAACCGCCCAGGCCGCCCATGACTTCAGGGCGCGCAGTGCGCTTGGCGACGCTCTTGATGCGTTCGACCAATGCTTCACCGGCGTCGATGTCTACACCGGCGTCCTTGTAGCTCAGGGAGGGTTGCTTGCTCATGATCCAGGCCTTTAGGGGGGATTTCTGGGTAACGACCGGGCTGGCAGGGCTTTCAATGAAGAGGCTCAGCCGTTGACGGTCTGCGAAGGCGCGCGATTTTATCAGGCTTGAGGGGCAGCGGCCATCCTCGGGCCGACGGGCAGGGCGATATGGTGTTAAAAAAATGCCATTCGGGCCTGTTGCGCCACGTATTAAGGTATAGCCTTGGATCCGCTATCGTTATGACGTTGCGAAAACTTACCAAGACCCTGTGAATGTTTTACCGGCCGCTGCTGTCACAGCCTTGCCAAGCCGAGTTCACGCGGTCTCTTCCAGCCGCTAAATTTGTCGTTCGGGAATCTTCCATGCGTCTGTGTAAATTCTTTTTTGTAGGCTGCTTGTCGTTGGTCAGCCTGGCGAGTCATGCCGAAACCCTCAATGGTCTTTATCAAGTACTTGAACCGGTCAGCAGCCAGTCGCCGCAAGAGCGCGACCAGGCCATCCAGCGGGCCGTGCAAACCCTGGTCATCCGTCTGACCGGCGACGCCAAGGCCGCCGATGGCCCGGGCCTGGCGGCGATCCGCAAGGACCCGCAACAAATCATCAGCCAATACGGCTACGACGCCGGTCCGCCAGAAAGTCTGCAGGTGGATTTCGACCCGGTGAGCGCCGACCGTGCGCTGCGTGAAGCCGGCCTGTCGATCTGGGGCAGCAATCGGCCGTCAATGCTCGCCTGGTGGCTGAACGATTCCACCGAAGGCAGCAGCCTGATCGGCGATGGCCAGGCCGTCGCCCAGGCGCTGCGTCGTGCCGCGCAGCATCGTGGTTTGCCGCTGCGCTTGCCGCTGGGCGATCTTGATGAGCAGGTCGTCGCCACCGCCCCGAATCTGGAAAGTGCCGACGCCACGCCACTGCGCGCCGCTTCCGAGCGCTACGGCGCCGATGCGTTGCTCGCCGTGCACGCCCGTCAGGAAGGTAACCAATGGCAGGCCAAATGGCGCCTGTGGTTGGGCGACAAGAGCGAGCAGGGCACGGCTCAGGGGGCCGACACCGGCGCAGTGGCCGACGCCGTGATGCTGGCCGTCAGCCAGAAACTGGCGCCACGTTTTGCGGTCAAGCCGGGTGTCAGCACCGAACAATTGCTCGAAGTGCAGGGCATGACCCTGGAGCGCTACGCCGCGCTGGGGCATTTGCTGGAGCCGTTTGGCGGCCAGCCGCAGCTCGTGGACGGCACCCGCATTGTGTATCGCGTCAACGGCAGTGCCGATCAGTTACGTACCCAGTTGAGCCTGGCCAAGTTGCAGGAGGTGCCTGCGGGTGAGGCGCCTGTCCAGCAACCGGCAGCCGACGGCACGCAGCCGCCTGCTGCACCTGAGCCTCAGGCACAACTGCGTTTTCGTTGGTAAGCGTTCTTCCTTCTATATATAGAAGCGGGAAATAGATAACAGAAGGAGTGGTATATGGCGGATACGCGTCGTTGGGTGTGGCTTGGCGGGATTGTCCTGCTGTGCGTGTTTGTGTTCTTGCTGCATTCGATTCTGACGCCGTTCCTGGTCGCGTTGTTGCTCGCCTATCTGTTCGATCCCGTGGTGGATCGCCTGGAGAAAGTCGGTCTTTCGCGCACCTGGGGCGTGGTGGCGGTGTTTGCCTTGTTCACCTTGATCATCACTGCGTTGGTGCTGGTGCTGGTGCCAATGCTCGCCAAACAGCTGTTTCGCTTGTATGAACTGGCGCCGCAGATGCTCGACTGGTTGCAGCACACGGCCATGCCGTGGGCGCAGGCCAAACTGGGGCTGGCAGATGGCTTCTGGAAGTTCGACAAGGTCAAGGCCGCGATCAGCGAGCATATGGGCCAGACCACCGATATTGTCGGCGTGGTCCTCAGCCAGGCCACGGCGTCCAGCCTGGCGTTGATCGGCTGGCTGACTAACCTGGTGCTGATCCCGGTGGTGGCGTTCTACCTGCTGCGCGACTGGGACATCATGATGGCCAAGATCCGCAGCCTGCTGCCGCGTGATCGCGAGGAGCGCATCGTTTCTCTGGCTGAGGAATGTCATGAAGTGCTTGGCGCGTTCGTGCGTGGCCAGTTGCTGGTGATGCTGGCGCTCGGCATCATCTATGCCGCCGGCCTGATGGCCATCGGCCTGGAGCTGGGGTTGTTGATCGGCTTGATTGCAGGCCTGGCGGCGATCGTGCCGTACATGGGCTTTGTGATCGGCATTGGTGCCGCGCTGGTGGCGGGGCTGTTCCAGTTTGGCGGCGACCTGTACCCGATGCTGGGGATTGTCGCGGTATTTATGGTCGGCCAGGCGCTGGAAGGTATGGTGCTCACGCCGCTGCTGGTCGGTGACCGCATCGGCCTGCACCCGGTGGCGGTGATCTTTGCGATCCTCGCAGGCGGTGAGCTGTTCGGCTTTACCGGTATCCTGCTGGCGCTGCCGGTGGCGGCGGTGATCATGGTGCTGGTGCGCCATGTGCATGATCTGTACAAGGATTCGGATGTGTACACGGGCGTCGAAGACCCCGACTTGTAACCATCAAGTCACAAACCCGGCTCAGGCCGGGTTTGTTGTTTCTGGGGGTGGGGGTCAAATAATTTGCGCAAATCGCTCCGAGTTAACGCAAACCTTTGATTTTGCTTGTGGTCTGCTGCATTGTGCGCCCGGCGTCACGGGTATAAACTTTGCAAACTTTACACAGAGGCCACTAACGGTTCGTTTGGAGCCGTTCAGTCAGCATGAAACCGATTCAGCTGCCCTTGGGTGTGCGTCTGCGTGACGACGCCACCTTCATCAATTACTACCCAGGCGCCAATGCCGCTGCACTCGGCTATGTCGAGCGGCTCTGCGAAGCCGACGCCGGGTGGACTGAAAGCCTGATCTATCTGTGGGGCAAGCACGGCGTGGGGCGTACCCACCTGTTGCAGGCGGCGTGCCTGCGTTTCGAGCAGATGGGGGAACCGGCGGTTTATCTGCCGCTGGCTGAATTGATGGACCGCGGAACCGGTATCTTCGACCACCTTGAGCAATACGAACTGGTGTGCCTGGATGACTTGCAGGCCATCGCCGGCAAGGCGGATTGGGAAGAAGCGCTGTTTCACTTGTTCAACCGCCTGCGGGACAGTGGCAGGCGTTTGCTGATCGCGGCGTCCACGTCGCCGCGTGAACTGCCGATCAAGCTCGCTGACCTCAAATCGCGCATGACACTGGCGCTGATCTTCCAGATGCGCCCGCTGTCTGACGAAGACAAATTGCGTGCCTTGCAATTGCGTGCTTCCCGTCGCGGTTTGCACCTGACCGACGAAGTCGGGCACTTCATCCTCACCCGCGGCACTCGCAGCATGAGTGCGTTGTTCGACTTGCTCGAACAACTCGATCAGGCCTCTTTGCAGGCCCAGCGCAAGCTCACCATTCCCTTCCTGAAAGAAACCCTCGGCTGGTAGCCAGCCCAGTCAAATCAAGGCTTTCGGCATATTTCAGGCGCCAGAAAACCTGCGTTTTGGCCGGTTTGACCACGTAAATGGCAAGAAATGGGTGTTAAGGGCTTAGATGTCATAGTCCGAACAAGAAGTCACATAGATCACGATTGAATTTGCAAATCGATGTGATAGAGGGCATAGTCTCGACTTCTTTACACATCAGCCACGGTCGTGCCCATGCTAAATCGCTTCGCACCCCTCGTGCCACTCGCACTCGTTACCCTGTTGTTTGGTTGCGCCTCCCACCCTCAACAGGTGGTCGAGCAGCAAAAAACCCAACATCAGTCCCAGGCAAAGTTCGTTGCATCGCAGTCTTCCACGGTCTATGAGGAAGAAGTTGCAACCGAGAAAGAACTTGCCGACTTCGCCGGCAGCAAGCCTTACCAGCTTCCCGTTCTGGCCGACAGCATTCTTGAACGCGGCATGTCCCTGATCGGTACCCGTTACCGTTTCGGCGGTACCTCTGAAGCCGGTTTCGACTGCAGCGGCTTCATCGGCTACCTGTTTCGCGAAGAGGCCGGCATGAACCTGCCGCGCTCTACTCGCGAAATGATCAACGTGGATGCACCGTTGGTCGCCCGCAACAACCTCAAGCCCGGTGATCTGCTTTTCTTTAGCACGGCAGGTCGTGGGCGCGTTAGCCACGCCGGTATCTATCTGGGCGATAACCAGTTTATCCACTCCAGCAGCCGCCGTAGTGGCGGTGTTCGAGTCGACAACCTGGGCGACAGCTACTGGAGCAAAACCTTCATCGAAGCCAAGCGTGCCCTCGCCATGGCCCCGACTACGGTTACCGCCAGCAAGTAAACTTAAAGTGATACTTGAAGTTTGACGTGTAAGCGCTAGAATCCCTGGATGTTGTTGTAATCCGTTCGCGCGAGCTTTGCTTGCGCGTTCTGGTTTTCAGCGTTCGGCAGCGAAAAGCCGCATCCAGACCAGGATTGTTCTGCCCATGTCGACCTCAGCCCGCCTCTTTCTTCTCGTTTGCGCCGCGCTTCTCAGCGCCTGCGCAAGCCGCCCACCGCCGCCGGCTCCCGTAGCCGTCAAGCCCAAGCCGGTGTTCAATTATTCCACGCAAAGTTATTCGCCTGCCGCTGAAGACGTGCTCTTTCGCGCGTTGGGCCTGGTCGGCACGCCTTATCGTTGGGGTGGCAACACGCCGGACTCCGGGTTTGATTGCAGTGGCTTGATCGGTTTTGTGTTTCGTGATGCCGCCGGCATCTCTTTGCCCCGTACCACCCGCGAGCTGATCGTGATGCGTGCACAGGACGTCAGCGAACAGAACCTGCAGACGGGGGATCTACTGTTCTTCGCCACCGGTGGCGGTTCGCAGGTGAGTCACGCGGGGATCTACGTCGGTGAAGGCCGCTTTGTACACGCACCGCAAACCGGCGGGACGGTGAAGCTGGACACCTTGTCCAAGGCCTATTGGCAAAATGCCTACTTGAGTGCCAAGCGCGTATTGCCGGGCAACCTGGCGCGCAACCCTTAAGGCAAGCCGAAATCAATGTGGGGGCGGGCTTGTGTGGGAGCTGGCTTGCCTGCGATGCAGTCACCTCGGTGCATCAGTTGCACAGCGGCGATGCTATCGCGGGCGAGCCAGCTCCCACATTGGGTTTGTGGAGGTCTTGAAGCCGCTTACTTCGCCGCCGACACCCGCCACACTTTATTCCCCACATCATCGGCCACCAGCAAGTCCCCTTGCTGATCAATCACCACACCCACCGGCCGGCCCATGGCTTTCTCGTCCTTGTCGAGGAAACCGGTCAGCACATCCACCGGCTGCCCTTTGGGCTGGCCCCCTTCAAACGGCACGAAGATCACCTTATAGCCACTGTGCGGCTTGCGGTTCCACGACCCATGCTGGCCGATAAACGCGCCGCTGCTGAATTGCGCCGGGAGTTTGTTGCCCTCGGCGAAGGACAGGCCCAGCGAGGCGGTGTGCGGGCCCACGGCATAGTCCGGCGCAATGGCCTTGGCCACCAGATCCGGGTTTTGCGGCGTCACGCGCGCATCCACATGCTGGCCGTAATAGCTGAAAGGCCAGCCATAAAACGCGCCGTCCTTGACCGAGGTGATGTAGTCCGGCACCAGGTCGCTGCCGATCTCGTCGCGCTCGTTCACGGCGGTCCACAGCTTGCCGCTCTGCGGTTCCCAGGCCATGCCATTGGGGTTGCGCAGGCCCGAGGCGAAAATGCGATGCTGGCCTGTGGCGCGGTCCACCTCCCAGATGGCCGCCCGGCCTTCCTCCGCTTCCAGGCCATTTTCGCCGACGTTGCTGTTGGAGCCGACGCTCACGTACAGCTTGCTGCCGTCTTTGCTGGCCACCACGTTTTTCGTCCAGTGGTGGTTGATGCTGCCGCCCGGCAGGTCGACGACCGTGGTGCCAGCGCCCTTGATCGCGGTTTCCCCCGGCGTGTAGGCGAAGCGCAGCAGCTTGTCGGAGTCGGCCACATACAGGTCGTTGCCCACCAGCGTCATACCGAAGGGTGAATTCAGGTTCTCGAGGAACACCGTGCGCGTCTCGGCCACGCCGTCGTGGTCGGCATCACGCAGCAGTGTGATGCGATTCGGGCTCGGTACGCCGGCACCGGCGCGGCCCATGACTTTCTCCATTACCCAGCCACGAATGCCCTTAGCGTCATCCGGCTTGGGCGGCGCGTTGGTTTCCGCCACCAGCACGTCGCCATTGGGCAGCACATACAGCCAGCGCGGGTGGTCCAGGCCTTCGGCGAAGGCCGCTACCTGAGTGCCTGCAGCCGGAGTCGGCTTTACGCCAGCAGGCCAGCCAATCGCCGGTGCAATATTCACGGTGGGGATCAGAGTTTTGTTGGGTTCCGGCAGCTTGGGCGACGGCCCGGTGCCATCGGACACCTGCAGGGTAGAGCTTTCACCGCAGGCAGCGAGGGTGCCTGCGACCATGATGAGTAAGGCAAGTCTTGTTTTATGCATGGTTTTCTCCTGAATACCTGTAAGGGTAGAGAAGCAGGGCTGTCAGATGGTTCAAGTCAGAGGCCAGCTTTAATTGACGCTCCACCCCCAACCCACTAACCTTCGCGGCTTGTTCCAGGTGCTCTGTGGCCCGCGTGTCGACGGAGTGAAACAGGGAAGCCGGTGAGTGAGCGCACTTGTACACAGTGCCGCCGCGATTCCGGCGCTGCCCCCGCAACGGTAAATGAGTGAAACGATGCTTTTTGCCACTGTATCGCGCGCGATATGGGAAGGTGCATCGTCGGCCGCTTTCCAGCAGAGCGCGCCCCTCATGAGTCCGGAGACCGGCCTGAAGCATCCAACAGCATCACGGTGGGCGATGCTTGGCTGTCTGTTTTGTCTTTTTCCTGCCCGCCGTTTTTGTCCAGCCCCAACGGAGAGCTGCCATGACTGATTCCCCCGACCGCGACGAGCGTCACCTGGCGCGCATGCTGCGCAAAAAAGCCGTGATCGACGAGCGCATCGCCAACTCCCCCAACGAATGCGGATTGCTGCTGGTACTCACCGGTAACGGTAAAGGCAAGAGCAGTTCGGCGTTCGGCATGCTCGCCCGCGCCATGGGCCACGGCATGCAGTGCGGCGTGGTGCAGTTCATCAAGGGGCGCAACAGCACAGGCGAAGAACTGTTTTTCCGCCGTTTCCCCGAGCAGGTGCGTTTCCATGTGATGGGCGAAGGTTTCACCTGGGAAACCCAGGACCGTCAGCGCGACATCGCGGCGGCCGAAGCGGCCTGGGCGGTTTCCCGCGAATTGCTGCAAGACCCTTCCATCGGCCTTGTCGTACTGGATGAGCTGAACATCGCCCTCAAGCACGGCTACCTTGACCTCGACCAGGTTCTCAGCGACCTGCAAGCCCGGCCGCCGATGCAACATGTAGTGGTCACCGGCCGTGGCGCCAAGCCCGAATTGATCGAAATGGGCGACACCGTCACTGAAATGGGCATGCTCAAACACGCGTTCCAGGCCGGTATCAAGGCACAGAAGGGCGTCGAACTTTGAATCAGCCCCGTCATTGCCCGGCCGTACTGATCGCCGCACCGGCGTCCGGCCAGGGCAAAACCACCGTCACCGCCGCGCTCGCCCGTTTGCACCGCAACCTGGGGCGTAAAGTGCGCGTGTTCAAATGCGGGCCGGATTTTCTCGACCCGATGATTCACGAGCGCGCCAGCGGTGCGCCGGTGTATCAATTGGACATGTGGATGGTGGGCGAGCAGGAAAGTCGCCGTTTGCTGTGGGAAGCAGCCGGCGAGGCCGACCTGATCCTGATCGAAGGCGTGATGGGTCTGTTTGACGGCACCCCGTCCAGCGCCGATCTCGCGCGGCATTTCGGTGTGCCGGTGCTCGGCGTGATCGACGGCACCGCCATGGCCCAGACGTTCGGCGCGCTGGCCCTGGGCCTGGCGCGCTATCAGCCGGACCTGCCGTTCGCCGGCGTGCTGGCCAACCGCGTCGGCACCCTGCGTCACGCGCAATTGCTGGAGGGCAGCCTCACCGAGGGCCTGCGCTGGTACGGCGCGTTGTCTCGGGAAACGGGCATCGAATTGCCCAGCCGCCACCTTGGCCTGGTGCAAGCCAGCGAGTTGAACGACCTCGACGTACGCCTGGATGCCGCCGCCCAGGCATTGGGCAGCAGCTGTGAAGTCGCCTTGCCGCCGCCGGTGACGTTTGCCGCGCCGCATGTGATTGAGGCCGAGCCGTTGCTTCATGGTGTGCGCATCGCCGTGTCCCGTGACGAAGCGTTCGCCTTTACCTACGGCGCCAGCCTGGATCTGTTAAGGGCCATGGGCGCCGAGCTGCACTTTTTCTCGCCGATCCACGACCGCGAATTGCCTGACGCCGACAGTCTGTATCTGCCCGGCGGTTATCCGGAACTGCACCACAAGGCGCTGTCGGAAAACACCTCGATGCTCAGCGCCATCCGCGCCCACCACGCCGCCGGCAAACCCTTGCTCGCTGAATGCGGCGGCATGCTTTATCTGCTGGATTCGCTCACCGACGTAGACGGCACCCGTGCCGAGCTGGTCGGCTTGTTGCAGGGCGACGCGGTGATGCAGAAAAAACTCGCGGCGCTGGCCCTGCAAAGTGTCGAATTGCCGGAAGGCGTACTGCGTGGCCACACCTATCACCATTCCCTGACCAGCACCGAATGGCAGCCGATTGCCCGTGGCCTGAGCCCCAATGGCGGGCGCGGCGCCGAGGCGGTTTACCGGCAGGGGCGAATGACCGCGTCCTACGTGCACTTTTATTTTCCGTCGAATCCGGCGGCGGTGGCTGCACTGTTCGCGCCCGACCGGGAGGCCGCCATCGCAGGCAAGCCAGCTCCCACAATGTACCGAGTTGAAACCCAATCCAGTGTGGGAGCGGGCTTGCCCGCGAAGAGGTCATGACCGACAGCGCCTTCCCCGAAGCCGACCGCCAGGCCGTCTACCGCGCCATCGCCGAACGCCGCGACATGCGCCACTTCACCGGCGGCACCGTCGCGCCCCAATTGCTGCAACGTTTGCTCCAGGCCGCGCACCAGGCGCCCAGTGTCGGCTTGATGCAGCCCTGGCGGTTCATCCGCATCAGCGACCGGCAATTGCGTGGGAAAATTCAGCAATTGGTGGAGGAAGAACGTGTGCGCACCGCCGACGCCCTGGGCGAGCGCTCCGACGCGTTCATGAAGCTCAAGGTCGAAGGCATCCACGATTGCGCAGAGGTGCTGGTGGCAGCGCTGATGGATGATCGCGAGCGCCACATTTTTGGCCGGCGCACGTTGCCGGAAATGGACATGGCGTCGCTGTCCTGCGCGATCCAGAATCTGTGGCTGGCGGCGCGCGTCGAAGGCCTCGGCATGGGGTGGGTGTCGTTGTTCGAACCCCAGGCCCTGGCCGACTTGCTGGGCTTGCCGCCCGGCGCAAAACCCTTGGCGGTGCTGTGCCTGGGTCCGGTAGCGGAGTTCTACCCGGCACCGATGTTGCAGCTCGAAGGCTGGACCGAACCGCGGCCGCTGAGTGACATGTTGTATGAAAATAGGTGGGGAGTGAGTCAATGAGTGTGGCCTTGCTGTGTGTCGCGGCAGTGGCGCTGGATGCGCTGCTGGGCGAACCGAGGCGCTGGCATCCGCTGGTGGCGTTCGGCAATTTCGCCGCGCGCATCGAGCGGCGTTTCAACAGCGGTGGCCGTGGCTGGCGCAGCCATGGTGTGACCGCGTGGTTTATCGCCGTGGTGCCGCTGACCCTGCTCGCCACCGCCTTGTCGTGGGCACCCTATATCGGGTGGGTGCTGGAGATTCTGGCGCTGTACTGCGCCCTCGGCATGCGCAGCCTGGGTGAGCATGTGATTCCGGTGGCCCAAGCTCTGCGCAGTGGCGACCTTGAAGAGGCGCGCAAGCGCGTGAGCTACCTGGTCAGCCGTCAGACCAGTGAGCTGGACAGCACCGAAGTGGCCCGTGCCGCCACCGAGTCGGTGCTGGAGAACGGCAGCGATGCGGTGTTCGCCGCGCTGTTCTGGTTTGTCGTCGCCGGGGTGCCGGGCGTGGTGCTCTATCGCCTGAGCAACACCCTTGACGCCATGTGGGGCTATCGCAATGAACGCTTTGAGCGTTTCGGCTGGGCGGCGGCCAAAATCGACGATGTACTGAACTATATTCCTGCACGGCTGGTGGCATTGACCTACGCCGTATTGGGCAAAACCCGGCTGGCACTCAAATGCTGGCGCACCCAGGGGCCGACATGGGACAGCCCCAACGCCGGGCCCGTCATGGCCGCTGGTGCCGGTGCCCTGGGGGTTGAGTTGGGCGGAGCGGCGATCTATCACGGCGAGTTGCATCAGCGCCCGCAGTTGGGCGAAGGCCCGGCGGCCGATGCCGATTCCATTGACCGGGGCTGGCAGCTGGTGCAGCGCGGCGTATGGTTGTGGCTGCTGATCCTGTGCGCGGGGGCGCAATTTTATGCTTGAGCACGGTGGTCGGCTGCGCAAGGCAGCCATGCAGTACGGGATTGCCGAGGCTGATTGGCTGGACCTGTCCAGCGGCCTGGCGCCCTGGCCGTGGCCGATCCCCGAGATCCCCTTGCGGGCCTGGGCGCGCTTGCCGGAAACCGACGACGGCCTGGAAAAGGCCGCCAGTGAGTATTACGGCGCCGCCCACGTGCTGCCGGTGCCGGGCTCCCAGGCGGCGATCCAGTTGCTGCCGCGTTTGCGCCGCACCGGCAAGGTTGGCGTGCTGTCACCCTGTTACGCCGAGCACGCTGAAGCCTGGCGCCGCGCCGGGTATGTGGTGCGTGAAGTGCAGGAGCAGGAAGTCGACTTCTTCCTCGACAGCCTCGACGTGCTGGTGGTGGTCAACCCCAACAACCCCACGGGTTTGAACCTGGCTCCCCAGCGCCTGCTGGACTGGCACTCGCGCCTGGCCCAGCGCGGCGGCTGGCTGGTGGTGGACGAAGCGTTTATGGACGTCACCCCGCAGTTAAGCCTGGCGGGCCAGACGCATCAGGTCGGGTTGATTGTGTTGCGCTCGTTCGGCAAGTTTTTCGGCCTGGCCGGTGTGCGCCTGGGCTTCGTGCTGGCCGAGCGCCGCTTGCTCAGGTTGTTGGCCGAGCAGCTCGGGCCCTGGGCCGTCAGCGGGCCGACGCGGGTGCTGGGCCAGGAGTGCCTGCGCGATACCGCCGGGCATGTTCGGCAACGAGCGCGCTGTGTCGAGGCCGGCCAGCGCTTGTTCGAACTGCTTGAAGGCCATGGCTTTCAACCCCATGGCGGCTGCGCACTGTTCCAGTGGCTGATCACGCCCCATGCCGAACGGCTGCACGAATTCATGGCCCAGCGCGGCATTCTGCTGCGCCTGTTTGTTCACGACAGCAGCGTGCGTTTCGGCCTGCCCGACACCGAGGCGGATTGGCGGCGGCTGGACGCAGCGCTGACTGCCTATAAGGAAGCACCATGAGTACGCTGATGGTGCAGGGCACCACCTCCGACGCCGGCAAAAGTACCCTGGTGACTGCGCTGTGCCGCTGGCTGGTGCGCCAGGGCGTGGCGGTGGCGCCATTCAAGCCGCAGAACATGGCACTCAACAGCGCGGTGACCGCCGAGGGCGGCGAGATCGGCCGCGCCCAGGCCGTGCAGGCCCAGGCCGCCAACCTGGCACCGCACACCGACATGAACCCGGTGCTGCTCAAGCCCAACAGCGACACCGGCTCCCAGGTCATCATCCATGGCCGCGCCGTCACCAGCATGAACGCGGTCGCCTATCACGACTACAAAGCCGTCGCGATGCAAGCGGTGCTGGCCTCCCACGCGCGGTTGAGCGAAGCCTACCCGGTGGTAATGGTCGAAGGCGCCGGCTCCCCGGCGGAGATCAACCTGCGCGCCAATGACATCGCCAACATGGGCTTTGCCGAAGCCGTGGACTGCCCGGTGCTGTTGATCGCCGACATCAACCGCGGCGGGGTTTTCGCCCACCTGGTCGGCACGCTGGAGTTGCTGTCGCCCAGCGAACAGGCCCGGGTCAAGGGCTTCATCATCAACCGCTTTCGCGGCGACATCGCCCTGCTGCAGCCAGGGCTGGACTGGCTGGAGGCTCGCACCGGCAAACCGGTGGTGGGCGTGTTGCCGTATGTCATGGACTTGCACCTTGAAGCCGAAGACGGCATCGACAGGCGCCAGACCGACAAGGCCGCGCAGGTGCTCAAGGTGGTGGTGCCGGTGCTGCCGCGCATCAGCAACCACACGGATTTCGACCCGCTGCGCCTGCATCCCCAGGTGGATTTGCAGTTCGTCGGGCCGGGCCAGCCGGTTCCGGCGGCGGATTTGATCATCCTGCCCGGCTCGAAAAGCGTACGCAGTGATTTGGCCTACCTGCGTGCCAACGGCTGGGACACCGCCATCGCGCGCCACTTGCGCTATGGCGGCAAGGTGCTGGGTATTTGCGGCGGCTTGCAGATGCTCGGCGCACAGGTGCACGACCCGCTCGGCCTGGAAGGCCCGGCCGGCTCCAGCGAAGGGCTGGGGCTGCTGGCGTTCAGCACGACCCTTGAGCAAGAGAAACAATTGCGCAATGTACGCGGGCGCCTGCTGCTGGAGGACGCCGAGGTCAGTGGTTATGAAATCCATGCCGGCGTGACCTCAGGCAGCGCCCTGGAACACGCCGCCGTGCAGTTGGACGACGGCCGCCACGACGGCGCCCAAAGTGCCGACGGGCAAATTCTCGGCACCTACCTGCATGGCCTGTTCGAAACCCCGGCCGCCTGCGGCGCCTTGTTGCGCTGGGCAGGTTTGCAGGATGTGCAGGCAGTGGATTACCACGCCCTGCGCGAGCGGGACATCGAGCGGTTGGCGGACCTGGTGGAAAACCACTTGGATACCGATCTGCTGCGCAAGCTATGTGGGATTTGAGCATGTGTACGCGGTTTTTATGTGGGAGCTGGCTTGCCTGCGATGGCGGCCTGGCGGCCAACCCAATTCAGCCAACCCCAGGTGCCATCCCATGCTCCAATTGATCCTCGGCGGCGCTCGCTCCGGCAAAAGCCGCCTGGCTGAGAAGCTCGCCGGCGACAGCGGTTTGCCCGTCATTTACATTGCCACCAGCCAACCGCTGGATGGGGAAATGAACGCGCGCGTGGCTCTGCATCGCCAGCGTCGCCCAGACGCTTGGGGGTTGATCGAAGAACCGGTCGAACTGGCCCGCGTGTTGCGTGAAAACGCCGCTGTGGATCGTTGCCTGCTAGTAGATTGCCTGACCTTGTGGCTCACCAATCTACTGATGCTTGAAGCCGCCGAGCGCCTGAAACTTGAGCGTGACCAATTGCTGGAAACCCTGGCCTCGTTGCCGGGTGAAATCATTTTTGTCAGCAACGAGACCGGTCTGGGTGTCGTGCCGCTGGGCGAATTGACTCGCCGCTATGTGGATGAAGCCGGTTGGCTGCATCAAGCCTTGGCCGAGCGGTGTCAGCGTGTTGTCCTGACGGTTGCCGGCCTGCCCCTGACTTTGAAAGGTACCCCGTTATGACTGATTCCTGGTGGCTCAACCCGTGCAAGGCCGTCGACGCTTCGGCCCATGAACAAGCGCTGGCCCGCCAGCAGCAACTGACCAAACCTGCTGGCTCCCTCGGCCGGTTGGAGGCGGTCGCCGTGCAATTGGCCGGTTTGCAGGGCCAGGTCAAACCGTCGGTGGATCAGCTGTGGATCGCCATTTTTGCCGGTGACCATGGCGTGGTAGCCGAGGGCGTGTCGGCGTTTCCCCAGGAAGTGACCGGGCAAATGCTGCATAACTTCGTCACCGGTGGCGCCGCCATCAGCGTATTGGCGCGGCAGTTGGGCGCGCAACTGGAAGTGGTCGACCTCGGCACGGTAACGCCGTCGCTGAATCTGCCCGGTGTGCGCCATCTGAATATCGGTGCCGGCACAGCCAACTTTGTTAACGGGCCGGCGATGACGGCGGCTCAGGGCCGATTGGCGCTGCAAGCGGGCCGAGACAGTGTGCTTCGCGCGCGCGAAGCCGGTGCGCAGTTGTTCATCGGCGGCGAGATGGGCATTGGCAACACCACGGCGGCGAGTGCGTTGGCGTGTGCCTTGCTCGATTGCGCGGTGAGTGACCTGACTGGCCCCGGCACCGGTTTGAATGCCCAGGGCGTCAGCCACAAAGTCGCGGTCATTGAACGCGCGCTGGCGCTGCATGCCGGGCAGCATGGCGACGTGCTGCAAACCCTGTTCAACCTCGGTGGTTTTGAGATCGCTGCGTTGGTCGGCGCCTATCTGGCCTGTGCCCAGGAAGGCATCGTGGTGCTGGTGGACGGTTTTATTTGCACCGTCGCCGCCCTGGTGGCGACACGCCTGAACCCCGCATGCCGTGAATGGCTGGTGTTTGGCCACCGGGGCGCCGAGCCCGGCCATCGTCATGTGCTGCAAAGCCTCGATGCCCAGCCATTGCTTGAACTCGGCTTGCGTTTGGGCGAAGGCAGCGGCGCGGCGCTGGCGGTGCCCATGCTGCGTCTGGCTTGTGCATTGCACGGGCAGATGGCGACCTTCGCCGAGGCGGCCGTGGCAGATCGCCCGGCATGACCTTGCACCTGGACCTGCTGCGCCACGGCGAAACCGAGCTGGGTGGCGGCCTGCGCGGCAGTCTGGATGATGCGCTGACCGCCAAAGGCTGGGAGCAGATGCGCACCGCCGTGGTGGAGCAGGGGCCCTGGGACCGTGTGGTCAGCTCACCCTTGCAGCGCTGCGCGTTGTTCGCCCGCGAGTTGGGCGAACGGCTCAATCTGCCGGTGAGCCTGGAAAAGGATCTGCAGGAATTGCACTTCGGCACGTGGGAAGGTCAGAGCGCGGCGGCGTTGATGCAGACCGATGCCGAGGCCCTGGGGCTGTTCTGGGCCGACCCCTACCGTTTCACGCCGCCCGAAGGCGAGGCGGTCAGTGATTTTTCCCACCGTGTTTTGGGAGCAGTCTCGCGTCTGCATCAGGCTTATGCCGGTGAACGCGTATTGCTGATCAGCCATGGCGGTGTGATGAAACTGTTGCTCGCGCGGGCGCGTGGGCTGCCCCGGGAGCAATTGCTGAATGTCGAAGTCGGCCACGGTGGTCTGTTCCGTTTGCAGGTCGGGGTGGATGGCGTGTTGAAGGAAGGCGTCTGAGCATGTTGCCGTTCCTGATCGCCTTGCAATTTCTCAGCAGCCTGCCCATCAAGCTGCCGGGCATGCCGGAACCGCAGCAAGTGGGACGCTCACTGCTGTTTTATCCGCTGGTGGGCCTGCTGTTCGGCGCGTTGCTGTGGGGCCTGAACCTGGCACTGGCCGGCGCGCCATTGTTGCTGCACGCCGCGTTGTTGCTGACGGCGTGGGTGTTGCTCAGCGGCGGCTTGCATCTGGACGGCCTGGCCGACAGCGCCGATGCCTGGCTCGGCGGTTTCGGCGACCGTGAGCGCACGCTGACCATCATGAAAGACCCGCGCAGCGGCCCGATCGCCGTGGTCACCTTGGGCCTGGTGTTGCTGCTCAAATTTGCCGCGCTGGTGGCGTTGATCGAGCAGCACAACGGTGCCGCGCTGGTGCTTGCGCCACTGATCGGGCGCGCGTCGATGCTGGCGCTGTTCCTGACCACGCGCTACGTGCGCGCAGGAGGCTTGGGCCAGGCGTTGTCCGATCATTTACCACGGGTTGTCGGCCAGCAGGTGCTGATCCTCAGCGGCCTGGCGTGTGTGTTGATCGGTGGTTTCAATGGCGGAATGGCAGTTCTGCTCGCAGCCATCTGCTTTGTGTGGCTGCGCCAATTGATGGTCAACCGCTTGGGCGGCACCACTGGCGACACGGCTGGCGCCTTGCTGGAGCTGCTGGAGGTGGCCGTGCTGGTCGGTCTGGCGCTGTAACGCTTGCTTGCAATTCACTAATTCCGGGTATATACACGCTCAATGCTTGCCTCCCAATGTTTATGCACCAACCTGCGACGCGCCGCCCGTGGCGTCAGCAGGCATTACGACGGCGCTCTCGACGGCTTCGGGATCAACGTTGCCCAGTATTCTCTGCTGTGCAACCTGCAGCGCCTCGACCAGCCGAGCATTTCCAGCCTGGCTGAAGCCATGGGACTGGACCGAAGTACCCTCGGCCGTAACCTGCGGGTGCTGGAAGGCGAGGGGCTGGTGCAGTTGGTGGAGGGCGACGACCTGCGCAACCGCCTGGTGTTGCTGACCCAGGCCGGTGAAGAGCGGCTGGCGGCGGCCTTGCCGGCGTGGGAAGCGGCACAACAGAAATTGATCGATCAACTGGGCGCGGAAAAACGCGAAACCCTGTTGGCCTTGCTGGACGAACTCGCCTGAGCGCGGGTTTGTTTGAATACAAGCGGGTATATACCCGCGAACGGAGAACAAGAAATGACTTCGATGTGGCGCACCAGCGGATGGGTTCTTTTGGGGAGTGCGCTGATCCTGGCGTTGTCGTTGGGCGTGCGCCACGGCTTCGGTCTGTTCCTGGCGCCGATGAGCAACGAATTCGGCTGGGGGCGTGAGACTTTCGCCTTTGCCATCGCCTTGCAGAACCTGATCTGGGGCTTGTCGCAACCCTTTACCGGGGCCCTGGCCGACCGTTTTGGCGCGACCAAGGCAGTGTTTGTCGGCGGCGTGTTGTACGCCGTGGGCCTGGTGTTGATGGGCATGTCGGATTCGGCGTGGTCGCTGTCGTTGAGCGCCGGTTTGCTGATTGGCATCGGCCTGTCGGGCACCTCGTTCTCGGTGATTCTTGGCGTGGTCGGCCGCGCTGTAGCGCCGGAAAAACGCAGTATGGCCATGGGCGTCGCCAGTGCTGCAGGCTCCTTTGGCCAGTTCGCCATGGTGCCGGGCACGCTGGGTTTAATCGGCTGGCTGGGCTGGTCGGAAGCCTTGCTGGCGCTGGGCTTGATGGTGGCGCTGATTCTGCCGTTGGTGGCGATGCTCAAGGACAAGCCCCTGCCGGCGGTGGTCGGCCAGCAATCCCTGGGCGAAGCGCTGCGAGAGGCGTGTTCCCACTCAGGCTTCTGGCTGTTGGCGTTCGGCTTTTTCGTGTGCGGTTTCCAGGTGGTGTTTATTGGCGTGCACCTGCCGGCGTATCTGGTGGACCAGCACTTGCCGGCGACGGTGGGCACTACGGTGCTGGCGTTGATCGGGCTGTTTAACGTGTTCGACACCTACACCGCCGGCTGGCTCGGCGGGCGCATGTCCAAACCACGCTTGCTGACCGGGTTATACCTGCTGCGTGCGGTGGTGATTGTGCTGTTTCTGTGGGCGCCGGTGACTGAGGTCACGGCTTACCTGTTCGGCATGGCCATGGGCTTTTTGTGGCTGTCCACGGTGCCGCTGACCAACGGCACGGTTGCGACGTTATTTGGTGTGCGAAACCTCTCGATGCTCGGCGGGATTGTGTTCCTGTTCCATCAACTCGGTTCGTTTCTGGGCGGCTGGCTGGGCGGCGTGGTCTATGATCGAACCGGTAACTACGATTTGATCTGGCAAGTAGCAATCCTGTTGAGCCTGCTCGCGGCGGCCCTGAACTGGCCGGTGCGCGAGCGGCCGGTGGCGCGTTTGCAGGCGCAGATGGAGGCAGCATGAGTGTGGCAGTGCGGTGTTTGACCATTGCGGCGTTCGTCACCCTGGCACTGTTGGCCTGGTGGGGCTGGCAGCGCGGCGGGTTGGCGTTGATGCAACTGGGTATGTCGATCTGTTAAGTTCGGGGTCTGGAATCGTTCAAGGACTTCACGACATGCAGATGCGCTGGCTTGCAGTACCCGCCCTGATGGTCATTGGCAGCGTCGCCATGGCCGCCAATTGCCCGCCGTTGCTTGAGGGCCAATTACCCAAGCTGCGCGCCAAGGAATCCATCGACCTGTGCCAGCGCTTCGCCGGCAAACCGTTGGTGATCGTCAATACCGCCAGTTTCTGTGGTTTTGCGCCGCAGTTCAAAGGCCTCGAAGCTCTGTATCAACGCTACAAGGGCCAAAGTCTGGAAGTGATTGGCGTGCCGTCCGATGACTTCAAGCAGGAAGCCAGGACCGGCGAAGAAACGGCCAAGGTCTGCTACGTGAATTACGGCGTGACCTTCACCATGACCGAGCCGCAGAAGGTCAAGGGGCCGGATGCGGTGCACCTGTTCAAGGTGCTCGCCCAGCAAACCAGCGCGCCGAAGTGGAATTTCTACAAGTACGTGGTGGACCGTCAGGGCAAGGTGATCGCCAATTTCTCCAGCCTGACCAAGCCGGACAGCCCGGACATGATCAAGGCTGTCGAGCAGGCGCTGGCGTCGAAACCCTGATGCTCCAGCATTAAAAAAGCCCCGCTTCCTTTGCAGGAGAGCGGGGCTTTTTGTACCGCTTTGAATCAGAAGCGGTAAGTCATGCCCAGGCCAAAGCCGTTGGCACTGTTTTCGTACTTGGCGTTGTAGCTGGCCAGTGCGTTGGAGCGGTTGACCTTGACGTCTTCTTCCTTCAAGTAGGAGTAGGCCAGGTCGACCGTCATGTTTGGCATGACCTCATAGCCCAGACCCAGGCTGAAGATGGTGCGGTCGCCGGTAGGAATGCGTGGCGAGCGGTCAGTGTTATTGGTTGGCGACTGGTCGAACGTCAGGCCGGTACGCAATACCACTTGCTTGGTCAGCTGGTAAGAAGTACCCACGGCGTAAGCCCAGGTGTCATGCCAGTTCTGGTCTTCCTTGATGGTGCCGACCAGCGCCGGCGCGAGTGCGCCACCGGTTGCCCCGCCAACCACACCTTCGTTCTTGACGGTGATGTCTTTCAGGCGGCTCCAGCGGGTCCAGGTGGCACCGGCATAGAGTTTCCATGCGTCGGTGAGGTCCTGGGTGACCGACAGGTCGTAGGATTCAGGCGTGTCGATCTTCAGCGAGGCGTCGTAGCGGTTGCTGCGCAGGAAGCCGGAGGTCGCAGCAGGCGCCTTGACTTCGGTGTGACCGTCCAGCTTGTAGCTGACCTTGGAGTGGTAGGTCAGGCCGACGCGGGTGGTGTCGGTGGCCTGTACCAGCACGCCGATGTTGAAGCCGAGCGCAGTGTCGTCACCCTTGATCTTGATATTGGTGTCCGGCGCGGCAGGGTTCAGCGTCAGGTCCGATTCCAGGGTACCGGCGATACGGTTGATGGTCGGGCCGAAACCAACGGAAACGCGATCGTTGAAGGCATAGCTGACGGTCGGTTGCAGGGTGATGACTTTAACTTCGCTCTTGCTGCCGAAGCCACGACCCTGGAAGCCGTTTTCATAATCAGTCACCAGACCGAACGGCGCATAGACGCCGAAACCGACTGCCCACTGATCATTGAGTTTGTTGGTGTAGAAACCGAAAGGCACAGCGGTGAAAGGCACCATATCGCCTTTGTTGCTGCCGCGGGAACGGCCGCTGACATCGCTGATGTCGGTGGAGGCATCAATGGCTGCAACGCCGCCGGTGATTTGCTGGCCGCTCAGGCGAGCCATACCGGCAGGGTTACCGTAAACAGTACTTGCATCATCGGCAGAAGAGGATCGACCTGCGAAACCCGTACCCATCCCGCTGACGCTCTGTTCGTTAAGTGCAAATCCGCTTGCAAACAGTTGGGAGGATGCCATGGCGACGGCGAGGCTAAGTGTGGTCTTGAGCATTACTTTTTTCATTATTAGAACTCCGTGGTGATCACCGCTGCGGAAAGTAACAATAAATTTAAGTTCGCGCTATAGGCTGTAATGCAGGAGATAGAGCGGTTTTGTAGGACAATCAGACCAAAGTCAGCGTTTTTAGCCGAATCTTGCAAAACGCCTGATCAACAAGTGACCTGATTCATGGGTGAAACACAGGTTTTCCAGGCGTGGGTGAAATCTCGCAGCCTTCCTTGTGGGTGAAATATTTCTTTCCAGATACGCGCCATGGCCACCACATCGCCGGGCGGCGGCAGGGCGGGGCGGTGTTGTTCCACCAGCAACCACGCAATGGCCGTGGCGTAGCGCAGGTTGACCGTGAGCTCGAGCTGGGGCGCGCTGAGGAAGGCATGCTGGCTTGCCAGCCCGCGGACCAGGCTGGCGCGTTCGGGGTCCTGCGCCAGGTAGTCGTCCCACAAGGCGCGGTGGCGGGGTTCGGTGATGCTGTACAGGCCGTGGCCGCGCCGATCATGCAGGGCCGACCCTAATTCCGACTGGCTGGCGGCAATGCCCAGCAACAGGGATTCCGCAGTCTGGTCATGGCAGCCGAGGTACGACAACGTCGGCCTGATCACATAACGACACAATTCGCTGGCGGCGATACCCATACAAGCCTCGGTCCATGAAAGTGGTCGACGGTGCCTGAGGGGGGAGCTTGGCAGCTGTGAATCGGATCTCAGGCCCGTCGCAAGCGGATCACGCCGCTTGAGTTGAAGTGTAGTGTCATATTTGTGATGTAAAGGACTGTTTTTAAAACATCTTCTTCATTTAGTTATAACGTTTATATCTATTTGAACTTAGTGCGTCGACTGAAAACCCGAATTTCAGGCAATAAAAAACCCTGTGTTTTAAACAGGGTTTTTTGTGTTTCAGCCGTTCGGGTCGATCAGGCAGTCAGTGCCTGACGGGTACGCTCGATCACAGCCTGCAGCGGTTCTGCGCTGGAGTATTGATCGGGGTACAGGCGTTCGCTGTGACGGGCGATGCCGTGTTCGTTGACCAGAGTGAAGCTGAAGCAGCCTTTGCGAGCGGCCATGATCAGGCAGTTCATTGGAGCAAAAGCGTTGGTGAGGGTGCGAATGGCATCCTGAGTGTGGATTTGAGTGTTCATATTATTGGTGTTCCTACAAATGACACGGTTTAAGAACCGTGCAACGTTAAAACGTTCCAGTAACGCTGATCACCATTGATCAAACGAAGAACCCGACTGGAACAAAGCAGCCAGTTTGAAGCGCTGAATTAAGTCAGGCGCGCTTGGGCTGGCAGGTAGGTACTTAGGAGGGCAGGCAACACAACAGGGGCAAAGGTTCTGGGCCCGGGGTGAAGATCCTGATCAATTTGCAGGTTGGTTCGGTCAGAGTATTGAAACTTCGCGGCACCCTTTGCTTGTTCAAAGGCAGTGTCGTCGCAAGTGATACCTGGAAACCATCGAGGTGGCCGATCCCGTGTTGTACAGGGGACTTGTTCGACCAGAATTGACTTTCAGCTTGGTACTAACGCCGCGGATAGTAACGGATTGAAACAAGGAAAGAAAGTGTGCTAACCAAAAAACTTCAATCAGCCGCCCAACAGCCCGCGATAGACCAGCACCGTGACGGCAGCCGCCAGCGAGCAGCCCAGCCCGTAAGCGGCAAGGGTCAGGCGCCAGGAGCGGCCAGCCTCGATCACCTGCATCACATCACGCATGTCATTGATCCTGCCATCGCCCAGCTCGATGCACAGGCTCACGGCGGTAAAAGCCGCTGACAGCAGGATGGCGATGGCGAACAGCGCGCCGTCGGGCGAGGGCAGCGCGGCATTGATTCCGAGCGACGTCGCGCAGATGGCGAGCAGCAACAGGGCAAATAACAGAATTCCTTTCATCGTCGCCTACAGGGTGGTTGCATCACACGTGTATTGCCGGTGGGGCAGTGTGGCGAGCCGGGACGCGTTTGAAAAGTCCCGAGGTTTTGCCGGGCGGTAACATTTTTTCGACGTGTTGAAGCAAAAAGCGCCGGCGATATAACCACTGGATGGGTACTTGTGCACATTAGTTGCGGGGTGTGTAACCACGCTTTCAATGGCCCGGAAGCGCTGGCATTTGCCTGCAATGAAAATTTAAGTCAATGAAAAATATCGCTTTTTTTTATTGGTGAAAAAATCGTCAGTTTGACTGCGGCCCCCATTCCATGGGGCTTTGCGCGAGTTAAAGGAGGGTTGTCCACTGAGTTATCCACAGCTTCTGTGGATTGTCCCGAGCGCTTGCTCTAGAACGGGCGTGCAGGGTTTTTTCAGCTTTACCTGTACGAAAAAAAGAGTAGAGTGGCGCGCCTTCCGTTCTGTCCCGCAGTGCTTTATGAAGTTTCGCTCAGTATCACCTTCTGTTACCGACACTCCTCAAACTGTTACCGCACCCAAGCGCTTTTCCTTGAAGGTCGCCCTGTGGTTGCTCGACAGCCCGCGCCTGGGCCACAACACCAACGTCAAACACTTCGCCGGGCGTTTGCTCAAGCAACCTGCGCGTGAAGGGGTGGTCGCCGCGCAAAGCCGCCTGGGGCAGTTGATGTGCCGTGAATGTGGCAACGCCCGCGACCGTCGTATCGGTCATGACCTGCTGCGCTCCGCCGCCCGTGCCGGTGACCGCCGCGCCCAGCGCGAATTGGGCCAGGTCGAAGACTGACACTGTCATCCAGCCTTGCGCTCCGTTAACCTCTCCCTTTTCAGGTAATGGCAGAAAATGGCTATGGCTTTTGACTGGACCAGTGTTGCCCTGGGCCTTGCGGGCGCAGCAGTGCCGCTATTGGCCCTGTGTTGGCAGCTCCAGCGGCGACTGACTGCGCGCATGACGGGCTGGGAGTTGCTCGAAGAGCGCCTGGCCACCGCGCAACTGGCCCAGGAAGGCCTGGCCGCTCAGCTTGACGCCAGCCGTGATGAAATCAGCGACCTCAGCCAGGCCAACGCCGCCAAACAGGCTGACCTGGCCGCCATGCGCCGTGAGGTCGAGCTGCTGCAAATCGACCGCGACAACGCTCGCGACGCAGCGCACGCCTGGAACCTCGACCGCAGCGCCAAGGAGACCGAGCTGCGCCGCCTGGACGCGCTGGCCGCCGCCCTGCGCGCCGAACTGCGTGAACAACAGGAAAGCCACCAGCAGCGCCTCACCGATCTGCAAGGCTCGCGCGATGAACTGCGTGCGCAGTTCGCCGAGTTGGCCGGCAAGATTTTCGATGAGCGTGAACAGCGCTTTGCCGAGACCAGTCAGGAGCGCCTGGGGCAACTGCTGGACCCGTTGAAGGAGCGCATTCAATCATTCGAAAAGCGCGTGGAAGAAAGCTACCAAAACGAAGCCCGTGAGCGCTTTTCCCTGGCTAAAGAGCTTGAACGCCTACAGCAATTGAACCTGCGCCTGTCGGACGAAGCCACCAACCTGACCCGTGCCCTCAAGGGCCAGAAAACCCAGGGCAACTGGGGCGAGCTGATCCTCGAGCGCGTACTGGAACATGCCGGGCTGGAAAAGGGTCGCGAGTACCAGACCCAAGTGAGCCTCAAAGGCCCGGATGGAGAGCGCTTCCAGCCGGACGTGTTGATCATGTTGCCGGGCGACAAGCAGGTGGTCGTCGATTCCAAGGTCAGCCTCACCGCTTACCAGCAATATGTGGCGGCCGATGATGACGTCATTGGTCAAGCGGCGCTGAAGCAACATGTGCTCTCCCTGCGCAATCACGTCAAAGGTCTGGCCGGCAAGGATTACAAGCGCCTGGAAGGTCTGCACAGCCTGGATTTCGTGCTGTTGTTCGTGCCGATCGAAGCGGCGTTTTCCGCCGCGTTGCAGGCCGAGCCGAACCTGTTTCAGGAAGCCTTCGACCGTCACATCGTGATCGTCAGCCCCACCACTTTGCTGGCGACTTTGCGGGTCATCGACAGCCTGTGGAAGCAGGAGCGCCAAAGCCAGAACGCACGTGAGATTGCCGAACGCGCCGGTTGGCTCTACGACAAGTTCGTACTGTTTATCCAGGACCTGGATGAGGTGGGTAACCGTCTGCAACAGTTGGACAAGGCCTACAGCGCGGCGCGAAACAAGCTGACCGACGGGCGTGGGAATCTGGTCAGTCGTACCGAGCAGCTAAGGTTGCTGGGCGCGCGTGCCAGTAAAAGTTTGCCGGCGGATTTGCTGGAGCGGGCGATGACCGATGCTGATGGTGTGGCGCATTTGCCGGAGTAGGCTGTGGGGCGCTTGTGTGGGAGCTGGCTTGCCTGCGATGGCATCACCGGGGTCTTACTGCCAGACCGAGGTGTCTGCATCGCAGGCAAGCCAGCTCCCACACAAGCCAGTTTGCAACCATCTTGAGTGAATCTTCCTACAGCGGCAAATGCCGACTGAGCAACGCTCGCAACGCCGCCGGTTTCACCGGTTTCGCCAGGTAATCCAGCCCCGCCGCATGCACCTCGGCCACCATTTCCGGGCGGCCGTCGGCGCTGATCACCACGCCGGGAATCGGCTCTGCCAGTTGCGCGCGCAACCAGCCCATCAGCTCGGTACCGGTTTCGCCATGGTCCAGGTGGTAATCCACCAGCGCCAGTTGCGGGCGCACACCCTCGGCCAGCAGCTTCGCGCATTGGGCCTGGTCGGTGGCAGTCCACACTTCGCAGCCCCAGCGCGTCAGCAGGCTGCGCATGCCGATCAGAATGCTCTCTTCGTTATCCACACACAGCACCTGCGCGCCGCTCAGCGGCAAACCATGGTTCTGGGGGATCCTGGCTTGCGCGCTGACCTGGCTGCGCGCCAGCGGCACGCGCACGCTGAACACGCTGCCCTTGCCCGGCCACGAGCGTACGCTCAAACGATGGCCCAGCACGCGGCACAGGCCATCGGCAATCGCGAGGCCCAGGCCCAGGCCTTTCTCGGCGCGGGTCTGATGGCTGTCCAGGCGCTTGAACTCTTCGAAGATGACCTTCTGTTTATCCAGCGGAATGCCGGGGCCACGGTCCCAGACTTCCAGGCACAGTTCATTCTTGCGCCGACGTACGCCAAGTAGCACCGGGCCGTCGGCATAACGGAAGGCATTAGTCAGAAAATTCTGCAAAATCCGGCGCAACAGTTTGATGTCACTGTCGACCCGCAAACGGCTGCCACGCAGGCGGAAACGCAGGCCCTGTTCCTGCGCCAGCACCTTGAATTCGGCGCCCAGGGTGTCGAACAACTCGTTGAGCACGAAGGGTTGGCGTTGCGGGTTGATCTTGCCGTTTTCCAGACGCGAAATATCCAGCAGGTCGCTGATCAGGTCTTCGGCCGAGCGCAGCGAACTGTCCAGGTGCTGCACCAACTGGCGTGCCTCGGTGGACAGGCCGTCGTTCTGGTGGGAGAGGGCGGCGGAGAACAATCGCGCGGCGTTCAGCGGCTGCATCAGGTCGTGGCTCACCGCGGCCAGAAAACGCGTCTTCGACTGGCTCGCCGACTCTGCAACACCCTTGGCGTCGGTCAGCGCCCCATTCAGTTGCGACAGTTCATGGGTACGCTCGGCCACGCGTTGTTCCAGGCCTTCGTTGGCCTCGGTGAGTGCCTGTTCGGCCTCACGGAACGCAGTGATGTCGGTAAAACTCATGACAAAACCACCGCCGGGCATCGGGTTGCCGATCAGTTCGATCACGCGGCCATTGGGGAACAAACGCTCGGAGGTGTGCGCCCGGCCCTGGCGCATCCAGTGCAGGCGTCGCGCCACATGCACCTCGGCTTCGCCCGGCCCGCACAGACCGCGCTCGGCGTTGTAGCGAATGATGTCGGCAATCGGCCGGCCCACGCTGATCAAACCGTCGGGGTAATTGAACAGCTCCAGATAACGCCGGTTCCACGCCACCAGCTTCAGCGATTGGTCGACCACGCTGATGCCTTGAGTGATGTTCTCGATCGCGCCCTGCAACAGAGCCCGGTTGAACTGCAACACTTCGGAGGCTTCGTCGGCGATGCGGACTACGTCCTCCAGTTGCATCTCCCGACCTTCAATTGCGGCTTTTACTACCGCACGTGTCGAAGAAGCACCCAGTACACCGGCCAATAACCGTTCGGTGTGGGCAATCCAGTCATTGTCGGCATTCTGGTTGGGGTTGAACCCTTTGCCTTGTCGGTAGGCGAAGCGAATAAAACTCTGCTGGGCGCGCTCTTCACCGACAAAACGCGCCGCGAGGCTGAGCAGGTCACTGATTTGCACCGAGAGCATCGAGCGGGCGCTGGCGCGCTGGCTGATTTCCTGGCCGATGAAGCGCCCGGCCTGCCAGTGTTCCGACACTCGTGTGCGTGAAAGCATCGAAACCCAGACGAACAGTGTGAAGTTGCCTGCCAGCGAGAACACGGTGCCCAACGTCAACGAGGTCACGGACAGGCCAAACGGGTGGGAATGCATCCAGGTGAGCCCAGGAAAAAGGCTAAGCGACCAGCCCAGACTTTTCGCCGTCACCGGCAGGACCAGGGTGTAAAACCACAAGAATGTGCCCGCCGCGAGGCCGGCAAACACGCCCCGACGGTTAGCCTGCTTCCAGTACAGCGCGCCGAGCATGGCCGGGGCGAGCTGGGTCACGGCGGCAAAGGCGATCTGGCCGATCGTCGCCAGGCTCGCGGTGGAGCCGAGCAATCGGTAACTCACATAGGCCAACAGCAAGATGATGACGATGCTGACCCGGCGCACCGACAGCATCCAGTGGCGGAACACTTCGAACGGCCGCTCGGCGCTGGAGCGACGCAGCAGCCAGGGCAGCAACATGTCATTGGACACCATGGTCGACAAGGCGATGCTCGCCACAATCACCATGCCGGTCGCCGCCGATGCGCCGCCGATAAATGCCAGCACCGCGAGGGCGGGGTGGGCTTCGGCCATGGGCAGGCTGATCACGTAGGAGTCCGGCAGCACCGAGCCCGGCAGCAGCATTTTGCCGCCGAGGGCGATAGGGATCACGAACAGTGCAGCGAGGATCAGGTACGCCGGGAACACCCACTTGGCCAGGCGCAAGTCCTGCGGGTCGATGTTTTCCACCACGGTGACGTGAAATTGCCGAGGCAGGCAGATGATCGCCATCATCGCCACGCCGGTTTGCACCACCATCGATGGCCAGTTGACTGTTTCTTGCCAGTACTCCTCCAGGCGCGGCGCGAGCATGGCCTGGCTGAACAGGTCGCCAAAACCGTCGTACAGGCCGTAGGTTACAAACGCGCCGACGGCGAGAAAAGCGAACAGCTTGACCAGCGATTCAAACGCGATTGCCAGCACCATGCCCCGGTGGTGCTCGGTGGCGTCGAGGTTGCGCGTACCAAATACGATGGTGAACAGCGCCAGCACCAGAGACACGATCAGCGCGGTGTCCTGCGCGCGAGTGCCGGAGGTGTCGACGCCGGCACCGATCAGCAGGTTGACGCCCAGCACAATGCCTTTGAGCTGCAGGGCGATGTAGGGCAACACGCCGACCAGGCAGATCAGCGCAACCACCACGGCCAGGGATTGGGATTTGCCGTAGCGCGCGGCAATAAAGTCGGCAATGGAAGTGATGTTTTCCTGCTTGCTGATCAGAATCATCTTCTGCAGCACCCAGGGGGCCAGCACCAGCAGCAGCACGGGTCCGAGGTAGATCGGTAAGAACGCCCACAATTGTTCGGCGGCCTGGCCTACAGCGCCGAAGAAGGTCCAACTGGTGCAGTAAACGGCCAGCGACAAGCTGTACACCCAGGCGCGAACGCGCGGCGGCAGTGGCGCACGGCGGCGGTCGCCGTAAAAGGCGATGGCAAACATAATGGCCATATAGGCCAGGGCAACGGCGGCGATCAGCCCGCTGGACAGCGTCATGGTAACTCCGAGCGTGGGAACACCCGGGCATTCCGGGCCCGGTGGAACAGTCTCGCATGATGCCTGGGGTTAGTCAGTGTCGACCAAGGTCGCGTGCGCTGCTTTGTGGGAGCAGCTTGTGTAGGAGCCGGGCTTGCCCGCGATAGCATCGCTGCAGTGCAACTGATGCACCGAGGTGATTGCATCGCAGGCAAGCCAGCTCCCACAAAAGCCCGCTCCCACACAAGACAGGTCCTACAGTTCGCGGGGAGGCAGGGTTTTCTGGCGCAGAATGTAGATCGTCACCAGCACGGCACTGGTCAGCATGAACCCGCGCGCCCACGGCAGGGGCACAAGGTAGCAGGAAAAACCAATGCTCAGCCACATCAGACCAATGGCGTAGACCTTGCCCTTGAGCGGGATGCCATTACCGTCCAGGTAGTCGCGAATCCACGGCCCCAGGCGCGGGTGTTCCACCAGCCACTGGTAAAAGCGTGGGGAGCTTCGAGCGAAGCAAGCGGCGGCAAGCAGGAGGAAGGGAGTGGTGGGGAGTACCGGCAGGAAGATGCCGATCACCCCCAGCGCTACGCTCAGCCAGCCGATGGCCAGCAGCCCGTAGCGCAGGAGCAGCGAGCGGTTGCCCATGGGTGTCACGGGCAAACGACTCAGTGGTGACGTGGCTTGAGGATCGCCGGTTTTTCGTCAGGCGCGTTGCACAGCAGGTACAGCGCGGTCAAGGCCTCAGGGATCTGAACGATCATGTCGTCCATCAGGTTGGCGTCGGCGGCGATGTCGGAGAACTCCGGCTGGTCGTCGAACAGGCCCGAACCGACCATGATCGGCAGCAGCATTTCGCTGACTTCTTCTTCGGCGGTTTCGAACCAGGCGGCTTCACGCAGGAACACACCTTCCATGAAACCGATGCACCAGCCGCGCAGGTCGGAGTCGTCCGGCTCTTCGCCCAGGTCCAGCTCGCACGGCAGCTCGAATTCCTCGTCGGAGGCCAGCTGGCGACCGATGTGGGCCTTGAGGGCCAGCAGGGTGGATTCAATTTCTTCGCGCTGGGCGGCGTCGGTGTAGTGAGGCTCCTCGGCGAACAGCGCGTCGATCCATTCACGATCGGGCACGACTTCGGAGCAGATGGAAAGGGCGGTCAGGTAGCCGTGGGCGGCCACGTAGTCCAGCGCCTCGTCATGCAGCTCATCGGCGTCGAGGAAGGCTTGCAGGCGGGTTAGTTGCTCAGCGAAGGACATTGAAGGGCTACCTTGGGAATAAACGATGCTGAATTCTAGGCTTTCTTGAGCGCCCAGGCCAGCCGCCATGCAGATTTGCCAGGTTTTAGGGACGGGCTGCAATTCGTCAGCGGTGCCCTCTGCCGGATGTTGCTCGGGTATACTGCCGCGTTTTGTGATGCCCCTGCAGGCCGAGCGCCACTTCGGGAAAACTTCGCTTACGGATTATTTCCCGTGAGCGCGGTTTTTTTCGACCAGCCTGTACAGAGGGATTTCGGCACCATTTTGGAGTTTTACATGCTCGAGCAGGCTCAACGCGTCCTCAAGGACATCTTCGGCTACGACAGCTTTCGTGGCCGCCAGGGTGCGATCATTGAGCGCGTGGCCAGCGGCGGTGATGCCCTGGTGCTGATGCCTACCGGCGGTGGCAAGTCGCTGTGCTTCCAGGTACCGGCGCTGTTGCGCAACGGCCTGGCGGTGGTGGTATCGCCGTTGATCGCGTTGATGGATGACCAGGTCGCCACCCTCGAAGAGTTGGGTGTGGCCGCCGCGTCCCTGAACTCCACCCTCAGCCCCGAGCAGCAGCGCGACCTGGCCGCGCGGATCAAGCGCGGTGAAGTGAAGATGCTTTACCTCGCGCCTGAACGCCTGGTGCAGCCGCGCATGCTGGCCTTTCTGCAGAGCCTGGAAATCGCGCTGTTTGCCATCGACGAAGCCCACTGTGTGTCGCAATGGGGCCATGATTTCCGCCGTGAATATTTGCAATTGGGCCAGTTGGCCGAACTGTTTCCCGATGTGCCACGCATCGCCCTGACCGCCACCGCCGACAAGCGTACCCGCGAAGAAATCGTCGAGCGCCTGCATTTGCAGAACGCCGAGCGTTTCCTGTCGAGCTTTGACCGTCCGAATATTTTTTACCGCATCGTGCCCAAGGAACAGCCGCGCAAGCAGTTGCTGGCGTTCCTGTCCGAGCGGCGCAGCGACGCGGGCATCGTCTATTGCCTGTCGCGCAAGAAGGTCGATGAAGTGGCCGCCTTCCTGTGCGAACAGGGCTACCCGGCGCTGCCTTACCACGCCGGTCTGCCCAATGATCTGCGCGCCTACCACCAGAAGCGCTTCCTCAATGAGGAAGGCCTGATCATGGTGGCCACCATTGCATTCGGAATGGGTATCGACAAATCCAACGTACGCTTTGTTGCGCACATGGACCTGCCCAAATCCCTCGAGGCTTATTACCAGGAAACCGGCCGCGCCGGTCGTGATGGCCTGCCCGCGGATGCCTGGATGGTCTATGGCCTGCAAGACGTGGTGATGCTCAAGCAAATGCTGCAAAACTCCGAAGGTGACGAGCGCCACAAGCGTCTGGAGCAGCACAAGCTCGACGCCATGCTCTCGTTGTGTGAAGAGACCCGCTGCCGCCGGCAAACGCTGCTGGCGTACTTCGATGAAGACATGCCCGAACCCTGCGGGCACTGCGATAACTGCATCGATGGCGTGCAAACCTGGGATGCGACCGAACCTGCGCGTCAGGCGTTGTCGACCATTCACCGCACCGGCCAACGCTACGGGGTGGGCCACCTGGTGGACGTGTTGCTGGGCAAGGACAACGAAAAAATACGCAGCTTCGGCCACGAAAAACTCTCGGTCTACGGCATCGGCAAAGCCCGTGCAGAAGGCGAGTGGCGGTCGTTGTTCCGCCAGATGGTCGCGCGCAATCTGGTGGACATCGACATTGAAGGGTATGGCGGCCTGCGTTTGAACGACAGTTGCCGGCCGTTGCTCAAGGGCGAAGTGAGCCTTGAACTGCGCCGCGACCTCAAGCCGCAAACCACCGTCAAGAGCAGCACCAGCCAGGCCAGCCAGCTGGTGCGTGGCGAGGAGCGCGAACAGTGGGAAGCCTTGCGCACGCTGCGCCGCAAACTGGCGCAGGAACACAGTGTGCCGCCTTACGTTATTTTCCCCGACTCCACCTTGCTGGAAATGCTGCGCGAGCAGCCAACCACCATGGCCGAGATGGCCAGGGTCAGTGGCGTCGGTGCGCGCAAGCTGGAGCGTTACGGTCAGGCGTTCCTCGAGGTGCTCGGCGGGCAGGCTGAAGCGCCCAAGGAGGTCGCCGATATTCGCCACGAGCTGATCAGTTTGGCGCGTGCCGGCATGACCCCGGTCCAGATCGCCGGTCAGCTTCAATGCTCGGAAAAAAACGTCTACACCTTGCTTGCCGAATCGATCGGCAAGCAGCAGTTGTCGTTGGAGCAGGCTCTTGATTTGCCGGAAGATTTACTCGGTGAAATCCAGGACGCTTTCCTCGACGGAGAAGGCGAATTGCCAGCAGTTGCGGAAATCGCACCGCTGTTTACCGGACGTGTTCCTGAGGGTGTTTTGTACTGTGTGCGGGCCGCTTTGCAGTCCGAATTCGAAATTTAATGCATCAATTACGACAATGTAACGAATCAGTACATAGCGACGCTTGCCTACTGGCATGGCTCATGCTTAGCTGACTAATAATTAGCCACACTTTATTTTCAGTCTAAAACAAGAGTTTTTTATGTCGTTAACCGATCAACACCGTTTTGGCATGCAGTTGGCGCAAATGTCGCGAGGTTGGCGCGCCGAACTGGACCGACGCCTGGCGGGGATGGGCCTGTCTCAGGCGCGCTGGCTGGTGCTCTTGCACCTGGCCCGCTTTGAAGAAGCACCGACTCAGCGCGAGCTGGCGCAAAGTGTCGGGGTTGAAGGGCCGACCCTCGCACGCTTGCTTGACAGCCTCGAAGGCCAGGGCCTGGTGCAACGCCAGGCCGTGGTGGAAGACCGCCGCGCCAAGCGCATTCTGTTGTGCGACACCGCCCGGCCCTTGATTGATCAGATTGAAACCATCGCCACCGCCTTGCGCCACGAACTGTTCGTGGGGGTGGATGAAGAGGATCTGCGCGTGTGCATGCGCGTGCATGGGCACATTCTGGCGAATCTGGAAAAGCCCTGATCCCTAGCACACTGATAATCAAAATGTGGGAGCTGGCTTGCCTGCGATGGCGGTGGCTCAGTCAGCTTGCTTGTTGACTGATACACCGCCATCGCAGGCAAGCCAGCTCCCACAGTGGGTTTTGCATTCGGGTTTTTAGAACGTCTGGCCCAGATTCAGGTACACCGCCTGCTCATTGGCATCATTGAATCCGTAGCTGAAATTCAGCGGCCCCAATGGCGTATCAAACCCCAGGAAAATGCTCGCAGCGTTGATGTAGCCGCTGTCGAACTGGTTGTCATTGTTCCACGCCCGGCCACGTTCCACCGAGGCCCCGAGGTACAGCGGGAAATCCAGTGGCAGGTACGAACGCGGTGTCAGGCGCCGGTAGTACACCGCTCGCATCAGGGCGATGTTCTGCCCCGAAATGGCATCTTCGCGAAAGCCTGACAGCTGTCGTGCACCGCCCAGCAGGAAGCTGGAAATCACCACGTCGGATTTATCCAGAGTGCGCCCGTAACGGCCGCCCAATATCAGTGTGTCCGGGCCGTGGCTCATGGCTTTGTCCAGCTTGAACTCCCATTGGCGATAACGTTGGTCCGAGCCCAGGCCGGGTTCGAATTCGCGCAACGCCAGGCCGATGTCTTCGCCGGTATGGGGGAAGTACACGTTATCCAGGGAGTCGAAGGAGTATTTGAGCTCATAGAAGCCTTCGCTGAAGTTCACGCTGGGCAGGTCGCGGTCGCCAATGCGCACGTCCGCCTTGCCCCAGGCCTCGCCAACGCCGAAGCGGATCTCGCCGCTGGTGCCGATCTGCCGACCCACGTTCAAGCCAAAACCGTAGCGTTCCAGGCGGTATTCAGAGATGGGGTCGTTGTCCAGAATCAGTTCAACGTTCTGCGCCTGGGCACTGATATAGGGCGCGACGAAGTAACGTGAGCCGGTATCCAGCGGCTGGTAGAACTCGCTGTACAGCTCCTGGCGATCGCCGATCTGCACGCGGGTCAGCCATTCGGCACCGAGGCGGTTGATGCCATTCATGCGGTAGCTGGCGCCGAGGTTGAAGGCGCTGTCGCCGCGCATGTCATCCGACAGGTTCAGGCCCAGGCGCAGGTAATCGGTGCCGGCGCGCTTGCCGCGCGCGCTGATCACCAAGGTGTTGTCCTGGCCCTTTTTTACCACTCGGTATTGCACCTGCTCGAAGTAGTCCAGGCCGTACAGGGTGCCCATGTCGGTTTGCAGGCGGCCCAGGTTCAGCGGCTCGCCGAGGGTCTGGCGGATGTAATAGCGGATCACGTCATCGCTGACTTTCGAGTCGTTTTCGACCTTGATGGCGGTGATCACCGGGGTCCGTTCGCCCGGCGTGCGCGCAGCCACCAGTTCCGGGTCGATAGGGGTGGTGGGGCGCAGGTGAGCCAGCCGCAGGTCGAGGGCACGGGTGGCGCGGTAGCCTGCGTCAATCATGTCTTTGGCGCGGCCAAAGTCCGTCACGCCATAGGCGGCCAGCGGCGGCTGGATCAGCACGTCTTTGGGATGCAGCGCCTTGAGTTGTTCTTCGGAGTTGCGCCGGGTCATCAGCGTGATGGACTGGTTCAGCACATCCACCACGGTGTTCAGCTGTTTGCGCGAACGCAGCGGGGTGCCGATATCGACCACGATGGCGATGTCGACGCCCATCTCCCGCGCCACGTCCAGCGGGATGTTGTCGGTCATGCCGCCGTCCACCAGCAGCCGGCCGTCGAGTTCTACCGGGGCGAACACGGCCGGGATCGACATGCTGGCGCGAATCACCTGGGGCAGATGGCCCTTGTTGAACACCACCTTTTCACCGGTGGTGATGTCGGTGGCCACGGCGCGAAACGGGATCGGCAGCTTGTCGAAGTTTCGCGTGTTGCTGCTGTGGGCGAACATGCTTTCCAGCAGCAGTGCCAGGTTCTGGCCCTGGATCACGCCGAGCGGCAGGCCGAGGCTGCCGTCGTCGCGGAAGCTGAGTTTCTGTTTGACCAGGAAATCCCGGTCATCCTGCTTGCGCCGAAACGGTACATCCTCGCGCGGCGGTGCGTCGGACAGCGCCTGTTGCCAGTCGATATTCAGCGCCAGCTTCTCAAGCTCATCAATCTTGTAGCCCGACGCGTACAGCCCGCCAATTACCGCGCCCATGCTGGTACCGGCAATGGCATCGATCTGAATGCCTTGCTCTTCAAGCGCCTTGAGCACACCGATGTGCGCCAAACCACGGGCAGCGCCGCCGGACAGTACCAGGCCAATTTTCGGGCGTGGTGCTTCAACGGCGTCGGCAAGAAGGGGGATCAGGCACAGAAACAGGCAGGACAGCAGGCGGCGCATCATGAATCTCGGGGCTGGGCGATAAAGGCCGGTATTATAGCCGCCTGATCCACCGAGCCCGTTACGCCAGGAACCTCTCAAATTATGTCCGCAAACAAACCCGAGATCGTCATAACCTATTGCACCCAATGCCAGTGGCTGCTGCGCGCCGCGTGGCTGGCCCAGGAGTTATTGAGTACGTTCAGCGACGACTTGAGCCGCGTGGCACTGGAGCCGGCCACCGGCGGGGCGTTCCGCATTACCTGCGATGGCGTGCAGATCTGGGAACGCAAGGCCGATGGCGGCTTCCCGGAAGCCAAGGTGCTCAAGCAGCGCGTGCGCGACAGGATCGACCCGCAGCGCGACCTCGGGCACAACGACCGTACGGTCTGACGGTCAGGCAGCCGCTGCCGGTTGCTTGGCCTGGCTGGCGCCTCCCATCAGGCCGGACAGCACGATGGCGATGATGATCAGTGCGCCGCCGAGCAGCATGCGCAAGGTCGGGGTTTCGGCGAACAGCAGCCACGCCACGGTGATGCCGTAAAGCGGCTCCATGGCGAATACCACCGACGCAGTACGCGCCTTGATCACCGCGAGGCTCGCGACAAACAGGCTGTGGGCCAGGCCGGTGCAGAACACACCGAGCAGGCCGATCCACAGCCAGTCGAGTGCGCGCACCTCGGCCAGCCCCGGCGCCGCCACGGGTAACAGGCAGGCGGCGACCACCACGTTCTGACACAGCGCAGCTTGCACCGCCGGAATCCGCCCGGCGCTGGCGCGGTTGTTCAAGGACAGCAACGAGAACAGCAGGCCCGACGCAATGCCCCACAGCAGCCCGCCCGTGGCTTCGCTGGCAAGGTTGAAATCCGGCGTGACCAGCACCAGGCCGACGGTCACCAGGGCCACCAGCAACACTTCATTGGCGCGGATGCGCTCGCGGAAGATCAACCCTTCCAGCATGACCGTGAAGGCGGGAAAGGCCGTAAACCCGAGGGTTGCCACGGCTACGCCCGCAACTTTCACGGCAATGAAAAACGTCACCCAATGGGCCGCCAGCAGCAAGCCGCTGATCAACAGCCGGCGCCAGTCGCGCATTTCCAGATTTTTCCACGGGGCATTGCTGGCAAAGCGCGCGAATACCGCGAGCGCCACCACGGCAAAGGCGGCGCGACCAAACACGATGATGGCCGGCGAGGCGGCCGCCAGTTTGCCGAATACGCCGGTGAGGCCAAACATCAATGCGCCGATATGCAGGGCGCCGAGGGCTGAGCGGGGAGTCATTGCAATCCTTGAACCAACGGGTGACAGACAGCCCAGTCTAGAGCGTGGCCGGGGCGAATGTCTGTCGTCCGGCTCGCGATGTTTAGCGCAAGACTCTTCCTACGACGCCCGCCGCAGTGCGCCGGGGGACGCGCCAAATTCGCGCAGCATCGCGGCGGCAAACGCACTTTGTGAGCTGTAGCCGACGCGCTCGGCGATTTCACCGATGGGCAGAGGCGTCTCCCGCAGCAGGGTCAAGGCCATTTTCAGGCGACGGCTGCGAATGTAGTCCATGGGCGTTTGCCCGCATTCGGCCATAAACCGCGCGTGCAGACGTGCTACCGACAGGTCGGCCAGCCGCGCAAGGTCGGCCACTTGAAGAGGGTGCGCCGCGTGTCGTTCGATATGCGCGTTGAACGCCGCATAGGGCAGGCGCCGGCCTGGCACAGGTTGGGCAAGGGGATGGTTGAGGCTGGCCAGCAACAGCACCGCGCCTTGCTGGACGATCAGCGGGTCATCCACCGGGCTGTGCGCCAGCCATTGCACCAGTTGGCTTTGGCGTGAATCCAGGGTCAGCCGCGCGGGTCGGTCGAGCAGGCGGCGGCTGGCGTCGGCGTGTTCACCCAGCGACTGCAGCACCCAGTGTTCCGTCGGCACATCCAGCACCAGGCAACGGCTGCCGTCGCGGCTGCCACAGGCGTGGTGGGCGGAGAAGGGCAGCACCATCACGCTGCTTTCGTGCACCTGGCTGCCACGGCCATCCACCTCAAGGTCCAGATGCCCGGACAATCCGAACACCAACTGCGCATGGTCATGGCTGTGGGCGAGGGGCGCTTCGATGTAGTGGCGCAGTGTGAGGGTCGGGCTCATCACGGTCTCCAGGGCTGCAGGCCGCCAGTCTACAACGCTTCAAGGGGTTTGAGCGCTGTCATCAGACTGACGCGAAGTTGTCATGGGCTATTAACTGCCGGGGCGCAAGCTCGCGAAAACACCGTCGAGGGATGCCCATGACCAGTGCCGAATTCGCCAAACCCAGCCGCAAACAACGGGTTCGTACCCTGTGGATTTCCGACGTGCACCTGGGCACCCGGGATTGCCAGGCCGAACACCTGTCGCAGTTCCTCAAGGGCTACCACGCCGACAAGGTTTACCTGGTAGGCGACATCATTGACGGCTGGAAAATGCGCGGCGGCATGTATTGGCCCCAGGCCCACACCAACGTGATCCGCCGTCTGCTGACCATGGCCAAGCGCGGCACAGAAGTGATTTACGTCACCGGCAACCACGACGAATTCCTGCGCCGCTATTCCAAGCTGATCCTGGGCAATATCCAGTTGGTGGACGAGGCGGTGCACGTTACCGCCGACGGCCGGCATTTGCTGGTGATCCACGGTGACCAGTTTGACGTGATCACCCGTTACCACCGCTGGCTGGCGTTCCTGGGGGATTCGGCCTACGAATTCACCCTTACGTTGAACCGCTGGCTGAACCACTGGCGCGCACGGTATGGCTACGGTTATTGGTCGCTGTCGGCCTACCTGAAGCACAAGGTGAAGACGGCCGTGAGTTTTATCAGCGATTTTGAAGAAGCCATCGCCCACGAAGTGACCAAGCGTGAGTTGCATGGCGTGGTCTGCGGGCACATTCACCATGCCGAGATTCGCAAGGTGGGCGAGGTGGATTACCTCAATTGCGGGGACTGGGTGGAGTCGTGCACGGCGTTGATCGAGCACTGGGATGGCAGTATCGAGTTGTATCGGTTGGCGGATGCGCAGGCGAAACAGGCGCAGTTGAAGGCCGAGATGGTCACAGGCTAAAGGATTCACTCGGTGTGACAAATGTGGGAGCTGGCTTGCCTGCGATGGCGGTATGTCTGTACCTGATCAGTTGGCTGATACACCGCTATCGCAGGCAAGCCAGCTCCCACACTGTTTTGTGTTTCTTCAGCTAGATGTTCGAGACGTCCGCGATGGCTTGGGCCAGCAGGGTCAAACGCGTGGCGTCGATGCCCGCCATACTCGCCCGGCCGGAACTCACCATGTACACGCTGTGCTTCTCCCGCAGCTGCCTGACCTGTTCGGCACTCAAGCCGGTGTAGGAAAACATCCCACGCTGTGCACCAATATGTGCAAACCGCTCGGCCAGCCCGTGAGGCGCCAGCGCCTCCACCAGCCCGGAACGCAGGAGTGCAATGCGCGAGCGCATGGCTTCCACTTCGTTGCTCCAGACCTTTTTCAGCTCACTGTCACCGAGGATCGTTGCGACGATCGCCGCGCCGTGATCCGGCGGTGTCGACCACAAATTACGCGCGATATTTGCCAGTTGGCTGCGCACATCCGTGAGCTTTTCGGCATCCGCCGCACACACGATCAGTGCGCCGACGCGGTCGCGGTACAGGCCGAAGTTCTTCGAGCAGGAACTGGTGACCAGCACTTCCGGCAACTCGGCGGCAAACAACCGCACGGCCCAGGCGTCCTGCTCCAGTCCATCGCCAAAGCCCTGGTAGGCGAAGTCGATCAGCGGCAGCAATTGGCGTTCGCGCACGATCTGCAGCACCTGGCGCCAGTCGTCCCGGGACAGGTCGAACCCTGTCGGGTTGTGGCAGCAGGCGTGCAGCAACACCACATCGCCCTTTGGCACGGTGGCGAGCACCGCCAGCATTGCCGCCACATCCAGGCGGTTATCGGCACCCACGTAAGGGTAGTGACTGACCTTGAGCCCGGCCTTGGCGAAGATGGTTTCGTGGATCGGCCAGGTCGGGTTGCTCAGCCACACACCACGACCGGGCAGGCTGTGGGCAATGAAGTCGGCGCTCAGGCGCAGCGCACCGGTGCCGCCCGGGGTTTGGGTGGCGCCGGCGCGGTGGTCGCGGATCAAGGCCGAGTCGGCGCCCAGCACCAGCTCGCTGATCAGCGTGCCGAACGCCGGGTTGCCGTGGCCGCCGATGTAGGTTTTGGTGGTCTGGGTGTCTACCAGGCGCTGCTCGGCGACTTTGACCGAGTGCGGAATCGGCGTCAGGCCCTGGTCATCCTTATACACGCCGACGCCCAGGTCGAACTTGTTCGGATTGGCGTCCTGGGCGTACAGGTCCATCAGCCCGAGGATCGGGTCGCCGGGCACGCGGGCAATCGCGTCGAAATACATTACTTGCGGCCCTCGGCGTCCCTGGCGACGTCGTCGGTGCGCGCGGCCATGATGAAATCGTTGCGGTGCAGGCCCTTGATGGAGTGGCTCCACCAGGTCACGGTGACTTTGCCCCATTCGGTGAGCAGGCCCGGGTGATGGCCTTCGGCTTCGGAGATTTCACCCATGGCGTTGGTGAAGGCCAGGGCGAATTTGAAGTTCTTGAACAGGAAAACCTTTTCCAGCTGCATCACGCCGTCGCGGACTTCGATGTTCCAGTCGGGGATCTGCTTGATCAGTACCGGCAACTCTTCATCGCTGACTTGCGGGGCGTCGGCGCGGCAGGCTTCGCAGTGGGCTTGGTTCAAGGTGGTCATGAAGGTGTCCTGAATTCGAAAGTGTGAAGATCAGTGGCGTCACCCTAAAGCAACGCACGGCCAGGGAAAAGGCTCACCTGGCCTCGAGATGTAAGGTTCACGCGGCTTTAGGCTTCGGTGGAAACTTCGGCGCGTGCAAGCCCAACTGCATACCGCGCTCAACCATGCCCATGATGTCTTCCTGCGCCACGTCGAACAGGCGCTTGAGCTCGGGCAGGACGAAATACAGCGGTTGCAGGATGTCGATGCGATACGGCGTGCGCATCGCTTCCAGCGGGTCGAAGGCTTGGTGCTCGGGCTCATCCGACAGGCAGTACACGCTTTCCTTGGGCGACGACAAAATACCGCCACCGTAGATGCGCCGCCCTTGCGGGGTGTCCACCAAACCGAATTCGATGGTCATCCAGTACAGGCGCGCGAGATAGACGCGCTGCTCTTTGGTGGCCGCCAGGCCGAGCTTGCCGTAGGTGTGGGTGAATTCGGCGAACCAGGGGTTGGTCAGCAGCGGGCAGTGGCCGAAGATCTCGTGGAAAATGTCCGGCTCTTGCAGGTAGTCCAGTTCTTCGCGGGTACGAATAAAGGTCGCCACCGGAAACTGTTTGCTGGCGAGCAATTCGAAGAAGGTCTGGAAGGGGATCAGCGCCGGTACCCGGGCGACTTGCCAGCCGGTGGTTTCGGCCAGCACTTTATTGATTTCGCCCAGTTGCGGAATGCGGTCCAGCGGCAGGCCGAGCTTGTCGATGCCGTCCAGGTATTCCTGGCAGGCGCGGCCTTCGATCACTTTCAACTGGCGCGTGATCAGGGTGTTCCACACCGCGTGCTCTTCCGGCGGGTAGTGGATAAAACCACTCGCATCGGGCTCGCGGGCCACGTATTGCGTCTGCTTCATACGGCTCTCCTGCTAGGCATTCGTTCTTGTTATGTCCTGCGATGAGCCTATTGATAGCGCGGACGACGGCGGATGCCATCGGGCTGCGGGCGGGGGATGTAGGAAAGTTTACCGTTTTCCGTAAAGTTTTCGTTACGAGCGTGCCATTGATCGGCGCGGCGGGCTGTGAAAAGGTCACGTTCTGTCACATAATCTTGACGACTATCTGTGTCAGACCGCAAAAAGTTGCGGCGCCTTCCCACCTTTCGGGCCTTTTCATGCGTATCAAAGTGCACTGCCAGAACCGCATCGGCATTCTGCGGGACATCCTCAACCTATTGGTGGAATACGGCGTCAACGTCGCCAAGGGCGAGGTGGGCGGCGAACACGGCAACGCCATCTACCTGTTTTGCCCGAACCTGGTGAACATGCAGTTCCAGGCGTTGCGCCCGCAGTTCGAGGCAATTGCCGGGGTGTTTGGCGTCAAGCGGGTAGGGCTGATGCCCAGCGAGCGCAGGCACATGGAGCTCAATGCGCTGCTCGGCGCGCTGGAGTTTCCAGTGCTGTCCATCGACATGGGCGGCTCCATCGTCGCCGCCAACCGCGCCGCGGCGCAGCTGCTCGGGGTGCGCGTGGACGAGGTGCCGGGCATTCCATTGTCGCGGTATGCCGAGGATTTCGATTTGCCGGAACTGGTGCGCGCCAGCAAGTCGCGGATCAATGGCCTGCGGGTCAAGGTCAAGGGTGACGTGTTTCTGGCGGACATCGCGCCGCTGCAATCGTCCGAGCATGACGACAGCGAAGCCATGGCCGGTGCCGTGTTGACCCTGCACCGCGCCGACCGGGTGGGCGAGCGTATCTACAACGTACGCAAGCAGGAGTTGCGCGGCTTCGACAGCATCTTCCAGAGCTCCAAAGTCATGGCCGCCGTGGTGCGTGAAGCCCGGCGCATGGCGCCATTGGACGCGCCGCTATTAATAGAAGGCGAAACCGGCACCGGCAAGGAACTGCTGGCACGCGCTTGCCACCTGGCCAGCCCGCGTGGGCAATCACCGTTGATGGCGCTCAATTGTGCAGGGCTGCCGGAGTCGATGGCCGAAACCGAATTGTTCGGCTATGGCCCCGGCGCATTTGAAGGGGCGCGGGCCGAAGGCAAGCTGGGGCTGCTGGAGCTGACGGCGGGCGGTACGTTGTTTCTCGACGGCGTGGGCGAAATGAGCGCGCGGTTGCAGGTGAAGCTTCTGCGCTTTTTGCAGGACGGCTGCTTTCGCCGTGTAGGCAGTGATGAAGAGGTGTACCTGGATGTGCGGGTGATCTGCGCAACCCAGGTGGACTTGTCCGAGTTATGCGCCCGTGGCGAGTTTCGCCAGGACCTTTATCACCGCCTGAATGTGTTGTCGCTGCACATCCCACCTTTGCGTGACTGTCTTGATGGGCTGGCGCCACTGGTTGACCACTTTCTGGATCAGGCCAGCCGGCAGATTGGTTGCCCGCTGCCCAAACTGGCGCCGGCGGCGATGGATCGTCTCAGCCACTACCACTGGCCGGGCAATGTGCGGCAGCTGGAAAACGTACTGTTTCAGGCGGTTTCGCTGTGTGACGGTGGCACGGTCAAGGCCGAACATATTCGCTTGCCGGATTATGGCGTGCGCCAACCGCTTGGCGATTTTTCGCTGGAGGGCGGGTTGGAGGCGATCGTCGGGCGGTTTGAGAAGGCGGTGCTGGAAGCCTTGTATGCCGAACACTCCAGCAGCCGGCAGTTGGGTAAGCGGCTGGGGGTTTCGCACACGACCATCGCCAACAAGCTGCGTGATTACGAAATTCTCAAGAGCGACAAGTAAACCACCTGGCACCCTAGGGTAAAACTGTGGGAGCTGGCTTGCCTGCGATAGCGGTAGTTCAACTGGCTCATGTGTGATTGATTCGCCGCCATCGCAGGCAAGCCAGCTCCCACATTTGATCTTTTTTGTCAGTGAGACCGAGGCTTGCCGTTAGCGGCAGTAGTCCGCCGTTTTTTCGACTCTGCCAGTGCATTGAAATCTTCACGCGTTCCCGCAAACCCCCGCCCCGCCTGGGCTTCATCCTCTTTTAAAAAGTTGGACCGCAAATTGCTTAAGCCTCATCAGTACAGCGGTGGGCGGCAAGCGTCCGTCAGAAAGAGGATAACGCGTGGACAAGTACCTTTATGTGGCAATGACCGGCGCCAGCCAGAATGCTCTGGCGCAGAAGGCCCATGCCAACAATCTGGCGAACATCTCCACCAACGGTTTTCAGCGTGACCTGGAGCAGGCGCGATCGATGCCGGTGTTCGGTGACAGCTTTCCGGCGCGGGCCTTTGCCCTGACCGAGCGGCCGGGCACGGACTTCTCGCCGGGCGCCATGATCGAAACCGGTCGTGACCTCGACGTGGCGGTCAGCGGCGACGGCTGGATTGCCGTGCAAACCCCTGATGGCGGCGAGTCCTATGTGCGCAGCGCCAGCATGAACATCGATGCCCTCGGCGTGCTGCGCACCGGCAACGGCATGCCGGTGATGGGCAACGGCGGGCCGATTGCCGTGCCGCCCGAGCAGAAGGTTGAAGTGGGGGCCGACGGCACCATCAGCATCCGCGCCATGGGCGAAGGCCCGCGGGTGATGGCTGAAGTGGACCGTATCAAGATGGTCCACCCCGACCTCAAGAACATGACCAAAGGCCTGGACGGCACCATCCACACCAAGGATGGCCAGCCGGCACAGGCCGACGCGAACGTGCGGCTGACCTCGGGTTTCCTGCAGGCGAGCAACGTCAACGCGGTGGAAGAAATGACGGCGGTACTGGCGCTTTCCAAGCAGTTCGAGCTGCACATCAAGATGATGAACAGCGCCAAGGAAGACGACCAGGCCATGACCCGCGTTCTGTCGATGAGCTGATTGGCAGCGTCACTGAAGACTAATTTTGCAGCGCAGCGCCAACAAACAGGCGCACGAAGGAGAACACTATGCTTCCGGCTCTATGGGTTGCCAAAACAGGTTTGGCCGCGCAGGACACCAACCTGACCACCATTTCCAACAACCTGGCCAACGTGTCGACCACAGGTTTCAAACGCGACCGCGCCGAGTTCCAGGACTTGCTCTATCAGATCAAACGCCAACCAGGCGCCCAGTCGACCCAGGACAGCGAACTGCCGTCGGGTCTGCAATTGGGTACCGGTGTGCAGATCGTCGGCACCCAGAAAAACTTCACGGCCGGTAACCTGCAGCAAACCAACCAGCCGCTGGACATGGCCATCAATGGTCGTGGGTTCTTCCAGATCCTGCAGCCGGATGGCACCACTTCCTACACCCGCGACGGTACTTTCCACCTGGACTCCAATGGCCAGATCGTGACTGCCAACGGCTTCGCCCTCGAGCCTGCGGTGGTGGTCCCCGCGGATGCCAAGACCTTTACCGTCGGCACTGACGGCACCGTGTCGATCACCGTGGCCGGTAACCCGGCGTCGCAAGTGATCGGCAACCTGCAAACCGCCGACTTCATCAACCCGGCCGGTCTGCAGGCCATGGGTAACAACCTGTTCCTGGAAACCGCTTCCAGCGGCGCGCCGCAAATCGGCACGCCCGGCCTGAACGGCTTCGGCACCACGCTGCAAAGCACCCTGGAAACCTCCAACGTGAGCACGGTTGAGGAGATGGTCAACATGATCACCACCCAGCGCGCCTACGAGATGAACTCCAAGGTGATTTCCACCGCCGACCAGATGCTTTCGTTCGTAACGCAGAATCTGTAATCAAGTCTATGGGGCGCTTTTTGCGGCGCCTGCAACACCGTGAGGTAAGGGTCATGAATCGCTATGTTTCTGTTCTGGCATTGAGTGGGATCGCCGTGCTCGCGGGCTGTGTCGCCCCGACGCCGAAGCCCAATGACCCGTACTACGCACCGGTGCTGCCGCGCACGCCGCTGCCGGCGGCGGCCAACAACGGCTCGATCTACCAGGCCGGTTTCGAACAGAACCTGTACAGCGACCGCAAGGCGTTCCGGGTCGGTGACATCATCACCATCACCCTGAACGAGAAGACCCAGGCCAGCAAGAACGCCAACTCGCAGATCGGCAAGACCAGCAAGACCAGCATCGGCCTGACTTCGCTGTTCGGCGGTGTGCCCAACACCAACAACCCGCTGGGCAGTGGCGACCTGAGCCTGGACGCCGGCTATAGCGGCGACCGCGCCACCAACGGCAAGAGCGCGGCGGGGCAGGGCAACAGCCTGACCGGTTCGATCACCGTGACCGTGGCCGACGTGTTGCCCAACGGCATCATTGCCGTGCGCGGCGAGAAGTGGATGACCCTCAACACCGGCGACGAGCTGGTGCGTATCGCGGGCATGGTGCGTGCCGATGACATTTCCACTGACAACACCGTGCCGTCGACGCGAATCGCCGATGCACGCATTACCTACTCGGGTACGGGTTCGTTTGCCGACGCAAGTCAGCCGGGCTGGTTCGACCGTTTCTTCCTTAGCCCGCTGTTCCCTTTCTAGGTGGCCATTTTGAAACTCAAACAGCTGATGGCTGCGGCAGTGTTGCTGGCCTTGAGCGCAGGCGCCTGTGCCGAGCGATTGAAAGACATCGCCAGCATTTCCGGCGTGCGCTCCAACCAGTTGATCGGCTACGGCCTGGTGGTGGGGCTCAACGGCACGGGTGACCAGACCACCCAGACCCCGTTCACCCTGCAGACCTTCAACAACATGCTCTCGCAGTTCGGTATCAAAGTGCCGCCAGGTTCGGGCAACGTGCAGTTGAAGAACGTGGCGGCCGTGTCCATCAGTGCTGACCTGCCTGCATTCGCCAAGCCGGGCCAAGTGGTGGATATCACCGTTTCGTCGATGGGTAACTCGAAAAGCCTGCGCGGCGGCACCTTGTTGATGACCCCGCTCAAGGGTATCGACGGCAATGTTTACGCCATCGCCCAAGGCAATCTGGTGGTGGGCGGGTTTGACGCCGAAGGCCGCGACGGTTCGAAAATCACCGTGAACGTGCCTTCGGCCGGTCGCATTCCGGGCGGCGCCACCGTTGAACGGACCGTGCCGAGCGGCTTCAACCAGGGCAACAGCCTGACGCTGAACCTCAACCGCTCGGACTTCACCACCGCCAAGCGTGTGGTCGACAAAATCAACGACATGCTCGGCCCAGGCGTGGCGCAAGCCATCGACGGCGGCTCGGTGCGCGTCACCGCGCCACTGGACCCCAGCCAGCGCGTCGATTACCTGTCGATCCTGGAAAATCTCGAGGTGGATCCGGGCCAGGCCGTCGCCAAAGTCATCATCAACTCGCGTACCGGCACTATCGTGATCGGCCAGAACGTCAAGGTGTCGCCGGCCGCGGTGACCCACGGCAGCCTGACCGTCACCATCACCGAGGACCCCATCGTCAGCCAGCCGGGGCCTTTGTCCAACGGCCAGACGGCCGTGGTGCCACGCTCGCGGGTTAACGCCCAGCAAGAAGCCAAGCCGATGTTCAAGTTCGGCCCCGGCACCACCCTGGACGAGATTGTCCGCGCGGTGAACCAGGTGGGCGCCGCCCCAGGCGACTTGATGGCGATTCTTGAAGCCTTGAAACAGGCCGGCGCCTTGCAAGCCGACCTGATTGTGATCTGAGGCCATGGCCATGGATATGCACAAGAGCGGAATCAGCAGCACGGCGGACTCGGGGTCTTACTCCGACTTGAACCGGCTTAACCAGCTCAAGGTCGGCGCCGACAAGAACAGCGATGCCAACGTGCGCAAAGTGGCGCAGGAGTTTGAATCGCTGTTTCTGAGCGAGATGCTCAAGTCTGCGCGCTCGGCCACCGAGGCGCTGGGCAAGGACAACCCGCTGAACACTCCGGCGGCCAAGCAGTATCAGGAAATGTACGACCAGCAGCTGGCGGTTTCGATGTCGCGTGAAGGCGGTGGTATCGGCCTGGCTGACGTGCTGATACGCCAGATGCAGAAGAACAAACCGGTGGACGCCCAGGCGGCCACGTTGCAGGGCCCGGCCGCCGAAGCACCGGCGAAGAAGCCGGATGTGCCGACCGAGATTGCGGCGGGCACCCAGGCCGACGGACCGTTGGGCCGCTCCAACGGTCAGCGCCCACTGTGGGCGGTGCGTGTGGCCGTGCCGGAAAACACCCACACACACGCCAACGACATGGAACTGATGAACCAGCGGCGTATCTCCCTGCCGAGCCGGCTGACCGACCGCCTGCTCGCCGGCATCGTGCCGAGCACCGACGCCGCTGCCGCCAAAGCCGCGCCGCTGCGCAACAGCGCCGCCGACGACAATGTGATCAACAGCACCGCCCACAATATTGCCGTGCCGAGCGGGCGCATGCAGGTGTACGGCCGCGCCATCGCCCAGCCGCCACTGGCGCCGGCGAAAAAGGCCTTCAGCTCCCAGGACGAATTCGTCGCCACCATGTTGCCGATGGCCAAGGCCGCAGCCGCGCGTATTGGTGTCGATCCGAAATACCTGGTCGCCCAGGCCGCGCTGGAAACCGGTTGGGGTAAATCGGTGATGCGCGCCGAGGACGGCAGCAGCAGCCACAACCTGTTCGGCATCAAGGCCGGGCAAAGCTGGCAGGGCGGCCAGGCCCGTGCGATTACCAGCGAGTTTCGCGATGGGGCGATGGTCAAGGAGACGGCGCAGTTCCGTTCCTATAACTCCTACCAGGACAGCTTCCATGACCTGGTGACATTGCTGCAAAGCAATGATCGCTATAAAGAAGTTGTGAAGTCAGCCGACAACCCAGAGCAGTTTGTACGCGAGTTGCAAAAAGCCGGATATGCAACCGACCCGGACTACGCCAGCAAGATTTCGCAGATCGCCAAAACGATGAACAGTTACCAGAATTACGCTGCCGCGGGCGCGACCACTCATTTATAAGGTCTGAATCATGAGTTTGCTCAGTATCGGGATGTCAGGGCTCAACGCCGCTCAAGGATCGCTGTCGGTCTTGAGTAACAACATTGCCAACGTCAATACCCCGGGATACTCGCGTCAGCAGACCACGCAGAACGCCAGCGCCAACAACCAGTATGGCGGGGTGTTCATCGGCAGCGGCACGACCCTGGCGGACGTGCGCCGCATTTATAACGATTTCCTCGGCGCGGCCTATCAAAGCAGCACCGCGCTCAACAGCGACGCCACGGCTTACGCAGGCCAGGCCGCCGCGATCGACAAGACCCTGTCGGACAAGTCCACCGGTATGTCGGCCGCCCTCAGCGCGTTTTTCGCTTCGCTGCAAACCGCTGCCGCCACGCCCAGCGATGTGTCGGCCCGGCAATTGTTGCTGACCAGCGCGCAGACCTTGAGCAACCGCTTCAACTCGATTTCCACGCAATTGACCCAGCAGAAAGAGTCGATCAACGGCCAGTTGGGGACCATGAGTGATCAGGTCAACAAGCTGACCGCGTCGATTGCCTCGTTGAACACGCAAATTGCAACGGCTCAGGGCTCGTCCACCAGCGCACCGGCCAACCTGCTGGACGCACGCAACGAAGCGGTGCGTTCGCTCAATGAGCTGATCGGCGTGACCGCGACCGAGAAAAACGGCCAGTTCAGTGTGACCACCGGCACCGGGCAGTCCCTGGTGGAAGGCGGTATTGCCAATACCATCTCGGCGGTGCCGAGCAAGACCGATAACAGCCAGTACACCATCCAGTTGAAGGTGGGCGACACCTCGATGGACATCGGCTCGGTGATTTCCGGTGGCAGCATCGGTGGCTTGCTGCGCTACCGCGATGATGTGCTGATGCCGGCCATCAACGACCTCGGGCGCATCGCCATCGCCACCGCCGACAGCGTCAACAAGCAACTGGGCCAAGGCCTGGACCTGAACGGCGATTTTGGCTCTTCGCTGTTTGGCAACATCAACAGCCCGGCCGCGATTTCCCAGCGCAGCCAGGCGGCCGCGGGTAACAGTGCGGGGTCGGGCAACCTGAACGTGACGATTGCCGACAGCAGCAAGCTGTCGACCTTTGACTACAAGGTCACCTTCACCAGCGGCAACCAGTACAACGTGGTGCGCTCCGATGGCAAGGCCATGGGCTCGTTTGACACCACCACCACGCCGCCGCCGGTGATCGACGGCTTTACCCTCGCGCTCAATGGCGCTGGGCCGGTTGCCGCCGGTGACAGCTTCAAGGTTAGCCCGACCGCCAACGGCGCCAGCGGCATTTCCGCCGACCTGAAGGACCCGAACAAAATTGCGTTTGCCGGGCCTCTGGCCGGTAACGCCAGCAAGACCAACACCGGTACCGGCACCTTCACGCCGCCGACGTTGACCCTGCCCATCGATATCAATGGTGGGGCTGCCAGTGCGCAACTGCGCACCGGGATCGAAAATTCGATGCCCGTGAAAATGGTGTTCGGCAAACCGGCGGCGGACGGCACCCAGTCCTACACGTTGAGCGACGCCCAAGGCAACTCGATCGGCACCGGCACCATCATCCCGGGCCAGGACAACAAGATTACCGTCAACGTGCCGATGCGTGATGCCAGCGGCGCGTTGATCCCTGGCAAGACGTTCGGCTTCGACACCACCGTCGCCGGTTCGCCTGCCAATGGCGACAGCACCACCTTTTCATTCAACAGCGGCGCGACGTCCGATGGTCGCAATGCCCAACAATTGCTGGGCTTGCAGACCAAGGCAACGGTGGGTGCGGTGGATGGCAATGCGGGCGTGAGCCTGGTGTCGGCCAACAGCCGGCTGGTGTCCCAGGTCGGCTCGAAAGCGGCCCAGGCCAATACCGACAGCACCGCTACCGGCGCGCTCCTGGCGGCGAACAAGGCGGCCAGCAACTCGGTGTCCCAGGTCAACCTGGATGAAGAGGCGGGCGACATGATCAAGTTCCAGCAGTACTACACCGCGTCGTCGCAGATCATCAAGGCCGCACAAGAAACCTTCAGCACATTGATCAACGCCCTTTAAAGGAGTCTGGAACGATGCGTATCTCTACACAGCAGTATTTCGACACCAGCTCCAGCAAATATCAGGACAACTATTCGGGTGTGGTCAAGGCTCAGGATCAAGCGAGCTCGGGCATACGCGTGCAGACCGCGGCGGATGATCCCGTCGCCGCCGCCCAGCTCCTGCTGTTGCAGCAACAAAAAGACATGCTGGGCCAGTACAACGGCAACATCACCAGCCTGCAGAACTCGTTGACCAACGAAGAAAGCGTGCTGTCGAGCATCAACACCGCGTTGCAGACTGCCCAGGGCCTGGCGTTGCAGGCGGGTAACCTGCAGTTGAGCAATGACGACCGCAAGGCGATTGCCGCCCAGGTCGGCGCGCTGGAGGATCAGGTGCTGGGTTTGCTCAACTCCAAGGACTCCAGCGGCAACTACATGTTCTCCGGGGCCAAGACCGATACGCCGCCTTACACCCGCAACAATGACGGCACCTACAGCTATCAGGGCGATGAAACCCCGTTGAGCCTGCAAGTGTCGAGCAACCTGTCGATTGCTGCCGGCGATACCGGCAAGACCTTGCTTGAAAGCTCCTCCAACGCGGGCCGCACCCAGGCCACGCTGTTGCCGCCTTCGGTCAACGACGGCAAGGTCTCGATCTCGGCGGGCCTGGTGACTTCAAGCAGCGCTTACACCAAGAGTTTTGCCGACGGCCAGCCCTACAAGCTGACTTTCTCCAGCAGTACCCAGTACAGCGTGACCGACAAGGACGGTAACGATGTAACCTCCGAAATCACCGGCAACGGCACGTTTGACTCCACCAAGGAGGGCGCCTCCAGCGTCAACCTGCGCGGGGTCAAATTCGATATCAGGCTGAACCTTGGGCCGGATGTTGCAACGGGCGCACCTTCCGATGCGCTGGTGGCGGGCAAGGCGTTCACCCTGGAAAGCAAGCCGGACAGCTTCAGTGTGTCGCGCACGGCCAGCAATGCGTCCACCGCACAATTGACGGGCGGCAGTGTCACCGATCAGACGGCTTACGCCAGTACCTTCCCCAACGCGGGGGCGGTCATCAAGTTCACCAGCGGTACCGATTACCAGGTGTTCGCCCAGCCCTACAGTGCCGACAGCAAAGCCATTGCCAGCGGTACCATCGCGGCCGGCGCAACGTCGATCACGGCGGCCGGGGTCACGTTTGGCATCAGCGGTACGCCGGGCGCCGGGGATCAATTTTCGGTCGGCGCCACCAGCAACAAAAACATGAATGCCCTGGACACTCTGGGCCAATTGCGCAAGATCCTGCTGACGCCGGCGGATGGCGATCAGGTTGCCAAGAACAACCTCAAGGACGTGCTGAACACCACCACCGCCAACCTGGCCAACGCTTCGGCGCAGATCGACCAGGTGCGCGGTTCTATCGGTGCGCGTCAGAATGCCCTGGATATCCAGGGCCAGGAGAACACCAGCCTGGGCCTGGCCAATACCTCGACCATGACCTCCCTGGCCAACGTCGACATGGGCCAGGCGGCGATTGACCTGACATTGCAGCAAACCATGTTGCAGGCCTCGCAGCTGGCCTTTGTGAAGATCTCCCAATTGAGCCTGTTCAGCCGCATGTGATCGGTGTAATAACAGACGGCCCACCCTGGCAACAGGGTGGGCCGTTCTCGTTTCGGGCAGGCGCAAATGTTGCCGGGTTTTGCATAAAGCGCACAAAATTGAGTGACCTGTGAGTCATAAAGCGCATCTTCACTGTATCGTGTGAAAAGGATAAGTCGTCAGCGGGTCTTTGCGCGGCGCTTTCAGCGAGATTTTTATGGGGTTATCCCCTTTATTGTCAGCACTCCCGGCGTAGCCCGAGGGGTGTTCTCCAGCTATTTAGTATTGGGAAGCCACAATGATTGGCATAAAAAGCATCGCCAGTTACGTGCCGGCAGACGGGGTCGATAACTACGCCCAGGGCGCCAAATTCGCCAAGGATGAAGAATTCATCATCGGCAAGATCGGTTCGGCGTTCCTGCCGCGCAAGGATGCTGCGCAGGAAACCTCCGACCTGTGTGTCGAAGCGGTCAACACCCTGTTTGCCAACAACCCGGATCTGAAGCGCGAATCCATTGACGCGCTGATCGTCGTGACCCAGAACGGTGACGAAGAGGGGTTGCCGCACACGGCTGCCATCGTTCAGGACAAACTGGGCCTGCCGACCCACGTGGCGGCGTTCGATATTTCCCTGGGCTGCTCGGGCTACGTCTACGGCATCTATGCGATGAAGGGCTTCATGGAAGCCACCGGCCTGAAAAACGGCCTGCTGATCACCGCCGACCCCTATTCGAAGATCGTCGACCCGGAAGACCGCAACACCACCATGCTGTTTGGCGACGCCGCCACCGCGACTTGGATGGGCGAAGACGCCCCGTGGTTGCTCGGCAAGTCGAAATTCGGCACCGACGGCTCCGGCGCCCCGCATTTGAAAGTCTCCGACGGCGTGTTTTTCATGAACGGCCGCCAGGTGTTCAACTTTGCCTTGCTCAAAGTGCCGGCGCATTTGCACGAACTGCTCAATGAGTCTGACCTCAAGGCCGACGAAATAGACGCGTTTTGCATTCACCAGGGCAGTGCGGCGATTGTCGATGCGGTGGCGCGGCGTTTCGAAGAGGCGCCGGTGGAGAAGTTCATCAAGGACATGGTCGAGACCGGCAACACCGTGTCGTCGAGCATTCCGCTGCTGCTGGAAAAGCACATGATGGATGCCGACTGGAAGCGTGTGGCAATCAGCGGATTTGGTGTAGGCCTGTCGTGGGGCTCGGCGATTCTCTATCGCCCGTGACACCCTGATAGGCTGCATAAAAAACGCCCAGGCTTGAAAAAGCCTGGGCGTTTTTTATTTGGCGCCAGAAAAGCCAGCATTTGTAGGGGGTTGGGCTATCGTAAATGCTTGAATTGCAAGGAGTGGCGCGGTGCCAGTAAAAAAAACCAAAAAAGTCCTCAAGCAACGGGCTTATACGACGATAACTATTACGAAGGTTCTCTAGGCCACACCCGGCGGTTGCCAGGGCCGGAAGCCGCAGTACACCACCCACGAGGATTTCGTCATGGCTTTAACAGTAAACACCAACCTTGCTTCCTTGACCGTTCAGAACAACCTGAACAAGGCTTCCGGCGCCCTGCAAACCTCCATGCAGCGTCTGTCCTCCGGCCTGCGTATCAACAGCGCCAAAGACGATGCGGCCGGCCTGCAAATCTCCAACCGTCTGACCAGCCAGATCAACGGCCTGGGCGTTGCAATCAAAAACGCCAACGACGGTAGCTCCATTGCTCAGACCGCTGAAGGCGCCATGCAGCAGTCCACCAACATCCTGCAAAGCATGCGTACCCTGGCTCTGCAATCGGCCAACGGCTCGCCAAGCGCTGAAGACCGCAAGTCGAACCAGGCTCAATACGCTGCTCTGACGGCTGAATTGACCCGTATCGCAACCACCACCACCTTTGGTGGCAAGAACCTGCTGGACGGTTCTTTCGGTACCACTTCGTTCCAGGTCGGCGCCAACGCCAACCAAACCATCGACATGAGCATCGGTAACGTTGCAGCCAACAACATTGGTTCGCAGCAGCTGAAGTCCGTAGCTCAGGATCCAAGCGCCACGGGTGCTGTAGGTGGTTTGATCACCGTAACCGGTAGTGGCCAGGCGACTGGTGTTACCCTTGGTGCAGGCGAGTCCGCCAAGTCGATCGCTTCTAAAATGAACGGCGCAGTTGGTGGTCTGAGCGCTAGCGCCAGCACTACAGTCAAGTTCAGCGTTGACGCCACAGCCATTGCTGCCGGCACGCCTGCCAACGCCAACTTCAAGCTGCAAGTTGGTAGCGGTGCCGCCGTTCAGTTCACTGGTGTGACCAGCACTTCCGACCTGGCTGACCAACTGAAATCCAACGCTGCCAAACTGGGCATCAGTGTTAACTATGATTCGTCGACTCAAAGCCTGTCGGTCAAATCCGATACCGGCGAGAACCTGACCTTCAGTGCTGCCGATGCCACCGCTCAGGCCGGTATCAAGGTTGCTTCCCTGGCTGGTGACGGCGCTACCTACAGCAACGCTGTCGCGTTGAACGCTACTACCTTGCAGGCCACTGGTGCCGTGTCCTTGAACTCCAGCTCCAGCTACTCGCTGAGCGGCCCGGGTGTGGCTGGTGTGTTCGCGGCAGGTAACGCTGCAAACTCCGCAAAAACCACCGTCAACAACACCGACGTAACGACTGCTGCCACCGCGCAAAACGCGATCGACGTGATCACTCAAGCGATCTCCGACATCGACTCCCAACGTGCTGGTCTGGGTGCTGTTCAAAACCGTTTCGACAACACCGTTGCCAACCTGCAGAGCATTGCCGACAACTCCACTGCCGCTCGCGGCCAGATCCAGGACGTTGACTACGCTGCTGAAACTGCTCAGCTGACCAAGCAACAAACCCTGCAACAGGCTTCCACTGCGATCCTGTCCCAGGCCAACCAACTGCCTTCCGCTGTACTGAAGCTGCTTCAGTAATAGCCATCGGTAGATGACTGACGGAAGGGCGCGTTTACGTGCCCTTTTGTCTTTTGCGTGATGAGGAGATTGGACATGGACATGAGTGTGAAGCTGAACCTGTCTTATCCAGCAGCGGCACCGCAGAGTGCTCCTGCACCCGTGAGCAACGACCCGCAGCAAGCCAAGGTAGATCCTGTACCGGCCGCGGTTCAGACAAAGCAGGACTCGAAACCGTCCGACCTGGAACAGGCGGTCACGGATATTCGCAAATTCGTCCAGGCGGCCCAGCGCAACCTGGAATTTTCGATCGATGACTCCACCCATCAGGTGGTGGTCAAGGTCATCGCGACCGACAGTGGTGAGGTGATTCGCCAGATCCCGTCGGAAACCGCATTGAAACTCGCACAAAGCCTTCACGACGCCAGCAATGTGCTGTTTGACGCCAAAGTCTGAGCTGGCATGAATTTTGTTGCTGTAGCTGCTTGAGGCGTCGTTCGTCAATAAAGCGCCAGCCCCGGATCAGGAGAAAAGTCATGGGTGGTATTACGGTTAGCGGCCCCGTCACGGGTATTGATACCCAGTCGATCGTGAAGGCCCTGGTGGGTGCTGAACAGGCGCCCAAGCAGTCGCAGATCAACAAGCAGACGCAGACATCGAGTGCCCAGCTTTCCTCGATCGGCAAGATTCAGGCGGCTCTGGATGCGTTCCGCGGCGCCCTGGACAACATGTCCAAGGACGCGAGTATCGGCGGCCTGGCGGCGACCACCTCGGACGCCAACGTATCGAGCGTCACCCTGGGCGCCGGCGCTTCTGCGGGCAGCTACCAACTGGTGGTCAATCAACTGGCCACGGCTTCGAAGGTTTCCACCAAGACGTTCGCAACGGGTGCTTCCACGGTCGTCAACGCTGGCACTACGGCGACTTCCCTGACCATCTCCCAATCGGGCCAGAGCTACGGCGTGAGCGTTCCGCCGGGCGCAACCCTGCAGCAGGTGCGTGACTCGATCAACGCGCAGCTCAGCAGCTCGGGCCTGAGTGCCAACATTCTGACCGACTCCACGGGTTCGCGGATGGTGCTGACATCGACCAGCACGGGCGTCGGCACCGACATCACCATCGGCGGCAACTCCGGGCTGGAAGTCGGCACCTCGGTAGTGGGTAACCCTCCACAGAATGCCAAATACACCATTGACGGCACGGCTCAGGAATCCAAGAGCAACACGCTGACCGATGCAATCAGTGGCGTAAGCATCAAGCTCACGGCGCTGTCGCCTTTGCCTGCCGGTGATACAGACCCGAACAGCAAGAACCGGATCGCGTCCACCATCACCGTCAGTCGCAACAACGATACCCTCAAGAGTTCGGTCAAGGGCTTCGTCGATACGTATAACGCGCTGATCACGGCCATGAACACTGAAACGGCCGTCACCACCAACCCGGACGGTACGACGACACCTTCCGCGCTGACGGGCGACTCGACCATACGCACCCTGCAGACGGCCTTGCGCAGCGAGCTGAATGCCTTGGGCGGCACCGGGACCCTGAAGTCCCTGGCCCAATTTGGTGTGAACACTGACCAGAAAACCGGCAAGCTCAGCATTGACGACAAGGTATTCGGTGCGGCTGTGGCGACCAACCCCACCGATATCGGCGGTATTTTCAACGGTGATACTGGTTTGCTGGCGCGTATGAAGTCGGCGACCGACAGTTATGCGTTGAGCGGCACGGGCGTGCTTGCGTCCCGTTCGTCAACGCTTACCGCTACCCTGCAGGACCTGCAAACCCAGCAGGATACCCTGACCAAGCGCATGGCCGACCTGACCACCAGCCTAACCGCCAAGTACACCACGATGAACAACCTGGTGGCCCAGCTCACCAGCCAGCGTTCCAGTGTCATGAGCACGCTCAACGCGCTGAACAAGTCGTCGTCTTCGGACAGTTGATCCCGGCTGAAGGCGCCCGGTGATCCCTCACCGGGCGCGGCCTTCAGATGATCGGCGGGTTAAAGTTTTGTGTGATCCCGTCGACATAATGTTCATAGCCCATCCTATTTAGTCGTTGCCTGTCACGAGGTAGAAACATGAATCCCATGAGAGCCCTTCGCCAATACCAGAAGGTCAATTCCCATGCCCAAGTCTCCGAGGCCAGCCCGCACCGTCTGGTCCAGATGCTGATGGAAGGCGCGCTGGATCGCATGGCTCAGGCCAAGGGCGCCATGGCTCGTGGCGATATCGCGCAAAAAGGCCTGCTGCTCGGCAAGGCGATCGACATCCTGATCGGCCTGCGTGACGGCCTGAATCCGGAAAAAACCGATGATCCGGCCGCGCTGCAGCAGCTGGACAACCTGTACGCCTACATGACCACGCGCCTGCTGGAAGCCAACAGCAAGAACGATGTCTCCATGATCGACGAAGTAGCCGGCCTGATGATTACGCTCAAGGAAGGCTGGGACGGTATTGCAACACTGTAGGCCTTTGGCCTGAGGATGATGTCATGAGCCACGCCCTGCAACGGATTGACGAGACCCGCGAAGCCTTGGTCGACGCATTGGCGGCACGCAACTGGGACGCCATCGGTGAACTGGATTTGGGTTGCCGTGCGGTGATCGATGAGGCGCTGCACAATGCGCCGGTGGACGAAGATGCGCTGCGTGAAAAGCTGGAGAGCCTGCTGGAGGTTTACCAGCAACTGCTTGAGGTGACGACCGGCGAACGCCAGGCGATTTTCGAAGAGATGTCGCAGATCAATCGCGCGCAAAGTGCGTCAAAGGTTTACCATCTGTTCAGCTGAACGGGCGCAGTTAATCCGAACCCGCGTCATAAATTTGACTGCGAGCGATTTTTTGACTTAACTAGTGCTGTTTTCAGATTTCAGACGGTTGTGACGCAGAAAATGCCTACAACCATCTAGATTGCCCGCGAGTTCAGGGCATTTGAGTTAACTAGGGAAGTTGCTATTGCATGTGGCGTGAAACCAAAATTCTGCTGATTGATGACGATAGCGTCCGCCGCCGCGATTTAGCGGTCATTTTAAATTTTCTCGGTGAAGAAAATTTGCCCTGCGGCAGCCATGACTGGCAGCAGGCGGTCAGCTCATTGTCGTCGAGCCGTGAAGTCATTTGTGTGCTGATCGGGACGGTAAACGCTCCTGGCGCAGTTCTGGGCCTGTTAAAGACACTCTCAACCTGGGATGAGTTCCTTCCCGTGTTGCTGATGGGCGATATTTCTTCTGTCGACCTGCCTGAAGACCAGCGCCGCCGGGTACTTTCCACCCTGGAAATGCCGCCCAGCTACAGCAAATTGCTCGACTCCCTGCACCGTGCCCAGGTCTATCGCGAGATGTACGACCAGGCCCGCGAGCGCGGCCGTCACCGCGAACCCAACCTGTTCCGCAGCCTCGTCGGCACCAGCCGTGCGATTCAGCATGTACGCCAGATGATGCAGCAGGTGGCCGATACCGACGCCAGTGTGCTGATCCTCGGCGAGTCCGGCACCGGCAAGGAAGTGGTTGCACGCAACCTGCACTACCATTCCAAGCGCCGCGACGGGCCCTTCGTGCCGGTCAACTGCGGGGCGATTCCCGCCGAGTTGCTGGAGAGTGAGCTGTTCGGCCACGAAAAGGGCGCCTTTACCGGCGCCATCACCAGCCGCGCCGGGCGTTTCGAGCTGGCCAACGGCGGTACCCTGTTCCTCGACGAAATCGGCGACATGCCGCTGCCGATGCAGGTCAAGTTGCTGCGCGTATTGCAGGAGCGCACCTTCGAACGCGTGGGCAGCAACAAAACCCAGAGCGTCGATGTGCGCATTATCGCGGCCACGCACAAAAACCTTGAAAGCATGATCGAGGTCGGCAGCTTCCGCGAAGACCTGTACTACCGCCTCAACGTATTCCCGATCGAAATGGCGCCGTTGCGTGAGCGTGTGGAAGACATTCCGCTGCTGATGAACGAGCTGATTTCGCGCATGGAGCACGAAAAGCGCGGCTCGATCCGCTTCAATTCTGCCGCCATCATGTCGTTGTGCCGCCACGGCTGGCCGGGCAACGTTCGCGAGCTGGCCAACCTGGTGGAACGCATGGCGATCATGCATCCCTATGGTGTGATCGGCGTGGTCGAGTTGCCGAAGAAATTCCGCTACGTCGACGACGAAGACGAGCAAATGGTCGACAGCATCCGCAGCGACATGGAAGAGCGCGTGGCCATCAACGGCCATACGCCGGACTTCGGTTCCACCGCAATGCTGCCGCCCGAAGGCCTCGACCTCAAGGACTACCTGGGCAACCTCGAGCAGGGCCTGATCCAGCAAGCCCTGGATGATGCCAATGGTATCGTCGCCCGTGCCGCCGAGCGCCTGCGCATCCGCCGAACCACCCTGGTGGAGAAGATGCGCAAGTACGGAATGAGCCGCCGCGAAGGCGATGAACAGACAGATGATTGACGCCTGAAATACAAACCGCTGATTACTCAGCGGTTTTTTTTCGGCACGGGTATTGCTACAGCCCTCGCAACGTTCCGTTTAACTGACGGTCAGCCAAGCGAGAGAGCATGATGCCCCACGCCGCCCAACACGCTTCAGCCCCCGATCTCGCGGGGCTACTCCCTTCTGTAGAGCAACAAAGCCGACAAGGTCTTGAGCAGGCTTTTTCTCTGTTCAACCAGATGTCGAGCCAATTGACTGACTCCTACAGCTTGCTGGAGGCCCGGGTTTCCGAGCTTAAAGGCGAACTGGCGGTGGTCAGTGCCCAGCGAATGGAAGAGCTGGCGGAAAAGGAGCGCTTGGCCAACCGCCTGCAAAACCTGCTGTCGCTGCTGCCTGGCGGTGTGATCGTGATCGACGACCATGGCCGCGTGCGCGAAGCCAACCCGGCCGCCATCGACATGCTCGGCCTGCCGCTCGAAGGCGAACTGTGGCGTGAAGTCATCACCCGCTGCTTCGCCCCGCGTGAAGACGACGGCCACGAAATCTCCCTGAAGGACGGGCGCCGCCTGTCCATCGCCACCCGCTCCCTCGACGCCGAGCCCGGCCAGTTGGTGCTGCTCAACGACCTGACTGAAACCCGTCACTTGCAAGACCAACTGGCGCGCCATGAACGCTTGTCGTCGCTGGGGCGGATGGTCGCTTCTTTGGCGCATCAGATCCGCACGCCGCTGTCGGCCGCGTTGATCTACGCCAGTCATTTGACTGATGAGCAATTGCCGGCCGCCACCCACCAACGGTTTGCTGGCCGTCTCAAGGAGCGCCTGCATGAGTTGGAGCACCAGGTGCGTGACATGCTGGTGTTTGCCCGTGGCGAACTGCCGCTGACCGACCGCGTGACGCCGGCGGCGCTGATGCAGTCGCTGCAAGCGGCGGCCGCCACCCATGTGCAGGACGCTCAACTGCGTTGGCAGTGCGACAGCCACCACGGCGAGTTGCTGTGCAACCGCGACACCCTGGTCGGCGCCTTGCTCAACCTGATCGAAAACGCCACCCAGGCCAGTGGCCCCGGCGCGCGCCTGAAAGTGCACCTGTATGCCCGCGGGCAAACATTGCGCCTGTGTATCAGCGACCGTGGCGCCGGCATTGACCCCGTGGTGCTGCAGCGCCTGGGCGAACCGTTTTTCACCACCAAAACCAACGGGACCGGCCTGGGCCTGACCGTGGTCAAGGCAGTGGCACGCGCCCATCAGGGAGAATTGCGACTGCGTTCCCGGTTGGGGCGTGGCACCTGTGCATTGATGACCTTGCCGCTGTTTTCAAGCGCGGCGAGCGCGGAGTAAAGGAATGATGGCTATCAAGGTTCTATTGGTTGAAGACGACCGCGCCCTGCGTGAAGCATTGGCTGACACGCTGCTGTTGGCGGGCCATGACTACCGGGCGGTCGGTTCTGCCGAAGAGGCCTTGGAGGCCGTTGAGCAAGAGGCGTTCAGCCTGGTGGTCAGCGACGTGAACATGCCCGGCATGGACGGCCACCAATTGCTCGGCCTGCTGCGCGCGCGCCAGCCACAATTGCCCGTATTGCTGATGACTGCCCACGGCGCCGTGGAGCGTGCGGTCGACGCCATGCGCCAGGGCGCGGCGGATTACCTGGTCAAGCCGTTCGAACCCAAAGCCTTGATTGAATTGGTCGCCCGGCATGCCCTCGGCGTGAGCCCGGCCGCCGATGGCGAAGGCCCGATCGCTTTCGAGCCGGCCAGCGCACAATTGCTGGAACTGGCCGCCCGGGTGGCGCGCAGCGATTCCACGGTGTTGATCTCCGGCGAGTCAGGCACCGGCAAGGAAGTGCTGGCGCGTTATATCCATCAGCAATCGAGCCGCGCCAAACAGCCGTTCATTGCGATCAACTGCGCGGCCATTCCCGACAACATGCTCGAGGCCACACTGTTCGGCCACGAAAAGGGCTCGTTCACTGGCGCCATCGCGGCCCAGGCCGGCAAGTTCGAACAGGCCGACGGCGGCACCATTCTGCTCGATGAAATTTCAGAAATGCCTCTGGGCCTGCAAGCCAAGCTGCTGCGGGTATTGCAGGAGCGTGAAGTGGAGCGCGTTGGCGCGCGCAAGCCGATCCAGCTGGATATCCGCGTGGTTGCCACCACCAACCGTGACTTGGCGGGTGAAGTGGCGGCGGGGCGCTTCCGTGAAGATTTGTTTTACCGTCTTTCGGTGTTTCCGCTGGCGTGGCGCCCCTTGCGCGAGCGCCCAGCGGACATTATTCCGCTGGCCGAGCGCCTGCTGAACAACCACGTCAAAAAAATGAAGCACGCCCAGGCGCGGTTGTCGGCCGAGGCACAAGCGTGCCTGATCGGCTACCCATGGCCCGGTAACGTGCGCGAATTGGACAACGCGATCCAGCGCGCGCTGATTTTGCAGCAGGGCGGGCTGATTCAGCCGCAAGACTTCTGTCTGGCGATGGGTACCAGCGCTGCGCCGTTGCCGAGCCTGGCCCCAGCGCCGGCGCCGGCCGTCACCGAAACCGAGCCTGCCGGCGGGCTGGGCGATGACCTGCGTCGCCGCGAATTCCAGATGATTATCGACACCCTGCGCGCCGAGCGCGGCCGCCGCAAAGAGGCCGCCGAGCGCCTGGGCATCAGCCCGCGCACCTTGCGCTACAAGCTGGCGCAGATGCGTGATGCCGGGATGGACGTGGAAGCCTACCTGTTCGCCACCTGAGAAATATCCAAGCCGACAGGGTTTGTCGCCTTTTCTTACAAGCTGCCACGGAGCTGGCACCCTTGTTGCTACTACCCCCAGTAACCGCTGCGTAGTGTCAAAAAATTGCGGGTCGTCGGAGAGAGAAGGTCATGAGCCAGGGTATTGAGTTCAATCGGTTGATGTTGGATATGCGCTCCATGCAAATGGATGCCATGGCTCAACCGAAATCCGTCGCGCCAGCGCCGGAATTGGGCCAAAGCAGTTTTGCCGACATGCTAGGTCAGGCAATCAACAAAGTCAGTGATACCCAGCAGGCCTCCAACCAGTTGGCGACCGCCTTCGAAATCGGCAAAAGCGGCGTGGACCTCACCGATGTGATGGTCGCTTCGCAAAAGGCCAGCGTTTCCTTCCAGGCCTTGACCCAGGTACGCAACAAGCTGGTTCAGGCTTATCAAGACATCATGCAGATGCCGGTTTAAGGACGAGATTTAAGTCATGGCAGAAGCAGTCGTGGACAACGCACCCGCCAAGGCAGACGGCAAGCCGCCGCTGTTTGGCCTGTCGTTCCTGGAAAACCTTTCGGAAATGACCATGTTGCGTCAGGTCGGCCTGATGGTCGGGCTGGCGGCGAGCGTGGCGATTGGTTTTGCCGTGGTGTTGTGGTCGCAACAACCGGATTACCGCCCGTTGTACGGCAGCCTGGCCGGCATGGATTCCAAGGCGATCATGGAAACCCTGGCCGCCGCCGACATCGCCTACACCGTGGAGCCCAACTCCGGCGCACTGCTGGTCAAGGCGGACGACGTGGCCCGTGCGCGCATGAAACTCGCCGCCGCCGGTGTGACACCGTCTGACGCGAACATTGGTTTTGAAATCCTCGACAAGGACCAGGGCCTGGGCACCAGCCAGTTCATGGAAGCCACGCGCTACCGCCGTGGCCTGGAAGGCGAACTGGCGCGCACCATTTCCAGCTTGAACAACGTCAAGGGCGCCCGTGTGCACCTGGCGATCCCTAAAAGCTCAGTGTTTGTGCGCGATGAACGCAAGCCAAGCGCCTCGGTGCTGGTCGAACTGTTTGCCGGCCGCTCCCTGGAGCCTGGCCAGGTGCTGGCGATCATCAACCTGGTGGCCACCAGCGTTCCCGAATTGAGCAAGTCGCAAATCACCGTGGTCGACCAGAAGGGCAACCTGCTGTCCGACCAGGCCGAAAACTCCGCATTGACCCAGGCCGGCAAGCAGTTCGACTACAGCCGTCGCATGGAAAGCATGCTGACCCAGCGCGTGCACAACATCCTGCAACCGGTGTTGGGCAATGACCGCTACAAGGCCGAAGTGTCCGCCGACGTGGACTTCAGCGCGGTGGAGTCGACCTCCGAACAGTTCAACCCCGACCAGCCCGCCCTGCGCAGCGAGCAGTCGACCAGCGAACAACGCACCGCCAGCAATGGCCCGCAAGGTGTGCCGGGTGCCTTGAGCAACCAGCCACCCGCGCCGGCTTCTGCGCCGCAAACCACCGGTGGCGCTGCCGCGACCGCCGGGGCTATCCAGCCGGGCCAGCCACTGCTGGACGCCAACGGCCAGCAGATCATGGACCCGGCCACCGGCCAGCCGATGCTCGCGCCGTACCCGGCGGACAAGCGTAACCAGTCCACCAAGAACTTCGAACTCGACCGTTCCATCAGCCACACCAAGCAGCAGCAGGGCAAAATCAATCGCCTGTCGGTGTCGGTGGTGGTCGATGATCAGGTCAAGGTCAACCCGGCTGACGGCGCCGTCACCCGTGCGCCATGGAGCGCCGATGAATTGGCACGCTTCACCCGCCTGGTGCAGGACGCCGTCGGTTTCGACGCCAGCCGTGGCGACAGCGTCAGCGTGATCAACATGCCGTTCTCCGCCGAGCGCGGCGAAGTGATCGCCGACCCGGCGTTCTACACCCAGCCGTGGTTCTGGGACATCGTCAAGCAAGTGCTGGGTGTGTTGTTCATCCTGGTGCTGGTGTTCGGCGTGCTGCGCCCAGTGCTCAACAACATCACCGGCCATGGCAAAAAACAGCTGGCCCTGGCCGGTGGCGATGTCGAGTTGGGTGGCATGGGCGGCCTGGACGGCGAACTGGCCAACGACCGCGTCAGCCTCGGTGGCCCGCAAAGTATTCTGTTGCCAAGCCCGAGCGAAGGCTACGACGCTCAGCTGAACGCAATCAAGAGTCTGGTAGCAGAAGACCCGGGCCGTGTGGCTCAGGTCGTGAAAGAGTGGATCAACGCAGATGAGTGATAATCGAGCCGCCGTTGCCAAGCTCACCAAGGTCGACAAAGCCGCTGTATTGCTGCTGTCCCTGGGTGAAACCGACGCCGCCCAAGTGCTGCGCCACATGGGCCCCAAAGAGGTTCAGCGCGTGGGCGTGGCCATGGCGCAAATGCGCAATGTGCACCGCGAGCAAGTCGAGCAGGTGATGAGCGAGTTCGTCGAGATCGTCGGCGACCAGACCAGCCTCGGCGTCGGCTCCGACAGCTACATCCGCAAGATGCTCACCTCGGCCCTGGGTGAAGACAAGGCCAATGGCCTGATCGACCGTATCCTGCTGGGCGGCAACACCAGTGGCCTCGACAGTCTGAAATGGATGGAACCGCGCGCGGTCGCCGACGTGATCCGCTACGAGCACCCGCAGATCCAGGCGATCGTGGTGGCGTATCTGGACCCCGACCAGGCCGGTGAAGTGCTCGGCCACTTCGACCATAAAGTGCGCCTGGACATCATCCTGCGCGTGTCGTCGCTGAATACTGTGCAGCCGGCGGCGCTCAAAGAACTCAACACGATTCTGGAGAAACAGTTCTCCGGCAATTCGAACGCTTCGCGTACCACCCTGGGTGGCATCAAGCGTGCGGCCGACATCATGAACTTCCTCGACAGCTCGGTCGAAGGCCAGTTGATGGACTCGATCCGCGAGATCGACGACACCCTGTCCACTCAGATCGAAGACCTCATGTTCGTGTTCAACAACCTCTCCGATGTCGACGACCGTGGCATCCAGGCGCTGTTGCGCGAAGTGTCCTCCGACGTGCTGGTGCTGGCCCTCAAGGGTTCGGACGAGAACGTCAAAGAGAAGATCTTCAAGAACATGTCCAAGCGGGCTTCCGAGCTGTTGCGCGACGACCTCGAAGCCAAGGGCCCGGTGCGCGTCAGCGACGTGGAAACCGCCCAGAAGGAAATCCTCACCATTGCCCGCCGTATGGCCGAAGCCGGAGAAATCGTTCTCGGCGGGAAGGGCGGCGAAGAAATGATCTAAGGCGCGCCCCATGTCGAACAAAGATGAGGCGCCCAGCGATCTGATTCGCGCGCGGGATGTCGGCGGGTTCGACATCTGGTCGTTGCCCAGCTTCGACCCCCATGTGCCGGAGCCTGAGCCGGAGCCGGTGATTGAAACGCCGGTGGAAATGGAAGAAGTGCCGCTGGATGAAGTCCAGCCGCTGACCCTCGAAGAACTCGAAGCCATCCGCCAGGAGGCCTATAACGAAGGCTTCGCGGCGGGTGAAAAAGACGGTTTTCGCAGCACCACCCTGAAAGTTCGCCAGGAAGCCGAGGAGGCGCTGAGCGTCAAGCTCACCAGCCTGGAACGCTTGATGGGCACGCTGTTCAACCCGATTGCCGAGCAGGATTCGCAGATCGAGAAAGCCATGGTCGGTCTGGTGGAACACATCGCCCGCCAGGTGATTCAGCGCGAACTGGTGCTCGACTCCAGCCACATCGAAAGCGTGATGCGCGAGGCGCTCAAGCTGCTGCCCCTGGGCGTCGGCAATGTGCGGTTGTACATCAACCCGCAGGACTTCGAGCAGGTCAAAGCCCTGCGCGAGCGTCATGAAGAAACCTGGCGCATTGTCGAAGACGCGAACCTGCAGCCCGGCGGTTGCCGCGTCGAAACCGAGCACAGCCGCATCGATGCCACGGTGGAAACCCGCATCAGCCAGATCATGGCCAAACTCTTCGATCAACTTCACGAGCAGGCTTTGCACCCGGCCGAGCCTGACCTGAGCGTTGACCTGGACGCCCCCGATGCGCCTTGACCGCACCAGCTTCGCCAAGCGCCTGGGCGGTTATGCCGAGGCCACCGAGTTGCCCGGCCAGCCGATTCTCGAAGGGCGCCTGTTGCGCATGGTCGGCCTGACCCTCGAAGCTGAAGGCTTGCGCGCCGCCATGGGCAGCCGCTGCCTGGTGATCAACGACGACAGCTACCACCCGGTGCAGGTTGAAGCCGAGGTGATGGGCTTTTCCGGCAGCAAGATTTTCCTGATGCCCGTGGGCAGCCTGGCGGGCATTGCCCCCGGTGCGCGCGTGGTGCCTTTGGCCGACACCGGCCGCTTGCCGATGGGCATGAGCATGCTTGGCCGCGTACTCGACGGCGCCGGTCGCGCGCTGGACGGCAAGGGCGGCATGAAGGCCGAAGACTGGGTGCCGATGGACGGCCCGACCATCAACCCGCTCAACCGCAACCCCATCAGCGTGCCGCTGGACGTGGGCATTCGCAGCATCAACGGTTTATTGACGGTCGGCCGTGGCCAGCGTCTGGGCCTGTTCGCCGGTACCGGCGTGGGTAAATCGGTGTTGCTGGGCATGATGACGCGCTTTACCGAGGCCGACATTATCGTGGTCGGGCTGATCGGTGAGCGGGGTCGTGAGGTGAAGGAATTCATCGAGCACAGCCTTGGCGAGGAAGGCCTCAAGCGCTCGGTCGTGGTGGCATCGCCGGCGGATGATGCGCCGCTGATGCGCTTGCGGGCGGCCATGTATTGCACGCGCATTGCCGAATATTTTCGCGACAAGGGCAAAAATGTCCTGTTGCTGATGGACTCGCTGACGCGTTTCGCCCAGGCCCAGCGGGAAATCGCCCTGGCCATCGGCGAGCCGCCGGCGACCAAGGGGTATCCGCCGTCAGTGTTCGCCAAACTGCCGAAACTGGTGGAGCGCGCCGGTAATGCCGAGGCGGGCGGGGGCTCGATCACCGCGTTTTACACCGTGTTGTCCGAAGGCGATGACCAGCAGGACCCGATTGCCGATTCGGCGCGGGGCGTGCTCGACGGCCACATCGTGCTGTCGCGGCGCCTGGCCGAAGAAGGGCACTACCCGGCCATCGACATCGAAGCGTCCATCAGCCGGGTGATGCCGGCAGTGGTCACGCCGGAACACATGGCCAGAGCGCAGCATTTCAAGCAGCTGTGGTCGCGTTATCAGCAGAGCCGCGACCTGATCAGCGTCGGCGCCTATGTGGCCGGTGGTGACCGCGAAACCGACCTGGCGATTGCCCTGCAACCGCAGTTGGTGACCTACTTGCGCCAAGGCCTCAACGACAAGATCAGCATGGGCGAAAGCGAAGCGCACCTGGGTTCGATCTTCGCCCCGGCGCCAGGCGGCTAAGCCATGGCCAGCACCCGTTCTTCTCGCCTGGCTCCCGTGGTGGACATGGCCGAAAAGGCCGAGAAAACCGCCGTGCAACGCCTGGGGTATTTCCAGGGGCAAGTGCGCCTGGCCGAGAGCAAGCTGGGCGACCTTGAGCGCTTTCGCGGCGAATACCAGCAGCAGTGGATCGAGCGCGGCAGCAAAGGTGTCTCGGGCCAGTGGCTGATGGGTTATCAGGGGTTTCTCAACCAGCTGGAAACCGCCGTGGGCCAGCAGCGCCAGAGCCTGGCGTGGCACCAGAACAACCTCGATAAAGCCCGCGAAAGCTGGCAGGCGGCGTTCGCCCGGGTCGAGGGTTTGCGCAAGCTGGTGCAGCGCTATATTGATGAGGCGCGGGCGATTGAAGACAAGCGTGAGCAGAAATTGCTCGATGAGCTGTCCCAGCGCCTGCCCCGTCAATCCCAATACTAATCACCTGCCTGGTCTACTGTGGGAGCTGGCTCCCACACAAGCCAGCTCCCACATTTGATTCTCTGTGTTGCTCAGATCCGGTACAGCTGCTAAACCTTGTCTCATATTGCCAATGACAAGGAAGCAGTCGCATGTCAGTCGAGTCAGAAGTATCCCTGGACGGGAAGAAGTTGACGATCGCGGTCAAGGGCCGGTTCGATTTCGGTAGCCACCAGACCTTTCGTGACGCTTACGAGCGGTTCTATAAAGTCCCCGAGCTGTATGTGGTCGACCTTAAAGACACCACTTACATGGACAGCTCGGCCCTGGGCATGCTGCTTTTGCTGCGTGACCACGCCGGTGGCGACGACTCGGAAGTGCAGGTGGTCAACAGCAATTCCGATGTACGCAAGATCCTCGCCATCTCCAACTTCGACAAACTGTTCGACATCAGTTGAGCGCCCTGGCCCCTGTCCTTGAAGCGCTGACGATCCTGATCGCCGAAGACAGCGCGGCGGATTTGCTGTTGCTGTCGACCATCATCCGGCGTCAGGGCCATGAGGTGCTGACTGCCAACAATGGCGCGCAAGCTGTCGAGCTGTTCGCCCGCGAACGCCCGCAACTGGTGTTGATGGACGCCCTGATGCCGGTGATGGACGGTTTCGAAGCGGCGCGGCAGATCAAGCAACTGGCGGGCGAAGCGCTGGTGCCGATCATCTTTCTCACTTCTTTGCGTGAAAGCGAAGCTTTGGCGCAATGCCTGGACGCGGGCGGTGATGACTTTCTGCCCAAGCCCTACAACCCGCTGATCCTGGCCGCAAAGATCAACGCCATGGACCGTTTGCGCCGCCTGCAAGCCACGGTATTGCAGCAGCGCGACCAGATCGCCCGGCACCACGATTACCTGCTGCACGAGCAGCGCGCGGCCAAGGCCGTCTTTGACAAGGTTGCCCACTCCGGCTGCATCAACGCCGCGCCGAATATCCGCTACCTGCAGTCGCCCTATGCGCTGTTCAACGGTGACTTGCTGCTGGCGGCCTACACGCCGTCGGGCGACATGCATGTGCTGCTCGGCGACTTCACCGGCCACGGCTTGCCGGCGGCGGTGGGCGCCATGCCGCTGGCGGAAGTGTTCTACGGCATGACCGCCAAGGGCTACGGCCTGGCGCAGACCCTGCGCGAGATGAACGTCAAGCTCAAGCGCATCCTGCCGGTGGACATGTTTTGTTGCGCCACACTGCTGTGCCTGAGCGCCCAGCGGCGCGTGGTGGAGGTGTGGAACGGCGGCATGCCCGAGGGGTATGTGCATGAAGTCGCCACGGGTAAGCGCACGGCGTTGGTGTCACGGCATTTGCCGCTGGGTGTGCTGTCGGCGGAAACCTTTGATGACAGCACCGAAGTCTGGCCAATGGCCCTGGGCGACCGGGTTTTTCTGCTTTCCGATGGTGTGCTCGACACGGCAGACGCCAATGACCAGCTTTTCGGCGCCCAGCGTTTGCAGCAGGTATTCGCTGCCAACCGCGAGCCTGACCGGCTGTTTGAAGACATCGAGAAAGCGTTGGCGGCGTTTCGGGGCGAAGCGCGGGACGATGTGAGCATGGTGGAAATCACCCTGCAACCCGGTCAGCCGCTGCGCGCCGCCGAACCTTTGTATGCGGACAGCGGCCAGTCGTGCCCGCTGGACTGGTCAGTGAGTTTCGAATTTCGCGCCCAGACCCTCAAAAGTTACAACCCGCTGCCGTATCTGCTGCAACTGCTGTTGGAGATCCACGGTCTGCGTGCGCAGAGCGGGGCGCTTTACAGTGTGATGGCCGAGTTGTACTCCAACGCCCTCGAACATGGCGTGCTGTGTCTGGATTCGAGGCTCAAGCGCGATGCCCAGGGGTTTGCCCACTACTATCGCGAGCGCAATGAACGGTTGGCGCAGTTGAACAGTGGTTATGTGCGCGTGCATGTGCAGGTGGTGCCGACTGACACGGGCGGCAAGATGACCTTGCGCATCGAAGACAGCGGGCCGGGGTTTGATGTGGAACAGGTGCTGGCGCGACCGCTGGATGTTGACCGTCTGTCTGGCCGGGGCCTGAGCCTGGTGCGTCAATTGAGCAGCGATGTACGCTGGTCCGATGGCGGGCGCAGTGTGTGCGTGGAGTTTTGCTGGGGGGCTCTGGCATAATCCGCCGATTCTTGATCAAGGAGCGAGCAAGTGGCCGAGATTCATCTGGACCCCGACGTGTTGTCGGGTTTGCAGGAGGTAATGGAGGGCGAGTATCCCAAGTTGCTGGATACCTTTCTCGATGACTCGCAAAAGCGCGTCGAGGCACTGCGCAAGGCGCGGGATGATGCCAAGGCGTTGGGGCGGATTGCCCATAGCTTCAAGGGCAGTAGCGGGAACCTTGGGGCGGTGAAGTTGGCGCAGTTGTGTCAGCGGTTGGAAGCTGAGTCTGTGGGGACGGCGGTTGCGGACCTCGGGGCGCTGGTTGATCAGATAGATCATGAGTTTGCGTTGGTTCGGCCGTTGTATGAGTCGGAGCGGGAGCGGTTTCAGATTTAGGTTTTGTTGAGTTGAGTTGAGTTGAGTTGAGTACATATCCGTTGCTGCGGTAAAGGCTGCTATTGGTTCCGCCCTTACGGCGGGTCACTTTGAAAAGCGCAAAGTAACCAAACGCTCTTGCCCCTACACTCGGCACCTCGCCTAGGCTCGGTGTGCCCTCACTCCGGCTTGAATCCGTGGGCCGCCGCGATGGGCCATCCTTGGCCCAGCGCGGCTAACCCGGCGTCCTGCCGGGTTACCCACGGATTCAAGCCTGCGTTCGGCCAGCGTGTTTAACGGGGCGCCTGAGATCAAGATCAAAATCAAAAGCACGGCGGCCTGACAGCCGGCCTGAGTGGTTGGATCAAAAGCGCTGTTTTTGCCAGGGCAGGTTGCATTCACCCTGATAAATGAATATCCAACTGTGGGAGCGGGCTTGCCCGCGAAAGCAGTGTGTCAGCCAGCATCCATGTAACTGACAGACCGCATTCGCGAGCAAGCCCGCTCCCACATTTTTTGACCGAGTGAGCCTCTAATCTCTGCACAAATCTGCTTCTCTGTGGGAGCTGGCTTTTGCTCTACACCACTCAGGCCGGCTGTCAGGCCGCCGTGCTTTTGATCTTGATCTGAGGCGCCCCGTTAAAACACGCTGGCCGGAATTCGGCAGGGATTTGGGGGGTAAACCGGCAGGGATGCCGGTTTAGCCGCCCCGCGCCATGGATGGCGCGTGGCGGCGGCCCCCCAAATCACTGTCGGATTACGGGCACACCGAGCCTGGGCGAGGTGCCGAGTGTTGGGGCAAGAGCGTTTTGCTTACTTTTGCGCTCTTCAAAAGTGAGCCGCTGTAAGAGCGGAACCAATATCAGCCATCACCCCAATAACGGATATTCACTCCAAACCAAAACCTGGCCCAACTCTTGCTCTCCCTCCCCATACTGCATCCCCGACCCCCAATGCAGTGGAGACCCTTACCTATGCCAGTCGCCCCGAATTCGCTCCTTCAGGCTGCCCCCGCGGCCAAGCCTCAAGCGCCTGCTCCCACCCTCTCGGTGGCAGCTGCGGACCCGCGGGATAAAGCCCCTGGCTTCGCTCAGGTGTTCGCCAGCCAAGGCTCAAAACCGGCCATCAAATCCGACGACACCCCCGCCAAACCCTCGCGGGACAAGTCTTCCGACGCCAGCGCCAAGCCTGCAGCGGGCAACGACAAACCTGCCGCCAGCACGCCAGCGGTTGCCGATAGCGGCAATGCCTTGCCAGCCAAACCCGCGGCCAAGTCTGACGACAGTGCCAGCACTGACGACGACAAAACCACCGACCCGGCCGTCGCGCAGCAGCCCCCGGCAGACCCGGTCGTCGACCCGGCCGTGATCGCCGCCGTCACGCCGGTGGTTGTTCCGCCGCCTGTGCAAACACCGGCACCTGCGGCCACCCAGGACGACAAGGCCCAGCCCGTCGTCGCAGCGCCCGTTGCCGCCACCGAAGATGCCAAGCAACCTGCGTTCGACCCCACGGCCGATCCGCTGGATTCGATGCCCGCCGTACGCCTGGCGATGGAGCAGGGCGGTCACGTCTCGGCCAGCAGCCAGACGCCGCAGAAAGCCGCCCCCACCACGCCTCAGGATCAGCCCACCGCTGCGCAAAACTTTGCTGCGGGCCTGGCCAACATGGTCGATCAACAAGCCACCAAAGACAGCACTGACGGCGGCGACAAAGCCTTCAGCGGCTTGATCGAAGGCGGCCTCAAGGATTTGAAAGACGCCCGCAGCGACACCCGCGTCGACGATTTCGCCAACCGCCTCGCCGCGTTGACCCAGGCCGCCACGCCGAAAGCCGCCAACGCCTTGCCGCCGGTGGCCAACGCGCCGCTGGCGATGCATCAAAGTGGCTGGACCGAAGAAGTGGTCAACCGCGTGATGTACCTGTCCAGCGCCAACCTCAAGTCGGCGGAGATCCAGTTGCAGCCGGCCGAGCTGGGGCGCCTGGATATCAAAGTGAATATGGCCGCCGACCAGCAGGCCCAGGTCACCTTCATGAGCGGTCATGCGGTGGTGCGTGAAGCGCTGGAAAGCCAGTCCGGCCGCCTGCGTGAGATGTTCGCCCAGCAGGGCATGGGGCAGGTGGACGTTAACGTCTCCGACCAGTCCCGCGGCTGGCAGGGGCAAGGCCAGGAACAACAGCAGCAGAACCAGGCGCGCGGTGTGAGTGGCGGCGGCGGGCGTGGGGACGGCGGTGATGTGGCCGATCACGCCGAAGTCGCAGCAGCCGTCGCGCCGGTCACCACCAGCGTGATTGGCTCCAGCGCCGTCGACTATTACGCCTGACCCAGGCCGTACACAGCCCTGAGTGTGGGCGCTGGCTTGTGTGGAAGCCGGGCTTGCCCGCGATAGCATCACTTCGGTATGGCTGACAGACCGAGGCGTAGGCATCGCAGGCAAGCCAGCTCCCACACAAGCCAGCTCCCACATTTGATTGGTGTTGCCCGCTCTTCCCCCAGAGTGCCAGACAACTCTGGCATAACACTTGCTCTTGCCATTCCGTAGATCTATGAATCCCAGAATAGTGACGGATTATTGGCATGGCGAAGAGCGACGACGCAGCAAAACCACCTGCAGCCAAGGGCAAGCTCAAGCTTATCCTGTTGATTGTGTTGGGCCTGCTGCTGGCCATTGGCGCCTCGATCGGCGGCACCTGGTACATCATGCACAGCAGCGCCAGCAAACCGGCCCCTGTGGCCGAGGCCGCCACTAACGTCAAGCAACCGGCAATCTTCGAGCCGATGCTTCCGGCCTTTGTCGCCAACTACAATCAGAACGGTCGTCAACGCTACCTGCAGGTGAGCATCACCTTGCTGGCGCGTAACCAGGCGGACCTGGATGCGCTCAAAGTGCACATGCCAGTGATCCGCAACAACCTGGTGATGCTGTTCTCCGGCCAGAGCTTCGACAGCCTGGCCACGCCCGTCGGCCAGGAAATGCTGCGTCAGAAGGTCACTGCCAGCGTGCAGGAAGTGGCCCAGAAAGAGCTCGGCAAAGTCGTGGTCGAGCAGGCGCTCTTCACTAACTTCGTATTGCAGTAGGATCACGACATGGCCGTGCAAGACCTGCTGTCCCAGGATGAAATCGACGCGCTGTTGCACGGCGTCGACGATGGTCTGGTACAGACCGAAATGGCTGCCGAGCCCGGCAGCGTCAAAAGTTATGACCTCACCAGCCAGGATCGCATCGTCCGTGGGCGCATGCCGACCCTGGAGATGATCAACGAGCGTTTCGCCCGTTACACCCGCATCAGCATGTTCAACATGCTGCGTCGCTCGGCGGACGTGGCGGTGGGCGGCGTGCAGGTGATGAAGTTCGGCGAATACGTGCACTCGCTGTACGTGCCCACCAGCCTCAACCTGGTCAAGATCAAACCCCTGCGCGGCACCGCGCTGTTCATCCTCGACGCCAAACTGGTGTTCAAGCTGGTGGACAACTTCTTCGGCGGTGACGGCCGCCATGCCAAGATCGAAGGCCGTGAATTCACCCCCACCGAACTGCGCGTGGTGCGCATGGTGCTGGAGCAAGCCTTCATCGACTTGAAGGAAGCCTGGCAGGCGATCATGGAAGTCAATTTCGAGTACATCAACTCGGAAGTGAACCCGGCCATGGCCAACATCGTCGGCCCCAGCGAAGCCATTGTGGTGTCCACGTTCCACATCGAACTCGATGGCGGTGGCGGCGACCTGCACGTGACCATGCCGTACTCGATGATCGAGCCGGTGCGTGAAATGCTCGACGCTGGCTTCCAGTCCGACCTCGACGACCAGGACGAGCGCTGGGTCAAGGCCCTGCGCGAAGATCTGCTGGACGTCGACGTGCCGCTGAGCGCCACGGTGGCCCGTCGCCAGTTGCGTTTGCGCGATATTTTGCACATGCAGCCGGGTGATGTGATCCCGGTCGAGCTGCCGGACGAGCTGATCATGCGCGCCAACGGCGTGCCGTCGTTCAAGGTCAAGCTGGGTTCCCACAAAGGCAACCTGGCGCTGCAAGTGATCGAACCGATCAACCGCCGCTGATCAACCTTAATTTTTGCTGCGCCGAGGACATGTAATGGCTACCGAACACGAAAACACTTCCGCCGAAGACCAGGCCCTGGCTGACGAATGGGCTGCGGCCCTGGAAGAAACCGGCGATGTTGGCCAGGACGACATTGACGCGCTGCTCGCCGCCGACGCCGCGACGTCGCCCGCCGGCAAGCGCCTGCCGATGGAAGAATTCGGCAGCGTGCCGAAGAACAATGACCCGGTGACCCTTGATGGACCGAACCTGGATGTGATCCTCGACATTCCGGTGTCGATCTCCATGGAAGTGGGCAGCACCGAAATCAACATCCGCAACCTGCTGCAACTCAACCAGGGGTCGGTGATCGAGCTGGACCGCCTGGCCGGCGAGCCGCTGGACGTACTGGTCAACGGCACGCTGATCGCCCATGGCGAAGTGGTGGTGGTCAACGAGAAGTTCGGCATCCGTCTGACGGACGTGATCAGCCCGAGCGAACGCATCAAGAAGTTGCGCTGATATGAAGTATTCGATGGCGGGACTGTTTCTGGCGCTGCCATTGAGCGCCTTGGCGGCTGAGCCGGTGGCCCAGGCGGCAGCGGCTGCGCCGGTGGTCAGCAGTGGCATTGGCGGCCAGTTGACCCAGCTGGTGCTGGGTTTGCTGTTGGTGGTGGGCCTGATCTTCGTGCTGGCCTGGCTGATGCGCCGCGTGCAGCGAATCGGGCCGGGCAATGCGCAGGTGATCGAAATGGTCGGTTCGCGCGCCCTCGGCCCGCGTGATCGGCTGGTGCTGGTGCAGGTCGGCGATGAGCAGATTCTGCTGGGCATCACGCCCGGGCGCATCACACCGTTGCACGTGCTCAAGTCGCCGGTCGAAGTGGCCAAAACCGAGGCTGCCACGCCGGAATTCGCCCAGCGCCTGATGGAGTTGCTGGGCAAGGATCAGAAGGATAAGAAGTAATGCGCGTTTTATTGACGCTCATGCTGTTGCTGGCCGCGCCGTTGGCATTTGCGGCCGACCCGTTGTCGATCCCGGCGATTACCTTGGGCACCAACGCGGCCGGGGCGCAGGAATATTCGGTCAGCCTGCAGATCCTGTTGATCATGACGGCGCTGAGCTTTATCCCGGCGTTCGTCATGCTGATGACCAGCTTCACGCGCATCATCATCGTGTTCTCGATCCTGCGTCAGGCCCTGGGCCTGCAACAGACGCCGTCGAACCAGATCCTCACCGGCATGGCCCTGTTTCTGACGCTGTTCATCATGGCGCCGGTGTTCGACAAGGTGAACCAGCAGGCGCTGCAACCCTATCTGGCGGAAAAGCTTTCGGCCCAGGACGCGGTGGCAAAGGCCCAGGGCCCGATCAAGGATTTCATGCTGTCGCAAACCCGCTCCAGCGACCTTGAGCTGTTTATGCGTTTGTCCAAACGTACCGACATCGCCACGCCGGATCAGGCGCCGCTGACCATCCTCGTGCCTGCGTTCGTGACCTCGGAACTGAAAACCGCATTCCAGATCGGTTTCATGATCTTCATCCCGTTCCTGATCATCGACCTCGTGGTGGCGAGCGTGTTGATGGCCATGGGTATGATGATGCTGTCGCCGCTGATCATTTCGTTGCCGTTCAAGATCATGCTGTTTGTATTGGTTGACGGCTGGGCGCTGATTATCGGCACCCTGGCCAGCAGTTTCGGCGGGGTATAGCGCGATGACGCCCGAAGTTGCGGTCGACCTGTTCCGTGAAGCGTTGTGGCTGACCACCATGATGGTCGCCGTACTGGTGGTGCCGAGCCTGTTGGTGGGCCTGCTGGTGGCGATGTTCCAGGCGGCCACCCAGATCAACGAACAGACCTTGAGCTTTTTGCCGCGTCTGCTGGTGATGCTGATCACCCTGATCGTCGCCGGCCCGTGGCTGGTGCAAACCTTCATGGAATACATCCTGCAGCTGTACGGCAGTATTCCGCAGTTGATCGGCTGACCGCATGCAGTCTGTCCTGGCCCTGACCGACACCCAGATCAGCACCTGGGTCGCGTCCTTCATCCTGCCGATGTTCCGCGTCACGGCCGTGTTGATGACCATGCCGGTATTTGGTACCACCCTAGTGCCGCGGCGTATCCGCCTGTATTTCGCCTTTGCCATCACCGTGGTGATCGTGCCCGGTTTGCCGCCGATGCCGCCGGTCAATGCCCTGGACCTGAGTGCCTTGCTGCTGATTGCCGAGCAAATCCTGATCGGTGCGCTGATGGGCTTCTCGCTCACGCTGTTTTTCCAAGCATTCGTGATCGCCGGGCAAATCATCTCGATCCAGATGGGCATGGGCTTCGCGTCCATGGTCGACCCTACCAACGGCGTGTCGGTGGCGGTGATCGGGCAGTTCCTGACCATGCTGGTGACCTTGATTTTCCTGTCGATGAACGGCCATTTGGTGGTGTTCGAAGTCATGACCGAGAGCTTCACCACCTTGCCGGTGGGCTCGGGGCTGGTGGTCAATCATTTCTGGGAACTGGTGGGCCGTCTGAGCTGGGTGCTCGGCGCCTCGTTGCTGCTGGTGCTGCCGGCGATCACGGCGCTGCTGGTGGTCAACATCGCGTTCGGCGTGATGACCCGCGCGGCGCCGCAACTGAACATCTTCTCGATTGGTTTCCCCCTGACGCTGGTGTTGGGCATGGGGATTTTCTGGATCGGCATGGCCGACATTCTCAATCAGTATCAACCGCTGGCGACCGACGCCTTGCAGTTCTTACGTGACTTGGCACGGGCGCGTTGAGCCATGGCCGAAAGCGAGAGTGGCCAGGACAAAACAGAAGACCCCACGGAGAAACGCAAAAAGGACTCCAGGGAAAAGGGTGAGATTGCTCGTTCCAAAGAGCTCAATACCCTGGCGGTGATGCTCGCCGGTGCCGGTGGCCTGCTGATCTACGGTGGTGGCCTGGCGCTGGACCTGATGGAGTTGATGAAGCTCAACTTCGCGTTGCCCCGAGAGGTGCTGCTCAGCCCTGGCGCCATGGGACTGTACCTGCTGCATTCCGGCAAAATCGCGATTCTGGCGGTGCAGCCGGTGCTGATCACGTTGCTGCTGGCGGCGTTGATCGGCCCGGTGTCCCTCGGTGGCTGGTTGTTTGCGCCGGGCAGCATGGCGCCCAAATTCAGCCGCCTGAACCCGGGGCCCGGGCTCAAGCGCATGTTTTCCAGCAAAGCGCTGGTGGAGCTGCTCAAGGCCCTGGCCAAATTCATCCTGATTCTGTTCGTGGCGCTGACCGTATTGTCGTCCGACATCGACGACCTGCTGCGCATCGCCCATGAGCCGCTGGAGTCGGCGATCATTCACAGCGTGCAATTGGTGGGCTGGAGTTCTTTGTGGATGGCGTGCGGGTTGATCATCATTGCTGCCGTGGATGCGCCGATCCAGCTGTGGGAAGCCCACAAGAAACTGCTGATGACCAAGCAGGAAGTGCGCGACGAGCACAAGGACCAGGAGGGGCGCCCGGAGGTCAAGCAACGCATTCGCCAGCTGCAGCGCGAGATGTCCCAGCGCAAGATGATGGCGGCGGTGCCCGACGCCGACGTGGTCATCACCAACCCGACCCACTACGCCGTGGCCCTCAAGTACGACCCGGAGAAGGGTGGTGCGCCGATGCTGCTGGCCAAGGGCAGTGACTTTACTGCACTGAAAATCCGCGAAATTGCCGTGGCCAACGACATCCTGTTGCTGGAGTCGCCGGAACTGGCGCGGTCGATCTTCTATTCCACCGATCTCGATCAGGAAATCCCTGCCGGCCTGTACCTCGCCGTGGCGCAGGTGTTGGCCTATGTCTATCAAATCCGCCAATACCGCGCGGGCAAAGGCAAACGTCCGGAGCCGCTGAAGGATCTGCCGATTCCACCGGAGTTGCGTCGCGACGCCTGATTGCCGGCTTTTGCGCGACGCTCATGTCTGAAAAATTGACACCGTTCCATTCGTCCGAAACCCCTGCTGACTGTCAATGTTGACAGTAGTCAGGGGTGCGGCCCCGCGGTTCCATAGCGCCAGGCACCTGCGCACACGTAGTCAAGAGATGCAGAGGACTGGGCCATGGAAGCGATCACCGGCACGATCAAGTCATATAACCGCAGCACCGGCGAGGGGTTCATCCTGCTGGACGACGCGGGCGAATCCGTGCGTGTCGACCTCAAGAGCTCGGCGGGGGTATGGCTGCAACAAGGCCAGCGCGTGCAGTTCGGTAGAATCCACCGGCCCAAGGGCGTTTTTGCGCTCTATATCAAGGTTATTTAGCGGCCTGCCTGCCTGCACAGGCCAATAGTGTGGGAGCTGGCTTGCCTGCGATAGCGCCGGGTCAGCTTGCTCATCCTCGACTGACTCACCGCCATCGCAGGCAAGCCAGCTCCCACACTTGAACGGGGTGTCCCTCGATGATCGTCGTCTTGAAACCAAAGTTGGAAGGCTTCTTGCAATACCGCCTTCAAGACGCCCTCAGGCGTCAAAACTTTGCTTCAAGGAACACGAGGAATACCGGTGGTAGATCGCTCTCAAATGCTCAGCACGGCCCGTGGCACCCTGACTGACCTGTCGCGGGGCAACCTGGGCGTGCCGTTGTTGTTGCTGGTGATGCTGGCAATGATGATGTTGCCGATGCCGCCGTTCCTGCTCGATGTGTTCTTCACCTTCAACATCGCCCTGTCCGTCGTCGTACTGCTGGTGTGCGTGTACGCGCTGCGGCCGCTGGATTTTGCGGTATTCCCGACCATTCTGCTGGTGGCGACCCTGTTGCGGCTGGCGCTGAACGTGGCTTCGACCCGTGTGGTCATGCTGCACGGCCAGGACGGCCACGCCGCCGCCGGTAAAGTGATCCAGGCCTTTGGTGAGGTGGTGATCGGCGGCAACTATGTCGTCGGTATTGTGGTGTTCGCGATCCTGATGATCATCAACTTCGTGGTAGTGACCAAGGGCGCCGGGCGGATTTCCGAGGTGAGCGCACGGTTTACCCTCGACGCCATGCCCGGCAAACAAATGGCCATCGACGCCGACCTCAACGCCGGCCTGATCGATCAGAACCAGGCCAAGGCACGCCGTCTGGAAGTCGCCCAGGAAGCCGAGTTCTACGGCTCCATGGACGGTGCGAGCAAATTCGTGCGCGGTGATGCCATCGCCGGCCTGTTGATTCTGTTCATCAACCTGATCGGCGGCATGGCAGTCGGGATCTTCCAGCACGGCATGACCTTTGGCGATGCGGGCAAGGTCTACGCCTTGCTGACCATCGGTGACGGTTTAGTGGCGCAATTGCCATCACTGTTGTTATCCACAGCAGCGGCCATCATGGTGACCCGTGCGTCGGGCTCCGAAGACATGGGCAAGCAGATCAGCCGCCAGATGTTCGCCTCGCCCAAAGCGCTGGCCGTGGCGGCGGGCATCATGGCGATCATGGGCATCGTGCCGGGCATGCCCCACGTGTCGTTCCTGAGCATGGCGGCCATGGCGGCCGGCGCTGCCTACCTGTTCTGGCGCAAGCAAAATGCGGTCAAGGTACTCGCCCAGCAAGAGATCGCCCGCCAGCAGGACCTGTTGCCATCCCCGGCCCGCGCCCAGGAAACCAAGGAGCTGGGCTGGGATGACGTGACCCCGATCGACATGATCGGCCTGGAAGTCGGCTACCGCCTGATTCCCTTGGTGGACCGCAACCAGGGTGGGCAATTGCTCGCGCGGATCAAAGGGGTGCGCAAGAAACTGTCGCAGGACCTGGGCTTCCTGATGCCCACCGTGCACATCCGCGACAACCTCGACCTTGCGCCCAGCGCCTATCGCCTGACGCTGATGGGCGTGATTCTCGCCGAAGCCGAGATCTACCCGGACCGCGAACTGGCGATCAACCCGGGCCAGGTGTTCGGCACGCTCAACGGCATTACCGCCAAAGATCCGGCTTTCGGCCTGGAAGCGGTGTGGATCGAAGTCAGCCAGCGCAGTCAGGCGCAGTCCCTCGGTTACACCGTGGTGGACGCCAGCACGGTGGTCGCCACCCACCTTAACCAAATTCTGTACAAGCACTCCCACGAGCTGATCGGCCACGAGGAAGTCCAGCAATTGATGGGGTTGCTGGCCAAAGCGTCGCCAAAACTGGCCGAAGAACTGGTGCCCGGCGTGCTGTCACTTTCGCAATTGCTCAAAGTGCTGCAAGCGTTGTTGGCCGAACAGGTGCCGGTGCGCGACATCCGCAGCATTGCCGAGGCCATCGCCAACAATGCCGCCAAGAGTCAAGATACTGCCGCTCTGGTGGCTGCGGTGCGTGTCGGCCTGTCCCGTGCCATCGTGCAAAGCATTGTAGGCATTGAGTCTGAGCTGCCTGTGATCACCCTGGAGCCAAGGTTGGAACAAATATTGCTCAATAGTATTCAGAAGGCAGGGCAAGGCCAGGAAGAGGGCGTTCTGCTGGAGCCAAGCATGGCTGAAAAACTGCAGCGTTCGTTGATCGAAGCCGCACAGCGCCAGGAAATGGCGGGCCACCCGGTGATCCTGCTGGTGGCGGGCCCGGTTCGAGCGATGTTGTCGCGGTTTGGTCGCCTGGCAGTTCCGAATTTGCACGTTTTGGCTTATCAGGAAATTCCTGACAACAAGCAAGTGACTATCGTCGCGACAGTAGGGCCCAACGGCTGAGGTAGTGGGTTATGCAAGTTAAGCGTTTTTTCGCCGCCGATATGCGTCAGGCCATGAAACTGGTTCGTGATGAGCTGGGCGCCGATGCCGCGATTATCGGAAACCGTCGCATTGCCGGCGGTGTCGAGCTGACGGCTGCCCTGGATTACACTCCCCAGGCGCTGGCGCCGCGCGTGCCGAACATGGAGCTCGAAGACGAGTTGCGCAAGACCGCCTCGCGCATTGTGTCGGCCCAGGCGGAATTGAGCATGCGTGGCGACAGCGATGCCACCACCAATCGCCAGCTGTTCGCCGGGTTGCCGCTGACCGCGTCCGAGCCGTTGGTCGAGCCCACTTTCAAAGAACCACCGCGTCCTGCTGCGCCTGCCCCGGCGCCTGCGGTTGACCCGCGCGTGTTCGATTCGATGCGTTTTGAGCTCAACGGTCTGCGTGAACTGCTGGAAGTGCAGCTCGGCTCACTGGCCTGGACCCAACTGCAAGGCAGCAAACCGCAACAGGCCAACCTGTGGCGCCGCCTGCAACGGATCGGCCTGTCCGGCCCGTTGTCCCGCGACCTGCTGGCGCTCACCGCCGAAGTCGAAGAGCCGCGCCAGGCCTGGCGCATGCTGCTGGCGCACTTGGCGCGCATGATCGTCACCCCGGAAATCGAACCCCTGGAAGAGGGCGGTGTGATCGCCATGGTCGGCCCTGCCGGCATGGGCAAGACCACCACCCTGGCCAAGCTGGCCGCGCGTTATGTGCTCAAATACGGCGCGCAGAATATTGCGCTGGTGAGCATGGACAGTTATCGCATCGGCGCCCAGGAACAGCTCAAGACCCTGGGCCGCATCCTCAATGTGCCGGTGACCCACGTCGACCCGGGCCAGTCCCTGGCCAATGCCCTCGATCCACTGCTGCGCAAGCGCGTGGTGCTGATCGACACCGCCGGCCTGCAAGCCAGCGACCCGGCCTTGCGCATGCAGCTCGAAAGCCTGGCCGGGCGTGGCATCAAGTCGAAAAATTACCTGGTGCTTGCAACCACCAGCCAGAAACAGGTTCTTACCGCTGCGTACCACAGCTACAAGCGTTGCGGCCTGGCCGGTTGCATCCTGACCAAGCTCGATGAAACCGCGAGCCTGGGTGAAGTGTTGAGCCTGGCGATCAGCCATGAATTACCGGTTGCTTACCTGACCGACGGCCCGCGGATTCCGGATGATCTGCATCTGCCGCGCCGTCATCAGTTGGTCAGCCGTGCCGTCAGTGTGCAAATGCAAGAAGAGCCTAGCGAGGAAGCGATGGCTGACATGTTCGCGGACCTCTACCACAACCCGGCAAAACGGGTCGGTTGAGGGCAGTGAACACCGTGAAAAGTATCTACATCGATGGTCTGCAAGCGATTCACGCGGCCAAGCCATGTAGCCTGCGTCTAAGCAAGACAAGGTAAAGAAATAAAATGGGCAGCATGCATCCCGTACAGGTGATCGCGGTGACCGGCGGCAAAGGTGGCGTCGGGAAAACTAACGTGTCAGTGAATTTGTCCCTGGCCCTGGCAGAGCTTGGCCGTCGCGTCATGCTGCTGGATGCTGACCTGGGGTTGGCAAATGTCGACGTTTTGCTCGGGCTGACACCCAAACACACCCTCGCCGATGTGATTGAAGGCCGCTGTGAGCTGCGCGATGTGCTGCTGCAAGGCCCCGGCGGCATTCGCATCGTGCCGGCAGCCTCGGGCACCCAGAGCATGGTGCACCTGAGCCCGGCGCAACATGCCGGCCTGATTCAGGCTTTCAGCGACATCGGCGACAACCTCGACGTGCTGGTGATCGACACCGCCGCCGGGATCGGCGAGTCCGTGGTCAGCTTCGTGCGCGCGGCGCAGGAGGTGCTGTTGGTGGTCTGCGATGAACCCACTTCGATCACCGACGCCTACGCCCTGATCAAACTGCTTAACCGTGACTACGGCATGAACCGCTTCCGCGTGCTGGCCAACATGGCCCAGAGCCCGCAGGAAGGGCGCAACCTGTTCGCCAAGTTGACCAAGGTCACGGATCGCTTCCTCGATGTCGCCTTACAATACGTCGGCGCAGTTCCGTATGACGAGTGTGTGCGCAAGGCCGTGCAAAAGCAGCGTGCGGTCTATGAAGCGTTCCCTCGTTCGAAGTGCGCACTGGCGTTCAAGGCCATTGCCCAGAAGGTCGATACCTGGCCGTTGCCTGCCAACCCGCGGGGGCATCTGGAGTTTTTCGTCGAGCGTTTGGTGCATCAGACGAGCGCAGGACCGGTGCTATGACATCCAGCGGCTACAACCTTTACAAAAAGTCGGCCCGTGACAGCCAGGGCGAATTGATCGAGCGTTATGCGCCTCTGGTCAAGCGCATTGCCTATCACTTGCTGGCACGCCTGCCCGCCAGCGTGCAGGTGGAAGACCTGATCCAGGCCGGCATGATCGGCCTGCTCGAAGTGTCGACCAAATACGACGCGAGCAAGGGTGCGAGTTTCGAGACGTATGCGGGCATCCGCATCCGTGGCGCGATGCTCGATGAGGTGCGTAAAGGGGATTGGGCGCCGCGTTCGGTACACCGCAACACGCGAATGGTCAGTGACGCCATTCGCGCAATTGAAGCAAAAACCGGTCGTGACGCTAAAGATCATGAAGTTGCGGCCGAACTCCAATTGAGTCTCGACGATTACTACGGGATTTTGAACGATACCTTGGGCAGCCGCCTGTTCAGTTTCGACGACCTGTTGCAGGACGGCGAACACGAAGGGCTGCACGAGGACGGCGCGAGTGCACATCTCGAACCGTCGCGTGACCTGGAAGACGAACGTTTCCAGGGGGCGTTGGCGGAGGCGATTGCCAATTTGCCGGAGCGTGAGCGACTGGTGTTGGCGCTGTACTACGACGAAGAGCTGAACCTCAAGGAAATCGGTGAGGTCCTGGGGGTCAGCGAGTCGCGTGTCAGCCAGCTGCACAGCCAGTGCGCAGCCCGCTTGCGGGGGCGATTGGGAGAGTGGCGCGCGCGCTGACAGGCAGTGTGGGGACACTGCAGACGCTACCGCGAAGGCTTCATGTTTTCGCGGATCAGTTCCGTGGTGCCCTGGGCAGTCCTTTTTGTGTAACGCCTGTTGATTGAAATGGCGCGTCCAGGTGCTGGGCGCGTTTAAGACTGCTTGGAGGTCGAATTGGACAAGAACATGAAAATCCTCATCGTTGATGACTTCTCAACGATGCGGCGGATCATAAAAAACCTGTTGCGTGACCTTGGGTTCACCAACACGGTCGAGGCGGATGACGGCCTGACGGCTATCCCGATCCTCAACAGCGGAAGCATCGACTTTCTGGTAACCGACTGGAACATGCCGGGCATGACCGGTATCGACTTGCTGCGCCACGTGCGCGCGGATGAAAAACTGCGCAGCCTGCCCGTGCTGATGGTGACCGCCGAAGCCAAGCGTGAACAGATCATCGAAGCCGCCCAGGCCGGGGTAAACGGTTACGTGGTCAAGCCATTCACCGCATTGGCCTTGAAAGAGAAGATTGAAAAAATCTTCGAACGCATCCACGGCTGATGTCATCACGGGGGAGCTATGGAGCATAAAGAAACGTCGCAGGGAGACTTTGAGTCGACCCTGAAAAAGCATGCGCATCAGTTGGTCGACAGCCTTGAAAAAGGCCAGTTCGGCGACGCGGTGCAGTTGATCCATGAGCTCAACCAGACCCGTGACCGCGGCCTGTATCAGGAAGTGGGCAAGCTCACGCGCGAGCTGCACAGTGCGATCGTCAATTTCCAGATTGACCCGCACATGCCCCAGGCCGAAGAGATCTCGCAGATCACCGATGCCACCGAACGCCTGTCCTATGTGGTCAGGCTGACCGAGGCGGCGGCCAACCGCACCATGGACCTGGTGGAAAACGCCACGCCGCTGGTCAACGGCATGGCCAACGAAGCCCAGGCCCTGAGCCACGACTGGAGCCGCTTCATGCGTCGCGAAGTGGGCGCCGAAGAGTTTCGTGAGCTGGCGCGTCGGGTCGACAGCTTTCTGTCGCGCAGCGAGCAGGAAAACCGCACGGTTTCCAGCAACCTCAACGACATTCTGCTGGCTCAGGATTACCAGGACCTCACCGGCCAGGTGATCAAGCGCGTGACCCAACTGGTCACCGAAGTGGAAAGCAATTTGCTCAAACTGGTGCTCATGGCTGGCCAGGTCGATCGTTTTGCCGGTATCGAACATGACCGCGCGGCGATCCTCTCGGAAAAAGATCCAAAAAAACATCTCGCCAAGGGTGAAGGTCCGCAGATTCATGCCGATAAACGTGAAGACGTTGTATCCGGGCAAGACGACGTAGACGATTTGTTGTCCAGTTTAGGCTTCTAAGGAGCACCCACATGAGCTTCGGCGCCGATGAAGAAATCCTTCAGGATTTCCTTGTAGAGGCCGGCGAAATTTTAGAGCAACTGTCCGAGCAACTGGTCGAGCTGGAAAGCCGACCGGATGATGCGAACCTGCTCAATGCAATTTTTCGCGGTTTTCACACTGTAAAAGGGGGCGCCGGCTTCCTCCAGCTCCATGAGCTGGTGGAGTGCTGCCACATCGCCGAGAACGTGTTCGACATCCTGCGCAAGGGTGAACGCCACGTTGATTCGGAATTGATGGACGTGATTCTCGAAGCACTGGATGCAGTCAACGGCATGTTCAGCGAAGTTCGCGAACGTGCCCCGATCACCGCTGCCACCCCGGAACTGCTGGCTGCCCTGGCGCGCCTGGCCGAACCTGCCGACCCATCGGCGGCGCCGGTTGTCGTTGCGGCACCCGAGCCTGTGGTGCAAGCCGAGCCGGATGTGACGGACAGTGAGTTCGAACAGCTGCTCAACTCCCTCAGCGCGGTCAAGGCCGAAGCCGAGGCGCCGCGGGCACCGGTTGCCGAACCCGCCAGCGAAGACATCACCGACGCAGAGTTCGAATCCCTGCTCGACCAGTTGCACGGCAAAGGCCAGTTCGCCGCTGACGCCGTGGCACCTGCCGCCGCGCCTGAAGCGCCAGCGACCAACGCCAACACCGACATTACCGACGACGAATTCGAAGCGCTGCTCGACCAATTGCACGGCAAAGGCACTTTTGCTGCCGAAGCCTTGCCGGAAGTCGCTGCCACTGCTGCCACTGGCGCCGCGCCGGCTGCAAGCCCGGAGCCTGCCGGCGACGGGCTGATCACCGACCACGAGTTCGAAGCCCTGCTCGACGAGCTGCACGGCAAAGGCAAGTTCAGCGAAGTGGCACCGGCCGCCGTCGCCACGGCGGCACCGGTGGCCGCCAAAGCCGCCGCGCCCGCCGCCAAGCCTGCTCCGGCAGCGGCGGCTGCCCCGGCTCCCGCGCGTGCTGCTCCGGCACCGGTGGCCGAGAAACCCGTCAGTGAAGCCGAAACCACCGTGCGGGTGGATACCGCGCGCCTGGACGACATCATGAACATGGTCGGCGAGCTGGTACTGGTACGTAACCGCCTGGTGCGCCTGGGCCTGAACAGCGGCGACGAGGCCATGCAAAAGGCCGTGTCGAACCTGGATGTGGTCACCGCCGACCTGCAAACCGCCGTGATGAAAACGCGGATGCAGCCGATCAAGAAAGTCTTCGGCCGCTTCCCGCGCTTGGTTCGCGACCTGGCGCGTCAGCTCAAGAAAGAGATCAACCTGGAGCTGGTGGGCGAAGAAACCGACCTCGACAAAAACCTGGTCGAGGCCCTGGCCGACCCGCTGGTCCACTTGGTGCGCAACGCCGTCGACCACGGCGTGGAAACCCCGGAAGAGCGCGAAGCCGCAGGCAAGTCGCGCAACGGCAAGGTGATTCTGGCGGCGGAGCAAGAAGGCGACCATATCCTGCTGTCGATCACCGATGACGGCAAAGGCATGGACCCGACGATTCTGCGCAACATTGCGGTCAAGCGCGGCGTGATGGACAAGGACGCCGCCGACCGTCTGACCGACACCGAGTGCTACAACCTGATCTTCGCCCCGGGCTTCTCGACCAAGACCGAGATCTCCGACGTGTCCGGCCGTGGCGTCGGCATGGACGTGGTGAAGACCAAGATCAGCCAGCTCAACGGCTCGATCAATATCTACTCGACCAAGGGCCAGGGCTCGAAGATCGTCATCAAGGTGCCGTTGACCCTGGCGATCATGCCGACCCTGATGGTGATGCTGGGCAACCAGGCGTTCGCTTTCCCGCTGGTCAACGTCAACGAAATCTTCCACCTCGACCTGTCGCGCACCAACGTGGTGGACGGCCAGGAAGTGGTGATCGTGCGCGACAAGGCGTTGCCACTGTTCTACCTCAAGCGCTGGCTGGTGGCATCGGCCAAGCATGAAGAGCAGCGCGAAGGCCATGTGGTGATTCTCTCCGTGGGCACCCAGCGCATCGGCTTTGTGGTCGATCAACTGGTGGGCCAGGAAGAAGTGGTCATCAAGCCTTTGGGCAAAATGCTGCAGGGAACCCCGGGCATGTCGGGTGCGACCATCACCGGTGACGGTCGGATCGCGCTGATTCTCGATGTTCCGAGCATGCTCAAGCGTTACGCCGCTCGGCGTATTTGATTCTGGAGGGGCAGGGCGGTAGTGCCCGCCCCGCCTAACGGAGTGTTTATGGCAGTCAAGGTCCTGGTGGTGGACGATTCGGGTTTCTTCCGCCGCCGCGTCTCGGAAATTCTTTCCGCCGACCCAACGATTCAGGTGGTCGGTACGGCCACCAACGGCAAAGAGGCGATTGATCAGGCCATCGCGTTGAAACCGGACGTGATCACCATGGACTACGAGATGCCGATGATGGATGGCATCACGGCCGTGCGGCACATCATGCAGCGCTGTCCGACCCCGGTGTTGATGTTTTCCTCACTGACCCACGAAGGCGCCCGGGTGACCCTGGATGCGCTGGACGCCGGTGCGGTGGACTTCCTGCCGAAGAATTTCGAAGACATCTCGCGCAATCCCGAGAAGGTCAAGCAACTGCTGTGCGAGAAGGTGCACAGCATTTCACGCAGTAACCGTCGCAGTCTGTTCAGCGCGCCTGCGCCGACGCCTGCATCGGTTGCGGCACCGGCTGCGCCGACGTCATCGTTTGCTCGCCCAGCGCCCGCGCCGGTTGCACGGCCTGCCGTGGCGCCGGTTCGCGCCGCTGCGCCTGCAACTGCCCACTCGCCTGCGCCGAAACGCAAAGCCTATAAGCTGGTGGCTATCGGCACGTCCACGGGCGGCCCGGTCGCCCTGCAACGCGTGCTGACCCAACTGCCGGCCAACTTCCCGGCGCCGATTGTGCTGGTACAACACATGCCGGCCGCGTTTACCAAGGCGTTCGCCGAGCGTTTGGACAAGCTGTGCCGCATCAGCGTCAAGGAAGCGGAGGATGGCGACATCCTGCGCCCTGGCCTGGCGCTGCTGGCCCCCGGCGGCAAACAAATGATGGTGGACGGCCGTGGCGCGGTGAAAATCCTGCCGGGCGACGAGCGCCTGAACTACAAGCCGTGCGTGGATATCACCTTCGGTTCGGCGGCCAAATCCTACGGTGACAAAGTTCTGGCGGTGGTACTCACCGGCATGGGCGCCGACGGCCGTGAAGGCGCGCGCCTGCTCAAGCAGGGCGGCAGTGCCATCTGGGCCCAGGATGAAGCCAGTTGCGTGATCTATGGCATGCCCATGGCCATCGTCAAGGCTGAACTGGCCGACGCGGTCTACAGCCTGGACGACATCGGCAAACATCTGGTGGAGGCCTGCCTCTGATGGATGTATTGAGCCTGATCGGCATCATCATGGCGTTTGTCGCGATCATTGGCGGCAACTACCTCGAAGGCGGCCACCTCGGCGCGTTGGCCAACGGCCCGGCCGCGCTGATCGTGATCGGCGGCACCGTGGGCGCTGCGTTGCTGCAGTCGCCCCTGAGCTCATTCAAGCGCGCCATGCAGATTCTGGTGTGGATCATTTTCCCGCCGCGCGTGGATTTGCCGGGCGGCATCGACCGCGTGGTCAACTGGAGCCTCACCGCGCGCAAGGAAGGCCTGCTGGGTCTGGAAGGCGTGGCCGATGCCGAGCCCGACAGTTACGCGCGCAAAGGCCTGCAATTACTGGTGGACGGCGCCGAGCCGGAAGCGATCCGCAGCATTCTGGAAGTGGATTTCTACACCCAGGAAAGCCGTGACATCAATGCCGCCAAGGTCTTTGAAAGCATGGGCGGCTACGCGCCGACCATCGGCATCATTGGTGCGGTGATGGGCCTGATTCATGTGATGGGCAACCTGGCTGACCCCTCGCAACTGGGTAGCGGCATTGCCGTGGCGTTTGTCGCCACCATCTACGGCGTGGCCAGTGCCAACCTTGTGCTGCTGCCGGTGGCCAGCAAGTTGAAGTCGATCGCCATGCGCCAGTCCCGTTACCGCGAGATGCTGCTGGAAGGCATCCTGTCGATTGCCGAGGGCGAAAACCCGCGCTCCATCGAATTGAAGCTCCAGGGCTTCATGGATTGATGATGGGTATCGACGTGTGGCGAACTGCGCCGTTGTGGCGAGCGAGCTTATTGTGGCGAGCGAGCTTGCTCGCGCTGGGTTGCGCAGCAGCCCCAACACTGGCGACTCGGTTTCGGCAGGAGAGCGGTGGTGAGTTCATTGGGGCCGCTTCGCGCCCCAGCGCGAGCAAGCTCGCTCGCCACAGTGAATCGTTCGGAGGTAAAGACTTGTGAGCCGTCGCCGTCGCGAGCCTGAAGAACATGTTAACCACGAACGCTGGCTGGTGTCCTACGCGGACTTCATCACCTTGTTGTTCGCGTTTTTCGTGGTGATGTACTCCATCTCGTCGATCAATGAAGGCAAGTACAAGGTGATTTCCCAGGCGTTGGTCGGGGTGTTCAACGACGCTGACCGTTCCCTCAAGCCGATTCCGATTGGCGATGAACGGCCCAAGACCGTGACCCCGGCCAAGCCGCTGGTCAATGACAGCGACGAAACCGCGGCGGGCATCGGCGGCACCAGCGACCCGCTCAAAAGCATTGCCGACGACATCAGCGCCGCGTTTGGCGACCTGATCAAGTCCAACCAGATGACCGTGCGCGGTAACGAGCTATGGGTGGAGATCGAGTTGAACTCCAGCCTGTTGTTCGCCAGCGCCGATGCGATGCCGAGCGACCAGGCGTTCACCATCATCGACAAGGTGGCGGCGATCCTCAAACCGTTTGAAAACCCGGTGCACGTAGAAGGCTTTACCGACAACTTTCCGATCAGCACGGCGCAATACCCGACCAACTGGGAATTGTCTTCGGCCCGTGCCGCGAGCATTGTGCGCATGCTGGCGATGCAGGGTGTGAACCCCGGGCGCCTGGCGTCGGTGGGTTATGGCGAATTCCAGCCGGTGGCCAACAACGCCACGGCGGAAGGCCGCGCGCGCAACCGCCGGGTGGTGCTGGTGGTCTCGCGTAACCTGGACGTGCGCCGCAGCCTGACCGGCACCGGCACGGCCAATGCAACGCCGGACGCGGCGTTGAAGCGGGCTGGCACACAAACTGCACCGCCAACCGTTAAACCGTCGGTTCGTCAGAGTGCCGTCAATTCTCCGTCACCGGCTCAATAACTTTATGCACTGTCTCGGTCGCGCCAATGCCTGCCGGGAGGAACCAACCGAATGAGAGTCTGGGCAGTTGCCAATCAAAAAGGTGGGGTCGGCAAGACCACCACGTCCATCGCCCTGGCCGGTTTGCTGGCAGAGGCGGGCAAGCGCGTGGTCGTGGTCGACCTGGACCCCCACGGCTCCATGACCAGCTATTTCGGTTACGACCCGGATGCGCTGGAACACAGCTGCTACGACCTGTTCCTGCACAAGGGCAGCGTGCCGGCGGATTTGCCGGGGCAACTGCTGCTGCCCACCAGCAACGAAAGCATTTCCCTGCTGCCGTCCAGCACCGCCTTGGCCACCCTTGAGCGCCAGTCGCCGGGGCAGAGCGGTTTGGGCCTGGTGATCGCCAAGACCCTGGCGCAACTGTGGCAGGACTTCGACTACGCGATCATCGACAGCCCGCCGTTGCTTGGCGTGCTGATGGTCAACGCCTTGGCGGCCAGCCAGCAGCTGGTGATCCCGGTGCAGACCGAGCACCTGGCGGTCAAAGGCCTGGAGCGCATGGTCAGCACCCTGGCGATGATCAACCGCTCGCGCAAACAGGCGCTGCCGTTCAGCATCGTGCCGACCCTGTTCGACCGCCGCACCCAGGCGTCCCTGGGGACTTTGCGCGTATTGCGCGATGCCTACCCGGACACCATCTGGAATGGCTACATCCCGGTGGACACGCGCCTGCGTGACGCCAGCCGCGCCGGTCTGACGCCGTCGCAGTTCGACGGCAAGAGCCGTGGCGTGCTGGCCTACCGCGCGTTGCTCAAGCACCTGCTGTCGCAGCAGCTTGTGGCGCAGGTGGCGTGATGACCCGTCCCGTAGAACTCAAGACCCGGCCGCAACTGGCACTGGAATCCTACCTGGATGCCTTGCTGCAGGATGCGACTGCGCAAGAACTGCCTGAGCCGATTCTGGTGTTGGAACCGGCGGTCGAACCGGAAGCCGCGCTGGATGAATTCCAGTTGGCGGTGCTGGAAGAGCAAGCCCGGGATGCCTTGGTGGTGGTGCCGATTGCACCGGTTGTTTCGGCGCCGGTAGTGGTTGCACCGGTTGTGGTCGAGCCGGTGGTGGAAGTTCACCTGCCGCCAAGCATCACCCCACCGCCGGTGACGGGCGATGACCGCCCGGCGTGGGCCGCCGAGCCGTTCGAATGCCTGCTGTTCGACGTCGCCGGGCTGACTCTGGCGGTGCCGCTGGTGTGCCTGGGCTCGATCTACTCGCTGGAAGGCCAGGAACTGACGCCACTGTTCGGGCAACCGGAGTGGTTCCTTGGCATCCTGCCCAGCCAGGCCGGCAACCTTAAAGTCCTCGATACCGCGCGCTGGGTGATGCCCGACCGCTACCGCGATGACTTTCGCCAGGGCCTGCAATATGTGATCTCGGTGCAGGGTTACGAGTGGGGGCTGGCGGTGCATCAAGTCAGCCGCTCATTGCGCCTGGACCCGAACGAAATCAAATGGCGCAGCCACCGGGGCCAGCGGCCATGGCTGGCGGGCACCGTGATCGAACACATGTGCGCGTTGCTTGATGTCGCCGAGCTGGCCGAGTTGATCGCCAGTGGCGCCGTCAAATCGATGCCACAGAACAAACGCAGTTGATTGAACAATAAGGGCCGTGCGGTTGCGTGGCCAAAGAAGCACACACAGAAGGGGCAAAGGGGTATGAACAAGTCAGCGTCCGCACAAGGTTTGGCCGATGATCCAATCCTGCAATGGGTAACCTTCAAACTGGACAACGAGTCCTACGGCATCAACGTGATGCGCGTGCAGGAAGTGCTGCGCTACACCGAGATCGCCCCGGTGCCGGGTGCGCCAAGCTACGTGCTGGGCATCATCAACCTGCGCGGCAACGTGGTGACCGTGATCGACACCCGCCAGCGTTTTGGCCTGGTGCCGACTGAAGTCAACGACAACACCCGTATCGTGATCATCGAAGCCGACAAGCAAGTGGTCGGGATCATGGTCGACAGCGTGGCCGAAGTGGTTTACCTGCGCCAATCGGAAGTGGAAACCGCGCCGAACGTGGGTAACGAAGAATCCGCCAAGTTTATCCAGGGCGTGTGCAACAAGAACGGCGAACTGCTGATTCTGGTTGAGCTGGACAAGATGATGAGCGAAGAAGAATGGTCGGAACTGGAGAGCATCTGATTGTTCTTTGAGGCGGCGGTGATTGTCCTGGCCCTGTTGTGGGCCGGGACCCTGGCGTTCCTGCTGCGCTACATGCGCCAGCAACGGGAGTTGGCCCAGCAACAGGCCGAGCGGGATGCCGTGCGCGACCGGCGCATTCTGGATCTGGTCAAGCGGGTGGATCACTTTCAGCAGAGTGCGGTGAAAGTGGGGGATGAGGTGCACGAGTTGCGCGCGATTCTTGGGCCTTTGCCTGACAAGTTGGCGCAATTGGAGCAACGGGATCCGTCGAGCCTGTCGTTTGCCCAGGCGGCCAAGCTGGTCGGGATGGGGGCGACGGTGGATGAGCTTACTCAGTCTTGTGGGTTGACTCAGGCTGAGGCGCAGTTGATGAGTAAGTTGCACAAAGGCTGATTGTGTACATAACCGTTGCTGCGGTAACGGCGACTTAGGGTTCCGCGCTTACGGCGGTCAATTTTTGAAGCGTTGTACTGAACGGACACCTGTGTGGGAGCGGGCTTGCCCGCGATCGCGGTGGTTCAGCCAAGAATGTATTGACTGACACGCTGCCATCGCGGGCAAGCCCGCTCCCACACTGAACCTCTTTTGCTTCACACCTCTCAGACCGGCTGTCAGGCCTCCATTACCCAAAAAATGGACAGGCCCCCGGTAAACCAAACCCCCTCCCCAAATGTCCACATCCTTCAGGAACCACTAAACCCCAGGAGTACCCCCCATGACCACCCCCAAAGCCCTGCTGATCCTCCACGGCAAGCAAGCCCTCAACGAGGACGTGCGCACCGCCGTGCAGGCCCGGCGTGAACAGGGGTGGGAACTGGCCGTACGAGTCACCTGGGAAGGCGGCGACGCCCAGCGCCTGGTCAACGAAGCCCTGGCCGACGGCTACACCCATCTCATCGCCGGTGGTGGCGACGGCACCCTGCGCGACGTGGCCGAAGCCATGGCCCTGGCCAAAACCGATGCCAGCCTGGTGTTGATGCCTTTGGGCACCGCCAACGACTTTGCCAAGGCTGCCGGTGTACCGCTGCAACCGGCCGAAGCCCTGGCATTGCTCGATGTCGAACCCCGGGCCATCGACCTCGGCCAGGCGGGCAGCCAAATGTTCCTCAACATGGCCACCGGCGGCTTCGGCAGCCAGGTCACCGCCAACACCTCCGAAGACCTGAAAAAAGTACTGGGCGGCGCCGCCTACCTGTTCACCGGTCTGACCCGCTTCAGTGAGTTGAAAGCCGCTTACGGCGAACTGGAAGGCCCGGGTTTCCACTGGAAAGGCGACTTGCTGGCGCTGGGCATCGGTAACGGCCGCCAGGCGGGCGGTGGGCATGTGTTGTGCCCCGGCGCGTTGGCCGATGACGGCCTGCTCGATATCAGCATCCTGCCGGCGCCGCAGGAAGTGGTCGGCACCCTGATGACGCTGATGAGCGACGGCTGGGGCCTGGACAACCTGTTCGTGCGTGCGCGTCTGCCGTGGGTCGAGATCAAGGTGGCCGAAGGGTTGTACATCAACCTTGACGGCGAGCCGCTCAAAGGCGATGAGCTGCGTTTCAGCGCACTGCCCAACGCCTTGCGCGTGCATCTGCCGGTGAATTCGCCGCTAGTCGTCCAGGCTGATGATCTGCTCGCGAACGGCGAATAACACCAGGCCCGCCACGTCAAAAATCTGCAGGCGCTTCATGATCTGCGAGCGATGGGCCTCGACCGTCTTGATGCTCAAGCCCAGGCCCTGGGCGATTTCACGGGTGGACTTGCCGCGCACGATCAAACGCAGGATCTCCAGCTGCCGCGCCGTGAGGTTGTGGCTCTGGGCGACGGGGGAGGCCGGGCCCTGGCTGCGGATCAGCGCCTGGTTGATCACGGTGTGGGCGATGGCGGGGCTCAGGTAGCGTTCGTTGTTGCGCAACGCCAATAGCGCGTGTTCCAGCTCGTTGGCGGTGGTGTCCTTGAGCAGGTAGCCATGGGCGCCGGATTCCAGCGCGCGCATGATCAGTTCCGGGTCGGTGTGCATCGACAGGATCAGCACCTTGCTTCTGGGATAAGCCGCTTTGAGCTGCTGCAAGGCGTCCAGGCCGCCGATGTGTTTCATCGACAGGTCCAGCAGCACGATGTCGGGCTGCAGGGTGCTGAATTTCTCGAGTAACTGCGCGCCATCGCTGGCTTCGCCAATCACGTTGTAGCCGGGGATGTCCTGGACCAGCGCGCGAACGCCGGCCCGGATCAATGCGTGGTCATCTACCAAGAGTAATTTGCACGTCACTCGAGAACCTTAGGGGAACTGGCCCGTTCGAGGGCGCGGGGCGCCCAGGGGAAAAGCGCGTCGATGCGCGTGCCTTTGCCAGGCTGGCTGGTGACGGACAAGGAGCCGCCCAGTTGATCGATGCGTTCGGACATGCCGGCCATGCCCCGTTGGCCTTCTCTGCCCGGGTTGGCGGCAGGCGAGAAGCCCAGGCCGTCATCGCAGATCATCAGCGACAAGCCTTCGGGCAAGCGTTGCAGGCGTACCAGCAAGTTGTGCGCCTGGGCATGGCGAAGCATGTTCGTCACCGCTTCCTGGGTGATGCGAAACGCCGCCACCGCCATTTCTTCCGGGATCCCGGTCAGCCGTTGCTGGCATTCCAGGCTCCAGTGAACGGGGGTGTTTTCCAGGGTCTTGAGCAGGTGCGCACGCAGGCTTGCCTCAAGGCCCAGGCTTGCCAGCTGCCGGGGGTTGAGGATGGCGGACACGTCGCGCACTTTGGCGAGGGTTTCATTCAGGGTGTTGCACAGCACCGTGCACTGGCTCTGCAGGTCTTCGGGCAGGCGGCGCTTGAGCCATTCGCTCTGCAGTTTGGCGGCGGTGAGCAGTTGGCCGATATCGTCATGCAGCTCGCGGCTGAGACGGTGCCGTTCGTTTTCCTGGACTTGCAGCAGGCGGTCGGCCAGCTCCTGAGGCTGGAATTTGATCGACTTGCGTGAGCTCCATTGCTGCAGGCCTGCCACCAGCAGGGTCGCGAGGTTGAGCAGCAGGATCGACAGCGGCAACGGTGCGGAACGGGTGTAGGCCCACAGGCTGACCAGCAACGAACAAAGGCACAGAACCAGCACCATGCGGCGCGCATGGCGGCGGGACACGGATCTTGCGATGAGTGACTTGAGGCTGGCGTACATAGCGGATGGAGCCACTGAAGGTTCGCTGCGGGAAACCCGGCCAATTCGGCTGACAGGGCTTTGTGTGGAATCGTTTTTATACATGATGAAGTTGAGCCACTTCGAGCGGGGCATAGTACCACCACTGTTACCGTTGGTCGCCTGGCGCTTCTCGTTGAAGGCTTATTAAGCAGGCGAGCGTTCTGGGCGGTAATCCCAGTGCCCAAAGAGTGAGCCGTTGTATTAATTAAGTGGGTTTGTATCACTCTTGCATTGATGGCTAATTGATATGTTTGCCCGCAAAGCGGTACTGGCCATTTAGTGGGAAGGGTCGCTTTTAGATAAGCCGATTATTAAATACGACCTGCGCGATACATCACGAGGCGTGATGCATTCGCTGCTGCGGTTTATTCGCGAAGTCTTTCTGCGGGATCTGCAGCGTCACGGTGGCAATCAACGTAGTTTGCTCGCTTTCATCCAGGCTCAATTCGCCCGTGCGCGAATCAATCAGTTCCAGTTGCCAGGCCAATAAAGTCAGGCAGTCATGCAAGGCATTCAGCGCCTGGTCATGCAAATGCAGAGGGCTGACGGCATTGGCGATTAGGTCCTGAATATGTCGCGAGAACTCGCTGATCGCCTGCAAGGCAAGGCCCTCAGCCTTCTCGGCCAGTTTGGCGAGGCTGGCTTTCATGCAGTCGATGGCATCGCTGTCGTTGCGAATCAAGTGCAGGTGGTTCAAGCATTCTTCCGATTTGGCCAAAAGCATTTCAGCTTCCAGCAAGAATTCAGGAAGTGCGGTTTGCCATTCGTTTGCGCTGTTCATCCTGCAAGTCTCCGCAACATTAGCTCGGGTGATGAAGTGCTGCACCGGGTGAATGGCGTAAAACTACCGCTGAAATATGACTGAAATCTGTAGCCCACTTCTGAAATGTTAGTAGGCCTTTTATTTACTAAATAGCAAGCACGGCGTGTGGCCCTGTTTGTCAGGGGCTGTTGCACAACTTCAGTTGCCGTCACGCAAGTGTCTGGAAGACGCGTGGGCCGAGGGCTTGGGATGGCAAACAAAAGCCTGACTCCATTCATGCAATGAGAATGGCGTCACATTAATGGCTATTAGATATCGCGAATATCAGGTTGGGCCTGATTGTTCATAGGGGAATCCCTTACGCAGCGGAACCTCGCGGCGAATCACCTGTCGTGCAGGGTTGCTGGAGTGCCGTGTGTGGAGGCGTTTGCAGTAAAGCATGATGTCAGTGTGACATCAATTCATTTACGTGGCATTTTACAGGGGTCAAGGTTTGGCGTTCGTCGCCGATAACCAGCCTTAACTGCGCAGCACAATCCCACATCAGGAGCTTTTAATGGCCGGCATTCTCGACACGGTAGATCAACGCACGCAACTGGTGGGTGAGAATCGCCTGGAGATCCTCATGTTTCGCCTGGCAGGGCGCCAGCTGTTCGCGATCAACGTGTTCAAAGTGCAGGAAGTGCTGCAACTGCCCAAGCTGACCCTGATGCCCCAGCGCCATCCGTTCGTGTGCGGCGTGGTCAACCTGCGTGGCCAGACCCTGCCGGTGATCGACCTGTCCCAGGCCATCGGTATGCGCCCGCTGGTGCCGGGGCCCAACAGCACGATTATCGTCACCGAGTACAACCGTTCGGTGCAGGCTTTCCTGGTCGGCGGCGTGGACCGCATCGTCAATATGAACTGGGAGGCCATCCTGCCGCCGCCGACCAGCGCCGGTCGCCAGCATTACCTGACGGCTATCAGCAAGGTCGATGACCAGTTGGTGGAAATCATCGACGTGGAAAAAGTCCTCGCCGAGATCGTGCCGTACAACGCGAAGGTCTCCCGTGAAAAACTCGAAGACCCGGTGCTGGAACGTGCCCGTGGCCGCGAAGTGCTGTTGGTGGACGACTCCAACGTGGCCCTCTCTCAACTGCGCGATACCCTCGGCCAACTGGGCGTGAAGATGCACATAGCCAGTGACGGCCTCAAGGCGCTGAACATGCTCAAGGCCTGGGCCGACAGCGGCCAGGTGATGACTGACAAGTTGCTGATGATCTTCACCGACGCCGAAATGCCCGAGATGGACGGCTACCGTCTCACCACCGAAATCCGCAACGACCCGCGCCTGCGTGGCCTTTATGTGGTGCTGCACACTTCGTTGTCGGGCAGCTTCAACGATTCGATGGTGAAGAAGGTCGGCTGCGACAACTTCCTGTCCAAATTCCAGCCCGACAAACTGGTGGATGTGGTGCGCCAGCGTCTGCTGCTGGACGAAGTGCCCGCCTGAGCCTGCTCGCCACAAGTCAGCCCACCCGCAATAGGGAGTTTCAGTGCCCTTTGATTCCGGAACCGCCCTCCTATAGGGTGTTTGCTTTACCCCTCAGGAAAGCAGGCCCATGCTTCGTCTCAGCGCGTTGTACCGTTACCCTTTGAAATCCGGCAAGGCCGAAACCTTGCCGCAGATCGACCTGGATACGCTCGGGCTGGACGGGGATCGACGCTGGATGCTGGTGGACGAAGCCAGTGGGCGTTTCCTCACCCAGCGTGCCGTAGCAAAGATGAGCCAGTTGTCGGCGTTGTGGAACGGCGCCGGTGGCCTGACCTTGAGTAGCGCAGGCTATGCGCCGCTGGACGTGGCATTGCCCGGCAGCGAGGCCGAGCTGCGGGGCGTCACCATCTGGCGCGACACCCTGCGCGTGCCCGATGCCGGTGAGGCGGCCGCCGCCTGGGTCAGCGACTTTATCGGCAAGCCCACGCGCCTGGTGCACGTGCCGGTTGATCGCGCACGCAGCACCGAAGCCGGTTATGGCAAGGATGACGACAAGGTCGGGTTTGCCGACGGTTTTCCTTTGCTGCTGATCGGCCAGGCGTCCCTCGATGACCTGTCGGGGCGCATTGGCCGCCCCATGGAAATGCTGCGTTTTCGCCCGAACCTGGTGATCGAAGGCAGCGAGGCGTTTGCCGAAGACGGCTGGAAACGCCTGCGCATCGGTGATGTGGAGTTCCGTGTGGTCAAGTCGTGCTCCCGTTGCATCCTCACCACCATCGACCCGGCCAGCGGCGAGCGCAGTGCCGACCGTGAACCCCTGGCGACCCTCAAAACCTATCGCGAACAGGATGGCGACGTGTTCTTTGGTCAGAACCTGGTCAACGATGGCACGGGGCGCCTGGAAGTGGGCATGCCGGTGACGATTCTCGAGTAAGGCTTTCAAATAAAGTCAGCACCCATAAAAAATGCCCGTCTCGCAAGAGACGGGCATTTTTTTGACCGGCTGAAAGATCAGCCGCGGTATTCGCACAGGTAAGCGGTTTCCACGGCAACCTTCAGCTGGAACTTGCTGTTGGCCGGCACGTTGAACTGGCTGCCGGCGGCGAAGGTTTCCCAGTCGTTGGCATCCGGCAGTTTCACGGTCAGGGCGCCGGACACCACGTGCATGATTTCACGCTGGGCGGTGCCGAATTCGTATTCACCCGGGGCCATCACGCCGATCGTCGCCGGACCTTCTGCGGTGCCAAAAGCGATCGACTTGACGGTGCCGTCGAAGTACTCGTTGACTTTAAACATGGGTGAATCCTCGGAAAAGGGTCTGGAAAGGTCGGCCAGTATGCCCAAGGGCACGAGGGCTGCCTAGACCGGCAGTATCAGCGGCAGCAAGCGTGCGGTATTGCGCGCATCTTCCAGCGCGCGGTGTTGCTGGCCATGAAACTGCATGCCCGCCAGTTGCAGGGCGCCGTTGAGCCCCAGTGGCTTGTCCAGGCGCCGTGCCTTGGCGAAGCGCTGCTTGAGGTTCACGTGGGGCGTTTGGGCGAGGGCGCTGGTCAGGCCGTGGCGTTGCCACTCCAGTTCAAGCTGCGCGCGGTCGTAATCACCCCAACTGGCCCAGCCTTCCAGGCGCGTCTGGTGCTGACCGAGCCAGCGCTCGAACAGCGGCCAGACCTCGGTGAACGGCGCGGCGCTGTCCATGTTGGCCTGGGTGATGTGGGTCAACTGGCGGCAAAACGGCGTCAGCAACGGGCGACGCTGCGGGCGCACGAAGCGCTGGAAATGGTCCAGCTCGCGGCCCTCGCGGTTCACCAGGCTGGCGCCGATCTCGATGACTTCCATCTCCGTCACGGGCCAGCCGCCTTCATCCGTTGTGGCTTCAAGGTCAATAATCAGCCAATGAGGCATTGCGCAGGTTCCCGTACTCATCCCTTTCTGATGGGGATAGAGCGTAGCCCGGCCTTGTAGTTCCGCCCAGGCCTATTCGATCTCCAGCAAAACCTGGCGGTTGCGCACCTGGTCGCCCGCGGTTACCTGTACGCCCTTGACCACGCCATCGATGCCGGCGGTCAGCGGATGCTCCATTTTCATGGCTTCGAGCACCACCAACAGCTGACCTTTGACCACGTTTTCCCCCGCGCTCACGCGCACCTCCACAATGGCACCGTCCATCGGCGCCTTGACCATACCGCTGCTGAAGCCGGCCTGGCGGCTGGCGGTTTGCTGGGTACGGTTGACCACCCGCAGGCCCGGCAGCCATAGCTGCGTGCCGTCGAGGTGGTAGGCGATGCGTCGGCGAATGCCGTTGAGCACCACGGTGGCGTAGCGGCCGTCGGCAGTGAGCTGCAGGGCATCGACGCTCACGTCGTGAATTTCACCATTGGCCTCCAGGCGGTAGCTCGCAGGCGAAACGGCGTTGTTGCTCCACCCCGCTAAACCCTGCGCATGCCGGCTGGCGCTGTGTCGATAAAACAACGCGGCAGCCAGGGCGAGCTGGTCGGGGGAGGCGGGTTGAAGCGTTATTTCCTTGAAATGCTCGGCGATAAACCCGGTGCTGAAGTCGCCCGCGACAAAATCCGCGTGTGTGAGCAGGTCGGTGAGCAACCGCTGGTTGGTGGTGACACCGAGCAACACCGTGTCTTCCACGGCGCGCAGCAGCTTGCGCCGCGCCTCTTCGCGAGTGGCGCCATGGGCGATGATCTTGCCCAGCATTGGGTCGTAGAACGGGCTGATACGCTGGCCTTCGCAGAGGCCGTGGTCGATCCGCACGCCGGGGGCGGGCTCCCAGTGCAGCACGTCGCCGGTTTGCGGCAGAAACCCCTGCGCCGGGTCTTCGGCGTACAGGCGCACTTCCATCGCGTGGCCGCTCAAGGTCACGTCGGCTTGCTGCAAGGGCAACGGCAGGCCGGTGGCGACGTGCAGTTGCCAGGCCACCAGGTCGAGGCCGGTGATCAGTTCGGTGACCGGGTGCTCGACCTGCAGGCGCGTATTCATTTCCAGAAAGTAGAACGTGCCGTCGCGGTCGAGCAGGAACTCCACGGTGCCTGCGCCGACGTAATTCACGGCCCGGCCCGCCTTGAGCGCGGCTTCACCCATGGCCTGGCGTAGCTCGGGCGTCATGACCGGGCAGGGCGCTTCTTCGATGACTTTCTGATGACGGCGCTGGACCGAGCAGTCGCGTTCACCGAGGTAGAGAAGGTTGCCGTGGCTGTCGCCGAACAGCTGGACTTCCACGTGGCGCGGGTTGATCAGCGCCTGTTCGAGAATCAGCTCGTCGCTGCCAAAGGCGTTTTTTGCTTCGGAGCGGGCGGTATTCAGGTTGTCCAGCAAACTTTCCGGATGATGCACCAGGCGCATGCCACGGCCGCCACCACCGGCGCTGGCCTTGATCATCAGCGGGTAGCCGATGCGGTCGGCTTCCTGTTGCAGGGTTTGGTCGTCTTGCGCGCTGCCCTGATAGCCGGCGATGCAGGGCACGCCGGCGGCGAGCATGGCGAGCTTGGACTGGCGTTTGCTGCCCATCAGCTCGATGGCTTCGACGCTGGGGCCGATGAAGGTGAGTCCGGCTTGCTGGCAGGCGCGGGCGAATTCGGGGTTTTCGGAGAGGAAACCGTAGCCCGGGTGAACGGCATCCGCGCCGGTTAGTTTGGCGGCGTGAAGGATGGCGTCGATGCTGAGGTAGGACTGTTGAACGGGGGCGGGGCCGATGTTGACGGCTTCGTCGGCCATCTGCACATGCAGGGCCTGAGCGTCGGCGTCGCTGTAGACGGCCACGGTGCGGTAGCCCAGGGCCTGGGCGGTGCGCTGGAGGCGGCAAGCGATTTCGCCGCGGTTGGCGATCAGGATTTTGCTGAATGTGGGCATTGGGTCATTCCTGAGTATTCGGTGTGAGTTGGGGCCTCATCGCAGGCAAGCCAGCTCCCACATTTGGATTTGTGAATACTTTCAAAAGTGGGAGCTGGCTTGCCTGCGATAGCGTCATCGGGACCAACCCGGTTTGCGTTTCTGTACAAACGCCTGCGTTCCCTCTATCCCTTCCTCGCCCTTGACCGCCTCGGCAAACCACTGCGCCCCGCGATCCAGTACGGTTTCAAGCGGCTCCTCCACACTTGCCAGCAACAGCGCCTTGGTTCGCGCATTCGCCTGCGGTGCACACTTGAGCACCTGCCCCAACACGTCATCCAACCGCTCGGCCAACGCCTGCGGGTCACGCTCGGTAAAGTGCACCACACCCAGCCGTTCAGCCTCGATCCCATCAAACCGCGCCGCGGTCAGTGCCAGCCGGCGAGCCTGGGTCAGCCCGATGCGCTTGACCACAAACGGCGCAATCTGCGCGGGCAGCAAACCCAGGCCCGTCTCCGGCAAACCGAACTGCGCCTGATGGTCGGCCATCGCGATATCACTCACGCACGCCAGGCCAAAGCCGCCACCCAACACTGCGCCTTGCAGCACCACGATGACCACTTGCGGCACGGCCTCGACCGCCTGCAACAGGGCGCCGAACGCCCGGTTCAACGCCTGCATGCGCTCGCCTGCACTGGCCATGTCTTTCACATCCGCGCCCGCACAAAAGTGCCCGCCCGCGCCACTGATCACCAGTGCGCGCGTGCGGCTGTCCAGGTCTGCCAGCACGGCGCGCAATTCGTCGACCATTTCCTGGCTCATGGCATTGCGGCATTCGGGGCGGTTGAGGGTGATGTGCAGCACCCCGTTATGCGGTTCGAGCAGCAGGGTGTTCATGGTTTTTTCCCGGGCAGGGTGCCCATCAGTTTGCAGATGATGCCCAGCATGATTTCGTCGGCGCCGCCGCCGATCGACACCAGTCGCACGTCGCGATAGGCGCGGGCTACGGGGTTGTCCCACATGTACCCCATGCCGCCCCAGTACTGCAGGCAGCTGTCACTGACTTCACGGCCCAGGCGCCCGGCCTTGAGTTTGGCCATGGAGGCCAGGCGCGTCACGTCCTGGCCCTTGATGTATTGCTCGGTGGCCTGGTAGACCAGCGCACGCAGGCATTCGATTTCGGTGGCGAGTTCGGCCAGGCGGAAGTGGATCACCTGATTGTCGATCAGCGCCTTGCCAAAGGTCTGGCGCTCCTTGCAGTACTCAATCGTGCTGTCGATGCAGTACTCCAGGCCCTTGATCATATTGGCCGCGCCAAACAGGCGTTCTTCCTGGAATTGCAGCATCTGCATCATAAAGCCTGCGCCTTCATGGCCGATGCGGTTGCGTTGCGGCACGCGCACGCCGTCGAAAAACACCTGGGCGGTTTCGGAACTGTGCATGCCGAGCTTTTCCAGCGGCGGACTGACGCTGATGCCCGGCGTGTTCATCGGCACCATGATCAAGGATTTGTTGATGTGCGGCTTGTCATCGGACGTGTTGGCCAGCAGGCAGATAAAATCGGCGCTGGGCGAGTTGGTGATCCACATTTTGCTGCCGTTGATCACGTAATCGTCGCCGTCCTTGCGCGCGTGGGTTTTCAGTCCGGCCACGTCGGAGCCGGCGCCGGTTTCCGACACGCCGATGCAGCCCACCTGCTCGCCGCTGATGGCCGGGCGCAGGAATTCTTCGCGCAGTTCATCGGAGCCGAAGCGGGCGAGGGCGGGGGTGCACATGTCAGTCTGCACGCCGATGGACATGGGGATGCCGCCGCAGCGAATGGTGCCGAACTCTTCAGCCGCGACGATGGAGTAGCTGTAGTCCAGGCCCATGCCGCCGAATTTCTCCGGCTTGGAGATGCCCAACAGGCCGAGGTCGCCGGCCTTGCGGAAGATTGCGTGGATGGGAAAACGCCCGGCTTTTTCCCACTCGTCCACGTGCGGGTTGATTTCGCGGTCGACGAAGGAGCGCACGGTGCGGCGCAGTTCCTGGTGTTCCTGGGTGAAGATCATTTTTATTGTTCTCCCTGTTGGGACGCGGAGCGCCCCTGGCTGCATGCCCACGCGGAGCGTGGGAACGGTCAACGCGCCACGCCGAAGCTGTTGGGTTGTAATTGCCGCAGTTCGGCTTCGTGGCAGATGTCCAGCAAAAAGCCGAGCAAGGTCCGGGTGTCCCGTGGGTCGATCAGCCCGTCATCCCACAGGTTCGCGCTGCCGTAAAGCGCTGTGGATTGGCTGTCGAGTTTCTGCGCGGTGACCTGTTCGAGCATGTCCAGCACCTTGGGGTCGGGTACCAAACCGTCTTTCAACTGCTTGGCCTCGGTGACGATGCGCAGCACTTTGCCGGCCTGCGCGCCGCCCATCACCGCCGTGCGGCTATTGGGCCAGGCAAAGATAAAGCGCGGGTCCAGCCCACGACCGCACATTGCGTAGTTGCCGGCGCCGTAGGAGCCACCGACCACCACCGTGAGTTTGGGCACCCGCGCATTGGCCACCGCCTGGATCATCCTGGCGCCGTGCTTGATCACGCCTTGTTGTTCCGATTCAGTGCCGACCATAAAACCGGTGGTGTTGTGCAAAAACAGCAGCGGCGTGCGGCTCTGGTCACACAGCTGGATAAATTGCGCGGCCTTGCTCGCCCCTTTGGGCGTGATCGGGCCGTTGTTGCCGATCACGCCGATGGCGCGGCCCTGAATGTGCAGGTGGCCGCAGACAGTGTGGGCGTCGAATTCGCTTTTGAATTCAAGGAAACGGGAACCGTCGGCCAGCCGCGCGAGGATTTCACGCACGTCGTAAGGCTTTTTCGGATCGTCGGGGATCAGGCCCAGCAGGTCGTCGATGGGGTACAGTGGCTCGGCGTACGTGCGCTTTTGCGCCAGCGGCAGACGATCATCCCAAGGCAATAACGCCACGATCTCGCGCACAATGCGCACGCCATCGGCATCGTTTTCCGCCAGGTATTCAGCGGTACCGGCGGTTTGCGCATGCATTTCGGCGCCGCCCAATGCCTCATCCGTCGCCACCTCGCCGGTCGCCGCTTTCAGCAACGGCGGCCCGGCCAGGAACAGCTTGGCCTTGCCGCGCACCACCACCACGTAATCCGACAGCCCCGGCTGGTAGGCACCGCCCGCCGTGGCCGAACCATGCACCACGGTGATTTGCGGCAAGCCCATGGCCGACATGCGCGCCTGGTTGGCGAAGCTGCGCGCGCCTTCGACGAAAATCTCGGCGGCGTAATTGAGGTTGGCGCCGCCGCTCTCGGCGAGTGTCACCACCGGCAGTTTGTTCTCCAGTGCGATCTGTTGCAGGCGCAGGGACTTCTTCAAACCGGAGGGCGAAATCGTCCCGCCCTTGATCGCGCTGTTATTGGCCACCACCAGCATGCGCACGCCGCTGACGTAGCCGATGCCGGCGATCAAGCCGCCACCGGCGGCGCTGCCGTCCTTGTCGTCGTGGAGTTTGTAGCCGGCCAGGCTGGCCAGCTCCAAAAATGGCGCGCCGGGGTCCAGCAGCCGGTTGAGGCGCTCGCGGGGCAGCAATTGGCCGCGTTTGTCGAATTTGGGCTTGGCTTCCTGAGCCTTGTTCAGCAGGTTCTGCTCCAGCTGGCGCAGGTGCGCGATGGCCGCCAGCATGGCGTCGCGGTTCTGCGCGAACTGCGGGCTGTGGGCGTCGATCAGGGTTTCAATCATCGGCATGGTTTATTGCTCCGCCTTGAGTACGTCGGGCAGATACGCACGGTGGAAGCCGTTAAAGGGGTCGCTGGGCGGCTGTGCCTTGTGCAGTGGCCAGGCGCGGTTGCCGAGGGTGGCGGCGCCGTCGATGCGCAAGGTGCTGCCGCTGACGAATGCGGCAGCGGGGCTCAATAGAAACACGATGGCCGCGCTGACTTCCGATTCGGTACCGATGCGCTTGAGCGGCACGTGTTCGCGCAGGGTCGGGATCACCGCCTTGAACGCGCCTTCATAGGTGTCCATGCCGCTGGAAGCGATCCAGCCCGGCGCCACGGCGTTGACGCGCACACCGGCGTAACCCCATTCAAACGCGGCGGTCTTGGTGAAATTGTCCATGCCTGCACGCGCCGCGCCCGAATGGCCCATGCCGGGCATGCCGCCCCACATGTCGGCGAGCATGTTGACGATAGCGCCACCGTGTTTGCTCATGGATTGGTTGAACACTTCCCGCGCCATCAAAAAACCGCCGACCAGGTTGGTGCGCAACACGGTTTCGAAGCCCTTCTGGGTGATCGACGCCAAGGGTGACGGGTACTGGCCGCCGGCATTGTTGACCAGCCCATGGATCGGTCCGTGTGCCTGAATGATCTGCGTGACCAGCGCCTTCACAGCGTCCTCTTCGCGGATGTCGCAGGCCTGCCAATGGGCGCTGCCGCCATCTTCAGCAATTTCCGCCGCCACCTTCTGCAGTTTTTCCGGCTTGCGCCCCACCAGAATAACCCTGGCGCCGAGGGCCGCCAGTTCATGGGCGGTGCAACGGCCAATGCCGCTGCCGCCACCGGTGACAATCACGGTTTGCCCCTGGAACAAGTCGGCTTTGAAGATCGAGTCGAAGGCCACGGCAACGCTCCTTTATTTGAATTGATCAGCGATGTGTTGCGGCACGGCGATGGGGATTTCCAGCAGTTGCTGGGCGAAGGCCTTGCCCTGCGGGTCGATGCGCAGGCTGGCGATGCCACCACCGCCGAGGGCGTTTTCCAGCAGGAAATTCAGGCTGTGGCTGCCGGGCAGGTACCAGCGCTCGACGCGGCCGAGCTGTGGGTCGAGCACGTGGCCCATCCAGTCGACGATGACTTCAGGCGTCAGCGCCTCGGCAATCCACGGCAGGTAGTCCGGTTGGCGGGCGATCACGCCGATATTGCTGTGGTTGCCTTTGTCGCCGGAGCGCGCCACGGCGAGCTTCACCAACGGCACGCTGGCATCGGCGCGGCCCTCGGGTTTGGGCGGATCAATCGGAGCGCCGGCTGTGGCGAGTGCTGCGGCCACGGGCAATTCGCACCGGTGGTGCTCGCCCTGAAGGTCGATCACCAGGTCGCAGGCGGATTTATCGATCAGGAACGAAAACAAACGAATCAGCGGATACACCGTGGGCCGTCCGCCAACAATGCCGGTCAGCCCCGGCGCCATGCCGGTGGCGGCCTGGGCGATCTCGCGGGCAAACAGCACCAGCGCGGGTTTGCTCGGGTGACGCACCGCCAGTTTCACCACCACTTCGCGGCAATCCTGGCGTCGGGCGTGGGCGCCGTAGGTGGCTTCGCTGCCAAGCAGTTCGATGTTCACTTCGGTGTAGGGTGCCCAGCCGCGCTGGCTGAACAGCTCCGAGGTTTTGTGGAGGATGGCCTGGCTGACGCGTTCGGCTTTTTCAACGGCATCCATCCCGGCAATGAGGCAACTGGCGGTGCAACGGAAACCGTCCGGGCAGGTCGCGCTGACCTTGTACTGGTCGGTGGGCGGTGAGCCCTTGGCACCGTGCAGGCGCACGCAGTTTTTACCCTGTTGCTGCAATTTGACCTGGCTGAAATCGCAGATCACATCCGGCAGCAGGTAGGCGCGTGGGTCGCCGATTTCATACAGCAGTTGCTCGGCGACACTGAGCTCGCTGATCAGCCCGCCGGTGCCTTCGACCTTGTTGACGGTGAACTGCCCGTCGGCGCTGACGTCGACGATGGGGAAACCGATGTGCTCGTAGTCCGGCACGTCGCGCCAGTCGGTGAAGTTGCCGCCGGTGCACTGCGCGCCGCATTCGATGATGTGCCCGGCCAATGCGGCCTGGGCGAGGCGATCATAGTCCTGCCACGACCAGTTGAATTCATGCACCAGCGCGGCGCTGACCACGGCGCTGTCGACTACCCGGCCGGTGATGACGATATCGGCACCCAGTTCAAGCGCTTTGGCAATGCCCGGCGCGCCGAGGTAGGCGTTGGCGGACACGCAAACCGGCGGCAAAGGTGCGCCGCTGAACATGTCGCGGATGCCGTGCAGGTGTTTGAGTTGGGGTTGCAGGTCATCGCCGAGCAACACGGCGATTTTCAGCGCAACCCCGGCCTTGTCGCAGGCCGCTTGCAGCGCAGCGGCGCAGGCCTGGGGGTGGATGCCCCCGGCGTTGCTGATCACGCGGATGCCCTGGCGGTGGATATCGGCGAGCAGGGGTGTCAGGACCTCAACGAAGTCCGTGGCATAACCGGCTTCGGGGTCTTTCATTCGTGCGCCGGCAAGGATCGACATCGTGACTTCGGCCAAATAGTCGAACACCAGGTAATCCAGCGCGCCGCCGTGCACCAACTGGGCAGCGGCAGTGCAGGTGTCGCCCCAGAAGGCGCTGGCGCAGCCGATACGAACCGTCTTGCTCATGAGAAATCCTTCCCCCGAATGGCTGGTGTCGAGACTACCAAGCAAGCGCTTGGTTTGTAAACGTGCGAAACAAGTTTTACCCAAGCGCTTGCTTGGTTGGCGGCCACGGCCTAAATTGCCGCCCAAGATGTCAGCAGAAGTGAAGGAGAGTGGCATGGATGAGCAAAAAGCCCTGCGGGTGATGCGCACCATGGTCGAAGGCGGCCAGTTGACCGACCCCGACAGTGCCCGGGGCAAGTTGCTGCAAACCGCGGCTCACCTGTTTCGCAACAAGGGTTTTGAGCGCACCACCGTGCGTGACCTGGCCAGCGCCGTGGGCATTCAGTCGGGCAGTATCTTTCATCACTTCAAGAGCAAGGACGAGATCCTGCGTGCGGTGATGGAAGAAACCATCCATTACAACACCGCCATGATGCGCGCCTCGCTGGAAGAGGCAACCAATGTGCGCGAGCGCGTGCTGGCGCTGATTCGCTGCGAATTGCAGTCGATCATGGGCGGCAGCGGCGAGGCGATGGCGGTGCTGGTGTACGAGTGGCGCTCGTTGTCGGCCGAAGGCCAGGCCCAGGTGCTGGCACTGCGTGATGTGTATGAGCAGATCTGGCTGCAGGTGCTGGGCGAGGCCAGGGCGGCCGGTTACATCCGTGGCGACGTGTTTATCACCCGGCGTTTTTTGACAGGTGCGCTGTCCTGGACCACTACCTGGTTCCGCGCCGAAGGCAGTCTGACCCTGGAACAATTGGCCGAAGAAGCCTTGTTGATGGTGCTCAAGGCCGACTAAGCCACTAATTTGATGGCAAAAGTTGTCTCGACTGACAAAAACGCCTAGCTTATCGCCATCAGAGTGTTTAACGGTGTGTGCCTTGATGTTATCGCCATGGCGACTGGCTGCAGGACTGACTTTATGGGCACTGGGCACTGCATACGGGTTGCCGGCTTCGGCTGCGCAACTGGTCAGGATAGGCGCCGCGCACTTTCCGCCCTACACCGTACGTCCCGAGCAAGGGGCCGACACGGGCTTGCTGCCGCAACTGGTGGAAGCCCTGAATGCCGAGCAGACCGACTACCAATTCGTGCTGGTGCCCACCTCGATCCCGCGTCGTTTTCGTGACTTCGAGCAGGGCCGGGTCGACATGGCGATCTTCGAAAACCCCAATTGGGGCTGGCAAGGCATTCCCCACACCAGCGTCGACATGGGCCTGGAAGACGCGGAAATTTTCGTCGCCCAGCGTGAGCCCGGCCGCGATCAAAGCTACTTCGCCGACCTGACCGGCAAGCGCCTCGCCGTGTTCAGCGGCTATCACTATGCGTTCGCCAACTTCAATCCCGACCCGAAAAACATGGCCGAGCACTTCAACGCCACGTTGACCTACTCCCACGACAGCAACCTGTTGATGGTGGCACGCGGGCGCGCCGATATCGCGCTGGTCACCCGTTCGTACCTGAGCGACTTCATGGTGCGCAATGCGGATTTGGCCGGGCAATTCCTGGTGTCGGAGCGCATCGACCAGATCTATCATCACTTCGCCTTGCTCAGGCCGAAGGCGCCGATCAGCGGCCCGACGTTCGCCGGGTTGCTCAAGGGGCTGCGGGACAATGGCCAGATGCTGAAAATCTTCGAACCCTACCGTATTGACGTCACGACGGTCCCCGCGTCGCCCTGACGGGTAAATTTTCCGGCGCTGCTCACGTCACTTCTTCTATCTGCCGACGAATACCATGAGCCGCCACCATGAATGATTTATCTGCCCTGCCATTGCCGGCCGGGCCTGCCCTGAATGCCGATGAAACCGACAGCCGCCTGAGCCTGACCCTCGAAGGCCAGCCGCTGATTCGCCTGCGTCTGGAACGCGGCGATGAACTGCAGGTGCATTTGCAGGAGGCCAACAGCGTCGCCAACGCCCGCGCGTTGTGGAGCGCCTGTTACTGGTTGTTCGCCAGGGAGCCGGCGCGCCAGCGTGTGATCTGGCACCTGGAGCATGCGCCGGAAGATGCGCTGCGCAGCGGCTTGCTGGTGGCAACCGAAACGCCGGGGCAATTTCGCTGCGAGCGCACACTGTTCTGGCAACTGCCTCAACCGTGGCTGGGCCAATCCTTCAGCGGCAGTTACCCGCAACAGATGGTCATCAGCGCCGGCAAACGCCACCCGACCCGCGCACCCAAACCGCGCGGCGAGGTCTACCGGCGTTTCGATGCGCGTCTGGGCGCCTGGGTTTCCTTGCGCACCGTTGAAATCGACGTGGACCTGGCTCGCTTCAATCGCTGGCAGAACAGCACCCGCGTGGCGAATTTCTGGCAGGAAACCGGCAGCCTGGAACAGCACCGCGAGTACCTCGACAAGCTCGACGCCGACCCCCACACCCTGACGCTGATCGGATGCTTCGACGACGAGCCGTTTGCCTACTTCGAAGCCTATTGGGCCAAGGAAGACCGCATCGCCCCGTTCTACGACGCGGGTGATTACGATCGTGGCATTCACATGCTGGTGGGCGAAGAGCATCACCGCGGGCCGCACAAGGTTGCCAGCTGGTTGTCGGCGCTGGTGCACTACCTGTTTCTCGACGACCCGCGCACCCAGCGCGTGGTGGCAGAACCTCGTGCCGATAACGCGAAGATGATCGGCCATATGCACAACCAGTGTTTTCACTGCGAAAAGGAATTTGACTTCCCCCACAAGCGCGCGGCGCTGATGATTCTGGGGCGGGAGCGTTTTTTTGAGCGGTGCGGGTTGGTCTGAGTCGGCATTGAATCCGCAGGCGCCTGGCTGATGTGGGAGCTGGCTTGCCTGCGATGCAGGCGCCTCGGTCTCTCAGTTAAACCCGGTTAATGCCATCGCAGGCAGGCCAGCTCCCACACAACAGCCAGCTTTCATCGGGCTTGATCGGGCGGTCAAACCCGCCGTGCAAACGTATCGCTCTGGCTGCCCGACACCTTGCGGCAGTGCACCAGCGCATCCCGAATCATGAAGTTCACCAGGGTCGGTGACACGCCGAGTTCCTTGGCGATGTCCTTTTGCGGCACGCCGTGCAGGCGGTACATCTCGAAGGCGTAGCGGGTGCGCTGGGGCAGCTCCGTCAGGGCGTCGGCGATGTTTTCCAGGGTGTTGAAGTTGATGTGGGAGGTTTCCGGTGAAGCGCCATGGATGACCACATTCAAGCCTTCCTCTTCGGTGCCGGAGTATTTGAGTTCCAGGGCCTGCTTGCGGTAGTGGTCGATTGCCAGGTTGCGCACGATCTGGAACAGGTAACTGAGCTGGGCCTTGAACGATGAGGTGATCGTCGGCGCCGATTGCAGCCGGAAATAGGCGTCCTGCACGACGTCTTCAGCGCGGGAGCGACAGCCGGTAATGCGTGCCGCGATCTTCACCAGGATCAGCCGGTTGTCGACGAAGGCCTGGAGAAGCGGTGAGTCGCACCTGCCTGTGGATACTTGTTCCGTCATGGAAATCACCTTGTTGCAAAAGAGGTTGGGGGAGGGCGTCCTTGCTGAGGCCTCCTACACATCGGGCAACAAATTATGTTGAATGATAATGATTGTCAAATGAGAAGGCGAACTAATCTTATGCCTTCCCGTTAGGTGCCAGGCGCGTCTCACTCGCCCCTCGCGACTAATTATCCGGCGCCTCCGTCCGTTCTCTTGGGTGACAGGTCCGTTGCGCAGACGGCCATGGATCAGCACCCGCAGGAGGGCGAGATGGGTTTTTATCGTGCACACAGCGTGTTTCAGTTTGGAGTCCTCACACCATGAGTGCGCCGACCCGATTGCGTCTGTTTTGCCTGCCTTACTCGGGGGCCAGTGCCATGGTGTATGCACGCTGGCGCCGGGTTTTACCCGAATGGTTGCAGGTGTGCCCGCTGGAATTGCCGGGGCGCGGCATGCGCATGGACGAGCCCTTGCAGCGCGACATCAAAGCACTGGCGGTGCAGCTGGCCGGCGAAATCAGCCATGAGCTGAACGGCCCGTATGCCGTGTTCGGTCACAGCCTCGGCGGCCTGCTGGGGTTTGAATTGGTGCATGCCTTGCGCGAGCGTGGCCTGCCTGCGCCATTGGCGTTGTTCGCCTCCGGTACTGCCGGCCCGGCCTGCCGTGATGTCAGCGAATACGCCGTCGAAAAGACTGACGAGCAACTGATCGCCCGCCTGCGCGAGCTCAAGGGCACCACCGAAGAGGCTCTGGCCGACCCCGAATTGATGCAACTGATGCTGCCGATCCTGCGTGCCGACTTCCTGTTGTGCGGCAGTTTCAACTATGGCGAACGAGCGCCGTTGGACGTGCCGATCCACGTATTCGGCGGCAAGCAAGACAGCGTGCGCGCCGACCAGTTGCTCGACTGGCAGGCCGATGCGGCCAGTGGATTTTCCCTGGACCTGTTTGACGGCCACCACTTCTTTCTCGTGCAGCACGAAAGCGCGGTATTGCGCTGCCTGCGCCGCTATGCCGACGAACACCTGGCCCGCTGGCGCAATGGCGCGGCGCGGTCCCTGGTCGCCGGCTGAACGCCCTTTATTTCCCGAATTTCCCGCAAGCCGATTTCAGGCAGGAACCCCATGATGGACGCCTTCGAACTTCCCCGCACCCTGGTCGAGTCCCTTCAACGCCGCGCCGCGCAAACCCCGGACCAGATCGCTTTGCGCTTCCTTGCCGACAGTGCCGAGCAGAACGTGGTGCTCAGTTATCACGAACTGGACCAGCGCGCCCGCACCATTGCCGCTGCGTTGCAAGCCAATGCGGCATTGGGCGACCGTGCGGTGCTGTTGTTCCCCAGCGGCCCGGATTACGTTGCAGCGTTTTTCGGCTGCCTGTATGCCGGCGTGATCGCGGTGCCGGCCTATCCGCCGGAGTCCACTCGCCGTCACCATCAGGAACGCCTGCTGTCGATCATCGCCGACGCCGAGCCGCGCTTGCTGCTGACCATTGCCAGCCTGGGCGATGGCCTGGCGCAGATCGACAACGCGCCGCCGGTGCTCAGCGTCGACACGCTGGACGCCGGCATTGCGGGCAACTGGGTCGCCCCCGAACTGCAAGCCGATGACATTGCCTTTCTGCAATACACCTCCGGCTCCACCGCATTGCCCAAGGGCGTGCAGGTCAGCCACGGCAACCTGGTGGCCAATGAAGTGCTGATCCGCCGGGGCTTCGGCATCGACCTCAACCCGGACGACGTGATCGTCAGCTGGTTGCCGCTGTACCACGACATGGGCTTGATCGGCGGCCTGCTGCAACCGATTTTCAGTGGCGTGCCCTGCGTGTTGATGTCGCCTGCTTACTTCCTGGGCCGGCCATTGCGCTGGCTTGAAGCGATCAGCGAATACGGCGGCACCATCAGTGGCGGCCCGGATTTCGCCTACCGCCTGTGCAGCGAGCGGGTCAGCGACACCGCGCTGGAACGTCTGGACCTGAGCCGGTGGCGCGTAGCCTATTCGGGCTCCGAGCCCATCCGCCTGGACACCCTGGAACGCTTCGCCGAAAAGTTCGCCGTTTGTGGTTTTACACCGAACAACTTCTTCGCCTCTTACGGGCTGGCCGAGGCGACGTTGTTTGTCGCCGGCGGCACCCGTGGCAACGGAATCCCGGCGTTGCGCGTGGACGAGCAAGCGCTGGCCGCCAATCGTGCCGAGCCGGGGCAGGGCAGTGCGATCATGAGCTGTGGCACCAGCCAGCCTGAACACGCGGTGCTGATCGCCGACCCGCACACGCTCGCTGAACTGCCGGATAACCGCGTCGGCGAAATCTGGGCCAGCGGCCCGAGCATCGCCCACGGCTACTGGCGCAACCCCGAAGCCACGGCCAAAACCTTTGTGCAGCAGGCAGGTCGCACCTGGCTGCGCACCGGCGACCTGGGGTTTATCCGTGACGGCGAGGTGTACATCACCGGGCGTCTGAAAGACCTGCTGATCGTGCGTGGCCACAACCTGTACCCGCAGGACATTGAGCAGACCATCGAGCGTGAAGTGGAAGTGGTGCGCAAAGGCCGGGTCGCAGCGTTTGCTGTGCAGGACGCGGGCCTGGAAGGCATCGGCATCGCCGCGGAAATCAGCCGCAGCGTGCAGAAAATCCTACCGCCCGAGGCGCTGATCAAGGCGATCCGCCAGGCCGTGGCCGAGGCGTATCAGCAGGCCCCGAGCGTGGTGGTGCTGCTCAACCCCGGCGGCTTGCCAAAAACCTCCAGCGGCAAGGTGCAGCGCGCCGCATGCGGCCTGCGCCATGCCGATGGCAGCCTCGACCGCTATGCGCAATTCCCCGACCTGCCGGCGCAGACGGGCGATGCAGTACCGGAATCCGAGCTGCAGAGCCACATTGCAGCGATCTGGTGTGAGCAGTTGAATATCGCCACCGTCTGCAGTGATGACCATTTCTTCCTGCTCGGCGGTAACTCCATCACCGCGACCCAAGTGGTCGCGCGCTTGCGTGAAACCCTGGGCCTGGAGCTGAACCTGCGTTTGCTGTTCGAGGCACCGAGCCTGGCCGCATTTGCCGCCAGTGTGGCGCGCTTGCAGCAGGACGGCGGCGTGGCGCAGGGTGCGATTCATGCGCTGTCGCGTCAGGAAGAACTGCCTCAATCCCTGGCGCAAAACCGCCTGTGGATCACCTGGCAATTGGACCCGCACAGCAGCGCCTACACCATTCCCGGCGGCCTGCGCCTGCGCGGCGAGCTGGATGAAGATGCCGTGCGCGCCAGCTTCCGGCACCTGATCGGGCGCCACGAAGCCCTGCGCACGCGCTTCTACGAGCGCGATGGCCAAGCCTTCCAGCGCGTGGAGGCAACGGCCGACTTCGACCTGCAAGTCATCGACCTCAGCGACCTGCCCGCGGCCGAGTGTGAGGCCCGCGCGCAGCAAATCCGCGAAGATGAAGCGCGAACCCAGTTCGATCTGGAAAAGGGCCCGCTGCTGTGGGTGACCCTGGTGCGCCTTGACGATGAAGATCACCAGTTGCTGGTGACCCTGCATCACATCATTGCCGACGGCTGGTCGCTGACTGTTCTGATCGACGAATTTTCCAGCCTGTATGCCGCCGCCATTCAGGGGCAAACCCTGGAGCTGCCGCCATTGGCCCTGCAATACGCCGACTATGGCAGCTGGCAGCGCCAATGGCTGGCGCAAGGAGAAGGGCAGCGCCAACTGGCCTACTGGAAAACGCAGTTGGGCGAGGAACACCCGAGTCTGAGCCTGGCCACCGATCACCCGCGCTCGGCGCAGCACCTTCACAGTGCCTCGCGGCACAGCGTGCGCCTGAGCGTCAGCCTCAGCGAGGCGATCCGCCAGACGGCCCAGGCCAATCAGTCCACGCCTTTCATGCTGTTGCTCGCGGCATTCCAGAGCTTGCTGCATCGCTACAGCGGCCAGCGCGACATTCGTATCGGCGTGCCGAATGCCAATCGCCCGCGCCAGGAAACCCAGGGGTTGGTCGGCTTCTTTATCAACACATTGGTACTGCGCGCCGAGCTGGACGGGCAACTGCCGTTCAACCAGTTGCTGGCTGCCACCCGCGAGACAGTCATAGGCGCCCAGGCCCATCAGGACCTGCCATTCGAACAACTGCTCGAAGCCTTCCCGCAAGCCCGCGAACAGGGCTTGTTCCAGGTCATGTTCAACCACCAGCAACGCGACTTGAGCGCCTTGCGCCGCCTGCCGGGCATGCTGGCCGATGAGCTGCCGTGGCACAGCCGTGAAGCCAAGTTCGACCTGCAACTGCACAGCGAAGAAGACCGCAACGGGCGCCTGAGCCTGGCGTTCGACTACGCCGACGAACTGTTCGATGTCACCACGATCCAGCGCCTGGCCGAACACTTCATCAACCTGCTGCACGCCATCACCGAACAGCCGCAGCAGGCCATCGGCGACCTCAAGCTGATGCCGCATGACGAGCAGCAACCCTGGAACGAAGCGCCGTGCACGCCCGCACAGCAATGGCTGCCGGAATTGCTCAACCGCAACACCACCGACGACACCGCGCTGGTCTGGCAGGGCGGCAGCCTGACCTTCGCCCAGTTGCATACCCAGGCCAACCGCCTGGCCCATTACCTGCGCGATAAAGGCGTGGGCCCGGACGTGTGCGTGGCCATCGCCGCCGAGCGTTCGCCACAGCTGTTGATCGGCCTGCTGGCGATCATCAAGGCCGGTGGCGCCTACGTGCCGCTGGACCCGGACTACCCGACTGACCGCCTGGCCTACATGCTGCACGACAGCGGCGTGCACCTGTTGCTCACCCAGACCGCGTTGCTGGAACAATTGCCGACGCCTGAAGGCGTGTGCGTGATCGCCATGGACAGCCTGCATCTGGACAGCTGGCCAACCCAGGCGCCGGGCCTGCATTTGCACGGCGACAACCTCGCCTACGTGATCTACACCTCCGGCTCCACCGGCCAGCCCAAAGGCGTGGGCAACACCCACGCGGCCCTTGCCGAGCGCCTGCAATGGATGCAGGCCACCTACGCGCTGGACGCCACCGACGTGCTGATGCAAAAGGCGCCGATCAGTTTTGACGTGTCGGTGTGGGAATGCTTCTGGCCGCTGATCACCGGTTGCCGCCTGGTGCTGGCGGGGCCGGGCGAGCATCGTGACCCGCATCGCATCGCGCAACTGGTGCAGGAGCATGGCGTGACCACGCTGCACTTCGTGCCGCCGTTGTTGCAGCTGTTTATCGACGAACCGTTGGTGGCCGAGTGCACCAGCCTGCGTCGCCTGTTCTCCGGCGGCGAGGCCTTGCCTGCCGAGCTGCGCAACCGCGTGTTGGCGCAATTGCCGGCGGTGCAGTTGCACAACCGTTATGGCCCGACGGAAACCGCGATCAACGTGACTCACTGGCACTGTCGCGTGGAAGACGGCGAGCGCTCGCCGATCGGCCGCCCGTTGGGCAATGTCATCTGCCGCGTGCTGGACGAGCAGCTCAACCCCGTGCCGCTGGGCGTGCCGGGCGAACTGTGCATTGGCGGCATCGGCCTGGCCCGGGGTTACCTGGGGCGCGCCGGGTTGACCGCCGAGCGTTTTGTCGCGGATGACCAGGGTGCGCGGCTGTATCGCACCGGCGACCGCGCCCGCTGGAACGCCGACGGCGTGCTCGAATACCTCGGCCGCCTCGACCAGCAAGTGAAGCTGCGAGGTTTCCGGGTGGAGCCCGAAGAAATCGAAGCGCGCCTGCTGGCCCTCGACGGTATCGCCCAGGCCGTGGTGCTGGTGCGCGACGCGCAACTGATCGGCTACTACACCGCCCCTGCCGGGCTGGATGAACACCAGGTGAAAGCCTCTCTGGCCGCCGAGCTGCCGGAATACATGGTGCCTGCACTGTTGATGCGCCTGGACGCCATGCCCTTGAGCCCCAGCGGCAAACTCGACCGCCGCGCGCTGCCCGAGCCGGTGTGGCAAATCCGTGAACATGTGGAGCCTGAAACCCCATTACAGCAACAGATCGCCGCCATCTGGCGCGAGGTATTGGGCCTGTCACGTATTGGCCTGCGCGATGACTTTTTCGCCCTCGGCGGCCACTCGTTGCTGGCCACGCAAATCATTTCCCGCACCCGTCAGGCCTGTGACGTCGAGCTGCCGTTGCGCACCTTGTTCGAAGCCAGCGAGCTGGGCGCGTTTGCCGAGCAGGTGAGCCGGTTTCAGGCTGCTGGCCAGCGCAACCAACAAACCGCCATTGCCAGAGTCGACCGCAGCCAGCCGGTGCCGCTGTCCTATTCGCAGCAGCGCATGTGGTTCCTCTGGCAGATGGAGCCGGACAGCCCGGCCTATAACGTCGGCGGCATGGCGCGCCTGCGTGGCGTGCTGGACGTGGGGCGTTTCGAGGCGGCGCTGCAAGCGCTGATCATGCGCCACGAAACCCTGCGTACCACCTTCCCGAGTGTCGACGGCGTGGCGTATCAACAGGTCTCGGCACAAACCGGCCTGCGCATGGACTGGCAGGATTTCACTGCGCTGAACGAAACCGAGTGCCGGCAGCGCCTGCAACAATTGGCGGACGTGGAGGCTCACACTCCGTTCAACCTGGAAACCGGCCCTTTGCTGCGCGCCTGCCTGGTCAAGGCCGGTGAGCAGGAGCATTACCTGGTGCTGACCCTGCACCACATCGTCACCGAAGGCTGGGCCATGGACATTTTTGCCCGTGAACTCAGCGCGCTCTACGAAGCCTTTATCGACGAGCGCGAGTCACCGCTGGCGCCGTTGCCGGTGCAATACCTCGACTACAGCGTGTGGCAACGTCAGTGGCTGGAGTCCGGCGAGCGTCAGCGCCAACTGGACTACTGGACCGCGCAACTGGGTCACGAGCATCCACTGCTGGAACTGCCCGGTGACCGCCCGCGCCCGCCGGTCCAAAGCCATCAGGGCGAGCTGTACCGTTTCGACCTCAGTGATGACCTCGCCGCCCGCGTGCGGGCTTTCAATGCCGAGCGCGGCCTCACGCTGTTCATGACCATGACCGCCACGCTGGCCGTGTTGCTCTACCGCTACAGCGGCCAGACCGACCTGCGCATCGGCGCGCCGGTGGCCAACCGTATCCGCCCGGAGAGTGAAGGGCTGATCGGTGCATTCCTCAATACTCAAGTGCTGCGTTGCCGGCTCGATGGGCAGATGAGCGTCGGCGAGCTGTTCGAGCAAGTGCGCCACACCGTGATCGAAGGCCAGTCCCATCAGGACCTGCCCTTCGACCATCTGGTGGAAGCCCTGCAACCCCCGCGCAGTGCGGCGTACAACCCGCTGTTCCAGGTGATGTGCAACGTGCAGCGCTGGGAGTTCCAGCAAAGCCGCCAACTGGCGGGCATGACCGTCGAATACCTGGCCAACGATGCCCGCGCGACCAAGTTCGACCTCAACCTGGAAGTCACTGACCTCGACCATCGCCTGGGTTGCTGCCTGACGTACAGCACCGACCTGTTCGACGAGCCGCGCATTGCCCGCATGGCCGAGCATTGGCGCAACGTGCTGGAAGCCTTGATCGCCGACCCGCTACAACGCCTCAGCGAATTGCCGTTGCTGAGCGCGGCTGAACAGCGCGTGTTGCAAGACAGTCTGGGGGCCGAAAAAGGTCAGCATCGTCTCGATCAGTGCCTGCATCAACTGTTCAGCCAGCAAGCGATGGCCCGAGGTGATGCGCCGGCGCTGACCTTCGCGGGAGAGACGCTGAACTACCGCGAGCTGGATTCGCGTGCCAACCGCCTGGCCTGGATGCTGCGCGAGCGCGGCGTCGGCCCGCAGGTGCGCGTCGGCCTGGCGCTGCCGCGCTCACTGGAAATGGTCATCGGCCTGCTGGCGATTCTCAAGGCCGGCGGCGCCTACGTGCCGCTGGACCCGGAATACCCGCTGGACCGCCTGCATTACATGATCGAAGACAGCGGCATCGGCCTGCTGCTCAGTGACGCGGCGATGTTCGAAGCCCTGGGCGAGTTGCCGGCGACGGTCGCTTGCTGGTGCCTGGAAGATGACCTGCCCGTGCTGGGCAATTACCCGGCAGATGCGTTGCCGTCGATCAGCCTGCCGCAGCATCAGGCGTATCTGATCTACACCTCGGGCTCCACCGGCAAGCCCAAGGGCGTGGTGGTGTCCCACGGTGAAATCGCCATGCATTGCCAGGCTGTGATCGAGCGTTTCGGCATGCGCCCTGACGATTGTGAGCTGCACTTCTATTCGATCAACTTCGACGCCGCCACCGAGCGTTTGCTGGTGCCGTTGCTCAGTGGCGCGCACGTGGTGTTGCGTGCCCAGGGCCAGTGGGACGCGGAGGAAATCTGCGCGCTGATCCGCGCCCATCGCATCACCATTCTGGGGTTCACGCCGAGCTACGGCAGCCAGTTGGCGCAATGGCTGGCGACCCAACAGCAAACCCTGCCGGTGCGCATGTGCATCACCGGCGGTGAGGCGCTGACCGGCGAACACCTGCAACGCATCCGTGCCGCGTTCCGCCCCGAAGTGTTTTTCAATGCCTATGGCCCGACTGAAACCGTGGTGATGCCACTGGCCAGCCTCGCGCCGCAGCACCTGGAAGAGGGCGCGGGCAGTGTGCCGATCGGCAGCATTATTGGTGATCGCGTGGCTTACATTCTCGACGCCGACCTGGCACTGGTGCCCCAGGGCGCGCAGGGTGAACTGTATGTGGGCGGGGCCGGTCTGGCCCAGGGTTACCACGAGCGGCCGGGGATGACGGCGGAGCGGTTTGTCGCCGACCCGTTTGCCTTGAACGGTGGCCGTTTGTACCGCACCGGCGACCTGGTGCGCCAACGCGCCGACGGGTTAGTCGAGTACCTGGGGCGTATCGACCATCAGGTAAAAATCCGTGGTTTCCGCATCGAGCTGGGCGAGATTGAAACCCGCCTGCTCGAACACGAGGCCGTGCGTGAAGCGGTGGTGCTGGCGCTGGATTCGCCCAGTGGCAAGCAGTTGGTGGCCTACCTGGTCAGCGACGCCGAGCACGGTGCCTTGCGCGAGTCCCTCAAGACGCATCTGAAAGCGCAACTGCCGGACTACATGGTGCCCGCGCACCTGATCGTGCTGGCCGGCATGCCGTTGACCGCCAACGGCAAACTCGACCGTCGCGCATTGCCGCAGCCTGATCCTGAAGCCAACCGCCAGCAGTACGTGGCGCCGCGCAGCGAGCTGGAGCAAACCCTCGCGGCGATCTGGTGCGCGGTGCTGAACGTGCAGCGCGTCGGCCTGGACGATAACTTCTTCGAACTGGGCGGCGATTCGATCCTGTCGATCCAGGTGGTCAGCCGTGCGCGGCAGGCCGGGATTCACTTCAGCCCCCGCGACCTGTTCCAGCACCAGACCGTGCAAACCCTGGCGGCCGTGGCCACGCGAACCGAGCAGGTCACCGCCGAGCAAGGTGTGTTGACCGGCCCTTCCGGCCTCACGCCGATCCAGCATTGGTTCTTCGATACCGACATCCCCAACCGTCAGCACTGGAACCAGGCGCTGCTGCTCAAGCCGCTGCAATTGCTTGACCCCCACCGCCTGGAGCAGGCGCTGCTGGCGGTACTGGAACATCACGACGCCTTGCGCCTGAGCTTCACCCCGCGCGATGCCCAGTGGCATGCCGAACACCTGGCCGTGCCTCAGGGCGGCGTGCTGATGCAGGCGCAAGTGCGTGATATGGACCAGTGCACCGCCTTGTTTACCGACACCCAGCGCAGCCTTGACCTTGCCCACGGCCCGCTGCTGCGCGCCTTGTTGGTGGACGGCCCCGAGGGTCAACAACGCTTGCTGATCGCGATCCATCACCTGGTGGTGGACGGCGTGTCGTGGCGTGTGCTGCTGGAAGACCTGCAAAACGTTTACCGCCAACTCAGCGATGGCCAGTCCGTCAGCCTGCCGGCCAAGACCAGCGCCCTGCGTGACTGGGCCGCACGCTTGCAGGCCTACGCGGGCAGCGAGTCCCTGCGCGAAGAGTTGAGCCTGTGGCAGGCTCAACTGGCGGGCCCGGCTGTGGAGTTGCCGGTGGATCGCGCGCAGGGTTCGCTGCGCAACCGTGATGCCGACACCGTCAGCGTGCGCCTGGATGCCGAACACACCCGCCAGTTACTGCAGCAGGCGCCGAGCGCCTATCGCACTCAGGTCAACGACCTGCTGCTGACGGCCCTGGCTCGCGTGCTGTGCCGCTGGAGCGGCCATGACTCGGCGTTGATCCAGCTGGAAGGCCACGGCCGCGAAACCCTGTTCGATGAAATCGACCTGACCCGCAGCGTCGGCTGGTTCACCAGTGCTTACCCGCTGCGTTTGACGCCGCAGGCCGAGCAGGGCGCTTCGATCAAGGCGATCAAGGAGCAACTGCGCGGCGTGCCGCACAAAGGCCTGGGGTATGGCGTGCTGCGCTACCTGGCCGACGACCCGACCCGGCAGACCCTGCAGGCGTTGCCGCAGGCGCCAATCACCTTCAACTACCTGGGGCAGTTCGACCAGAGCTTTGGTGCCGATGCGCTGTTCCATCCGCTGGACGAGTCGGCCGGTCTGGCCCATGACCCGGATGCGCCGCTGCCTAACGTGCTCAGTGTCGACGGCCAGGTGTACGGCGGTGAGCTGGTGCTGCGCTGGACCTTCAGCCGCGAGCGTCATGATCAACAGACCATTGTCGCGCTGGCCGAGGCGTATCTGGCCGAATTGCAAAGCCTGATCGTGCATTGCCTCACGGGCGAAGCCGGCGGCCTCACGCCGTCCGACTTCCCCCTGGCGCGCCTGACCCAACCGCAGCTGGACGCCTTGCCGGTACCCGCCAGTGCCATTGAAGACGTGTACCCGCTGACGCCGATGCAGGAAGGCCTGCTGCTGCACACCTTGCTGGAACCGGGCACCGGCCTGTACTACATGCAGGACCGCTACCGCATCAACAGCGCCCTGGACCCGGAGCGTTTCGCCCAGGCCTGGCAGGCGGTGATCGCACGGCATGAAGCCTTGCGCGCGTCGTTCTGCTGGAACGTCGGCGAGGACATGCTGCAAGTGATCCACAAACCGGGCAGCACGCCCATTGAGTACCTCGACTGGAGCAATGATCCCGAAGCCGAGCACGAGCCGCGCCTGCAAGCGCTGCTCAAGGCTGAGCGCGAAGCAGGGTTCGATTTGCTCAACCAGGCGCCGTTTCACCTGCGCCTGATCCGTGTGGGGGAAGCGCGCTACTGGTTCATGATGAGCAACCACCACATCCTGATCGATGCGTGGTGCCGCTCCCTGCTGATGAATGATTTCTTCGAGATTTACATGGCCCTCGGCGAAGGCCGCGACGCGCAGCTGGCCACGCCGCCGCGCTACCGCGACTACATCGCCTGGCTGCAACGGCAGAACCTCGCCGAAGCGCGCCAGTGGTGGCAACAGAACCTGCAAGGGTTCGAGCGCACCACGCCGATCCCGAGCGACCGGCCTTTCCTGCGTGAACACGCAGGCCACAGCGGCGGCATGGTAGTGGGCGATTGTTACACCCGCCTAGATGCCCGCGAGGGTGCGCACTTGCGCGAACTGGCCCAGGCCCACCAACTCACCGTCAATACCTTCGCCCAGGCGGCGTGGGCGCTGGTGTTGCGCCGCCTGAGTGGCGACCGCGACGTGTTGTTCGGCGTCACCGTGGCCGGTCGCCCGGTGGAAATGCCTGAAATGCAGCGCACGGTGGGCCTGTTCATCAACAGCATCGCGCTGCGGGTGAAACTGCCCGAGGATGACCAGCGTTGCAGCGTGCGCCAGTGGTTGAGCGGGCTGCTCGACAGCAATATGCAGCTGCGCGAGTACGAATACCTGCCGCTGGTGACGATCCAGGAACACAGCGAGTTGCCCAAGGGCCAACCGCTGTTCGACAGCCTGTTTGTGTTCGAAAACGCCCCGGTGGAAGTCTCGGTGCTGGATCGTGCGCAAAGCCTGAACGCCACCTCGGATTCCGGCCGCACCCACACCAACTTCCCGCTGACGGCCGTGTGCTACCCCGGCGATGACCTTGGCCTGCACCTGTCTTACGACAAACGCTACTTCGACGAAACCACCGTGCAAGGCATGCTCGGCGAGTTCAAGCGCCTGCTGCTGGCACTGGTGCAAGGGTTCCATGGCGACATGGCCGACCTGCCGTTGATCGGTGAGCAGGAACGTGAATTTCTGGTGGAGGGTTGCAACAGCAGCGCCCATGACTACCCGCTGGAGCGCAGCTACATCGAGCTGTTCGAAGAGCAGGTGGCCGCGCACCCGCAACGGATCGCCGCCAGTTGCCTCGACCGGCAATGGAGCTACGCCGAGCTGAACCGGCGCAGTAACCGCCTGGGGAATGCGCTGTTGCAGGCGGGCGTCGGGCTGGATCAGCCGGTGGCCTTGCTGGCCGAGCGCAGCCTCGACCTGTTGGGCATGATCATCGGCAGCTTCAAGGCCGGTGCCGGTTATCTGCCGCTGGACCCGGGCCTGCCGAGCCAGCGCCTGAGCCGCATTATCGACCTGAGCCGCACGCCGTTGCTGGTGTGCACGCAGGCGTGCCGCGAGCAGGCGCTGGAACTGCTCGAAGCGTTCGCCTGTTCCGCGCGGCCAAAGCTGTTGATCTGGGAGGCGCTGGCGCAGGCCGACACCAACCCGGGCATTTACAGTGGGCCGGATAACCTCGCCTATGTGATCTACACCTCGGGTTCCACCGGTTTGCCCAAGGGCGTGATGGTGGAACAGCGTGGCATGCTCAATAACCAGTTGAGCAAGGTGCCGTACCTGAACTTGAGCCCGGCGGACGTGATCGCGCAAACCGCGTCGCAGAGCTTCGATATTTCCGTGTGGCAGTTCCTCGCCGCGCCGCTGTTTGGTGCGCGGGTGGCTATCGTGCCGAATACCATCGCCCACGATCCGCAAGGTTTGCTGACCCACGTACAGGCCCAGGGCATCACCGTGCTGGAAAGCGTGCCGTCGCTGATCCAGGGCATGCTTGCCCAGGAACACATCAGCCTGGACGGCCTGCGCTGGATGCTGCCGACCGGCGAGGCGATGCCGCCGGAGCTGGCGCACCAGTGGTTGCTGCGTTACCCGCAGATTGGCTTGGTGAACGCGTATGGCCCGGCGGAATGCTCGGATGATGTGGCGTTCTTCCGCGTGGATTTGGCTTCTACCCGTGGCACCTACCTGCCGATCGGGACGCCGACCGACAACAACCGCCTGTACCTGCTGGACGGCGCGCTGGAGCTGGTGCCGCAAGGCGCGGTCGGCGAGTTGTGTGTGGCCGGGACGGGGGTAGGGCGTGGCTATGTCAGTGATCCGCTGCGCACGTCTTCAGTGTTTGTGCCCAACCCCTTCGGCGCACCCGGCGAACGTTTGTACCGCACCGGCGACCTGGCGCGCCGCCGCAGCGATGGCGTGCTGGAGTACGTGGGGCGTATCGACCACCAAGTGAAAATTCGCGGCTATCGCATCGAACTGGGTGAAATCGAGGCGCGCCTGCACGAACAGCCGGAAGTGCGTGACGCCGCAGTGGGCGTGCAGGAAGGCGTCAACGGCAAGCATCTGGTGGGTTACCTGGTGGCTGCCGATGCGGCCCTGAACCCGAGCGAACGCCTCGACCGTATCAAGCAGCGCCTGCGTGCCGAACTGCCGGAATACATGGTGCCGCTGCACTGGCTGTGGCTTGAACGCCTGCCGTTGAACGCCAACGGCAAACTTGATCGCAAGGCCTTGCCCGCGCTGGACATCGGCCAGTTGCACAGCCAGGACTACCTGGCACCGCGCAACGAACTGGAAAGCACATTGGCCGGGATTTGGGCCGACGTGCTGAAAGTTGAAAAAGTCGGCGTGCAGGACAACTTCTTCGAACTGGGCGGGCACTCGTTGCTGGCCACGCAGATCGCCTCCCGCGTGCAGAAAACCCTGCAACGGGATGTGCCGCTGCGGGCGATGTTCGAGTGCAGCACGGTGGCGGAGCTGGCCGAATACATCGAAGGGTTGGCAGCCAATGACATCAGTGCCGAGAAGGTGGACCGTTTGAGTGATTTGATGGCGGAGCTGGAAGGGCTTTAATCCGCTTTGCCTGTCAGGGCCTCATCGCGGGCAAGCCCGCTCCCACATTTTGAACGGTGAAAACATTCAAGTGTGGGAGCGGGCTTGCCCGCGATGGCGTCAGCCCAGGCGCCGCCTATTTCGGTCCGAGTATCTTGACCAATTTCTCCGGCGAAGGCGCCCCTTGCTGTTGCTGCAGGCCGCCCTTGTCATCCAGATAGAAAATTGCCGGGGTCGCCGACAACTCCAGCTCATCCATCAACTTCATGTTGGCATCGAGCTTGGCTTCGATATCCGCCGGAATCTTGTCCAGTGCCTGCAATTTGCTGCCCTTGCCGGCGGCTTCGTGTTCTTCCAGGGCTTTCTGCGGGTCTTTGGCGGCGAACAGGGCGGCGGATTTGCCCGGGCTGTCCTCGCGGATGATACCGACCATGATGTGGCGCAACTGCACCTTGCCGGCCTTGACCCACGGCCGTGCCTGTTCCCAGAACATGTTGCAGTACGGGCAGTTGGGATCGCTGAACAGGTAGACAATGCGCGGTGCGTTTTTATCGCCGTCCTGAATCCAGTTGCTGTGTTCCATCTTGGCCCAGACTTGCTTGGCCATCGGCGCGTACACCAGTTTTTCCAGCGGCGCGCTGCTCAGGTCATTGCCCTGGGCGTCGTACAGGTTGCCGGCGATCACGCTTTTGCCGTCGGCGGTCAGGTACAGCGCCATGCCACGGTTCTGGTACTGCGCGGCGTAACCGGTGAGGCCGCTGGGCGCGTCGAATTTGCCGAGGATTTTGGCGCCTTTGGCCTCGATCTGTTTGATCGGCGCGGGCCAGTCTTCGGCCTGGGCCAGGGCAGCCGCCAGCGTCAGTGGCAGCAGGGTCAGCAGGTGGCGGAGTCTTGGCATGTCGGTTTCCTTGCAGGGGCGGTGTCGAAGGGTTCCATGGCGCGGGCCAGGCTGGCCTGGGAGAGTTCGCCCAGGTGACTGTTGATCAGGCGCCCGTCGGCCCGGTAGAACAAGGTGGTGGGCAGCGCCATGGAGCCCACGGCCTGGCCGAGGCGGCCGCTGGCGTCGAACAGTACGTTGTCGAGGGTCAGGCCCTGGGTTGCGAGAAAGGTGCTGACGCTTTGCATGCTTTCGGCCTGGTTGACGAACAGGAAGGTCACGTCCGGCAGTTGGTGTTGCGCGCGCTCCAGCACCGGCATTTCACGGCGGCACGGCGGGCACCAGGTGGCCCAGAGGTTGATCACCAGCGGGCCGCCTTTGTAGTCGGCCAGTTGCACCTCGTCGCCATTGGCGTTGCGCAAGGTGATCTGCGGCAATTGCGCGCCCTTGTCGTAAAGGCTCAGCGACAAGCTGGCCAGCCCCCAGAACACCAGCCCGGTGACCACGCCGGCGCCCAGTGGCGTGCGCAGGGCGGGGCGGCGCCAACCGTACAAGAGGGCGCCGAGTATCAGGGCGATTACGCCCGGCCAGGCGAGGAAGCCACCGTCACGCAGGTCGACCATTTGCAGCGGGTCGTGGCGGTAGTCGCTCCAGTACATCAATACAAAACTGATGCGCGCCACCAGCATGCCCAGCAGGAACAGGCTGAACAGCACCGATTCCGGGTTTTCACCACCGCGCTTGGCCACGCGCCAGCCCACCAGGGTGGCGAGCACCAGCGCGCCGATCAGCAGGATGTGGTTCAGGGCGATGGCAAAGGTGCCGATGGTCAGGGTCAGCATTAGCGCGCGTCCAGGGTTTGCGTCCAGCGTTGCAGGAAGGCAGCGGCATCCACTTCGCCGGTGATGCGTTGGGCTCGGCGCTCTTCACCGTCCGGGCCGATCCACACAAAGCTGGGTGGCCCCGGCACTTTATAGCGGCCGAGCAGTTCGCGGCTGGCGGCGTTGTCGGCGGTCACATCCAGACGCAACAGGCGCACGTCCTTGAGGGCATCCATCACTGCGGGTTGGCCGAACACCTGTTTTTCCATGATTTTGCACGACACGCACCAGTCGGCGTAGTAGTCCACCAGCACCCATTGGCCCTGGGCCTTGGCGCTGTCGAGCTGGCTTTGCAGCACGGCCGGGTCGTTGATGGTCATGAAGGCGTCGTGGGCGTTCGGGGCGGCGGCGGTGTTCGAGCCACCATAGACCTTCAACGGTTGCCACAGGTCGTCGCTGCCACCGGCCGCACCCACCACCAGCACCGCGCCCCACAGGCCGAGTACCAGTGAACCGGCGCCGAACACCCTGGCGGCCAGGCCGTATTCGCGGGCCAGCGTCCAGCCGCAGTAAGCCATAACCAGGGCGAGGGCGCCCCACAGTCCGATCCACAGGCTTGCATCCACGACCGGGCGAATCATCAGCACGGCGGTGCCGAGGAACAGGAAACCGAAGACGCCCTTGAGCACATTCATCCAGGTGCCGGGTTTAGGCAGGAAGCGGTTGCCCACGGTCACCAGCAACAGCAGTGGAACCCCGATGCCGATGCCCATGGCGAACAGGATCAACCCACCGTGCAGTGCATTGCCGCTCTGGGCGATATAGAGCAAGGCGCCGGCCAGTGGCGCGGTCATGCACGGGCCGACCAGCAAACCGGACAAGGCGCCGAGCACTCCGGCACCTACCAGGCTGCCGCCGCTGTGCTGACGGCTCACGTTGTCGAGGCGGTCACGCAGGAAGGCGGGCAGTTGCAGTTCAAAGAAGCCGAACATCGGCAGGGCGAGGATCACAAAGAGCGCCGCAAAACTGCCGAGGATCCAGGGAGTTTGCAGCAGCGCGGCGAGGTTGCCGCCCGCCAGCGCGGCCAATACGCCGAGCGCCGCATACACCAGCGCCATGCACACCACGTAGCTGCTGGCCAGGGCAAAGCCGCGACGCGGGCTGGCGCCGCTGCCGACCACCAAACCGGCCAGTATCGGCAGCATCGGCAATGAACACGGCGCAAACGCCAGCAGCAGGCCCAAGCCGAAGAACACCAGCAGGCTCCAGCCCAGGCTGCGTTGTTGCAGGCCGCTGGCCAGGCTTTGATCCTGGGCCTGTGCGGTGGCAGCCACGGCGGGATTGCCGCCCAGGTCCACGGTGATCGATTGCGGCGGGTAGCACAGGCCCGCATCGGCGCAGCCTTGCCAGCCCAGCTTGACCTGGCCGGTGGCGCCCGCCGGAATCTTCACTTCCAGGCCCTGGCGGTACACTTGCTGTTCGCCGAAGAATTCATCGCTATGGGCCTCGCCTTGCGGCAATACCGGTTTTTCGGCGAGGCCGTCGAACTTCAGGCGCTGCTGATACAGGTAATATCCGTCGGCAATCTGCCAATACAGCTGGGTTTCACCGCTTTCAAGACGCTCGGAGGTAAACGTGAAGGCTTTGCCCACCGGGAGGAAGTCGGGTTTGGTCTCAAAGGGGTTACCCGGCGCAGCCTGGGCAAACCCTGCGAACAACACCAGCAAAAAGGTAAACAGATGCCGCATGGTCAAGCCTTAGTTCGATGCAAGTGAGGCACACAATGTGTGGCGTTGATTAACCGATGATTAACCGCGGCTATTCTAGAGGGTGCGGGCCGGTTTTAGCGGCATAATCTGCGCTTAATCCGTGGCACTTTTAATTCCCCCCATCTTTCATGAAGGGTTCACCATGCACGTACTGGTCTGTGAAGACGACGAACTGATCGCCAGCGGCATTGTGGCCGGCCTCAGCGCCCAGGGCTTTACCGTCGAGCGCGTGGCCAGCGCCGGCGCTGCGCGCGCGATGCTCAAGGCCGCCACGTTCGACATCATTGTGCTCGACCTCGGCCTGCCCGACGAAGATGGCCTCAAGCTGTTGCAGCAACAGCGCAGCCAGGGCCTGGAAATTCCGGTGCTGATTCTCACCGCGCGCGACTCGGTGACCAACCGCGTCGACGGCCTGCAGGCCGGTGCCGACGACTACCTGCTCAAGCCCTTCGACCTGCGCGAACTCGCCGCCCGCCTGCAAACCCTGCTGCGACGCGTGGCCGGGCGCAGCGTCAACCTGATCGAACACGGCCGCCTGGCCTACGACCCGAGCAGCCGCGAGACCTTCCTCGGTGGCCAGCCGGTTGATCTGTCCCGCCGCGAGCAGGCGCTGCTGCAAGCCCTGCTGCACAACGTGTTGTCCAGCGAACAACTCAAAGACAGCGTCTACGGCTTCAACGACGAGCTGGAAAGCAATGCCCTGAACGTGCACATCCACCACCTGCGACGCAAATTGGGCAACGGCATTGTCGAGACCGTGCGCGGCCTGGGCTACCGCCTGGGCACTGCCGACGGTGGCGCGGTGGAAGAGGGGGAAACCGTTTCGTGATGAGTTTGCGCCTGCGCCTGACGTTCAAGCTGGGCGCCGCTTTTGTGCTGATCTGGGCCCTGGCGGCAGCCTGGATGCTGAACGATCTGCGCAATCAGATGATGTTTTCCCTCGACCAGCGCCTGGTGGCGTCAGCGCGCATGGTGGCGGGGTTGACCGAGCAGATGCCGGGGCTTGCGAGCGTGGGCAGCACCACGCACTTGCGCACCGAACAACTGAATGTGCCGGGGGGCATGGCCTGTCAGGTCAGCTCCTTGCGCGGGGAAATCCTCGCGCGCAGCCACACCACGCCCGATGAAGGCCTGGAGTCGCGCAAAAGCGGCTTTCGCGATCAGGTGATCGACGGTGTGGGCTGGCGCAGTTTTACTCTGTCCCGTGGCGATTTGCTGATTACCACCGCCGACCGCCAGGTGGAGCGCGAGGCCTTGAACCTGTCGATTTTGCTGGCCGCCTCGGTGCCGGTGGCCGTGGCGTTGCTCGGCTGCCTGTGCCTGTTATGGCTGGGCATCGGCCAGAGCCTGGTGCCGCTCAACCGCATGCGCGATGCCTTGATGCGCCGCAGCGCCGACTCCCTCGAACCGCTGCAGATTCACCCGCTGCCCAGCGAGCTGAAACCGCTGCTCGACACCCAGAACCAGCTGTTGCAGCGCATCGCCAAGACCATCGAACGTGAGCGCCGCCTGACCGGTGATGCGGCCCATGAACTGCGCAGCCCGCTAACGGCGATCAAGACCCACCTGCAAGTGGCACGCATGACCGATGGCGCAGCGCGCGACCAGTCTCTGGCTCACGCCGAGGAAGGCGCCGACCGTTTGCACCGCACGCTGGAACAGTTGCTCTTGCTGGCGCGGGTAGAGGGCAACCTGTCATTTGATGACGGCATGCACTCCAGCGCCGAACAGGTCGCGCGGCTGGCCATTCAGGATGCCAATGCCGGCGACAATTCGCGCATCGACCTGATTCTGCCCGCCAACCTGTCCGACACGCCGGTGGAAATGCCGGTGGGCCTGGCCGTCGCGGCCCTGCGCAACCTGCTGGATAACGCCTTGCGCCATACTCCAGCGGATACCCGCGTAGAATTGAGCGTGTTCACCGGTACCGACAACGTGGTGTTTCGCGTGCGCGACCACGGCAAGCAGATCTCCAGTGAGGACCTGCAACACCTGACCCAACGTTTCTGGCGCAATGGCAGCAGCGAAGGCTGCGGTCTGGGGCTGGCGATCGTTCAGGCCATCGTGCAGCGCTGTTCCTGTTCGTTGAAGTTCGACAGCCAGCCGGACGGCCTGCGGGTTGATCTGGGCATGCCACTGCGTCGCTGATTCCTTTTCCTCCAGCCCTAAATAATTACCGCCTTCTCGAGAATGAACACCTCAGGATGGCGGTAATTTTTTTGCGCTTGAACCGGCCGAATGACTTGGCCTGGATGGAAAAGGACAACTTCTATGTTGGTGATCGATACCAGTTTCCCCTCCCGGGACTTTGATGAACGCAACGGTGAGCCCGTGCGTCAGGTAATCCTGCATTACACCGCCGCGCCTTTCGCGTCGTCCCTGCACACACTGACCCACAATGGCGTCAGCGCCCATTATTTGCTGCCTGACCCGCTGGAGCCCGGCTACCGTGTTCGTGGCTACGACGAATTGCGAGTGTTCCGCCTGGTCGAAGAGGACAAGCGCGCCTGGCATGCCGGCGTCAGCCACTGGGGCGGGCGGGATAACCTCAACAGCCGCGCGATTGGCGTCGAAATCGTCAACCTGGCGCGGGATGACGGCGGGGTGTTTACGTTTCCCGCCTACCCCGAGGCTCAGATCGAGGTATTGGTTGCCTTGCTTCGTGACGTGCTCGAGCGGTATCCGCACATAGGGCCGACGGACATCCTCGGGCATTCGGACGTGGCGTACTGGCGCAAGAGCGATCCGGGGCCCCGGCTGCCATGGCAGTGTTTACATGAGGCGGGTATTGGCGCCTGGTTTGATGAGGCCACGCGGGCGATGTATCAGCGACGGTTTTGCATGGGCTTGCCATCGGAGGTGGAGGTGGAGGTGGAGCGGGCTTTCCAGCGCTACGGGTACAAGGCTGCGCAAAACCGCCGGGCGTTTGAGCAGCGTACCCGGGCGTTTCAGATGCACTTTCGCAGCCGCGATTACTGCGGATTTCTGGACGCCGAGACCTGCGCCATTCTGTATGCCCTGAATGAAAAGTACCTGGGCTTGTGTGGCTGAGGCCTTTTCGCGACCAGAGGAGTAAATCCGCCCGGCGCTGGTGCGTTTCCAGAACAGTAAATCCGTGCGCATGCCCTTGGGCCAGACGCCAGCGGATCGGCAGTTTGGTCACCCCCACCAGCGTATTGAGGGATCGAGAGATGTCAGTCGCTACCAGCCGTATCGAAGCCCACCAGGTCAACCCCGAACCTGTGGAAACGCTCTACCAGTTCGAAGAAACGCCGTTGCTCGCCCGCCAACGCCAACAGGAGTCCAACGCGCGCAGCTACCCGCGGCGCATTCCCCTGGCGCTCAAGCGTGCCAAGGGCATTCATGTGGAAGACGTGGAAGGCCGCCGCTTCATCGACTGCCTGGCCGGCGCCGGCACGCTGGCGTTGGGGCACAACCACCCGGTGGTGATCGAAGCGATCCGCCAGGTGCTGAGCGACGAGTTGCCGCTGCACACCCTCGACCTGACCACGCCGGTCAAGGACCAATTTGTGCAGGACCTGTTTGGCCTGTTGCCGCAAGCGCTGGCTAAAGAAGCGAAAATCCAGTTCTGCGGCCCCACCGGCACGGATGCCGTGGAAGCCGCATTGAAGCTGGTGCGCACCGCCACTGGTCGTAGCACCGTGCTCTCGTTCCAGGGCGGTTACCACGGCATGAGCCAGGGCGCGTTGAGCCTGATGGGCAGCCTGGGGCCGAAAAAACCGCTGGGCGCGTTGCTGGGCAACGGGGTGCAGTTCCTGCCCTTTCCTTATGATTACCGCTGCCCGTTCGGGCTGGGCGGCGCAGAAGGCGTACGGGTCAACCTGCATTACCTGGAAAACCTGCTCAACGACCCGGAAGCCGGAGTGTTGCTGCCGGCGGCGGTGATCGTGGAAGTGGTGCAGGGCGAGGGCGGCGTGATTCCGGCGGATCTTGACTGGCTGCGCGGCCTGCGACGCATCACCGAACAGGCCGGTGTGGCGCTGATCGTCGATGAAATCCAGAGCGGTTTCGGGCGCACCGGCAAGATGTTCGCGTTTGAACACGCGGGCATCGTTCCGGACGTGGTGGTGCTGTCCAAGGCCATCGGCGGCAGCCTGCCGCTGGCGGTGGTGGTGTACCGCGACTGGCTCGACACCTGGCTGCCGGGCGCCCATGCCGGGACTTTCCGCGGCAATCAGATGGCCATGGCGGCGGGTTCGGCGGTGATGCGTTATCTCAAGGAGCACGACCTGGCGGGCCATGCCGCGGCCATGGGTGAACGGCTGAGCGAACATTTGCGCATCCTGCAACGCGACTTCCCGCAACTGGGCGACATTCGTGGCCGTGGGCTGATGCTCGGTGTCGAGTTGGTCGACCCGTCTGACACGCCGGACAGCCAGGGCCATCCACCGGTTCACCGCCAACTGGCACCGCGGGTGCAGCGCGAATGCCTCAAGCGTGGCCTGATTCTGGAACTGGGCGGCCGGCATGGCGCGGTGGTGCGTTTCCTGCCGCCATTGGTGATCACGGCGGCTGAAGTGGATGAAGTGGCCGACATTTTTGGTCGCGCATTGGCGGCGGCGGTCGCCAGCCTCTAATTTTTGGCGAGCGTTAAACGTTTTTACAGATATCAGCGCTGCGCGTGTCGCGCAGCCAGCCTATAAACGATGGAGAACAGCAATGACCTCAGTATTTGACCGCGACGACATCCTGTTTCAGGTAGTGGTCAACCACGAAGAACAGTATTCCATCTGGCCCGACTACAAGGTGGTGCCTGAGGGCTGGCGCACCGTGGGCAAAAGCGGCATGAAGAAGGAGTGCCTGGCCTACATCGAAGAAGTCTGGACCGATATGCGCCCGCTGAGCTTGCGCCAGAAGATGGACAGCGTGGCATTGACCAACTGACACACCGCGGCTTTTTTGTGGCGAGTGAGCTTGCTCCCTCGCCACGGAAGCCCGCTCCCACAGAAAAGCACGCCTACGGTGTATTGGTGTAAAGGTAATCCGTCGCCAACGACGCCAGCGTCCGCACCCCTACCACCAGCGCCGACTCATCCACAAAGAAGCCCGGATTATGGTTCGGTGCGGCTTTGCTCATGTCCTGATCCCGCGGGGTTACCCCCAGGAACACAAACAGCCCCGGCGCCTCCTTGGCATAAAAGGAGAAGTCCTCGGCACCGCCCACCAATGGCCCTTGCACCACATCATCCTTGGCCGCCCAGCGCAGGCTCGGCAGCATTTTCTCGGTCAGCGCCGGGTTGTTGATGGTCGGGTCGTATTTTTCGATGATCGTGACTTCGGCCTTGGCCCCGCCACTTTCGGCGATTTTCTCCACGGTCTGGCGTACATCACTGTGCAGTTTCTGCCGGATGCCGTAGTCGTAGGAGCGAATCGTGCCGCTCATGTCCACCGACTCGGGAATGATGTTGTAGCGCGTGCCGCCGTTGATGGTGCCGATGCTCACCACGGACGGAAATGAGGAGATATCCGTACGGCGGCTCACCACGGTTTGCAGGCCGACAATGGTCTGCGCCCCGACGGTGATCGGGTCGATGCCGTCCCACGGACGCCCGGCATGGGTCTGTTTGCCGAGGATCTTGATGCGCAGGTCGTCGGAGCTGGCGAGGGTCGGCCCCGGACGATAGGCGATTTGCCCGGCGGGCACACCGGCCCACACGTGCAGGCCGAACACCGCGTCTGGTTTGGGCGCCTTCATCACACCTTCCTGCACCATCATTTTCGCGCCCCAGGTGTTTTTGCCGTCGGGGATAAAGTCGCTCGGGCCTTCCTCGGCCGGCTGGAAATAAAACACCACGGTGCCGGGCAGGCGGTCGCGCATGCCGGTCAGGATTTTCGCGGTGCTGAGCAGGATGGCGGTGTGAGCGTCGTGGCCGCAGGCGTGCATCACGTCGACTTCCTTACCGAGGTAGGTGCCCTTGGCTTTGGACGCAAACGGCAGGTCGGCGACTTCCTTGACCGGCAGCGCGTCCATGTCGGCCCGCAAGGCCACGGTCGGGCCGGGCAGGGCGCCTTTCAACACGGCCACCACGCCGGTGCGGGCCACGCCGGTTTTGACCTCCAGCCCCAGGTCGCGCAGTTGCCTGGCGACCAGCTCCGCCGTGCGGGTTTCGGTGTTGCCCAGTTCAGGGTGGGCATGAATGTCGCGGCGGGTTTCCAGCAGCACCGGTTCAAGGATTTTTGCCTGGGCGGCGATTTCCTCCCGGGCACTGTCCTGGCCGCCGCCGGCGGCAATGACCGCACTACTGGCCAACCCGCACAGGGCGCCGAGCACCCATGGGTGTGTCAGACCGTTCAAACGCATAAAAACCTCTCCATGTTTATTGTTGTTGATCTTTCTCCTGCACCGTGCCGGCGGTGACCACTTGCACACTCAGGCGCGGCGTGGCCAGGTCCAGCCCGGCCTCGTCCAGATGGCGCTTGAGCGACAGGTTGAATGCCCGCGACACTTCCCACTGCTTGATCGGCGCCGTTTTGAAGCGTGCGCGCAGGATGGCGCTGCCGGATTCAAAGCTCTCCACGCCCTGAATCTCCAGCGGCGACCAGATGTTGCGGCGCTGCAGCGGGTCGTTGCGCATTTTCTGGCCGACGTCGCGCATCAGCTTGATCGCGTCGTCGATTTCCATGTTGTAGGGGATCGCCACCCGGAAGATCGCGTAGCCGAACTCCCGCGAGTAGTTCTTGATGCTCTTGATCTCGCTGAACGGGATGGTGTGCACGATGCCGTCGATGTCGCGCAGGCGCACGGTGCGAATCGTCAGGCCCTCGACGGTGCCGAGGTGGCCGCCGACATCCACGTAGTCGTCGATGGCCAGGGAGTCTTCGATGATGATGAACAGGCCGGTGATCAAATCCGCCACCAGCGACTGCGCACCAAAACCAATGGCCAGACCGATCACACCGGCACCGGCCAGCAGCGGCGTGACGTTCATGCCCATGTTCGCCAGGGCGACGATGGCGGCGATGATGAAAATGGTCACGAACAGCACGTTGCGGATCAGCGGCATCATGGTCTGCGCGCGCGCGTTGGCCAGGCCTTTGCGCGAGCGCGTCAGGGCGTGGTGGATCGCCGTGTCGCTGAGGATCCAGATCAGCCAGGCAAACAGCAGCGTGCCGCCGAGGCCGAACAGTTTGACGCTGATTTCATGGCCGTCGCCTTCGGTAAAGCGAATCAGCGACAGGCCCCATACGCGCAGCCCCAGCTCGATAAACACCAGCCAGACCACCAGGTGGGCCAGGGTGTAGAGGAAGCTTTTCAGGCGTTCGGAGTACAGCGCATGGCGTTTGTGCCCGCGTTGCGGCTTGAGCGCATGACGGCGCACCAGGCCGTTGATCACCATGCACAACACCAGCAACACCGTGCACAGCAGCGACTGGCGCAAGGCGGTGCTGGTGTCGCCGGCGGACAGGAAGGTGGCAAACAGCGAAATCCCCACCAGCAACAGCGCCGGCAAGTACCAGAAGCTGCCGATGATCGAGAGGGTGTCGGTGAGCGCCCGGCGTGTGAGGCGGCGCGACAGCGGCTGGTTGCGGATCAGGTGGGCGATGGGTCGGCGAAAGCGCAGGATAAACACGCCGGTCGACAGCGCGGCCATCACATTGGCGACGGTCGCGGCGGTGTGCGCCAGGTGCTGGCCGAGGGCTTGCACCAGTCGCGGGTCACTCAGGGCCTCGCCGAACGCGGCGAAACTGCCGATCCACCACAGCGGCCGGAAGGCCTGGTGCCGCAGGATATACAGCGCGCGATGACGGTGCGGGCCGTCGAGCACCGAGAAGGCGATTACGCAAATGGCCGAGAAACAGGTGCCGACCACCAGCGCATAGGCCAGCACCATCGCCAGGGATTTGCCCAGGGACGAGGGCAGGGCGTAGCTCAGGTAAACCGTGATGATCAGGGCGATCATCCACGGCCCGAGTTTGCGCAGGGCGAAGCGCACCATGTCCCAGGTGCGCGGGTGTTGCGGCAGTTCTTCGGGCAGGCCGAAGCGCTCGCGTACGCGGTGGCTGAGCCAGATCAGCGCGGCGGCGAGCAGGCTCCACACGGCGAGGATCACCGCAAAACCGAAAATGATCGGCAGCCATTCGTTGGCCGGCAGCATCAGCGCGCCAAGTTCATCCCTGGCCTGGTCGACTTCGTTGGACCAGCGCTGCAGCGGGCTGTCGGCTCCGGAAAACTGGGCTTCCAGACTGGACAGGGTGCCGCCGATGAGGCCGAGTACGCCTTGTTCGGTGGCCGGCTGGGCTTTTTGCGTGGCCTCGCGCAATTTTTTCAGGTCGGCGAGCAACTGGGTGCGTTGCTGGTCGTTCTCCAGGGTCTTGATCACCTCGTCCAGCGACTGGCCCAGCGGCACGTCGGCCTGGGGTTGGGTCTTGGTGGCGTTGCCCAGCAAGCCGGGCAGGCTCACGGCCTGGGCAGGCGCAAGCGGCAGCAACGTGAGCAGGGCAATCAGAAAACAGCAGGGCAGGGCAAACAGACGGGAGAGCACGAGGCGGTCAACCTTGAAAACGACGAATTGACCGAGTGTACGAGGCCGCTATGCCAGATGCGAGTGCATTTGTCATTCCGCCAGTTTGGCGAGGATCTTGTAAACCACCGTGCCCAGGATCAACAGCATGCCGACCCACATGCCAAATACGCCCAAGGGCTTGTCGCGAAAGTTGAAGCCTACGGCGAGCATGATCATGCCGATCAGAATGGGGATGAGCATGGCGTGGAACGAGGACATGGAAATCATGGGGCGACGGCCTTGTCGGAGTGGGAATACTGACAAGTTTAGGTCGGATTACAGGAAGTGGTGTTGATGTGTGTCAGATGGAGTTGGGTGTGTTTGGAATGGCCATCGCGGGCAAGCCCACTCCCACAGTTTGGAATGCATTTCCCTGTGGGAGCGGGCTTGCCCGCGATGGTCGCGCCTCGGTCTCAGGGCAGATCGCGACTGGCGTAAAACGCGCCCAGCACCTTCACCAGATGCGCCAGGTCATGGCTGCCGCACAGTTCACGGATGGAGTGCATGGCAAACGTCGGCAGGCCGATGTCCACGGTGCGCACGCCCAGGTGGCTGGCAGTGATCGGGCCGATGGTGGAACCGCAGCCCATGTCGCTGCGCACCACGAAGCTTTGTACCGGCACTTCCTGGGCCATGCACAGGTGGCGGAAGAACCCGGCGGTTTCGCTGTTGGTGGCATAACGCTGGTTGCTGTTGACCTTGATCACCGGGCCGGCGTTGAGTTTCGGGCCGTGGTTGGCGTCGTGCTTCTCCGCGTAGTTGGGGTGCACACCGTGGGCGTTGTCCGCCGAGACCAGCAGGGATTTCTGAATGGTGCGTACGAATTCATCACCTTCGGGCAACAGGCGGCGCAGGGTCTGCTCCAGCATCGGGCCGTCTGCACCGCAGGCCGAGCAGGAGCCGACTTCTTCGTGGTCGTTGCACACCAGCACGCAGGTTTCGTCGGTTTCGCTGGTCAGCAAGGCTTGCAGGCCGGCGTAGCACGACAGCAGGTTGTCGAGGCGCGCGCCGGCGATGAAGTCGCCGTTGAGGCCGATCACCGCAGCGCTTTGGGTGTCGTAGAAGCTCAACTCGTAGTCGAGCACCACGTCGGCGTTCAGGCCGTGTTCCCGGGCCAACTGCTCGGTGAGCACGGCGCGGAAGTCGACGCGCTCGTCACCTGCAAATTGCGCGAGGATCGGTGGCAGCTCGGTCTGGGCATTGATCGCCCAGCCCTGGTTGGCTTCACGGTTCAGGTGAATGGCCAGGTTGGGGATGATGGCAATCGGCAGCTTGAAGTCGATCAGCTGGCTTTCAACCTTGCCGTCGCGGCGGAAGGTTACGCGGCCGGCGAGGGACAGGTCGCGGTCAAACCACGGGGCCAGCAGCGCGCCGCCGTAGACTTCCACGCCCAACTGCCAGAAGCCCTGGCGCTGCAGTTCCGGCTGCGGCTTGACCCGCAGGCACGGGCTGTCGGTGTGGGCGCCGACCAGGCGAATCCCGCCCAGCAGCGGCGAATGGCGGCCGAGCTTGAAGGCGATGATCGAAGAATCGTTGCGGGTCACGTAATAGCGCCCGTTGGCCTCGGTGGCCCAGGTTTCGCGCTCGTCGAGGCGCTGGTAACCGGCCGCTTCCAGGCGCTGGGCCAGGGCAGCAGTGGCATGAAAAGGAGTAGGGGAGGCCTTGAGGAAGTCGATCAGGCCTTGATTCAACGCTTCGCGCATAAATAGCTCCAGACAGCAGTGCGCGGAGTTTACCGTATTGGCTCCACATTTGAAGTGAAGCTGCCTGCTTGTGGACAACACAAAACCACTGTGGGAGCTGGCTTGCCTGCGATAGCGGTGTATCAGCGCCACATTTGTTTCTGATAGACCGCTATCGCAGCGGTGCGGCGGTCCGACAAGCCAGCTCCCACAGTTGATTGGGTTTGCAGATTAAAAAGGTGCAGGGCACTCGAAGCGCAGGCGTTCGCCGCTTTGCGGGTGGGTGAAGCTCAGCATGCTGGCATGCAGGCACAGGCGTGGCCACGCGGCCAGGGCTTGTTCATGGGCATAGAGGCCATCACCCAGCAACGGGTGGCCGATCGAAAGCATGTGCACACGCAGTTGATGGGAGCGCCCGGTAATCGGCGTCAGCTCCACACGGCACCAGTCGCCACAACGCTCCAGCACTTTCCAGAAGGTCAGCGCGTGTTTGCCGAACTCGTGGTCCACCACATGGCGGGGTTTGGTCGGCGGGTCGTAGCGCAGGGGCAGGTCGATGCTGCCGCTGTCGAGTGCCGGCTGGCCCCAGGCCAAAGCGGTGTAGGCCTTTTCGGTTTCGCGGTCGTGAAACTGGCGCGACAGTTCGCGGTGGGTGTCGGCGTCGCGGGCGAGCAGGATGATCCCCGAGGTTTCCCAGTCCAGGCGATGGACGATGCGGGCTTCGGGGTAACCGTTTTCCTGCAGGCGGGTGATCAGGCAGTCCTTGTTGTCGTCGGCGCGGCCAGGTACCGAGAGCAGCAGGGTCGGTTTGTTCACCACCAGGACGGCGTCGTCCTGATGCAGGATGTGGATATTGGACAGCGGCATTAAACAGCCTCGTAACAAACGCCAACGGCGGCTCGCCCACCCGGTTCCCGAAAAGGGATCGAGGTGGCCGAGCCGCCGTGGCAACCGCCTTTTCGATTAACGATCAGGCAGGGTGATATTGAGTTCCAGAATCGAGCAGCTGCCGTCGTTTTCCAGGGCGACATGGACGTCGTCGTTGCCGATGTTGACGTACTTGCGGATCACCTCCACCAGTTCCTTCTGCAAGGCTGGCAGGTAGTCCGGGGTGCTGCGTTGGCCGCGTTCGTGCGCCACGATGATCTGTAGACGCTCTTTCGCGACCGACGCGGTCGTTGGCTTTTTGTTGGCGCGAAAGAAGTCGAGAAATTTCATTGTTTAGTTGCCTCCAAAGATACGCTCGAAGAATCCCTTCTTCTTGACATCGAGGAAGCGATGTTCCACGGACTTGCCCAGCAGGCGATCAACGGCATCGCTGTACGCCTGGCCGGCGTCGCTCTGGTCGTCGAGAATGACCGGAACACCCTGGTTGGAGGCTTTGAGTACGGCCTGGGATTCGGGGATCACGCCCAGCAGGGTCACTGCGAGGATTTCCTTCACGTCTTCAACGCCGAGCATTTCGCCATTGCTGACGCGCTCAGGGTTGTAGCGGGTGAGCAGCAAGTGCTCCTTGATCGGGTCTTCGCCTTTTTCGGCGCGCTGGGACTTGCTGGCCAGCAGGCCGAGCATGCGGTCCGAGTCACGTACCGAGGAAACTTCCGGGTTGGTCACCACGATGGCTTCATCGGCGAAGTACATCGCCAGGTGAGCACCGGTCTCGATCCCGGCCGGGGAGTCGCACACCACGTATTCGAAGGTTTCTTTCAGCTCGGCGAGGACTTTGCCCACGCCTTCTTTGGTCAGCGCGTCCTTGTCACGGGTCTGGCTGGCGGCCAGCACATACAGGTTCTCAAGGCGTTTGTCCTTGATCAGGGCCTGTTGCAGGTTGGCTTCGCCGTTGACCACGTTGACGAAGTCGTACACCACGCGGCGCTCGCAGCCCATGATCAGGTCGAGGTTACGCAAACCGACGTCGAAGTCGACGATGACTGTTTTGTGGCCGCGCAGAGCGAGGCCGGTACCGATAGCGGCGCTGGTGGTGGTCTTACCCACACCACCCTTGCCGGATGTAACCACGAGAATCTTGGCCAAGGTGTTTCACCCCTAAGGAAAAAGGACTTTTCGGTCCCTGAAAAACATCTCTTGGAACTCGCTGCAGGCGGACAGCCTTTGTAGGAAAAAGATCTGGTTTGCGCGAGGCAAACACTAACTTCCAATTATTCCTACGCAAGTCTTGCCGGTTTCGCTGTGCTATCAGAGTCTAGAGATGCTTGGAAAATGCGGCAGTATCCGTTAAAGACGGATGATGTTCAACACATCGCCCGACAGGCTGACTTGTACCCCGGCCCCCCACAGCGGATCACGGCGCAAATCTTCTGAAACCTTGTACTGGCCTGCGATGGACACTAGCTCAGCGGTCAACTGCTGGCAAAAAATCCGCGCCTTTGTATCACCCTTTATGCCGGCGAGGGCACGGCCGCGCATCGGGCCGTATACATGGATGTTGCCATCGGCGAGAAGTTCCGCCCCCGGGCTGACCGGAGCGACCACCACCAGGTCACCGCCCTGGGCGTAAATCTGCTGCCCGCCGCGTACGGGGGAGGTGATGATCTTTGTAGGCTTGATCATCGGCTCAGGTGGTTTTTCCGGTTTTTTCTTCACCTCACCTTCCAGCGGTTCGAGCGGACGCTCGCGGGCACCGGACGGCGGCAATACTGGCAGTTCAATGGCGATGGCGGCGGCGATGTCTTCGATACGGCTGGCGCGAATGGCCAGGGTGCGCAAACCATGGGAGCGGCACACGCGCATCAGGCCGGGCAAGTCAATTGCGCCCTGGCCGGCCGGGAGTTTGTCCAGGGCCAGCACCAGCGGCGCATTGTTGAAAAAATTCGGCGCCAGGGCGACCTTGGCAGCCAGTTGGCGGTCCAGGGCGTCGAGGTCGTTGCGGGCCAACTCCAGCACGGTGATGGCGAGCATGCTGCCTTTCAGCTGGAACACGGGATCTTGGTCTAGCGGTTCGGTTTGGCTCATGGTCGGCAAAAGCGGCTTGTCACGAAAAGTGTCGAGACTTATAACGAGAACAACCCCGGGCCGCAAGCCGAGTCGATCCGTTGTAGAATGCGCGGCCCTTGTCTTTACCGGAATCTGTAATGGATCGCCCGCGTTTTCGTGCTGCATTTCTTCACCCGCGTTTTTGGCTGCTATGGCTGGGGCTCGGCCTGCTGTGGCTGATCACTCTGTTGCCGTATCGGGCGTTGTTGACCATTGGTCGTTTACTCGGCGCGGGCATGTACCGTGTGGCCGGTGACCGCCGCCGCATCGCCGCGCGCAACCTGGAATTGTGCTTCCCGGAAAAAACCGCCCAGGAGCGCAAGCGCCTGCTCAAGGAAAACTTTGCGTCCACCGGTATCGCCTTTTTTGAAATGGCCATGAGCTGGTGGTGGCCCAAGCCGCGCCTGGCGCGTTTGGCCCACGTTGAAGGGCTGGAGCACCTGAAGCAGGCGCAGTTGGACGGCAAGGGCGTGATCCTGATGGCCCTGCATTTCACCACGTTGGAAATCGGCGCGGCACTGCTCGGGCAAAAGCACACCATCGACGGCATGTACCGCGAGCATGGCAACCCGCTGTTCGACTTTATCCAGCGCCGTGGCCGCGAGCGGCATAACCTCGATTCCTTGGCGGTGGAGCGTGACGACGTACGCGGCATGCTCAAGCTGCTGCGCGCCGGTCGCGCCATCTGGTACGCACCCGACCAGGACTACGGCGCCAAGCAAAGCATCTTCGTGCCACTGTTCGGCATTCAGGCCGCTACGGTCACCGCCACCAGCAAGTTTGCCAAGCTGGGCAAGGCGCTGGTGGTGCCATTCACTCAGGAACGCTTGGCGGATGGCAGTGGTTATCGCCTGGTGATTCACCCGCCGCTGACGGATTTCCCCGGCGAAACCGACGAGATCGATTGCCTGCGCATCAACCAGTGGGTCGAGGCCTCGGTGCGTGAATGCCCGGAGCAATACTTGTGGACGCATCGCCGCTTCAAGAGCCGTCCGCCGGGTGAGCCCAAGCTGTACGAAAAACGCCCTCGCTGAGACAAACAATACGACTGACCTTTCCAACATGGAGTGATGCGATGCGCCCAGCTGAACCGGTCACAGGTTTGATTCTTTCCGGCGGCGGGGCGCGAGCGGCTTATCAGGTGGGGGTGTTGGCGGCGATTGCCGAGTTATTGCCACCAGGGGCGCCGAACCCGTTTCCGGTGATCGTCGGCACCTCGGCCGGTGCGATCAACGCGGTGAGCCTGGCCAGCGGCGCCATGGACTTTACGGCCGCCATCGAACGCCTGACCGCGTTCTGGCAAGGCTTTCGCAGCCATCTGGTGTTGCGTAGCGACTGGCCCGGCGTGGTGCGTCAAGCCAGCCGTTTCTTTACCCACAGCTTGCTGGGGTTCGGCGCGCAACGGCCGGTGGCGCTGCTCAACAGCTCGCCGTTGCGAGAGTTGCTTCGCGACAAACTGCACCTGGAAGGCATCAACGAGGCCATTCGCCAGCAACGTCTGCATGCGGTGGCGGTCACCGCGTTCGGTTATGAGTCCGGGCAAGCGGTGACCTTTTATCAAGGTGGCGGCACCATCCACCCGTGGCTGCGTCATCGGCGAATCGGCGTGCCCACCCAATTGACCGTTGAGCATTTGCTGGCCAGTTCGGCGATTCCCTTGCTGTTTGCCCCGGTCAAACTTGATCAGGAATATTTCGGCGACGGCGCGGTGCGCCAGTCGGCGCCCATCAGCCCGGCCTTGCACCTCGGTGCCAGCCGCGTGCTGGTGGTGGGCGTCAGCGGTAACCCGCGGGGGAACGAGCCGTCGGCCCAGCGCACCTACACCGGCCAGGAGCCGACGCTGGCGCAGATCGGCGGGCATATGCTCAACAGCACGTTCATTGACAGCCTGGAGAGTGACATCGAACTGCTGGAGCGCCTGAACCAGTTCAGCCACCTGTTACCGTCCGATGCTGCCATACAGGGCCTGGCGCCGGTGGAAGTGCTGGTGATTGCGCCGAGCCAGCCCATCGATGAAATCGCCGCGCGGCATCGCCAGGAATTACCGGCGGCGCTACGCCTGTTTTTGCGCGGGCCGGGGGCGACCAAGACGAGTGGGGCGGGGGTGCTGAGTTACTTGCTGTTCGAGGCGGGGTATTGCAGCGAGTTGATCGAGTTGGGGCGGCGGGATGCGATGGCCAAGCGTGAGCAATTGTTGAAATTCCTGGGGCTCACACCGAACTGAATGTGGGAGCTGGCTTGTCGGACCGCCGCACCGCTGCGATAACGGTGGGTCAGCCAATAACATTGGCACAGAAAGACCGCTATCGCAGGCAAGCCAGCTCCCACAGGAGAGCGGCGGTGTCAGTTAGAAGTGGTATTTGACCAGCAGGCTCGCGGTGTCCTGATTGGTTTCAAACGCGCCACTGTCCTCAATCCCGTACTTGTTCTTCCAGTAGTCGTATTCGATACCCACATACAACTGCTTGTCGCCCCAATGCAGCGCCTTGCCCAAGTCATATTTGATCTGCGGGTTGAAGTGCAGGTTGGCGTGGTAAGTGCCACGGGCGTTCTTGTCGTTGTCCACCACCCAGTCCATGAAGCCGTCGATCAACACGTTGGAGTTGCCGACAGGGATGGTGTACGACCATACCGGCGTGATCTGCCAAACACCGTCACCCGGGCGGTTGCCTTCGGTCTGGCGCTGGTAGAAGTTCAACTGGAAGTAGTCGAAACCGGGAATGTTCAGGTCAAAGCCCGGGCCGAGCAGGTAGGACTCGTTATCGCCCTCGCCGAACTCGTAAGTGAAGGCCAGCAATACATCTTTGATTGGGCCGAATGAGAGGTCTGTGTCGAAGATCTTGCCGAACGACAAGCGCGGGCTGATCTCGCCATAGTAAGTGCTCGGCCCGACGTTGCCGTCTTCCTTGCCGTTGTAAAAGATGCGGTCGACGAAGATAAAGTTATCGCCGTACTTCCATGCGTCAGCATGTTCGAAAGTGACGGTTTGCTGGATCTGCGGGTTAACAGTGAAGTTCTTGCCCCACAGGTACGTCAGGCTGTTGTTCTGCCATTGCAACAAGTCACCGGCCACGGCCTGACCGCCAGCCAGCAGGGATCCTGCCAGCATCAAGCCTTTCAACATAGGTTTCATTCGGTTGCTCCCGAGTCAAAGTTTTATGGTTGTTTTTCTACGCAGGCGCTCTGGTGTGGCGCCTTTTGGTTCGCTGCAAAAATCGTCTGTTTGGTCAGCTTTAATGCTTTTAGCAAGAGCTGCGCCAAGCTGTTCAAAAAGCCAATAAAACGCCTTCGGCTGCACTTGATGCAGTCGAAACCAGAGGTTTTCAGTACAGGTTGGCCGCAGACATCAGGCCCGGATAAGTTGGCCCTGCAGTCAGCTTTTACATTCGCTGTTTTTTTTTGAGTCGATTCGAGCGGGCGCGGAGAATACTGGCTCCCAGGCCTTGGCTCAAGTGCGCTGTTACAGAGCGCGTGGGGCGAGAATGGGGCGCAGCTTGTGGCCGGCCCCGGGTGAATGGCGTGCATGTGGGTGTTTCCTGTTCGTTATTGTTTTTGTTGTTATTGGATAACGGGCGGAATCAATGCGTATGGGCGACGGCAGGTCGTTCAGAACCACCGAGGATGTTGAAGAGTATGTTCAGCGACAACGCGCTGAGGGTGGCCATGGCGATGCCGCTGTGGGTAATCGGGCTCATCCACAGCGGCAGTTGCGCGAAGAACTCGGGGCGCACCACCGGAATCAGGCCCATGCCGATGCTCACGGCGACCAGCAACTGGTTGCGCCGGTCGGCGATATCGGCCTCCTGCAAAATCTTGATACCGGTGGCCGCCACCATGCCAAACATGGCAATCGCTGCGCCGCCCAGCACTGCCGGCGGGATCGATGCCACCAGGAATGCAGCTTTGGGCAGCAGGCTCAGCACGATCAGAAAGGCGCCGGCCATGATCGTCACCGAGCGGCAACGCACGCCGGTCATCTGCACCAGGCCGATATTCTGTGCGAACGAGGAGTGGGTGAAGGTGTTGAAGAACCCGGCGAAAAACGATGCGCCGGCATCACACAACAAGCCGCGACGCAGCATTTTCGAGGTGACGTCCTGGCCGGTGATCTTGCCCAGCGCGAGGAACATGCCGGTGGACTCGACAAAGATGATCACCACCACCAGGCACATCGACAAAATCGGCGCCAATTCGAACGTGGGCATGCCAAAGTGCAGCGGCGTCACCACTTGCACCCAGGGCGCGTGGGCCAGGCCGCTGAGATCGACCATGCCCAGCAGGCCGCACAGCAGGTAGCCCAGGCCCATGCCGATCAGCACCGAGATGTTCACCCAGAAGCCGCGCATGAAGCGGTTGATCAGCAGGATGGTGCCCAGCACCAGTGCGGCAATCGCCAGGTATACCGGCGAGCCGAAAGTGGCCGCAGCGCTGCCGCCACCGGCCCAGTTCACGGCGACCGGGAACAGCGAGAGGCCAATGGCGGTGATCACCGTGCCGGTTACCAATGGCGGAAAGAAGCGCACGACCTTGGACATGAACGGCGCGATCAGCATGCCGAAGAACCCGGCGGCGATGGTTGCGCCGAAGATGCCCTGCAAACCGATGCCTGGCATGCCGGCCATGGCGACCATGCTGCCGACGGCGGCGAAACTGGCGCCCATCATCACCGGCATGCGGATGCCCACCGGGCCGATGCCGAACGACTGCACCATGGTGGCGATACCGGCCACCAGCAGGTCGGCGTTGATCAGAAAGGCGATTTCTTCACGGCCGAGGCCGGCGGCCTGGCCAATGATCAGGGGCACGGCGACGGCGCCGCCGTACATCAGCAAGACGTGTTGCAGGCCTACCAGAATCAGTTGCAAGAGGGGCAGCCGCACCATGGCGGGTGCGGCAGGAATCTGCGGTTCGGCTAACTCGGTCATGCAACACCTCGAATCTTTTTTATTGTTGTGTTGTTCGGCATTCAATTGCCGGGTGGAACTCAATTTTCAGAGCAAAGCTGATCTCAATTGTGAGAGTTGACCTGTGTGGGAGCTGGCTTGCCTGCGATGGCATCATCTCGGTAGACCTGCTACACCGAGGCGCATGCATCGCAGGCAAGCCAGCTCCCACACAAAGCCCTCCTACCTATGAGCGGGAGCAGTCAGTTAGTGCGGGCTCCTTGATTGATCCAGGTGCCAATCAAGTCCCGCTCCTGCTGGGTCATCTGGGTGATGTTGCCCAGCGGCATGATCTGGCTGGCCACCGCCTGCGCCTGAATGCGCGCCGCCTGCTGCTGGATCTGCGCCGGGGTGTCGAACATCACGCCCGCCGGTGCAGTGCTGAACAGCGGGCTGGTGGGCTTGGCCGAGTGGCACACGGCGCAGCGCTCCTGGATCACGCCGTGCACCTTGTCGAAATCAATCGAGGCCTGGGCAGGCGCCGACGCCGGTGCGGCAGCCGGTTCTGCCGGCGCGGCAGGTTTGAGGCCACCACCCAATGCGGTTTCCGGCAAGGGCTGGTATTCGATGGCTGCAGGGGCCGTGGCCACTTCGGCGACGGGCTTGGGCCCGGTCACGTAAGCCAGGGTAATCATCGCCAACGCCCCGACCGGCAGCGTCCACGCATATTTCTGGCTGTCATGACGGGTGTTGAAGTAGTGCCGCACCAACACCGCCGCCACCGCGATGCCCGCCAGGATCAGCCAGTTGTATTGGCTGCCGTAGGTGCTCGGGAAGTGGTTGCTGATCATGATGAACAGCACCGGCAAGGTGAAGTAGTTGTTGTGGCGCGAACGCAGCAAGCCCTTGGCCGGCAGTGCCGGGTCCGGCGTGCGGTTCTCGGCAATCGCCGCCACCAGTGCACGCTGGGCGGGCATGATGATGCGGAACACGTTACCGACCATGATGGTGCCGATCACCGCACCCACGTGCAGGTAGGCGCCACGGCCACTGAACACTTTGCTGAAGCCGTACGCGGCGGCAATCAACAGCACGAACAGGATGAACCCGAGCAGGGCAGGGCGCTTGCCCAGGGCCGAGTCGCAGAGGAAAGAGTAGATGAACCAGCCGGCGAACAGTGAGCCAATGCCCAGCAACACGCCTTCCGGACCACTGAGGCTGCTGCCCGGAGCCAGCAGGTACAAGGTCGGGTTCCAGTAGAACACCACGCACAACAGTGCAATGCCCGACATCCAGGTGAAATAGGCTTCCCATTTGAACCAGTGCAGGTTGTCCGGCATGGTCGGCGGGGCCAGTTTGTATTTTTCCAGGTGGTAGATACCGCCACCGTGGATCGCCCACAAGTCACCGGCCAGGCCGCTCTTGGGGTTGACGCGATTGAGGTTGTTTTCCAGCCAGACAAAGTAGAAAGAAGCGCCGATCCACGCGACGCCCGTGATCATGTGAACCCAGCGCACGCTCAGGTTCAGCCATTCCATCAAATGTGCTTCCACAGTCTTTACCTCTCGCCTGTCACCCTGTTGTCGGGTGATCAGACCTTCTCTTATTGGTGGGGGGCGAGGATCAACCGCTCATCCTCTTTGAAAAAATGCTCATCGCAGTTATTGCCTGTGCCACTGCGATCAACCACCAGGAAGTCATCCCGCTTTTCGATCGTCAGCACCGGGTGGTGCCAGACGCCGCGATGGTAATTAATGCCCTGCCTGCCGTTGGTGACGAAGGCGCGGACCAAGCCCGATACAGGTGCATCGCCAAGTGGCGCGACCACGATCAGAAAGGGGTTGCCGAGCAGCGGAATGAAAGCCTGGCTGCCCAGCGGGTGTCGTTCCAGCATGCACACGGTCAGCGGCATATCCTGCGCGTCGGCGCGGAAAATACTGATGATGGCGTGGTCTTCAGGCGTAGCGGTGTCGACCGTCGCCAGTTTGTGAAAGCGCATGGTCGACCCGTTGTTGATCATGAAGTGATCGCTGCCGTCGGTTTCGATGACGTCTCCGAAAGGGGCGAAGGCTTCTTTGGTCAGGGGTTCGATCACGAGTGTGCGCATGGTTGTCTCTTAATCCTGTCTATCGATCGTTCCCACGCTCTGCGTGGGAACGCTGCCTCGGACGCTCTGCGTCCGCTTTTGTGACGCAGAGCGTCACGGTATGCATTCCCACGCGGAGCGTGGGAACGATCTGCCGTTACTTGGCTACTTTGCCCAGGACGCGCAGGCGGCTCACACCGCCATCCGGGAACACGTTCAGGCGGATGTGCGTAATCGGGCCCAGCGCCTTGATCTGCTCGGCAAACGTGTGTTCGGCGTGCATTTCCAGTTTCTGCGCCGGCAGCAGTTCGCGCCAGAACAGCGACTGGGTTTCGATCTGGCTGTCGGTGCCGCCTTTGACGAAGGCGCCCTGAATCGAGCAGGTGTCCGGGTAGTTGCCCTTGAAGTGCAGGGTGTCGACGATGATCTTCTCGATCTCGCCCGGATGGCCCAGGGCGACGATCACCCAGTCATTGCCCGGCGTGCGACGACGGGCAGTTTCCCAGCCGTCGCCCATATTGATGCCACGGCCCGGGTTGAGGATGTTGCTCATGCGGCCAAAGTGTTCATCGGAGCAGGCCAGGGCACGACCGCCGTTCAGCGCGGCAGCCAGGTCAACCTGTTCGTTGTCGCCAATCGAGGACCAGTCGCGGAACGGAATGCCGTACACACGCAGACGGGCCACGCCACCATCCGGGTAGATGTTGAAGCGCAGGTGGCTGAACGCCTGGTCGTTGCTGATCTCGTGGTAGTGGTGGCTGTTGCCTTGCAGCTCGACGGCCGACAGCACTTCCACCCACTGGGTGTTTTCATCCGGGTCGCCCGAGGCCAGGAAGCAGGCTTCCAGGGAGGCGGACGGTGGATAGTTGCCGGTGAAGAATGAAGTGTCGATGTCCACGCCCTTGATCGAGCCAGGTACGCCCAGGCGGATGACCGCGCTGTCGTAGCCTTCGAAGCGCTTGCGGCGCGACTCCCAGCCGTCCATCCACTTGCCGTTGTCATCGAAAACGCCCTCCTTCCACACGGCCGGGGTCGGCTGGAACAGGCGGTTGGCATCAGCGAACCAGTCATCGGTCACCGAAAGGATCTTGGTGCCCAGACGCGCGTCGGCCAGGTTGACGAACTTCTCGAAAGGTACGGCGTAAGCTTTCATTCTTCTTGTCTGCCTTGAATTGAGTGGCTTGGGATGCTCACCAGGCCCTGGGTGCTCATGAACACTCGGGCGAGGGTTGCTTAAAGAGTCAGTAAACGGAACAACGCGATTTTGTTGATCTCGGCCAGTGCGCATTTGAACTCGGCGTCTACCGAGTTGTGAATACGCGTTTCGAACGCCGCCAGGATCTGGTGTCGGTTGCTGCCTTTTACCGCCATGATGAAGGGAAACTTGAACTTGGCCTTGTAGGCATCGTTCAGCTCGGTGAAGCGCGAGAACTCCTCACTCGTGCATTGGTGAATACCGGCGCCAGCTTGTTCATTCGTACTGGCTTCGGTGAGTTGCCCCTGGACGGCAGCTTTGCCGGCCAGGTCCGGGTGAGCGTTGATCAAGGCCAGTTGACTGGCATGATCGGCGCTCAACAGGATGTCGCTCATGCGCTGGTGCAGGGTTTCGATTTCGTCGATCGAAGGGTCCTGGCCCAGGTCGAAGGCCTTTTCGGCCACCCATGGCGAGTGTTCGTAGATGTCGGCGAAGGCGTTGACGAATGCGTCGCGGCTCAAGGTCGAAGGTTGGACGGTCTGGAACGCAGTCATTTGGCCGCTCCCTTGAACGGATGGGTTTCGTGCCAGTGGCGGGCAATGTCAACGCGGCGGGTGAACCACACCTGGTCGTGGCCTTTGACGTATTCGATAAAACGTTTCAATGAGGCCAGGCGCGCAGGGCGGCCAATCAGACGGCAGTGCAGGCCGATGGACAGCATCTTCGGGGCCTCGGCGCCTTCAGCGTAGAGCACGTCGAACGCGTCTTTCAGGTATTCGAAGAAGTCATCACCCTTGTTGAAACCCTGCACCTGGGTGAAGCGCATGTCGTTGGTGTCCAGGGTGTAGGGGATCACCAGGTGCGGCTTGCCGGTGGGGTTGTTGGGTTCCCAGTAGGGCAGGTCGTCGTCGTAGGTGTCGCAATCGTAGAGGAAGCCGCCTTCCTCCATCACCAGCCGGCGGGTGTTGGGGCCGGTGCGCCCGGTGTACCAGCCCAGCGGCCGTTCTCCGGTCAGCTCGGTGAGGATGCGGATGGCTTCGAGCATGTGCTCGCGCTCTTGAGCCTCGTCCATGTACTGGTAGTCGATCCAGCGGTAGCCGTGGCTGCAGATCTCGTGGCCGGCGTCGACCATCGCGCGGATCACATCCGGGTGGCGCTGGGCGGCCATGGCCACGGCGAAGATGGTCAGCGGGATATCAAATTCCTTGAACAACTTGAGGATGCGCCATACGCCGGCACGGCTGCCGTATTCGTACAGCGACTCCATGCTCATGTTGCGCACGCCTTGCAGCGGCTGGGCCGAGACCATTTCCGAGAGGAAGGCCTCGGACTCTTTATCGCCGTGCAAAATGTTGCGCTCGCCGCCTTCTTCGTAGTTGAGTACGAAAGACAGCGCAATGCGCGCCTTGCCCGGCCATTGGGGGTGAGGAGGGTTACTGCCGTAACCGATCAGGTCGCGTGGGTAGTCAGCGCTCACTGCAGTCTTCCTTCTTGTTCGTGATCATTCATGTGGCGGCCGGGCAGCGAAATGACTGGGTGGCGTCACAGCGATGAGTGATTGTATACAACTTATCGTCGACTTTGTAAGCCTACATTTCTGCATTTTTTCTGTGAAGCTCTTGGCAAAGGGTGTAGCAAGAAACTTGCCTGACTGGTCAGCTAATGGACAAAAGGTCGTTAAAAAGCAAGGTTTACTCGTCGATTGGTCCTTGAGCCAATGCCAGCGGGTGGATCCATAACTTTGTGATTTTTATTGTGTACAATTTTTTTGAAAAGTGTCTTAATCAGTCATCGCCGGCTTTTTCGCTGCCCTGAAAAAGTGCGGATTTCTTTTCTACTGACTTCGGGAGGCGCGTAGACGCCATGGGACGTTTGACCACACACGTTTTGGACGCCGCACACGGCAGCCCCGGCAGTGCCATCAAGGTTGAGCTGTATCGCGTCGAAGGCGCGCAACTTGAGCTGGTGGGTACGGCCTTGACCAACAGCGACGGCCGCTGCGACGCGCCTTTGTTGCAAGGCGATGATTACCGCAGTGGTGTGTACCAGCTGCAATTCAGCGCCGGCGACTACTACCGTGCCCGTGGTGTGCAACTGCCGGAGCCGGCTTTTCTCGACGTGGTGGTCCTGCGCTTCGGCATCAGCGCCGAGCAGGAGCATTACCATGTCCCGCTACTGATTTCGCCTTACAGCTACTCCACCTATCGCGGTAGCTGAGCGTCACCTCGCTACACACCCCCAAGCTCTTCGTTGGTTTTTCGCCCGCCCACACTGCGGGCTTTTTTTCGTCTGCGTTATTTATCTAACCTTCCTTGAATACTCGCGTTACCTAGGCTGGCTTTTTCCACGCGAAGAAAACAGCCATGACCTCGACCCTCGAAACGCCCCACCTTCCTCTCGCTGCCAACCCTGCGTCGGACACCGGCGATAGTGACGACACCCCGCACGCCGAAGTGGCCGCCGAAGCCGAATGGCAGGCGATTCGCGGCCAGGTGAAACGGCGCATCAATACTTGCACTCATCCCAGTCGCCTGATCAATCAGCTTTGCCTTGCCGACATGCGCTGTCGCGAATCGGCGCAGGCGCTGACCCATCTGATCGGCCGCTCGCCCAGAATTCTGAAGGTGATCCGCGCGCAGTTGCTCAACACGTTCGATGAGGATCCGGACAAGGTGCTGTTTACCCTGCCCGCACAGGACGGGCAGCCCGAGAAGGTCGATAGCCTGACGGGCCAGGCACTTGTGTGGCTCTTTCAGCACGCAATGGACGCCAGTGTTTACGCGTCAACCACCCTGAGCGTCAAAGGAAAACCGGGCTATCGATTGCCCTTTACGCCGTTGGAAGCCTTGCAGCGGGTGAGGGCGATGGGGCTCTTCGAACGACTGACTTTGGCCACGACCCAGTATTGGGACAGCCTGGCTTACGGTTCCTGGCTGACGCGACGGGAGTACTGGGTCGCCTTGCACAAGGAGCTGTTTGCCGACCGTGCCTTGATCGCGCGGCATCTGGATGAGCTGTCGAGCGCCGGAATGGAGTTGGTGCAGGCGGTGACGGATGCGCCGAGCGCTGAGTTGCGTCGATGCGCCGGTGGTGACTGGGCGCGGGTTCGAGTGGGCGGGTTGTTGTGGCCAGGCACGCCTTCGATTGCGATTGCAGGCGCCTTGCATATCTATCGTGAAGGAGACCCCGTTGGCGTGCCCCACATTATTTACCTGCCCGGCGTCGCCCGTAATTTCCATGAATACCCTTCTTTCGTGGCCCTTCAGTGCGGCTTGCTGGAACTGAGCAAGGCGAGGTTTGACGAGCTTTGGCAATGCCTGCCCTTGAACCGTCGCCAAGTGCTATGCCGCCCTGCGGATTTGTCCGCTGCGTTGAGCGTGACCCGTGGCCTGGAGATCGAGGGAGATGCGTTGGCGCTGCAGGCGCACGCGTTGCTGACGCAGCAGTGGGAGAATGAATTGGCGTGTGCCGGAACGCGTTATCACCCGCAAATATTTGCCCGGGACCGGCCACCTACCCTTGATACCGCCTCTTTCCTCAGGTTTGTGGAGGGCAACAGGAAACAGTTGGTCGGTGGAGGCCGGCTTGGCGAAGTGTGTGACGAGCTGCTCACCTGGGACTACCAGCGACGGCACGCCGAAATCGTCCTCGCCGGTTCCGCGTCCGGGCTGGCCTTGCGCGCCCAGGAACAGCAGGTCGAGCGTTATGAGAAAGGCCTGGTCGCTTTACTGGACCCGCTTGATCCGGGCGCCGAGACAGCGGCGTATCAGGAACTTGTCGCCTGGGTGGACCAACTCAAGGTTCATGCCCACACCTTGAATACGTTTTCGCAAGGGGCTCGACAACGCTTGCTCGAGGTTGATTTCTGGTCCGCGCGTCTCAGTGGCGCGGGCACGCCCAGAAGGGTCACGGCGTTCCTGAACGCGCAAACCCAGGCGTTGCGCTGCGAGGTGCAGGTGCAGCACGGGCTCAAGCTGCTGAGTACGGCGCATCGCGACCTGGTGATGGAGGTGCTGGAGCAGCCTCTGCCCAGCCATCGCCCCGACAGCCAGACCCGCGTGCTGGGCGTTGTCATCGGCAGCGAGTCGCAAGGGTTTTACCCGCTTCATAACGCCTGGGTGGTGACGACTGCAGCAGCGGTGAGGGTCCCCCGTCGGCAACTGCCCGTGGTGCTGTATGTTTTCGGGGAGGTCGGTGGTTTGAGCGCGTTGGCCGGTGTGGACGCGTTGACTCGAAGCGTCAAGGCCAGCCTGTCCAGTCGGGACGATTCGGTGCTCTGGGGCAGCGTTGCGCGTGACAAGCGTAACGGCTTGCGCGCACTGGCGGCGCATCACACCCTGGGGGTGCGCTATGTGCCCATTGATGGCAAGCCTGCCTTGGTATGCCTCAAGAAACTGCTGGGTTCCTGTGATCGGTTGTACAAAAGCGGCGATGACGTCACGCGCCTTTTCAGTGAGGTCAAGGACGCCGAGCTGAGCCGTGCACTGCTGCTGACCGAATTGGAAACCCACCTGCAGGTGCCGACCAATAGCGCGCTGAGCCGGGCGCAGACCAATATCGAGTTGTTGCGCAAGGCGGCGCTTGACGCGAAAAAACGGCCCTCCTGGTTAACAGGCTCAACCCAGGCACAGCGTAAACACTTCAGGCGCTTGCAAAAGCGTTACCTGAGCAGCGTCTGGGCCTTTTTGGCGCGGCAAGAACACCGCCTGCCGGACTTGAACACGTTTGCCCGCCAGGCGTTGACCGCCCGTTTGCATCAGGAAGGGATCGTCCTGGGGGTGGAAATAGACGAGCCCTTTATCGCGATGTCAGGCGATATCCACGGCACCTATTGCGATCATGCCGAAGCTTGCCGGCTCAAGGACCCCCAGCGGGCATTACCCCCCACCTCTGCGTGCAGAGCCTTCAGCCTGCTCGAGTTGGCGCTGCATAACCTCGACCCGTTGGCCCCCTGGACGCAATACGCACTCAACCGTGCATGCTTTCTGCGTTGGATGTGGCCGAGCAAACTTTCCACGGGCCACCTGAGGCAAATGATGTCTTCGCTGGATGTCGGCGGTCGCTACGACGCGTTGATCAAAACGACCTTTTACCCGCCGGCCAGCCCCGAGTATTCGCCCAGCGAAGGACGTATTCCCGAATTGTTGAACCGCGTGCTGCGCACAGGCGCTGACTATCATCTGTTTTCTGCGGTTCAACAGGGGTTGTCGGCGACAGCGCAAAGCGTGTTCAGCACGGCAATGGCTGCACAAGCGCCCCAGGACCTGTTGAAAAACCGGCATGCATTACAACTGTACGGGGTGCATGTGGTGGGGCATACGATGCAGCATGATCGCTATGTCGCCGGGATCGTGGTGATAGAAGACAAGCGTTCCCGGCTTTGCCTGGTGTATTGGCCCCAGGCCCCGCAAGCGTTGGTGCTTACCGAGTACAACTGTCTTGAAACGGCCCGGGCTGAGTTGAACCGTCTTGGCGCATTGCCTGATAACGCCAGGGCACTGGCGCGGCAGGTCGCGCCTGGCTGGGCCTTTCAGGCAATGCTCGAACCGGAGGCCACCAGCCTGTTCGATGTGGCCACCGGTTTCGCGTTTGTGAAAGGAATCTGGCGGCTGTCGCGCGCACTTCGCGTGCAGCATCGTGAGCCATCGCTGGCACTTGAGCAGATAGAGGAGCAGGTGTTCGAACAGATTGCCAGTGACCCTCAGGATTGGCTGGCGATTGTCCCCAACCCCGGCTGCAATGCCCAGGCGTTGCTGTATCGCGGGTACGTGCAGGAACTGCAGCGCCAGACACAGGCGGCCAGTTACTCCAACAAGGCACTGGAAGAATATCGAATACGCCGTCGTCGCGACGAAAGCATTGCCAAAGTCCGCATGGTGCTAAGCCTCTTTGTTCCGGTCTTCGGTCTGTTCAGTGACCTCTATGAGTTATACGTCGCGGCGCAACGTTATCAACGCTCTGGTGATCCTCGTGATAAAGACGTGCTGGCCGATACGATAAAATTTTTCATGGTCGGCCTGGTCATGACCTTCATACCTGGCCCGGGTAGAGCGGGGGCCGGTGCTGTCCGGTCTGCTCTGCCGCCTGCGTTGCGGCGGATGCATCGCTGGCGTGTCGAGCCGAGCCTCGCTCCCCGTTCGGCTCCATCGGTGAGGCAGCTTCCGGCACTGGAGCGGTTTAAAGTCAAATCGGTGCCCGAAGGCGCAGTGGCGTTGAAGGGGCCAGGGCGGGAAGGTGTCTACGTCAAAAATGGCGAGCTGTTTGTGGAAGATGGCACTCACCATTATCCGGCTTACCGGCGCGGGAACGAGCCGTCGTTGCGCTTGAAAAACACACAGTTGCCGGAACAGGACGAACTGATCATCCATATTCACGAGCCCAGGGAGTGGTTGCTCGGCGCGGATTCGCCTCTGCCGGCAGCCGGAACCAGTTCGGGCGTGCTTGATCCATGGCCCGCGCGGGCATCGCCGGCGCCGGACTGGTGGCCACCTGTGGTGCGCAGTGCCACGGAAAACAGGATCCTCCAGTCCTCCAACCCCGCACTCCATTGGCTCGATTGGCGTATGCAAGTCCCGATCAGTACGCAATTGAGCTCCCCCGCACCGGGCATTTTTTTTGTGCCATTGGATGCTCACGGGTTTTCCTACAATGCCCTGCGGGTCGCCCCCGCCTATACAAGCCTGACGGACCCCTCGAGCGGTTTTTACCGCTTGCTGCCGCAGGGTGGGCAAGCACCGCTGAACCATATCGTGTTTATTACGAAGAATGAGCCCCCGGTCTCGTTGGCTCGGGCCGATATCGAGCGTTGGACAAGCACGCACCTGCTTGAACAACCCCTCGCGGCGTCTCGCACGCCAACCGGCGGGTGGCAGCTGCATGCGCCCTTGTTCGATAAGCCGCTCACGGCGTATGTGGCGGACGCCTTTCCTTCCATGACACATAAAAGCCGCGAATTTACCGTAGCGAGGATGATTGAGCTGTCGGATTCGAGCAGGGCGGCGACGGCGACCCATTTGCTCAATGTGCGCGCAACGCTGGACAGCTGGTTGCCGCCAGCCCCTGCAAAACCCGGGCAGACCGACGACTTATTGAGGATGTTGCGGCCGACTGAACGAGGGCGAAACAGCACATTCATCAGCTACCAGGGTGCCGCCCCAGGCTTCACGCGCATTGACTTCACGCCGCCGCGCCCCTTGGCAAGACCACTGCAGCGCGAAGGCAAAGGGCTGGCGGCGCAACGCGAAATTGCGCAGCGCGATGCCGTCAAGAGCGTGCTGCAGGAGCAAGGGTTCAGTGTTCGGGAGTTCGAAGTCATACGCGGCGGTAAAGCCGTACGGGAAGCCATCGCCACGCATCCCCGTTCACCCGACACACTCTACTACCTGTCTTTTTACTGGTTTGAACAGGGCCACCTCACCCTGGGCGCCAGGTTGACGGATCATTGGTTCGTGGCGCGATCCACTCTCTACATGAGCACGGCGTTGTCGGCCGAGGTTCACCTCGCACTGCGTGAGCAACGGTTGGTGCGTATTTTGGCTGGCATTCAGTGGCCCGTTCATGGGCGGGTTTCTGCCACCGTTTATTTCATCAAACTGGCAGCCTGACCTTGATCAGCGAAACAATGCCCGCCCCACTGAACAGGGCGGCACTGATGCGGTTGAACCAACTTTGGCCCTTGCCGCTGCGCAAGTAGCGGGCAGCGCCGTGTGCGCCCAGTCCGTAGGCCAGCTTGCAGCACAAATCGAGTAGCGTCCACGTCGCAATCATTATCAGCAGCTGCGGCAGGAACGCCTGCTGGCTGCTGAGAAATTGCGGCAGGAACGCAGCAAAAAACAGGATGTCCTTGGGGTTGCTGGCGCCCAGTACAAACGCACGGCCAAACAGGGCGCCAAAGCGCGGCGTGCTTGCCACCTGCGGGACTTCGGCAGCGTGCGCCGGCTGCCGCGATTGCTGCCAGCTTTGCCAGGCCAGATAAAACAGGTACGCCGCGCCCAGCACTTTCAAGGCACTGAACAGCTGCTCCGAGGCCAGCAACAGCGCGCCCAAACCGAGGGCCGAGGCGCTGAGCAGGCAGATCGAGGCAAACACCCCGCCCAGAAACGCTGGATACGACCGACGCAAGCCATAATTGAGGCTGTTGCTGATCATCAACAGTGACAACGGCCCGGGGATCAGAATCACCACCAGTGCCGCGCCGCTGAACAGTAGCCAGGTTTCCAGGTTCATTCGTTGCTCCTTTATAGAAAGATAAATTTCGCGATAAAGATCGCGCACAACACCCACAGGCTGACGGAAATCTCGCGGTACTTGCCGGTACCGGCCTTGAGCGCCACATACGTGATGAAGCCCAGGGCGATCCCGTCGGCGACCGAGAAGGTCAGCGGCATCATGATCGCGGTGACAATCGCCGGAATGCTGTCGGTGGCTTCATCCCAATTGATATGGGCCATGCTCGCCATCATCAGCATCGCCACATAAATCAGCGCGCCCGCCGTGGCATAGGCCGGGATCATCCCCGCCAATGGCGCAAAAAACATCGCCGCCACAAACAGCACGCCCACGGTCACCGCCGTCAACCCGGTGCGGCCCCCGGCAGCCACGCCCGCAGCACTTTCCACATAGCTGGTCACTGGCGGCACGCCGACCATGGCGCCGAATACGCTCGACGCACTGTCAGCCTTCAGGGCACGAGACAGGTTGTCGATCTTGCCTTCGGCGTTCACCAGGCCCGCCCGCTGCGCGACGCCCATCAGTGTACCTGCGGTGTCGAACATGTGTACAAAAAGAAAGGCAAATACCACGCTGATCATGCTGACATTGAATACACCCTTCACGTCCATCGCCATCCAGGTGGGTGCCAGGCTGGGTGGTGTGGAGAGAATGCCGTTGTAGTGCACCAGGCCCAGGCCCCAGCCGGCGAGTGTCACGGCGATGATGCTGATCAGGATCGCGCCGAACACGCGGTGGTAGCTGAGGATGGCGATCAGCAAAAAGCACACGGCGGCCAGCAGCGGCGCGGGTTCATGCAGGGAGCCGAGCTTGATCAGGGTGGCCGGGCTGTCGACGATGATGCCGGCGGTCTTCAAGCCGATCACCCCGAGGAACAAACCCACGCCTGCGCCCATGGCATGGCGCAAGCTCACCGGAATGCTGTTGAGCAGCCATTCGCGCACGCGGGAAAGGGTCAGGCCCATGAACAGCACGCCGGAAATGAACACCGCACCCAGCGCGGTTTCCCAGGTGTAGCCCATGGTGCCGACCACGGTGTAGGTAAAGAACGCATTCAGGCCCATGCCCGGCGCCAGGCCCACCGGCCAGTTGGCATACAGGCCCATGAGCAGGCAGCCCAGCGCGGCGGCAATGCAGGTGGCAACGAACGCCGCGCCATGGTCGATACCGGCGTCGGCCATGATGTTGGGGTTGACGAAGATGATGTAGGCCATGGTGATGAAGGTCGTGAGGCCGGCGATCAGTTCGGTCTTCACTGTGGTGCCGTGCAAACTGAGTTTGAACAGACGTTCCAGCCAACGGTTGTTGGGCCGGGCGATTTCCAGCGTAGGGGCTTCGGATTTGCGGCTTTCCACAGCGAGTACTCCTCAAGAGTTTTATTGTTATTTCCAGCGCCGGTCACAAAAAGTGGGCAACAGCGCTTTGAGGTACTGGCGGGTTTTGTTGACCAATAGGTCAAGAACTCGCACGCAGTGGATTATGCTTTTGTATACAAATAAAGCAAATAATGTTTTCGATCGGCTGGGCGAAAGGGGATGAAAGGCTTACCCAGGGGCGTTGTTGTTAGCATCGCAACCATCAAGCTTTAGCGAGCGCCTGATTCACCGCCAGCCATCCCGCCACGGCGTCTTCCCCGGCATCCCCGAACGCGCGCTGCAGCAATTTCACCTGCTCACGGCGCAATGACTGCTCAAAACGCAAACCTTCCTCGCTCAGTTCCAGCAGGCGTTTGCGCTTGTCGGTCTCGGACGCAACGCTGTTGACCAGGTGCATTTCCTGCAATTGACGCAACGGCATGTTCAACGCCTGCTTGCTCACACCCAGCAGTTCCAGCAGCTCTTTCACGCTTAGCGCGGGATAACGCGCAATAAAAAATACGATGCGCTGATGCACGCGGCTCAGGCCCCGGCGTTCAAGCATCTCATCGGCCTTGGCGGTAAACGCCTGGTAACCGAAGAAGAACGCTTTCATGGCCTCTTGCTGGTGAATCGGGTTTTTAAGGTCAAGCATGTTGACGTATCCACTGAAGTCGTCGTAATTTCGGTCAACCAGTTTGACGTATTTCCCCCAAGCTTCGCCAGCGGTGACCTTATGGCCTTCTCAGAACGTGTTACGCGCCTCAAAAGCTCCTTGATTCGTGAAATCCTCGCCGCGGCCCAGCGCCCGGAAATGATGTCATTCGCCGGTGGCCTGCCCGCCGAAGCCATGTTGCCCGCGCTGAATTGGGACGACATGCCGCTGAACATCGGCCAATACGGCATGAGCGAGGGCGAGCCGCAGCTGCGTGAGTTGCTCGCTGCCGAGGCGCGTGCGCTGGGTGTGCCGTGCCAGGCCAGCCAGGTGCTGGTGGTCAGCGGCTCCCAGCAAACCCTCGACCTGGCGGCCAAGCTGTATCTCGACAAAGGTACGCAAATTTTGCTGGAAGGCCCGACCTACCTGGCCGCACTGCAGATCTTCCAGCTGTTCGGCGCCGATTGCCTCACCGTGCAACTGGAAGCCGACGGCCCGAACTTGGCCGCGCTGCGCAACAGCCTGGAACAGCACCGCCCGGCGTTCATCTACCTGATCCCGACTTTCCAGAACCCGTCCGCCGTGCGCTACAGCGAGGCCAAGCGCGCTGCCGTCGCTGCGTTGCTCGATGAGTTCGACGTGACGCTGATTGAAGACGAGCCCTACCGCGAACTGACCTTCGACGGCGGCGCGCGCAGCCGATCGCCGGGCGCCTGAAGAAGGCCAGCTGGATCTACACCGGTACGGTGTCCAAAACCCTGCTGCCGGGCCTGCGCGTCGGTTACCTGATTGCCAGCCCGGATCTGTTTCCGCACTTGCTCAAGCTCAAGCAGTCGGCCGACCTGCACACCAACCGCGTGGGCCAGTGGCAGGCGATGCAGTGGATCGGCACCGACACCTATCAACAGCATTTGGTAGAACTGCGCAGTTTTTACCGAGAGCGCCGTGACGCATTTCAAGCAGCCCTGCAACGTCATTTCGCCGACCTGGCCGACTGGCAAACGCCCCAGGGCGGATTATTCTTCTGGCTCACCTTGAAACAGCCGCTCGATACCCGCACCTTGTTGGCGCAAGCGCTGGATCAAAACGTCGCGTTCATGCCCGGTGAACCCTTCTTCTCCGAGCCGGACCGACACCTGGGTTCGTTGCGGCTCAATTTCAGCCATATTGACCCGGCCCGTTTGGACGAAGGTCTCAAACGCCTGGCTGCGGTGGTACGTCAAGCACAGCACGCGCGAGCGGCATAAGGGGAGTGTCATGTACAAGGTTTATGGCGATTACAAGTCGGGCAACTGCTACAAGGTCAAATTGATGCTCAACCTGCTGGGCATCCCGTACGAATGGATCGATGTCGACATCCTCAAGGGTGACACGCAGACCGCCGAGTTCCTGGCCAAGAACCCCAACGGCAAGATCCCCGTACTGGAGCTGGAAGACGGTACCTGCCTGTGGGAATCCAACGCGATTCTCAACTTCCTCGCCGACGGCAGCGCGTTTTTGCCCACCGAGCCACGCCTGCGTACCCAGGTGCTGCAATGGCAGTTTTTCGAGCAATACAGCCATGAGCCCTACATTGCGGTGGCGCGGTTTATCCAGTTCTACCTGAACATGCCGCAGGACCGCCTGGAGGAGTACAAAACCTGCCACAAACGCGGCTACAAGGCGTTAAAGGTGATGGAGAAACAATTGCAAGCCACGCCGTACCTGGTGGGCGAGCAGTATTCGATTGCCGATATCGCGCTGTATGCCTACACCCACGTGGCCCATGAGGGTGGCTTCGACCTGGCACCGTACCCGGCCGTGCAGGCGTGGCTGGCGCGGGTGGCCAGCCATCCGAAGCACGTCGCGATGCTGGATTAAACGCAGCGCCAACGCTGTGTGCAGACTTATGTGGGAGCTGGCTTGCCTGCGATAGCGGTGTATCAGTTGCACCGCGGTGAGGCCATCGCAGGCAAGCCAGCTCCCACACGAAGCAGCTTCAACATCTAGCTGGGTGGTGTGTCAGAGAGTTCTTCGCTGAGCATATCGAAACAACGCTGCGCCGCAGGGCTCAAGCCCATTCCACTACGACTGATCAATCCAATCTCCCGATTGACGCCCGGATGGTCGATCGCGATCCGCACCAACCCCTCCAGACTGTCGGCCGCCGATTCCGGCAGCACACTGATCCCCAGCCCCTGACGCACCAACGCCAACACCGTCGACATGTAGTTGGCCTCCATCCCCGCGTTCATCGTCAGCCGCGTCTCGTCGAACAGCGCATCCACTTGCTCGCGCACACTGCTGTCGCGTCCGGTCAGGATGATCGGCTGGTCGGCCAGCTGTGCCAGCGTCAGTTGGCGGTGACGGGTCAGGGGATGATCCTTCGGCACGAACGCGCACAGTCGATCATTGAGTACCGGCAAAAAATCCAGGCCGTGGCTGAGCCGCGCGCGCACGCCGATACCGAAATCCACTTCACCGGCACGCACCTGCGCATGAATGCGGTGGGCCACCAGGTCGTGCAGGCGCACTTCGATGCCGGCAAAGCGTTCGCGAAACAGGCGCAGGGCCGGTGGCAGCGCGCCAGCACACACGGAGGGCAGGGCGGCGATGGTGACCACACCCCGGCGCAGGGCGGCGAGGTCGCGGGAGCCGGTGACGATGTTGTCCAGGTCCAGCAGCAGTTTTTCCATCGGCCCGCGCGCTTCCTGACCGGCGGCGGTGAGGCTCACATGGCGCGGGCTGCGGTCGAGCAGGGCGACGCCCAGCCAGTCCTCCAGTTGCTGTACCTGAACCGTCAATGCCGATGGCGACAGGTGCAGCTCATTGGCCGCCTTGGTGAAGCTGCCGGTGCGGGCGACGGCGAGAAATGCCTGAATGTGCTGGATACTGTTCTTCATTTTGTTTTTCCGAACACGAGCGGGTGAATATTCCAATTTACAAAGACTAACCCGCTTCCAATACTCCAGGGAAAACAATAACCGGCCACAAAGGCCGCTCTGGAGTACCCCATGCTCGCTACCCTGGGTGTCATCACCATCCTGTGCTTGCTCGCTGCCGTCATGAGCAAACGCCTCTCGCCGCTGGTGGCCCTGATCGCCTTGCCGATCATCGCCGCGTTGCTCGGCGGTTTCGGCCTGCAAACCAGCGCCTTCATCATCACCGGTATCAAGAACGTCGCCCCCGTGGTTGGCATGTTTGTGTTTGCGATCCTGTTTTTCGGGATCATGACCGACGCCGGCATGCTCGACCCGATCATCGACCGCATCCTGCGTACGGTTGGGACGCGTCCTACGCGAATTGTCGTTGGCACCGCGACCCTGGCGCTGCTGGTGCACCTGGACGGCTCCGGCGCCGTGACCTTTCTGGTGACGGTGCCGGCGATGCTGCCGCTCTATACGCGGCTGGGTATCGACAAACGCATTCTTGCCTGCGTCTGCGCCATGGCCGCGGGGGTCAACTTTCTGCCGTGGACCGGTCCCGTGCTGCGCTCGTCGGCGGCGTTGCATGTGCCGGTGGCAGACCTGTTCCAGCCACTGATTCCGGTGCAGATCGTCGGTCTGGCCTTTGTATTCGCCTGCGCCTGGTGGCTGGGCCGCCGTGAAGAAAAACGTCTGGGCCTCGGCGCTGGCGCCTCCGTGGACGCGGTGCCGCAGCGGGTGCTCAGTGAAGACGACATCAAACTGCGCCGCCCCCGGCTGTTCTGGCTCAACCTGATCCTCACCGTGCTGGTCATGGTGGTGATGATTGCCGGCTGGGTCGATCCGGTGGTGATGTTCATGCTCGGCACCGTGGTGGCGCTGTGCATCAACTACCCGAATGTAGACGCCCAGCGTGCGCGCATCGATGCCCATGCGAAAACCGCGCTGACCATGGCCAGTATCCTGCTCGCCGCCGGGGTGTTCACCGGCATCATGCAAGGCACCGGCATGCTCAAGGCCATGGCCGAAGTCGCGGTGGCGCAGATTCCGGCGGGCCACGGCAAGCTGATTCCTGCGGTGGTGGGCTTTATTTCCATGCCGTTGAGCCTGCTGTTTGATCCCGACTCCTACTATTTCGGCGTGATGCCGGTGATCGCCGAGGTCGGCAAAGCCCTGGGCGTCGATCCGCTGCAAGTGGCCCAGGCCTCGCTGCTGGGCGTGCACACCACTGGTTTTCCGGTCAGCCCGCTGACCCCCGCGACCTTCCTGTTGGTGGGGCTGTGCAAGGTCGAGTTGGCCGACCACCAGCGCTTCACCATCCCTTTTCTGTTTGCCGCGTCGGTGTTGATGACCCTGACGGCATTGCTCTTGGGAGTGATTTAAATGAAAACCTTGCGCATCGGTTCCGGCGCCGGCTATTCCGGCGACCGCATCGAGCCTGCCGTGGAGTTGGCCGAACGGGGTGACCTGGATTACCTGGTGTTCGAATGCCTGGCCGAACGCACCATCGCCCTGGCGCAACAGGCGCGCATCGGCGATCCGCAGGGTGGCTACGACCCTTTGCTGAGCGAGCGCATGCGCCGCGTGTTGCCATTTGTGGGTGAACGTGAAGGCCGCCGCCGTCTGCGAGTGATCACTAACATGGGCGCAGCCAACCCGCTGGCGGCGGCGGTTGAAGTGCGCCGTGTTGCCGGCGAATTGGGGCTGAGCCTCAAGGTGGTGGCAGTGGTGGGCGATGACGTGCTGGGTGTCTTGCAGCCCGAGCAGGTGCTGGACAACGGTCAAACCCTCGGTTCTTTGGGCAATCAGCTGATTTCTGCGAATGCCTATCTGGGCGTCGACGGCATTCTGGAAGCGTTGCGTGCCGATGCGGACGTGGTGATCACCGGGCGCGTGGCTGACCCGTCGCTATTCCTGGCGCCGCAGATGTTTGAATTCGGCTGGGCGGCGGATGATTGGCAGCGCCTGGGGCGCGGCACGCTGGTGGGGCATTTGTTGGAGTGCGCCGGGCAGGTCAGTGGCGGCTACTTTGCCGATCCGGGGTTCAAGGATGTGGAAGATTTGGCGCGCCTGGGTTTTCCATTGGCTGAAATCACCGCTGACGGCGAGGCGCTGATCACCAAAGTCGCGGGGTCGGGTGGGCGGGTCAGCCGCGCCACCTGCACCGAGCAGTTGATTTATGAAGTGCACGACCCGGCGGCGTATCTGACCCCGGATGTGACGGCCGACTTTTCCCACGTAGGCTTTGTGGAGGAGGGTATTGACCGCGTGCGCGCACAAGGCGCCACGGGCCGGGCGCGGCCCGAGCAGTTGAAGGTCAGCGTCGGTTTTTTGGACGGTTGGATCGGCGAGGGGCAAATGTCCTACGGCGGCCCGGGCGCTGTCGCACGAGCGCAGTTGGCGCGGGATGTCGTGCTCAAGCGTCTCGAAATGATGGGGGTGAAGATGCAGGACGTGCGCGCTGAACTGATCGGCATGGATTCGTTGCACGGCCCGCGCAGCGGCGTCGAGCCCTGGGAAGTGCGCCTGCGCGTGGCGGCCCGCTGTGACGAACGCAGTGAAGCGGTGCGCGTCGGCAACGAGGTGGAGACGCTCTACACCAATGGCCCGTCGGGCGGCGGCGGTGCGAGTAAAAGTGTGCGGCAGGTGGTGGCGGTGGCGTCGTTGTTGCTGCCGCGTGGCCAGGTCAACCCGAGGATCGAAGCATGAAGCTGCAGAGGCTGGCCCATTCCCGCACCGGGGATAAGGGCGATACGTCGAACATCTCGATCATTGCCTATCGCGCCGAGGACTATCCGTTGCTGTGCGAGCAGCTCACGGCCGAGCGTGTGGCCGCGTTTTTCAGCGGACTACGGGAGCCGGGCGCGGCGCCGGTGCGACGTTATGAATTACCCAATGTGCAGGCACTGAATTTTGTACTGCCGGGGATCCTGCGTGGCGGGGTGACGCGCTCGCTGGCGCTGGATGCCCATGGCAAGTGCCTGGGTTCGGCGCTGTTGAACCTGGAAATACAAAACTGAATGTGGGAGCTGGCTTGCCTGCGATGGCGGTGGGTCAGCCGGCATTTCTGCTACTGATACACCGTCATCGCAGGCAAGCCAGCTCCCCCACGGGGTGACCGGAGTCTGTCAGATTGCCGCGAAGCGCTTGTCGAGGTAATCGATGATCACCTTGGAGTCATACATCCAGGTGGTCTGGCCATTTTCTTCGATGCGCAGGCACGGCACTTTGATCTTGCCGCCTTGCTCCAGCAGGGTCTGGCGGTCCTGCTCGTTGTTCTTCGCGTCCTTCAGGGCCACCGGTACGTTCAGGCGGTGCAGGGTGCGACGGGTCTTCACGCAGAACGGGCAGGCGTGGAATTGATACAGGGTCAGTGCTTTGGCCGCCGTATTCACCTGAGCCTGTTGCTCGGCGGAGCGCTGCTTTTTGCGCGGGCGGGTCAGAAAGTCGCCCGCGATGATGACGTGGCCGAGACCCACTCGAAGTGCTTTGACGAACATGCTGAAACCTCTTGCCCGATACCGAAGGGGTGGCAGCTTACCTGAATTTTACGGGCGAAAAAAAACCGGCGATGAACGCCGGCTTTTTCCTGCGCAGCCCGTTACTTGATCAGGCTGAGGAATTCGCTGCGGGTGGCCGCGTTTTCGCGGAACTCACCCAGCATCACCGAGGTGATCATTGACGAATTCTGTTTTTCCACACCGCGCATCATCATGCACATGTGCTTGGCTTCAATCACCACCGCCACGCCCAGGGCACCGGTGACTTGCATCACGGCATCGGCGATCTGGCGGCTGAGGTTTTCCTGGATCTGCAGGCGGCGCGCATACATATCAACGATACGTGCGACTTTCGACAGGCCCAGCACTTTGCCGCTCGGGATATACGCGACGTGAGCCTTGCCGATAAACGGCAGCAGGTGATGTTCGCACAGCGAGTACAACTCGATGTCCTTGACCAGCACCATTTCGCTGTTGTCAGAGCTGAACAGGGCACCGTTGGTGACCTCTTCCAGTGTCTGTTCATAACCGCGGCAAAGGTACTGCATCGCCTTGGCGGCACGCTTTGGCGTGTCAAGCAGGCCCTCGCGGGAAACGTCCTCGCCGAGCTGGCCGAGGATCGCCGTGTAATTCTGTTCCAGGGACATGAAACTACCTGTGGGATTTTCGCAAAGCGCAAGGGTACGGCGGCGGGCACATCGCTGCAAGCTTGACGATGGCACTTGTTACTCGTCGCGGCCTTCCATCATGGTGCGCTTGAGCATCACATACACCGCACCGGCGCCGCCGTGGCGTGCCTGGCACGAGGTAAAGCCAAGCACTTGGGCATGCTGGCGCAGCCAGGTGTTGACGTGGCTTTTGATCATCGGGCGCTTGCCGTCAAGCCGTACGGCCTTGCCGTGGGTGACGCGTACGCAGCGGATTTCGAATTGGGTGGCTTCGGCGAGGAAGGCCCAAAGGGTTTCGCGGGCTTTCTCCACGCTCATGCCGTGCAGGTCGAGGCTGCCTTCGAAGGGGATCTGCCCGATCTTGAGCTTGCGCATCTGGCTTTCCTGCACACCGTCGCGGGCCCACATCAGTTCGTCTTCAGGGCCTACGTCGATAACGAACTGGTCCGACAAGCCATCCACCGTGGTCGCATCGGTGCGCACGGTCGCGGCCTGGCGCAGTTTGGCGATCTGCGCCCGGTCAGCCTTGGGTTTGCCGGTGTCGGCGCGGTCGTGCTTGATCGGCTTGACGCCGCGCAGCTCGTTTTTGAACAGGGAAAAATCGTCGTCTTGCATGTCAGCCTCCGCGAAGGGCGGGCAGTTTACCTAAATCGCGGCGGCCGGGGCGCAGGAAACGCTATCCAGGTGCCATCAGTCGTGCTTTTTCATCAGGTGCGAAGCGATATTCAACGACAAGGGCTGGCGCATTTTCCGACGGCTGCGGCGCCATAACCACACGCCCAACCACAACACCAGCAGGCCGACCACGGCCAGGATCGCCGAGCCACCAGGGCTGGCATTCAACTCGCCAAGGGCTGGCGAGTGGCCAAACAGCCCGGCGCCACCAGCGCCGGCCAACAACACACCAACAATCGCCAGCAGCGCGGCAAAGCCCGCCACCAGGCGCAGACGCCAGTTGCTCGGGCCCTTGGGGCGCAAGCGACGAGCATCAAAACCATCGGATATCTTCATTCCGACCTTTCCTCCAGGGTATCGGCCCTTCGACCGGAAGATACACAGGTTGTTCCGGGGGCAGGGGTAAATGCGCCAAATGAAAGGGCTTTGCGGATGAGCGGGGCAATAAACATTGCCGCGCCGCTCATCAGAAGGTCGATCAGATCAGATCTTTGGTCAGCGCGAGGGTGGCGAAGTTGTCGGCCATGATGGCCATTTCAGTCTGGTGCACATGTTCGGCGCTCAGCACGCCGCCTTTGTAAGGCAGGTCGCGAGTGGCGCAGGCGTCTTCCACCAGGGTGCAGCGAAAACCCAGATTTTTGGCGGCGCGCACGGTGGTGCTGACGCTGGAATGGCTCATGAAACCGCAGACGATCAGGTCCAGGGAGCCCAGGTCCTGCAGGTGCTTTTCCAGGCCGGTACCGTGGAAGGCGCTCGGCAACAGTTTGCCGATGATGGTTTCGTCACCCAGGGGTTCAAGGCCTGGAATGAATTGGCCGCGTTCACCCTGCGGGTCAAACAGGCCGCCGACGGTGCCCAGGTGGCGCACATGCACAATCGGGCGCCCGGCGTTGCGGGCGGCTGCGACCAGTTGCTTGATGTGGTCGACCGCCGCGTCCATGCCGGACAGCGCGAGCGGGCCGCTGAGGTATTCCTTCTGGGCGTCGATGATCACGAGGGTCGCATGGTTCAGGTTGGCTGCTGCGTAACCGCGACCGCTGAGTTGAAACATCGTCTTTGGAACGGACATTCTGGGGCTCCTGTGAGGGGGGCTTTTGTCACATTGTCCACTGGCTGAGCGGTTCTGTGAATCGCTACCATCGTAAGGTACGCCGTTGTTGACGTGCAGCGATGTCAAGTGCACGGCTTGTGTAGCGCAATGATGGCAAATTGGATGAATTCCGACGGGTGGCGCAGAGGTTTCAGACATCGAAGGGACAGGCGAAGGCTGTTAGAATCCCCAGTCGTTTTTTCCAGGAGCTTGCCCCCGTGATCACCTCCCGCCTGCGCACCTTGCGCGACCACATCCGTTGGGCTGTCAGCCGTTTCCATGGGGAAGACCTGTTTTTCGGGCATGGCACCGACAACGCCTGGGACGAAGCCCGCCAGCTCGTGTTGGGTGCCTTGCATCTGCCGTGGGAAATTGCCGACAGCTATCTGGATTGCAACCTCGAAGAAGAGGAAATTTCCCACGTCCAGCGCTTGCTGCACCGCCGTATCCACGAGCGCGTGCCGACGGCTTACCTGTTGAAAGAGGCTTGGTTCTGCGGGATGTCGTTTATCGTTGATGAGCGTGTGTTGATCCCCCGCTCGCCGATTGGCGAACTGATCGAAAACCGCTTCGCACCCTGGCTGGGCAAATCACCGGCACGCATCCTCGACCTGTGCACCGGCTCCGGCTGCATCGGCATTGCATGCGCCTACGAATTCCCGGACGCCGAAGTGGTGCTGGGTGACTTGTCCTTCGAAGCCCTGGAAGTAGCCAACCAGAACATTGAGCGCCACGGCGTTGATGAGCGCGTGTACACCGTGCAAGGCGACGGCTTCGACGGTTTGCCGGGCCAGCGTTTCGACCTGATCGTGTCCAACCCGCCGTACGTGGACGCCGAAGATTTCGCCGACATGCCCGACGAGTACCAGCACGAGCCGGAGCTGGGCCTGGCCTGCGGTGATGACGGCTTGAACCTGGTGCGCCGCATGCTGGCCGAAGCCGCCGACCACCTGACCGAGAAAGGCTTGCTGATTGTCGAAGTGGGCAACAGCCAGGTGCACGTTGAAGCGCTGTACCCGGAAGTGGACTTTGCCTGGCTGGAATTCCAGCGCGGCGGCCACGGCGTGTTCATGCTGACGGCCGAGCAGTGCCGCCAGCATCAGGCCGTGTTCGCCGCCAGGGTTTAACGGCAAATATGCGCCCGGTGTGGGAGCTGGCTTGCCTGCGATAGCGGTCATCAGTAACAAATGCACTACCGCTATCGCAGGCAAGCCAGCTCCCACAATTCAGGTTGCATTCCAATCGACTACCGGTGTGTCGCAATCCAGATCAACAACCCCGCCTGAAATACCGTAAACGCCACCAAACACGTAATGGTGAAGCGCAAGCCGCTGTCCTCACGCTTGAACTTGGTGACCTTTTCTTCTTCCTTGCGCAGCTTCACTTCCTGCTCGGCCAGGTTGTGCTCGGCCTGTTGCAACATCTGCGCAGCTTCGAGAATTTCCACAAACTGCACCTTCTCGGAGTTCCAGCTGTCGAGCACGTCGCTGACCTTGCCCGGTTGCACGTTGCCTTTGAGGTGCTGCACGTCGGCGTAAGCCACGTCAAAACCCTGGATGCGCAGGAAGTGATCGCGACGCAGGCGGGTGGCTTCGTTGAGTGCGTCCTTGTTGGCGAGGTCCACGCCGTCGACGCGGTAATGCGACCAGCGTTTTTTCGCCCAGGCGGCGCCTTGCGCCACCAGGAAACGCCCCAGGCCACGGTTGGCCGGTTCGATTTCCAGGCTGTTGCCTGGGCCGAAATGCACGCGGTGGGTGTCGTGATCGACCCAGATGTCCAGATGGTTCTGTTCGCGGCGTACGCGCTGGCCCGGCAATTGAATGACCATGCGCAGCAGGCTGCGATGCTTGTCGTTGCGCTCGGCGTAGCCGAACTGCACAAACCGCAACGGGCGTGGCCCGGTGGCGCGGTCGGTCGCCAGTGGGGCCAGGCGCAACATCTTGAAGTGTTCGGCCTGTACGTCCGCCCACGGCAGAGCCGCCGCCGCGACGGCCTCGGTGTTGTCAGCCGGGGTGTCGGCGGTAGGTTCGGGTGTTGCTTCAGTGGTTGTCATGCGGCGCGATCCTGTCCAAGCCTTGCGAGCCGACAGCCTTGTTGCTGTCGACTCCTGGCTTATCGGCCGTTTTGCCGAGGACTGGAGGCCAATAGTCGCTTAACGGGGTTGAAGTCCGTCGATAAAGCGCACGATGCGTGCCCCCAGTTCGGCCGCCAGCGGCAGTTTGGGGTCGTTATAGGAGGCCAGTTGCTCCTTTACGTCCTTGGGCACGATGCGCATTACGTGGTTCATGCCTTCGATCACGGTCAGTTGCGCATCGGGCTTGGCCTTTTTCAATTGTTGAGCGTCGGCGACACCGACTTGAATATCGTTGGTGCCCTGGATAATCAGCGCCGGCATCGTGAGTTTGGCGAATTCGGCCGATGGGTCGGCGCGAAACAGGCTGATCAGATATGGCTGCACGGTGGGTCGGAAGATGCCCTCCAGCGGGCCGGGCACATCCGCATCGACCTGGCCGGCCTTGAGGTGATCGAGCATTTCATTGCTGCGCAACAGCAGGGCAGGGGGCAGGTGGTCGGCCAGTTGCTGGCGGATCACCTGGTCCACCGGCCGGGCGCTGCCGGAGAGGGAAATCACGCCGGCGGGTTGCAGTTGCGGCGCGGCGAGGGTGGCGACCAATGCACCTTCGCTGTGGCCCAGCACGATCAGCGGGCCCATGCGTTTGTCGGCCTTGAGCAGTTTGCCCCAGGCCACGGCGTCGGCCACGTAGGCGTCGAGGGTCAGGTTGCGCTCGTCCGGGGTGGCGGCCAGGCTGGCGGCGACACCGCGTTTGTCATAACGCACGCTGGCAATGTTGTTGCGGGCCAGCACCCAGGCCAGGCGCTTGAGGCTGTCGTTGCGCGCGCCGTCGGCGCTGTTGCCGTTGCGGTCGGTGGGGCCGGAGCCGGCGATGATCAGCACCACGGGCACGGGTTTGTCCGATTGCGGCAGCAACAGCGAACCAAACAGCTCGCCGCTGCCGGTGTCGAGGCTGATGGGGCGTTGCAGCACCACAGGGGAGGCGGCGAAGCCCAGGCTGGAAAACAGGGTGAGGGTTAAAAGCAGAACTCGCAGCATCATCGCGCCATCATCGGGAAGGTGCCGGTTGGACAGATGTCTACCGGTAAGGTTTCGAGGATGAACTAGTCGAATAGCCTGCGTATACTGGCCGCCTTAAGTTATTACGGTTGACTTGATTCAACTGATTTCACGGAGCGCCCTGCATGTCCGGCAATACCTTCGGCAAGCTGTTCACTGTCACCACCGCGGGCGAAAGCCATGGCCCGGCGTTGGTCGCCATTGTCGACGGCTGCCCGCCCGGCCTCGAGCTGTCCCTGGAAGACCTGCAGCGCGACCTCGACCGCCGCAAGCCCGGCACCAGCCGCCACACCACCCAGCGCCAGGAGCCCGACGAAGTCGAAATCCTCTCCGGCGTATTCGAAGGCCGCACCACCGGTTGCGCCATCGGCCTGCTGATCCGCAACACCGACCAGAAGTCCAAGGACTACTCGGCGATCAAGGACCTGTTTCGCCCGGCCCACGCCGACTACACCTACCACCACAAATACGGCGAGCGCGACTACCGTGGCGGCGGCCGCAGCTCGGCGCGCGAAACCTCGATGCGCGTGGCTGCCGGTGCCATCGCCAAGAAGTACCTGGCGACCCAGGGCATCGTGGTGCGTGGCTACATGAGCCAGTTGGGCCCGATTGAAATCCCGTTCAAGACCTGGGACAGCGTGGAAAACAACGCGTTTTTCAGTCCTGACCCGGACAAGGTGCCGGAGCTGGAAGCCTATATGGACCAGCTGCGTCGCGACCAGGATTCGGTCGGCGCCAGGATCACCGTGATCGCCGAAGGCGTGAAACCAGGCCTGGGCGAGCCGATCTTCGACCGCCTTGACGCCGAACTGGCCCACGCGCTGATGAGCATCAACGCGGTCAAGGGCGTGGAAATCGGCGCCGGGTTCGCCTGCGTCTCCCAACGCGGCACCGAACACCGCGACGAACTGACCCCGGAAGGTTTCCTGAGCAACAACGCCGGTGGCATCCTCGGTGGCATTTCCTCCGGCCAGCCGATCGTGGCGCACCTGGCCCTCAAGGCCACGTCGAGCATCACCACCCCGGGTCGTTCGATCGACGTGCACGGCAACCCGGTGGACGTGATCACTAAGGGCCGCCATGACCCGTGCGTCGGCATCCGTGCCACGCCGATCGCCGAAGCCATGATGGCCATCGTGTTGATGGACCACCTGCTGCGCAACCGCGGGCAAAACGCCGATGTGCGTGTAAGTACGCCGGTGCTGGGCCAGCTGTGACGCGCTACTGTGGCGAGGGAGCTTGTCGAATCGTCGCACCGTCCCGCCGGGCTGCGAAGCAGCCCCCTACAATATGACTCCAGCCCTCCCATACTGGCGCCTCTCCAGCTTCTACCTCTTCTACTTCGCCCTGCTCGGGGCGACGGCGCCATTCCTGGCGCTGTACTTCGATCACCTGGGCTTCTCCAGCGCGCGAATCGGCGAGCTGGTGGCCATTCCCATGTTGATGCGTTGCGTGGCGCCGAACCTGTGGGGCTGGCTGGGGGACTACACCGGCCGACGCCTGGCCATCGTGCGTTTCGGCGCAGTGTGCACGCTGGCGAGCTTTTCGTTGATTTTCGTCAGCAAGACCTATGCCTGGCTGGCCCTGGTGATGGCGCTGCACGCGTTCTTCTGGCACGCGGTGTTGCCGCAATTTGAAGTGATCACCCTGGCCCACCTGCAAAAACAGACCTCGCGCTACAGCCAGATTCGCCTGTGGGGCTCCATCGGTTTCATCCTCACAGTGGTGATCATGGGCCGGCTGTTCGACTGGTTGAGCCTGGACATCTACCCGGTGGTGGTTGTGGTGATCATGGCCGGCATCATCGGTGCCAGCCTGTGGGTGCCGAACGCCCAGCCTGCCGCCCATGGCAACCGCCTGGCCGCCGACGGGTTCTTCAAGCAACTGCGCAGCCCCGGCGTGCTTGCGTTTTATGCCTGTGTGGCGCTGATGCAGATGAGCCACGGCCCGTATTACACCTTTCTGACCCTGCACCTTGAACACCTCGGCTACAGCCGTGGCGTGATCGGCATGCTGTGGGCCGTGGGCGTGGTGGCGGAAGTGCTGATGTTCCTGGCCATGAGCCGCATCCTGATGCGGTTTTCGGTGCGCCGGGTGTTGCTGGCGAGCTTTCTGTTGGCGGCACTGCGCTGGCTGCTGCTGGGCTCGTTTGCCGAACACCTGTGGGTACTGTTGCTGGCGCAAATGATGCACGCCGCCACCTTCGGCAGTTTTCACGCCTCGGCGATTGCCTTTGTGCAGCGCAGCTTTGGCGACCGCCAACAGGGCCAGGGCCAGGCGCTTTACGCGGCCCTGGCCGGCACCGGCGGCGCATTGGGCGCACTCTACGCCGGTTACAGCTGGAACCTGCTGGGCCCGACCTTCACCTTTAGTATTGCCAGCGTCGCGGCGTTGGCTGCTGCCGTTATCATTGGCCTTCGATTGCAAGAGCCGAACACAGGAAACGTGCAATGAGTTATGTAGCCGTCTATCACATCGCCACTGCGGACACCCCCAACAAGGTGCTGACCCACTTCGACGACATCGCCTCGACCCTCGCCGAACACGGCGTGCGCTTCGAGCGCTGGCAGCCGGCCCCGATTGAGAAGGGCGCCAGTGATGCGGACATCATCGCCGCCTATCAGCCGCAGATCGACGCGCTGGGTTACCGTTCGGTGGAAGTCGTCCGTATCACAAGCGATCACCCGCAAAAAGACGAAGGGCGTGCCGGGTTCCTCGGTGAGCGCCGTTACAGCGAGGATGAAGTACGTTTCTTCGTGGCCGGCCAGGGACTGTTCAGCCTGCATGTCGGCGATTACGTGTACGCCGTACGTTGCGAGAAAAATGACTTGCTGGTTATTCCCGCCGGTTTGGCCCATTGGTTTGATATGGGTGAGAACCCGCACTTAGTAACGCTGCGCCCATTCAACAGCGCTCAAGGTTCAGTGCCGGAGTTTACCGGTGACGCGCTATCGCGAGATTTCCCCGGTCTGGACGATTAAATTGAAGAATCCAGGTTTTCAACCCCGGCGAGTTGTAAGTTGCTGTGGGAAGAAGCCTGGATATCTGTAAGGCTCGGCTGGTTATTTCGCGTCTTATGCTTTCATTCCATTCACTGTGTAACTCTCTCTATCTCGATGTTTATGTCACCTGTCAATAGGAGGAATCCGAAGGGTGGCAAGGCATCCGCTAACGAAAGGAGAGAGAACAATGAGTGGCCGAGAGGAGTCGTGTCGTACGCCTGTTATCGTACCGATGGCTGTCAGAAAACGCCTGAGTTTGAGCGGGAAACCACTGACGGCGAGCGAACTGGAAATTCTTCGCTGGGCTGCCGAGGGCAAGACGGTTTGGGAAATCAGCCGGATTCGCGCCACATCCGAGGCCACGGTGAAATTCCATCTGCGCAACATCTACGGCAAGTTGCAGGTCACGAACCGGGTACAGGCGATGAATGAAGCCGCTCGCCAGGGACTGTTCTGAAGGCATGAAAAAGGGCCGCGACGCTGGATGGCGTCGCGGCCCTTTTTGTATTTGTACGCTTAAGCCGAGTGGTAAGTCGGCAGTGCAAAGCGGTTTTGGCTTTGCAGCATGGAAATTTGCGGCAGCTCACTGGCTTGTTCAGCCAGATCACGGCGGATGGCGCTGATAACCCAGGTCAGTTGGTCGGCGGTGTGCAATTGCTGGTACGAAATCGAGCGTTTGACCTGTTTGCCTTCGCTGTTGCGCAGGGTCAGCAAAATGCCGCCGTCAGGGCGTGGCTGGGTGGTGACATCGTATTGGGAGAATACAGAAGCGAATTTGTCTTGGATCAGGCTCATGTCTATCAGCTCCGTTGGCTCAAGTTGGCAAGCATGGAGTGATAGGTGCAGTGATTGTGCCAGTATTGGTTTTTATAAAAAGTCTTTATAAAACAACAGCTTAAAATTTTCTCGGATTTTTGTTTTCGTGCAATTTGCATGAATGGCCATCGTGCATCCTGCATTTTGCGTTATCGCCACCGGCTGTTTGCGCGTGTGGCTTCTCTTAATGACCTGCGCGTCAGCGTGAAATTCCATTCCTGTCGTACTGCCGCCGGGATACAAAACTTTTCAAATCCTGCGTGTACAGCCAAAGAACCCTGGGCGTATTTTCCTGCAAGGCATCGGCATCCTGCCTACAGGCATGCCGATGTGTCGGATCCGGCCAAGAATAAGAAAAAGGACGTTCCTCCATGAGCCATCAGCAAGACGAGATGATCACCTGGGGCATGATGCTGCGTAAGGTGCCCTCCATTGTTAAAGCCCTGCCTCGCGTGGTGCGCGGCATGCGCGCTGCCAATGTGACCGACCCCGTACAGCCATGCGGCCTGGGCTGGCACTTCGAACAAGCCACCTTGCGCAACCCGGATGGCGCGGCCTTGTTGTATGGCGAAACCGTGCTCAGTTATAGCGAAGCCAACCGGCGCGCGAACCGGCTCGCTCATTACCTGCAGGCTCAAGGCATTGCCAAAGGGGATGTCGTCGCGCTGTTTATTGAAAATCGCCCCGAATTGTTATTGAGCGTACTGGCCGTGACCAAGCTGGGCGGCATCTGCGCCATGCTCAATACCTCCCAAACCCAGGCGACGCTGGTGCACAGCCTCAACCTGGTGACCCCGGTGGCGATTGTGGTGGGCGCAGAGTTGGCCGGCGCGTTTGACGCCGTGCGCGATCAGGTAGCGATCGCGGCCGACCGGACCTGGTTTGTCGCGGACAGCAGCGTAGCCCCGGCGCCCGAGGGCTATATCGACTTGATGGCTGCCAGCGCCGAATGTGCCGAAGACAACCCGGCCAGCACCGCGCAGATCTTTTTCAACGACCCCTGCTTCTATATCTACACCTCCGGCACCACCGGCCTGCCCAAGGCCGGCATCATGAAGCACGGGCGCTGGACCAAAACCGCCGTGAGCTTTGGCAGCATCGCTCTGGACATGGGGCCGGATGACGTCCTGTATTGCACGTTGCCGCTGTATCACGCCACGGGCCTGTGCGTGTGTTGGGGCTCGGCGATTGTCGGCGCGTCAGGGTTCGCGATTCGGCGCAAGTTCAGCGCGAGCCAGTTCTGGGAGGACGCGCGCAAGTTCAAGGCCACGACTCTGGGGTATGTCGGCGAATTGTGTCGTTATCTGCTCGACCAGCCGCCGGGTGCGCAAGATCTTGATAACCGTGTAACCAAAATGGTCGGCAACGGCCTTCGCCCTGGTGTGTGGGCGCAGTTCAAGCAGCGCTACGGCGTGGATCACATCTGTGAACTGTATGCCGCCAGCGACGGCAATATCGGCTTTACCAATGTGCTGAATTTCGACAACACCATCGGTTTTTGCCTGCAGCACTGGGCGCTGGTGGACTACGTCCCTGACACCGGCGAGCCCCTGCGTGGCAGCGATGGTTTTATGCGCAAGGTGCAAACAGGCGGGCAGGGCCTGTTGCTGGCCAGGATCGATGAGAAGTCGCCCTTTGATGGCTACACCGACCCGGAAAAAAATCGCAAGGTGGTGCTCACCGACGTGTTCGAAAAGGGCGACCGCTATTTCAATACCGGCGATTTGCTGCGCAGTATCGGCTTCGGCCATGCGCAATTTGTCGATCGTTTGGGGGACACCTATCGCTGGAAAGGCGAAAACGTCTCCACCACCGAAGTGGAAAACGTGCTGCTGCAACACCCGCAGATTGCTGAGGTAGTGGCCTACGGCGTCGAGATCGAAAACACCAATGGCCGCGCCGGCATGGTTGCCATCACGCCGAGCGAATCCCTGGCCTCCCTGGACATGCGCGAGTTGCTGCAGTTCGCCCATGGCCAGTTGCCGCACTATGCGGTGCCGCTGTTCTTGCGCATCAAGGTGCAGATGGAAACCACCGGCACCTTCAAATACCAGAAGGTAAAGCTCAAGGAGGAGGCGTTTGACCCGGACAAGGCGGGGAATGACCCGGTGTTCGCCTGGCTGCCGGGTTCGGATTGTTACGTGCCGGTCACCGGGCCGTTGTTGGCGCAGATTCAGGGCGGGCACTTTCGTTACTGAAAACCGGCTTATTGATTCTGCCTATGGCCGTTTTTGACAAAAAAGCCATGACAGGTGGGGAACTCACTGGCGACACTGGCGACCTTAGAAAGCACACGCCAAGGAGCCCCACATGTCAGAGCAGCCCAAACAAATGACCGAAGACGAAGCCGCCGAGTTTGCCGAGCAGGTTTTCGACGTCGCCCGCCGTGGCGATGCGGCCATGCTTGCCGCACTGCTGGCCAAAGGCTTGCCGGCCAACTTGCGTAACCATAATGGCGACACCTTGCTGATGCTCGCGGCCTACCACGGCCACGCCGACGCGGTAAAAGTGCTGCTTGAATTCAAGGCTGACCCACAAATCGCCAACGACAAAAACCAGCTGCCGATGGCTGGCGCGGCGTTCAAGGGCAATCTGCCGGTGGTCAGGGCGCTGATTGAAGGCGGCGCACCCGTGGATGCGACCTCCTCCGACGGGCGCACCGCCTTGATGATGGCGGCGATGTTCAACCGCGTCGAAATGGTGGACTACCTGCTCGGCCAGGGCGCTAACCCCAAGGCCACCGATGCCCAGGGCGCCACCGCACTGGCGGCGGCCCAGACCATGGGCGCAGTGGATACGGCGGCGCAGTTGCAGAAACTGGTGTAGGCTACGCGCCCTCAAAAACCCGCCCGTCACAGGATCACCTCATGCACGCTGCCCTCGTCGAACTTATCAGCAAAATCAGCGCCGGCGTGATGGGGGCGGACGAGGTGGCGCGCATCGCCGAAGAAGCGGCCCAGGCTTATGCGGACCCTGCGGCGTTTCTGACGGACAATCCGGATATCAACTACGACGATACTTTCCCTATTCCGTTGGGGGAGTGGGTGGTGGTCGGCAGCCTGCCCGACACGGTGCTGTTCCAGGCTGACACCTATGGCGATCTGTTTGCGCAGATCGTCGCCTCGTTCGGCCCGGGCGTGGCTTTCAACCTCAAGCCCAAGCAACTGGCCAGGACCGAGGCCCTGACTGCGCTGAACCGCATCCAGATCCAGATGAGTGCCCTCAGCCCGGAAGACGGCGGCTACGTGCTGCTCAACTTCAGCCAGTTGCTCGATGACGAAATCCAGACGGTGCTGGTGTACGGCAACGACCTGCCGCGCGTGCTGGAGCTGTGCGCCGAGGTCGGCATCAAGGCCGAGCCGTCCCTGGAAGCGCTGCGCGTGGCAGTACACGTCTGAAATAAAACGGAACCGCCGTCACGGCTGACTATCCTAAAGAGGCATGCCCTCACTTTAGGAGCGACACCATGGGTTCGACGTTTAATGGCCTGATTGGCCTGATCATCCTGGCACTGGATATCTGGGCGATCATCAATGTGTTCAAAAGCGGTGCCAGCACGGGCGCCAAAGTGCTGTGGATTCTGTTGATCCTGCTGTTGCCGGTCCTGGGCCTGATTATCTGGGCGATTGCCGGGCCACGGGGGAATGTGCGGATTTAAGCATTTCACTCAATGTGAAACAGGCACAGTAAATGTGGGAGCGGGCTTGCCCGCGATAGCGGTATGTCAATCAGCACATCTGTGGCTGAGACACCGCAATCGCGGGCAAGCCCGCTCCCACATTGGTTTCAGTACACTCATTGGATTTATGTTTCGAAATATTCACTGCACACAATTTTCACATCTTATCCAAGACAATTCGCCCGCTTTTACAGTGCGGCCAAGGCTCTAACGCCAGGGCCGCTAAAGGCATTGCAACCGCGCACGTTCAGTAATTAATAGCGTTGATGCTATTGATCGGGCACCATTTGCGCCACCGCGTTAACCGCCTACCCCAGCTCGCCTGGGCGAGGGACGGACGCCACTGCATTATTTCGTAACTTAAACTTCCAATGGGTCCTGAAACGACATGGCAAACCCGGACGCCCTGAGTCAGCAGCGAGCTTCTAATCGCCTGCTGCAACCGACCGTCAAATCCCATCTGGCGTACACGCTGCTCTGCGCACTGGTCATGATGGTGATGTTCTCCCTGCTGCGCCTGGCGCTGCTGGTCTACAACCGCGAGATGATCCTCGACACGCCGGCCTCGACCTTCCTTGAAGCGTTCGCCAACGGCCTGCGCCTGGATATACGCCTGGTGATGTACGTGCTGGTTCCGCTGCTGCTGGCCTTGTTCAGCGTTCGGGCCATGGCGGCACGGGGCTTCTTCCGTTTGTGGCTGACTGTCGCGTCCAGCATTGCCCTGTTCCTGGGCCTGATGGAAATGGACTTCTACCGTGAATTCCACCAGCGCCTCAACGGCCTGGTCTTCCAGTATGTAAAGGAAGACCCGAAAACCGTGATGAGCATGCTCTGGTACGGTTTCCCGGTAGTGCGCTACCTGCTGGCCTGGGCCGTGGGCACGCTGATCCTGAGCATCGCCTTCAAGGGCGCCGACCGTGCCACCCGCCCGCGTGGCCCGTTCAGCGGTGGCAGCATCGGCACCCGCCAGGTGGCGCCGTGGTACACGCGCATCGCCGTGTTCGTGGTCTGCCTGTTGATCGCGGTGGTCGCCATTCGCGGCACGCTGCGCCAGGGTCCACCGCTGCGTTGGGGTGACGTCTACACCACCGACTCCAACTTCGCCAACCAGCTCGGCCTCAACGGCACCTTGTCGCTGATTGCCGCCGCCAAGTCGCGCTTCTCCGAAGAGCGTTCGAATATCTGGAAAGCCACCCTGGATCAGCCGCTGGCGACCCAGACCGTGCGTGACATGCTGGTGCTGCCGCAGGAAAAACTGGTGGATACCGACACCGCCGCCGTGCGCCGTGACTACACGCCACCGGCCGACAAGACCCTGCCGATCAAGAACGTCGTGGTCATCCTGATGGAAAGCTTCGCCGGTCACTCGGTGGGCGCGCTGGGCCGCCCAGGCAATATCACGCCGTACTTCGACAAGCTGTCCAAGGAAGGCCTGTTGTTCGACCGTTTCTTCTCCAACGGTACCCACACCCACCAGGGCATGTTCGCCACCATGGCGTGCTTCCCGAACCTGCCGGGCTTCGAATATCTGATGCAGACCCCGGAAGGCAGCCACAAGCTGTCGGGCCTGCCACAGCTGCTGAGCGCGCGCAAGTTTGACGACGTGTATGTCTATAACGGCGATTTTGCCTGGGACAACCAGTCCGGGTTCTTCAGCAACCAGGGCATGACCAATTTCATCGGGCGCAACGACTTCGTGAACCCGGTGTTCTCCGACCCGACATGGGGCGTCTCTGACCAGGACATGTTCAGCCGTGGCCTGGAAGAACTGAAAACCCGCGGTGAAAGCGGCAAACCGTTCTATGCGCTGTTGCAGACCCTGTCCAACCATACGCCATATGCCTTGCCGACGCCGTTGCCGGTCGAAAAGGTCACCGGTCGTGGCAGCCTGGACGAGCATTTGACGGCCATGCGCTACTCCGACTGGGCCCTGGGCCAGTTCTTTGAAAAAGCCCGCAAGGAGCCGTACTTCAAGGAAACCCTGTTTGTGATTGTGGGTGACCACGGCTTCGGCAACGAGCAGCAGATCACCGAAATGGACCTGGGCCGTTTCAACGTGCCGATGCTGATGATCGCGCCGGGCATGCAGGAAAAGTTCGGCCAGCGTGACCACACCGTGGGTACTCAAATCGACATCGTGCCGACCATCATGGGCCGTCTCGGCGGCGACACCTTGCACCAATGCTGGGGCCGCGATCTGCTGAACTTGCCCGAAGGCGACAAGGGCTTTGGCGTGATCAAGCCGTCGGGCAGCGACCAGACCGTTGCGCTGGTGACAGCCGACCGTATTCTGGTACTGCCCAAGGAAATGCCGCCGAAGTTGTGGGAATACGAACTGGGCGCCGAACCGACCGGCAAAGTGATTCCCGAATCGCCGGACGAAGCCGCGCTGAAGCAGAAACTTGAGTCGTTCCTGCAAACCGCGACCAAGAGCCTGTTGGATAACACCGCCGGTGTGGTTGACGGCAAGCCGGACTAATAAATCGGCAATAAAAAAGAGGCCTCAATGAGGCCTCTTTTTTTTACCCTGCGTTTATATACGGCCGAGTAACAACAACACCACCAGAACTACCAGGACAACGCCCAGAATGCCTGACGGGCCATAACCCCAGTTGCGCGAGTGAGGGAATACTGGCAAACCGCCAACCAGCAGCAGGATCAGGATGATGATTAGAATGAGGCTCATGGTTTTTTCCTTATAGGCCTTCTATAAGACCGGTTATTAAACGAGAGGCCGTCATTTAAATGCGGACGCCTTAACAACTCCGACTGTGCGCCTTGCTGAAAAATTCCATGATTCTTTAAAGCATTTCGCAAACTTGCTTATTTCTTTTAATGCGTTCGCAAAAACAGCGTATTAGTTGAAAAATATTGAACTTACGCTATAAGCCCGCCTCGCACCCGGCCCCCGGTTTGCCCGAGGCATTCATCAATTGGATGGTGCGTGGGTGCGGGAAAAACCTTCGCTACACTGCCGATCACTTCTTCTGTGAACCACAAGGCAATGTTCCTATGCAAAATCGCATGATGATCACGGGCGCCGGATCGGGCCTCGGTCGTGAAATCGCTCTGCGCTGGGCCCGCGAGGGTTGGCAATTGGCCTTGTCGGACGTGAGCGAGCCCGGCCTGCAGGAGACCCTCAAAATGGTGCGCGAAGCGGGCGGCGACGGGTTTGTGCAGCGCTGCGATGTGCGCGACTACAGCCAGCTCACGGCGTTTGCCCAGGCGTGTGAAGTGAAGCTGGGCGGCATTGATGTGATCGTCAATAACGCCGGCGTGGCTTCGGGCGGGTTCTTTGCCGAGTTATCGCTGGAGGATTGGGACTGGCAGATCGCAATCAACCTGATGGGTGTGGTCAAGGGCTGCAAGGCGTTCCTGCCGCTGCTGGAGAAGAGCAAGGGCCGGATTATCAACATCGCTTCGATGGCGGCGTTGATGCAGGGCCCGGCGATGAGTAATTACAACGTGGCCAAGGCGGGCGTGGTGGCGTTGTCGGAAAGTTTGCTGGTGGAGCTCAAGCAGCAGGAAGTGGGGGTGCATGTGGTGTGCCCGTCGTTTTTCCAGACCAACCTGGTGGACTCGTTCCGTGGGCCGACGCCGGCGATGAAGGCCCAGGTGGGCAAGCTGCTCGAGAGTTCGCCGATTTCGGCGGCGGACATTGCCGACTACATCTACCAGCGGGTGGCTGAGGGCGAGTTCATGATTCTGCCCCACGAGCAGGGGCGGATGGCGTGGGCATTGAAGCAGAAGAACCCGCAGTTGCTGTATGACGAAATGACGCTGATGGCGGACAAGATGCGGGCCAAGGCGCAGGCGGGAGCGGTTAAGGGCTGAGTTGCTTTGGGGGGGTATAGCCTGTGGGAGCTGGCTTGCCTGCGATTGAATCACCTCTGTGCACCTGACACACCGAGGTGCCTGCATCGCAGGCAAGCCAGCTCCCACATCACTCAGGTCGGCTGTGAGGCTGCTCAAATCACCTCAAGTCTGTCAGCAAAATTACCCAAAAATGTAGGCCCCGCCTGATTTAACCGCAAGCCATTGCCCGGCTCCCTCCAAGCGCGCATGTTCAAGGTCCTGTCACTCAAAAAAGGACAACCGCCATGCTGGTCTTGAGCCGCGCCGTAGGCGAAATCATCTCTATCGGCGATGACATCGCCCTGCACATTCTCGAACTGAACGGTACCCAAGTGAAATTCGGTATCCAGGCCCCGTCAGGCGTCAACGTGCACCGGGCCGAGGTCTACCAGAAGATCCTCGAACGCCAGGCCGCAGAACCCCAGGCCAACCCTTGAACATCCTCAGTCAAACAGATGCTTGGGCACATCGTGCTTGAGCATCAATTGGCATTGTTCGCTTTCAGGGTCAAACACGATCAACGCCTGGCCTTTGGTCAGGGCCTGGCGCACGCGCAGTACGCGGGTTTCCAGCGGGGTGTCATCACCGTTGTCGGTGCCGTCGCGGGTCACGAAATCTTCGATGAGGCGGGTCAGGGTGTCGACTTCAAGTGCGTCGTAGGGAATCAGCATACAAGCCTCGGGTGATGGATCCCGGCGATGCTACTGCGCCGGGATCATAGTTGCCAGCCTCTAGAACTTGTTGCCCACCAGGCTGTCCACCGACGGCACGCGGGTGTCGCTCTCCATTTGCGTCTCATGCTCCAGCTGATGGCTGAACCGGTCGAGAGAACCCTGGGCGGGCTGCGCATCGCTGGCGAATACCGGCGGGCTGAGGATGTACGCGCCGAGCAGGCGACTCAGCGCCGCAAGGCTGTCGATGTGGGTGCGCTCATAACCGTGGGTCGCATCGCAACCGAACGCCAGCAGGGCGGTACGGATGTCATGGCCGGCCGTGACCGCCGAATGTGCATCGCTGAAGTAGTAGCGAAAGAGGTCGCGGCGTACCGGCAGGTCGTTGTCCGAGGCCAGGCGCAGCAAATGCCGGGACAAGTGATAGTCATACGGCCCGCCCGAATCCTGCATCGCCACACTCACCGCGTGCTCGCTGGAGTGCTGGCCGGGGGCGACCGGAGCGATGTCGATGCCGACGAATTCGCTGACGTCCCAGGGCAGGGCGGCTGCGGCGCCGCTGCCGGTTTCTTCGGTGATGGTGAACAGCGGGTGGCAGTCGATCAGCAAGGGTTCGCCGCTGTCGACGATCGCCTTGAGCGCGGCGAGCAGGGCGGCGACACCGGCCTTGTCATCCAGGTGACGCGCGCTGATATGCCCGCTCTCGGTGAATTCGGGCAGCGGGTCGAAGGCCACGTAATCGCCCACGCTGATCCCCAGCGAGTCGCAGTCGGCGCGGGTGGCGCAGTAGGCGTCCAGGCGCAACTCCACGTGGTCCCAGCTCACCGGCATTTCATCCACGGCGGTGTTGAACGCATGCCCGGACGCCATCAACGGCAACACGCTGCCGCGAATCACGCCATTGTCGGTGAACAGGCTGACGCGGCTGCCTTCGGCAAAGCGGCTTGACCAGCAGCCTACGGGCGCCAGGGTCAGGCGGCCGTTGTCCTTGATGGCCCGCACGGCGGCGCCGATGGTGTCCAAATGCGCAGATACCGCGCGGTCAGGGCTGTTTTTCTGGCCCTTGAGGGTGGCGCGGATGGTGCCGCGCCGGGTCATTTCAAAGGGGATGCCCAGTTCTTCCAGACGCTCGGCGACGTAGCGCACGATGGTGTCGGTGAACCCGGTGGGGCTGGGAATGGCGAGCATTTCCAGCAGCACTTTTTGCAGGTAGTTCAGATCCGGTTCGGGGATGGTTAGGCTCATAAAGACTCCTGATAGCGTGTCGGGGTGGGGGCCGTTAATGGCCTCATCGCAGGCAAGCCAGCTCCCACAGGTTGAGCGCATTCCAACGTGGGAGCGGGCTTGCCCGCGATGAGGGCGGGACAGGCCACCCATCGATCAAGCCTTGGGTTAACTGTGGGGAAACAACAAATCCACAAATTTTTCCGCAGTCGGTTGTGGCTCATGATTGGCCAGGCCCGCCCGTTCATTGGCCTCGATGAACACGTATTCGGGCTGGTCGGCGGCGGGCACCATGAGGTCCAGGCCGACCATGGGGATGTCCAGCGCACGCGCCGCGCGTACGGCGGCGTCCACCAGCGTGGGGTGCAGGATGGCGGTGACGTCCTCCAGGCAGCCGCCGGTGTGCAGGTTGGCGGTGCGGCGTACGGCCAGGGTCTGGCCACGGGGCAGGATGCTGCTGTAGTCGAAACCGGCAGCGTGCAGGGTACGTTGGGTTTCGGCGTCCAGCGGGATTTTGCTTTCGCCGTCAGTCGCCGCCTGGCGCCGCCGACTCTGGGCTTCGATCAACGCGCCAATGGAATGATGACCGTCACCGGTCACTTCGGCCGGGCGGCGAATGGCGGCGGCGACCACTTCAAAGCCGATCACCAGAATGCGCAGGTCCAGGCCTTCATGAAAGCTTTCGAGCAACACACGGCTGTCGAACTGGCGCGCGGCTTCGATGGCTTTCTGCACCTCTTCGATGGTCTGCAAGTCCACCGCAACACCCTGGCCTTGCTCGCCATCGAGTGGCTTGACCACGATGCGCTGGTGTTCGTCGAGAAACTCCAGGTTGTCATCCGCGCTGCCCGCCAGTTGCTGCTGCGGCAGTTGCAGGCCGGCGGCCTTGAGCACCTTGTGGGTCAGGCTCTTGTCCTGACACAGGGTCATGCTGATGGCGCTGGTCAGGTCGCTCAGGGATTCGCGGCAACGCACGCGGCGCCCGCCATGGCTGAGGGTAAACAGGCCTGCGTCAGCGTCGTCCACCTGCACATCAATGCCGCGTCGATGGGCTTCTTCGACGATGATCCGCGCATACGGGTTGAACCCCGCCTGCGGTCCCGGGCCGAGAAACAGCGGTTGGTTGATTCCGTTTTTGCGCTTGATCGCAAAGGTGGTCAGCGCGCGGAAACCCAGCTTGGCGTAGAGGCTTTTGGCTTGGCGGTTATCGTGCAGCACCGACAGATCCAGGTAGCTCAAACCCCGGCTCATGAAATGTTCGACCAGATGGCGAACCAACACCTCGCCCACGCCGGGGCGGGTGCATTGCGGGTCAACCGCCAGGCACCACAGGCTGCAGCCGTTTTCCGGGTCGTGGAACGCTTTTTGATGGTTGAGGCCCATCACGCTGCCGATCACCGCGCCGCTGTCTTCATCTTCCGCCAGCCAATACACCGGGCCGCCTTGATGGCGCGGCGTGAGGCGTTCGGCGTCGACCGGCAACATGCCACGGCCCTGATAGAGCTGGTTAACGGCCTGCCAGTCAGCGTCGGTCTGCACCCGGCGAATACGAAAGCCGCGAAACACGCGGGTGGCCGGGCGATAGTCGGTGAACCACAGGCGCAAGGTGTCGGACGGGTCGAGAAACAGTTGCTGCGGGTCGATCCCCAGAATTTGCTGAGGCGCGGCCACGTAGAGCGCAATGTCGCGTTCGCCGGCCTGCTCATTGAGCAGTTCTTCCGCCAGCGTCGCCGGGTCGGGAAACGTATGCCCGATCAACAGGCGCCCCCAACCGCAATGCACGGCAATCGGTTCAGCGTTTTGCGGGCTGCCATCTTCGGCCAGCCGGGCTTGCAGGCGCTCATACGACGGCGCCTGGCCCTTGAGCAAGCGTTGGCTGTAAGCCGCTGAATGGGGTTTCATTGATCAGATTCCTTGTTCGCTCAGCCACAGGTTCAGCGCTGCCAGTTGCCACAGTTTGGAGCCGCGCAGGGGCGTCAGTTGGCCTTGCGGGTCGGTGAGCAGGCGGTCGAGCATGGCCGGGTTGAACAGGCCGCGATCCTGGCTCGGGTCGAGCAGCAGTTCACGGACCCAGTTGAGCGTGTCGCCCTGCAAATGCTTGAGGCCCGGCACCGGGAAATAGCCTTTCTTGCGGTCGATGACTTCACCGGGGATCACGCGACGCGCGGCTTCCTTGAGCACCTGCTTGCCGCCGTCCGGCAGCTTGAACTTGCCCGGTACGCGTGCCGAGAGCTCCACCAGGCGGTAGTCCAGGAACGGCGTACGCGCTTCCAGGCCCCAGGCCATGGTCATGTTGTCGACGCGTTTGACCGGGTCGTCCACCAGCATCACCGTGCTGTCCAGGCGCAGGGCCTTGTCCACGGCCGCATCGGCGCCGGGCATGGCGAAATGCTCGCGCACGAAGTCACCGGCGGCGTCGTTGGCGGTCAGCCATTTCGGCGCGACGGTGGCGGCGTAGTCGTCGTAGCTGCGGTCGAAAAATGCATCGCGGTACGCCGCGTAAGGGTCGCTGGCGCCGTCGACTTGCGGGTACCAGTGGTAACCGGCAAACAGTTCGTCGGCGCCCTGGCCGCTTTGCACCACCTTGCAGTGCTTGGCCACTTCCCGCGACAGCAGGTAGAAGGCGATGCAGTCATGGCTGACCATCGGCTCGCTCATGGCGCGGAACGCAGCAGGCAGCTGTTCGATGATCTCGCTTTCGGCAATGCGCAGTTGGTGATGACGGGTGCCGTAGTGCCTGGCGATCAGGTCCGAATATTGAAATTCGTCGCCGCGCTCGCCACCGGCGTCCTCAAAACCGATGGAAAAGGTCGACAAGTCTTCCACGCCGACTTCGCGCAACAGGCCCACGAGCATGCTTGAATCCACACCGCCGGAGAGCAGCACGCCCACATCCACGGCGGCGCGTTGGCGGATGGCCACGGCTTCGCGGGTGCTGTCGAGCACGCGGTCGGTCCAGTCTTCCAGCGTCAGGTTCTTTTCATCGTCACGCGGGCCGTAGGGCAGGGTCCACCAGACTTTTTGCTCGGTCTTGCCGCTGGCGTCGATGCGCATCCAGGTGGCTGGCGGCAGCTTTTCAATGCCGGCCAGCAACGTGCGCGGGGCAGGCACCACGGCATGGAAGTTCAGGTAGTGGTTGAGAGCCACCGGGTCGAGGATCGGGTTGATATCACCGCCTTTGAGCAGCGCCGGCAAAGCAGAGGCAAAGCGCAAACGCTGGCCGGTGCGCGACAGGTACAGCGGCTTCACGCCGAGGCGGTCGCGGGCGATAAACAGGCGCTGGGCGTCACGTTCCCAAATGGCGAACGCGAACATGCCGTTGAGCTTGGGCAGCAAGGCTTCGCCCCAGGCGTGGTAGCCCTTGAGCAGCACTTCGGTGTCGCCGCCGGAGTAGAAGGCGTAGCCCAGGGCTTCCAGCTCTTCGCGCAATTCCGGGAAGTTATAGATCGCACCGTTGAAGGCTAGGCTCAGGCCCAGGTACGAATCGACCATCGGTTGGGCCGAGCCGTCCGACAGGTCCATGATTTTCAGGCGTCGGTGGCCCAACGCGATCGGCCCTTGGGCATGGAAACCCCAGGCGTCGGGGCCACGAGGGGCCAGGTGGTGGGTGATGCGCTCAATGGCCGCCAGGTCGGCAGGTTGGGCATCGAAACGTAATTCTCCAGCTAATCCGCACATAAATTCCTTACCGGTTTTTCCGTTGGGGAGGGTCAACACTCAATACGCCCCGAAGGGCGCGTACCCAGAAACTGACCCGGTGCTATCTGTGGAGTTTTAGACCGATAAGTTATAAGGCAATTGGCCGTGACGGGTTTTGCCCCGACCTGCGTCTGGCGCGGCTCGCAGCGAATCGGCGTTAAATAACGCCCGTCTTGATGGAAAATCTGCGGCTATCAGAGGGCTCAATGCACGGTTATTCGAATCTGTTTTCCTGGGTTTCGCGCTTATCGTAATCGACCATTATTCAACGCTAAGGAAGACGTTGCCGATGGTGCAAAAACGCGAATTACATGAGGTCGCACACCCTGTGACCCAGGCCGAGCTGAACGCCGGGCTGCTGGAAATGACCGGTGATCTGGGCAAGGCCCGAGTACTGCAGTCGACCCTCCCACACTGGTTGCTTGAGGCCAGGCCGAATACCCTCAGAGCGATTGAGCAAACCCACCGGGACAGCCAGCAGACCCGTGAGCGCGCGCAGCAACTGCTGGGGCGCCTGCAGTCGCTCGATACCTTTTGCATTGAGCAACTGCAGGCTTTTTTAATCGCCAAAGGCGTGACCGGCGTGGATGTGCAGCGCGACCTGCTGGAACTGCCCAAACGAAGCTTGTCGGGTGTCGGCCCGGACCTGGGTGGCGCCCTGCAAACGACGGTCACCGTCGAGACCCTGAGCCTGGTGCAGGCGGCGATGCGCAACTTCTCTGAGGACCAGGCTGAACCGGACGGCATGTCCGCTGCGGTTGTTTTGCGCAGCGCAGCCACCGGGCAGGCCATCGTCGGCATGACAGTGGCGGAGTTTGTCGGATATTGCCGTGAGCTGGATCTTGGTGGCGCCTACCAGGCCCACGTGCGCAGTGTGTTCAACGTGCTCGACCCAGGCGCGGTCACGCGGGGTTATAGCCAGGCTGCCCTGGACCTTGGCGGGTCCAAAAGCGCCGACCTGCAAATCGACCTGCACATCGCCTTCGCCAAGGGATACGTCAGTGAATCGATCTATACCGGGTTGCTCAGGGTGATCAAGGCCGACCTGCCGGCGGATGAATCACACCAGATGATGCCGGCCAACCTACCGTGGACGTGGCAAGGTCTGAACATCGACGGCGCATGCCTGTGGGGCGTCATGCTGTTCAGCGCAGAGCCGCCCGGGCAGCTGCCGGCCAAGGGCTTCGTGGTCTACATGCCCAACGAACCGCTGCGCCCGTGGTACGAATACGCGTGCCTGGAAGACTTCACCCTTTATCTATCCCTGATGTTGCGGGCGCAGTCTTACCGCACAGCGTTCGGGGCTTATCTGGATGAGTCTGAGCGCCTGGGGTTTTTCCAGCGTTTTGACGAGGATCGCGAGCTTGGCCCGCTGCGGGTGATTCCAGTGCAGGCACGCTTGTCGGATTTCCAGGTTCAGGCCTGCATCGGCAAGATCCAGCTCGACGCCCAGGTATTGGCGGTGCCCAAGGCTCAAGTGGATGCCGAGGCCTGGCAGCAGCGCCTGCAAACCTACCTGGATATCGGGTTGAACCTGCTCAACGTCGCCGGGTTTGTGGTACCGGTGCTGGGCCAGCTGATGCTGGGCGTGGCCGTCGGCCAACTGCTCGGCGAGGTGTTTGAAGGCGTCGAGGACTGGGCCCATGGCGACAAGGATGAAGCCCTCAGGCACCTGTTCAGCGTGGCGGAAAACATTGCGGGCATGATGTTGTTCGCGGCCGGTGGAAAGGTTGTCGGCACACTCAAGCGTGAGCTCATCCCTTCATCGCAGTTCTTTGAGAAAGTCGAACCCGTTACGTTGCAGAATCAAAGCCCGCGGCTGTGGCGCCCGCGGCTGGCGCCTTACAGCCAACCGCCGAAGACCTTTCAGCCGGGGTGGCGAGCCGATTCGAGGGGGATTTATCAGGTCAACGGGAATGCCTACGCCAACATCGATGGTGCGCTGTATGCCATCCGCTTCGATCCGCTCATCGGCAAGTGGCGAGCCCTGCATCCCACGCGGCCGGCGGCCTGGCGTCCGCCGCTGGAGCATAACGGGCAGGGCGGCTGGCAACACACCTTCGAGCGCCCTCAAAACTGGCGTTCTCCTCTTTATAACCTTGGGCGGATCGACCCGACGCTGATTGCGATGCGCTCGGACCATTTGAGCAGCCTCGCGACGATCACCGAGCTGGAGCTGGAAGACGTGCAGCACCTGGCTCTTGAACACCAACCGCTGCCCGAGCGCGTGCAGAACGCCGTGGCACGCTTGCGCCTGCACCACAAGATGGGCGAACTCACTTACGCCCTGGAGCAGGGTGTGCAGCCTGATGCTTCCCTGGCGCGCGCGCAAATGCTCGCGTTGCCATTAATGCCGGGATGGCCCGAGGGGCGCTTTTTCGAGGTGCTCGACGAGCACGAAAACCTGTTGGAAAGCCTGTCGCACCATGAGCCCTTCGACTATGAAGACATGAGCATTCATATCACCGAGCAACAGCTCAAGGATGGCCAGGTGCTGGACGTGCTGCTGCAAGCGCTCAGCGCTGATGAGCGCACGCATTTGCTGGGGGAAGCCGTTGAGCTGGAACAGGCTCCCGCGCGCCTTCGCAAGCGACTGCTGGAGACGGTCAACACACAGCATGCAGCGGTGCACCGTCGGCTTTACCAGGATTATGAAGGCGTTGCCACGGGCGAATTGGTGCCCTTGGTCGCTCGATACCCACAGTTACCGCGGCGGGTGGCCTGGGAGCTAGCCACCCATGCGCGCACGATCGACCGCAAGATTCTGCGCGAAACGGGTCGCGTCCCCCTTCGCCTGGCCCGGCAGACGCGAAATGTCCTGGACAAATTGCACGAAGACCAGGCGCTGATGGGGCTGTATTGGCCGCAATTGGCCAACGAAGGGACGCGACGCATCGCGCTGGGCACGCTTGAGCGCTTGCAGGGCTGGCCCCGGGATGTGTCGTTCCAGATTCGAGAAGAGCGCTTGAGCGGGCGCCTGCTTGAGCAGGTCGGGCCGGCCGATGCCGCAGTTCGCCGCACAATCATCCAGTCTGCCGAAGGTTTCCAGGCCTTTGATGAAAAAGGGAATGATCTGGACGCACGGGTGACAGGACCGGACGGGGTGTACCAGGCGATCGTGGACGGCCTGTCGCGTTCACAGCGTGCCACGCTGCGCCTGGATGGGCCCCACTCTGGCAGCCGCTTGCGCAGCCAACTGCGCTTCAAATCCCAGGACGAACGCTACCGGGTGAAAGGCTACCTGTGGCCTGAACGCGGCATGCCTGAAGCGGCGCCGCCCAGCTGTGTTCTGGCACAGACCAGCACACTGCCCGCGCCCCCGCCGGCGCTGGTGCACAAAGTCAAAAAACTGTACCCGCGCTTGAGCGAGGTGGAGATCGCACGATTGATCGAGGGCGCTGGTCACGATCACTTGTCCCGTGCCACAAAGGTGGAGGCGCTTGAACGGGATTTTTCTTCGCTCCACCGTGCGCTGAAAACCTGGAGCAATCAGAAGGCGTCAGGCAGTGCCGAGGCCATTGCGCCCTGGGACCACCGACTTAGCCGACTCCACGCCATGAAACTGATCGAGCAATGCTGGCGAGGCATGCTCGTGACGCGCGATGAGCGCGGCCTGCGTGTGCCGGCGCTGGAACTTGATGGCATGCTGCTGGGCGGCTTGCCCACGTTGCCGCCGCAGATTCACTTCGATCATGTTCAGCACCTGTCGCTGCGCAATATGCAACTGGGTGATGACGTCGCGTACTTTCTCAAGCACTTCAAGGGTTTGCATACACTGGACCTGACCAAAAACATCATTGCCCGGCTGCCCGAGGTGCTCGGGCAGATGCCGCAGCTGGCACGTCTGCGCATGGCTGATAACCGGTTGCAGCTGGATGAATACAGCCTTCGCAAACTGGCGGAGCTGCGAAAGCTGCGTTCGCTCAACCTGAGTGGTAACCCGCTGCTGGACGTACCCAACGTGGGAAAAATGCTCGACCTGCGTGAGCTGCTGCTGCGTGACTGCAAACTGAGCGGCTTTCCTGACGAGTGCCGGCGGTTGCCGTGGCTCGAGCATGTGGACTTGCGCCAGAACGAAATCACGACGTTGCCGGACTGGCTGTTCAGCATGCCGCGGCGTTTCACCAAGGCATTCAACCTGCGGCTCAACCCGTTATCGTTTACCAGCCAGGTGGCGCTCAAAAATTATCGTAGCAGCGCCGGTACGGGCATGGGCTTTCTTGAAGATGACATCGCGCGCTTGAACGAACAGAAGGCCCGGGAGCTGTGGCTGTTTGATGAGCGGGTACGTGATTACGCGGAAAAAGAACAGGTGTGGAAGGGGCTGATGGATGAACCGGGCTCCGACGGTTTGTTCAAATTGCTCGCGGAATTGGGCGGTACCGCCGATGCGCGCTTCGTACGGGAAGACCTCGATCGGCGCGTGTGGCGCGTGTTAATGAGCTGCGCCGACGACGAAGACCTGCGCGATGAGGTGTTTCAGCGGGCCGCCACACCGTTGCGGTGCGACGATGCGGCGGCCAGCAGTTTCAGTGCCCTGGAAGTCCTGACGGAAATCAGTGAGGCCACACGCCTGATTGAAGGCCGGGTGATCACCGCCAAACCCTTGTTGAAACTGGCCAGAGGTTTGTTTCGTCTCGACCAGCTGGAAACTATCGCGCGGCACCACAGTGACGGCAACCCGGCGGTGGACCCGCTGGAGGTCAGCCTGGCGTACCGCACCGGGCTGGCCGACCGTTTCCACTTGCCGGGCCAGCCCTTGCACATGCGGTTCGCGCATCTGGGCGGGGTGACGCCCAGTGCGTTGGACAGTGCCGAAGTGCAGGTGAAGGCGGCTGAGCTGTCGCCGAGCCTGCTGGATTACCTGGTTGAGTTGCCGTTCTGGACCGATTATTTGAAGCGGACCTTCGACAGCCGTTTCGAGCGGTTGAATGAGCCTTTCAGCCAGCGCGTCAACGCTGTGTTCGATCAAAGACTGACGCTGAGCGACGTCGATTATCGCGACCGGATGAACGTGATCCTCAGGGAGCAGGAGCAGGCCCAGGCCGCCGAGATCCGCAGCCTGAGCGAAGATGCCTTGCGCATCGATGACGTGGGTATCTGCCCATTGCGCTGAGAACGATCAAGCGGTTTTTCCACGAATCAGCGCCCGCAGGGCAAAGCGGTTCGGATGGCAGGCCTCGGCGACGCTGGCCGCCAGTGGCAACGGTTCGTCATTGATCCAGGCCGCCAATAACTCGCCGCACAGGGGCGCGGTGATCAGGCCGCGTGAACCGTGGCCGCTGTTGACATACAAACCGTCGAGCCAGGGGCAAGGCGTATCCGGCACCTGGCGGGCATCTTTGCGCAGCACGGCATAGGTTTGGTCAAAGGCCTCGCGGTCCGCCAGCGGGCCGACGATGGGTAAATAATCCGGGCTGGTGCAGCGAAACGCCGCGCGCCCGGGCAAGGTGGCCGGGTCCAGCGCTTCGGCGTGCAGGCGCTGGGCCAGGTCAGTGGAGATGTCTTGCAGCAGCGCCAGGTTGCCGGCGTGATCGGCTGCCGTGGGCGTGAGGTCATCGCTCTTGAAATCGAAGCTGGCTCCCAGCGTGTGCTCGCCCAAACGCGGCGGCGCCACATAGCCTTCGGCGCACACCACGGTTGCAAGCGCAGCGCTCTCGGCCGTTTGCGGCAGGCGGGTGATCTGCCCGCGAATGCGCTTGAGGGGCAGGTCGGCGAACCGCTGGACGTCGGCGGCACCCGCCAGGACCACTACGGGGGCACTGGCCAACAGGCGGTCGCCGTCCCAGGCTTGCCAGCCGCCGTCGGCCTTGCGCAGGTCGAGCACGTCATGGTGGGGCAGCAGGCTGATACCGGGTTGGCCGGCTTGCCATGCGCACAGGGCGGGTGGGTGCACCCAACCGCCTTCGGGGAAAAACAGCCCGCCGTGTGCCAGGGCGACACCGGCTTTGGCCTGGGCCTGTTCGCGGTCCAACTGGTGCAGCAATTGCGGCGCAAAGGCCTCGGCGAGTTGCGCCTGGCGCTGACCTTCCTTGGCATCGAACGCCAGCTGCAAGACGCCGCAACCGTCCCAGTCCACCCCGCGATGCAGGTGTTCCAGCAGCCGGCGGGTGTAGCCGAAACCGGCGACGATCAGTTGCGACAACGCCGTGCCGTGAGCCGACAGTTTCAGGTACAGCACGCCCTGGGGGTTGCCTGAGGCTTCCTGGGCGAGTGCGTCATGACGTTCCAGCAGGCTGACCCGCCAGCCGCGTGCCGCGAGGCTGGCGGCACTGGCGCAACCTGCGAGGCCGCCGCCGATGACTATCGCGTGGCGCTCGCCTGCAATCGCCGGCGGCCGGGCGAACCACGGCTTGGCTGCTGGCAGCGCCGACGCTTCTTCGGGCCAACCGAGAAACTCACCCCGCAGGATTTCCCACTTGTGGCCGATGCCCGGCGTGCGCTTCATCTTGAAGCCCGCCGCGTTGATCAGGCGGCGCACCCAGCCGGTGCTGGTAAAGGTGCTGATGGTCGAGCCGGGCGCGGCCAGGCGCGCCAGTTCGGCAAACAGCTCGGCGGTCCACATACCCGGGTTTTTTGCCGGGGCGAAACCGTCGAGAAACCAGGCGTCGATCTGCGCGTCCAGTTGCGGCAATTGCTCGAGGGCATCGCCGATCAACAGCGTCAGGGTTACGCGGCCGTTGTCCAGCACCAGGCGCTGGAAGCCCTGGTGGATGGCGATGTACTGGGCCAACAGTTGCTCGGCAAACGGCGCAAGCTCAGGCCAGAGGGCGAGGGCACGTTGCAGGTCGGTGTTGGTCAGCGGGTATTTTTCCACACTGACAAAATGCAGGCGCGCACCGGCCACGGCGTGTTGTTCGAACAACTGCCAGGCGCACAGGAAGTTCAAGCCGGTGCCAAAGCCGGTCTCACCAATCACCAGTCGCCCATTCGCCGGCAGGGCGGCGAAGCGCTCCTGCAAACGGTTTTGTTCAAGGAATACATAACGGGTTTCTTCAAGGCCTGACTTGTCGGAGAAGTACACGTCGTCGAAGACCCGCGAGTGCGGGCGGCCTTGTTCGTCCCAGTCGAGCTGGGCGTGGGTGATGGGGCTCATGGGCGGCTCGTTAAAGACAAGGCGGCCATTCTAGCCGATCAATGGGCAATGATTTGACCCATGGCAAGCGCGGGTGGAATTTCCTCCCGCGTGTTGTTGCCCAATCCGCTAGTCTTGATCCATCTTGAAACGGAGCTGCCCATGTTCGAATCCGCCGAAATCGGTCACGCCATCGACAAAGACACCTACGACGCCGAAGTCCCGGCCCTGCGTGAAGCCTTGCTGGAAGTGCAGTATGAACTGCAACAGCAGAAGCGCTTCCCGGTGATCATCCTGATCAACGGCATCGAAGGCGCCGGCAAGGGCGAGACCGTCAAGCTGCTCAATGAATGGATGGACCCGCGCCTGATCGAGGTGCGTACCTTTGACCAGCAAACCGATGAAGAACTGGCGCGCCCGCCGGCCTGGCGTTACTGGCGCCAACTGCCGGCCAAGGGCCGCATGGGCATCTTTTTCGGCAACTGGTACAGCCAGATGCTGCAAAGCCGGGTACACGGGCAGATCAAGGATGCGCGCCTGGACCAGGCCATTGCCGGCGCCGAGCGCCTGGAAAAGATGCTCTGCGATGAAGGCGCGCTGATCTTCAAGTTCTGGTTTCACTTGTCCAAAAAACAAATGAAAGCGCGGCTCAAGGCCCTGGCCGATGACCCGCTGCACAGCTGGCGCATCAGCCCGCTGGACTGGCAGCAGTCCGAGACCTACGACAAATTTGTGCACTTCGGAGAGCGCATCCTGCGTCGTACCAGCCGCGACTATGCGCCATGGCATGTGATCGAAGGCGTCGATGCACATTACCGCAGCCTTACTGTGGGCAAGATCCTCCTTGAAAGCCTGCAAAATGCCTTGAAGGTACCCAAGGGCAAGGCGAGCGGCCAGAACCCGGCGCCGTTGATTGCGTCGGTGGACAAAAAAAGCCTGCTGGACAGCCTGGACCTGAACCAGCGCCTGGAAAAAGACGATTACGAAGAACAGCTGATTACCGAACAGGCGCGCTTTTCCGGCCTGATGCGTGACAAACGCATGCGCAAGCACGCGCTGGTTACGGTGTTTGAGGGCAATGATGCGGCGGGCAAGGGCGGGGCGATCCGCCGGGTGGCGGCGGCGCTGGACCCGCGCCAATACCATATCGTGCCGATTGCTGCGCCGAGTGAAGACGAGCGCGCCCAGCCATACTTGTGGCGGTTCTGGCAGAAAATCCCGGCGCGCGGCATGTTTACCGTGTTTGACCGTTCCTGGTACGGGCGCGTGTTGGTGGAGCGCGTCGAAGGCTTCTGCACCCCGGCCGACTGGATGCGTGCCTATGGCGAGATCAATGATTTTGAAGAACAGTTGCGCGATGCGGGCGTGATCGTGGTCAAGTTCTGGCTGGCCATCGACAAGGACACGCAGCTGGAGCGTTTCCAGGCCCGGGAAGACATCCCGTTCAAGCGTTTCAAGATCACCGAAGACGATTGGCGTAACCGCGACAAATGGGACGATTACCGCGCCGCCGTGGGCGACATGGTGGACCGCACCAGCACCGAAATCGCGCCCTGGACCCTGGTGGAAGCCAATGACAAACGCTGGGCACGGGTCAAAGTGCTGCGCACCATCAACCGGGCGCTGGAAGAGGCGTTCGACAAGACCGACAAGCACGACAAGAAGAAAAAGAAATAGCTCGGTGCCGGGTTTGTTGTTGTGAAAAAACTTGTTGTGGCGAGCGGGCTTGCCCCGCGTTGGGCTGCGAAGCAGCCCTAAAACCTGCCACCGAGTTTTGACTGAAAGAATGCGGTGCCTGGATCAGGGCCGCTTCGCGCCCCAACGCGGGGCAAGCCCGCTCGCCACAACAAGCTCGCTCGCCACAGGAGGCAGTGCAATCATGCTTTTGTATAGGCGGGATGAATGATCGTCGCGGTTGCCGGGGCCTGGATCTATGCTCGATCCATCGCCCAACAACCATAAGATCGAGGTAGCCCATGCGTGAAGTAGTGATCGTCGACAGCGTACGAACCGGCCTGGCCAAATCCTTTCGCGGCAAATTCAACCAGACCCGTCCCGATGACATGGCCGCCCACTGCGTCAATGCGTTGCTGGCGCGCAATGGCATTGACCCGGCCTCAGTGGAAGATTGCATCGTCGGCGCGGGCTCCAACGAAGGCGCGCAGGGTTACAACATCGGGCGCAACGTGGCGGTGCTCTCGCAACTGGGCACAGGTGTGGCGGGCATGACGCTCAACCGTTTCTGTTCCTCGGGCCTGCAGGCAATCGCGATTGCGGCCAACCAGATTGCCTCGGGTTGCAGCGACATCATCGTGGCCGGCGGTGTCGAGTCCATCAGCCTGACCATGAAAAGCGTCAACACCGACAACCTCATTAACCCGCTGCTCAAGGAGCAGGTGCCGGGCATCTATTTCCCCATGGGGCAGACCGCCGAAATCGTCGCCCGCCGCTACAACGTCAGCCGCGAAGAGCAGGACCTGTACGCCCTGCAAAGCCAGCAGCGCACCGCCAAGGCTCAGGCCGACGGTTTGTTCAGCGATGAAATCGTGCCGATGACGGTCAAGTACAAGGTCGAAGACAAGAACACCGGCGCGGTGCAAATCCTTGATGGCGTGGTCGACCGCGACGACTGCAATCGCCCGGACACCACGCTGGCCAGCCTGCAAGGCCTGAAGCCGGTGTTTGCCGAAGACGGGTCGGTGACGGCGGGCAATTCGTCGCAACTCTCCGATGGCGCGTCGATGACGCTGGTGATGAGCCTGGAAAAAGCCCTGGCGCTGGGGCTCAAGCCCAAGGCGTTTTTCCGTGGCTTCACCGTGGCCGGTTGCGAGCCGGACGAAATGGGCATCGGTCCGGTGTTCTCGGTGCCCAAGTTGCTCAAGGCCAAGGGCTTGCAGGTGGCGGATATCGATTTGTGGGAGCTTAACGAGGCGTTCGCGTCCCAGTGTCTGTATGCGCGCAATCGCCTGGAAATTGATAACGCCAGGTACAACGTCAACGGCGGCTCGATCTCCATCGGGCACCCGTTCGGCATGACCGGTTCGCGGCAGGTGGGGCACCTGGTGCGTGAGTTGCAGCGGCGCAACCTGCGCTATGGCATCGTCACCATGTGCGTGGGCGGGGGCATGGGGGCTACCGGCCTGTTCGAAGCCGTGCGCTAAACCGGTTAAGTGTGGGAGCTGGCTTGCCTGCGATGGCGGTGTATCAGTCAGCCATTCTTTGGCTGCCACTGCGCTATCGCAGGCAAGCCAGCTCCCACATTTAAATTGCGTCGTAGCCCAATTCTTGCGCTTGCCCCTAGAATGCGGCTCCACTTCCTCAGGCATTCGGGGCGCTCATGCACATCTCTTCCGGTCGCTGGGTTTATGGCTTTGGCTTGACCCTGTTGACCGCGTTTCTCTGGGGCATCCTGCCGATCAAACTCAAGCAAGTTCTGCAGGTGATGGACCCGATCACCGTCACCTGGTTTCGCCTGGTGGTCGCCGGCAGTTGCCTGTTTGTCTACCTGGCGCTGACCAAACGCCTGCCCAGCCGCAAGGTACTCGGCCCCAGGGGCGGTTGGCTGGTGGGCATGGCGGTGTGCGGGCTGGTGGGCAATTACGTGCTGTATCTGGTCGGCCTGAAAATGCTCAGCCCCGGTACGGCGCAGTTGGTGGTGCAGATGGGGCCGATCTTTCTGATGGTCGCCAGCGTGTTCGTGTTCAAGGAGCGTTTCAGCCTGGGGCAGGGCGTGGGGTTTGTGGTACTGATCATCGGCTTCGGGTTGTTCTTCAACCAGCGGCTGGTGGAAATGCTGACGTCGCTGGGCACCTATACCGCAGGCGTGCTCACGATTTTGCTCGCCACCACCATTTGGGTGTTCTACGCCCTGGGCCAGAAGCAATTGCTGACGGTGTGGAATTCGCTGCAGGTGATGATGGTGATCTACCTGTCATGTGCCGTGCTGCTCACGCCGTGGGCCCATCCGCTGGAAGCGCTGGACCTGAGCCCGTTGCAAGGCTGGCTGCTGCTGGCCTGCTGCATGAACACGCTGGTGGCCTATGGCGCGTTTGCCGAAGCGCTCGCCCATTGGGAGGCCTCGCGGGTCAGTGCAACGTTGGCGCTCACGCCGTTGGTGACATTCGTGGCGGTGGCGGTGGCGGCGTGGTTGTGGCCCGATTTCGTGCAGGCTGAAGAGATCAACGCCCTGGGCTATGCCGGGGCGCTGGTGGTGATGCTGGGCTCGGCGACTGTGGCGCTGGCGCCGTCGCTGATAGCCGGGCTCAAGGCCCGGCGGTTGCGTCTGGCGTCTTAGTGGCCGGCTTCGAGCATGTTTTCCGGGCGCACCCACTGGTCGAATTCGGCGTCGGTGAGGTAGCCCAGGTCCAGCGCGGCCTGGCGTAGAGTCAAGCCTTCGGCGTAAGCCTTCTTGGCAATCTGCGCCGACTTGTCATAACCAATGTGCGGATTGAGCGCGGTCACCAGCATCAGACCGCGCTCCAGGTGCTCGGCCATCTGTTCGGCGTCGGGCTCAAGGCCGGCCACGCAGTGTTCCTGGAAGTTGTTGCAGCCGTCGGCCAGCAGGCGGATTGATTCCAGCAGGTTGTGGATGATCACCGGCTTGTACACGTTCAGCTGCAAGTGCCCCTGGCTGGCGGCGATGCCGATGGTCACGTCATTGCCCAGCACCTGGCAGGCCAACATCGACAGCGCTTCGCACTGGGTCGGGTTGACCTTGCCCGGCATGATCGAACTGCCCGGTTCGTTCGCCGGCAACTTCACCTCGGCCAGCCCCGCACGGGGGCCGGAGCCCAGCAGGCGCAGGTCGTTGGCCAGTTTCATCAGCGCCACGGCCAGGGTTTTCAGAGCGCCGTGCAAGGTTACCAGCGGCTCGTGGCCGGACAGGGCGGCGAACTTGTTCGGCGCGGTCACAAACGGCAAGCCCGACAGGGCGGCCAACTCGGCGGCAATCGCCTCGCCAAAGCCGTGGGGGGAGTTCAACCCGGTGCCGACGGCGGTGCCGCCCTGGGCCAGCTCGCACACGGCGGGCAGGGCGCTGCGCACGGCGCGTTCGGCGTAATCGAGCTGGGCGATAAACGCCGACAGCTCCTGGCCGAAAGTGATCGGCGTGGCATCCATCATGTGGGTGCGGCCGGTTTTCACCAGCTTCACATGCCGCGCCGACAGCTCCGCCAGGCCACCGGACAGGTTGCCGATCGCCGGCAGCAACTGAGTGTGGATAGCCTGCACCGCGGCAATGCTCATGGCCGTAGGGAAACAGTCGTTGGAACTCTGGGAGCGGTTCACATGATCGTTGGGGTGCACCGGGCTCTTGCCGCCACGGGTCTTGCCCGACAGCTCGTTGGCGCGGCCAGCGATCACTTCGTTGGCGTTCATGTTGCTCTGGGTGCCGCTGCCGGTCTGCCAGACCACTAGCGGAAATTGGTCGTCATGCTGGCCTGCGAGGACTTCATCGGCGGCCTGTTCGATCAGGCGGGCGATGTCGGCGGGCAAGTCGCCGTTGCGGTCGTTGACCCGTGCGGCGGCCTTTTTGATCAGCGCCAGGGCGTGCAGCACCGCCAGCGGCATGCGTTGCTCGCCGATGGCGAAATTCACCAGCGAACGTTGGGTCTGAGCGCCCCAGTAAGCGTCATCCGGGACGTGGACTTCTCCCAGGCTGTCGGTTTCGATACGGCTCATCGGGCACACTCCTTCAGGTTCGTTTGCGCAGTTTAGGCTGTGATCGGCCAGTGGGGTTCCATAAAAGACGTTTCATCGGCCGCCAGCCCCGCAAAACCAGGTCCTGCAAGGCCTGGGGTTGAGCCGCGAGGTTTTTTAGGCGCAGAATGGGCGCCCTTGGGGTCTTACCTCGCCTGCTAGAAAAGGAAACTCGATGACTCGTCTTCGTGCCATCTGTACCGCGGTTGCTCTGGTTTGCGCCAGCGGCCAGGTTTTTGCCGATACCGCCAGCCATAACGCCAGTGCCGAAGCCTTCCTTACCCTGGCCCACGCTGACAAGCTGGGTACCCCGGTGTACATGCAAGTGCAGCAAATGTTCGCCCAGCGTTTCGAACAGACCAAGGCGCCTGCCGCCAAGCAGTCCGTACTGGACAGCTACCAGGCCAAGGCGAACGCGGCTCTGGACCAGGCCATCGGCTGGCCGAAGCTGAAACCGGACATGGTCAAGCTTTACACCAGCAACTTCAGCGAATCCGAGCTCAAGGACCTGGTTGCGTTCTACCAGTCGCCATTGGGCAAGAAAGTCCTGGAAAAAATGCCGCAGCTGACCCAGCAATCGGCCCAGATGACCCAGGCCAAGCTGGAAAGCGCCGTGCCGGTGGTCAACAAGCTGCTGGAAGACATGACCAACGAGCTGGCACCGGCCAAAGCCGCCGCTCCGGCCAAGAAGAAGTAAGCAGGAATGACCATGCAACAGCGTATCGAAACGGCGCTCGCCGCCCTGGGCCCGCAACATTTGAGCGTGCTGGATGAAAGCCACATGCACAGCCGTGGGTTGCAGACCCACTTCAAGGCCGTGCTGGTCAGCCAGCAGTTCGAGGGGCTTAACCGCGTCAAGCGCCACCAGACGGTCTACGCCACCCTGGGTGACTTGATGAGCGAGTTTCATGCGTTGGCGCTGCATACCTACACGCCTGACGAATGGGCGAAAATCGACGCAGCCCCGGCCTCGCCGACCTGCGCCGGCGGGCATGATTGATGAGCGGGTGTCTCTGACACCGGGCATTTGTTAGAATCCGCAACGCGCCGCTTAGCCGGCGCGTTTTTTTTGCATCCGGTTCACCCCTTACGAGGGTAGCCACCTGGAGAAAACACCCATGACTCAACCGATTGTCGTGGCGGCACTGTATAAGTTCGTCACCCTCGAAGATTACGTCGCCCTGCGCGAGCCACTGCTGCAGGCGATGGTCGACAACGGCATCAAAGGCACCTTGCTGATCGCCGAAGAAGGCATCAACGGCACCGTTTCCGGCAGCCGCGAAGGCATTGATGGCCTGATGGCCTGGTTGAAGAACGACCCGCGCATGGTCGACATCGACCACAAGGAATCCTACTGCGACGAGCAGCCGTTCTACCGCACCAAGGTCAAGCTCAAGAAAGAGATCGTGACCCTGGGCGTCGAAGGCGTGGACCCGAACAAAAAGGTCGGCACTTATGTGGACCCGCAAGACTGGAACGCGCTGATCAGCGACCCGGAAGTATTGCTGATCGATACCCGTAACGACTACGAAGTGTCGATCGGCACCTTTGAAGGCGCGATCGACCCGAAAACTACCAGTTTTCGCGAATTTCCCGACTATATCAAAGCCAACTTCGACCCGGCCAAACACAAGAAAGTCGCCATGTTCTGCACCGGCGGCATTCGTTGCGAGAAGGCGTCGAGCTACATGCTCAGTGAAGGCTTCGATGAGGTTTACCACCTCAAGGGCGGCATTCTGAAGTACCTCGAAGAGGTGCCGCAGGAAGAAACCAAGTGGCAGGGCGACTGCTTCGTGTTCGATAACCGCGTAACCGTGCGCCACGACTTGAGCGAAGGCGACTACGATCAATGCCATGCCTGCCGCACGCCGGTGAGCGTCGAAGACCGTGCGTCCGAGCACTATGTGGCCGGCATCAGTTGCCCGCATTGCTGGGATAAGCTGCCGGAGAAGACCCGCCGCAGTGCCATCGACCGGCAGAAGCAGATCGAGCTGGCCAAAGCCCGCAACATGCCGCACCCGATTGGCTTCAACTACAAGCAAACCCCTTCCGAGGCTTGAGCCATGTCCGCACGCCTGCTCTATGTAATGGACCCGATGTGTTCCTGGTGCTGGGGCTTTGCCCCGGTGGCCGAGGCGTTGGTGGAGCAGGCCCAGGCGGCCGGTGTGGAGCTGCACCTGGTGGTGGGCGGCCTGCGCACCGGCAGCGGCGCGGCGCTGGAGCCGACCACCCGGCGCTACATTCTGGAGCACTGGCAGGCCGTCACCGATGCCACCGGCCAGCCGTTCAAGCGTGAAGGGGCCTTGCCCGATGGGTTTGTCTACGACACCGAGCCTGCGTGCCGCGCCATCGTCACCGCACGCAGCCTGGCACCGGATTGCGCGTGGAAGCTGTTGGGGCTGATCCAGCGCGCGTTTTATGTCGAGGGCCGCGATGTCACCCTGGCCAGCGTGCTGGTGGAGTTGGCCGAACAGGCGGGCATTCCGCGGATCGAGTTCGCCGATGCTTTCGACCGGGCTGAACAACACGCCGCCACCGCCGCGGATTTCACCTGGGTGCAGGATCTGGGCATCGCCGGCTTCCCCACGCTGTTGGCCGAGCGCAATGGCCAGTTGGCCTTGCTGACCAACGGCTACCAGCCGCTGTCCGAGCTGTCGCCGTTGCTGGGCCGATGGCTGGAGCGAGCAGCCTGTGCATGATCAGCCCGACCTCAATGACCCGCCCAAACGCACCGACCGCCTGACCTGGTCGGAAATTCGCCGCCTGGCCTTGCGCCACAAGAAATCCCTGTGGATCGCCAATGGCGTTGCCGTGCTGGCAACGCTGTGCAGCGTGCCCATCCCCCTGCTGTTGCCGTTGCTGGTGGACGAAGTGCTGCTCGGCCACGGCGATGCCGCGCTCAAAGTCATGAACCACGCGTTGCCGCTGGGGTGGCAGAAGGCCGCCGGTTACATCGGCCTGATGCTGCTGGTGACGCTGTGCCTGCGCTGTGGCGCATTGGTGTTCAACGTGGTGCAGGCGCGGCTGTTTGCGCGGTTGGCCAAGGACATCGTGTACCGCATTCGCGTGCGCCTGATCGAACGACTCAAGCGCATTTCCCTGGGCGAATACGAAAGCCTGGGCAGTGGCACGGTCACTACGCACCTGGTCACGGACCTGGATACGCTGGACAAGTTTGTCGGTGAAACCCTCAGCCGTTTCCTGGTGGCCATGCTGACGCTGGTGGGCACCTCGGCCATTCTGGTGTGGATGCACTGGCAGCTCGCATTGTTGATTCTGCTGTTCAACCCGCTGGTGATTTACGCCACCGTGCAGTTGGGCAAGCGCGTCAAACATCTGAAAAAACTGGAGAACGACAGCACCTCACGCTTCACCCAGGCGTTGACCGAGACGCTGGACGCGATCCAGGAGGTGCGCGCGGGCAACCGCCAGGGGTTTTTCCTCGGCCGCCTCGGCCAGCGCGCCCAGGAAGTGCGCGACTTTGCCGTCAACTCCCAGTGGAAAAGTGACGCCTCCAGCCGCGCCAGCGGCTTGCTGTTCCAGTTCGGTATCGACATTTTTCGCGCGGCGGCGATGCTCACTGTGCTGTTTTCCGACCTGTCCATCGGCCAGATGCTCGCGGTGTTCAGCTACCTGTGGTTCATGATCGGCCCGGTGGAACAACTGCTGAACCTGCAATATGCCTACTACGCGGCAGGCGGCGCGGTGACGCGTATCAACGAACTGCTGGCGCGTGCCGATGAGCCGCAATATGCCGGGGGCGAAGACCCTTTCTCCGGGCGTGAAACCGTGGGCATCGAGGTGCGTGGCCTCAACTTCGGCTACGGCGAAGACCTGGTGCTCAATGGATTGAACCTGGCCATCGCGCCGGGTGAAAAGGTGGCCATTGTCGGCGCCAGCGGCGGCGGCAAAAGTACCCTGGTGCAATTGTTGTTGGGCCTCTACACACCGCAGGCGGGCAGTATTCGCTTCGGTGGGGCGACCCAGCAGGACATCGGCCTGGAGACCATCCGCGAAAACGTCGCGGTGGTGCTGCAACACCCGGCGCTGTTCAACGACACCGTGCGCGCCAACCTGACCATGGGCCGCGAACGCACGGACCAGGCCTGCTGGCAAGCATTGGAGATCGCCCAGCTGGACACGACCGTCAAGGCATTGCCGCTGGGCCTGGACAGCGTGGTGGGGCGCTCTGGCGTACGCTTTTCCGGAGGTCAGCGCCAGCGTCTGGCGATCGCCCGGATGGTGCTGGCCGAACCCAAAGTGGTGATTCTGGACGAGGCGACCTCGGCACTGGACGCCGCCACCGAATACAACCTGCATTTGGCGCTGGCGCGGTTTCTCAGTGGTCGTACTACACTGATCATCGCCCACCGTCTGTCGGCGGTGAAACAGGCGGATCGAGTATTGGTGTTTGACGGTGGTCATATTGCCGAGGATGGCGATCACCAGCAGTTGATTGCCGACGGAGGCTTGTACGCCAAGTTGTACGGGCACTTGCAACAAGTTCGTTGATTTAGCCTAGGCTGAGCTATCGGAAGCGGATTTTCGCGTGCGTATCCTGCAGTGCATGTGCAAGGGACTTCATGAAGCAAAAGCGGACTCTCGGAACGCCACGGCTGTTGGGCATCGTCTGGCCCTTTATCGCCGTTGTGCTGTTCCAGGCATTGTTGGGCTGTGTCAGTCTCTACGTGCTTTCAGCGGTGCGCGGCTACGTGGCAGGCGAAAGCTTGTGGTCCAAGGGTCAGAAAGACGCCATCTATTACCTGACGCTTTACGCCGATAACCGCGACGAAGGCACTTACCTCAAATACCAGCAGGCGATTGCCGTGCCCCAGGGCGGGCATGAGCTGCGCATTGCGCTGGACCACTCCACCCCCGACCTTGCCGCCGCGCGCCAGGGTATTCTCAAGGGCGGCAACCACCCCGATGACGTGTCCAGCCTGATCTGGCTGTACCTGAACTTTCGCCATTTCAGCTACCTGGAAAAAGCCATTGAGCTGTGGACCGTCGGCGACGGTTACCTGGTGCAACTGGACGAATTGGCCCAGGAGATGCACCGCGTCGTCAGCAGTGATCAGGTCAGCGGCAATCAAGTGCGCCAATGGAAGGCTCGGATTATCGCGATCAATGACGGTGTGACCCCGGCGGCCAAGGCATTCAGCGATGCCTTGGGCGAAGGCTCGCGGGTGATTTTGCGCCTGTTGCTGATCACCAACCTGGCCACTGCACTGGGCTTGATCGTCCTCGCGTTGCTGCGTACCCACAAACTCCTGGCCCAGCGCCACGCGTTCGCCAATGCCCTGCAGGCAGAGAAGGAGCGGGCGCAGATCACGCTGGAGTCCATCGGCGACGGCGTGATCACCACGGATGTCGACGGTGCCATTGCCTACATGAACCCGGCTGCCGAAGCGTTGACTCACTGGAAATCCGCCCAGGCCCAAGGCTTGCCGCTGGCGGCGCTGTTCAAGTTGCTCGACGAAAACGCCGAGCCTGACGGTTTCACGCTCATCGAACACATCATCAAGGGCCAGCTCAGCGGTGGCAGCGAACATTCCAAGCTGATCCAGCGCCTGGATGGCAGCACGGTGTCGGTCACACTGGTGGGTGCGCCGATCCGCAGCGCCGGCAAGGTAAGCGGCGCCGTGCTGGTGTTGCACGACATGACGCAGGAACGTCAATACATCGCCAACCTGTCGTGGCAGGCCACCCATGACGCCTTGACCGGCCTGGCCAACCGCCGTGAGTTCGAGTTCCGTCTGGAGCAGGTGTTGCATCAGGCCGGGCGCCATCAGAACGGGCGCCACGCCTTGATGTTTCTCGATCTGGACCAGTTCAAGCTGGTCAACGATACCTGTGGCCATGCGGCGGGCGACGAATTGTTGCGGCACATTTGCGCGCTGTTGCAATCGGACCTGCGTGAAGGCGACACCCTGGCGCGTCTGGGCGGGGACGAGTTTGGCATCCTGCTGGAAAACTGCCCGGCGCCGGTGGCGGAGAAAATCGCAGAGAGCCTGCGCCATACCGTACAAAGCCTGCATTTTGTGTGGAAGGGCCGGCCGTTCATGACCACCGTGAGCATTGGGCTGGTGCACATTTCGAACACGCCCACCACGCTGGAAACGTCACTGCGCGCCGCCGATATGGCGTGCTACATGGCCAAGGAGAAGGGCCGCAACCGCGTGCAGGTCTACCACGCCGATGACTCGGAACTGTCGGTGCGATTTGGTGAGATGGCCTGGGTGCAACGGTTGCACATGGCGCTGGAAGAAAACCGCTTCTGCCTGTACGCCCAGGAGATCTCTCCCTTGGGGCTGACCGACGGCGGTACTGGCCACATCGAAATCCTCCTGCGTCTGCACGATGAAGCCGGCAGGATCATTCTTCCCGACAGCTTCATTCCCGCCGCCGAACGTTATGGATTGATGACGTCGCTGGACCGTTGGGTGGTGGAAAATGTATTTAAAATTATTGCGGACTGCCTGCGCGAACGACCAGGCCGTCCTATGGCCATATGTGCGATTAATCTGTCAGGTATAACTATTGGCGATGAAGACTTTCTCGGTTTTTTACGTGAGAAATTCGCCGCTTATAACATTCCACCCACAATGATCTGTTTTGAAATAACAGAAACCAGTGCAATCGCCAATTTAGGCAGCGCCATTCGTTTTATTAATGAACTCAAAGCCTTAGGTTGTCATTTCTCGCTGGATGACTTTTGTGCCGGAATGTCCTCATTCGCCTATCTCAAACATTTACCTGTAGACTTCCTGAAGATCGATGGAAGTTTCGTAAAGGATATGCTGGACGACCCGATTAACCGCGCAATGGTCGAAGTGATCAATCACATCGGCCATGTCATGGGTAAGCGCACAATTGCCGAGTTTGTTGAAACACCGCACATCGAACAGGCTTTACTTGAGATAGGTGTGGATTACGCTCAGGGTTACCTGATCGAACGCCCGCAATTGTTTACCTTTGATAGCTTGCAGTGTCGACCTGTGCGGCCGCAGCCTCTGTTATTCAAGGCGCCCGGCACATTCCGCTGAAACATTTGCTGGTCTGTACATCACACTAAAAAAGGAGCCCTACAGTGATCGACACCTTCAACAGAACCGGCCCGCTTATGGAAGCCTCCAGTTACCCCGCCTGGGCGCAAAAGCTCATCCAGGACTGTAGCGAGAGCAAGCGCCGAGTTGTCGAGCACGAACTGTATCAGCGCATGCGCGACAACACGCTCAGCGCCAAGACTCTGCGCCACTACCTGATCGGTGGCTGGCCTGTGGTCGAACAGTTTGCCTTGTACATGGCACAAAACCTCACCAAAACCAAGTTTGCCCGCCATCCTGGGGAGGATATGGCGCGGCGCTGGCTGATGCGCAATATTCGCGTGGAACTGAACCACGCCGATTATTGGGTCAATTGGGCCCGCGCACACGGCGTGAGCCTGGAAGAACTGCAAGCGCAGAACGTAGCGCCGGAATTGCACGCACTGAGCCATTGGTGCTGGCACACCAGTTCGGCCGATTCGTTGATTGTCGCGATTGCCGCCACCAACTATGCGATCGAGGGGGCGACTGGGGAGTGGTCCGCCGTGGTCTGCTCTACCGGCGTCTACGCGGCCGCCTTCCCGGAGGAAGACCGCAAGCGCGCGATGAAGTGGCTGAAGATGCACGCGCAGTACGACGATGCGCACCCGTGGGAAGCCCTGGAAATCATCTGCACCCTGGCCGGCATGAACCCGACCAAGGCCCTGCAAGTGGAGCTGCGTCAGGCCGTGTGCAAGAGTTACGACTACATGTATCTGTTTCTGGAAAGCTGCATGCGGTTGGAGAAGGAAAAGGAAAAGGCGCCCGTAGCCGTGCGTGAGCGACCGGCTCGCGTCGCCAGCGAAGCCTAAACGGCAGATAACCTGTGGCGAGGGAGCAAGCTCCCCCGCCACAGGCTTTACCCCGCCATGGCCAGGCGGTTGCGGCCTTCACGCTTGGCCACATACAAAGCATTGTCGGCGCGGCGCAGCAGGCTTTCGGCAGACTCTGCAGCCAGCAAAGTCGAACAACCCAGGCTCACCGTCAATTCGATCCGCGTACCGTCCGCCCAATATTCCCGAGCTTGTGCCGCCCGGCGCAGACGTTCGCCGACCATGCCCGCCGCGTCCCGGCCGGTGTTGGACAGCAGGATCAGAAACTCTTCCCCGCCAAACCGAAACACCATATCGACGTTGCGCAGCTGGCTTTTGATTGACGCGGCCACCGCACGCAGCACGTTGTCGCCGGCGGCATGGCCGTGGGTGTCGTTGATTCTCTTGAAGTGATCGATGTCCAGCATCAGCAACGACAGCGGGTGCAGGTGCCGACGCGCCATGTCTATTTCCCGTTGCAGGGTCTGGTCCATGGCGATGCGGTTGCCGGTTTCGGTCAAGGGGTCGCGCAGGGCGCTGCGGGTAGCCGCGCGGTAGAGCAGAGCGTTGCGCATCGGGTAGAGCAACGTTGCCAGCAGAGACTCAAGCTGGTTCAGTTCATCTTCGATCAAACGCTGGTTGCGGCGAAATATCAATTCACCCAAATGCTCACCTTCATGGCTCAAGGTGTAGCTCACCGAGTGGTGGCCGCGATGGCCGAACTCCAGGCGCAGGTCGCTGGCCTGGTGGCGATAGTGCAGCGCATCCAAAGGCACCAGGCGCTGGATCTCGCGAAAGAACAAACCGAGGATGCGTTCCGGCTCCAGGCTGGTCTGCAATTGCTGGCTCAGCTGCTGGCGCAGTTGCGCGAAGGTGACGGGGCGGTGGGGGCGCAGAGCTGGTTGACCAAACCCCAGGCGTTGCAATTTGGCACTGTCGAAGTCAATTGCGTTGGTCTGGGTCGGTGTTTTCATAAGCTGACGGCCTCTAAGCACTTAACTGTCTTACAGGCTCGATGAGAGTGGCGAGTGCCAAGCGTCTTACTGTTCCTTCAGTTCCGTAAAACATTGGAAACAGTTTAAACCGCTTTGCCGTGGCTTTATAACCCCTGGGCCCTGCCACACGTCTTGTCATCGCTTAACCTGCTTGTAGAAAGTTAGAGCGAGATTCATGCCACTTCGAATAACTCGATAAAATTCTTTATAAATCAATCGGCTGATCTGAAAGTTAGCCTCAGCCGATAGTGAGGCGTGCCAGTTATTTGGCAAGTTTGCGGTCAACTTTGTACCAGCGTATTGCGATCTATCTGGTCGATTGATGTCACACCGGTCAAGGTCATGGCGACGCGCATTTCCCTGGCGAAAATATCCAGCAGGTTTTCCACGCCGCGCTGGCCATCGGCGGCCAGTGCATAGGCCGTGGCGCGGCCCAACAGGCAAGCCTTGGCGCCGAGGGCGAGCATGCGCACCACGTCCAGGCCCGAACGAATGCCCGAGTCCACCAGCACGGTCAGGTCATCGCCCACCCGCTCGGCGATCGGCGGCAGGGCTTTGGCGGTGGACAGCACACCGTCCAATTGCCGGCCGCCGTGGTTGGAAACCACGATGCCATCGGCGCCGAAACTCACGGCATCCTTGGCGTCCTGTGGGTCGAGGATGCCTTTGATGATCATCGGGCCTTTCCAGAAGTCGCGGATCCATTCCAGGTCTTTCCAGCTGATGGACGGGTCGAAGTTGTTGGCCAGCCAGCCGACGTAATCTTCAAGGGTGGTGGCTTTGCCGAGGTATTTGGAAATGTTGCCCAGGTCGTGCGGGCGGCCCATCACGCCGACGTCGAAAGCCCATTGCGGTTTGGTCACTGCTTGCAACAGGCGCCGCGAGGCGGCAAATGGCCCGGACATGCCCGAGTGCGCATCCCGGTAGCGCGCGCCCGGCGTCGGCATATCGACGGTGAACACCAGCGTGGTCACCCCGGCCGCCTGCGCACGCTCCAGCGCATTGCGCATGAAGCCGCGGTCCTTGAGCACGTACAGCTGGAACCAGATCGACTGCGGGCTTTGCGACGCCACCTTTTCAATCGAACACACCGACACCGTCGACAGGCAAAACGGTATGCCCTGATTGGCTGCCGCCTTGGCTGCCTGCACCTCGCCGCGCCGTGCATACATGCCGGTCAGGCCGACGGGGCTGAGGATGACCGGCATCGCCTGTTCCTGGCCGAACAGTGTGGTCTTCAGGCTCAGGTTGTCGACATTGCGCAAGATGCGCTGGCGCAGGCTGATGTCGGCCAGGTCCGAACTGTTCGCGCGCAGGGTGTGTTCGGCGTAAGCGCCGCCATCAATGTAGTCAAACAGAAAGCGCGGCAGTTTGCGCCTGGCGGCTTCGCGGTAATCGGACGCAGACGAGATGATCATGAACGGTGTCTCCACGGGGCAAGGTGGGTTCACGATAAGCAAACATCTGTCATGATAAAAACAACTTTTATCGCTGGCATGAAGTCGCAAAAGGAATACCGATGAACTTGAGAACACTGCGTGCGTTCGTTGAGGTGGTGCGCCAGGGCGGCTTTTCTCAGGCGGCCGAGGTGGTATCGCTGACGCAATCCACAGTCAGCAAGGCAGTCAAGACGCTGGAGGAGGAGCTGGGCACTCCGTTGATTAATCGTCTTGGCCACAAGAACGAACTGACGGCTGCCGGAGAAATTGCCTACCGCCGCGCCCTGGTGTTGCTCGCCGAACGCAACGATTTGGTGGCCGAGATCAATGACCTGCGCGGCCTCAAGCGCGGCCTGCTGCGCATCGGCCTGCCGCCGGTGGGCTGCGGCGTGCTGTTTGCGGCAATGTTCACGGCTTATCGCAGCCGCTATCCGGACATCGAAATCGAGCTCACCGAATACGGCAGTAAAAAGCTGCGGGAATGTCTGGACGCCGGCGAGGTGGACCTTGCTGCGCTGCTGTTACCGGTGGACGAGGATTTTGACTACCAGCCCGTGCGCAATGAACCGCTGGTGGCCGTGCTGCCGCTGAATCACCCGCTGGCCGGTCGCACCCGCATCGACTTCACCGACCTGGCCGACTCGCCGTTCATTCTGTTCGAAGCCGGTTTTGCCCTGAACGCCAAGATTCTCGCCGCCTGCGAGCGCAAAGGCGTGACGCCGCGAGTGACGGCGCGCAGCGGGCAGATCGATTTTATTGTCGATCTGGTGGCGGCCGGTTTGGGTGTGGCCTTCCTGCCGCGCATGCTGGCGCACAAGCACCAACACGCAGGCATCGCCCTGATTCCACTGGACGAAGCCCACACCGATTGGCACATCGCCCTGGCCTGGCGTGCCGGCGCGCATCTGCCACCGGCGGCGCGTGCCTGGCTGGATCTGGCCAGGGAAATGGCCAGCCCGGCACAGTGACGGCACCGCTCATCCGGACGAATACGTGCAAGTGCTTGACTTCTTCTTTTTAATCAGTAACATACGGCGCATTCCGCGATAGCTCAGTTGGTAGAGCAAATGACTGTTAATCATTGGGTCCCTGGTTCGAGTCCAGGTCGTGGAGCCAGATAGAGAAAAGCCTGCAGAAATGCAGGCTTTTTTTTGCCCTGGATTCGGCCACGGCTTAATATCCTTGCCTTGTGTTCAAGGACGGACCCCCACCTGCACTTCGCTGGCATTCGGGAGGTTGGCTCGATGACACACGCAAAAATCGCGGCGCGGCACAACGGCGCGCTGATCCCGCTGTTCGGCTCCAGCGTCACCGGGGCTGCGTCTCCCGCCGCCATGCCGGTGGAAACCCATCGCATTGAGCCTGGCCATTGGCATACCCACCGGCTGGATGCGCAGATGCTGACGCTGTTCCTGCGCAGCAGTCGCTTGCTGCATTGCACCGAAAAGGCCGATGCCCGGCAGATTCCGGTCGCCGCGCGCTCACTGGCGTTTTCATTGCGCGGGCGCGATGAAAGCATCCGCTGGCTGGCTCCGGCTCATTTGGTCAGCGTCACCCTCAGTGATGACACCCTGCAGGCTGCGGCTGAAGAGCGTGGCAAGGGTCGCTTCGAGTTGTTGGCGTGTCCCGGGGTGCGCGATGAGCGGCTGAGCGCGTTGTTTCAGGCGTTGTACCAGGAGCAGGCTGACGGTTTCCCGTCCGGGCGGCTGTTTGTTGACGGGATCGAGCAGGCAATCGCCGCCTCGCTGGTCAACCGCTACAACGTGTTTACCCCGGCGGCGGGAAAACCCCTCAACAGCCTGCCGCTCTATTGCTCACGTCGGGTCGAGGACTACATTCACACTCACCTCGACCAACGCCTGTCGTTGCACGAACTGGCCCAGTGCGCCGGTTTCAGCCGGGCGCATTTTTCCCGGTTGTTCCTGGCCACGTTCGGCATGGCGCCGCATCAGTATGTGCTCAAGGCCCGTATCGAGAAGGCCAGGCTGCTGCTGCGCCAGCCGGCGCTGTCGGTGCTGGACATCGCCCTGACCTGTGGCTTTCAGACCCCGCAACATTTTTCCCGAACCTTTCGCGGCCTGACCGGCATGAGCCCCACTGACTTTCGGCGCGCTTGCCAATAAGCACGATTCGGCAACCCGGCGCACGTTTCGGCACGCATGACCGGCGCGCGCCATGCTCAACTTTCGGTTCCCATTCCAGTTGCTGAAGGTCGCGCGATGTTGGTCGAACCCGCTGTTCATAAAACGGATCCAGACACTTACCTGCTCTTTGGTGTGCAGTTGAAAATCCTGCTGTCGAGCCGCGAAACCGCGGGCCAGTTCTCGATGGTCGAGGGGCTGATGCCCCCCGGTTGCGATGCCGGGTTGCACCTGCACATCCACGAAGACGAGTCGATGTATTTGTATGAAGGGGAGCTGGAGGTCACCATCGGCGACGAGGTGTTCACGCTCAAGGCGGGTGAAAGCTATTTCGCCCCGCGCAATGTGCCGCAACGGTTGCGTAACCTGGGGAGCACCACGGTGCGTGCCGTGGTGATGGGCACGCCCGGTGGGTTTGACGAGTTTGTCGCCGCCGCGGGCATTCCAGTTATCGATGGGGTGGTGCCACCGATGGAGGCACCGAACGAGGCGCAGTTGCGGGCAGTGGTTGCGCTGGCAGAGCAACACGGTATTCGTATCCTGGCCGGCAACTGACCGCACGGCGCCTGCGGTAGCGTCGGGCATTCAACTGTTACAGCCGCCGCCCATCACCAGGTAGGTTGCGATGTGCCGCACGCCCTGGGAGTCGTCGTAGACCCATTCCACCGGCACCACGCCGCAGGCCTGGCTGGTGTCGGTGACGCTGATGGTTCTGGCCACATCCAGCGGTACGCCGGTGCGTGCAGGTTCAGGTGCCGGGGCGGCGAATGCGTGGCTGACGACGAGGGCGAGGGGCAAGGCGAACAGAATTTTCATGGCAGCTCTCCAGGGGATCAAAGGGTGTGTTCTTGCAACAAGCGACGAGCGGAATCGGCCATCACGGGCAGGGCGCCGGCGAGCATCAGCACGTCCTTGAGCACCAGGCGGCCGCCGCCGGACAAGTAAGGAAAACCGTGCTGGGCATCACCCGCCGCACTCACCCAGGCTTCAGGGGTGGTGATCAGAAAGCTCAACGTGACCAACGGCGTGGCAAAGGCGAGCGCGCCGCCCAGCAGGCCGGTCTTGCGTGAGAGCGGGTTGGACAGCACCAGCAAACCGATGAGGATTTCCACAGCGCCCAGGCCATTGGAAAAGGCGTAGGTGTTGTTCGCGGTTTGCCACGCGCGCTGCTCAGGTGCCAACTCGCCTTCGTGGGTCAAGTGCGCCTTGTAGTCCTGCGGGTGCTGATAGAAGAACGAGAGGAACGGGCTGTTGGCGACAAAAGGGGTGATGCTGTCGGCTTCATAGGGGACGAATTTGAGTGCGCCGATCCACAAGAAGACGATGGCAATCGCCAGGCGCATCAGGTGGGTACCCAGGGTGTCGAGCTTGCCGACGACCCGCAGGCCAGCAGTGAACGTGTGCAACATGAGGGCTTCTCCAGTCATTCCACGGGGTGTGTGAACGTGGGAGAAGTGTGCGGTTTTGCCCCGTTGCGCCTTGTCTCGCAAGGCTCAGTTTTTTGTCTGATCGTCTCAAAGATGCGCGCTGCAAGCTCCGGCTTCCAACGTGCGCCATAGCTTTCTCATGGTCGGGTTCTGGTTGGCACTTGCGCAATACGAGCGAATCTCCAGCCGCGTACTCCATTCTTCGCCGCCCGCGCGCACGAGCACGCCGCGTTCCAGTTCATCGGCCACCGCGCTCTGGGGCAACCACGCCACGCCGTAACCTTCGACCGCCATGCGCGCCAGCAGCATGGCCATGTCAGCCTCGTAGCAACGTTCCATGGTGGCAGGCGCCGGGCCGTTCTTGATCACGATTTCGGCGACGCGCGCCAAAAATGTCGTGGCGGTGTAGGCCAGGTGGGGCACGGGTTTGGCTGTGGTGCCGGGCAAACGAAACAGCGGCCGCCCGCGTTTGTCCGGTGCGCACAACGGGATAAACGCATCATGCCCCAGCGCCAGGCTGCCGAAGCGTTCCGGGTCGAGCAGGATCGGCGCCAGCGGGTGGTGGTAGACGATCATCAGGTCGCAACTGCCTTCTTCCAGCGCGATCACCGCGTCATGAATATTCGCCGCCACCACCCGTGCGTTGAACTGCTCGGTCTGGCGCTGGAACTGCGCCAGCCACTTGGGCAGGAAGGTCATCGACAGGCTGTGCCCGGCGGTGACCTGAATCGAGCGGCCGGGCATGCGCTCCACCTCGCGCAGGCTGGCGCGCAGGCGCATCAGGCCGGCGAGGGCGTCACGGCTTTCCGCGCAGAACGCCTGGCCTGCGGCGGTGAGTTGCACCGGGTAGGTGCCCCGGTCGACCAGCTCGACGCCCACCCAGTCTTCCAATGAGCGAATGCGTCGCGACAGCGCCGATTGCGTCACGCAGCGCACCTCGGCGGCGCGGGAAAAATTCTTCCATTCGGCGATGGCCAACAGGTCGTCCAGCCACTTGATCTGCATGTGGGTTCCCCCTTGATGAGCCCTGAGTGTATGTCTTCGCGCCCAGGCCAGGCTGGGGTTTTCATACTTTATTCCAAAAGCGCATGGGGTTAGCCGGATTACTCATCATGGCGGCCTGGGGTCGTCCCTAGAATCGCCCCCATCACCACAACAACAAAAATCCACCTGAGGGCAGCACTGTGAAACACAACAAACTCCCCCGTCGCATTGCCGTTGGTATCGCCCTGGGCGTGCTGACGGGTTGGGCGTGTCACCACTTTGCAGGCAGCGAGCAGGCCGCGAAGGCGCTGGCCGGGTACTTTTCGATGGTCACCGATATTTTCCTGCGCATGATCAAGATGATCATCGCGCCGCTGGTGTTCGCCACGCTGGTCGGCGGCATTGCGAGCATGGGCAGCTCGCGTTCGGTGGGGCGCATCGGCTTGCGTGCGATGCTGTGGTTTGTCACCGCGTCACTGGTTTCGCTGATGCTTGGCATGGCGCTGGTGAACCTGTTCCAGCCGGGTGCCGGGTTGAATCTGCAGGTGGCACAGCAGGCTGCGGCGGCAGTGCCGGTGAGCACCGGGGATTTCAGCCTCAAGGCGTTTATCAGCCATGTATTCCCGCGCAGCATGGCCGAAGCGATGGCCAATAATGAGATCCTGCAAATCGTGGTGTTTTCGCTGTTCTTCGGCTTCGCCCTGGCCGGCGTGAAACGTGCCGGCTACACGCGCATCACCGAGACGGTGGAAGAGCTGGCCAAGGTGATGTTCAAGATTACCGACTACGTGATGGCCTTCGCGCCGGTCGGCGTATTTGCCGCGATTGCCTCGGCGATTACCACTAATGGCCTGGGCCTGCTGGCCGATTACGCCAAACTGATCGCCGAGTTTTACCTGGGCATCGCCTTGCTGTGGGTATTGTTGTTTGCTGCCGGTTACCTGTTTCTCGGGCGCTCGGTGTTCACCCTCGGCAAGCTGATCCGTGAGCCGATCCTGTTGGCGTTTTCCACCGCCAGCAGCGAGTCGGCCTACCCCAAAACCATGGAGGCGCTGGAGAAGTTCGGTGCCCCCAAACGTGTCTCCAGTTTCGTCTTGCCGCTGGGTTACTCGTTCAACCTTGACGGTTCGATGATGTACCAGGCGTTCGCCATCCTGTTTATCGCCCAGGCCTACAACATCGACCTCAGTTTCACTCAACAACTGCTGATTTTGCTGACGCTGATGATCACCAGTAAAGGCATGGCCGGGGTGGCGCGGGCATCGGTTGTGGTGGTGGCGGCGACCCTGCCGATGTTCAATCTGCCGGAAGCCGGGTTGCTGCTGATCATCGGTATCGACCAGTTCCTGGACATGGCACGCACCGCCACCAACGTGGTGGGCAACAGCATTGCCACGGCGGTGGTCGCGCAATCGGAAACAGACGAACAAGCCGCCGGGCAACCAGAGGTGGCGCGCGCATGAGCAGCACGTCGCGGTTGGGCATCGTCGGCGGGCTGGGCTCTCTGGCGGGCGGTGATCTGTTCTACAAGCTGGTCAGGTCCCGCGCTGTGCTGGCGGACCCGGGCCGCTATCACTTCCTGTTCGAGCAGCACCCGTTCAAGGATGTGGCGCTGCCGCTGGACCGCAATGCGAGCATGACCTCGCGCAAATTCTACGTGTTCCAGGTGTGCAAGGGTTTCGAAACCAGCGGAGTGGATGCCGTGCTGTTGCCGTGCTTCGCCAGCCAGACCTTTCGCGACGAAATCCAGCAGGAGCTGGGTATTCCGGTGCTGGACATGATGCAGGCCCTGGTGCGCCACATTCGCCAGAGCGTCCCGCCGGGCACCACCCTGGGCGTGATCGCCTCGGACTTTGTGCGCCACTGCGGTTTGTTTGAGCGCCACCTCGGGCAGGACTTCAACCTCGTCTACCCCGACGCCGATACCCAGGCCGCGTTGATGGAGGCGATGTACGGCGTCAACGGCATCAAGGATGGCCACCTGGAAGGCGAGCCGCTGGAAACCCTCTACCAGACGTGCCTGTCGTTGCACTTACAGGGTGCCACGCTGATGGTGCCGGGCATGACCGAACTGTCGCTGGTCTGCGATGATTTGCAGCGCCGCGGCATCCGCGTTTTGGACATCAACCGGCTCTACGCCGACTTTGCCACCCAGGCGGAAGGCCCAGCCCGTCGCCCGCCCTTCAAACTGGGGGTTGTGGGTGGCGTAGGGCCCGCCGCCACGGTGGATTTCATGGGCAAGGTGGTCGCCCACACCCCGGCGGGCAAAGACCAGGACCACATAAAAATGGTGGTGGAGCAAAACCCGCAGATCCCCGACCGCACCGCCAATCTGTTGCGCGATGAAACCGACCCGACGCTGGCGCTGTACGCCACGTGCAAACGCCTGGAAAGCGCCGGCGCCCAGGCCATCGCGATTCCGTGCAATACGGCCCATGCCTTTGTCGAGCGCATCCAGGCGCATTTGCGCGTGCCGATCGTCAATATGCTCACGGAAACCATCGAGTGGATTGCACGCACCCATGGCACCGACCAGCCAGTCGGCTTGCTCGCCACCTCGGGCACCGTGCAAAGCCAGGTCTACCACCACGCCGCACGGCGTTCGGGCCTGCACATCATCACGCCGGGTTTTGATTACCAGGCGCTGGTGATGGCGTCGATCTATGGCGAAAAAGGCATCAAGGCCGGGTTTACCGAAGGCGTGTGCCGCGAGCAACTGCTGCTCGCGGCGGAGCATTTGTGTGAACTGGGGGCGAGGGTGCTGATTCTCGGCTGCACCGAGTTGCCTCTGGTGCTGGCGCACAGCGAGGGTTTTGAGATCAACAGGTATCGGGTGGCACTGGTGGACCCCACGACGCTACTGGCGAAGCGGTGTGTGGCGTTGGCCCGCGACTGTTGATACCTGTACTCGAAATCAGTGGGCGGGCATTTTCTCTGCACTGTGCTCAGGGGCAGTCCTTGCCTCCCACTTCGCAATCACCAACGGCGCCAGCGCATTCCCCAGCACGTTCAGCGCGGTCGTCGGCATTTCCATCAGCCGGTACACGCCGGCAATAAATGCAATGCCTTCCAGCGGCAGCCCGGCGCTGCCCAGGGTTGCCGACAGAATCACGAACATGAACCCCGGCACCCCGGCGGCGCCCTTGGAGGTGAGCACCATGGTCACTACCAGCAGCGCCTGGTCGGCCAGACTCAGGTCGATGCCGTACAGCTGCGCCACGAACAGCGTGCCGATGCCGAGGAACAGCGAGGCGCCGTCGAGGTTGAATGAGTAGCCCACCGGCACCACAAAGCTCACCAGCGAAGGCGGCACGCCGTAGGTTTCAAGTTTTTTCATCAGTTGCGGCATCACCGCCGCCGAGCTGGCGGTGGAGAAGGCGAGGACCAGCTCATCCTTGATATGGCGCATCAGCGCAAACAGGTTGATCCCGCACAGCCGCGCGATGAGGTTGAGCACCACCAGCACAAAAAACACGATGGACAGGTAGCTGACCATGATCAGCTTGGCCAGCGGCAGCAGCGAGCCGAAGCCGAAGTTGGCCACGGTCACGGCGATCATGCCGAACACGCCGATGGGCGAGTAGGCCATGATCATTGAGGTGACCTTGAACATCGCATCCGACACGCCGCGCATCAGTGCGATCACCGGGTCCTTGCGTTCAGCCGGCAGACGCGACACGCCCAGGCCGAACATCACCGCGAAGAACAGCACCGACAACAGGCTGCCCTGGGCCATGGAACTGATCACGTTGTCAGGGATGATGCCGACGATGATCTGCCCCAGGCTATGGCTGCCGCCGCCACTGGTTGGCAAGGTGATATTCGCCGCCTGCAGGCTGGCCAGTTCGGTCCCGGCGCCGGGCTGGAGCAGGTTGCCGATGACCAGGCCGACGATGATCGCCAGGGTAGTGATGCAGAAGAAATAGCCCAGGGACTTCACCCCGATGCGGCCCAGTGTTTTGCCGTCGCCGTGCCCGGCGATGCCCACGACCATGCAGGCGAACACAATGGGCACCACGATCATCTTCATCAGCTTGATAAAAATATCGCCGGCCGGTTGTAAAACGTTATCCACCAGCCACGGCCGGGATTCGGGAAAACGATGCAGCAGGGCGCCGATGGCAATGCCGGCGAGCAGGCCGAGCATGATTTGCCAGACCAGCGGAATACGGGGCGTGTGCATGGGAATGCCTCATCTGAGATCAATGATTTTTAAGTTGTTGTTCTAGGCAGTCAAAAAGGCGGCCGTCCGCTGGCCGCCGGGTGCAGCCGGGGTATCAGCGCAGGTCGTGACAGGCGTCTTGCAGGCGGCGGCAGCCTTCTTCGATCACGCTCCGGGAGCTGGCGAACGACAGGCGCACATACGGCGACATGCCGTACGCCGCGCCGCTCACTGTGGCCAGGCCGTAGTCGCGCAGCAGGTAGTCGACCAATTGGGTGTCGCTTTCCAGGCGATCACCCTGTGGCGTGAGCTTGCCCATCAGCCGGCTGACGTTGACGAACACGTAGAACGCGCCGTCCGGCGGGGTCACGCTCAACTCGGGAATGCCGGCCAGCAACACCAACATCAAGGCGCGGCGTTGGCGGTATTCTTCGCGCATGTCGGCGATGGGCGTTTGGTCACCGGCAAACGCCGCCACCGCCGCGGCCTGGCTCAGGGAGCTTGGGCAGGTGGTGGTTTGCGAGAGCAGTTTGGCGATGGCCGCGATCAGCCACGCGGGGCCTGCACCAAAACCCAGGCGCCAGCCGGTCATGGCGTAGCCTTTGGAGGCGCCGTTGACGATCAGCGTGCGCGACTTGAGGTCGGGCGCCAGGCGCGTCAGCGGCAGGTGCCGGGCGTCGCCATACACGAAGTGTTCGTAGATCTCGTCGGCCATGACCAGCACATGGGGGTGACGGCGCAACACCTCGGCCAGCGCCAGCAGCTCGGCTTCGGTGTACACCGCGCCGCTGGGGTTGTTCGGGCTGTTGAGGATCACCCATTTGGTCTTCGCGGTGATGGCGTGTTCCAGCACCTGCGGGGTCAGCTTGAAGCCCAGGCTCTCGTCGCCGGGGATGATCACCGGCGTGGCGTCATTGAGCCGCGCGATGTCCGGGTACGACACCCAGTACGGCGTGTGCACGATGACTTCATCGCCGCGATTGAGTGTGGCCGCCAGCGCGTGATAGATGATGTGCTTGCCGCCGCAGCCGGCGACCACTTCGTCCAGCCCGTACACCAGGTCATTGTCCCGTTGCAGTTTCAGGCAGATCGCCTGGCGCAACGCGAGGGTGCCGGCGGTGGCGGTGTAGTGGGTGTCGCCGCTGCGCATCGCCTGGCTGGCGGCTTCGAGGATATGCGCGGGGGTGTCGAAGTCCGGCTCGCCGACGGTGAAGTTGACGATATCGCGGCCCTGGGCGCGCAGCTCGGTGACCAGGGCATTGGCCGCCACGCTGGGGGAGGGCGCAATGCCCAGCACCCGTTCGGACAAAAATGCAGTACTCATGAGGGCTTCCTTCAGTCCGCCAGGCCAGCGTTTTGCAGCACTTTGTCGATCCAGCTCTGGCGCAGGTTGCCGGTGGCGATTTCGGCTTTGACGGCTTCTTCATGCTCGGCATGTGCTCCGGCCCGGCGCAGCACTTCGGCGGCGTCGGCCTGGGAGAACGCGACCAGGCCGTCTTCATCGCCCACCACCAGGTCACCCGGGTTGATCAGCATGCCGCCGATGGACACTGGCACGTTCACCTCGCCCGGGCCGGTCTTGTAGGGGCCGGTGTGCACCACGGCGCGGGCGTAGCAGGGGGTGTCGTCGAAGCTCGCGACATCGCGGATTGCACCGTCGATCACAAACCCCACACAGCCGCGTTGCTGGGCGTAGAGCTTGACCAGCTCGCCGATCACCGCGTTGTTGGTGTCGCCCTGGCCATCCACTACCAGCACATGGCCGGGCTGCAGCAGGCTCATCGCCTTGTAGATCAGCAGGTTGTCGCCAGGCCGGGTCTTTACCGTGATCGCCGTGCCCACCAGTTTGCCGGTGCGGTTGTAGCGCGTCAGGCCGCGGGCGCCGATGTGCCGGCCGAGGTTGTCGCTGATGTGCGGCGTGACCACGTGGGCAAACGCTTCGACCAGCTCGGCCGGGGCCATGGGGGCGTTGGGAAGGATGCGGGAACCGGGCAAGGACATGGCAAATCTCCAGAATTATTAGATAGCGATGAGCTATGGCCGGATCTTAGGAGCGATGAAGCGACAGTTTTAGCGATATTTTATGATGTGATAGCATCGCTTTTTCTCATGAGTCTGGCCGCCTTGATTACCTTCAAACAAATCGATGCGCTGTACTGGATCGCCGAACTGGGCAGTTTTGAAGCGGCGGCCAACAAGCTCAACATGTCTCAATCGGCCATCTCCAAGCGCATCCAGGAGTTGGAAGAGACCTTTGATGTGGAGATTTTCGACCGCAGCAAACGCAATGCCCGGCTCACCGAAAAGGGCGGCGAACTGCTCGATTACGCCAAGGATTTGCTCCAGAGCCGCGACCAATTGCTTGAGCGGGTCAGCGCGCGCAAGGTGCTGGTGCGCCGGTTTCGCCTGGGCGTCACCGAACTCACTGCCCTGACCTGGTTGCCGGCGCTGGTGGAGGCGCTGCGTCAGGCTTACCCGAAAGTGCAGATCGAACCGTCGGTGGAACTGAGCAGCGAGTTGTTTCGCAAGCTGGAGAGCGATCAGCTCGATCTGGTGATCGTGCCCGATGTCTACAGCGACCCGCGTTTTCACAGCACGCCGCTGCAGTGCGTGGAAAACGCCTGGATGTGTTCGCCCGGCCTGATCCCGGATGCCGACCCGATCAGCCTGGAAACCCTGGCCAGTTACACCGTGCTCACCCAGGGCGCGCATTCCGGCACGGGGTTGATCTACGAACGCTGGCTGGCGGCGCACAACGTGCAGATGCCGCGCACCCTGACCAGCCATAACCTGCTGGTGCAGGTGGGGCTGGCGCTGTCGGGGATCGGCGTGAGTTACCTGCCCAAGGCGTGCCTGTCGCACCTGATCGAGCAAGGCACCTTGCGCGCCCTGATCACCCAGCCGGAACTGCCGAGCATTCAGTACGTGGCGCTGCACCGGGTGGACCGGCAGTTTGGCTTGAACCAGGACGTGGCGCAGCTGGCGCAGGAGTGTTGTGATTATTCGAAGTTGTTGCTGTGAGCCTGGCCTGCTTGCCACAACAAGCCCTGCTCGCTCCAGATTCAGGCATTCATGGCCGACAACCTGGCCAGCCCCGCCAGCCGGTCGATCAACTCACTGCGCCCATGCTTGAGAAACGCCAGTTGATAATTCACCGGCACCGGCGGCACCTCCAGTACCACTTCCTGAAATTCACCGCGCTCGATTTCCCCCACAAACAATCCCCTGGGCAAGCAACTGATGCCGACCCCGGCGCGAATCAATGCGAGCAACGCAAACAGGCTGTTGCTGCCGTACACATGGTTGAACTCCAGACCCTGTTCGGCGAACAGTTGCTCGCAACGGTGGGTGATGCCCGAGTCCGGCCCCTGCACGATGATCGGCCACAGCGCGAGCTGTTTGAGTGACAGCGTGGTACCGACCGGAAACAGCCCCGGCGGGGCCAGCCAGGTGAATTCGATGGACTGCAGCGGGATGGCCGCCATGGCGGCGGTCACGTAGTCCTGCGGGATCACGACCAGGTCGAGGTCGCCGTCCAGCAGCTTGCGTTGCAGGCGCGCGGAGAGGTCCACGTCGGGGTGCAATTCGATGTCCGGCAATGCCGCCTTGCTGCGCGCCACGAAATCGGTAAACCAGGTGATGGTCACCAGCTCGGTGAGGCCCATGCGTACCGTGCGCAGGGGCTGGCGGCTGGCGTGACGCAAGGCTTCAAGGCCTGCCAGGCTGTGGATCAGGCCCTCGCTGACTTCCAGCAATTCCGCGCCCTTGGCACTCAACTGCGCCTTGTGGTTGCCGGGCTGGAACAAGGGCAGGCAGGCCTGTTTTTCCAGTTCCTGCAAGCGTTTGCTGGTGGCTGACTGGGTGATGAACAGGCGTGTGGCGGCGCGTTGCACGGTGCCCAGTTTTGAGGTCCAGTAGAACGCTTCGATCTGTTTGATATTGATCATGCCGGCTGCCCGAAAGGTTGTTGCAGGTCGCAATGCTGGCCCATCAGTTCCACCACGTGGCGATGGAACGGGCTGTAGCTGTCGGCCCGGGCCAGCGCCACATAGGGCGTGGTGGGCAGCGGCGGTTCGACGTCGAGTTTCACCAGCTGCCCGGTGAGCAGGTAGGGCGCAGCAGTGGCGTCCGGCAAGTAGGTCACGCCCAGGCCGGACACGGTGAGGCCGATCAGTGCCGCCAGGCTGCTGCACGGAATATGCGCACTGGGGCTGGCCTGATGGGCCGCCAGCCAGCTGTCCATCAGCAAGCCGGAACCGGAGGATTTGCCCTGGGCCAGCAGGGTAAAGCGGGTCAGGTCTTCCAGCGTCAGCGGCTGGCTCGGGTCCAGCAGGCCGGGCGCGCAGAACCAGTTGTTGTGCACTTCATCGAGCCGCACCTTGATCAGCCCGTTACTGCTGAAGGCATCCGGCACCACGATCACGTCCACATGCCCGGCCATCAGCAAGCTGTGCAGGCGTACGCTCAGCTCCACCTCGGGCTCGATGCGCACCCTGGGGTAGTCGGCGGCAATCGCCTGGATCAGGCGTGGCAGCCAGGTCAGGGCGCTCAACTCGGTGATACCGATGCGCAGCTTGCGGCTGAGCACTTCGGGGCTGAGCAGGCAGCTGTTGACGATCTCGCGTTGCAGCAGCACGTCCCGCGCCTGGGCCACCACCTGCGCCGCCAGTGCCGTGGGTTTGGCCCCACGACCGCTGCGGTCGAACAGGGCAAAACCGAGCCAGTGTTCCAGTTCCTGGATTTGCCGCGAAATGGCCGATTGCACTTGGCCCAGGCGGTTGGCGGCGCCGTCGAAGGTGCCGTGGTCGACCACGGCGATCAACGCTTCCAGCTGTTTGAAGGTAGGCACCGAGATATTCTCATCATGATTTGGAATATTTTTAGTTCACGGAATATCTCTATGTCTACTTAAATTTCCTCGGCACTATCTGGCTCACGGCCTACTGGCGTGAGGGTTTCTTCACGACGTACCGACCATAACTCCAAGAAAAACCGGTGAAGAAATGAAAGCTGATTCCAAACCCGCCAGCCGTTTTCGCTGGGTCGTGGCGGCGCTGTTTTTCCTTGCGTACATGGTGGCGGGTGCCGACCGTGCCAACATTGGCGTGGTGGTGCCCTTCATCAAGCAGGAATACCACTTAAGCAACACCGACATCGGTGCCCTGGCCAGCCTGTTCTACCTGACCTACGCCATCGTGCAGATTCCCGCCGGTTACCTGTTCGGCCGCTACGGCATTCGCAAACTGCTGACCGGCTCGCTGATTCTGACGTCGCTCTCCACCTTGCTGATCGGCTTCACCAGCAGCGTGCTGCAACTCAAGCTGGCGCGTGCCTTGTTGGGGGCGGCGGAAGGGCCGATCAATATCGGCATCATTTCGATCATCAACCGCTGGTTCCCGGCACGGGAGAAGGGCTTCGCCACCGGTATTTTCATGTCGGCGGCCAAGGTGGCCCCGGCCATCGTGCCGCCGTTGTGCGCGTGGATCGTGCACCTGTATGGCTGGCGCGAAGTGTTCTTTATTTTCGCCATCCCGGGGTTTTTCGTCGGCGTGTTGTGGTGGTGGCTGGTGAAGGACGACCCGGCCGACAGCCGCCATTGCTCGCCGGCCGAGCTGCACTATATTCAGGACAGCGGCCCGCAGAGCCAGGCACTGAACACACCGATGGTGCGCATTCCGGCCGGGTTCGACCGGCTGATGCGCACCCGTGAAACCCCTTTGCTGAGTGACAACAAAAGCATCCTCGCCTCATGGAACGTATGGGCCTGTGCGCTGGGTTACTTCCTGATGGTCGGCATCACCTATTCGATCATGACGTGGGTGCCCACCTACCTGATCACCGTCAAACAGTATTCCGTATTGAAAATGGGCATGGTCGCTTCGGCGCCGTGGGTCGGCGCGATCATCGGCAACCTGTTGGGCGGCTGGCTGTCGGACCGCGTGTTCGACCGCCGGCGCAAACCGGCGATGCTGATCAGCTCCCTCGCCACCGTGATCATGATGTTCGTGCTGCTCAACGCGCCCACCGATCCGTTGTTGCTGTCGGCGGTATTCCTGCTGGCCGGCATCCTGTTGAACATCGGTTACTCGACCTTTCTGGTGTACCCGATGGGTCTGGCGACCAAGGCCCGCGTGCCGTTCGCCGCCTCCATCGTCAACACCGGCGGCTCGCTGGGCGGCGCGTTCACGCCGTTCGTGGTCGGGCTGTTGCTGGACCATTTCAATTGGGACTACGTGTTTGGTTTTCTCGGCGTGAGTTCGCTGATCACCTTCGCCATTGTGCTCACCATGATCGAGCCACGTCCTGCCACACCCGTTAATGCCCAGGAGCGCGTATGAATAGCGTCATGCAGGTCTGTCGTCTCGATTTCTGGATCAGCCCCGTGTTCGACGAGATGATCCGCAGCCACCCGCAACTGGCCTTGCAGGTCATGCCGCGCCAGGGCGACGACGCCCGCACCCTGGCGGCACTGCGCAATGCGCATGCCTACCACGTGTCGGCGGCCAAAGACGAATTGCCCGCGCACTGGTTCGCCAACCAGGCGCTGATCGAACAGTGCCCGCACCTGCTCTGCGTTTCTTCCGGCGGTGCGGGGTTCGACACGGTGGATGTGGCCGCCTGCACCCGCGCCGGCATTGCCGTAGTCAACCAGGCCGGGGCCAATGCCCATTCGGTGGCCGAACACACCTTTGGCCTTTTGCTGGCGGTGGTCAAACGTATCGTCGAGTCGGATCACACGCTGCGGCATGCCAAGGGTTTCAGCCGCGAAGATTTGATGGGCGAAGAGATCCACGGGCGCACCATCGGCCTGATCGGGCTGGGAGAAATCGGCGGGCGCGTGGCGCGCATCGCCCACGGCTTTGGGTTGGACGTGTTGGCTTACGACCCGCACCTGAGCCGCGAAACAATACAGGCGCGCGGCGCAACGCCGGTGACCCTGGCCGAGCTGTTGCAGCGCAGTGATTTCGTCTCGCTGCACTGCCCGCTGGATGCCGGCACCCGCCACCTGATGGGCGCCGACCAGTTCGCGGCGATGAAACCGGGCGCGGTGTTCTTATCCACCGCCCGCGGTGGCATTCATGATGAAGCGGCCCTGTTCGAAGCGCTGAAAAAAGGCCAGCTCAGTGGCGCCGGGCTGGACGTGTGGGCCTGTGAACCCCCGCCTCACTATGCGCCGCTGTTGAGCCTGACGAATGTGGTCGCCACCTTTCACACGGCGGGCGTTACCCACGGCGGCCGACGCAATGTGGCGCGCTCGTCGGCAGCGCAGATCGCGGCGATCCTGCGCGGTGAACGGCCGCCCCACCTGCTCAATCCCGAGGTGTGGGAAGTGGTCAGCGAGCGTATAAACGCACGTTGAGCCTCATATATTTAAAGTATTCAAACCCCGTTATTTAGATATTTTTCATAGGTGGGCGGCACTGGTAGGCTCTTAAAAAAACAAGAGAAGTGCCGGTCATGTTCATAAGCCTGTCCACCTCCATGAAACCCTTCTGCCGCCTTTTTGCGACCCTCGCCCTGATGGGCACACTGACCAGTTGCGCCAAGGTCGATGTGCACGGCGAAAGCGCCGACAAGCCCGACGCCGATGCCCGCCAGGTCTTGCGCCTGGGCCACGACGCCAGTGCCTATCCATTTTTGGTCTACGCCAACACCGACCTCTACAACCCGCCTCCAACCATCGAGCGCGCGGTGATCATACTGCATGGCGTGCAACGCGACGGTGACCAGTACTTCAACACCGGCCGCAAGTTGCTGGGCAATGCTCACCTGCCGAGTGCGAGCACCTTGTTGATCGCGCCGAACTTCCTTACTCCCACCGACTCCGGAGTCAGCGATGACATGCCGCTGTGGCCCCGCGACAAGTGGATGCATGGCATCGAGTCGCAGTTCGGGCGCAAGGGCATTCCGGCCTTCCAGGTACTCGATGACGTGGTCGGCTATTTGTCCGACCGCCAGCGCTACCCGGCGCTCAAGGAAATCGTGATGGTCAGCCACTCGGCCGGCGCGCAGTTGATGCAGCGCTACGCGGTGATGAATGACCTCGACGCCGGCCTCAAGGCCCATGGCCTGACGATTCGCTACGTGGTCGCCAGCCCTTCGAGCTATGTGTACTTCGACGACAATCGCCTGCAGAACGGCGTGTTCAAACCCGTGGTCTCCATCCTTTGCCCCAGCTACAGCCGCTACCGCTACGGCATCGAGGGCGCGCCCGCGTACCTGCTGAACCAGCACCTGTCGAGCCGCCAGGTGTTTGCCCGCTATGCCGCGCGGGACATCACCTACCTGGTCGGTGCGCAGGACAACAACCCCACCAGCCGCGTGCTCGACACCTCCTGTGGCGCCAATTACCAGGGTGACACGCGGCTCGATCGGCAGCTGAACTTCGTGAGCTACGAGCAGTTCCTGTCGAACCAGTGGCAGATCCCGCTGCGCCACCCGCAGCACACGATTCCAGGCATCGGCCACAACGCGGCGCGATTGCTCGGTGATAAAGCCGTCGCACGGATGCTGTTCCCTTAAGCCCCACGTTTTCGCCCAACGCTGCGTCTCGATAAAAACAATAAGAGAACTGTATGAGCCCAACACTTCCCATCACCCGGGCGCATCGCGCCTGGGGGCCTGGCGCATTGTCGCTGCTGGCCGTTGCCTTGCTCACCGCCCACGCCCAAGCCGACACATTGCCGTCCTCCGGCACGCTGTTCGACAACAGCCGCTCGGTGCTGCGTCCCACGGATAACGCGCAGCCGGCACCGCCCGGCAGTGTGCGCATCGAAAGCCAGAACGATGAACCGGTGCCCACTGCCAGCACCTCGACCCTGCAGTTGCAGGTGCGCCGGTTTGTGGTGAAGGGCAATCGCGAACTCAGCGACGCCCAGCTGCAGGCCGCATTGCAACCCTATGTCGGCAAGACCCTCGGCCTCGACGGTTTGCGTGACGCGGCGGCGCAGGTCACTGCGTTGTATCGCGCACGCGGTTACCTGGTGGCGCGCGCCTATCTGCCGGCGCAGGATATTCAAAACGGCCAGGTCACGGTCGGCATTTCCGAAGGCGTGATCGGCCAGGTCAGCGCCTTGCCCGACGCCGATGTACGCCTGCGCCCCGGCGTGCAACAGCAATTCATCAATGCACTGCCCACCGGCACCATCATCCGCGAGCAGGACCTGGAGCGCGTGCTGCTGCGCTTGTCGGACATCACAGGCGTGGCGGTGCACGCCATTTTGCGTCCGTCGCAGCAGCCTGGCGCCGCCGACATTGTGCTCAAGCTCAGTGAAATGACCGCGATCACCGCCCGCGCGACGATCGACAATTACGGTAACTACTACACCGGCGCCAACCGTCTGACCTCCAGCGTCAGCCTTAACGATGCACTGGGCCTGGGTGACAGCTTTACCGCCACGTCGCAGAACTCTTTCGAAGGCCTGAACATCAAGGGCGTCGGCTACCAGCAGCCGCTGGGCGCGACGGGCATTTCGGTGGGCGCCAACTACGCCGAACTTGAATACAAGATCGGCAAAAACCTCAAGGGCCTGGACGCCGACGGCACTGCGCAGGTGTCCTCGGTGTTTATCAACAGCACGTTGCTGCGCTCGCGCGACAGCAATATCAGCTTCAACCTCGCTGAAGATCACCGCCGCTTTGAAGACTCCGCGGGCGGTTTTACCGTGAACAAATCGGCGGTGTTTCGCAGCGCCACGCTGTACGGCAATTGGCGCGATGACTGGCAGGGCAGCAACGCCTGGAGCCTGTCTTACGGCATTGGCGACCTGGACAAAAACACCGCTGCCGATGCCGCGCTGGACGCGCTTACCGCCAACGCCGCCGGGCGCTACAAGAAAGCCAATGCCAGTTTCAGCCGCCTGCAAAACCTCGGTGGCGGCTACTCGTTGTTCGGTTCGCTGACCGGGCAGTGGGCCGACAAAAACCTCGATGCCTCGGAAAAACTCAGCCTCGGCGGGCCTAACGGCGTGCGCGCTTACCCGGTGGGTGAAGTCGCAGGCGACGAGGGCCTGCTGGGTCGTCTGGAGTTGCGCAAATACCTCGGGCGCTTTCAGGGCGCCATCGCCGAAGGCACGCTGTTTGCCGACGCGGGCAAGGTCAAGGTCAACAAGAACCCGTGGGACGCCAGTGAAAATACCCTCACACGCTACGGCTACGGCGTGGGTCTGAACCTCTATCACCGCGACCTGGTGATGAACACCAGCCTGGCGTTCTCGCCGGGCGCCGACCCCACCAGCGATGACCGTGCCGCCAAGCGCCTGTGGTTCTCGATTTCCGGTTCGCCCCAGGCGTTTGCCGGGCTGGCCAGCGACCTCGGTTCCAAAGGTGAAGACTTCGAAGTGGCCGAAACCGACACGGTGATCTATGGCGACTTCGGCATCGTCCCCGAGTACGTCGACCGTCACGGCTCGACACCGGCCGCGCCGGCAGACCAGAACCGCCTGGCCACGCCGAACGGGCGCAACATGGCGAGCTTCTGGCGCGCGCGCGATAACGTCTCGGCCATCGGCGTGCACGGCGGCTATGGCTTGAGCGACGACTGGAAACTGCTCTGGCAGCTCGAATACGGCATCTCGATGAACTACACCGCCAGCAACGACAAGTCGGTGAACCCGTCGGCATCGCCGAGTACCAAATTGCGCAACACCGGCGCCGCCTTCAACAACACCGATTACGGTACGTTGCTGTACGGCGTGTGGGACATGCCGATGAAAGAGGCGACCACCAGCCTCGACCCGTTCAACGGCAAGACCAGCGCCGCCTACTTCAACATCATCGGTTCGCCGGGTTTCAGCGCCGGGTTGTCGACCAACGTCAACGGCCCGCAAAGCTTTGACGACACGGCGGTGAATGGCGATGCGGCCTTCAACCGTCGCCAGTCCGGCGTGGTGGAGTACTGGACGCCGGTGTGGAACGGCCTGCAGCTCAAGCTGGCGTATTCGAACAACGGCATGAGCGTCGCCAATGATGTGGACAAGGGCTACATCTACGGCACCAGCCTGAGCTACAACAACGGCGGTTTCACCGCGGTGTTCGCCGCCGAGCGGCACATCAACTATTTCGGCATTGCCGACCTGGGCCGCAACGCCCGTGGGCTGGGCAGCAGCACTCACGTCACCGATGGCACTTCTTCGGATGATTTCAGCCTGCGCTACGGCCTGGCCTACGACTTCGGCGACACCAAGCTGTCGGTGATCGCCGATGACCTGTCGTACTCCGAAGACGGGGTGATCAACACCAGCACCACCTCCAGCGACCTCTCGCGTTACCGCCGCCGCGCCTATTTGCTGGGGGCGAGCCACAAGATAGGCCCCTGGACCCTGAAGGCCAGCTACGGCAAGGCCCTGCCGGGCAAGTGCGAAATGATCGGTGCCGCCGCGCCCGACTGCGACACCCACGGCATGGGCGCCACCCAATATGCGGTGGGCGCCAACTACAAACTGACCAAGCGCATCGACCTGTTCGGCCAGTACGTGCTGCTGAAAAACAACTCACTGGCCAACTACAACTTCGCCCTCACCGGCGTGACGGCCGCCAGCGGCTACTCGCCCGGCGTGGGCACCACCATCAGCGCCATCGGCACTGGCATCAACTATTCGTTCTGAGGAGAAGGCTGTGAGCAAACCACAAATCCAAACCGCGCTGCCTGTTCTCAAACCCTTGAGTTTTGCCGTGCTCTGCGCGCTGTACAGCCTGGCCCCGATGCCCGCCCTGGCCCTGGACAGCAACGCGCTGCCCACTAACGGCCAGGTGGTCGCCGGCAGCGGCAGCCTGAGCAGCAACGGCAATGTGCTCACCGTGCACCAAGGCAGCGACCGCCTGATCACCACGTGGGACACGTTCAACATCGGCAGCAATGCCCAGGTGAATTTTCTGCAACCCGGTGCCTCGTCGGTGGCGCTCAACCGCGTCACCGGCAGCGACGGTTCGCAGATCCTCGGGCACCTGAATGCCAACGGCCAGGTGTTTCTGGTCAACCCCCAAGGCGTGCTGTTCGGTGCCGGGGCCATGGTGGATGTGGGTGGGCTGGTCGCCAGTTCGCTGAACATTTCCAACAGCGATTTCATGGCGGGTAAAAACGTATTTGCCGGGCCGAGCGGTGGCGCGGTGGTGAACCAGGGCACGATCAGCGCGCGGGACGGTGGCAGCGTGGCGCTGCTCGGTGCGCAGGTGCGTAACGAAGGCACGGTGGTCGCGCGCCTCGGTTCGGTGGTGTTGGGCGGTGGCGAGAAAATTACCCTGGATTTCAACGGCGACGGCTTGATCAACGTCGAGGTCAACGACCCGGCCATCGGCGCCAGCGTGGTCAACCGGGGCTTGCTCAGTGCCAACGGCGGCGCCGTGGCCATGACCGCCCGCGACTCCCAGGCCATGCTTGGCAACGTGGTGAACAACGAAGGCGTGATCGAGGCGCGCAGCCTGCAACAACGCAACGGCCGCATCATCCTCGACGGCGGCGACAGCGGTGTGGTGGTCAACAGCGGCGTGCTGGATGTGTCGGGCAAAAATGCCGGCGAGCGCGGTGGCAACGTGACCATGACCGGGCAATACGTCGGCCTGTTCGACAGTGGCCGCATTGACGCCGATGGCGATGTCGGCGGCGGCACGGTGTTGATGGGCGGGGATTATCAAGGCAGTGGCAGTCTGCACCAGGCTGACAGTACCTTCATGGGCAGCGATGCGCGGATCAGCGCGAATGCCTTGAGCAACGGCGACGGCGGCAAGGTGATCCTCTGGTCCAAAGACAGCACGCAGTTCTACGGCAACATTGGCGTGCGCGGTGCCGGAAAACAGGGGCGTGGCGGGCTGGTGGAAACCTCCGGGCATGCGCTGGACGTGGCCGGTATCGTCGACCTCAGCGCGGTGTCGGGGCAGGGCGGCAGCTGGTTGATTGACCCGTTCAATATCAATATCACCAGCGGCGCCAGCAGCGGTACCTCGAGCAGTTCGCCGTTCACGCCCAATGCCGGCGGCAGTTCCAACCTGAGTTCGGCCACGCTGAATGCGTCCTTGTCGGAAGGCGCCAATATCCGGGTGACCACCTCTTCGGGGGCGGGCACCTCGGGGGATATCAACGTGCTGTCCAACGTCAAGGGCGTGGGCAATGCCACCCTGACCCTGCAGGCGCACCGCAATATCGTGATGACCAATACCAGCATCAGCAATGGCACCGGCAAGACGCTGAACGTGTCGCTGGTGTCGAACTTCAACAACAGCGGCAACGGCTCGGTGGCGTTGAGCAACGCGAGCATCAGCACCAACGGCGGCAACCTGACCCTCAGCGGTGCGGTGAACCCGGCGACCGCGTGGGCGAGCACCAACGTCAGCAACGGCACGGGCATTTCGTTGAGCAATGGCACGCGGCTGACCACCAGCGGCGGCGACATCACCCTGCGTGGCGCCACGTCGTCCACCTTGGCGGCGGGCTCCACGGCCACCGCGATCAACATCAGTGGCAGTACGCTCAACGCCGGGGGCGGCAATATCAGCATTAACGCCTTGCAGGCCAGCACCAGCGGGACCGGCGATGCTTTCGTGCTGACCGGCGGCAGCAGCCTGCTGACCTCGGGCGCGGGCTCGATCAATGTCGACAGCACCAACCTGGGCAGCGGCAACGGCACGCGCATTTTCAGTACCAGCAACATCATTGCGGCCACCGGCAGTGGCAATGTCAGCGTGCGTGGCAATGCGGCGTCGGGGGCGGCGGTGCTGGTGTGCTCCACGGCAGCGGGTTCGACCCAGACACTCAGCGTGGGCAGCGGCAAGCTGACCGTGCAGGGCAGCGGCGGTGGGCGTGGGGTGTTCCTCGCAGCGTCGGGCAACGGCGCCATCAACCTGAATGCGGCGCAGGGCGGCGACATCGTGATCGACGGCAGCAGCACAGGCAGCTATGGCACGATTTTCAATTCCACCGGCGCCACGTCGGCAATCAACCTCACCACCGACGGCAACATCACGGTTTCCGGGGCAACCTCGGGCGGTACCACGCCTGCTCTGGCGTTGATTGCTTCGGGCAATGGCACCGCCGCCGCGCCGGGTGCGCAAATCAACCTGACCAGCACGCGCGGCAACCTGCGGTTGAATGCCAACCACAACACCGTCAGCACGGCGACCGGCTCGTTCAAGGCGATTTCCCTGGACGCCGGCGGGGCGTTTTCAGCCATCAGCCTGTCGACTCAAAGCGGCAACCTCACGCTGGACGGCACCAGCACCTCCGGGCGCGGCGTGGACATTGCGCCTTCAGGTGCCGGCGCGGCGATCAACCTGGCGACCACCAGCGGTGACATCAACCTCAATGGCAACAGCACCACGTCGTTTGGTGGTTACGGGATCTTCTTCAACTCCACCGGCAACTCGCGCGGCGTCAACGTCAGCACAGAGACTGGCGACATCACCCTGCGCGGCGATTCGGTGGGCACCTCCGACGCCATCGCCCTCGGCGGCAGCACCGGCAATGGCACGGCCAGCAACCGCATTACCTCGAAGGGCGGCGACATCAGCCTCAACGGCAACTTCCACTCGCCCAACGCCGGCGAGCTGGACCACGGCATTGCGATCCTCAGCGTCAATAACCTCATTCAGACCACTGGTAACGGCAACGTGACCCTGACCGGCAGCGCCCGCGACCTGGGCAGCGGCATCGAGGTGTATGGCAATGGCAAGGCGCAACTGAGTGTGGAAAATGGCGCGCTCACCCTCAACGGCAGCAGCGGCGCGGGGGATGGGATTGGTTTGTTGACCGGGCAGAACTCGCTCCGCGCCACCGGTAGCGGCTCGGTGACGCTCAACGGCACGTCGGATACGGCGTCGGGGATCAACATCTTTCCGTCCGGCAGCAGCAGTGCCGTGACGATATCCACACTCAGTGGTGAACTGTCGCTCACGGGTACGGCGGGGCCAGCGTCGAGTGCGCCGGGGATCAGCATTCGCAGCGGGGCGTCGGGGGCGGGCAACGGCGTGAAGATTGTGTCCGGCAGCGGTGACATCAACCTGAAGGGCACCGCCCTTGGCAGCGGCGCCGGGGTGGCCATTGGCGCCACCAATGCCCGCGGTTTCAACACGCTGCAGAGCGGCGGCAACCTTAACCTCACCGGGCGCAGCACGAGCGGCGCGGCCTTGAGTGTCGACAGCGGCACCAACACTTTGCAGGTGGCCGACGGCATTCTGCGCCTGGACCTGGACACGCCTTCGGGCAACTACCTGAGCCAAAACAACGACAGCACCGCAATCACCGCTACTGGCAACGGGGCCGTGCTGATCGACCGTGGTGGGGTTATTCACAACGGGCTGCTGCCGATCACCTCCGAGCCCACGCGGCAATACCACCAGAGCCAGATGGTCAGCGACACCTGGCGCAAACCGCTGACGGGCGACTATCACCTCACGCCGCTGGGCAGCGTGACGGATGCGGTGAGTATTGATGTTGCGCAGGGAGCGTCGCAATGACCGAGCCGGTGTTCTCCCTCGAAGCCTTCGAATACCTGTGCTACACCCGCGACCACGAGGGCGGCGCCCGCGAGCTGGTGCGCTTGTTGCAATTGATCGACCGTAACTACGGCAAGTTATCCGAGCAGTTTTCCCTCAGCGTGTCCCCGGCGCTGACGCCGGGGGAGCTGGAAAACCATGTGCTGACACGCCTCACCAGCGCGATCACGGCGCTGCTGTCCGATCCGGGGTTTACCCTCAGCCCCGGCGGTTTTGGCCAGTTGATCAACCTGCAACGCTGGTTGTCTTCGCTGTTTGCCGCCAGCGCGTTTATCAATTGCGACCACATCCTGCGTTCGCTCAACCTGCTGGGGCCGAACGGCAATGATTACCGACTCGCCGAGCAGGACTTGGTGAAGTTCTGCCTGCTGTATTCGCCCGAATCCCAGTTGCCGCTGGACGTGGAGTTGCTGTGGGCGCAGAACCCCAGCCTGGCGGCGGCGCTGTTCATGGCCTTGATGTCGCCGCGCTTTCTCGGCACGCCGGCGGCGCATTCCAAGCGCGAAGCCTTGCTGGCCTGGCTGCCGGAACGGCTGGAGCAATTGGACAGTCTGGATGCACTGCCGCTGAACGTACTGCATGACGTGTACATGCATTGCAGCTACGCCGACCTGCCGCAGCGCCACCGCATCAAGGCGTCGATCAACGGGCTGATCGAGCGCAAGCTCGACAGCGTGGGCATCCACAGCGTGGCGGTGACCGCTAAGCCGGCGCGACAAAAGCCGCTGATGCTGGTGCTGCTGGAGTGGTTTTCCGGCGGGCATTCGATCTACCGCACCCACTCGCTGACCTTGCAGGCGGCGCGACGCGACTTCCACGTGGTGGCGATGGGGTACGCGGCCAATGTGGATGCGCTGGGGCGTGAAGTCTTCGATGAATTCATTGAATTGCGCGAGCCCGATGACCTGTTCTCTTGCCTGCGGCAAATCACGGCATTCGCCACCGAGTACCAGCCGGACGTGTTCTACATGCCCAGTGTCGGCATGTTCCAGATCACGATGTTTGCCAGCAACCTGCGCTTTGCGCCGTTGCAGGTGGCGGCACTGGGGCACCCGGCGACGACCGCGTCGCGGCATATCGACTGCATCAGTGTGGAGGCGGATTTTGTCGGCGATCCGGATTGCTTCGCCGAACGCCTGTTGCAATTGCCGGCCAATGGGCAGCCGTATCGGCCCTCGGCGATTACGGTTGAGCTGCCGCGCAGGGCGCGCACGGACACTGAATGGGTGAACGTCGCCGTTGCGGCGACCACCATGAAACTCAACCCGGCCTTTTTGCGCGCGTGCCAGGCGATCGCCGTGCGTACCTTGCACGCGTTCGGCAAGCGTGTGCGTTTTCACTTTTTGGTGGGGCAGGCGCAGGGGCTTCTGTTTCCGCAACTGGTGCGTTTGATCGAGCGTTATGTGGGCAATGCCACGGTGTACCCGCACCAGGCCTATGCGGACTACATGGCCACGCTCAACGGCTGCGACCTGTTCCTCAGTCCGTTTCCGTTCGGCAATACCAACGGCATTATTGACGCCTTTACCGTGGGCCTGCCAGGCGTTTGCAAGACCGGGCCGCAGGTATTTGAGCATATCGATGAAGGGTTGTTTCGGCGGGTAGGGTTGCCGCCCTGGACAGTGGCGCGAACCCCTGAAGAATATGTGGACGCGGCAGTGCGGATGGCGGGGAGTTATGCCGAGCGCTTGGCGTTGTATCAACACCTGGAAACCAGCAAGCCCCTGGAGGTGCTGTTCAGCGGCGAGCCGCACGCATTGAGCGAAGCGTTGCTGGTTGAGCTTTCTGCATTGAGGTGAGCCCGCTCGCCACCGGAAGCTCCTGCTTCGCCACCGTTGGATTTGTGCGCCGGGTACTGATAAACAGGGCTTATTCTTCCCTTATCAATACCCGGTGTAATCCATCATGAAGCGCCATTTCGAAGACCTGCAATTGGGCAGCATCGAGTTGTTCTGCCTCGCCGCCGAAGCCAGCAGCTTCACGGCCGCCGCGCAGGTGGCGGGTGTCACCCCGGCGGCCGTCAGCCGCAGCGTCTCGCGCCTGGAAGAACGCCTGGGTTCGCGCCTGTTCGTGCGTACCACCCGCAGCATTCGCCTGACCGACAGCGGCCGCACGTTCTTCGAGCAATGCCGCCAGGCCCTGACCCAACTGGTGGAGGCGCAACAGGAAGTGATGGGCGCCCAAGCCGTGCCGTCCGGCCTGCTGCGTATCAGTATTCCCACCACGTACGCGCATCATCGTCTGCTGCCCTTGCTGCCGAAATTTCGCGCGTTGTACCCCCAAGTGACCGTGGATGTTCACATCAGCAACCGCAACATCGACTTCGTCGCCGAGGGCTATGACCTGGCCGTGCGTGTGCGGGCGCAGCCGGATTCCTCACTGATCGCCCGATTGCTCGAAGACGCCGAACTGGTGGTCGTCGCGGCGCCTTCTTACCTGCAACGCGCCGGCGTGCCGCAAACCCTGGAAGAACTGGCCGCCCACGAATGCATCCAGTACGAACTGCCGAGCAATGGCCGACGCATTTCGTGGCTGTTCAACGTGGAGGGCAAAGCGCGGGAGTTTACGGGGGAGGCGGGTTACAGCTGTTCCGACGACGTGCTGGGCGGCGTCACCCTGGCTCGCCATGGCGCGGGGTTGTTTCAGACCTACCGATTTATCGTCGAGCAGGCATTGGCGGACGGCAGCCTGGTGGAAGTGTTGAAACCCTTTGGCGGCCGCTCGCGCCCCTACACGCTGCTGTACCCCCACGGGCGTTATGTGCCGCATCGGGTCAGGGCGTTTGTGGATTTTTTGCTGGCATCTCGGGATGAGAGGGCGGCGCTGGCCACACCAGCAAGAGCTGGCTGATCGCTGCGTCAATGGTCTCAAAAGGCGTGTTGTCCCGTGCCTGAATCGAAATGCCCTGCAGAAAACTGTCAAACACGGTCGCCATCACTTGCGGGTCCAGCGAGCCAGGCAACTCTGCGGCCTCTACCGCGCGCGCTACACACGCCACGATCCCCGCCCGCGTGCGCAAACGTGATTGCGTCAATGCATCGGTCACCCGCGCGTTCTCGGGGCTCGGGGCGCTCATCACACCCAATGTCACCATGCAGCCCTTCGGGTGAGCATTGTCACACTGCATGCGCGCTGATTGGCGCAGTGCGGTCTCGACTGCCCGACGCGGCGGCAGGCTTTCGTCCCACAGGCATTCGGTGACCTGGGCGTAGGTCGCGAGGTAGCGCTGCACGCATTCATCGAACAACGCCTCCTTGGAGCCGAACGCAGCGTAAAAACTCGGCGCGGAAATGCCACCGCCCAGGCCCGTCTTGAGTTGGGCAAGCGAGGTGGCGTCGTAACCGTGTTGCCAGAACAGGTGCATTGCCTGTTCTACGGCCTGGTCGCGGTCGAAATTGCGCGGGCGGCCCATTTGTGCCATGTGCGGATCTCCTGTGGAAACGAGATAGATACTAGTCGATACATAAGTTATTGACAACGCGTAGCGGTCGCCCGCAACATTTGTATCGATCAGTATTTAAGTCGCCTCAAGGAGCTTCCCGTGACCCCTTCACTCAGTTTGTCCGCCTCGTCCGAGCGCTTGCCCATCGGTGCCTTGCTGGCCCTGGCGATGACCGGATTTATCTGCATCGTCACCGAGACCCTGCCTGCCGGGTTGTTGCCGTTGATCAGCGAAGGCCTGGCGATTTCGCCGTCCATGGCCGGGCAGATGGTCACTGCGTATGCGCTGGGATCGGTGCTGGCGGTGATCCCGATGACCATCGCCACCCGTGGCTGGCGTCGGCGCAACGTGCTGCTGCTGACCATCGTTGGCTTTCTGCTGTTCAACTCAATCACGGCATTGTCGTCCCACTACGGCGTCACGCTGGTAGCGCGGTTCTTTGCCGGGGTGGCGGCGGGGCTCGCGTGGAGCCTGCTGGCCGGCTATGCCCGGCGTATGGTCGCCCCGCATCAGCAGGGCAGGGCGCTGGCGCTGGCCATGGTCGGCACGCCGATTGCGTTGTCTCTCGGCGTGCCTCTGGGCACATGGCTCGGCGGGCTAGTGGGCTGGCGCATTACGTTCGGGCTGATGTCGGCACTCACGTTGGTTTTGATTGTGTGGGTACTGGTGAAAGTCCCGGACTATCCGCCACAGGCCGCGCATCAACGCCTGTCTTTGGGCAACGTGCTGACTACGCCCGGCGTGCGACCGGTGCTGGCGGTGGTGATCTGCTGGATGCTGGCGCACAACATCTTGTACACCTACATCGCGCCGTTCGTGGCGCTGGCCGGGTTGGGCGAGCGTGTGGACGTGGTGTTGCTGGTGTTTGGCGTTGCCGCATTGGCGGGTATCTGGGTGACGGCCAGGTTGGTCGAGCCTTTGTTGCGCAAGACGGTGCTGGTGAGTCTGGCGGTGTTTGCCTTGGTGAGCGGGGTATTGGGATGGCTGGGAGACGTTCCGACGGTGGTTTACCTCGGCGTGGCGGTGTGGGGGTTGAGCTTTGGTGGTGCGGCAACCCTGTTGCAAACGGCACTCGCCGATGCGGCAGGTGACGGTGCAGACGTGGCGTTGTCGCTGAATGTGGTGGCTTGGAACAGCGCGATTGCAGGCAGCGGTGTGGTCGGCGGCGTATTGCTGGATACCTGGGGTGTCTCGTCGTTTCCCTGGGCCATGCTGTTGCTGATTGGGGGGGCGTTCATGATTGCCTGGTCGGCACATGCCCATGGTTTCAAACCGGGTGCTCGCGCGGGAGGAAAACCGGCTGCCGCCGGGCACTAAAGTGACTTGTTCGGGTCAATAACCCTCGCAATATCATTCACTTGGCTCCGCTTGCCGGAGCCTGCCGCCTCCATCCTCTTCAAAGAAGTCATCCATGCACCTGCGCAACATTGCAGTCGGGCTGTCAGCCCTCGTTTTGTTCTCCACCGGCGCCGCGGCGCGCAACCTTCCGGACCTTTACTCCCCGCAGGAAAAACAGCTGTCGTTTGCCAGTTGCGCCGACCTGTTCCCGGCCTCGAACCCCATCAACACCGCGACCGTTCCCGCCACCATGAAGCCGCTGGCGCTGTGCTCGGACAATTTTGCGGTGCTCTACTCGCAAACCAGCAAGACCCCGCTGGTGGTGGTTGAACGCCTCAACGCCGCGCAATTGAAAGACGCCAAAGGCGAAGAGCGCACCAACCAGTTCTATGCCGACCCGCGTATTCCCAAGGGCGCCCGCGCCGAGTTGAGCGACTACCGCGCCCAGCATCCGGCCATGGACCGCGGCCATCAGTCCCCGGCCGCCGACGCACCGAGTGCCAACGCCATGGCCCAGTCGTTCGCACTGTCGAACATGGTGCCGCAAGACCCGACCAACAACCGCAAGATCTGGAGCAAGGTCGAGGCCGACGTGCGCAAGTTCGCCGTGCGTGCCGGCGGTGATGTGTTCGTGTTCACCGGGCCGTTGTTTGATGCGGGCTACGGCACCATCGGTGACAACAAGGTCTGGGTGCCGACGCGCCTGTTCAAGCTGGTGTACGACGCGTCCTCGAAACGCGCCTGGGCCTACGTGCTACCCAACGCTGAGACCCGTATCGAACGGCCGATGGACTACGAGACTTTCGTCAAGACCACCGGGCTCAAGTTGCTCGGCAACCTTCCGGTCACGGGGTCGGTGGGTCGGACTTGACCCACTGAGGCTTGTCCAGCTGGCGTTTGATCGTCCAGATCGCCACGCCCACGGCCAGGATGCCGGACGCCGCGCCGACCACCAGTGACCAGCGCGGCCCCAGGTGGTCGGCGACCCAGCCGACGATGGGCGCGCCAATCGGCGTGCCACCCAGCGCCACCGCCACACGCAAGGCAATCACCCGGCCACGCATGGCCGGTTCGGTGGTGAGCTGCATCAAACTGTTGGTGGTATTGCTGAAGGTCATCGCACCCACGCCGATGATCACCAGCGCAATTGCAAACGTCCAATAGTTCGGCGCCACGGCGGCCAATGTGCAACCCAGGCCGAAGACTGCCGCGCCGGTGAGCAGCGATTTGAACTGCGGCCGCTCACTGCCCGCCGCGATCAACGCCCCGGCGATGGTGCCGATGGCCAGGGTCGAGGTCAGCAGGCCATAGCCGCGCGCGTCGGCATGGAACACGCTGACGGCCATGGTCGAGATGAAGATCGGGAAGTTCATGCCAAAGGTGCCGATCAAAAACAGCATCAGCAAAATCGCCTTCAAATCCGGCCTTGCCCATACGTAGCGAATACCTTCGGTGAGGCTGCCTTTGGTGCGCAGCGCGCGTACTTTGGTCTGCCTGGATACCCGCAGGAAAAACAGCGACGCCAGCACCGCAAAAAAACTTGAGCCGTTCAGCAGAAATGCCCAGCCGGTGCCGACTGACGCGATGGTCACGCCGGCCACTGCGGGGCCGATCATGCGGGCCATGTTGAACGACGTCGAGTTGAGTGCAATGGCATTGGACAAATCCTTCTCGCCCACCAGTTCCGCCACAAAAATCTGCCGCACCGGCGCATCGAATGCCGAGGCGCAGCCGGACAAAAACGCAAACACATACACGTGCCACAACTCGACAAACCCGGTGATGGTGAACACCCCCAGCGTCAATGCCAAAAGGCCCATGACCGCCTGGGTGGTGATCAGCAATTTGCGCTGGTCGTAGTGGTCGGCGGCAAAGCCGGTCCAGGGCAGCAACAGCAACTGCGGGCCGAATTGCAACGCCATGACTATGCCGACGGCTGCCGCGTTGTGCGGGGTGAGCTGGGTGAGTACCAGCCAGTCCTGGGCCGTACGTTGCATCCAGGTGCCGATATTCGACACCAGCGCCCCGGCCGCCCAGATGCGGTAGTTGGGGCTGCGCAGGGAACGAAAGGTGCCGAGAAAACCCATGTTTTTTTCATGCCTCCCGGTTGTCGAGCAAACCCAGGATGGCCTGTGTGGTGCCCGACTCGCCGAGCTTGGGGAACACGTTATTGACGCTGTAGGCGTGGGCTTCTGCGCTGGCATCGGTCATGGCGTCGGTGGCGAGCGTCACGTTGAAACCGGCTTCGTAGGCTTGCCGGGCAGTCGCTTCGACGCCGGTGCCGGTGGCGACGCCGGTGATCACTACCTGGCTGACGTTCAGTGCTTTGAGTTGTGCTTCGAGGTCCGTATTGGCAAATGCGCCCCAGGACCGTTTGGTCACCTGGATATCGCCGGGCTGTTGCCCGAGCTCAGGAATCAGGTCGGCCCAACCGTCGGGCAGCGCATCGCTGCGCCGTGGCCGTTCGGTACGCCCCGGCGCGAAGCCGGTGACATTGACCAGCACCACCGGCAAACCGCGCTCGCGGAAGGCGTCGAGCAACGCGCGGGAGTGCTTGATGACGTCCTTGACGGGGTGAATAAAGGGGTAATCGATGATGCCCTGTTGCAGGTCGACGATGATCAGGGCGGTGGTTGCGTCCAGCGAGGTGACAGCCATGCTATTTCCTCAATCGGTGCGTTTAAAAATCGGCAAGTCGCTCCAGCAGTTTTACCGCAGCGGCGAGTTCGTGTTGTTCCTGGGGTGTCAGCTGTTCTTGCAGGGCGTGCAGCAGCCAGTCGTCTTTGGCGGCGCGGCTTTCGATCAGGTGTTTGCGCAATGAAGGTGTCAACTGGATCAGCGTTTGACGGCCATCGCTGGGGTCGGGTTGGCCGCTGACTGCTTGCATCGCCTCAAGCCCGGCGACGGTGATGCGCATGGATTGCGGGCGCACGCTTTCAGCGCGGGCGAGGGCGGACACGGTGGTCGGGCCGTCGCGATCGAGGCGCAGCAGCACGGATTTTTGCGCAGAGGTGAAGTCGTCGGGGTGGGTTTGCTCGCGCAGACGCCGGATCAGTTTGCCCAGAGAGATGCGCAGCTCGGCGGCCAGGGTGGCGGCTTCGGCATTGAGGTCGGAGTGGGATTTGGTCATGCCGGGACGGTAGCATGAGGGAAGGGAAACTGTACAGTTTTGCTGTATTGTTTTTTGATCTAACCACTCAGGCCGCCGTGCTTTTGATCTTGATCTTGATCCTGGGAGCCCCGTTAAAACACGCTGGCCGGAATTCGACAGGGATTTGGGGGGTAAACCGGCAGGGATGCCGGTTTAGCCGCCCCGCGCCATGGATGGCGCGTGGCGGCGGCCCCCCAAATGCCTGTCGGATTACGGGCACACCGAGCCTAGGCGAGGTGCCGAGTGTTGGGGCAAGAGCGCTTTGGTTACTTTCGCGCTTTTCGAAAGTGACCCGCCGTAAGGGCGGAACCATAAGCCGCCTTCATCCAAATAACGGATATACCCCCAGCCCCCCAAAAATCCCCCACCATAAAAAAATGTGTAGATACCTACGGTTTAACCCCCGTTTATACTCGACCGCCCCCTCATCCAAACAACCCGGAACCCCCATGAGCACCACTCTCCCCATCCCCACGCGCAAGCCCGTCGCGCCGCTGCTGGCCTTCATCATCCTGGTGCTCGGCGCCCTGTTCCTGCAAAACAGCGTCGGCTCGCGCCAGGTGCTGTTGCTGGTAGTCGGCGCCGCACTGGGCCTGACCCTCTACCACGCCGCGTTCGGCTTCACCTCGGCCTGGCGGGTGTTCATCAACGACCGTCGCGGCGCCGGTTTGCGCGCTCAAATGGTGATGCTGGCCATCGCCGTAGTGCTGTTCTTCCCGGCCCTGGGGGCAGGCACCTTGTTCGGTCAGCCAGTAACAGGGCTGGTAGCCCCGGCCGGAATCTCGGTGGTATTCGGTGCCTTTATCTTCGGCATCGGCATGCAACTGGGCGGCGGCTGTGCCTCGGGCACCCTGTTCACCGTCGGCGGCGGCAACGCGCGCATGCTGGTGACGCTGTTCTTCTTTATCTGCGGTTCGCTGATCGCCACCCACCATGTGGATTGGTGGTTTGCACTGCCGGCGTTCCCCGCCGTGTCCATCGTCAAGAGTTTCGGCGTAATGCCGGCGCTGGTATTGAGCCTGGCCGTGTTCGCGCTGATTGCCTGGATCACCGTGCGCCTTGAGAAGGGCCGCCATGGCCAGCTCGAAGAGGGCATCACCAGCCCGCACACCGGCCTGCGCCGTTTCCTCCGTGGGCCGTGGCCGCTGGTGTGGGGCGCGATTGGCCTGGCACTGCTTAACTACGCGACCCTGGCCTTGGCCGGGCGGCCGTGGGGCATTACGTCGGCGTTCGCGCTGTGGGGCGCCAAAGTGGCGAGCGGCCTGGGTGTGGACGTGGCCAGCTGGGCGTTCTGGCAGATGCCGGGCAACGCCAAGGCCCTGGCGGCACCGGTGTGGGAAGACATCACCAGTGTGATGGACGTGGGCATCATCCTTGGCGCGTTGCTGGCCGCAGGCCTGGCCGGGCGTTTTGCGCCGAGCCTGAAAATCCCGGCGCGTTCGCTGGTGGCGGCAGTGATCGGCGGCTTGCTGCTGGGCTATGGTTCGCGCCTGGCTTATGGTTGCAACATCGGCGCGTACTTCAGCGGCATCGCCTCGGGCAGCCTGCATGGCTGGGTGTGGCTGGTGGCGGCGTTTATCGGCAACAGCGTGGGCGTGCGCCTGCGGCCCTTCTTCTTTGCGGGCGAGCGGCCGCAGGTGGCGTTGAGCGGTTGCTGAATGATTAACCTTGAGCGGTAGGGTGCCAGGATGATTCGAGAGTTGAGAACCTTCGTATCCGCCGCGCGGCGCGGCACGTTTGCCGCCGCCGGGCAGCAGGTCGGGCTGACGCAATCGGCGGTGAGCGCGCAGATCAAGCACCTGGAGGACGCGTTGGGGGTCAAGCTGTTCGACCGCACCGGCCGCTCCGCCACCCTCAATGCCGCCGGGCAGCGCGCAGTGCCGCTGGCCGAGGAAATCCTCGATATTTTCTCGCGCATGGGCGCCCCCGACAGTGCCAACAATTTTCACGGCTCGTTGCGCATCGGCGCCATCGGCAGCGTGCAAACCGGCATCCTGCCCCAGGCGCTGGTGGCGCTGAAACGCCGTGCGCCGTTCATCGAAGTGAGCCTGGTGCCCGGCGTGTCGCTCAACTTGCTCAGCCAGGTGGACGCGGGCGAGCTGGACCTGGCGATCATGATCCATCCGCCGTTCAACCTGCCCAAAGACCTCAACACCGAAGTCATCGCCCGCGAGCCGTTTGTGCTGATCACTGCAAAAGACGTGGAGGGCGACGACCCGTTGCAAATCCTGCGCGAGCAACCGTTTGTACGTTACGACCGCGGCTCGTTTGGCGGGCGCCAGGTCACCCAGTTTCTCAAGGAACACAAGATCCAGACGCAACAAGCCCTGGAACTCGACGAGCTGGACGCCATCGTCAAGATGGTGCGCAGTGGCCTCGGCGTGTCCCTGGTGCCCCTGGCGGGCTTGTGGCTGGAACACGATCCCGAGGTGCGGATTTTGCGATTGGACACGCTCACGTTCCACCGCGAAATTGTGCTGCTGACCAAGTACACCCAGCGCCAATTGCCGCTCTTCGCGCTGTTCCGGTCGTGCGTCATGGAAGTGCTGGCTGCGCCGAAATAGGGCGCGAGCATCGAAATTATTGAGGCTCAGGGCGAAAGATATCCGCTTTATTCCCATGGTTTTCTGGTGAAGAATCGAGTTCTAAATAACAGAACGTGCAGGTAACCACCGTGAGCCTTTCGCCCTTTCATCTGGCAATTCCCGTCTACGACCTTGCCGCCGCGCGCCACTTCTACGGCGACGTGTTTGGCCTTTCGGAAGGCCGCTCCAGCGCGCAATGGGTCGACTTCGACTTCTACGGGCACCAACTGGTGATCCATGAACACCCCAAGACCGAATCCCAGGAATCGGTGCACTCCAACCCGGTGGACGGCCACGACGTGCCGGTCCCGCATTTCGGCATCATTTTGCAGTGGGAGCAGTGGGAAGCCCTGGCCGACCGCCTGCGCGCCCGCGAAACACAATTCGTCATCGAGCCCTACATCCGCTTTCAGGGCCAGGTCGGCGAGCAAGCCACCATGTTTCTGTTCGACCCGTGTGGTAATGCTCTGGAATTCAAGGCGTTCAAGGACATGAGCCTGCTGTTCGCCAAGTAAGCCTGACCCGCGCGACCGTCGCCAGCAGAGCGACGGCGTAAACAATACGTGAAGCCTGACCGGGCGGATCTTCATGCCTGCCGCATGCGAGAAACGACGTTATGTCCGACGTTAACTGTGATGTGCGTGATCCGGTCCGTCCGCTGCGCGCCGAGCCGCATTGGCGGTTCGAACCCTGTGGCGACCGTTGCATCGTAGTGGTATTTGCCTCGGTGTTCAGCGCCCAGGCCAACCGCCGCGCGGTGGCGTTCAGTGCGAGCCTGCATCAACAGATGGCGAACGGGTTGCTGGCAGGCATCACGGACGTGATCCCGGCGATGGTTTCGGTGGGGGTCCACTATTCCCCGGAAGTCTACGCCACGCTTTACCCTGAATCGCTGCCCTATGACTCCGTGGTCGACGCGCTCGACCACGCCCTGGCGCACCTGCAAAACGCACCCCGCACAACCCCAAGGCGCCTGGACATTCCGGTGTGCTACGCGGGCGATTGCGCGCCGGACCTGTCGGCCATCGCCAGTGCCTGCGGCCTGACTCCCAACGAGGTGATCGCCGCCCACAGTGGCCAATGGGTGGATGTGCTGATGGTGGGCTTCGCGCCGGGCCATCCTTACATCGGCATGCACGAACCCACGCTGCAACTGGCGCGCCGGGCCGTGCCGCGCACACGGGTGTTGCAGGGCAGCGTGGGGTTGGCCAACCGCCAGAGCGTGATTTACCCCACGGATCTGCCGGGTGGCTGGAACATTGTCGGGCGCACCCCATTGACGATGTTTTCACCCGCCAATGAGCCGCCTTGCCTGCTGACGGGAGGCGACCAGGTGCGTTTTGTGCCGATCACGGCCCGTGAATTTCAACTGATGAGCGCAGAGCAGCCATGACCATCAACGTGCTGCGACCCGGGTTGTTTTCTTCCTTTCAAGACACCGGCCGCACGGGTTTTCAGCACTGGGGCGTGCCCGTCAACGGCGCCATGGACGCCGACGCTCATGCGCTGGCGAACCTGCTGGTCGGCAACCCGATGAGTGCCGCCACGCTGGAAATCACGATTCAAGGTCCCGTGCTGTGTTTCCAGGCCAAGGCGTTGATCGCGCTGGCCGGTGCCGACCTTGGCGCGAGCCTTGATGGCGTCGTACTGAAACCGGGGCAGGCCGCCCGCGTCCAACCGGGCACCGTGCTGCGTTTTGAAAGGCGCGAATACGGTGCCCGCGCCTACCTGGCCGTCAGCGGCGGTTACCTGCTCGACCCCGTGATGAACAGTTGCAGCACCTATAGTCGCGGCGGGTTTGGCGGGCTCTGTGGTCGTGCACTGAAAGCCGGGGACGTGATTCCGATCTGCTCGTCATTCGCCAACCCGCCGCGCCTGAATATTCCGGCGGGGTTGCTGTTTGCCGAGCCTGCTTACCCCGTGGGTGTCCGGGTGCTTCAGGGGCGCGAGTGGGGCGATTTCAGCGAAACCGCCCGGCACGACTTTCTCAACGAACCCTACCGAATGACCGCCGCCTCGGACCGCATGGGCTACCGGCTGGACGGCGCCGCGCTGGCGCTGACCCGGCCCAAACAGCTGCTGTCCGAAAGCGTGGCCTTCGGCACCGTGCAGGTGCCCGTCGGCGGCCAGCCCATTGTGTTGATGGCGGATCGGCAAACCACCGGCGGTTATCCGCGCATCGCACAGGTAGCGAGTGTGGATTTACCAAGGTTGGCGCAATTGATGCCGGGCGATGAAATCCGCTTCTCCCTGATCGACCTGCGCACGGCCCAGCAACTGTGGGTGACACGCGCCCGCACCCTGAAAAGACTGGAGGCTGCCCACTCATAACCACCGCCGCTACCCAATAATAAAAACAGGAGCGCTACATGATTAAGCCCATTTTCAACATTCCTACTGTCGAGCATTAAAACCCTTCGGTTCCCGACGGGTTTACTTCTGGGTGGCGCGAGCCGCCTCAACAACTCAAATGACCAGCGGTCAGAGTGGAAGGTGTTTATGTCTCGAGTTTTCCCAGCGACGGCCCCGTCAGTCAGCTTCGACGAGCCGGAAAAAATCACTGAAAACAGCACCACCCGAATTGCCAAACGCGCCGCCATTGCGGCCGCCACGGGCACGGCGGTGGAGTATTACGAATTCGGTGTGTACGGCTTCATGGCGACGATCATCGCGCCGTTATTCTTCCCCAGCGACAACGCCGCCGCTGCCTTGCTGGCCACGCTGGCGGTATTTGGCAGCGCGTTTTTGATCCGGCCCTTGGGCGGCATCTTGCTCGGGCGTCTGGCGGACCGTATTGGCCGGCGCAAAGTGTTGTTGAGCACGGTGATCGGCATGGGCACGGCGACGGCGGCGATCGGGCTGTTGCCGACCTCCGCCCAGGTGGGCATCGTCGCGCCGATTCTGCTGGTGTTGATCCGCCTTGCCCAGGGCTTTTTTGCCGGGGGCGAAGTGATCGGTGCCGCGGCATTTCTGGCCGAGTCATCGCCCAAGGGGCGGCGCGGTTTCTACGGCGCGTTCACCCCGGTGGGCGTGGCGATTGGCGGGTCGATGGCGGCGATTATCTGCGGCATTACCACAGGCCTCGTCGATGCCGAGCAATTGCAAGCCTGGGCGTGGCGCATCCCGTTTTTTCTTGCGATTCCCCTGGTGATCTTCTCCTGCGTGATGCGCCACAACGTCGAGGAAACCCCTGAGTTCAAAGCCTTTCTCGCCGTGGATAAACCACCTGCCGCGCCCGTGAGGGAAGTGCTCACGCGTAACCTGCCGGCGGTGTTGCGGGTGGTGGTGTTTGCCTTTGCGCAGAACGCCGGTTACTACATCGGCCTGGTGTTCATGAACATCTACCTCACCACATACCTGCATTTCGAGAAGGCCAAAATCTATTGGGTCATCGCCGGCATCAGTCTGTGCATGGCGGCGATGATGCCGTTCTGGGGCGGGCTGTCGGACCGCATCGGGCGCAAGAAGGCGCTGACCATCGGCTTTGTCGGCTACGCCGTGCTGGTGATCCCGATGATGGTGGTGATGAACAACAGCAGCTTGCTGATTGCCGTCATCGCGTTTTTCGTGGCGACGCTGCCGATGCCGGTGATCCAGTCCGTGGGTTACCCCACGTACGCGGAACAGTTTCCGACCCGCGTGCGGTATACGGGCATGGCCATCAGCATCAACCTGGGGGCGATTCTGGGCGGCGGCATCACGCCGTACATCGTCACCGCGTTGATCGGGTCGACCGGCAATTTGCTGGTGCCGGGGTTCTTCATGGCCGGGGCGGCGGTGTGTGCGTTGGTGGCGCTGACCACATTGCGGGAGACGTCCCAGGGCGAACTGCGGCGCTGAGGCAGCATGTCCGAATCCGTCCGCAAGTGGTCTTTGGCGTGTCTGTCGGCGCTTGAGTAACCCTCTTAGCATGGCATGCATCAACCACTCCATTGCATGCCAAGAGGACCTACCATGAGCCGCAAAGCCCTGATCGTTATCGACGCCCAGCAGTCGTTTCGCCATTCCACCTATTGGTCCGAAAATGACCTGCCGGCGTATCTGGAAAAGCAACAAGCCCTGATCGATGGGTGTGTTCAACAAGGTATCCCGGTGGTACAAGTTTTCCATGTTGAAGAGCAGGGGCATTTCTCCATGGCATCGGGCAACGTCAGGACATTGAGTGGGTTATCGATCAACCCTGACCTGATCATTCACAAGCGTCATCACAGTGCGTTCGCCGGCACGCCGCTGGCCGCCCGGCTGACGCAGATGGGCGTCACCTCGTTGATCATCAGCGGCATCCGCACCGAACAGTGCTGCGAAACCACCACGCGCCACGGCTCGGACAGCGGTTTCAGCGTGGACTTCGTCAGCGAAGCCACGCTGACGTTCCCGATGGCTTATTCGCGCAGCGGCCGGGTGTATTCGGCGGCGGAAATTCGCGAGTGCACCGAGCTGGTCCTGGAAGACCGCTTTGCGCGAATCGTCACCGTCGCCGAAGCGCTGGAGCGTTGACCCCATGAGCGTGCCGGTGCTGTTCGTGCTGTTGCCCAATGCGCTGATGCTGGACCTGGCAGGCCCGGCGGAGGTGCTGCGCCTGGCGGGGCAGGTCGACGACCCGGCAGCCGTCGGATTTGACTTGCAGTACGTCAGCCCGGTGGACGCGCTGCAAACGTCCATCGGCTTGCCGCTGAGCGGTTTGGCGCCACTGCCGCAGCGCCTTGAACCCGGTACGCTGGTGGTGTTGGTGGGGTCCACCTCGAAGGTGTCGAACGCGCAGCGGCAGGCCTTCGAAGCCGCCAGCAATACGCTGGTGCAGTGGCTGCAAACGGTTTTCGCGCCCTCGGGCGAACGGTTGGTGTGCGTGTGTGCCGGTGCGTTGGCGGCGGCGCGGGCAGGGTTGCTCGACGGTCGCCAGTGCACCACGCACCACGCACTGTGCGAGACGTTGCAAGCCCTGGCTCCCAACGCCCGAGTGCTGGAAAACCGCCTGTACGTCACCGATGGCCCGATCAGTTGCAGCGCCGGGGTCACCGCCGGCATCGACCTGATGCTGCACTTGGTGGCCGAACTGGCCGGCCCACGGCTGGCCAGTGCGGTGGCGCGGGACATGGTGGTGTACATGCGCCGCAGCGGCGCCGACCCGCAATTATCGCCGTGGACCTGGGGGCGCAATCACCTGCACCCGGCGGTGCATCGCGTGCAGGACGCTGTCGCTGCCGCACCCTGTGAGGCCTGGACCGTTACGCGCATGGCCGGGCTGGCCTTCACCAGCAGCCGCCACCTGGCGCGACTGTTTCATGAACATGTGGGGGCCAGCCCCTTGGACTATCTGCACCGGCTGCGTTTGGCGGTTGCTCGGGAGTTGTTGGCGGAGTCGAGCCTGGACATGGAAACGGTCGCAGAGCGCGCAGGCTTTGGGTCGGCGCGTCACTTGCGGCGTATCTGGGGTAAATATGAAGCGGGCACGCCGTCAGCTGGGCGTGTCGGCGGTTTCGGGTGAGGCTTGAGCGGCTTCGGCTTCGAGTTTCAGGCGGTCGGCTTTGCTGATGTAGCGGTCTTTGCTCTTGGGCGCCAGTTTGGCGCTGGCCTTTTTCGCTTTGGCCTTGAAGAGCTGTTGCAGTTTTTTCTGGCGGTTCATGGGTAGCTACTCAACGGGTAATGGTTTGAATGATATCAGCGACGGTGCCTGCATTGTGGAGTCGAAACATGCTTAAGTTTTCCGTTTGGGTTGCCAGCACTGTCCTGTTGTCGATGCAGTCGGTGGCCCAGGCGGGCGAGGTTTTCTACGTCAACCCTGGGTCGACCGCTGCGCAGTGGGTCAAGCAAAACCCCGACGCGCCTGACGCCGCGAAAATCCGCGCCGCCATCGCCAGCGTGCCCAGCGCCCTTTGGTTGACCGGCACCAGTCAGGCCACCGACCAACTGGAGGCGCGCGTCGCCCACTACGTGTCCGCTGCCGCGAGCGCTCACACCACGCCGGTTCTGGTTGCGTACAACCTGCCACACCGCGATTGCAGCGGTGGCGCATCGGCGGGCGGGGCTGCGAATGCGGCCGCTTACCGTGGCTGGATCGATCAGGTGATCAACGGCGTCGGCGGCAACCCGGCCGTGCTTATTCTTGAGCCGGATGCCTTGCCCGACCTGCAATGCCTCAGCCCGGCTGACCGGAGTGAGCGCCTGTCGCTGTTCAATTACGCCGTATCAGGTTTTAAACGGCGTGCGCCCCAGGCCAATGTTTACCTTGACGCTGGCAATGCCGGCTGGAAACCCGCAGCGTCAATGGCGGACGCCTTGCACGCAGCCGGCGTGAAGGACGCACGCGGTTTTGCCCTGAATATCTCGAATTTCTACAGCCTCGACCAATCACGGCAGTACGCCGACCTCATCAACAACAAGCTCGCAGCTGACCATGCCTACACCAGAGCGGTCGTGGTCGACACCAGCCGCAACGGCAACGGCGCCCACCCCGGTGATTGGTGCAACCCGCCCGGGCGCAAGCTGGGTTTGCCGCCACAGACGCTGTCCCCGAACCTTCTGGCGTTGTGGATCAAGCAACCGGGTAACTCGGACGGTGCATCTTCGCCCAAGGCCGACTGCCACGGCGGCCCGGCCGCCGGTACGTTCAGTGCCGAGCTGGCGGTTCGGTTGATCGACGGCAAATAGAACGTTGATGCGAGCCCATTCTGCCGGCCGCATTCCCGAAAAGAATAAATACTATTCCCCCCTCTGCTCTACCGTGGCAAACCTGCCTGGACAATGCTTGTTCAACGGTTCACCTGGCCGCTCCTGCGGCGGCCAACAGTCCCCTTGAATCATCCAGTCGGCATTGTTCTACAGGTAGCGCTATGACCAGCAAGCGAGTGACACGAACGCAAGTACTTGAAGCCAGCAAAGGCATGCTGCAGAAGCAGTTTTATGCCGTCTTTTCAACGCCCGCCAACGGCATCGAAGCCGTGATGGAAAACTTGCATGAGCATCTTGAACATCAGTGCCAGATAGAGCGCGACGGTATTCTGGTGGCGGCGGGCCCGCACTGGAGTGATGACGAGCAGTACTGGGATGGCGACGGCCTGTTCATCATCCGTGCTACCTCGATTGAGCATGCCAACCGCATTGCCGCGCAGGACCCCATGCACAAATGCGGCGCGCGCACTTTCTCGGTTCGCCCCTGGCTGGTCAATGAAGGGCGACTGAACCTCAGCATCGAATTTTCGACCGGGAAATTCACCTTGAGCTAAGCGTGGCCCGGGGATTCACCTCACGTCGAGAGACACCCTCCCTCCATACCTTCAGGAATTGAACATGACACTTCAAGCCAAACTTGATGCCTTTAATGCTGACTTCGTTGCAGGCAAACCGCCTTACAACGCGCCGCCTCAAGTGCACGTCATCATGAAGCGGGCCACCGCCGAGCTGATTGCCAGCGGCCAGGCTGAACGCGCGTTGAAAGTCGGCGACAAGGCTCCGCAATTTACCCTAAACGACCCCGATGGCAAGCCGGTGTCCTCCGTGGAACTGCTGGCCAAGGGCCCGTTGATCATCACGTTCTACCGGGGCGTGTGGTGCCCTTACTGCAACATGGAGCTGCAAGCGCTGGAAACCGCATTGCCGGGCTTGCGTGAACTGGGCGCCAACCTGGTGGCGATCTCGCCGCAGAACGCCGTCAACAGTCGCAAATCGGTGCGCGAAAACCACCTGAGTTTTCCGATTTTGTCCGACACCCTGAGCGATGTGGCGGCAGCGTTCGGCCTGCGTTTCACCCTGCCTGATTATCTGGTGGATCTGTACAAATCCTTCGGCAACGACCTGCCGGCCTTCAACAACAACCCGGCCTGGGAACTGCCGATGCCGGCACGTTATGTGATTGGCCAGGACGGCGTGATCACCTACGCCGAAGTCAATCCGGACTACACCCAGCGCCCGGATCCATCGGAGTTGCTGCCGGCGCTGCGTGGTTAAACACCGCTTGTTGCAGTGAGCGGTCTTCCTGTGGCGAGCGGGCTTGCCCCGCGTTGGGCTGCGAAGCAGCCCTAAAACCGGGTGCCGCGTTCTGTCTGACAAGCCGCGGCGTTTTTATTGGGGCGGCTGCGCCACCCAACGCGGGGCAAGCCCGCTCGCCACAATATGCCCGCTTGCCACAGAGGCTGTGCTTCACACCCGAATGTTTTTCAGCAACTGCTCCACATAGTCGACAAACGCGCGGGCCTTGGCGCTGGCCATGCGCCCGGTGGGGAAGATCGCCCACAGGTCGAGCGCCGGCAATTCCCAATCCTGCAGCACCGCCACCACTTCGCCGCTTACCAGTTCGGGCCCGAACACCCATTCCGAGGAAACGGTGAGGCTGTAGTCCGACAGCACCGCGGTGCGCACGCCTTCGGCAGCGCTCATGCGTATGCGCCCGCTCAAAGTGACTGCCTGTTCAACCTCGCCCTTCTTGAACACCCATGAAGCGCCACCGGCGCCGATCATGTAGATCACCGCTTCATAATTGGCCAATTCGGCCGGTGACTGCGGTGTGCCGTACCGTTGAAGATAAGCCGGCGTGGCGATCACCCGTCGCCGGCACTTGCCGATCTTTCGCGCGGTGAAATTCGAATCGCTGAGGTTGCCCATGCGCAGGGCAACGTCAGTACCTTCCTCAATAAGGTTCATCGAACGGTCATCCAGGCGCACATCCACGTCGAGCAAGGGGTGCCGGTCGAGAAAACCACCCAGAAAGGGAAGGATGTACAGCCGCGCAAACGTCACGGTGGTGGACACTCGCAAAGTCCCCGCCAACCCGGTGGCGGCCCCGCGTGCGAGCAGTTCGGCTTCGTTGGCGTTTTCGATGACCTTTTTGGCCTGGTCGAAATACAGCAGGCCGGCTTCGGTGGGCGACAGCCCGCGTGTGGAACGGCTGAGCAAACGAACGCCCAGGTGCTCTTCCAGCTGAGCGATGTTTTTTGAAACGGCAGGCTGCCCGACGTTGAGACGCCGGGCCGCTGCAGAAAAAGAACCCGTCTCTACCACGTAGACAAAAGTTTCCATCGCCGCCAGTCGATCCATTTTATTCCCCGTTGGAATGACTCATATCATTCCCGGCAGTCTGCCGGGAATACGGCGGGCCGTGCAAAATTTTTCCGCCGCTTACGCTTGAGGCCGCGTCATCCTGTGTGTCTTCGCGCCAGGGCGACACCCAGCCAGTACAACAAACCTCCCGCAATGACGAACAGCGCCAGCACATAAAACATATGCTGGGGCGGCTGCGTGGCCAGTACGATCCCGCACAGCACCGGCCCCAGCGCTGCGCCGACGTTGTTCAGGTTTTGCGCGGCGTAGTACATGCCGCGCAGGTGGCTGGGGGCGATGTTGTCGATGAACATGTACTCGGCGGGAAACACGATGATTTCGCCGACGGTAAACACGGCCATCGACAACATCCAGCCCATCATCGTGGTGGACAGCGCAAACCCGCCCAGCCCCATGATGAACATGCCCAGCCCCGTCGCGAGCCACAGGTTCAGGTGTGCGTGGCCGATGCGCTTGCCGAGGCTGTATTGCAGGCCGATCACCATCAACGCATTGGTGGCGACAAGCGTGCTGATGAGTTCGTAGGCTGCCTGGGGCGTGGTGGTCACGACCAGGTACTGCGAGAGGTATGCCGTGAATTGGCCGAACACCACCGCACTGAGCAACCCGCCCAGGGTAAAACACACCAGCCGGTAGTCGCGCAGCAGCAGTTTGCCCACCGCCAGGAAGGGTGTTTTCACACGGGCTCCACCGATTGCCAGGTTCCTGTCGCCCCAGACGAAATAGATGAAAAAGAACCCGGCGCCGAGCCCTGCCGACATCAGGAAGGGCAGGCTGATATCCATCGCGGCCAGGCCCGCGCCCAGGAAAGGCCCGACGGCATAGCCGATGTTGGTCAGCGTGTATTTGATCGAGAACACTTCAGCGCGTTCGCCAACGGGCACCAGGCTGGCAAAAGCGGATTTCACCGCGATGTCGATCACCGAGTACGCCAGGTTGACCGTCACCAGTGCGAGGTAGAACAGCCACAGTTCGGGCGCGGCGTACGCTGCGAGAAAGCCCGCGCTGAACACGCCGCAGCAGGTCAGGATCAGCCGATAACTCGACAGGCTGTCCACCAGAAACCCGCCGTACAGGCTCAGCAGTGAGCCGAGGATCAGCGTGCTGCCGATCACCAGGCCGACATCGGCGACGCTCAAGCCGAAGTGGCCCGACAAATAGATCACAAGGTAAGGCAGGGTGATCGCACGGGCGAGGGTCAATACCAGTGAGGCAGACAGCAGCAGGTTGAGGGTCGCAGGGTAATTTTTGAGTGTGGCCAGCATCCGTGCCTCGGGGTCGGTCTTGATAAAGTCCGGGCAGCTTACTGTTGACGCAATTTCTGATTTAGGATGTTTTCTATCGAAACGCCGGAACTGAGTTCATCAATCAAGGAGGGGTATGTTTTCGTCCGAACGCTTGAAGGGCATCGACGTGTTTGTGTGCGTCGCACAACTGGGCAGCTTTACGGCGGCCGCCGACAAACTCAACCTCACAGGCTCCGCCATCAGTAAAAGCGTGGCCCGCCTGGAAAAGCGCCTGGGGGTTCAACTGTTCCAGCGCACCACGCGCAAACTGGCGCTGACGGATGCGGGCACTGCATTTCTGCGCACCTGCACCGGTGTGCTGGCCGACCTGGAAGAAGCCGAGCTGTCCCTCAAAAGCGAAAGCAGCGAGCCGCGCGGGCGCGTGCGCATTGATTTGCCCGGCGCCTATGGCCGCGCCGAGGTGCTGCCGGTGCTGCTGCGCGTGGCCAAAGCCCACCCCTTGCTCGTGCCGCACATCACGTTCAGCGAGGGTGACACTGACCCGCTCAAGGACGACGTGGATATCGTCGTGCGCATCGGCCATGCCGACGCCTGGCCGCAAACGCTGGGGCACCGCCTGCTCGCGCAGGAGTGGCATCTGTTCTGCGCTTCGCCGGACTACCTGGCGCGTCATGGCGAACCGTTGACCGAGTGCGACCTGGAGCAACATCACTGCATCGCCTACGGCTGGCGGGACGGTCGGGTCAGCCCCTGGCGACATGCCGACGAAAAAGGCGCAACCCTGCGCCGGTCCGTCACCCCGCAATTGGTGGTGGGCAATGGCGAGGGGCTGGTGATGGCTGCCGAGGCGGGTTTCGGAATTGTGCAGTTGCCTTTATGGCTGGTGCGGCAGCAGTTGGCGGCGGGCACGTTGGTGCAGGTATTGCCGCAAGGGGCGATCCAGGGCGCGGAGATCCATGTGGCCTGGGTCAAAAGCCGTGAGGTGCAGCCCAAGGTTCAAATACTGGTCGAGGCGTTGGTGGCGGGGTTGGGTTCAGGTGAGCATCTGCCGCCTGAATTGCTCGGGCGTCGTGCCGCACTCGCGCTTGAACATGGCGATAAACGCCGATGACGTGCTGTAACTTTGTCGTGACAGGCAAGTACAACGGCCATGACCGGCTCGGCGCACACCATCGGCCCGGCGCTGGAGGTGGTCGGTTGCAAGCACATTGTGTATGGCTCCGACTGCGGCGTGGCCTGCAATTCTGACGAGACGATTCTGGCCAACCGGGCGGCGATGCTGAAACTCTCTTGCCTCACGCCTGAACAGGTTCAGTTCATCGGGCGCAATGCACTGAACCTGTTTCCACGCGCGGCCGAACGGCTGGCGGCTGCAAACCGGGCGGTGCCGCAGGCGCTTTAAATGCGCCCGGCCGTCACGCCGCCATCCACCGGCAGCACCGTGCCGGTGATCCACGCGGCCTGTTCGCTGGCCATGAACAAAATGGCTTCGGCCACATCGGCGGGCTGGCCATTGCGCCCCAGCGGATGGAAGGCGTTGAACGTCGGCAATACCGCCTTGACTTGCTCGACGTCCATGAAGGTGGTGTACACCGGCGTTTCCACCACCGCAGGCGCTACGGTGTTGATACGGATATTGGCCGAGGCCAGTTCGATTGCCAGGTTGCGGGTCAGGGCATGCACGCCCGCATTGGCCGCCGAGTAAGCCGCCGATGGTGTGGCGCCGATGGCCTGCAAGGCCCACAGCGAGCCGGTTTGCACGATGGTGCCGCCACCGCGTTGTTGCATGGCTTTGGCCGCAGCCTGGGCCATGAAGAATTTGCCCTTGAGGATGATGTCGATAAACCCGTCGTATTCGTGCTCTTCCACTTCCAGGAAGGGTTTGGGGTTAAACACGCCGGCGTTGTTGATCAGAATGTCCACGCCGCCGAACGCAGCGGTTGCCAGGTCTACCAAGGCGTTGGCGGTGGCAGGTTGGGCAATGTCGGCGGCCAGGGTGCGCACGTGTTTGCCGCTTGGGTCGATTTGCGCGGCGGCCTGTTCGAGCTTGGCCGCATCGCGACCGCTGATCACCACACTGGCGCCTTCGGCGACCAGGCGCTGGGCGACTTCTTTACCGATACCCGAACCACCCCCGGTGACGATGGCGACTTTGGAAGAAAATCTTTGCATGTTGAATGTGTCCTGTGCCGGTTCAATGGTAAATGATCTACAGGTGAGCTTTGGTGCGTTGGTCCTGGCTGCTATTCTTCGCTCGGAACCAGGGCCCGACAAATCAGAATTCATTCTCCATCGTTAAAGAAAAACTTTAATCATGAACACACTCCTGCACCTTAATGCCCTCCGCGCGTTTGAAGCCGCCGCCCGGCATCAAAGCTTTTCAGGCGCCGCCAGCGAATTGCACGTGACCTCGGCCGCCGTGGGGCAACAGGTGCGCACACTGGAAGCCTGGCTGGGGGCGCCGCTGTTCAACCGTGCGTCGAGCGGGAGTGCGCGTCTGGTACTGACCGATGTGGCGCGCGATGCGTTGCCGGATATCCGTGAAGGCTTTGATCGCCTGCGCATGGGGCTGTCGCGTTTCAAGGAGGGCTCGTTGAGCACCGGGCTTACGGTGACGGTCAGCCCGGCATTCGCCGCCAAATGGCTGTTGCCGCGCATTGAGGATTTTCAACGGGTCCACCCCCGGACCGATGTGCTGCTGGACACCAACCTCAAGCCGGTGGATTTCATCGCCGAAGGCATGGATATCGGCGTGCGTTACGGCACCGGCCATTGGCCGGGGCTGGTGGCTACCAAGCTGATGGACGAGGACATGTACCCGGTCTGCGCACCCGGCTATGGGTTGCTCGAAGACGGTCGGCTCCCGCCGCACAAGCTCGAACAGGCGACGCTGATTCACGACCTGTCGATGGCGAGCGACCCCCATTACCCGACGTGGCGGACCTGGCTCGACGCATCGGGTTTTGCACACATCAATGCCGAACACGGGCTGCGCATCAATAACGCGGCGGCGGTGCTTCAGGCGGCGATTGACGGCCAGGGCCTGGCGCTGGGGCGCAGCGTCATGCTGCGGGACGATCTGGCGGCGGGCCGTTTGATCCGCCCCTTTGGCGAGGCCAGCTGCCCGCTGGCGTTCGCCTATTACATCGTGCATCGGCCGGAGGTGGCGGACCTGGAGAAAATCAAAGCCTTTCGGGAGTGGCTGCTGGCTCAAGTCTCGTCTGACGCAACCGCTTTGGCCACTTCAACAAAGGCCCGTGCGGCCGAAGACTGATAGCCGCTTTTGCGCTGCATCAGCACGGCAGTTCTTTGCAAGCGCTGCGGCGCCAATTCAATTGCACTAAGGTCCGGATGCGCCCGCGCGATGGCGGCGGGCAATACGGTCGCAAGCCCTGTCCTGCGCACCACTTCAAGCAGTGCGCCGATCACATTGGCTTCCATCACCACACGCGGGCGGATGCCGTGTTTGTTGCAGTAGCGATCAATCTGCTCGCGGGTGGCGAATTCGGTGCTGAGCAAAATCAGTGATTCGGCGCTCAACGCCTCCAGCCCGATTGTGCGTTCACCCGCCAACGGATGCTGACGTCCGACCACCAGCGCCAGGGTTTCCACCCGCAAGGGCAGGGCGTCGATGTCTTGTGCGTGTACCTCGTCAAACCCGATGCCCACATCGAGCTCGTCGGCCAGCAATTGGTTTTCCATCTGTTCCTGGGCGAGTTCGCGCACGGTCAACGTGATGTTCGGATAGCGAGCGTGAAAGGCTGCCACCAGCGGCCCGACCAGATAGGGGGTGAAGGTGGGGGTCACTGCTATGCGCAACGCGCCGCGGCTGAGGTCGCCCACGTCGTGGAGTGCGCGTTTGCCTTCCTGCAGTTGCTGCGCAGCACGCAGGGCATAACGCAGGTAAACCTCGCCGGCATCGGTGAGGCGGGTTTTGCGCCCGGAACGGTCGAACAACTGCGCGCCAAGGCTTTCTTCCAGTTGCCGCACTTGCTGTGACAGGGCCGGCTGCGACACGTGCAAGGCCGCAGCAGCCTTGGTGAAACCTTCGTGTTGCGCCACGGCCAGGAAGTATTGGAGGTGTCGTGCAAGCATGTCTCTGCCCATAAGATTATCGAATGCAGGTGATCAGGTATGAGACTTTTACCTTATTTGATGGGCTGCGTAACCTTTGATCCATCGCTTCGCGGCTCAAAGGAGTCACCCATGAAAGACATCATCGACGGTTTCCTGAAATTCCAGCGCAACGCCTTTCCCGAGCGTGCAGGGCTGTTCAAAGACCTCGCCAACAGGCAGAGCCCGCGTGCGCTGTTTATCTCCTGCTCCGATAGCCGCCTCGTGCCGGAACTGGTGACCCAGCGCGAGCCGGGCGACCTGTTTGTGATTCGCAATGCGGGCAATATCGTGCCGTCCTACGGCCCTGAGCCGGGCGGGGTGTCGGCCTCGGTGGAGTACGCCGTGGCGGCGTTGCAGGTCAGCGACATCGTGATTTGCGGGCACTCGGACTGCGGCGCGATGACCGCCATTGCTACGTGCAAATGCCTCGACCACATGCCCGCCGTGGCCGCCTGGCTGCGCTACGCCGACTCGGGCCGCGTGGTGAACGAAGCCCGAAAGCATCAGGACCTGCAGGCCAAGGTGGCCTCCATGGTGCGTGAAAACGTGATCGCGCAACTGGCCAATATCCAGACCCACCCCTCGGTGCGCCTCGCCCTCGAGGAACAGCGCGTGACACTGCATGGCTGGGTCTATGACATCGAAACCGGTTGCATTCAGGCCGTTGATGGTCGTACCGGCCAGTTCGTGCCCCTTGCCGACAACCCGGATGTACGCGCTGTTTCACATCGAGCCGGTCAGCCTTCTGAAGGGAGATAGTCCAACCCCCACAGAACCCCTGTGGGAGCTGTCGAGCCCCAGCGAGGCTGTGAAGGCGGCGGCACAGGCGACATAGGTAGTGGCAGTTCCGCCGCTTTCGCAGGCAAGCCAGCTCCCGCATTTGAGCGGTGGTGTTCTAACGATGGTGGATGTTCACCCCTCAGTCACAGCCGGTTTTAACCCTTATTTTTCACCCACGGAGATAACCCCATGATCCAGTCGCAAATCAGTCAGAACTCCCGCCTTGCCCTGACCGACGTCATTTTGTTGGCCAAGGCCCGCAAAGACCTGTCGTTCGCTCAAATCGCCGAAGGCACCGGCCTGTCCGAGGCGTTCGTCACCGCCGCCTTGCTCGGCCAGCATCCGCTGCCGGCCAGCGCTGCCCAGGCGGTCGCCGACACCCTGGGCCTGGATGCCGACGCGGTCGCCTTGCTGCAAACCATCCCGCTGCGTGGCAGCCTCGGCAATGGCATTCCGACCGACCCGACGATCTACCGTTTCTACGAGATGATTCAGGTCTATGGCACCACGCTGAAGGCCTTGGTGCATGAGAAGTTCGGCGACGGCATTATCAGCGCCATCAACTTCAAGCTTGAGGTTAAAAAGGTCGTGGACCCGGACGGCGGTTCGCGTGCGGTGATCACGCTGGATGGCAAGTATTTGCCGACCAAGCCGTTCTGATTGCACAGCAAAAGACCCGGCGCCGTCAGGCGACCGGGTCTTGTGCATTGGCTGCGTTTTCTGAAATGGATGTTTCGAGTGATCGGGGGCTATTTCGCCAGAAATTCGGTAATCAACCCGATCACCTGCTGCTGAATCACCTCCCGTGGCCGGGCGCCTTTGCCGTCCAGGCAGATCATGCCATCGCCCGGCGAACCCTCTTCAATCAGCTCAATTGCCCCCGGCTTGCATATCGACATAAAACTGAAGTGGTTGGCGTCGGGGATATCCACATAGGTCGTCGAAGCTTTGGGTAGCCGCCTGGCCAGGTCGGCGGACTCCAGTTCGGCAGGCATATCCTCCGAGGGCGCGCCGCCGGCAATGAGCAGCGTCGGCACCGTCAGTGCGGCCAGGCTGGCGTCGGTGAAGCCACGGGACAGGCCCAGGTCCAGGGACACAATGGCGGTGACGCGCTTGTCGCTCAAATCGGCGGCCAAGTGCGCCTTCAGGGCCGGCGTCCCGGCGGGGTTCATCTCTTGGTAGGCGATGCACCCGCCCAGTTTGGGGTGCAGTTTGCAGTCGCGGCTGAACAGGTCGGGGTCGAAGCGGGCGCCGGCGATTTCCAGTACCGTCCAGCCGCCGAGGGAATGGCCGATGGCGGCAATCCGCGTGTTCTCGACTGCGCCAAATTGTTGCGGCTGCGCCAGTACCGCATCGATCGCGCGGCTCAGGTCGCCGGGGCGCTTCCAGACGTGTGCGGCGACTTCAGGGGTTCGATCTTTGGTGGTGGTGCCGGGGTGATTGACCGCCGCCACGATGTATCCCTTGTGCGCTAATGCACTGGCCAGCCACACCTGTTTACCCCAGTTGCCGCCGTAACCATGGGACAGCACGACCAGGGGATGCGCCCCTGCAGCCGGCGGTGCGTCGGGAACGCCAGGGGCGCCCACGAACACCACGGTGTCGGCGATCAGCTCGGGTTTGGCGGTTGTTGCAGCGGGATACCAAACCACCAGTTGCAGTGGACGGTTGTTCTGTACGTCGGGGAGGGTGGCGGTGCGGAAACCGACGGGGCTTTCTTCAGCGAGAGCCGGGGCGGCCAGGCACAGCAGAAACAGGGCGGTGAGGGCGTTTTTCACTGTTGTTATCGTCCTTGATTTTTTGTGGACGCATCATGAACTTAACGCCGTGCCTTTTGCAGCCCCTGCGTACAAAAAACGTTAGTCCTTGGTATCCGCCAACCCGTCCCCATAACTACACCCGTATCCACTGAGGTGACCGACCATGACCAACCCGACCGAAACCGCCATCCTCGCCGGCGGCTGCTTCTGGGGCATGCAAGACCTGTTGCGCCGCTACCCCGGCGTGCTGCGCACGCGCGTCGGCTATACCGGCGGCGATGTGCCGAATGCCACCTACCGCAACCACGGCAACCACGCCGAAGCGATTGAAATCGTGTTTGACCCGGCCGTGATCAGCTACCGGCAGATTCTCGAATTCTTCTTCCAGATCCACGACCCCAGCACGCCCAACCGCCAGGGCAATGACCGGGGCCCCAGCTACCGCTCGGCGATTTACTACCTGAGCGAACAACAACGCGACATCGCCGAAGACACCGCCGCCGACGTCGACGCCTCGAAGCTGTGGCCGGGCCGGGTGGTCACTGAGATCGAACCGGCGGGCCCGTTCTGGGAAGCGGAGCCCGAGCACCAGGATTACCTGGAGCGCATTCCCAACGGGTACACCTGCCACTTCATCCGGCCGAACTGGAAGCTGCCCAAGCGCGGATGAAACCTGGCAGGCCCCAGCGGGTCAGGACGTGTGGGCCGTCGCGGCGTCCCACAGGTCCGTCTCGCCGAAACGGTCGGCGCCCTGGGTTTCGACCATCCAGCCGGGGTATTCGCGCGGCAGCTCGCTGACCTCATCCAGCTGGCGCATGTCATCGGCGGTGAGCGTCAGGTCGATGGCGGCGAGGTTGTCCGCCAACTGATCCAGCCGTTTGGCGCCGATCAGCACTGACGTCACCGCCGGCTTGGCCAGCAACCAGGCCAGTGCGACGCGGGCCGGGCTGCAGCCATGGGCCTGCGCAATCGGGCGCAGCACGTCGATCACCTTCCAGCCACGTTCCTTGTCCACCACCGGGAAATCAAAGCCTGAGCGCCGCGCGCCTTCGGGTGATGGGGTTTCGCGGCTGTACTTGCCCGACAGCAGGCCGCCCGCAAGTGGGCTCCAGATCAGCAATCCCATTTTCTCGGCCTCCAGCAGCGGCACCAGTTCGCGCTCAAGGTCGCGCCCGGCCACCGAGTAATACGCCTGCAAACATTCGAACCGCGCAAGCCCGGCGCGGGCGGCAATGCCCTGCGCGGTCGCGAGCCGCCACGCCTGCCAGTTGGACACACCGACGTAACGCACCTTGCCCTGCCGTACCAGGTCATCGAGGGCGCGCAGGGTTTCGTCCAGCGGCGTGAGCGAGTCTGTGGCGTGAATCTGGTAGAGGTCGATATGGTCAGTGCCGAGCCGTTTCAGGCTGGCGTGCACCGCGTCCATGATGTGCCCGCGGGAGGCGCCCACCTGGTTTTTCCCCGGCCCCATGCGCCCGGCGACCTTGGTGGCCAGCACATAATCGCTGCGGGCCAGGCCCAGGTTGCGAAACGACTGGCCGAGGATCTGCTCGCTCTCGCCGCCTGAATAAATGTCGGCGGTGTCGAAGAAATTGATCCCCGCGTCCAGGCTGGCCTTGACCTGCTCATCCGCCGCGCTTTGCCCCACGGCGCCAATATGTTTATAGATGCCGGTGCCACTGCTGAAGGTCATCGTGCCCAGGCACAGCTGCGAGACGATGAGGCCGGTGTTGCCCAGTTGTTTGTATTTCATCACGAACTCCTGCGGTCAATCGGACAAGGCAGGGCGGCGTAAGGCCGACCCCGTTTCGAGGTTTATCCTCGGCCCGGTGCGGCGCGGGTCGGTAGCACGCTTGTCCCGGATGCTTGCACGATCGTCCAGAGGCGTGGACGCCTGGCTTTCGCCCTCGGCCAAATCATGAGAAAACGGCTGCATGTCCCAACCGGTGAACCTGCATGACCCCACTGACCAGCTTCGCCCGCCTGATTTCACGCCAGACCCCAACCGACGGCACCTTCGACACGCCGGTGGCCGGGGTGAAGCTGATCCGCTGGTCGGTGCCGAGCGAGCCGATGCCGGTGATCTACGAGCCCACCGTGTGCCTGGTCGCCCAGGGCCGAAAGCGCGCGAGCGTGGGCACCGTGTCCTATGTCTATGATCAGGCGCGCCACCTCATCGCCTCCGTCGCCCAGCCGGTTATGGGCTCGGTGATTGAGGCAAGCACGGCCGAGCCCTACCTGTGCCTGCAGATCGACCTGGATATCAAGGAAATCGCCGAACTGGTCATGCGCCATCCCGGCGGCATGAGCGCCGCCGCGCCGGCCTCGGGCCTGTCACTCAACGAAACCTCACCGGTGCTGCTCGACGCTGCCACGCGGCTGGTGGCGCTGTTCGAAACCCCCGCCGACGTACCCGCGCTGGCGCCGATGGTGCTGCGCGAAATCTACTACCGGCTGCTCACCGGCCCCGGCGGCGGCACCCTGCGCCACATGGCGCACGCCAACAGCCGGCTCAACCAGATCGCCCGCGCCGTGGTGTGGATCCGCCAACACTTTCGCCAGGCTTGCCGAATCGAACAGGCCGCCGACGTCGCCGGCATGAGCCGCTCAAACTTCCACCTGCACTTTCGCGCCGTCACCTCGCTCAGCCCGCTCGAATTCCGCACCCAACTGCGCATGCAAGAAGCCCGCAGGCTGATGCTCGCCGAAGGCGCCGACGCCGCCAGCGCAGGCTTCGAAGTCGGCTACAACAGCCCCTCTCAATTCAACCGCGACTACGCCCGACTGTTCGGCGCGCCCCCGGCCCGGGACGTGGAACACCTGCGCGCAAGCAGAGGCGGCAGCGCGGCTGGCGTCATCGAGTTGTGATAAACACACAGGCACCCTCAACGTTGACCAAGGACGATTTCAATGATTCGCCACGCCCAACCCACCGACGCCAACGCCATCGCCCATGTACACGTCAGCAGTTGGCAGGCGGCTTACCGCGACCTGATGCCTGCCCAATACCTGGATTCGCTGGGCACTACCCTGGCCAAACGCGAAGCGCACTGGGCTCACGCGATTGAAGCGGGGGAGCCGTGCGTATTCGTTGCTGAGGTGAACGGGCAAGTGGTGGGGTGGATCGCCGTGGGGGCCAGCCGGGATGAGGATGTTGAGGGGCGCAAGGTGGGAGAGGTCATGGCCATTTATGTGCTGGCGGCCTATTGGCAAACGGGAGTGGGGTTGGCGTTGTGGCAGGCGGGTGTGGCGTGGTTGGCGGGGCAGGGGTTTGAGGCGTTGACGCTGTGGGTGTTGAGCGGGAATGCCCGGGCTATTCGGTTTTACCGTGGGGTGGGGTGTGGGGAGGATGTGGGGAGTGAGCGGGGGTTGGAGAGGGGGGGAGTGGGGTTGGTGGAGGTGAGGTATCGGTTGGCCCTTATTCAATCAAGTCAGGCGACGTGAAGATGTTTGAAGCTAAGCAGGCCAGTGTTGTGAGTATGAAGTTTGAGCCCGCTTCACCGATTAATTGTGCAATCGGTGAAGCGGGCCGGGTTTAAGTGCCATGTTTTTCCTACGTTGTTTCGGTTGTCGCGAAGCGCTCCAATCCCAACTTCAACAATTCCTTACGTAGCAGCGGGCGCTCAAGCACAGCCATTCCCGCCTGCCATTCGATCGACAGCAAACGGCTTAACTTTTGTTGGCTGACCAAGGATTCGGCCAAAAAGTAGCTTTTGCACTCGCGAATGCTGATGACGTTCAACAGCCAGTCTCCACCCTGCGTCGCCAGCCAGTGAGCGATCGTTGAGCGATGTGTTCGCATGAGCGCACTGGCATCCCACACCGCCATCTGCGCGAAAACCTGCGGCAGATTGCTGTCGGCTTTCAGCCGCTTCAAATCAACCGCCAACGCACCAATCAGGTCTGACTCGATAGTGGCTTGACACTCGGCGAAATACCGCTCGGGCCAGTCCGTTTCCAGTTTCGCCCGCCATGCGAGGGCTTCATAAGCCCGGATATCCGATTGAGTGGTCAACTGCCCGGTGAAATTCAGGGTATTGTCCAGAATTGCCGTGGCCAGCAACGCAGCACTTTTTTCGCTGATCAGCGGCAACCGCTCTGCCGCTTCCCAACGCTGAAAAATCAGGGTCGCCGCTGCGCCGATCGGCAGGATATCTGACGTAGATCCGAGCCTCTGCGCCCAATAATTTTCAAAGCCAGGATGATGGTCGATGACTTCCACCACCTGTTCAAGCACCACCAGCGGGTCGAAATGGTGGTAGTCGGAGACATCCACCAACACAAACTCATCACCCGCTCTCGGCAGATAATCGTCCAGAGAAGATTGCCATCCGAGCACGGTCCTGGAAATGCTGGCATTGAGCGGGGCGCTACTGACGGCCCGAGCTTCAACGCCTTGGTGATTCAACAGCTCGGCGTACGCAATGCAACAGGCATACGCGTCGATGTCCAGGTACGCCGAACCGGAGGTCACCACCCTCATAACTCGTGGTTCCCAGTGCGAGCTGCCGAGCCCGTCCTGGACAGCTTCAGCGCTTGGGAGATACCTTCCAGAATCCGCTTATACGCGAATTGACACTGATTTTCGTCGATGGAAATACGCACCGTGGCCCCGGCGATCCGGTCGGAATATCCCAGTTGTGTAACCGTGTTGGACAGGCTCAGTTTCTTGTCCGAGCATGCCGACCCCCCGGTTATGTAGATCGACTGCATGTTCAAGGCCCACTGCAGTTTTTTTGTATTAACCCCTGGCAATGCAACAAAACTCACACACGGTACACGCGGTGCTTGCTGACCGATCACGACCACTTCACCCAGCATCGCTTGCAGCGCAAGTTCAAACGTTTCCCGGCTCTGTTGTACTGCGACTTCACCGGTGCCGTATGTGTGCTGTTTCTCCTGCAGCGCGGTTTCAATCGAAAGAATGCCCGGATAATTCTGAGTACCGCCGCGCAATCCACCTTCCTGACCGCCGCCAGCAATCAATGGCGACAACCCGTAGCGACTTCTTGCGTACAGGAAGCCGGCGCCGGGCAATGCTCCGAACTTGTGTCCTGACGCAATGGCGAAATCGACGCCGGATGCATGCAGATCCACAGGGATTTTGCCGATGGCCTGGGTCATGTCCGAAAACAGCAACCCACCCCGAGCCTTCACTTGTCGGGCGATTTCTTCGATCGGTTGAATTACGCCCGTTTCGTTGTGCACTGCCATAACGCAAACCAATATCGGGCGACCGGTATGGGCCTGGAGCAACTGCGCCAATTGTTCGGTGTCGAGCAGTCCGTTCATTTTGTGCCCGATCGCCATGGCTTGCAGGCCTTCCAGACCGTAGCGGTTTATGTTCTGCAGGGTGCAGGAGTGTTCGATCGCTGAGTACAACACCAAGGGTTGCTCATGTTTGTAGCGTTCGAAAAAACCATGAAACACCTGGGCACAGCCCTCACTGGATCCGCTGTTGAAAATCAGGCAATCGGCGTCCACTTTCAACAGGCTGGCGATGTTGCCGCGCGCCCGTTCGACGCGTTCGAGCAACTGAACGCCGAGGGCGTGATTGGCATTGGGGTTGGCGCATTGGCGGTTCGAAAATAGCGCCTGAAGCATGTTGCTGACACCCTTTGAAACAGGTGCCGAACCACAGATGTCGGCATAAATTGCATCCACAGCAATATCCATATCAAAACACTTCCAGGTTTTCTGTTTTATGTCATTCAAAATGATGCTTGCAACATGCGAACAGAGACTCACCGGTCAAATAAGCAAGCGCAGCATGAGCTGGATTGAGCACAGCAAAATGAAAGCATTCAGCGCCTGTTTCAGATGCCGCGGGTCCAGCCGATGAGAAAGCATGGCGCCGAGGAAGCCACCCACCACTATCCCCAGTACCAATTCACCGGTGTAGCCGAGGAAGTCCATGGATGAACCGACTCTGCCGAATAACGCCCCACTGGCTCCGATAATACCGATCAGCGCCGAGGTCGAAATGGCTTGCTTTATCTGCAGGCCAAACAAGCTGATCAGTACAGGCAGGTAGATGAACCCGCCCCCTTGCCCGACCAACCCGCACAATACGCCAAGCACCAGCCCTATCAGTGGTAACGACAGCGATGGATGGTCGCAGAACAGGGCCACCGGTTTATGGAACAGGTACGTCACCAGCAGTGACATCAACCCCAGCAGTCCGAACACAAACAGGATGAAGTCTTCGCTGAATGCCTCAGCATGAAGCGAGGCAAAAAAGTTGGCGACAGCCATTGGTATGGCAAAGCTTCTGATCACTCTCCAATCCGGCTGGAACTTGATGCGGTGCAGCGCGAACGACACGAGGGACGAAAAGAAACCCTGTGCGGAAGACAGTCCTGTCACGACTTCAATCGGCAGTTTCTGACCGGACAATATCGGGTAAATGAGCACCAGCAGAGGCGTCACGATGATGCCCCCACCGATACCGAACAACCCTGACATGAAGCCAGCCATCACGCCCACACCGACCATAACCGGGTAGATTGTCACGGCTACCATCTCAGTAAACCTTGATCTTGCCGGTCCCTTCCGTCATCCGACCAATAATAATCAGGTCAGGGCAAAGCGCCTGCCACCTCTGACGATTCTGTTCAAATCCTTCGGCACTCACAGTGAATAGCAAGCCGCCATTCGTTTGCGGATCATGCAACAGAAACTTTTTAGCTAATGGAAGATCAGCCAGGTACTCCACGTTCTGCGCGTACTTTTTAATGTTAGAAAAAATACCGCTGTCAGCCGACGTCACCGCCACCGCCAATGACTCCGTGCCGTCATAAAAAACCAGGCTGCCCGTATTCAGGTCAACATCCAGTTGCCCAAGCCCGACCAACTCACTGATATGGCCGATCAATCCAAACCCAGTGATATCAGTCAAACTGCTGACCTCAGGGGTTTCGCTCAGCGTACGGCCGAACGCGTTGTCGCCGGTAATCCGTGCAAGGGTCGACGCAGCAATATCTTCTTGTTCAATCACTCCGGTCTTCAGGGCATTGGCGAGGATGCCGACACCGATCGGACGCGTCATAACCAGCAAGTCACCGACCCTGGCCGTGTTATTTTTCTTTAAACGGTGTTTTTCCACCTCACCAATGATCGAGAAACCGTACAAGGGCTGACTGTTCTTGATCGTATGGCCACCGACGATGCTGACATTGAACTTGTTCATCACTGACTGGGCGCCGAGGATCATCTGCGTTACTTGCTCGACTGAAACCAATTCCGGGTCGAACGCCATGATCGAGTTGGCGATAAGCGGGCTCCCGCCTGAAGCAAAGATATCGCTTACAGCATTGCTGGCTGCCAATTGGCCAAAGACAAAAGGATCGTTGACTATCGGGGAGAAAAAATCGGTGGTGAATAAAAGATATTTTTCACCTGCATCATAGACGGCGCAATCGTCAGAAGACTCAAAACCCATTACCACCTTGTCATCCGAGACCGTATTGGCTGCTGCAGTTTGCGACAGAATGTTCGTTAAAACACTGGATGGAATCTTGCACCCGCACCCACCACTCTCAGATTGATCCATAATCTGACAAAACGTCGACATCGATTTTCCTTAAAATCCATTTTCCATTATTAAAACAGCATTTTAGCGAGCTAAAACATACCGTTCCGTCTTGTTTTCGCCGACAAAACTCGCAGGTTTTCATTGCAGAAATATGACTGATTGGAGGCATTTTGAAGTCAGTCGGAGGTCGGCGCGCAATGGTTTATGAATTATCGACTCACTGCTCTACCTTGCTGAATTGAGCGAAGGTAAATGAAGCTGCTCTCTGCGGACGGTACTGGACCGCCCGCTCGAGCAAGCCCGGACGTAAACGCCAATTTGCCGAGCCAACAGGTTGATCAAAGAAAAAAGGGGGGGCTCCTCGGATACATCATGCTGGTGATTCGTTTCCTGACGCCTGCGGCTCCTCAATAATTGCTGGACAGAGTGCGCAGTCGGCCAGATACAGACATCCGTGACGGGGAGCATTCAGCTCGAAGTAGCCTCCCGCACGGTAGTTACGTCAGCTTTTCAATCAAAATCGAGGTGGCTGTGATCGTTATATCTCCAAAATCACCTTCAAGGGATAGAACATTATCAACGATGTTTATCCCTTCAAGCTCTCCGAGTTCGCTGGAGTTTTGAACGTTAAGAGCACCAAGCCTGATCGTTAGCTCAGTGCCGTCCGCGTTCCATGCCATCAGCTTGTTTCTGGTCCCGTCACCCAGTCTGACAATCATCTCGAAATAGCGATGGGCATGATCAACTTTGATCGATAAGACATTGCTTTCTTCAAGTACGTGAACATTCATGATGAAACTTCTTTTGTTCAAATCCGCATCCTACTAGATGCCACTATAGGCGAATACATGCGTCTGAAATGAAGGTCCGCTTCTGGCCCAGAGTGTGTAAAAACGCTCATAACCTGATCGTCTTGAGCCATTGACGTTCGTTGGCTGAGCGATCGCACGGTCAATGCTTCGAGTCGCATCGGTCGCGACCTGGAACACGTAACGCTGTTTTTACAGCCTCTGGGATGGGCCAAAACCAGCCTTTTTTATGGCGACAGCGCCTTCATTAAACCGTTAGCACCAATGATTTTCATGACCCGTTTCAAGTTGTAGGCGAGCACATTCAAACTCATCTCCGCGCTCACCCCGGCCAGCTTTCGGCTCAGGAAGTGCGTCGCACCCATCCATTGTTTGAGCGTCCCGAAGGGATGCTCAACAGTCCGTTTTCGGACTCGCATCATCTCCGGTGCTTTGCTCAGCCGAAGCTGTATCTCCTCCAATATGGCTTCATGCTCCCAGCGTCGAACTCGTCGTTCCGTGCTCGGTGTGCACTGCAATTTCAACGCGCAGCCCTGGCATTTCGAACTCCAGTAACGATGCAGCTTCAGGCCTTTTTCAACGTAGGAATAGTGCCAGATCAGCGCCTCTCCAGCCGGGCAAATGTATTCGTTCTTTGCCGAGTCATAGATGAAGGCATCGTTATTGAAACGCCCGTCAGCCTTGGCTCCAGAGGTTATCGGCTTGGGTACATAGGCGGTGATGCCTGCATCGTGACAAGCCAGGATTTGCTCGCTTTTGAAGTAACCTCGGTCAGCCACTACCGACAACGCATCTGACGCCATCGCCTCGCGGGCTTGCATAGCCATCGAGCTGAGTTGATCGCGGTCGGAACCAACGTTGGTCACCTCGTGCGCAACGATCAAATGGTGCTGCGTATCGACCGCTGTCTGCACGTTATAGCCAACAATTCCCGTGCCGCGCGTCATCATGGATCGGCTGTCTGGATCGGTCAGTGAGACCTGCTTATCCGGTGAATCATTGAGCTGAATCTCGATCGCCTGAAGCTCTTTCATTTGAATTTTGAGCTTGGCGATTTTCTTTTTCAGTCGCACGGCGCTGGGCTCGGTAGCTGTTGGTTCTTGCCGATCAGCAGCATCGAGTGCCGTCAGGTAACGGTTGATGCTCGATTCAATTTCTTCCATTCGCCGCTTCAGTTTGGCGCTGGTGAAATTGCGGTCGCGGTTGTTGACGGCTTTAAATTTGCTGCCATCGATGGCGACCAGATGCTCTCCGAACAGTCCCAACTGGTGACACAACACGACGAACTGGCGGCAGACGCCTCGGATGGCTTTACTGTTGTCTTTTCGGAAGTTGGCGATGGTCTTGAAGTCCGGCATCAAACGCCCGGTCAACCACATCAGTTCGACGTTGCGTTGGGCTTCTCGCTCCAAACGTCGACTCGACTGGATGCGGTTGAGATAGCCGTAGATGTAGATCTTCAGCAGGATTGCAGGGTGGTAAGCAGGCCGGCCAGTATCGGCTGGGATCGCACCTTCAAAACCCAGATTGACCAAGTCTAGTTCGTCGACGAAGGCGTCGACTACGCGCACCGGATTGGTATCGCTGACGTAGTCGTCGAGGCTAGCCGGAAGTAAGGTGCCTTGGCCTCGATGTTCACCTTGAATAAAGCGCTTCATGGGCGATCCCTGCGATGAAATCCTCAGAAATCATAGCAAGGGTTCGCAAAAGCGTTTACCCACTCTGAGCCAACGCAGTCTCTTATGAGAGGCGAATATTGACCCAAGGCTGACCCTGCTCTCGCGAAACGCGGGGTCGGAGTTATCTGATTTGGAACAGGCGGGAGATCGCGGTCATGGCCTTGTCTCCGTCAGTTTCATAGAGACCGAACAGGCGCCTTTGGTCGCTCAGACGATGAAGCCGAAAATGGTTATAGAACGCTTGGCCTAAGCGCTGATTATCGAATGTTCCGCGTTCCCAAAGAGTTAAAAACTCTTGATACGCAACGCGCTCAATTTCCAGTCTCGGCATGCTTTCCATATACACATCCACTTATGTCAGCGATGACCGAATCCTACTGACGCCGGACAGATGCGGCAATGCGCGTTGGGGGGCGATTTTTAATCATCCGAGCTGGCTTTGGAGTTTTTACACACTCTGGGCCGTTAGCTGCCGCTCCTGACCGTCCGCTTCCGGCCAACAGGAGCCAGTCAAGAGCGTTTAGGAAATCAGGGGCGATTGTTGGCTACTGGAAGTATTTTTACAAAAATAGAACAAACCGATTTGGTAGGTATTCTACCTAATCGGTTATATTTTCTCCGAGTATGCAATGTATCCAACCCAACAAATTTCGGAGAATAAAAACCGTGAAGGGAATGTTTGTGCTGTTTCCACTGCTGCTGCTTTCGGCATGTGTGACCGACCAACTGGACAACGGCTTCGCACGCCTGCGGGGACAACCCGTGTCCGTGGCGATCGACAGGCTGGGCGTTCCGACCAGCGAACGAACGTTGGCCGGCCGCCACGTCTACACTTGGACCACCTCGCAAATGGTATCCACCTATCAGCCAAGCAGCAGTGTCTCCACCGGTAAAGTGCCGACCGGTAGCGGTAAATCTACTTATTCGGGGACCAGCATCGGCGGGACCACCGTTCAGATGAATGCGACGTGCAAGATTGATATCGAAGTGGATGGTCAAGAGATCATTCGCAACGCGTCGTATGACGGTGATGTCGGGGCATGCGGGAAGTATGCGCAGGCGTTGAGCCGTTAAGTGAAGCGCTTGCTCTTGTTGCCGACTGTCCATGGCAGAAACAGCCTTTAAAAACGTCACAGCAACCGAAGGCCATCAAGCCGTCAACACTACCGACGGCTCAATGGTCTGCCAGCTGTGGGTTCGAAAGCTTAACTCCCCACCACAGCAGCTTCCCGCTCCATCAACCTGTCCATCAACAAAACCCCCAACTCACTCAATTGGTGAATCGCAAGGGCGACATCGCGTTGCTTGCCGGTCAGGTCCTCCGACAGGTCGAGCAACAAGGCAGTGACAGAAGAAAAGGTTTCGTAGCTGTTGGTGATCAGGGTTTCGTTGCTGGCGTCGGCGGCGACGCTGAACAGGCTGGATGGTGGAGGCGGGTTGGGCGTGACTTTATGCATGTGTGTTGTACCTGATTAGGGCCAGCACCTCTTCGCTACTAAACGAAGGGGTGGCAGCTGTGCACAGGTTAGTAGACCGGGGAAACACACAAAGCCGGCGCGCCCGAGGGCGCCCTGCGCACAGCCACCATCAAGTACAGACAAGAACATCTGAGAGATGAGGCTCATGCACTTTATGTTGTCACGCGGGCTACTAAACCCGATCACTGAGTTGTCAGCGACCGGGCAACCTTAGAGACGCCCACTGCAGCGCACAAGCCGGCGGATTCTGACGCAAGCGTAGGCAAGGGAGCAAGGCGCTGTCGCCTCGGACTTTGCTGTTTCAGGGCTTGCTGTAGGACATGTACTCATTCTGCAAAACAATATGGTCGGCCACGTACTTGGCGTCGTGCCACACGCCGTAAATAAACGACGATGCACGGTTGACCAGGTTGGGCAGGCCAAGGAAGTAAATCCCGCTCTGCGCCGAGATGCCGCGCTTGTGGAAGGGCTCGCCTTTAGCGTCGAAGGCATCGACTTGCAGCCAGCTGAAATCGAACGTAAATCCGGTCGCCCACAGAATGCTGGTCACGCCGGCCTCGGCCAGGTTCAGGCTGAGCGTGGGGTTCAGCAGGCATTCGGGGTCGGGCAGCAGTTCCCAGGCTTCGGGTTCCTGGGGGAAGGGCAGGCCGTTGGCTTCGATGTAGGCATCGGCGTCGCGCAGCACGTCGAAGTAGGCGCGGTCGCCTTCGGCTACGTTGGCGGCCAGGCCCGGTGCGAAGGTCATGACGCCGTCGTTCCAGTCGCGGGTGACGCCGACGAGGTGGATGCCCTGGTGGGCCAGCCGGCGAAAGTCCACGGTCTTGCCGCCTTCGTAGCCACTGACGGCAAAGGCCACGTGCTTTTTCTTCGGCTGGATTTTGACTTCGTCCCACAAGCCCAGCGCGCCGAGCCACCAGCAGTAGTCGCGGCCACGGTAGGCGCGGGGCGGGCGGTAGTGCTCGCCGACGGAGAGGTAGACGGTTTTGCCGGCCTTTTGCAGTTCTTCGGCGATCTGCGAGCCGGAGGCGCCGGCGCCCACCACCAGCACGGCGCCTTCGGGGAGTTGGCCGGGGTTCTTGTAGGCGGACGAGTGCAGTTGATGCAGCGGCGCCGACGCCGGGACGATGCTGGGAATCGAAGGTCGCTGGAACGGGCCGGTGGCGGCGACCACGTTGGCGGCTTCGATCACGCCCGCCGAGGTGGTGACCTTGAAGCCGGGGCGGCCCGTGTGGCGCTGCACTTGCAGCACTTCCACGCCGGTGCGCACAGGCGCCTGCAACTTGGCCACGTACGCTTCGAAGTAGTCGGCCATGCGCTCTTTCGGCGGGAAGGCTTCGGGGGAGACGCCCTCGAATTTCAGCCCCGGAAAGCGGTCGTGCCAGGCCGGGCCGTTGGCGACCAGTGAGTCCCAGCGCTCCGAGCGCCAGCGTTCGGCGATGCGGTGGCGCTCCAGCACAATATGCGGCACGCCCATCAGTGACAGGTGTTCGCTCATGGCAACCCCGGCCTGGCCTGCGCCGACGACCAGGGTGTTGATGGTTTCTACTGACATGGGGCGTTTCCTGAGAATAAGAAATTTATCTGCGCAACACCGGGTTCCAACTGTGGGAGCTGGCTTGCCTGCGATGGCATCAACCCGGTCTGTCTGATGCACCGCGGTGCCCGCATCGCAGGCAAGCCAGCTCCCACAGTTGGGCGGTGGTGTTTTTTAGGGTTTCAGCAAGGTGGCCACCGCCGTGAGGGCCAGTTCGTAGCCCAGCGCGCCCAACCCGGCGATTACGCCTGTGGCGGCTTTGGACACGTACGAGTGATGCCGAAAACCCTCGCGCTTCCAGATGTTGCTCATGTGCGCTTCGATGATCGGACCGTCAAAGGCCAACAGCGCATCCAGGATCGGTACCGAGCTGTAGCTCAACCCGGCGGCGTTGATCACGATGGCGTCGCCGTGCAGCCGGGCTTCTTGAATCCAGTCCACCAGCACGCCTTCGTGGTTGCTCTGGCGAAACTCCAGGCTCAAACCCAGCTCGGCGGCGTGGCGTTGGCAACGCGCTTCGATGCTGGCGAAGCTCTCGCTGCCGTAGGTGCCGTTTTTGTCCAGCCCGTAGAGGTTGGCGTTGGGCCCATTGAGGAAAAACACGCGGTGGGTCATGGCGTACTCCAGGTTGGTCAAGGCTGCCAGTCGTCCGGCACTACGGCGATCACGTCGATTTCCATCAGCCATTCCGGCTGGCCAAGGCCGGAAATCACCAGCCCGGTGGAGATCGGAAACACGCCTTTGAGCCACTTGCCGACTTCCTGGTACACCGGTTCGCGGTAGCGCGGGTCGATCAGGTAGGTGGTGGTTTTGACGATGTGGCTCAGGTCGGAACCGGCTTCTTCCAGCAGTTGCTTGACGTTTTTCATCGCCTGTTCCGCTTGCGCGCGCGGGTCGCCGAGGCCGACGAGGTTGCCGTCGAAATCGGTGCCGATCTGCCCTCGTACATAAATGGTGTTGCCGGCGCGCACGGCCTGGCACAGGTCGTTGTCCAGGGCCTGGTTGGGGTAGGTCTGCTGGGTGTTGAACATGCGGATGCGGGTGTGAGTGGGCATGGCGGTGGCTCGTCGGCAGCGGGATGAAAACAGCTTCACACCGCGCCCGCCGTGGCGAAACCAGCATTTGTGCGGGGTAGTGCTTAGGAAAAACCGAAGCCCTGCGCCTCGTCGGCTGGCGCCGCGACCCGGCACGAACTCTGCAATACCCGCTGCGTACACCCATTTGTTGCTGTGGAGGCGTGATGCTCAGTCGTATAACCCAACGCCAGCTGGAATATTTCGTCGCGTCCGGCGAGGCCGGCAGCATCAGTGCAGCGGCGGAACGCATTCATGTGTCGTCGCCGTCGATTTCGGCGGCGATCACCCATATGGAGGCGGAGCTTGGGATTCAGCTGTTTGTGCGCCATCACGCCCAGGGCATTTCCCTCACCGCCGTAGGGCGCCAGGTGATGCAGGAGGCCAAGCTGATTCTGGAACAGATGACCAACCTCTACACCATCGCCTCGGAGTCGTTGAACAGCGTGCGCGGGCCGTTGCGGGTGGGTTGCCTGGAGTCGCTGGCGCCGATGATCACCCCGGAACTGGTGTTTGGTTTTGGCCGCGCGTTTCCCGGCGTACGCCTGACCCAGGCCGAGGGCAACCATGAGGAATTGCTGGAAAAACTGCGCAGCGGCGAGCTGGATATCGCCCTGACCTATGACCTGGTGACCAGCCCCGATATCGACTTCCAGCCCCTGGCGCAACTGCCGCCATATGTGATGGTCGGCGAGTATCACCCGTTGGCCAACCTGCCGGCGGTCAGCATGCAAGACCTCGAGGCCTACCCGGTGGTGCTGCTCGACACGCCGTGGAGCCGCGATTATTTCCTCAGCCTGTTCATTCAGGCGGGCACCACGCCGAACATCATCATGCGCTCCACCAACCTCGAAACGGTGCGCGCCATGGTGGGCAATGGCATTGGTTATTCCTTTGCCAATGCGCGGCCCAAATCGAATCTGTCCCAGGACGGCAAACGCGTGATCCGCCTGCGCCTGGCGGGCTCGCACCGGCCGATGCGCCTGGGTTACGCCACGGCCAGCAACACCCAGCTGTCGCGGGTGGTGTCGGCGTTTGCCGAGCGTTGCCGCATGTTTGTGTCCGACCAGTACATCCCCGGCATGGCGCCGCCGAGCTTTTTTGATCCGCACGCGGTGCGGGTAATGAGTGGGGTGAGTTGAGGTTGCACCAATAAGTGGCGTGCGCGTTTTGCTCGCGCACTATTTTGGATGAGGGCGCCATGCCAGGCGTAACACAGATCTACTGTGGGAGCTGGCTTGCCTGCGATAGCGGTCTGCCTGTGGATGAGATGCCAACTGAGCCACCGCCATCGCAGGCAAGCCAGCTCCCACATTCGCTATCAGTGCCTTCAGAGGGCTGCATAGGTTCTGCCTACCCAGTGCCCCGGCTTTTACGAATTGACCCTGGGCACCTCCCGCCACGACTCTGAACCCATCGATGTCGATCCACTTATTCAGGGCACCACCACGATGACTTTCGACTGGCACTACATGTTTGGTTTGCTCGGCGATGCCGAGTTCTGGCGCGCGACGTGGACGGTCATCAAGCTCAGCACCCTGACCTGGCTGTTGAGCATCGCCTTGGGCTTTCTGCTGGCGCTGGCCAAGCAATCGAAAAGCCCGCTGCTCAGCCTGCCGGCTCGTGGCTATATCTGGCTGTTTCGCAGCCTGCCGCTGCTGGTGCTGCTGATTTTCATCTACAACCTGCCCCAGGCGCTGCCGGGGACTTCGGCGGTTCTGGCCGACCCGTTCTGGTCCGGCCTGCTGGCGCTGGTGATCTGCGAAACCGCCTACGTGGCCGAGATTCATCGCGGCGGTCTGCTCTCTATTCCCAAGGGCCAGGGCGAAGCGGCGCGGGCGCTGGGCCTGCGGTTTTTCGGTACCCAAATACGCGTGGTGATTCCCCAGGCGCTGCGCGTGGCCTTGCCGTCGCTGGCCAACGAATACATCTCCATCGTCAAGCTCACGTCGCTGGTGTCGGTGATCTCCCTCACTGAAATCCTGATGGTCGGCCAGCGCCTGTATTCGCAGAACTTCCTGGTGATTGAAACCATGGCGGCGGTGGCGTTCTTCTATGTGTTTATCGTCACCGTCTTCGACTTCCTGCTCAAACGCCTGGAGCGCTTTCTCGACGTCAACCAGCGCAACGTTTCCCGCGTGCCGGACGCGGCGGTGCTGGCCCTGGCCACTCAACAACGCCCGGCCATTGCGCGCCCGGCCAGCACTGGCGTGGCCGCGTTGCAGGCCTCGCGGTTGCACAAGGCTTACAACGACATCGAGGTGCTGGGCTCGGTCAATCTGCAGATTCAGCCGGGGGAAGTGGTGTCGGTGATCGGGCCGTCGGGCTCGGGGAAAACCACGCTGATCCGTCTGCTTAACGGCCTGGAGCAACTGGACAACGGCGAGATTCATATCAACGGCCTGCCGTTCATTCATTTGCATAAAACCGGCGCGCTTAAACCCCAGTTCATTGAGCACACCGAGCACCGCCTGAACATCGGCATGGTGTTCCAGAGCTTCAACCTGTTCCCGCATTTGAGCGTGCTCGACAACCTGCTGATGGCGCCCAAATACCATCGCCTGGGCGCCACCAGTGAGCTGAAACAGCAGGCCTACGCGCTGTTGCACAAGGTGGGCATGCTCGACCACGCCTGGAAGTACCCGCACCAGTTGTCCGGCGGCCAGCAGCAGCGCGTGGCGATTGCCCGCGCCTTGATGATGCGCCCGCAAATCATGCTGTTCGACGAGCCCACCTCGGCCCTCGACCCGGAGAAAGTCAACGAAGTACTCCAGGTCATCGAGGCGCTGGCCGGGGAGGGCATCACCATGGTGATCGTCACCCACGAGATGAATTTCGCCTTCAAGGTCTCCGACCGCATCGTCTTCATGGAGAAGGGCCGCGTGGTCTGCGACGACACACCGGTTGCCTTGCGCAGCGGCCATAACCCACGCGTGGAGGCGTTCCTCAAGGACGTCTCGCTGGCGTGAACCCTCTAACCTTCAGGAACAAAACAATGATCGGGCAAGCACAAGTCGAACAATTCCAGCGTGACGGTTTTTTGGTGGTAGAAGGCGTGCTCTCGCCGGAGGAAGTGGCCGCGTTGCAGCACGACTTCGACCAGTGGGTTGAGGAGAGTCGCGGCCATGTTGAAGGCTGGGGCGCTACCGTGGATGGCCGCGCGCGCTTTGACCTGGAGGGCGATCACCGTGCGGATCACCCGTCGTTGCGCCGGGTCAGTTCGCCCACGGAGATTTCCCCGGCCTACGAGCGGGTGGCGTTGCAGTCGCGCATGGCGGCGATTTCGGCGCAATTGGTCGGCGCCGGCGGTGCGCGTTTCCATCACAGCAAGATCAACTCGAAACTGCCCCACACCGCGACCCAGGTGAAGTGGCATCAGGACTTTCTGTTCACGCCCCACAGCAACGACGACATCGTCACCGCCTTGCTGATGGTCAGCGAAGTGACCCCGCAAAACGGCCCGCTGAATGTGATCCCCGGCAGCCATAAAGGCCCGCTGTGGTCGCACTGGCAGAACCAGCGGTTCACCGGCTCGGTGGATGATGCGGTGGTCGCCGAACACTGCCAGCAACCGGTGGCCTGCTACGGCCCGGCCGGTTCTGTGTGCTTCATGCACACCCGGCTTTTGCATGCGTCGAGCCCTAACGAGACCGAACTGCCGCGCACCTTGTTTATCAGCGTTTACGCCGCTGAAGACGCGCTGCCATTCGGCGAGAACCCGTTGCCCAGCGCACACGCCGGCCTGTTGGTGGCCGGTGAAGAAAGCGGTTTGGTGCGCTCCACGGACAACCAGCTGCGCTTGCCGCAGAAACCCCGTGGCGCCTCCTTTTTCGTGCAACAGGCCGGCCAGGATTCCGCCACGGCCTGACTGCTTAATCCACGCGCTTCTTAAACCCTTGCAGGTAATGACCATGACAGCATTTCGTAAACGTGTTCGCCCCCTTGCCGTGTGCCTGTTGGGCACTGCGGTGGCACTGACCTCGCTGGCCGCTTCGGCGTTCCAGCAGGACGGCAAGATCATCGCCGGTTCCGACGTGACCTTCTTTCCGTATGAGTACATGGACAACAACAAGCCAGCGGGTTTTGACATCGAGTTCATGGAAGGCCTGGGCAAGGTCATGGGGCGCAAGGTCGAGACCCTCGACACGCGCTTTCCCAACCTGATCACCGGCCTGCAAGCCGGGCGCTTTGATGTGACCAACTCGTCGATGTACATCACCGCCGAGCGCGTCAAAGTCATCGATATGATCCCCTACCTGAAAAGCGGCGAGTCGATCCTCACCCTCAAGGACAGCGCCTATAAACCCAAGACCCCGGAAGAGTTCTGCGGCCACAAGCTCGGCTCCATGGGCGCCACGTCCTGGCTGGCGCAGATGCACAAGCTGTCGGATGAGTACTGCGTGGCCAAGGGCCTGAAGCCGATCCAGATCAGCGAATACAGCACCGACCCGCAAACCACCCAGGCCCTGCTCGCCCACGCGGTGGAAGCGCAGATCACCGACGCGGCCGTGGCCCGTGGTGTGATCGACAAGCTGGGCAGCCGCGTGGTGATTTCCTCCGACACGTTGATCTACCCGGTGCTCAATGGCTTTGGCGTGAAAAAGGGCAATGACGAGGTGAAAAAAGCCCTGGTCGATGGCCTGGCCAAATACCGCGCTACCCCGGAATACGCCGCGTTGCTCAAGAAGTACAACTTCGAGGCACCCACCGACGCCGACATCGCCGAACTGATGCCCAAGTAAGCCAATCGAGCGCGCCGCAACCTGTTGCGGCGCGCGCCTTGTGGAGACCGATTCATGGCGTTATCCCTCGAAGAACAGGCGCGCATCGACCTGGCGGCGACCTTTCGCATCATCGCCCATGTGGGCATGCACGAAGCGGTGGCCAACCACCTGAGCGCCGCCGTGTCGGCCGATGGCAAACAGTTTTTGCTCAACCCCAAGTGGAAGCATTTCTCGCGTATTCGCGCCAGTGACTTGCTGTTGCTGAATGCCGACGACCCGGCCAGCGCCGACCACCCGAATGTGGATTCCACCGCCTGGGCGATTCACGGGCAGATTCATCGCCTGTTGCCGCACACCCGCGCCGTGCTGCATTTGCACCCGGTCTACACCACGGCGGTGGCGTGCCTGGCCAAGCCGCACATTCCGCCGATCGACCAGAACACCGCGCGCTACTTCAACCGCGTAGCGGTGGATGAACTCTACGGCGGCATGGCCGACACCGAAGCCGAGGGCGCGCGCCTGGCCGGCCTGCTCGACGGCAAAAGCCGCCTGCTGATGGGCAACCATGGCGTGATGGTCACCGGCGTTTCCATTGGCGAGGCCTTTGACGACATCTGGAACCTGGAGCGCGCCTGCCAGATTCTGGTCACGGCGTGGTCTACCGGGCAGCCGCTGCGTGTGCTGTCGGACGACGTGGCGGAGAAAACCGCACGGGGCTGGGAAGGGATTGCCGACTTCTCGCGCCAGCACTTTGAAGAGATGAAGCAATTGATGATCGACGCCGACCCGTCGGTGCTCGACTGAGGGCTTTTTATGACGTTTTCCGTTGTCGCCCGCTGCGCTGAAACCGGCCAGCTGGGCATTGCCATCAGCTCGTCGAGCATTGCCGTGGGCGCGCGTTGCCCGTGGTTGCGCCCCGGTGTGGGCGCGGTGGCGTCACAGAACATCACCTTGCCCAGCCTGGGGCCGTCGGTGCTGGACCGGCTGGAGCAGGGCATGGCGCCGATCGAGGCGCTGGCCCGCGTGCTGGAAAACGAGGAACATCGCGAATACCGCCAGGTGACGGTGATTGATCAAGAGGGCCGCACCGCGCATTTCAGCGGCGCGCAAACGTTGGGGATTCACTCGGCACTGAGTGGTGAGCAATGCGTGGCCGCCGGCAATATGCTCGCCAACCCCGGTGTGGTCGGTGCCATGGTGCGCGCGTTCGAGCACGCCTCCGGGCACCTTGCCGACCGCTTGCTTGCCGCGCTGCACACCGGCCAGGCCAAAGGCGGTGAAGCCGGGCCGGTGCATTCGGCGGCGCTGGTGGTGGTGGACGATTTGCTGTGGCCCATCGTCAACCTGCGCGTGGACTGGGCCGATGAAGACCCGATCGGCGCCCTCGACCAGCTTTGGCAAGCCTATCGCGGCCAGTTGCAGGCCTACATCGACCGCGCCCTCAACCCGCAACAGGCGCCGGGTTACGCTGTGCCGGGAGATGACCGATGAGCAGCAGCCGCGACCTGCTTGCGCAACTGGTGCGCTTCGACACCACCAGCCGCGAATCCAACCTGGCGTTGATCGACGGTGTGCGCACCTACCTGCAGGGCCACGGCGTGGCGTGCGAACTGGTGTTCAACGAGCATAAAAACAAGGCCAACCTGCTGGCGACCATCGGCCCGGCTGACGTGCCCGGCATTGTGTTGTCCGGCCATACCGACGTGGTGCCGGTGGACGGTCAGCGCTGGAGCGTGGCGCCGTTCGAGCTGACGGAAAAAGACGGCAACTTGTATGGCCGCGGCACGGCAGACATGAAGGGTTATATCGCCTGCGTGTTGGCCAGCGTGCCGGCGTTGGTGGCGGCGCCGTTGCGCATGCCGGTGCATATCGCGCTGTCCTATGACGAAGAGGTGGGCTGCCTGGGCGTACGCTCGCTGATCGAAAGGTTTCACGGGCAACCGGTCAAGCCTCTGTTGTGTGTGATCGGTGAGCCCACTGAGCTCAAACCGGTGCTGGGCCATAAAGGCAAACTGGCGATGCGCTGCGAAGTGCACGGCGCTGCCTGCCATTCGGCGTATGCGCCCTCGGGCGTGAATGCCATTGAATACGCCGCGCGCCTGGTGGGTGAGCTGGTGCGACTGGGCGAAACGCTCAAGGCACCGCAGCATCAGGATGCGCGGTTTGATCCGCCGTTTTCCACGGTACAAACCGGTGTAATCGCGGGGGGCAAGGCGCTGAATATCGTGCCGCAGAACTGCAGTTTTGATTTTGAAGTGCGCTCGCTGCCGGCCGGGAACCCCTGGCATATCGCAGAGCAGTTGCGCGACTACGCCGAGAAGCAGTTACTGCCCGCGATGCAGGCAGTCAGTGGCCAGTGCGCGATCCATTTCAGCGAACTTTCCAGTTACCCAGGCCTGGCCACCTCGGTCGAAAGCCAGGCCGCCGAGTGGGTGGCGCAATTCTGCGGCTCTCGGGATTACGGCACGGTGGCGTTTGGCAGCGAAGGCGGGCTGTTTGACCAGGCGGGCATCCCCACCGTGGTGTGCGGGCCGGGCAGCATGGAGCAGGGGCACAAGCCGGATGAGTTCATCAGCATGGAGCAGTTGGCGGCGTGCGACCGGATGCTGGCGCGGGTGGTTGCGTTTGTGAGCCAGTAGCACGGTCAACAAATGTGGGAGCTGGCTTGCCTGCGATAGCGGTGGGTCAGCAGCCCCATGTTTGACTGATGGATTGCTATCGCAGGCAAGCCAGCTCCCACAGGGGATGGGTGGTGTTTTCAGTGCTTCGCTACACCCACTCGCCACTGCGCGGGCGGCAACACGCCATTGACCAGGTAGTTGCCCACAATCCGCGACTTGTACACCCGCGGGTTGTGGTTCGCCAGGGTGCGCGCGTTGCGCCACAGCCGGTCCAGCGCCTTGTTGCTGGCCGTGGCACTGGCGCCCAGGGCATCGAACAATGCCGTGGTCGCGGCGAGTGTGGCATCAATCACCGGGTTTACCGCCAGGCACACTTCCAGTTCCGCCAGTGCCACCTGCGGGTCATCGTCATGCAGCGGTTGGTCGTGGGTGATCAGGTAGTGCGCGGTGTCGTCCAGACGCCGTGCGGCTTGCTGGGTGATGGCGTGCGCGGCGTAGGCCTGGCTGGCGACTTCGCCGATCACTTGCAGCAATTGCACGTCTTGCGCGGCGGAATCCGCGTTGCCGGTGGTAAAGGTTCGGGCGCGCGCTCTGAGCTCTTCGGCACCACTGAGTGCCGCACGGCGAGCGATGCCGGCGAGGGTGGCGAGGTGGTAGATCTGGAAGAAGGATTGCCCATAACCGAAACGGTGCGTGGTAGGCCGACCTTCGTCTTCCAGCGGTGCGTTGTCGAAAATGCAGGTGCCGCTGGCGGTGAGGCGTTGGCCAAAGCCGTTCCAGTCGTCGACGATCTGCACGCCCGGCGCCTTGAGGTCGACGACCACGCTGTGGGTTTCGCCGTCTTCGCCGGTGGCGATGGTGTTGATCAGGTCGCTGTAGAGCGCGCCGGTGGTGTAGAACTTTCTGCCGCTGATGCGCAGGGTGCCGTCGGCATCGCGGTGCAGGCGGGTTTCAAATTCGCCGCGCGTCTGGTTGCCCACTTCGGTGCTGCCCGGGGAGAGCAGGGCGCCCTGGCCGAGGCGGTCGAGCCAGCGGGCGCGCCAGTCGGGGTCCTTGGCGCACAGCACGTCTTCGCAAAAACCAAAGTGCCCGCGCAGCGCCTGGGTAATGTTGGAGTCGGCGGCGGACAGCTCGGTAAGCAAGGCCAGCAGTTCGGCGAAGGTGGCACCCTGGCCGCCATGGCTTTCAGGTAGACGCCAGCGCGGCAAGCCCAGTGCGTTCAGTTGCTGGATGACGTCGGCCAGGCTGGCGCGGGTCTGATCCGCTTCGGCAGCCCCGGCGAGAATGTGGGCAAAGAGCGGGCGAAACGGTGCAGCCAGTTGTTCATAGCGGGCAGACGGCGGTGCGCCCCAGAGATTCAAAGCAGGATTGGACATGATTGACCTTGCCGGGCCGGTACGCGTGGTCGCGACGGCGCTGTAAAAGGGGGTTGGAAGCGAGGCCCAGTGGTCTGGTGACGTCACCCTAACCCACGGGTGGCGAAGTTTTTAATACGAAAAATTGCTATGAAGCTGCGCGGTGGTTCTATCCATAGTGCGCAACAGTATTAAACCTCGCGCTTTTATTGCGATAGCTTCTACGGGCGCCACGCTCGGCGACCCTCAAACCCTTTTCTCATTACCAGACTGCACGCCCACAGATGGTTGAGTCCGCCATCAACCTGTGGATCGTATTCATGATCAACCGTCGCAATATGCTTGCCCTGCTGGGCCTGGCTTCTCTCTCGCTGCAGGGTTCTTCGGTATGGGCAGCAGAGCCGCCCACCCTCACTGTGGGTGACCAGTTCTTCTCCAATCGCATCGTTTTGGAGCTGTCCGGCGAGTTGAAAGACCTGCCGTACAAGATCGATTTCAAGCGCTTCAACACTGGCTCGCCGGTGGCCTCGGCCGTGGCCAGCGGCGCGCTGGATGTGGGGATTGTCGGTGACACGCCGGTGATCAGCCTCGCCGCCAATGGCGCGCCGGTGAAGGTGGTGGCCAGCACGCAAACCAGCCTCGACGGCGTGGGCATTGTGGCGCGCAAAGGCATTCAGTCGGTGGCTGACCTAAAAGGCAAAACCGTTGCGATCTGGAACGGTTCCTGGAGCCAGCAACTGGCCTACAAGGCGCTGGATGAAGCCGGTGTGCCGCGCAGCAGTGTGACGTTCAAATACCTGCTGCCGGCCGAAGCCAGCCTGGCGCTGACCCAGGGCGATATCGACGCCTTCGGCACATGGGAGCCCTATGTGTCGCTGCAGGAAAAAGAGGGCAGCACGCTGATTCGCAATGCCAAGGGCCTGATGAGCGCGCCGACCTATATCGTCGCGTATGAGCCGGCACTGGCGCAAAAAGGCGCAATCATCAAAGACTTCATCGCCCGGCTGACCCGCGCGCGGGTGTGGAGCAACAGCCATGTCGACGAGTACGCCGAAGCCTGGTCGAAGGCCAACCAGTCCGCGCCGGAAATTGCCAAGGTGTGGTTCAAGCGCGATGCGATCAAGGTGCTGCCGATCTCGCCGACGATTGTCAGCGAAGCCCAGGCCACGGCGGATTTCCTGGTGGACGCGCAGATGCTCAAGCAGCGGTACGACGTGACGCCGTTGTTTGATCGGGCGCTTTAAACGGCAGGGAAACAAGCGCTAATAGAATTGAACGGCTGCTCCTGCGGGGCTGGGCCAGGTTTTTTTGATCCGGAGCTCACCGGAACTGAAAACTCACTAGCTTTAGCAGGTGGTAGCCACTAGGCTACAAAAACAGCGAGGTAACGGTGACCTTTAGTACTCTAAAAGGTAAATGAAATGAGTGAACAGAAATTCAAACCCGAGGATATGCCGATCCTCGATCTTGATACGTCCGGAACCAGCGTTTACGAGGCTTCGCGCTTCCTCGACAGCCCGGAGGTGATCAGTGCGTATTTGGCGCAAAGCATGAAATCGCACGACCCCCAAATACTCATGAAGGCACTTGCCGAGGTTGCCAAGGCCCAAGGCGTGAACAAGGTGGCCGAGGCGGCGGGGGTCAATCGGGAGAGCCTTTATAAAACCCTCAAAGGCGGCTCGAAAACCCGTTATGAGACGGTGCAGAAGTTGATGCTGGCCCTGGGGGTTGAGCTTACGGTGCAGCCGATTGCGTCCGGGAAAGCCGCCAGGGCTAAATCGGTGTCGGCTGGAAAACCCTGAATCCGACAGTACCCATGACATTTCGAGTGATCTTGTTGTGGTGAGCGGTCTTCTTGTGGCGGATGGGGTTTGTTGTGGTGAGCGGGCTTGCCCCGCGTTGGAGTGCGAAGCGCTCCCAAACTCCGGCGACGCGGTGCAACTGATAAAGCGCGTCGTCAGGTTTTAGGGCTGCTTCGCAGCCCAACGCGGGGCAAGCCCGCTCGCCACAGTAAGCCTGCTACCTCCCTCATCTGTGATTGGGCGGGCGTTAACGCACCAGGCACGGCTGCTTGTTGTTGAAGCGCCAGCCCGGAATCAAAAACTGCATCGCCACGCTGTCGTCCCGCGCCCCCAGGCCCATGCCTTTGTACACTTCGTGGGCGTTGGCCACGGCGTCCATGTCGATGTCCACCCCAAGGCCCGGCTTGCTCGGCACCTTCACGTAGCCGCCTTCGATTTTCAGCGGTTCTTTGGTCAGGCGCTGGCCGTCCTGCCAGATCCAGTGGGTGTCGATCGCGGTGATGTCGCCGGGTGCGGCGGCGGCGACCTGGGTGAACATCGCCAGGGAAATGTCGAAGTGGTTGTTGGAGTGCGAGCCCCAGGTCAGGCCCCATTCATGGCACATCTGCGCGACACGCACCGAGCCTTGCATCGTCCAGAAGTGTGGATCGGCCAGGGGAATGTCCACCGATTGCAGCTGGATTGCGTGGCCCATTTCGCGCCAGTCGGTGGCGATCATGTTGGTGGCGGTTTTCAGGCCCGTGGCGCGGCGGAATTCAGCCATGACTTCGCGGCCCGAGTAGCCATTTTCGGCGCCGCACGGGTCTTCGGCGTAAGCCAGTACGTGATGCTGGTCGCGGCACAGACGCACGGCTTCCTTGAGCGACCAGGCGCCATTGGGGTCGAGCGTGATGCGCGCATCCGGGAAGCGTTCGGCCAGCGCCGTGACGGCTTCGATTTCGGCATCGCCGCTCAGCACGCCGCCCTTGAGTTTGAAGTCGTTGAAGCCGTATTTGGCTTTGGCGGCTTCGGCCAGGCGCACCACGGCTTCACTGGTCAGGGCCGTTTCGTGGCGCAGGCGGAACCAGTCATCGTCGGCGTCGGCTTCGTTGCGATAGGCAAGGTCGGTGGTCGTGCGATCACCCACGTAGAAGAGATAGCCGAGCATTTTTACCGCATCGCGTTGTTGCCCTTCGCCGAGCAAGGCCGCGACCGGCACTTCCAGGAACTGCCCCAGCAAGTCGAGCAACGCCGCTTCCATCGCCGTGACGGCGTGAATGGTGATGCGCAGGTCAAAGGTTTGCAGGCCACGCCCCGCCGAATCCCGCGAGGCAAAGGTGGTGCGCATCTGGTTGAGGACGCGCTGGTACTGGCCGATCGGCTGGCCGACCACCAGGCTGCGGGCGTCTTCCAGGGTTTGGCGAATGCGTTCGCCGCCGGGCACTTCGCCCACGCCGGTGTTGCCGCTGCTGTCCTTGAGAATCACGATATTGCGGGTAAAAAATGGCCCGTGAGCGCCGCTGAGGTTGAGCAGCATGCTGTCATGGCCGGCAACGGGGATGACCTGAAAATGGGTAACGACAGGGGTAGTCATGGCAAGGTCCTGAGTCTGCTTAAAGAGGTTTGCTGAGGGCGACACCGGCGGGCACAGCACCCGGCGCAATCAATACGGAGGAGGGCGAGGTCTTGGCGAAGAACACCAGGATCGCCGCGAGGATAGACGTACCGGCCAAACCATAGAGGCCGCCTTGAATCGAGCCGGTGGTCTGTTCCAGAAAACCGAAGGTGGTCGGCGCCACAAACCCGCCCAGGTTGCCGATGGAGTTGATCAACGCAATCACGGCAGCGGCGATGCGCACGTCCAGATAGCCCTGCGGGATCGGCCAGAACAACGACGAGGCCGACTTGAAACCAATTGCCGCAAAGCAAATCGCAACAAAGGCGAAAATCGGCCCGCCGGTGGTGGACATGAACATCCCGGCCGCTGCGATCAACAGCGCTGCCGCCACCCAGGCCTGCTGGAACTTGAACTTGCCCGACAGCGAGGCGAAGGCGTACATGGCGATGATCGAGATCAGCCACGGGATCGAGTTGAAGAACCCCACCTGCACATCACTGAGGTCGCCCATCTTTTTGATGATGCTCGGCAGCCAGAAGGTGGCGGCGTAGATGGTCAGTTGAATGCAGAAATACAGCACGCAGAACAGCAGGATCTGACGGTCCTTGAGCAGCTTGCCGAGGGTGGGTTTGACGGTGGTCAGCGCTTCGCGGTCGCGCTGTTCCTGGTCGATGACGCCCACCAGCGCGTCCTGCTCTTCGCGGCTCAGCCATTTGGCGTCGTGGGGTTTGGAGTCCAGCCAGAACCACACGAAAAAGCCCAGCGCCACCGAGGCCAGGCCTTCGATGGCAAACATCCATTGCCAACCGTGGAAGCCAAAGCCTTCGATCTGCAGCAGCGCACCCGACAGCGGCCCGGAAATCAGCGAGGCCACCGCCGAGCCACTGAGGAAGATCGCGATGGCTTTGCCGCGCTCAACGCCAGGCAGCCAGCGGGTGAAGTAATAGATCACGCCGGGAAAGAAACCCGCCTCGGCCACGCCCAGCAGAAAACGCAGGATGTAGAACTGGGTTTCGTTCTGGATGAAGGCCATCAACGTGGCGACGATGCCCCAGGTGAACATGATGCGGGTCAGCCAGATGCGCGCGCCAACCTTTTGCAGCAGCATGTTGGAGGGCACTTCGAAGAGCGCGTAGCCAATGAAGAACAGCCCGGCACCCAGGCCATAGGCGGCGGCACCGATGCCCAGGTCATGCTCCATGTGCGTGCGCACGAAGCCGATATTGACCCGGTCGATGTAGTTGAGGATGAACATGATCACGAACAGTGGGAGCACATGGCCCTTCACTTTGCTCACGGCACGCGCGAGGACTGAATCACTTTCTGAAGCGGCAGATGCATGGCTTGAATTGTTCACAATTCAAAACTCCCCCTGATTATTTTTATGCGGGTTTGCGTGTCTTGTTGATAGACATCATACAAGTGGTTTTCTGAATACCGCAATGCAGTGGTGGCTGTTTTTGTTTTTATAAGCGAATGAGTTGAGTGAGCGTTTTGGTTATTTGCTCAATGGATATAGGGCTTTCTGTCGAATTTTTCGCGCCGGTTGTCGTCAGGATTCACGCTTTGAGGCTGCAGTGGCGCATTTTTGATTTCGGTAAAAATAGATGAGTTGTCATACAAGTCGATTGCTTTTCGAATCCGGCCCGTGAGGGTGTTAAGCTCCCTCCAGCCCAACCCCGTGGACCCGCAGCGATGCCTGTTGAAAGTGCAAATCTCGTCCGTAGACGTTCCAGCAACCTCGCTCAAGGCGTGGTCGAAGCGCTGACCCAGCGCATTTTGCTCGGCCAGCTTAAACCCGGTGAAAAACTGCCTTCGGAATCCACCATCGTGCTGGAGCACGGCGTGAGCCGAACGGTGGTGCGCGAGGCCATTTCCAAATTGCAGGCGTCGGGCCTGGTGGAAACGCGCCACGGTATCGGCACCTTTGTGCTGGCGCCTCGCGCCCAACAGGGCTTGCGTTTGAACGTGGACACGGTCGCCAGTGTGCGCAACATGCTCGAACTGCGCCTGGGCCTGGAGGTGCAGGCCGTCGCGCTGGCCGCGCTGCGCCGATCTGGCGAGCAACTGGCGCAGATGCGTCAGGCGCTGGACGACTACCAGGCCTCGCTGGCCAACAACGACAGTTGTGTGGAGGAAGACAAACGCTTTCATCAACTGATCGCCGAGGCCACCGGCAATACGTTTTTCACCGAGATCATGCTGCACCTGGGCAATGCAATGATCCCGCGTACCCAGGTCAAGGGCGCCGAGCGCGGTGGCGCCGACTTCGCCCGGCTCGGGCAGTTGGCCAACCTGGAGCACGAGGCGATCTTCAATGCGATCAAGCGCCAGGACCCCGATGCGGCGCGCGCGGCGATGGTGCTGCACCTGACCAACAGCCGTGACCGTTTCTCGGGTGAGTAACCCTCTGGTGATAAGGAACACACGTTGAACGAACACACGTTATCCAGACGCCTTGAGCGCGTGGCGGCGAACGTGCCTGCCGGCGCGCGCCTGGCCGATATCGGCTCGGACCACGGCTATCTGCCGGTGGCAATGATGCGCCGCGGCCTGATCACGGCGGCGGTGGCGGGGGAGGTGGCGGCCACGCCCTTTCACGCGGCCCGGCGCACCGTGCGCGAAAACGCGCTGGAACAGCACATCACCGTGCGCCTGGCCGACGGCCTGGCGGCGATTGAACCGGGCGACGGCATCACCGCCATCAGCCTGTGCGGTATGGGCGGCGAGACCATTCGCGACATTCTTGAAGCCGGCAAGGCGCGGCTCGGCGGCAGGGAGCGCCTGGTCCTGCAGCCCAACGGCGGCGAGCAACCGCTGCGTCAATGGTTGATGAACAACGGTTACCGCATCCTCACTGAAGAGTTGCTGCTGGAAAATCGTTTCTACTACGAGATTATCGTCGCCGAACGCGGCGAGCCTGTGACTTACACCCAGGAAGAACTGTACTTCGGCCCCCTGCACATACAGGCGCGCAGCCCGCAGTTCCTGGCCAAGTGGCAGCGCATGCTGCGCCAGAAACACAAGACCCTCGCCAGCTTCGAACAGGCGCGGCAGGCGGTGCCGCAGGAGAGGCTGCAGGAGGTCGCGCAGCAGGTGCGGTGGATCAGTGAGCTGCTGGCTTGAATGGCCGGCGCAACAGTTGATCGCCTCACGGTGAGGGCACGCCTGCCAACCCGCCGCCGGATATGCTCCAATGGCCGCCTTCGTTTAATCACCCGGGAACCCGACCATGGCCGACACCACCGACCAAGCCTTTTACGACCGCGCAGACGCCCATATCGAGCTGTCGAACGAACAGCTCAACACCTGCGAAAACCTCGGTGAAGTCAGTGCTTCAATGATGTTCGGCACCACACGCTTCAATGCCTGGGCCAGTGCACGCAACTTCAAGTCAGGCGCCGAAATGGCCGCGGCCCGTGAGGCGATGCTGACGTATTTCTGTGATCAGTACCGCATGATGCTGGAAGACAACCTGGATGATCACATCAATAATTTCAGTCAGTACATGCGGGTGAAAGCAGAGGGTTGATCAGACTCCTCTAAAAAGTCGGCAACCCTTTGCTGACCCCCTGAACATCCGATCGGCGTCTCCGGGGGTTACAGGCGTGTGCTCGGTATTGAGTGTTTTTGCCCCATATTTGTGCGCGCGGCGTTGACGATCGGCTGGCGCAGCGCCTATCTCCAGCCCCTATCCCGACGGCCCATATCTTGCTAGTGCCAAACTAATCAATGACATGGCATTTTGCTTCTAGTCATTTTTCAGGTTGCTTCAGGGAGTGGTCGGCCATGCACAGTCTTTTATCACCCGGTATCCGTCTGCTCGGCCGTTTCGGTTTTGCGCGCAAGTTCCAGATCCTGTTTTTCCTGTTCATGCTGCCCCTGGCCGGGAGCCTGTGGATGATCGGCCAGGACTATCGCGACAAGCTCGCGGTGATTTCCAGTGAACAATCCGGCGTGCGCCAGTTGCTGGCCCTGGACACGCTGGATGGCCAGTTGACCGCGCAGCGCAACCTGGCTGCGCGCTGGAAAGCCCTGGACATCCAGCACACGCCAACACCGGCGGCCCAGGCCGCGATGGACAAAGTGGACGCCGGTAGCCCTGCCATTGCCCAAAGCCTGCAGGCCTTGGGCGATGCGCTCAAACAACACAATGCCAGCGCCGACACCCTGGCGCGTTTCGAGGCGTTGCAGGCGACGGTCAAGGGCATGGACAGCCAGGCCCTGCGCACCGTGGGCTGGTGGCCGGACGGCTACGACCGTTTCACCGCAGCCCTGACCGCGATGCAAACCCTGCGTGAACAAATCACCCTGGACACCGGGCTGATTCTGGACCCGTGGCTGGAAACCTATCTGTTGATGCAGATCTCCACCCAGCACACCCCGGACCTGATCGAGCGTATCGGCCGCACGGCGAGTGTTGGCGAATCGTCCGTGGCGTCCGGGCAGTTCACCCTGCAAAGCCGCTTGCAGATGCGCGACCTGCGTGGCCGCATCGGGGACGCTCGCGACCAGTTGGCCAAGGCGGCGACCTCGCTCAAAGCCAAGCAGTATGCCGGGCTTGAACCCTGGACCGCGCAATACGACAACAGTCTGCAATTGCTGGATAGCGAGCTTAAAGCCCTGGACGATGGGGTCTTCGGCGGCAGCATCAAGCTCGACATCGCAGGCTTCGACCGCAGTGTCGACAGTACGCTCGGCGCCCTGGGCGCATTGCGCAGCCAGTCGTTGAACTCGCTGGATGAGCGCCTGGCTTACTACCGCGATCGCTCGCTCAAACAGTTCATCCCGGTGGTGGCGACGTTCAGCCTGTTGGCGCTGGCGGCGTTGTATCTGTTTATCTGCCTGCAAGCCTCGATCCGCCGCAGTGCCAGTGGCATCACCACGCTGGCCGAGTCCTTGCGGGACGGCAACCTGTGCGTGGAGGTGGCGGTGGAAGGCCGCGATGAACTCGCGGCCATCAGCACCGCGCTCAACGTCGCGGTGGTGCAGTTGCGCACCAGCCTGTTGGGCGTGAACCACGAGACCCAGCAGCTCGGCTCGGCGGTGCTCACGCTGAATTCGCAGTCGGGCAGTACGCTCACGGAAGTCGAAGACCAGCAACAGCAAATCAGCCAGATCGCCGCCGCGGCGACACAGCTGGCCGCCACCTCCATGGGCGTCGCCAAAAGCTGTGAGCAGGCTTCGGGCAGTGCCCAGAACACCCGGCGTATTGCCGAAGACAGCAGCCGCGACAGCCAGCGCACCACGGCCAGCATCCAGCAGCTCAACCAACGCCTCACCGACACGGCCAACGCGCTGGAACAGGTCAGCCAGCAAGGCCAGCAGATTCAGTCGGTGGTCGACACCATTCGCGGCATCGCTGAGCAGACCAACCTGCTGGCGCTGAACGCCGCCATCGAGGCCGCCCGCGCGGGCGAGCAGGGCCGGGGGTTTGCGGTGGTGGCCGATGAAGTGCGCAGCCTGTCGCAACGCACCCAGGCCTCGACGGCGCAGATTGCCGGCACCGTCGACAGCCTGCGTTCAACCGTCAGCCAGGCCGTCAGCTTGATGGGCGCTGCTTGCGATCAGGCGCTGACCGATGCCGAGTCCGTCACCGGGCTGGGCACGCGCCTGGGCGAGATTGCCGGCGCGGTGCAAAACGTCACCGACACCCTCGCGCAGATTGCGGCGGCGGTGGAAGAACAGGCGGCGACGGCGGATGAAGTCAGCGGCAATATCCAGCAGGTGGACCAGGCGGCAGGGCGCCTGCTCGACGGCGCCCGAGCCGTGAACCAGGCCGCCGACACCCTGAGCAAAGGCAGCCGCGCCCTGAGTGACAACACCGCCCGGTTTCGTCTGGTCTGAGGAACTGAATAGCTCGACCTGTCGAACGGGCTTCCTGTGGCGAGCGGGCTTGCCCCGCGTTGGAGTGCGAAGCACTCCCAATTGAGCCAACGCGGTGCAACTGATGAACCGCGTTGTCAGGTTTGGGGCCGCTTCGCAGCCCAACGCGGGGCAAGCCCGCTCGCCACAACAAGTTCGCTCGCCACGACGGCATGTCAGCAACTTCAGGGCACTCCACTGCACCTGTGCAGTCTGCTGATATACCCTCAACGCTCATCCCATGGAGTTGCCCCCGATGATCACCGTCCACCACCTCAACAACTCTCGCTCGCAACGCATCCTCTGGCTGCTCGAAGAACTCGGCCTGCCTTACGAAATCAAGCGCTACAGCCGCGATCCGAAAACCAACCTCGCCCCGGCTGAACTCAAGGCCATCAACCCGCTGGGCAAATCCCCGGTGATTGAAGACGGCTCCCTGGTGTTGATCGAATCCGCCGCCATCATCGACTACCTGATCCGCCGCCACGGCCAGGGCCGCCTGCAGCCCGAGCCGAGCACCGCCGCCTATGACAAATACGTGCAATGGCTGCACTTCGCCGAAGGCTCGGCCATGTTGCCGCTGATGCTCAATCTCTACGTCGGCCGCCTCGGCGACGCAGGCGCGCCGCTGCAACCGCGTATTCAATCGGAAGTGGCCAACTACCTGGGTTATTTGAACGACGTGCTGGCGGACACCCCGTACCTGTTGGGTGACGAGCTGAGCGGCGCGGATATCCAGCTGAGTTTCATCGGTGAAGTGGCCGGTGCCCAGGGCAAATTGCAGGCGTATCCGAACCTGGTGGCGTGGGTGAAGCGCTTCCAGGCACGCCCGGCTTACCGCAAGGCGGTGGAGAAGGGCGGCGAGTATGCGTTCGCGAAGTAGGCAGGTTCCGCCAGTGCGGGTATATGCCAAATCCAAAGGCCTTTGAAATTTTTTATTCTTTCCTAAGCTATACCGCGTTCATGCACAGTCCGCCCTTCCAGCGGTGGCCTGCCACCGCTTGTCAACCGCCAGGCTGAGTGGCCGTTATTCGCATGGAGCATGCAATGGGTGTGAATCAGAACCCACATTTCGGTCTGATTGGGCAGATGTTCAAGAGTGACTACAGCTGGCTGTGTACCCGGGTCAGCCGGGCGATGGGTTGCCCGCATGGCGCCCAGGACATCGCGTCGGAAACCTTTCTGCGGGTGCTGGCATTGCCGGACCCCGCCAGCATCCGCGAGCCGCGGGCATTATTGACCACCATCGCGCGACGCTTGATGTATGAGGGCTGGCGCCGCCAGGACCTGGAACGTGCTTACCTGGAAGCACTGGCGCAGGCGCCGATGATGGTTCACCCGTCGCCCGAGGAGCGGTTGCTGCTGATCGAAACCTTGCTGCAGGTGGACCGCCTGCTCGACGGTTTGTCCGCCAAGGCCAAGGCGGCGTTTTTGTATCACCAGTTGGACGGTCTGACTTACGCGCAAATTGCCGAGCAATTGCAGGTCTCGGTCAGCCGCGTCCAGCAGTACATGGTCGATGCGTTCAAGCGCTGTTATCTGGCGATGGCGCCGTCATGAGTCACAGTGTGCCGGATGAGGCGATTATCGACGAGGCCGCGCAGTGGATGGCGCTGTTGCAGTCCGGGCATGCCAGTGCGCAGGAACACACGGCTTTCCGTCGTTGGCGTGAAGGCGATCCGCGACGAGCCGAAGTCTTCAACATGATGGGCGGCGGCCTGGCCGTGCTGGCCAACGACGAACTGCGCCGCATGCCTCGCGACAGCCTGCTGCACACCCTCAACGCGCCGTCGGGCCGGCGCCGCTTCTTGCGCAACACGCTCGCCTTGGTGGGCTTTGTTTCCTTAGCGGGCATTGTCACGCGGCTGTCTGACACCTGGTTGCCCTTGGGCGCGTTGCGCACCGGCACCGGCGAGCGCCTGAACCTCACTCTGGAAGATGGCAGTGCATTGACGCTGGATGCGCGCAGCCGGGTGGTGACGCATTTTGATGCTCGGCAGCGGCTGCTGCAGCTGCTGGATGGCAAGTTGCTGGTGGATGTGTTCAAGGACAGCCTCAGGCCGTTTATTGTCGAGACCGAACACGGCCGCATGCGCGCGTTGGGCACGCGTTTTCTGGTGCAGCAGGGCGAGCATCACACCCACATCACAATGCTGCACTCTCAAGTGGAGATCACCACACGCGACGGCGCGGTGCAGGTCATCAAAGCCGGCCAGAAAGCCACGTTCAATGCCCAAGGCATCCTCACACTGGAAGCCGCCAGCGGGGGCGAGTCTTCCTGGACACAGGGGTTGCTGGAAGTACGTGACCGCTCCTTGGGTGAAGTGGTCGAGGCCCTGCGTGACTACCGGCGCGGCATCATTCGCATAAGCCCCGAGGCGGCGAGCCTCAGGTTGAGCGGGATTTTCCCGCTGGATGACAGCCAAAGCGCGCTGCAATTGCTGGCCAAATCGTTGCCGGTGCAGATCGATTACCACAGCCCGTATTGGGTCAGCATCGAGCGTCGATAAATAATTCGCCGGCCCTCTATAAAAAGCCTGGGGTTGTTGCACAAACGGTTGCAGGCAAAGGTTTGTCTGCCTGCCCGCGTGCTTTCAGGGCGTTATAAACCCATGCTTTTTTAGCCTAACGGCTGCCTATAAAAACCTGTGATCTGTTGTTCAACCCATCAACGGCATATCAATGATGGGAACCTCAAGCATGCAATTCAAACACCTCAGTCGAGCATCCCTGGCGGCGCTGTCTTTGGCCATCGGGCTGGCGCTGGCAAGCCATGGCACGACGGCGCTGGCACAACCGTCGTCAGCCGTTTCGGCGGCCCAGGCCTTTGACTTTGATATCGCCAGCGGGCCACTCGACCAGGCGCTGCTGACCCTGTCACGCCGCAGCGGGCAGATCATTTCCTTTCAGCAAGACCTGGTGCGAGGCCTCACCAGTGCGCCCGTGCGCGGGGCCTTTACCACCGAGCAAGCGCTGCAGCAGGCACTGCGCGGTTCGTCTCTTGAGGCGGTGCCGAGCGGCGACGGCGGCTGGACCTTGCGCCGTGCGGCCACAGTGCCGGCGGCTGCGGTCAAGGTTGCGCCCACGGCGGCAAAAGTGGCGGGGGATGTCGCGCTGGAAAAAGTCGTGGTCACCGGTTCGCGTATTGCCCGTGCCCAGGTCGAAGGACCGTCGCCGGTCACGGTCATCACGGCTGACGAAGTCACCCGCCGTGGTTACAAGAACGTCTACGACGCCATTGCTTCGCAAACCCAGAATACCGGCATGACCCAGGGCGAAGACTACGGCAACACGTTCCAGCCCGCCGCCAGCGCCCTCAACCTGCGCGGGTTGGGCCCCAACCACTCGCTGGTGCTGATCAATGGCCGGCGCGTGGCCGACTACCCCACGGCGTACGACGGCACGGTCAATTTCACCAACCTTGCCAACATCCCGGCGGTGATGATCGAGCGCATCGAAATTCTCAGCAGCGGCGCCTCGGCCGTGTACGGCTCGGATGCGATTGCCGGGGTGGTGAACATCATCCTCAAAGACAAAATCAGCGGCGTGGATGTCAACCTGCGCGGTGGCGAAGCCCAGCGCGGCGGCGGTGATAACCAGCGCCTGCAAATCAGCGGTGGTGATACCTGGGGCGATTTTGACGGGGTATTCGGCCTGGAGCTGACCCAGCGCCAGCCGATCTGGGGCAATCAGCGCGGCTTCATGAGCGACGGCCCGGCGAAGGATGTGGGCTACCGCCGCAACCTCGACAGCGGCGCTTACCTCGGCCCCGGTTGCGGTGCCTACGGCGGTATCTACAACGGCAAGCTTGGCGGCAGCGGCAACCGTTGCACCACCAACCAGTACTACAACGATTACTGGACCTTGCAGGCGCAGAAGGAAAACTACGACGGCTATACCCGGGGCACCTGGCACTTCAGCGACACCGGCAAAGTGTTCGCCGACCTGATGTTTGGCTTTGATCACACCCAGAACAATACACGCGGGCCGAGCTTCACCTCGCCCGACTTCATCAACCGGAACACCGGCAACCTGGAGCGCTGGTCGCGCAACTTTGCCAGCGAGGAAATCGGCGGCAAAACCAGCAACAACAGCCAATGGCGCGAAGTGTCCTGGACCGGCACCCTGGGCCTGGAAGACAAGTTCAACAACAGCGACTGGGGGTATCAAATTGCGGCCAACCGCTCCGAGTACACCAGCGATCGCACCACACGCTACACACCCTTGAGCGGCATCCGGGATTACTTCCTCGGGCCGCAACTCGGCACGCAGGATGGTCATCCGGTCTTCGCCCCGGACCCTTCGCGTCTGGATCAGCCGTTGACCCCGGAGCAGTGGGACCAGTTTCGCGGCAGCCTGGTGCAGAAGAGTAAATCGGTCTCGCAAACCTTCAGCGCCAACATCAATGGCGACCTGTTCGAGCTGCCGGCGGGCCCGGTGGGCTTTGCCGGTGTGACGGAAGTGGGGCGTCAGTCCTACAGCGTTCACGTCGATGACCAGCTCAATGACGGCACGTTTTACAACACCACGCCCGCCTCCAATTCGGGGGGGGCGCGTGACCGCTATGCAGCCGGTGGCGAGCTGAGCATTCCGCTGACCGATACCTTGCTGGCATCGGCTGCGGGGCGTTGGGACCAGTACAAATTCAGTGGCCGCACCGAGCAACAAAAAACCTACAACCTGGGCCTGGAATGGCGCCCGGTCACCAGCCTGCTGCTGCGTGGCAGCTACGGCACCAGCTTTCGCGCCCCCGACCTCAACTATCTCTACCAGGCGGCTACCAACGGCTACACGCCTGACCAGATCGACTATTACGGTTGCAGCAAAGGCGTAGAAGGGGCGTGTGACCGAGGCCGGGTGGATTACACCCAGACCGGCAATTCGGACCTCGCCTCCGAGCGTGGCAAGTCCTGGACGTACGGGTTTGTCTGGTCGCCGTCCCATCAGTTCGATTTCTCCGCCGACTTCTGGCGCGTTGAAATCAAGGACCTGTTGACCACCGTCGACATCAACCGCTTGCTGCAACAGGAAAACCAGTGCCGCAACGGCCAGCTCGACGCGACCACCTGCGCCGACGTGTTGGCGCGCATTCAGCGTAACGCCAGCACCGCGGCAGTCGACCCGAACGTGCTGCAACGCGTGCAGGTCAACGCGATCAACGCTGCCAGCGAACGGGTCAGCGGCCTGGACCTCAAGAGCAATATCCGTTGGGGTGCAGGCCAGTACGGTGCGTTCAGTTCGGCGATTGGCTACAGCCTGGTGCTGTCCCACTACCTCAAGGAATCGGATGACGCGCAAACCCAGAACCTGCGCTCCAGCACGGATAATCACGACTGGCGCAGCAAGGTCAACGCCAGCCTGACCTGGGACTACCAGCACCTCTCCGCCACGCTCACCGGCATCCGCTACGGCAGCGTGACCAATGGCGCCGGCGACGGTCGCCTGTCGCCCTGGACCACCTTTAATGCCAGTGCCCGCTACCAGGTGAACGAGCAAGCCAGTGTGGGCCTGACCGTCAACAACCTGCTCAATCAGGTCAAGCACGATGACTCCGCCGGCTGGCCGTACTACCCCAGCGGCAACTATGACCCCTATGGCCGTCAGGTCTGGCTGGACGTGAGTTACCACTTCGGCAAGTAGCGCATAAGCACATGCGATTACGGTCTAATCGGTGCTCTATAAAAAACCTGGCGTCGACACACAACCCTGCATACCCCCATAACGGACAGGGAGCCGTCGACGCCATGCTTGATCCCAAACACATCGGTTTTTTACTGACACTCGCTGCCACGGCGGCCTCCGGCAGTGCCCTGGCCGCAGACGCCGAGGGTGTTGAAAGCCCCTCGGTGATTCCGCAACTGCAACGCATCGAAGTCACCGGCAGCGCGATTCGCCGGGTCGATGCGGAGACGGCGGTGCCGGTCACCATTTTGCGCACCGAAGAGCTGAAGAAGCAGGGCGTCACCACCACCGAGCAGTTGGTCAACCGCATCGCGGCCAACCAGTCCTCGGTGGGCGCCGGCCGCTCGATCGGCTCCAGCAGCGGCGGGGCGTCTTTTGCTGATTTGCGCGGCATCGGCCCCAACAAAACCCTGGTGTTGCTCAACGGCCGACGCCTGAGCAACAACGCGACCAATGCCATCAACGCCTCGGGCGTCGACCTCAATACCCTCCCGTTCGCCGCCATCGACCGCGTGGAAGTCCTGCGTGATGGCGCGTCGGCGCTGTACGGCACCGACGCCATTGGCGGCGTGATCAACTTCATCACCAAAAAGAGCGTCACCGACGGTCAACTGACCCTGGGCGGCAGCACGCCGACCCGTTCCGGTGGCGGCGAGACAAACAACTTCAGTGGCAGCTGGGGCTTTGGCGACCTGGAAGACGACCGCTTCAACGTGTTCGGCGTGGTCAGCCACGACAAACAGCAGAGCCTGAAGGCCAAAGACCGCGATTTCACCTACAACTACCAGCCGGGTCGCGGCCTGGACTACTCCTCGGGCGTGGCTTCGCCGGCCAACTACAGCCAGGGCTCGAATGCCAGTAACCCGCTGGCGGCGTCAGGCTGCAATGCGCCGGGGCTGATCGCGCGCAGCGGCATCTGCAGGCAATCGCTGTGGAGTTACCTGGACCTGGTGCCGGAGACGGAAAAGACCTCGTTCTTCGGCAAGGCCAGCGCCAAGCTGGCCGATGACCACACCGCCAGCCTCGAATACTTCTGGGCGCGCAACCTCAACCGCACACAGATCGGTCCGGGCCTGTTGCAAGGCCTGCAAGTGCAGCCCGGTACGCCGTATTTTCCCGGCAACGGCATCACGCCAGGGCCGACCACTTTTGCCCTGGACCCGACCCAACCGGTCGATGCGAACTGGCGCGAAAGTGAGGTGGGGCCACGCAAGCATGAGGACGACAACGTCAGCCAGCGCCTGCTGCTGACCTTTGAAGGCACGCTGGCAGGCTGGGACTACAACGTCGGCGCAGCCTACAACCAGAACAAGGTCACCAATTCGATTCTCAGCGGTTATGTGGACGACCGCGCGGTTACCACCGGCATCAACACAGGTGTGATCAACCCATTCGGCCCGCAGTCGGCCGCCGGTGCCGCGCTGCTCGGCGCCAACGCGGTGGACGGCGACTACGCCACCGCCATCGGCCGCGTCAAAAGCATCGATGGGCGCATCAGCCGCGACATCGGTGACTGGTTTGGTGCGGGCCCGTCGGCATTGGCGTTGGGCGGTGAATACCGTAAGGAAGACTTTCATCAGGACTTCGAAGACTTCGCCGCCAACGTGCAAAGCCTGGGCATTGACCCGGCCGCGAGTGTGTCGGGGGATCGTACCGTCTCGGCGCAATATGCCGAGGTGAATGTGCCGGTGCTCGACAGCCTTGAGCTTTCCGCCGCGGTGCGTCACGACAAATACAGCGATTTTGGCGACACCACCAACCCCAAGTACTCGTTCCGCTTTCAGCCGTTCCGTGAGTTGGTGGTGCGTGGCGCCTACAGCGAAGGGTTCCGCGCACCGTCGTTGTATGAGCTGTACAACCCGGCCAGCACCGGTTTCACCATCGCCAACTATAACGACCCGCGTCTGTGTGCCGGGGGCTCGCCGAGCAACGGCGGCCTGGCCAACCGCGATTGTGCCCAGCAGTTTTTCAGCCGCACGGGCGGCAATCAGGACTTGAGCCCCGAGACCGCGCGCAACGTGACGTTGGGCTTTGTCTACCAACCGGTCCACGACTTGTCCCTGGGCCTGGATTTCTGGTGGATCAAGATCGCCAACCAGATCGCCGAATTCCCCGAGTCGGCCGTGTTTGAGCAGCCGGACCTGTACCCCGAGCGCATCGTGCGCAAGGCCGACGGCTCGATCGATCACATCGTCACCGGCCTGGCCAACCTGGGCAAGGTCAAGACCAATGGCGTGGACGTCAGCGCGGACTATCGCTTTCCCGAATCAAAACTGGGGCTGTTCGGCGTCAACCTGCAGGGCACCTACGTTAATACCTACAAGTATCAGCAGCAGCTCAAGGGGCCTTTCATTGACAAGGCCGGCGACTATCGCGGTGGTGATTTCGCTTCGGCCGGCGCCGTGGCCCGCTGGCGTCACAGCCTGACCGGCAGCTGGAGCAAAGGCCCGTTAGGTGCCTCGCTGACCAACCGGTACACCAGCGGCTACAACGACTACAACCGTGCCTATCACGACAAGGTCAGCGCCTGGAGCGTGTGGGACCTGGCCGGCACCTACACCTGGCGCGACACCGCGCAGGTCACCGTGGGTGTGCAAAACCTGTTCGACCGTGAGCCGCCATTCAGCAACCAGACGTCGACGTTCCAGAGTGGCTACGACCCGCGCTATTCCGACCCGTTCGGGCGCACGTTGTATAGCCGGGTTTCCTACAACTTTTAAGCGTGGAACACGATCTGTGTGGGAGCTGACTTGCCTGCGATGCGGCCGTGTCAGTCAACTATTCGCTAGCTGATGTACCGCTATCGCAGGCAAGCCAGCTCCCACATTGCCCTTCAGTGTTTTCAACAAAGGAGTCACCGTGGTGATCCTGTTTCGTTCGATGCTGGGGGCGCTGTTGCTTGGCCTCTGGGCCCCGTCACTGCTTGCTCAACCGACCCACGCCTTGACGGTTTACGGCGAAGCGCCCAAGTACGCGCCAGGTTTCAAACACCTGGACTACGTCAACCCGAACGCTCCCAAGGGCGGTACGTTTCGCCGCTCGTCCATGGAAGACGGCGCGTTCGACCACCTGATTCCGTATGTCGACAAAGGCACCGGCATCACCCAGATCCAGGGCTGGCTGTACAGCCCGCTGGCGTATCGCTCCAAGGATGAGCCTTACACGGTGTATGGCCTGGTGGCGCAGCGCATGGAGTTGGCCGACGACCATTCATGGCTGCGTTTTTACCTGAACCCCAAGGCACGCTTTGCCGATGGCACGCCGATTACCGCGCAAGACGTCGCCTATACCTTCAAGTTGTTCACCACCGAAGGCAGCCTGGCCTACCGCCAAACCTTTGCCGATGTCGACCAGGTACTGGTGGAGTCGCCGACCCAAGTGCGTTTTACCTTCAAAAGTACCGACAACCGCACCTTGCCGCTGGACATCGCTTCGCTGCCGGTGCTGCCGGAACATTGGTGGCAGGGGCGCAACTTCGCCAATGGCGGCGGCTTTGAGCCACCGCTGGGCAGCGGACCGTATCGCATCAGTGCAGTGGACAACGGCCGCAGCGTGACCTTTGAGCGGGTCAAGGACTGGTGGGGGCAAGACTTGCCAGTGAACAAGGGCCAATACAACTTCGACACGCTGCGCCTGGAGTTTTTCGCAGACACCGACGTGTCGCGTCAGATCCTGCAAGCCCAGGGCTATGACTTCAATCGCGAATTTTCCGCCACTCGTTACGCGGTGGGTTATGACGGCGAGGCCCTGCGCGACGGTCGCCTGCAACGTGAACAGCTGGCGCCGAATGCCGTGCAGGGCACTCAGGGGTTTGTGTTCAACCTGCAAAAACCGCCGTTCCAGGACCGCCGCGTGCGCGAGGCGTTGAGCTTGCTGTGGGATTTCGATTGGAGCAACCGCCAGATGATGCACAGCATGTACTTGCGCCAGCGCAGCTTCTTTTCTCGCAGTGCATTGGCGGCCACCCAACTGCCGGATGCCGGGGAGCTGGCGATTCTGGAGCCCTGGCGCGGGCAAATCCCGGATGAGGTGTTCACTCAGGTGTACCAGCCACCGCACACCGACGGCAGCGGGCGCGTACGCCCACAGCAGGCGCAAGCCTTGAAGTTGTTGGCGCAGGCGGGCTGGACGCCGCGCGGTGATCAACTGGTGAACGCCGAGGGCACGCCGTTGCAGTTCACCTTTCTCAATAGCCAGAAAGGCTTCGAACGCTTGCTGCTGCCGTATAAACGTAACCTGGCGCAGATCGGCATCGGCTTCACCATCCGCATGATCGATTCCGCCCAGTACGCCAACCGCGTGCGGGCGCGGGACTACGACATGATCGTCACCGGCTACCCGGTCAGCCCTTCACCGGGGGGCGAACTGGCCAATTACTTCGGCTCCGAGAGTGCCGACGACCCCGGCTCGAACAACTACATGGCGCTGCGCAACCCGGCGGTGGACGCCTTGATCGACGGCCTGGTACGCGCCAACGACCGCCCGACCATGGTGCGTTACGCCCACGCGCTGGACCGTGTGTTGCAGTGGGGCTTCTACTGGATTCCCAACTACTACCCGCCGGGTTCGTCCTCGCTGTGGTGGAACCGTTTTGGCCGCCCGGGCACAGCGCCGCTGAACGACGTGGGCATCGACACCTGGTGGGAAGTCAGCCCGACGCCGCTGACCACCGCGCAAATGCGCCAACTCAATGAAGGAGCCCAACATGCTGGCCTATAGCGCGCGCCGTCTATTGCTGATCGTGCCGACCTTGTTGTGCATCTTGCTGGTCAATTTTTTCATTGTGCAGGCGGCGCCCGGCGGCCCCGTGGAGCAAGCCATCGCGCGGCTGCAGGGCATCGGCAGCCAGGCGTCGGTGGCGGGCACGCGCGTGGAAAGTGGCAACAGTGAATCGCGCACCACCCGTGGCCTGGACCCGCAACTGGTGGCGGACATCGAACGCCAATACGGCTTCGACAAACCCCTCGGCGCGCGCCTGTGGCTGATGCTCGGCAGCTACGCGCGGCTGGACTTCGGTGACAGCTTCTTTCGCGGTGCCAAAGTCACCGACTTGATCCTGCAAAAGCTGCCGGTGACCTTGTCGCTGGGCTTCTGGGCCACGCTGATCAGTTACCTGGTGTCGATCCCGCTGGGTATCCGCAAGGCCGTGCGCCATGGCAGCCGCTTTGATGTGTGGAGCAGTGCGGCGGTGATCATCGGGCATGCCATGCCGGCGTTTCTGTTCGCGTTGCTGCTGATCGTGGTATTTGGCGGGGGCAGCCTGTTGAACTGGTTTCCGGTGCGCGGGCTGGTCTCGGAAAACTTCGCCGACCTGTCGTGGGCGGGCAAAATCGTCGACTACTTCTGGCACCTGGTGTTGCCGGTGTCGGCCCTGGTGATCGGTGGCTTTGCCACGCTGACCATCCTCACCAAAAACAGCTTTCTGGACGAGATCAGCCGCCAGTACGTGGTTACCGCGCGGGCCAAGGGGTTCAGCGAAAGGCAGGTGCTTTACAAGCATGTGTTTCGCAACGCCATGCTGCTGATTGTGGTCGGCCTGCCCCAGGCGCTTACCGCCATGTTATTCGGCGGCTCGCTGCTGATTGAAGTGATTTTCTCCCTCGACGGCCTTGGCCGCCTGAGCTACGAAGCGGCGGTGGCGCGGGACTATCCCGTGGTGTTCGGCACGCTGTTCATCTTTACCCTGGCCGGGTTGGTCATCAAGCTGCTGGGCGATCTGTGTTACCGCGTGCTGGACCCTCGCCTGGACTTCGCCGGGAGGGCCCACTGATGCAGGCTTTTTCTCCAATCGGCCGGCGCCGCTGGCTGCACTTCAAACGCAATCGCCGGGGCTGGTGGTCGCTGTGGGTTTTTATCGCGTTGTTCGCCGCCTGCCTGGGCGGTGAGCTGTTGGCCAATGACAAACCGCTGGTGATGGCCTGGCACGGCGCTCTGTATTTTCCGGCGTTCGAGCGCTATACCGAACAGGACTTCGGCGGCACGTTGCCGTTTCAGCCGGATTACCGTGACCCCTACGTGCGTGAACTGATCGAAGGGCAGGGCGGCTGGATGCTGTTTGCGCCCATCCCGTTCAGTTATGACACGGTCAACTATGACCTCAAGGTGCCATCGCCCACACCGCCCAGCGCGAGCAACTGGCTCGGCACCGACGACCAGGCGCGCGACGTGCTGGCGCGGGTGATTTTCGGCGCCCGTGTGTCGCTGTTGTTTGCTTTGGCGTTGACCCTCGTCAGTGCCGTGATCGGTATCGCGGCCGGCGCGTTGCAAGGCTATTACGCCGGTTGGGTCGACCTGTTCGGGCAGCGCCTGATCGAGATTTGGTCCGGGCTGCCCGTGCTCTATCTGCTGATTATTCTGTCCGGGTTTGTGGAGCCCAATTTCTGGTGGTTGCTGGGAATCATGGCGCTGTTTTCCTGGCTGACCCTGGTTGACGTGGTGCGCGCCGAGTTCTTGCGCGGGCGCAACCTGGAGTACGTGAAGGCCGCGCGGGCGCTGGGCGTGGGGAATTTTCAGGTGATGCTGCGGCACATTCTGCCCAACGCGCTGACTGCCACTCTGACCTACCTGCCGTTCATCCTGACCGGGGCGATTTCCACCTTGACGGCGCTGGATTTTCTCGGCTTCGGCATGCCTGCCGGCAGCGCCTCCCTGGGGGAATTGATCGGCCAGGGCAAGAACAACCTGCAAGCCCCTTGGCTGGCGCTCACCGCGTTTTTTACCTTGGCGCTGATCCTGTCCCTCTTGGTGTTTATCGGTGAAGCCTGCCGCGACGCCTTCGACCCCCGATCCTGATAAGTGAGCCTGTGCCGTGACTGATGCGTTGATTGAAATTCGTAACCTGCAGGTGGCGTTCGAGGGGCACAAGGCGGTGCGTGGCATCGACCTGGATATTCGCGCGGGCGAATGCCTGGCGCTCGTGGGGGAGTCGGGTTCCGGTAAATCGGTGACCGCTCATTCCATCCTGCAATTGCTGGCGCCGCATACCACCCGCACCCGTGGCAGCATTCGCTACTGCGGCGAGGAACTGCTCGGCGCGCCCCCGGAGCGGTTGCGGCAGATTCGCGGTGACCGCATTGCGATGATTTTTCAGGAGCCGATGACGTCGCTCAACCCGCTGTACAGCATAGAACGGCAGTTGTCCGAAACCCTGCTGCTGCACAAGGGCCTGGGCGGAGCGGCGGCACGTGAACGGGTGCTGCAACTGCTGGAGCTGGTGGGCATCCGGCAACCGCGCCAACGTCTTGCGGCCTACCCTCATCAACTGTCCGGCGGGCAGCGTCAGCGGGTGATGATCGCCATGGCCCTGGCCTGCGAGCCGGTGCTGCTGATTGCCGACGAGCCCACCACCGCGCTGGACGTGACCGTACAACGGCGCATCCTTGCGCTGCTCAAAGACTTGCAACAACGCCTGGGCATGGCGCTGCTGTTGATCAGCCACGACCTCAACGTGGTGCGCAGCATCGCCCAGCGGGTGGCGGTGATGCGCGCCGGCCAAATTGTCGAGCAGGCCGAATGCCACGCGCTGTTTGCCGCGCCGCAGCATGCCTACAGCCGCCAGTTGCTGGAAGCCGAGCCACAGGGGCGGGCGGTCGAGCGCGAACCGGCGAGCAACCTGTTGGAAGTGGATAACCTCAGGGTCTGGTTCGCCCAGGGCGGCCTGTTGCGGCGCAAACCGCCGATCAAGGCGGTGGATGGCATCGACTTGCGTGTGCAGCGCGGCAAGACCCTGGGCATTGTCGGCGAGTCCGGCTCGGGTAAATCCACACTCGGTCAGGCGATTCTGCGGTTGATCGACGCCGAAGGCAGCATCCGTTTTCAGGGCCAGCCGCTTGATGCACTCCAGGGCAAGGCCCTGCGCCCCTGGCGACGCAAGTTGCAGGTGGTGTTCCAGGACCCGTTCGGCAGCCTCAGCCCGCGCATGAGCGTGCAGCAAATCATCGAAGAAGGCCTGCGCGTGCACACCGACCTCAACGCTTCAGCCCGCGAAGCCCAAGTGATCGCAGCACTGCGCGACGTAGGCCTCGACCCTGACACCCGGCACCGCTTCCCCCATGAATTCTCCGGCGGCCAGCGCCAACGCATCGCCATTGCCCGCGCGCTGGTGATCAAGCCGGACTTGATTCTGCTCGATGAGCCGACCTCGGCCCTCGACCGTACGGTGCAAAAACAGGTGGTGAGTTTGTTGCGCCGGTTGCAGGAAGAACACGGGCTGACTTACCTGTTTATCAGCCACGACCTGGCGGTGGTCAGGGCGTTGGCCCACGATTTGATTGTGGTCAAGGACGGCGTGGTGGTGGAGGCGGGGAGCACCGAGCAGTTGTTCGAGGCGCCACAGCACGCGTACACGCGGGATTTGCTGGTGGCGTCGTCGTTGATGAGCCCGGCCTAGGGCACCTGACCGAGTTGCAGCTCAACGACTGATACGCCACCGCAGCCTCGCCGGTTTCTAGCCGAGCTTCACATTCATGGTGATGCTCGCGGTAAATACCTTGATTCCGGCTTCATCAAAAATCGACACCGGCACGAACTTGTCGCCAGCGGTTTCCCAGTCGATGCCCGAACCGTCGGCCACCGCGCGGATGTTCGACTTGGCTTTGGCCAGGTATTCGACGGTCATGCCTTTGGGAATCCATTTGGCGCCTGCCGGAATCGACACATCCGTCATCGTGCCGCCCGCCAGTTCGGCGGCGTTGCACAGGGCAATGGTGTGCACCGAGGCCAGATGGTTGGTGATTTCCTTGCGAAACGGCACGTTGACCACTGCGTGGCCGGGGCGCAGCTCGGAGATTTCCGGCGTGATGGTGCTGAAATACGGGGCAACCTGACACGCCATTTGGCTGAACGCAGCCGGGCCGACGCTGTTGAACATGGTTAGGAACTGGCTCATGGGGAATCCTCAAAAAATAGGCTTACAGAATAATATTCTGTAACGGAACAATATTCCGCTAATTTGAGGCGTGTCAAGCCGCGCCTTCTCTGCAGGCCGATGTACCTTTAGACTCGGCTGATTTGGCGAGCCTCTTCATGCACGCAGCTGATTTGATCGAACGCACCTTTCCCGGCCGGCGCAGCGAGCTCAAGCGCACCATTTTGCGCCAGGCACTGGCGTGCTTTAACGAGGTGGGCATCGAAGCCACCAATATCGAAACCATCCGCGCGTTGTGCGACACCAGCGTGGGCGCCATCTACCACCATTTCGGCAGCAAGGAAGGCCTCGTCGCCGCGCTGTTTTTTGCTGCCCTTGAGGACCAGGCCGCATTGCGGGAGCAGTTCCTGGGCGATGCCAAAAGCGCCCGCGAGGGCGTGGCGGCGTTGGTGCGCAGTTATGTGCAGTGGGTGGACGCGCAACCCGACTGGGCGCGGTTTGTGTTCCAGAGCCGCTTTGCCGTGGCAAACGGTCCGTTCAAGGACGAACTGCTGACCCGTAACCAGCTGCGCAACCGGCACATGAGCGAATGGTTCGGTGGAGAAGGGCGTCGCGAGCAGTTGAGCCATGTGCCGGCGGAACTGCTGTTTTCGCTGATCATCGGCGCGGCGGAAAGCTACTCCCGCGCCTGGCTGTCCGGGCGGGTCAAGCAAAGCCCGGCGGCCTACGCCGAGCTGTTGGCGCAGGCCGCGTGGGCGTCGATCGAGAACCTCGAGGCGCCGGCCTGAGACACTGCCGGCGTCGGTCATTCGTCAGCGAGCTGCCAGCCGGAACGGGCGAAAGGCCTTCCACAGTTCCTGCGCAAAGAGCTGCGGCTGTTCAAACGCTGCAAAGTGCCCGCCTTTTTCCACCGCATTCCAATAAAACACATTGGCCCACGCCGCCTCGGCCCAGGCCCGTGGCGGCTTGAAGGTTTCGGCCGGGAAAATACTGGCGCCCATCGGCACTTCAATGCGTTCAACGCCACCTCGTGCGGCCGAGAAGAAATCCGCCCCGCGAATGGTCGCGCCCACGCCTTCCCAGTACAGGCGCGCACTGGAGGTACCGGTACCGGTAAACCAGTACAAGGAGATGTCATCAAGCATCTGGTCGCGGGTGAGGGCGTCCTCCGGGCGACCGTTATTGTCGGTCCATTCCTGGAATTTTTCGTACATCCAGGTGGCCAGGGCGATGGGCGAATCACTCAGGCCATAGCCGATGGTTTGCGGGCGGGTGTTCATCTGGTTGGCGTAGCCGGCCTTGTCGGACACGTAGCGTTCGATGTCGGCCAGGGCCTGGCGTTCTTCTTCGGTCGGGTTGGCGGGCAACCTGGCCGGTACCACCATCGGCAAATTCACGTGTGCTGCCATCAACCCTTCGGGTGCCTGGCCTGCCAGTGCGGTGGTGATCGCTGCACCCCAGTCGCCGCCCTGGGCCACCCAGTGTGTGTAGCCCAGGCGCTCGGTCATCAGTACCGCCCAGGCCTTTGCGATGCGGGCCGGGTTCCAGCCCTGTTCGGCGGGTTTGTCGGAGAACCCGTAGCCCGGAATCGCCGGCACCACCACATCAAACGCGTCTTCGGCACTGCCGCCAAACGCTACCGGGTCAGTCAGTCGCTCGATCACCTCCAGGAACTCCGCTACCGAGCCCGGCCAACCGTGAGTCAGCAGAATCGGCGTGGCGCCAGGGTGCTTTGAGCGGGCGTGGATAAAGTAAATCCCTACGCCATCGATCTGCGTACGGAACTGTGCGAACCCGTTCAAACGCGCTTCGAAGGCGCGCCAGTCATAGTCGTTGAGCCAGTAGTCGATCAGGGCTTTGGCCGCCTCCAGCGGCACCCCCTGGGACCAGTCGCTTACCAGTTCCTGGTCCGGCCAGCGCGCCAGGCTCAGACGCAGGCGCAAATCATCGAGGGCCGCCTGAGGCACCTTGACCTCAAACGCAGTCACCGCTTCGGTGGCGGGTGGCAATACCAGCGCATGGCGCGCAGTTGGGTGATTGAGGACGGTTGTATCGGGCATTTCTTTCTCCGGGACAGTTGTTTGTAGCGAGTGCTACAAAATAGTCCGGACAGAAATGCCGTGTCAATGATATTGTATCGCCCGATACAGAACCGACGGGTGTACCCAATGGCGAGAAAACGAGCATTTGATTACGACCAGGCCGTGGACAAGGCCAAGGTCCTGTTCTGGCAGCGTGGCTACGTTGCCACAGGCCTGCGTGACTTGTTGACGGTGATGGACATTGGCGAGAGTTCTTTCTACAACGCCCTCAAGAGCAAAAAGCACCTCTACCTGGCTTGCGTGCAGCGTTACGAAGATGACGTGGTGGCCCGGCGCCTGGAGGCATTGGTGTCTGCACCCAGTGCTGCGGCCGGCATCCAGGCGTTTTTTACGGCCATCCTCGATGACCTCGACACCGCGCAACTGCCGTCGCCGCTGTGCATGGTCGCGGCCATGGTCACCGATGTGGTGTTGTCCGACCCGGAGCTGCGCGAGCGCGCCGAGCAAGGGCTGGAAGCGGTGCGCGCAATCATGTGTGAGCGCTTGACGGAGGATCAGGCCAGCGGTGTGCTGCCAGCCTCACTGGACCCGCAGGTGACCGCCTCGGTACTTCTGACCTACTTGCAGGGCCTGTGGCGTATGGCGTTGGTGAAGTTTGAAAGGCCTGGGTTTGAACAGCAGGTGCACGCATTTCTGCGCGGGATGGGGCTGTAGGCACACCACCACCGAACATCCGCCCACTTCGCGCGGTCAGAGCTTTACTGATAATCTGCTAATAGCTCAATGCCAGCTCCCCAGGGGCCTCCATGAAAACCTTGCGCACCGCCTTTCCGGCCGCGTTCCCCCGTGGCGCCTCCCGCGCTTCGGAAACAGCACTTTCCGACATCGAATTCCTGCATCGCATCAGCCTTGATCTGATCGGCGAGCAGGACCTCGAAGCCCTTTATTCCAAGATTGTCGCCGCGGCCGTGTCCATCACCGGTTCGCAGTTCGGCACCATGCAGATGCTTTGCCCGCAAGGCCATGCATCCGGGCACGACGGTGAGTTGCAATTGCTCTGTTCCTACGGCTTGCCGCCGGAGGCCATCGGCTTCTGGCAGTGGGTGAGCCCGTTTGCCTACAGCAGCTGCACCATGGCGCTGAAGTTGGGCGAGCGCGCAATCATCCCCGACTTTGAGCAATGGGCGGAGATCGCCGGCACCGAAGACCTGCAGGCTTTTCGCCGCGCGGGCATTCGCGCGGCGCAGACCACGCCGCTGCGCTCGCGCGATGGCCGTTTGCTCGGCATGATTTCCACCCATTGGAGCCAACCGCACCAGCCGTCCGAGCGTGACCTGCGCCTGCTCGACATCCTTGCGCGACAGGCCGCCGACCTGCTGGAACGTACCCTCGCCGACGAGGCCCTGCGCGAAACCCAGGCCGAGCTGCGGGCGCTCAACGAAACCCTCGAACAGCGCGTCGCCGAGCGCACCGCCATGCTGATGCAGGCCGAAGAAAAACTGCACCAGTCGCAGAAAATGGAAGCCGTCGGCCAATTGACCGGCGGACTGGCCCATGACTTCAACAACCTGCTGGCGGGCATCTCCGGCGCCCTTGAAATGATGAACCGGCGCATCAGCCAGGGGCGTTTCAGCGACGTGGACAAATACATGGTCGCCGCCCAGGGCGCCGCCAAACGCGCGGCCGTGCTGACCCAGCGCCTGCTCGCCTTCTCGCGCCGGCAAACCCTGGAGCCGCGCGCCACCAACGTCAACAGCCTGATGTATGGCATGGCCGAGTTGATCCAGCGCACCGTCGGCCCCGGCACCCAGATTGAAACCCTCGGCGCGGCCGATGCCTGGAACGCGTTTGTCGACGCCAGCCAGTTGGAAAACGCACTGCTCAACCTGTGCATCAACGCCCGCGACGCCATGCCCGAAGGCGGCCGTATCACGCTTGAAACAAACAACCGCTGGCTCGACCACAACACGGCCCGCGCCTATGACCTGCCCGAAGGTCAGTACGTGTGCCTGAGCGTGTGCGACACCGGTACCGGCATGCCGCCTGACGTGCTTGCCCACGCGTTTGAACCCTTCTACACCACCAAGCCGATCGGGCAGGGCACCGGCCTGGGCCTCTCGATGATCTATGGCTTTGCCCAGCAATCCGGCGGCCAGGTGCACATTCACTCCGCCGTAGGCGAAGGTACGTGCGTCTCGCTGTTTCTGCCTCGTCACCATGGCGCCGTGCAGCTGGACCAACTCGCCCTTGGCCAAGTCGAAATCGAAGCGACGCAACACGGCGAAACCGTGCTGCTGGTGGACGATGAATCCACCGTGCGCATGCTCCTGGCCGACGTGCTTGGCGAGCTCGGCTACACCGTGATCGAGGCTGCCGACAGCGCCGCCGGCTTGAAACTGCTGCGCTCGGACGTGCACATCGACCTGCTGGTCACTGACGTCGGCCTGCCCGGCGGCATGAACGGCCGGCAAATGGCCGAGGCGGGGATGGCGTTGCGGCCAGGTTTGAAAACGCTGTTTATCACCGGCTACGCGGAGCATGCGGTGATGGGGTATGAGCAACTGGGCGCGGGGATGGGCGTGTTGACCAAGCCGTTTGCGGTGGAGGTCTTGGGTGGCCGGGTGAGGGAGTTGTTGGGGCGCTAGGAGCCTGTCTTCCAGGGATGTACAAAGACCCAAAGCGAACACTGCCCCTGTGCCTGACAGTTTTTTGTGGCGAGCGGGCTTGCCCCGCGTTGGAGTGCGCAGCGCTCCCGACTCAAGCGACGCGGTGTAACTGAGCAACCGAGTCGTCAGGTGCTGGGGCTGCTGCGCAACCCAACGCGGGGCAAGCCCGCTCGCCACAGGAGGCCCTCTCGGCACAAGAAAGCCCGCTTAGGTTATTTCGGTTACGGCAGTACCTTGGCAATCGCGTCAAACGCGACCATGTCGTCGATAATCTTGCCGCCGGTGGGCTGGGTCTGCGCCTGCCACACGACAATCACCACGTTTTTGGTCGGGTTGATGTACACGTACTGACCAAACGTGCCCGCCGCCGTGAAGGCTTTATCGGCCCTGGATGCGTCCGTCCAGCCTGGCCACCACATCGACCCGAAATCACCGTATGCGGCGTCTGAACCCGTGGTCGCGCTGGCGAAGCTCAACCAGCCCTTGGGCAATACCGGCTGCCCTGCGGCCACACCGCCGCTGAGTACGAACTGGCCAAAACGGCCGTAATCCTCCAGCGTTGCGCTGATACCGCTGCCGCCGACTTCATTGCCATTGGGGCCGTCGAGCCACCACTTGGCATCGGTTTGCATGCCGTACGGGCCCCAGATTTTCTCGCTCAAATATTGCGTCAGCGGCTTGCCCACCGCCGCGCTGACCAGTTGCCCGAGCACCTGGGTTTCGCCGGTGCTGTAGTTGGTGCGTGTGCCTGGCGGCGCGGCGGTGGACAGGCTTGCCATGAACTTGAGCAACGAGCCGGGCACCTGTTCGCTGCGCAGCTGGATCAAATGGCGTTCGTCCGAGGACGGGTCAGTGTACTGCTCGTTCCACTTTACTCCGGAGCGCATGGCGAGGATCTGCCGCACCGTGACCTGGTCGTAAGCACTGCCCGCCAGTGCCGGCAAATAGCGCGTCACCTTGTCATCCAGGCTCTTGATGGAACCGTCCTGCAAGGCCGCGCCCACCAGCGTCGAGGTGACGGACTTGGCCACCGACATCGACATCCACCGCGTCTGTGGCGTGTTGCCTTTTTCATAACGCTCATCAACGATTTTGCCGTCCTTGAGCACCAGCAGCCCGGTCACCCGGTTGGTCGCCACGTAATCATCAAGGGTGTAGTGCTTGCCCTTGAAGTCAAACGCCACTGGCGCCAACGGCTGGCTGCTGCGCGGCAGAGGGAAAGGGTGGCCGCCGGCCTTGATCGTACGCACCGGGAACAGACGGTCAGTGTTGCGGAACGTGGTGACCGCCAGCGCTTCGCTGAGCCTGCCGTCGTAAATGGCCTGTACGTCGCCGATCGGTTCCTGGGCGTGGGGGTAGGGCTTGGCTGCGTCGGGTTGAGTGGCGCATGCGGCCAGCGACAGCGCGAGCGTTGAAGCGCACATCAGGGCGTGAAGCGGGTGGTGTTTGAAGCGCGATAACGGGCGGGGGAGTGCGGGCATAAGAACCTCTTTGATTATTTTTTTGATCGGTCTTAAACGAGTTGCGCACGTCGCAAACCGGACGTGTCAGGGCGAAGCATGCGATGGGGGATTTTTTTTGGCGCGCGGGATCGGGTCAGGTTTTGCGCGGGATCGGGACGTGGGGCGGGGCCTGAAACCCGGCGTAAACGCCATCATGAGGCGGCCTAAAGGTTCAGTGAAATCAATTCATTATCTCTTGAACAATGGCTCTGCCTAAAATGCCCGTCAATTAAAGACCTTCATAACTATTTATAGGTGATGGCCGGTAGGGCAGAGTTCGAACTTGTCGAGGTTTGATCTGTTGAGGCGTTATCTCGATATTCAGGGTGCCGGATTAAAATGAATAACGACTTTTCATTTGCTATTAAAAGCATTGATTTCGACGAGGATTACCATCCCTCGGAAAACACGCGCATCACCACCAACTTTGCCAACCTGGCCAGGGGTGAAAGCCGTCAAGAGAATTTGCGCAACACCCTGAGAATGATCGATAACCGCTTTAATGCCCTTGCCCATTGGGATAATCCCAAAGGCGACCGTTATACCGTCGAACTTGACATCATATCCGTCGAAATGGACCTGGCGGTTGAAAGCAGTGGCACTGCCATTCCCCTGATCGAAATATTGAAAACAACGATTGTTGACCGAACCACCGGCGAGCGTGTTGACGGTATCGTCGGGAACAATTTTTCCTCGTACGTGCGCGATTATGACTTCAGCGTGGTACTGCTGGAACACAATAAGGGCAAGCCCGAATTCGGTGTTCCTGAAGGCTTTGGCGAGCTGCATGGCAAGCTGTTCAAGCATTTCGTCAACTCAAAGGCGTACAAGGAAAACTTTAAAAAACCGCCGGTCATCTGCCTGAGTGTTTCCAGCGGCAAGGTCTATCACCGGACTGAAAACCAGCACCCGGTATTGGGCATTGAATACCGGCAGGATGAATGTTCCCTGACCGATGAATACTTCAAGAAGATGGGGTTGAAGGTTCGCTATTTCATGCCTGCCAACAGTGTCGCGCCTCTGGCGTTTTACTTCTCGGGCGACTTGCTGGGTGATTACACCAACCTTGAGTTGGTCAGCACCATCAGCACCATGGACACCTTTCAAAAGATCTACCGGCCCGAGATTTACAACGCGAACTCAGCCGCAGGAAAGTCCTATCAGCCGAGTTTGAAACATCAGGATTATTCACTCACGCTGATTGTTTATGACCGTGAAGAGCGCAGCCGGCTGGCAATTGAACAGGGCAAGTTTGTCGAAGAGCACTTTATCAAGCCCTATCAAACGGTTCTTCAACAATGGTCTGCCGGCCACGCGCTCTGATTTATTTAAATACAAGGTTATCTGTCATGAAAAAACTGTTACCCACCTCAACGGCAGGCAGTCTGCCTAAACCGTCCTGGCTCGCCCAACCCGAGACGCTGTGGTCTCCCTGGAAATTGCAGGATGAAGGCTTGGTTGAGGGCAAGCAGGATGCGTTGCGCCTGGCGTTGCAAGAGCAACAGCAAGCCGGTATCGATATCGTCAGCGACGGTGAGCAAACGCGCCAACACTTCGTCACCACCTTTATCGAACACCTCAACGGCGTTGATTTCGAGAAGCGTGAAACCGTGCGCATTCGTGACCGCTATGACGCCAGCGTGCCCACGGTGGTGGGCGCGGTCAGTCGTCAAAAGCCGGTGTTTGTCGAGGATGCCAGGTTCCTGCGCCAGCAAACCGATCAACCCATCAAATGGGCGCTGCCGGGCCCCATGACAATGATCGATACGCTCTACGACAACCACTATAAAAGCCGCGAAAAACTCGCCTGGGAGTTTGCCAGGATTCTCAACGAAGAGGCCCGCGAGCTGGAAGCGGCGGGCGTGGATATCATCCAGTTTGATGAGCCGGCCTTTAACGTCTTCTTTGATGAAGTGAACGAGTGGGGCGTTGCCACCCTGGAAAGGGCCATCGAAGGCCTTAAGTGTGAAACGGCGGTGCACATTTGCTACGGCTACGGAATCAAGGCCAATACCGACTGGAAAAAGACCCTGGGGTCGGAGTGGCGCCAATATGAAGAGGCGTTTCCCAAACTGCAAAAATCCAGTATCGATATTGTCTCGCTCGAATGTCACAACTCCCACGTGCCCATGGAGTTGATTGAACTCATTCGCGGTAAAAAAGTGATGGTCGGTGCCATTGACGTGGCGTCCAACACCGTTGAGACACCGGAAGAAGTCGCCAATACCCTGCGCAAAGCCCTGCAGTTTGTGGATGCCGACAAGCTTTATCCGTGCACCAACTGCGGCATGGCGCCGCTTTCCCGCGGGGTCGCCAGGGGCAAACTGAATGCGCTCAGTGCGGGCGCTGAGATAGTCCGTAGAGAACTCTTGAAATAGGTAGTCAGGACGGACCATGTCACTTCCCACCACGGCCATCGAGCCTTTGAGCTTTCGCGAAGCGCTCGGGCACTACGCGTCCGGCATCACGGTCATCACTTCTCACGTTGACGATGAGCCGGTTGGCTTTACGTGCCAGTCGTTCTACAGCGTATCGGTGAGCCCGCCGCTGGTGTCGTTCAGCGTTATGCGCAGTTCGGCCAGTTATCCCAGGATCCGCCAGGCCGGCCGGTTTGCCGTGAATATCCTGTCGGGCGAGCAGGTGGGTATTTCCAACCGGTTCGCCCGGCGCGGCACGGACAAATGGCAAGGCGTCGACTGGCAGGCCTCGCCGCTGGGTAACCCCATCCTTGGCGGCAGCCTGCACTGGCTGGATTGCGAAGTTCACGCCGAACACGTCGCCGGTGATCACCTGATCGTGATTGGCGAAGTGAAGGCGCTGAGCCTGCAGGAAGCGGCTTCGGCGCAACCCTTGCTGTACTTCAAGGGGCAATATTGCAACCTCGCGGCGCAGTAAACCCGCCCCTTTTTCGCCAAACAGGTCTACCATGCCTCCCCGGCAGTGGTTCCACGCGCTACCGATTCTTCTTGTTTAAAGGTACCGCCATGTCCATCGACCAAATCTCCCTGCCCAAAGGCGTCGGCCCACACGCCGCCAAGCTGCTCGACGCCATCACCGGCGCCGCCACCCACGAAGCACTCAACCGCGCAGGCGGGAAAGCCGAGGGTTTTGTGTTGGGGCTGGAAGCCACCAAGGCGATCAAAAGCCAGATCGCCGAGTCGTTGTATGTAGCTTACGATGACGCAGCGAGTCATCGGGCAGGTGAGTTGAAGGGCTGATCTTCAGCCGGGGCAATTCAAGGACGCATAAACATGACATTGACCGTCAACACCTTCCTCGACCTGGCCATGGCCAACCCCGTCAACGCCGAAATTACCGCGCGCCTGCCGACTCTTGGTGTGGACCAGTGCATGCTCACGGCGGGTTGTCTGTTTCAGGCGGTGTGGAATCACCAGGCGAATTTGCCTGCTGATCAAGGCGTGAAGGACTATGACGTTTTTTATTTTGACACCGACCTTTCCTACGAGGCGGAAGACAAGGTCATTCGCGCGGCTGAGCATTTATTTCAAGACCTTGGCGTCAATGTAGAAGTGAAGAACCAGGCGCGGGTGCATCTCTGGTATCCCCAGCGTTTTGGCCGGCCCTATCCGCAGTTGCACACGGCTAAACAGGGAGTCGACCGTTACCTGGTGGCGGGAACGTGTATCGGGCTTGAGATAGACACAGGCGAGGTGTATGCGCCGAACGGGCTGGAAGACGTGGCGCAGGGTATTTTGCGGATCAACCCGCTGCACCCGGAGCCTGAGTTGTTTGCCGCCAAGGCCCGAAGTTATCAGGCGCGCTGGCCGTGGCTCAGGATTGTGACACCGCAATCAGTTTAGCGATGCAGGCTTTGTCGGTTGGCAGTGAATGCGCGGTGATCCCTTCGCAGCCTCGCCAAGGCTCGACAGCTCCCACAGGGGATTGGCAGAGCCTGAAAAATCGCTGTTGCCAAGCCGCTGGCGCCGGGCACGTTCTGTCAGGCAATGAAGATCAAAGGTGGGAGCTGGCTTGCCTGCGAAGGCGGCGGCATTGCCGATAAAGAACTCGCCTGACCCACCGCCTTCGCAGCCTTGCTGAAGCTCACAGGTGATTGCAGTGAACTTTTACCGGCGTGTCAGGCGTCCAAGGTTGAAATGACCAACCGAGGACAGTCGATGACCTTCTTTATCTTCCTGCTAGCCTGCGCCGCTGCGGCGAGTACCGGACTGCTCTTCAAGCCGGGTGCCTGGTACGAGGCGCTGGTTAAGCCGGGCTTTACCCCGCCCAATTGGCTGTTCCCGGTCGCGTGGACGATTATCTATCTGTTGCTTGCCTGGGCCGGTTACCGGTTAAGCCTGATACCGGACAGCCAGATCGTGCTGGCGTTATGGGCGGCGCAAATCGCGTTGAATACACTGTGGACGCCGGTGTTCTTCGGCGCGCACCGCATCTTCGCGGCAATGCTGGTGATCACGCTGCTCTGGGTGACCGTGGCGACCATGGTGGTGCTGGCCGTTCGCCTGGATTTGATCACCGGGTTGATTCTGTTTCCGTACCTGGCGTGGCTGAGTGTAGCGGCAGCCTTGAATTTTTCGATTTTGCGCAATAACCGCTGATGGCCCATAGACCTTGGCCTGCCAGCGAGCCCGAGCTGGCGCAGATGCGCGCATTCAACAAAAAACTCGCGTGGATGCCGCGCTTCAGGATCCGTAGTAACCGCATTACGCCGCGTTTGATCCAGGCGCTGCTGCGCGTCAGCCAAAAGGTCAGGAAACCTGTTGCGGCGCAAACCCGATTGATCAGCGCAGGCGGCGTGCAAGTGCCGGTGCGCATCCTGCGCCCGCAAGGCAAACCCAAGGGTGTGGTGCTGGACATCCATGGTGGCGGCTGGGTGATCGGCAACGCGCAGATGGACGATGACCTGAACCTGGGCATGGTGCAGGCCTGCGACGTCGCCGTGGTGTCAGTGGATTATCGGTTGGCAATCGACACGCCGGTTGAGGGGCTGATGGAAGACTGTTTGGCGGCTGCACGCTGGTTGCTGAGTGAGACGGAGTTTGCTGATTTACCGGTGATCGTCGTCGGCGAGTCGGCGGGCGGGCATCTGGCGGCGGCGACCTTGCTGGCGCTCAAGCAATGGCCACAATTGCTCGCGCGGGTTTGCGGGGCGGTGCTGTATTACGGCGTATACGATCTGGCTGGCACTCCCAGCGTGCGCATGGCGAGGCCGGATACGTTGCTGCTGGACGGGCCGGGAATGGTCGCAGCGTTGCAACTGCTGACGCCGGGTTTGAGTGATGAGCAGCGTCGGCAACCGCCGCTGTCACCCTTGTATGGCGACTTCACCGACCTGCCGCCGGCGTTGATGTTCGTGGGCGACCTGGACCCGTTGAAGGATGACACGCTGCTGCTGGCTGAGCGTTGGCCGCAGGCCGAGGCCTATTTGCTGCCGGAGGCAGCCCATGGGTTTATCCATTTTCCGGTGTCGCTGGGCGCCAGTGTATTGGCTTACAACCACCAGTGGATCACTCGGAAAATGCTCACGCCTGCTCTTGATGGCTGACCAACAACGCCTGCCAGGCCAAGCCAAGCTGGACCAGTTTCTCCATCGGGAAAGGGGCAGAAGTGAACCGCAAGGAAATGGGGGTTACGTAAAGGATGCGCAGATGGATTTCGCCAGGCTTTTTGCTTTTTACCAGTGATAGCCGGTTCCAGATGAAGCGGGCAGGTTTCCACTTCACCACGCACCCCGGAGCTGAAGCCGTAAAAAAAGCTGACAACCTGGGGGCGTCTGCGGCCTTTATAAAAAGGTGGAAGTTGCCCGTACTGCCTTGTTCCATAGTCAGGTAAAAGTCTTGCTTTCTGGATTGCAGGAACAGGTGAACGCAGCGCCAGCCGCTTTCATGGCAAACACTGAACAACGCTTTTGCATTGATCATTGTTGAAGTCTTCCGTGACGGGGTTCAGTGAGGTTTAGCTGATGCCGCACAGGTTTGCACGTGTATAGGCTCAATGCCACCGCCTCTGCAGGCAAGCCAGCTCCCACCTTTGATCTTCATCGCGGGTGAGAGAGTGCCCGGCGCGAGGACCCTGCGGACAGTGTTTTTCCAAACACCACCCATCCCGTGTGGGAGCCAGCTCCCACGCGGATTTGCGCTTGATCTGTCAGATAGGGCGCAGCCGCAGAATCTGCGCACCGTCAAATGGGTCTGTCAGGTAATGCGCCTGCACGCCAAACGTGTCGCGCAAGCGCTCAGGCGTCAGCACTTCCAGTGGCTTGCCCAGCGCCACCATGCTGCCGCGGTCCAGCACCGCAAGGCGATCACACGTCAGCGCCTGGTTCAGGTCATGCAAGGCGATCAAGGTGGTTACGGGCAAGCCCTGCACGCCTTTCAAAATCCCCAGTTGATGCTGAATGTCCAGGTGATTGGTCGGCTCATCCAACAGCAGAATCTGCGGCCGTTGTGCCAGTGCACGGGCGATGTGCACGCGTTGGCGTTCGCCGCCGGAGAGGCTGCGCCAGGCGCGCTGGCTCAGGTGAGTGGCGTCCACGTCGTGCAAGGCCTGGCGCACGATGGCGTGGTCTTCGCTCGACCACGGGCTCAGCGCCGACAGCCACGGTGTGCGGCCCAGCGCCACGGCGTCGAACACACGAATGGCGTCGTCGGTGTCGGCCTGCTGTTCCACCACGGCCAGTTGCTGTGCGATGGCTCGGCGGGACAAATCACCCAGGCGCTGGCCGCCCAACAGCACTTCGCCGGAGGCTGGAGTCCGCAGGCCTGCCAGCAGTTTGAGCAGGGTGGATTTGCCGGAGCCGTTCGGCCCGACAATCCCAAGGGTTTCGCCCGTTTCAACCGTCAGGTGAATACCGCGCAGCAACTCGGCGTCACGTACCTTGAAGCCCAGCCCATGGCAACTGAGCACGCTCATCGCGCATTCCTCCGGCCGATGAGTATCAGTGCAAACACCGGCGCGCCGACCAGCGCGGTGACCACGCCGACCGGAATTACCTGGCCCTTGATCAGCGTGCGCGACAGCACATCAGCGGCAATCAGAAACAGCGCGCCGCCCAGGGCGCTGGCCGGCAGCAAGCGTGAATGCCCGGTGCCAAGCAACAGGCGCGCGGCATGGGGAATCACCAGCCCGACAAAGCCGATGGAGCCGACAATCGACACCATCACCGCCGTCACGAGCGCTGCGCATCCCACCAATACCAGCTGCACGCGGCGCACCGGAATGCCCAACGAGGCCGCCGAATCCGTGCCGAAGGTGAACGCATCCAGCGCGCGACGGTGCCACAGGCACACCGCCAAACCGGCGACCGCCACCGGCACCGCCAGCCACACCGACGGCCAGCGCACGCCGCTGAGGTTGCCCAGCAGCCAGAACATGATGCCGCGCGCCTGTTCGGAGCTGGCGGACTTGGTGATCAGGAACGCGGTGAGCGCGTTGAACAGCTGCGAGCCGGCGATACCCGCGAGGATGATCTGCCCGGTACCGCTGTTGGAACCGCTGGCCCGCGCCAGCAGAATCACCAGCGCAAACGCGGCCATGGCGCCGACAAACGCTCCCGCCGATAGCGAAATCAAACCGCCGCCCACGCCGATCAGCGCCACCAACACCGCGCCGGTGGACGCCCCGGCGCTGATGCCCAGCAAGTATGGATCCGCCAACGGGTTGCGCAGCAGCGACTGCAGGATCACCCCGCACGTCGCCAGCCCGGCCCCGCACGCGGCGGCCACCAGAGCGCGGGTCAGGCGGTAGTTCCAGACCACGCCTTCGTCGATCGGGTCAAGCGCATAACCGGCGGCCCACAGCTTGTTGGCCAGCACTTGCAGCACCACCTGCGGCGAGATGGCGGTTTCGCCGATGGCCACGCCAGCCAGCACGGCCGCCAGCAGCAAGGCGAGGGCGAGCAGGGTGCGTATCATTTGGGCAGGTCGTAGCCGTCGATGGCCGTGGCCAGTTGCTCAAGGCCCTCGAACATGCGGATGCTGGCCTGTAACGCGAGGGCGTCGAGAATGATGATGCGGTTGTTTTTCACGGCGTCCATGTTACGGGTCACCGGGTCGCTGCGCAGGAAGGCAAGTTTCTTTTCATGGTCGTCGGCGGGGTAGCGGCGGCGGTCCATGCGCGCGATCACCAGGAAGGTCGGGTTGGCCTTGGCGATGGTTTCCCAGCCGACGGCGGGCCACTCTTCGTCGGATTGCACCACGTTGGACAGGCCGAGGGTTTCCAGCATGAACTCGGGGATGCCCTTATGGCCCGCAACGTAAGGGTCGCTGGCCATTTCGGAACTGGAGAACCACACCAAGGCGCTGGCCTGTTTGAGGCCTTTGCCGTGTGCGGTGGCGACGGATTTGGCCAGGCGTGCCTTGAGTTCGTCGTTCAATTGCTGGCCGCGGTCCTGCACGTCAAAAATCTCGGCAAGCTGGCGGATGCTTTTATAGATGGTTTCGATATGGAACGGCTCAAGGCGCGTGCCGTCGGCGCCGACCAGGTTGTCTTTGCCTTCGCAGTCTGAGGGCAGCAGGTAGGTGGGAATCTTCAGTTCGTGAAATTGCTCGCGGGTGCCGACCACACCTTGTGGGCCGACCACCCATTCCAGCTCGGCGGCCACCAGTTGCGGGCGCTTGGCGATCACGGCTTCAAAGCTGGGCTCGTTGTCGGCCAGGCGTTCGATCTTGTCGTTTTGCGCCTTGAACTGTGGCAGCACGTTGTTGAACCACAGCGACGTGCCGACCACTTTATCGGCCACGCCCAGGGCGTAGAGCATTTCGGTGGCGGCCTGGCCGATGGTCACGCTGCGTGCCGGCGCCTGCTGGAAGGTCACCGCGCTGCCGCAGTTCTGCACGGTGAGCGGGTATTGAGTGGGCGCAGCCTGGGCAAGTGTGCAGAAGCCAACGCCTGCGAGCAGGGCGGTAACGCGTGGCAGCATGGGGCGATCTCCGTGAGAACCGTAAGTGAAACGGGAGAGGTACGGTTCGGAAACACACCCTCGATGGCTGCGTGTGAGGCAGGCGAGGACGTCCTTCCCGGACACCCCGCCGGTCAGTGATAACGCTGGGCCGGCAGGTCTCCTGACTGATGCGTCGTCGCCACGCTCCGGCCTTCCCGAGCAAGGCTCAGTGGCGTTTGGGGAGCAGGCTCGGCACCTACAGTTGCGGGGGCAGTTTCGATTGGCGCGAAGGGTTGCGCTTCGAATTCCCTATTAGTCCCGTTTGGGAACCGGCGCGGTATGGTAGTCGATTAGTGTCAGTGAGGGGAGTTTCTCGAAGGTGGCTTAGTAATATCATCTGCCGCGTTCATGCCCCTTGCTCATGGAGAGCTTATGCAGTTTCGCCATGTTGTTGCGCTGACTCACTTGTCGGCTGTATTGCTGCTTTCGGGCTGTGCCCAGTCCGTGGCACCGCCTGCGCCGGTTGCCCCTGTAAAGCTTGAAGCCCTGGGCCAGCCGCTGGCCTCGAGCCCTGCGCGGGCGGGGTGGATCGACCAGATCATCCAGCAGGACCCGGTGGTGGTTTCATCGCTCAAGCCCGTGTTGAAAGCTCCGGTAAGCAACGATGAGCGCATCGCCCGCTTGCGCAAACAGGATGGCGGAGTATTGCCGGACAGCTACTGGTCGCTCTACAAGCAAAACCTGGAGGCGATGCAATATGACCTGAATCACCAGCACGATGCGGCGCGCGAGCAGTACACGCAGGCCTATCGCGATGAGTTGAGCCGTATGAGTGATTCGACGCTGCAGGCCTTGGCCACCCACCCTCAGGCGGTAGATGCCAATACCCGAAGCCAATTGAATGCGCGGATGAGCGACCGCATGGTGAACTACATTACGACCAGCGAGCAGTCGTTCAAAGGCGCTACCGATGCGCACCTGAACCGTATGGCATTGATGGACCGGCAGTTCGGCGTGTGTGCGCGCAAACCCGATTGCTGGGATGCGCCGGTCAAGAAGTGACGTGAGCCTGTGACACATGGCGAGGGAGAGCTTCCCTCGCCACGCAAGGCCTGTTTGAGGTTATTTGCGATCCAGCCATACCGTCTGCGCATTGCAGAATTCCCGCACGCCGAAGTGCGACAATTCCCGCCCGAAACCACTCTTTTTCACACCTCCAAACGCTACACGAGGGTCGGACACGCTAAAGGCGTTGACGAAGATCCCGCCGGTTTCCAGTTGGTCTGCAATGTCACGTGCCTTCGCCGCATCGGCAGTGAAGATGCTGGCGGTCAGGCCGAATTCGCTGTCGTTGGCCAGTGCCACGGCGTGGTCGGCGTCGCGGGCGACGATGATCGAGGCGACCGGGCCGAACAGTTCCTGTTTGAACGACGTCATCTGGTCGGTGACGCCTGCCAGTACGGTGGGCTCGTAGTAGTTGCCGGCGCCGGGAACCTTGTTGCCGCCCAGCAGCAGGGTCGCGCCTTCTTTCAGGGTGGCCTGGACCTGGCCATGCAGCTCGTCACGCAGGTCGAAGCGCGCCATCGGGCCGACGTAGGTGTCTGTCGAGGTCGGGTCGCCCATCACCAGGGCACGGCTGGCTTCGAGGAATTTGGCGGTGAAGGCTTCGGCCACGCCGGCTTCGATGATCAGGCGTTTGGCGGCGGCGCAGACCTGGCCGCTGTTCTGGAAACGGCCGATCAGGGCGGCTTGGACAGCGGCGTCGAGGTCGGCGTCGTTGAGCACGATGAACGGGTCGGAGCCGCCCAGTTCCAGCACGCATTTTTTCAGCGCGGCACCGGCCTGGGAGCCAATGGCGATACCGGCGCGCACGCTGCCGGTGAGGGTGACGGCGGCAATGCGGGGGTCGTCGATGGCTTTGGACACTCCGTCAGTGGTCACATTGATCACTTCAAAGATGCCTTCGGCAAAGCCGGCTTTCTGAAACGCTTGCTGGATCAGGTAGGCGCTGCCCATCACGTTCGGGGCGTGTTTGAGCACGTAGGTATTGCCGGCGAGCAGGGTTGGCACGGCGCCACGCAACACTTGCCAGACCGGGAAGTTCCACGGCATCACGGCAAGGATCGGGCCCAGCGGGCGATATTCGATGTGGGCGCTGCCGTTATCGACCAACGTCGGCTCCGGGGCGAGCATGGCCGGGCCGTGGGTGGCGTACCACTCGCTGAGCAAGGCGCATTTTTCGATTTCGGCGCGGGCCTGGGCGATGGGTTTGCCCATTTCCAGGGTGATCATTTGCGCCATGTCTTCAGCTTGTTCACGCAGGGCGGTGGCCAGGGCCAGCAACCGTTCTGCGCGTTGGCTCACCGGCTGGCGGCGCCAGGTGCGGAAGGCGCCAGTGGCACGGTTGAGGGTGGCGTCCAGCTGCAAATCGGTTTCGTACGGGTAGCTGCCGACGGTTTCGCCATTGGCCGGGTTGATCGAGAGGGCGTGGGTAGTCGCGTTCATGACACCGTCCTGCTGAGTGATTTAAGTTGCGTTCAGCGTACGGGGCTATCTCTTTTCTGGAAACTGAATAATATTAAGCAATACGTTCACGATTGGAGAATGATTTGGACCTGGTGCAACTGGAAATTTTCAAGGCCGTTGCCGAGCAAGGCAGCATCAGCGCCGCCGCGCAGTTGATTCATCGCGTGCCGTCGAACCTGACCACGCGCATCAAGCAACTGGAGCAGGACCTTGGCGTGGAATTGTTCATCCGCGAGAAGAGCCGCCTGCGTCTGTCTCCGGCCGGGTGGAATTTCCTCGGCTATGCGCGGCGCATTCTCGACCTGGTACAGGAAGCCCGCGCCACGGTGGCGGGGGAGGAACCCCAGGGCGCCTTTGCACTGGGCTCGCTGGAGAGCACGGCGGCGGTGCGCATCCCGGCGCTGCTGGCGGCGTATAACCAGAAGCACACCAAGGTCGAGCTGGACTTGAGCACCGGACCGTCCGGCACGATGATCGAGGGCGTGTTGTCGGGGCGGCTGACGGCGGCGTTCGTTGACGGGCCGTTGTTGCACGCCACACTGGAAGGGGTCGCGGTGTTTGAAGAGGAGATGGTGGTGATTGCGCCTCTGCATCACGCACCCATTACTCGGGGCCAGGATGTGAACGGGGAGAGCATCTACACCTTTCGCTCCAACTGTTCATACCGCCACCACCTGGAACGCTGGTTTTCACAGGATGGCGCGGTGCCGGGCAAGATCTTCGAGATCGAGTCCTACCACGGCATGCTCGCCTGCGTCAGCGCCGGGGCCGGGCTGGCGCTGATGCCGCGCAGCATGCTGGAAAGCATGCCGGGGTACGCGGCGGTGAGTGTATGGCCGCTGACGGACAACTTCCGCATTCTGCATACCTGGCTGATCTGGCGCCGGGGCACGGTGTCGCAGAGTTTGAACAGTTTTGTAAAGTTACTGGAAGACCGTGGTCTCGTAGCTGCTTAGATCCAATGTGGGAGCTGGCTTGTGTGGGAGCTGGCTTGCCTGCGATTGCATCACTGCGGTGTGACTGACACGCTGAGGTGTCTGTATCGCAGGCAAGCCAGCTCCCACAGATTGACCGGTGTCAGCCGCCGAACTGGAAGGTGCCCATCGCCAGTTTGGCCATGATGGCCGTCGCGCCCAATTGCACCAGCCACAGTGCCAGACCGCCGAGAAAAACACCGAGTGCCACTTGCAGCACCAGGCTCTTCTGGCGCTTGGCTTGCGGGGCGCGTGGGGTGTAGTCATGCAGCTCGTCGCGGTCGGCGCGCAGGTCCAGGTCGTCGTTTCTCATAGGGCTCTCACAGCAAAGGGGCAGTCGGGTTCAGTCTAGGGCTTGGGCGCTCTGCGCTGCGATATTTTTTTGCGGCCCGCTCGCCACAATAAAAAAGGGGAAGCCATCGGCTTCCCCTTTTTTACATCAGCTCAGGCTTACAACACCTTAACAATCGCCTCAGTCACGGCACCGATGTTCGACTGGTTCAGTGCGGCTACGCAGATACGCCCGGTGTCCAGCGCGTAGATGCCGAACTCGGAACGCAGGCGGGTGACTTGTTCAACGGTCAGGCCGGAGTAGGAGAACATCCCGCGCTGGCGACCGACGAAGCTGAAGTCCTGACCCGGAGCGGCCTTGGCCAGGGTGGCGACCATCTGCTCGCGCATGCCACGGATGCGCAGGCGCATTTCGGCCAGTTCGGCTTCCCACTGGGCGCGCAGCTCAGGGTTGTTCAGCACTGCCGCCACAATCGCGGCGCCGTGGGTTGGCGGGTTGGAGTAGTTGGTGCGGATCACGCGCTTGACCTGGGACAGGATGCGCGCGCTTTCTTCCCTGGATTCGCCGACGATGGACAGGGCGCCCACACGTTCGCCGTACAGGGAGAACGACTTGGAGAACGAGCTGGACACAAAGAAGGTCAGCCCCGACTCGGCGAACAGGCGCACGGCCGCGGCGTCTTCGTGGATGCCGTCGCCAAAGCCCTGGTACGCCATGTCGAGGAACGGGATCAGGTTCCTGGCCTTGACCACGTCCAGCACGTTCTGCCAGTCGGCCGGGCTCAGGTCGACGCCGGTCGGGTTGTGGCAGCAGGCGTGCAGCACCACGATCGACTGTGGCGGCAGGGCGTTGAGGTCTTCAAGCAGGCCGGCACGGTTCACATCGTGGGTGGCGGCGTCGTAGTAGCGGTAGTTCTGCACCGGGAAACCGGCGGTTTCGAACAGCGCGCGGTGGTTTTCCCAGCTTGGATCGCTGATGGCGACGACCGCGTTCGGCACCAGTTGCTTGAGGAAGTCGGCGCCGATTTTCAGCGCACCGGTGCCGCCGACCGCTTGCACGGTGGTGACGCGGCCGGCTGCCAGCAGCGGCGACTCGGCGCCGAACAGCAGGGTTTGCACGGCTTTGTCATAGGCTGCAATACCGTCGATCGGCAAGTAGCCACGGGCGGCGTGTTGCGCTACGCGAATGGCTTCCGCTTCGGCAACGGCACGCAAGAGTGGAATCTTCCCCTCCTCGTTGCAATAAACGCCCACGCCAAGGTTGACCTTGGTGGTTCGGGTGTCGGCGTTGAATGCTTCGTTGAGGCCCAGGATTGGATCGCGTGGTGCCATTTCGACAGCGGAGAACAGGCTCATTTTTGCGGCAGCTCTATGGGGGGTAGGAGGGACGTGTCGCGCTCCAGCCGAATGCACTAGAGCGGTGCACAAACGGGGAGCTAGTATAGAGGCCATCCACGCCGAGGGCGACCACAGAAACGGCTTTTCGGCCAAGTTTTTCGGTTTATTTGCCGACCGTTAGTCTTATTGCAATGTTGATCCGGCAGCGCCTGTCGGACGATTGCCTTGAAACCCGTCACATTCGGCACCACTTCTACAGCTATCATGGTTTTTTCCTGCAGCCTGCGAAGACAATTCGCGGGTTGCTGAGCTATTTCGTCCCTGGCGGTTTCGAGTCTGGGGTGACTTCACGAGGTACGTTATGTCGGATTTCCAGCTCGTCACCCGTTTTGAACCCGCCGGCGATCAGCCGCAAGCCATTCGCCAAATGGTCGAAGGCATCGAGGCCGGCCTGGCCCACCAGACGCTGCTCGGGGTGACCGGTTCAGGCAAGACCTTCAGCATTGCCAACGTGATCGCACAGATCAACCGCCCGACCCTGGTGCTGGCCCCGAACAAAACCCTGGCTGCGCAGCTGTATGGCGAATTCAAGGCGTTCTTCCCGAACAACGCGGTGGAGTACTTCGTTTCCTACTACGACTACTACCAGCCCGAAGCCTATGTGCCGTCCTCCGACACCTTTATCGAGAAGGATGCGTCGATCAACGACCACATCGAGCAGATGCGGCTGTCGGCGACCAAGGCGCTGCTGGAGCGCAAGGACGCGATCATCGTGACCACAGTGTCGTGCATCTACGGCCTGGGCAGCCCGGAAACCTATTTGAAGATGGTGTTGCACGTCGACCGGGGCGACAAACTCGACCAGCGCGAACTGTTGCGTCGCCTGGCGAGCCTGCAATACACCCGCAACGACATGGACTTTGCCCGCGCCACCTTCCGGGTGCGCGGCGACGTGATCGACATCTACCCGGCGGAATCCGACCTGGAAGCGATCCGCATTGAGCTGTTTGACGATGAGGTCGAAAGCCTCTCGGCCTTCGATCCGTTGACCGGCGAGGTGATCCGCAAGCTGCCGCGCTTCACCTTCTATCCGAAAAGCCACTACGTGACCCCGCGCGAGACCCTGATGGGCGCCATTGACGGCATCAAGGTCGAGCTGGCCGAGCGCCTGGAATACCTGCGCTCCAACAACAAGCTGGTGGAAGCCCAGCGCCTGGAACAGCGCACGCGGTTTGATTTGGAGATGATTCTTGAACTGGGCTACTGCAACGGCATCGAGAACTACTCGCGCTATCTCTCGGGGCGTGAAGCCGGCGCTGCACCGCCGACCCTCTATGACTACCTGCCGCCTGATGCGCTGCTGGTGATCGACGAGTCCCACGTCAGCGTGCCGCAGGTGGGCGCCATGTATAAGGGTGACCGTTCGCGTAAGGAGACCCTGGTGGAATACGGTTTCCGCCTGCCTTCGGCGCTGGACAACCGGCCGATGCGTTTCGACGAGTGGGAAGCCATCAGCCCGCAGACCATCTTTGTGTCGGCAACGCCCGGCAACTATGAGGCTGAGCATGCGGGCCGTGTGATCGAGCAACTGGTGCGCCCGACCGGGCTGGTCGATCCGGAAATCGAAATCCGCCCGGCGTTGACCCAGGTGGACGACCTGCTTTCGGAAATCACCAAGCGCGTAGCGCTGGAGGAGCGGGTGCTGGTAACCACGCTGACCAAGCGCATGTCCGAAGACTTGACCGACTACCTGGCCGACCACGGCGTGCGCGTGCGCTACCTGCACTCGGACATCGACACCGTGGAACGCGTAGAGATCATCCGCGACCTGCGCCTGGGCACCTTTGACGTGTTGGTGGGCATCAACCTGCTGCGTGAAGGCCTGGACATGCCGGAGGTGTCGCTGGTGGCGATTCTCGATGCGGACAAAGAGGGCTTCCTGCGTTCCGAGCGCTCGTTGATCCAGACCATCGGCCGGGCGGCGCGTAACCTCAATGGCCGCGCCATTCTTTACGCGGACCGCATCACCGGCTCCATGGAGCGCGCGATCGGTGAGACGCAGCGTCGTCGCGACAAGCAGATCGCCTTCAACCTGGAAAACGGCATCACCCCCAAAGGCGTGTTCAAGGACGTCGCCGACATCATGGAAGGCGCCACCGTGCCCGGCTCGCGCAGCAAGAAGCGCAAGGGCATGGCCAAGGCGGCCGAGGAAAGCGCCAAGTACGAGAACGAACTGCGCTCGCCGAGTGAGATCACCAAGCGGATTCGTCAGCTGGAAGAGAAGATGTACCAGTTGGCGCGGGACCTGGAGTTTGAAGCCGCGGCGCAGACGCGGGACGAGATCGGCAAGTTGCGCGAGCGGTTGCTGGCTGTTTGATTTTCACTGGCTGGGCTGGCCTCATCGCGGGCAAGCCCGGCTCCCACATGTTGATCTGTGAATGCAGTCGGGTGTGGGAGCTGGCTTGCCTGCGATAGGGTCAGCTCGGTCTGCCAGAACCCCCCGCGCTGGTGTTACCATTCGCCCCTTGTTTCAATTTTCAGTTTTATCGCCCATTCGAGACCTGCCATGACCACCGTCCGCACGCGCATTGCGCCTTCGCCTACTGGCGATCCCCATGTCGGCACTGCCTACATCGCCTTGTTCAACTACTGCTTTGCCAAGCAGCACGGCGGTGAATTCATCCTGCGGATCGAGGACACCGATCAACTGCGTTCCACCCGTGAGTCGGAGCAGCAGATTTTCGATGCCCTGCGCTGGTTGGGCATTACCTGGGCGGAGGGCCCGGACGTTGGTGGCCCGCACGGCCCGTATCGCCAGAGCGAGCGCAGCGACATCTACAAGCAGTACACCCAGCAGCTGGTCGACATGGGGCACGCGTTCCCGTGCTTCTGCACCGCCGAAGAACTGGACCAGATGCGCGCCGAGCAACAGGCCCGTGGCGAAACCCCGCGCTACGACGGCCGTGCGCTGCTGCTGTCCAAAGAGGAGGTGGCCGCACGCCTGGCCGCCGGTGAACCCCATGTGATCCGCATGAAGGTGCCGAGCGAAGGCGTGTGCGTGGTGCCGGACATGCTGCGCGGTGACGTCGAGATCCCGTGGGACCGCATGGACATGCAGGTGCTGATGAAGACCGACGGCCTGCCGACGTACTTCCTCGCCAACGTGGTCGACGACCACCTGATGGGCATCACCCACGTGCTGCGCGGCGAAGAGTGGTTGCCATCGGCGCCGAAACTCATCCTGCTGTACGAGTACTTCGGCTGGGAACAGCCGCAGCTGTGCTACATGCCGCTGCTGCGTAACCCGGACAAGAGCAAACTGTCCAAGCGCAAGAACCCGACCTCGGTGACCTTCTACGAGCGCATGGGCTTCATGCCTGAAGCGATGCTCAACTACCTGGGCCGCATGGGCTGGTCGATGCCGGACGAGCGCGAGAAGTTCTCGCTGCAGGAAATGGTCGATAACTTTGATTTGTCCCGCGTATCGCTGGGTGGGCCGATTTTCGACATCGAAAAACTGTCGTGGCTTAACGGCCAGTGGCTGCGTGACCTGCCGGTGGAAGAGTTCGCCAGCCGTGTGCAGCAGTGGGCGTTGAACCCTGAGTACATGATGAAGATCGCGCCGCTGGTGCAGGGCAGGGTGGAGACGTTCAGTCAGGTCGCGCCATTGGCGAGTTTCTTCTTTGCCGGGGGCGTGAACCCGGATGCCAGGCTGTTCGAGTCCAAGAAGCTCTCGGGCGACCAGGTGCGCCAGTTGATGCAGTTGATCCTGTGGAAGCTCGAAAGCCTGCGCCAGTGGGAGAAGGACGCGATCACCGCGACGATCCAGGCGGTGGTGGAATCCCTGGAGTTGAAATTGCGCGATGCCATGCCGCTGATGTTTGCCGCGATCACCGGGCAGGCGAGTTCGGTGTCGGTGCTTGATGCAATGGAAATCCTGGGGCCGGACCTGACGCGTTTCCGTCTGCGCCAAGCCCTTGATTTGCTTGGAGGTGTGTCCAAGAAAGAAAACAAAGAGTGGGAAAAGCTGTTGGGCGCGATCGCCTGAGCAAGCCGTTGAAACGGCGAAACCCCGGTTTTCCGGGGTTTCGCCGGTAAGTGATTGTTATCCCGGCAAAAAATTTTGAAAATTGTTGAAAATAAATTTGACACGTTTCCAAACCGCCATTAAGATTCGCCCCGTCCTCACCGATGAGGGGCTATAGCTCAGCTGGGAGAGCGCTTGCATGGCATGCAAGAGGTCAACGGTTCGATCCCGTTTAGCTCCACCAATTTACAGGTTCAAGGTCTGGCCACACCGGCTTTGAATCGATCAGTTCTCAGCGCTGATCAGTTGTACAGAAGGTTTTGTCCCCTTCGTCTAGTGGCCTAGGACACCGCCCTTTCACGGCGGTAACAGGGGTTCGAGTCCCCTAGGGGACGCCAGTTTCAACAAGCAGCTCGAAAGGTCTGCTGCGTCGCGAGACGAAAAATCCGGGGCTATAGCTCAGCTGGGAGAGCGCTTGCATGGCATGCAAGAGGTCAACGGTTCGATCCCGTTTAGCTCCACCAATTTACAGGTTCAAGGTCTGGCCACACCGTCCTTGAATCGATCAGTTCTCAGCGCTGATCAGTTGTATAGAAGGTTTGTGTCCCCTTCGTCTAGTGGCCTAGGACACCGCCCTTTCACGGCGGTAACAGGGGTTCGAGTCCCCTAGGGGACGCCACGATTACCCGCTCTGCGGGATTTTTAAGGGTCATTCAATTATTGAATGGCCCTTTTGTTTGTCTGGCGTTTGGGTTTTTGCCCCCGAAGCACCTCAAGGCATTCTTCTAACCACGTCGGCAGTGCGCAAGGATTTGTTGATGCGTGCCAGCTCCTGCGCAGGACTGACTTGCGGACCCTGGTTCTGCGCATTGACCAGTGCCACATTCCACAACTCCACGCGGATGCCCGGCAGGCGTGAAAGCGCCCGTAAACAGGCCTGATCCTGTGGGTCATTCGGGTGATAGATGTTGGCGGTTTCGATCACCAGCGTCGTGTTCGGAAAGCGAACCTGAATTTCTTCCATGTATTGTTTGAACAGTACGCAGCATTGGCGGCAGGGTGAGTTGTTGATACTGATCACAATCTCCTGATAGCCCGCATCGAAGACCCACTCATTGGCGCGCAAGGCCTGCAGGAAGTTGGCTTCGGCGTGTCCGTCACTGTCATTGAAGAATTTGCCGAACGGTTGATTGCCAACACCTTCGGCTTCAATCTTCGCTATCAGCACCGTGCGAAAGCCGCTGATGAAGTTGGCCGTGTATTCATTATCAAAGATGTAAGGCGCCTCGCCGGCTACCCATGAGCAGTTCTCGTTTTGCTGCGTCCAGGCCATGGTGTTCTCCGCGCAGTCGTGCAGTCATTGCATCGAAAACGGTTGATGCGCGGTTTTTATTCCATTTGTTTTCAATGGCCGTCCCGGACGGGTGGTCGCATCAATGGCTTGCCAAATATTATTATGATAATAATATCTAGCCCATGAAAAACGGAGGCTGTGATGAGTGATAAAAAAGCGCAAACCCGCGAGCGCATTCTGCAGGCAGCCAGCTCTGCCTTGATCCAGCGTGGCCCGGTCGAGCCAAGTGTCGGCGAAGTCATGGGTGCCGCAGGCCTCACGGTCGGCGGCTTTTACGCACACTTTGAAAGCAAGGACGCGTTGATGCTGGAGGCCTTCACCCAGCTTTTGGCTCGGCGCCGCGCGTCGATTGACGACATGGATGCGCAGCTTACCGGCGAAGAGCGCAGAAGCCTGGTGGCGGCGTTTTACCTGTCACGCAAGCATCGCGACTCCACCGCCCAGGCCTGCCCGATTCCGGCGACTGTCGGCGAGATGAGCCGCCTGCCGGAGGTGTTTCGCGAGGCGCTGAATGAGCATGTCGAACTGATGGCCGCGCAATTGGCCGCCAGCCCCGAAGACACCGACAAAGCCCTGGCAGACATGGCGCTGATGATCGGTGGCCTGGCCCTGGCGCGTGCACTCGGCCCGGGCGAGTTGTCGGACCGCGTATTGCGTGCAGCCAAATCGGCGGTGCGCTGAACAGGGAGACTCAAGATGGACGCCTTGACCTGGATCCGCGGCTTCAATGGCACCGTCGGCCGCCTCGCGCCGCGGACGGTTGCCAACAAATTGCGCCGCACCTTCATGACGCCTCGCCACCTGCCGCCGAGGGATTGGGAGTTGCCGCTGCTGGCGCAATCGGAGCGCATCACCCTGCGCTTTGGCTTGTCGGCGTTGCGCTGGGGCCAGGGGCCCGCGGTTTTATTGATGCACGGTTGGGAAGGGCGCCCCACGCAATTCGCCAGCCTGATCACTGCATTGGTGGACAACGGCTATTCGGTGATTGCCCTGGACGGCCCGGCCCATGGCCGTTCGCCGGGCCGTGAAGCGCATGTGTTGCTGTTTGCACGCGCCATGCTGGAGGCGGCCAATGAGTTGCCGCCGCTGCACGCGGTCATCGGCCACTCGATGGGCGGCGCCAGTGCGATGCTGGCGGTGCAGCTGGGGCTGCGCACCGAGACGCTGGTCAGCATTGCCGCACCGTCGCGCTTCCTCGATGTGCTGCGCGGTTTCACGCGCATGGTGGGTTTGCCACCGCGCGCGCGCTCAGCGTTCATTCAGGAGGTCGAACTGACTTTTGGCATGCCGCTCAAGCATTTGGATGTGGCGCACTACCAGATGAATATTCCGGGTCTGATCGTGCACGCCGAGGACGATACCTTCGTGCCGGTCAAGGCGGCGCAAGCCATTCACGAGGCCTGGTTCGACAGCCGCCTGCTGCGCCTGGAGCAGGGTGGACACCAAAAGGTACTGGCCGATCCCCGCGTGATAGAAGGGGTGCTGACGCTGCTCGCAGGCCGTCGCTTACAAGCGCGACAGACCGCCTGATACACTGCCTTGCCGACATCAATCGACAGGAGCAAGGCATGGGCTGGGATTTGGCAACGCCGTTTATCATCGACCTGCAGGTCGCCGCTGAAGACATCGACGGCCTGGGCCACGCCAATAACGCGGTGTACGTGTCTTGGCTGGAGCGTTGCGCCTGGCGCCATTCCCAGCGTCTGGGGCTGGACCTCACCGAATACCGCAGGCTCGACCGCGCCATGGCGGTGGTGCGCCACGAGATCGACTACCTGGCCGCCGGTTATGAGGGCGATGAGCTGCAACTGGCCACCTGGATCGTCGACTGGGACCAACGCCTGAAAATGACCCGGCGCTTCCAGCTGGTCCGCCCGCGCGATGGCGCGACCTTGCTGCGCGCGCAAACCACCTTTGTCTGTATCGAACTCTCCAGCGGTAAGCCCAAGCGCATGCCGGCCGAGTTTCTTGACGGTTACGGCCCTGCCCTGACAGGGGGTTAACGGTTGTTGCAGGAAACCCAGTAAACTGCGCCACGATTTTTGTTGAGTGTTTTCCATGCAAATTGCTTTGGCGCCCATGGAGGGGTTGGTCGACAACATCCTGCGGGATGTGTTGACCCGCGTGGGCGGTATTGACTGGTGCGTGACCGAGTTCATTCGCGTCAACGACCGCCTGCTGACCCCTGCCTATTTCCACAAGCTCGCCCCGGAACTGCTGCACGGTGCCCACACGGCGGCGGGCGTGCCGTTGCGTGTGCAGTTGCTGGGTTCGGACCCGGTGTGCCTGGCGGAAAACGCCGCATTGGCTTGTGAACTGGGCTCCGAGGTGATCGACCTCAACTTCGGCTGCCCGGCCAAAACCGTCAACAAGTCCCGTGGTGGCGCGGTCCTGCTCAAGGAGCCGGAGTTGCTCAACCAAATCGTCGAGCACGTGCGGCGTGCCGTTCCGGCGCATATCCCGGTCACGGCCAAGATGCGCCTGGGCTTCGACAGCCCGGACGGCGCGCTGGTGTGCGCCACGGCCCTGGCCGAAGGCGGTGCGGCACACATTGTGGTGCATGCGCGGACTAAAGCCGATGGCTACAAGCCGCCTGCTCACTGGGAGTGGATCCCGCGTGTGCAAGATGTGGTCAAGGTGCCTGTATTCGCCAATGGCGACATCTGGAGCGTCGAGGACTGGAAGCGTTGCCGTGAAGTCAGTGGCGCCGAAGACATCATGCTCGGCCGCGGCCTGGTAGCGCGCCCCGACCTGGCGCGGCAGATTGTGGCGGCAAAGGCCGGTGAAGACGTGGTGGAGATGACCTGGGCGCAGATGCAGCCGATGCTCCAGGAATTCTGGACCCAGTCGGTGGCGCAATTGACGGAGCGCCAGGCGCCTGGTCGCCTTAAGCAATGGCTGGCAATGCTGACGCGCAATTATCCGGAGGCGGTCGAGCTGTTCACGGCGTTGCGCCGCGAGACTGATCTGGAGCAGGTCAGCCGTTTGTTGGGGATGAGCCATCCGGTCGCCCTGGCGCAATAGATCCATAAAAACTCGCTGTACCCAAGGCGCCGCAGGCGCCTTTTTTGTGCGCGCTAACATAATTGGCCGGTGGCGCTGCCGTGCAATGATTTCCGTAAGTTGCTTAGTTGGCGGTTTATTAACGTGTATTTCAGATTTCTGGATGACCGGTAGCGCGCGCAGGGGCTTTTGCCGAGAAGTACACGGGAAAAGTCCCGGGTTTTATTTTGGTTTCCTTATATGAAGCGTGATAACGGGAACCAGGCGTTGGAAAACTCCACGAATTCAGGGACTGGAAGCGACGACGAATGCTTTCACGTTATCAACGTTACGCTTTGCCGGTTTGTGTTTGGGCCGGAACTTACTGAATAAGGAACTTGCTGATGTCTCTTTCGATAAATACGCCCGTGTTCACAAGAATTGATAACGCACCTATTGATCACTCACCCAAAACGCCCGAAACCATTAGCCCGCCTTCAATAGCGGGTAAGCCTGCCCAGAATCTGTTCAGTACTGCAAAAGGCGATGTGACGGTTGACTCGGCGACCCTGAACAAACTGTTTGACATGATGGAACTGGTGTTCAAAGCGCTGCGGGAAATGTTCGCCGGCAAACAAGCGAAGTCCAGTGTATTGCCGGACAAGGTCGATGTACCGGAGGTGAACCTGGAAGCGGCCACGCATTCCTCGACTTCGAAAACAGACGAGTTACCGTTAATGACGCGCAACGCGCTGAAGCAACTGTCAACGCCTGTTTTGGCGCCTGAGCTTAAGCCGGAAATGGCCGACACCCCTGATCCCGACACAGGCCATCTGCCGAAAGCGATACTCAACACGCTCAAGCACCAGACAGCCCCGATATTGCCTCCGGTTTCGAAACCGGAGGTCACCGTGACCAATGATGCCAACGCGAATGTGCACGTGAGTGTGAACATTGACCACTGTCACTGCCCGGACACGAATCGCCCACTGAGGCCTGGGCGGAACCCGGCAACCATACCGCAGCTGCTGGTTTCGACGCCTGTACCGGAGGAGGGCGGCAAATTGGAAGTGACACCACGCCTCGTGCCGGAAATGAACCCGCATACCGATCAAGAACTAAAGGTGGACCCTCAACTTGAGGTCCCCCACAACCATCCGCCTCAAGAAGAGAAACTTGATATAGCGAGCCCGGGGTCTGATGCACATTCATTCGGTCCCCGTCACGGACGCTTTAATATGCGATCCGGTTTTGGCGCTCGATAATTTGAGACTTGTTTAAACTGTTGATTAAACCAATTACTTCTCTGGATTAATTCGGGGAAGTAATTGCAAGGAGACGCCTGTATGCGCTGTTGCTCCATGACTAATGGCAGGGGTTGGGTGCGGCCACCCCTGGGAATTTCCAAGCCTGCCAGGGAGGCGGAATATAAACCGCAACGTAACGACTCAATCCGGGATATTCATTATTCGCCCACACTTGAGCGGGCCAAAAGTGATGTGAAGGGTTACTCGGCAAGAAACGGTGTTGTTGGCGCCATCTCCAAATTGGGATCGCTGCTTGCAACCCTGTTCAATCGTTTTGCCAGTGCGTTAACGGGGGGCGAGTTCAGGGAGACTGTAAAAACGTTCCCAGAGCCTGAGTTACAACCGTCCAACCCTCCCGCAGGGTTTATACCGGGCCTCTCAATGAAGCGGCATGGTGCGAAGGCGAACGATATCTGGGGCGGTTTTCGTCAAGGGTCTGCAGGCAACTGTGTAACGGTATCGGCGATCAAGGCGGCCATGCACCGTTTCGGGCAGAGCCCGACGGATATCTACAAGGAGGTCACAAAAATTGCCGGGGGTTACCGAGTCGTCATGCGCGACGATTTTATGCTCACGCTGACGGAGCAGGAATTAATGCAGGGTGTACGTGGAGCACAGTTTGTCGGGGTTGACGCAGGGATGCTCAAGGATGCGCATTTTCTTTACGCCGCCAGTGCCAAGCGCGCGCAAATGGAAAACAACGACGGGACGGCTGAATGCTGTTTTGCCGCCGCCAGGAACAGTCTGAACGATAAGGAAGATGAGTGGGGGCCTGGGGAAGGCTTGAAGCGACTGGGCCTGAGCGAGCACATGCGCACCGTGAGTGCGCAGGACCTCGCCCGTGGCCAACTGGGTATTTGCAATCGCAGAGGCCATTCGGTTGCGGTTATCAATGGGCGCGAAGAGCTGTGGGGCCGTCGAGGCGGGGTGCCTTTTCACGGTGACGCGATCGCCTTGCTCTGACGGACTCAGCTTCCCATCGAAGTCTGTTTGAGTCACTCCAGCAACCGCCTGAACCCCTCGATCGGCAAGGGCCTGCTGTGCAAATAACCCTGAAACAAATGGCAACCCAGCTTTTGCAGGAATGCCAGTTGTTCCGCGGTCTCCACACCCTCGGCGATGACTTCCAGGTTCAGGCTGCGGGCCATGGCCACAATGGCGCGGATGATTTCCGCGTCGTTGGGGTCATGGGTGGCATCGCGTACGAAGGACTGGTCGATTTTCAGTGCATCCACCGGCAGGCGCTTGAGGTAGGTCAGCGACGAGTAGCCGGTACCGAAGTCGTCCATGGCAAAGCTCACGCCCAGGCGTTTCAGGCGGCGCATCTTCACCACCGTGTCGTCGAGGTTCTGAATGACGATGCCTTCGGTGATTTCCAGTTTCAGCAGGCTGAAAGGCAACTGATGTCGCTTGAGGCTGCGCTCTACTCGTTCAACAAAGTCGTTCTGGCGAAACTGACGCGGGCTGATGTTGACGCACAAGCTGAAGTTCAACGGGTCCACCAGGCCGTCGGCAATCAGCTGTGCAAAGGCACCACAGACCTCGTCGAGAATCCAGGTGCCGACCTCCAGGATCAGGCCGCTGTCTTCCAGCACCTTGATGAATTCGGTGGGTGACTGCGCGCCCAGCTGCGGATGCTGCCAGCGCACCAGGGCTTCGGCGCCCACGATCTTGTTGCCACGGGCGTCCACCTGAGGCTGGAAATGCACGCTGAACTCGCCGCGAGACAGGGCCAAACGCAGGTCGGTTTCCATGCGCAGCCGTTCACTGGCGGTTTTTTGCATGCTGTTGTGAAACATCTGGGTCGTGTTGCGCCCTGAGTCCTTGGCCCTGTAAAGGGCAATGTCGGCGCGCTTGAGCAAGTCGGCCGGGGTCGAACCGTGGTCGGGGATCAGCGCCACGCCAATGCTCGGCGTGACCTGCAAGCGATGGCCGTCGAGGAACATCGGTTCCGAGAGCAATTCACGCAGGGTGTCGGCCAGCTCCTGCACCTGCGCACTGACTTCCGTGCGCGTGCCCTCCAGGCCGCTGAGCAACACCACAAACTCATCGCCGCCCAGGCGCGCCACGGTGTCTTCCATGCGCACGCTGGCCTCCAGGCGCGCGGTGACGATCTTCAGCACGGTGTCGCCCACCGGGTGGCCGAGGGAATCGTTGATGTGTTTGAAGTGGTCCAGGTCGAGAAACAGCAGGGCGCCGCGCAAATTGTGGCGTTTGAGCAGGGCGATCTGCTGGCTCAGGCGGTCCATCAGCAATGCGCGATTGGGCAGGTTGGTCAGCGGGTCGTGGTAAGCAAGATGGCGAATCTGCGCCTGGGCGTTTTTCAACAGGCTCACGTCCCGGGCGGTGAGCAGCAGGCACGGCGTTTCGTTCAGGGTGATCGGCTCGACCGACACTTCCACGGCAAGTAGTTCGCCGCGCTTGTTGTGCCAGAGCATTTCCAGGTGATGAATGCGGCCCTTGATGTGCAGTTCGGCCAGCAGCGCCGCGCGCTGGTTTTCATCGGCCCAGATGCCGATCTGGTACAGCGTCAGGCCGATGGCTTCTTCGGCGCGGTAGCCGGTGAGGCGGCAGAAACCGTCGTTGACCTCCACATAACGCCCGGTGTCGCGTTCGGTAATGGAAATCGCGTCGGGGCTGGAATGAAAGGCCTTGGCGAACTTCTCTTCGCTGGCTTTCAGCGCGGCTTCCGAGCGTTGTTGCTGGGTGATGTCACGCAGCGTGGTGACGATGCAGGACTGGTTGCTGACCTTGATCAACCGGCTGGAAATCACACAGGTCAGCATTTGGCCATTTTTGTGATGCGCCACGATGGCCACATTGTTCAGGGACTGCTCGCGAATTACACGCTCGATGCGCTGCAGGCGCTTGCTTGAGTCATCCCACAGGCCAATCTGCTCGGCGCTTCTGTCGATGACTTCGGCGGCGGTCCAGCCAAAGGTCTGGGTGAAGGCCGGGTTGATTTCGATAAAGGCACCGCTTTCCAGGTCTGTCACGCAGATTGGGTCGGGGCTGGCCTGGAACAGGCTGGCGAATTTTTCTTCGGACGCGGTCAGGCGTTGTTCGCGCTCCACCTGGTCGGTGATGTCCAGCAGCGTGCCGGCCATGCGCAAGGGTTTGCCGGCTTCATCGCGATACAGCCGCGCGCGGCTTTCCAGAAAGCGCGGGCTGCCGTCTTCCATCAGCACGCGATAGGTCAACTGGTAGTTGCCGTCCGGGCCTTCGCGCAGGCTGCGGTAGGCATTGCGCATGCCGTCGCGCTCTTCATCGGACATGCCCTCGAAAAACGCATCGAAGGGTTCGTGAAAGGGTTCCGGCGGCAAGCCATGCAACTGGGCGGCGCGGGCCGAGCCGTAAAGCATGCCGCTGGGAATGTGCCAGTCCCAGGTGCCCAGTTGCGCCGAGTCCAGGGCCAGGTCGAGGCGTTCCTGGCTGTCCTTGAGGGCTTGCTCGGCGTTTTTGCGCTCGGTGGTGTCGAGAAAAGTGCTGATCAGGTACGCCTCACCCTCCAGCTCGACCTTTTGCGCACTGAGGGTGCCATCGTGGATCTGGCCATTGCTGGCGCAGAATTGCACTTCCATGGTGATCGGTTCGCCCTTGCGCTGGGTGGCCTTGACCAGCAGCGCGCGCTGTTCGGGATGGCGCCAGAGTCCCAGCTCCAGGGTGGTGCGCCCGATGACATCGGCGACCGGCCAACCGAACAGCATTTCGAAGTACTGGTTGGCTTCACTGATTCGGCCGTCCGATTGGCGGGTCAACAGCACCATGTTCGGGCACAGGTGAAACAGCGTGGCGAAACGTTTTTCTGAGTGGCTGAGGGCATTTTCACGGTCGCGCTGGTGGGTGATCTCGCGGATTACGCCGATCATTCGCCGTCGCCCATTCTTGTCCGGCGCCAGGCTGCCGTTGATCTCCAGCCAGTGCAGGCTGCCGTCGGGCCATTGGATGCGGTGGTGCATGGCCTGCTCGAAAGGCTCACCCGCCAGCACGGCATGAAAGGCGCGCACCACGCGGGCGCTGTCTTCGGGCGCCAGCAGGTCGAGGTAGTCGAGGTCCTTGGGCAGTGGTTGGCGTGGGTCAAAGCCGAACAGCGCCTGGGTGCCTCGCGACCAGCTTATTCTTCCCGTGTCGATTTCCCAGCACCACGCCCCCAGCCGGGCGGCGTTCAGGGCGGCCAGCAACTGCGGGGCGCTGTCCCAGCTTTGCTCCGCCTCTTGAGGGTCGAGGGCGTAGATGCGGGGCAGAGGTGGCACGGAATCGACGGGGTTGCGCATTATCAAAGGGCCTTGGCTCGATGGGCATTCGGCGCGGCTTTTTCAGGCCTTGAGGCCGCACAGCTTCATGCCGGTATCCCTGGCAGATCGACTTGTGCATCCAACAGGCTCATGAAAGCCCGCGCAGCGTTCGACAGCGTCCTTTCGGTGTGCACGATATAGCCTAGCTGGCGACTGAGTTGTACGCCCGGCAAAGCGATGCTTGCCACCTGATCATCCAGCATGGTGCGCGGCAGCACGCTCCAGGCCAGGCCGATGGACACCATCATCTTGATGGTTTCCAGGTAGTTGGTGCTCATCGCGATGTTCGGCGTGAGGCCCTGGGCCTCGAACAGCCGCTGCACAATGTGGTGGGTAAAGGTATTGCCGCCGGGAAACACCGCCGGGTGGCCGGCGATATCCGCCAGGTTGACCGTGCCGTTGCCGGTGAGGCTGTGTTCCGGCGCCACCACGAAATCCAGCGGGTCGTCCCACACCGGGGTAGCGCGTACCAGGTGATGAGGGTCGGGTGCCAGGGTGATCACCGCCACTTCGGCGCGGCCATGGAGGATTTCTTCGTAGGCCACTTCCGAATCGAGGAACTGAATATCCAGCGCCACGTTGGGGTATTCGCGAATAAACGCGCGCAGCACCGGCGGCAGGCGGTGCAGGCCAATGTGATGGCTGGTGGCCAGAGTCAAACGGCCGCTGACTTCGCCGGTCAGGTTGGTCAGGGCGCGGCGCGTATCGTCGAGCACGTTGAGAATCTGATAGGCGCGCGGCAGCAAGGCGCGCCCGGCCTCGGTCAAACCGACTTCGCGGCCCAGGCGGTCGAACAAGCGCACCTTTAATTGCTGCTCCAGCCCGGCAATGCGTTTGCTGATGGCGGGCTGGGTCAAGTGCAGGCGTTCACCGGCGCCGGAGAAGCTGCCGGTCTCGGCGATGGCAATAAAGGCATTGAGGTTGGCCAGGTCCATTGAGCTATTCCAGTTGGTAATCCAAAGCATAAAAAATATGAATTTGAGTTATTTAATGTAGCGCCATACCATCAGCCTCACAAGCCAAAGGGTTATTGAATGTCTCAAGACCCGGGGCATAGAAAGACCGATGATGAGGACCGACTGATGGCTGGCAAAACGCTTTACGACAAGCTTTGGGATTCCCATGAAGTGAAACGGCGCGACGATGGCTCGTCGCTGATCTATATCGACCGTCACATCATCCACGAAGTGACCTCGCCCCAAGCGTTCGAAGGCCTGCGACTGGCCGGGCGCAAGCCCTGGCGCGTCGATTCCATCATCGCCACCCCGGACCACAACGTGCCGACCACCCCCGAGCGCAAGGGCGGTATCGACGCCATCGCCGACCAGGTGTCGCGTTTGCAGGTGCAAACCCTCGACGACTACTGCGACGAATATGGCATCACCGAATTCAAGATGAATGACGTGCGTCAAGGCATCGTGCATGTGATCGGCCCGGAGCAGGGCGCCACCTTGCCGGGCATGACCGTGGTCTGCGGCGACTCCCACACCTCGACCCACGGCGCATTTGGTGCTTTGGCCCACGGCATCGGCACCTCCGAGGTGGAACATGTGTTCGCTACCCAGTGCCTGGTCGCCAAAAAGATGAAGAACATGTTGGTCAAGGTCGAGGGCACCTTGCCGTTCGGCGTGACCGCCAAGGACATCGTGCTCGCCGTGATCGGCAAGATCGGCACCGCCGGCGGTAACGGCCATGCCATCGAATTTGCCGGCAGCGCGATTCGCGACCTGTCCATCGAAGGCCGCATGACCATCTGCAACATGTCCATCGAAGCCGGTGCGCGTGTAGGCATGGTGGCGGCGGACGAAAAGACCGTCGAGTACGTAAAGGGCCGTCCTTTCGCACCGGCTGGCGCCGATTGGGATGCCGCCGTAGAAGCCTGGAAAGACCTGGTGTCCGACGCCGATGCAGTGTTCGACACCGTGGTTGAACTCGACGCCGCTCAGATCAAGCCGCAAGTCAGCTGGGGCACCTCGCCGGAAATGGTGTTGGCCGTCGACCAGAACGTGCCGGACCCGGCCAAAGAGGCCGACCTGGTCAAGCGCGGCTCCATCGAGCGCGCGTTGAAGTACATGGGCCTGAAGGCCAATCAGGCGATCACCGATATCCAGCTGGACCGCGTGTTCATCGGTTCCTGCACCAACTCGCGGATCGAAGACCTGCGCGCTGCGGCGGTGATCGCCAAGGGCCGTAAAGTGGCGTCGACCATCAAGCAGGCCATCGTCGTGCCGGGCTCGGGCCTGGTCAAGGCGCAGGCGGAAGCGGAAGGGTTGGACAAAATCTTCCTCGAAGCCGGTTTTGAATGGCGCGAGCCGGGCTGCTCGATGTGCCTGGCGATGAACCCGGACCGCCTGGAGTCGGGCGAGCATTGCGCGTCCACTTCCAACCGTAACTTCGAAGGGCGCCAGGGCGCCGGCGGGCGCACCCACCTGGTCAGCCCGGCCATGGCCGCTGCCGCTGCCGTCAACGGTCGTTTCATCGACGTTCGCGAATTGATCTGAGGAATACCCGATGCGTGCCTTTACCCAACATACCGGCCTTGTCGCCCCGCTGGACCGTGCCAACGTCGACACTGACCAGATCATCCCCAAGCAGTTCTTGAAGTCGATCAAACGCACCGGTTTCGGCCCCAACCTGTTCGACGAGTGGCGTTACCTGGACGTGGGCTATGCCTACCAGGACAACTCCAAGCGCCCGCTGAACAAGGACTTCGTGCTCAACGCCGACCGTTACCAGGGCGCCAGCGTGCTGCTGGCCCGCGAGAACTTCGGTTGCGGTTCCAGCCGTGAACACGCGCCGTGGGCCCTGGAAGAATATGGCTTTCGCAGCATCATTGCGCCGAGCTACGCCGACATCTTCTTCAACAACAGTTTCAAGAACGGCTTGCTGCCGATCATCTTGACCGACGAAGAAGTCGACGAGTTGTTCAAACAGGTGGAAGCCGAAGAGGGCTACCACCTGACCGTCGATCTTGCCGCGCAAACCGTGACCCGTCCGGATGGCAAGGTGTATCACTTTGAGGTGGACGCGTTCCGCAAGCATTGCCTGATCAACGGCCTGGACGACATCGGCCTGACCTTGCAGGACGGCGATGCGATTGCCGCGTTTGAAGCCAAACACCGGGCCAGCCAGCCCTGGTTGTTTCGTGATGCCTGATTGGCGGTAGGCCGTGCGGGCCCCATCGCGGGCAAGCCCCGCTCCCACATTTTGATCTGTCAATACAGTCAACTGTGGGAGCTGGCTTGCCTGCGATAGCGCCAGTACCAACACCCCGAAACCCAAGGAAAACCACCATGACCAGCACCGCCCACACCCAAGTCGTGCAAAAACAATTCGGCGAGCAAGCCTCCGCTTACCTGAGCAGTGCCGTGCACGCCCAGGGCACCGAATTCGCGCTGCTGCAGGCCGAACTGGCCGGGCAGAGTGGTGCGCGACTGCTGGATTTGGGCTGTGGCGCCGGTCATGTGAGTTTCAATGTGGCGCCGCTGGTGAAAGACGTGGTGGCCTACGACCTGTCCCAACAAATGCTCGACGTGGTTGCAGCCGCTGCAAAAGACCGTGGCCTGCGCAACATTCGCACCGTGCACGGCGCCGCCGAACGCTTGCCGTTCGTCGACGGTGAGTTCGACTTCGTCTTCAGCCGCTACTCCGCTCATCACTGGAGCGACCTCGGCGCGGCCCTGCGTGAAGTACGGCGGGTGCTCAAACCGGGCGGCATAGCGGCGTTTGTCGACGTCTTGTCACCGGGCAGCCCGCTGTTGGACACTTACCTGCAAACCGTCGAAGTGCTGCGTGACACCAGCCACGTGCGCGATTATTCCGCCGCCGAATGGATGCAGCAGCTCAGCGAGTCCGGCTTGCATGTGCGCAACAGCAGTCGTCAGCGCCTGCGTCTGGAATACACCTCGTGGGTCGAGCGCATGCGCACGCCGCAGGTGCTGCGTGCGGCAATCCTTGAGCTGCAACAGGCGATGGGCCAGGAAGTGCGCGATTACTACGAAATACAGGCCGACGGCACTTTCAGCACCGACGTGCTGGTGGTCTTCGCCGAACGCTGATTGATTTTTCCCGACCTGCCCGCGGGCGGGTCGCTTGATGAAATGAGGAACGCATGAGCAAGCAGATTCTGATTCTCCCTGGCGACGGTATTGGTCCGGAAATCATGGCCGAAGCGGTCAAGGTGCTGGAACTGGCCAACACCAAGTACAGCCTGGGCTTCGAACTGAGCCACGACGTGATCGGTGGCGCGGCCATCGACAAGCACGGCGTGCCCCTGGCCGACGAAACCCTGGACCGTGCCCGTGCGGCCGACGCCGTACTGCTCGGCGCCGTGGGCGGCCCGAAATGGGACAAGATCGAACGTGATATCCGCCCTGAGCGCGGCCTGCTGAAAATCCGTGCGCAACTGGGCCTGTTCGGCAACCTGCGCCCGGCCATCCTCTACCCGCAACTGGCCGACGCGTCGAGCCTCAAGCCGGAAGTGGTGGCGGGCCTGGATATCCTGATCGTGCGCGAGCTGACCGGCGGTATCTATTTCGGCTCGCCACGGGGCGTGCGCGAGCTGGAAAACGGCGAGCGCCAGGCCTATGACACCCTGCCGTACAGCGAGAGTGAAATCCGCCGTATCGCCCGTGTCGGCTTCGACATGGCCCGTGTACGTGGCAAGAAGGTCTGCTCGGTGGACAAGGCCAACGTACTGGCCTCCAGCCAGCTGTGGCGTGAAATCGTCGAAGAAGTCGCCAAGGACTACCCGGACGTCGAGCTGAGCCACATGTACGTCGACAACGCCGCCATGCAACTGGTGCGTGCGCCCAAGCAATTCGACGTGATCGTCACCGACAACCTGTTCGGCGACATCCTCTCTGACCAGGCCTCGATGCTCACCGGTTCCATCGGCATGCTGCCGTCGGCGTCCCTGGACACCAATAACAAGGGCATGTACGAGCCTTGCCACGGCTCGGCACCGGACATCGCGGGGCAGGGCATTGCCAACCCGCTGGCGACCATTTTGTCGGTCTCCATGATGCTGCGTTACAGCTTCAACCTGAGTGAAGCGGCAGACGCCATCGAGAAGGCTGTGAGCCTGGTGCTGGACCAGGGGTTGCGCACTGGCGACATCTGGTCGCAGGGTTGCACAAAGGTCGGGACGCAAGAAATGGGCGACGCAGTAGTCGCCGCGCTGCGGAATCTGTAATCTCTCGGGCCCCCTTGCAGAAGTTTGCTGCAGGCGGCCCACTTTTTAACAAGGTGTAGTTGCGATGAAACGTGTAGGTCTGATCGGTTGGCGCGGTATGGTCGGTTCCGTGCTCATGCAGCGGATGCTGGAAGAGCAGGATTTCGATCTTATTGAGCCGGTGTTTTTCACCACTTCGAACGTAGGTGGCCAAGGGCCGTCCGTGGGCAAGGACATTGCCCCGCTCAAGGACGCCTACAGCATTGAAGAGCTGAAAACCCTCGACGTGATTTTGACCTGCCAGGGTGGCGACTACACCAGCGAAGTCTTCCCCAAGCTGCGCGAAGCCGGCTGGCAGGGTTACTGGATCGACGCGGCTTCCAGCCTGCGCATGCAGGACGACGCTGTGATCATCCTCGATCCGGTGAACCGCAAGGTCATCGACCAGCAGCTGGATTCGGGCACCAAGAACTACGTCGGTGGCAACTGCACCGTCAGCCTGATGCTGATGGGCCTGGGTGGTCTGTTCGAAGCCGGCCTGGTCGAGTGGATGAGCGCCATGACGTATCAGGCGGCCTCTGGTGCCGGCGCGCAGAACATGCGTGAACTGATCAAGCAGATGGGCGCGACCCACGCAGCCGTTGCCGATCAACTGGCTGACCCGGCCAGCGCAATCCTCGACATCGACCGCCGTGTGGCCGAAGCCATGCGCAGCGATGCCTACCCGACCGAGAACTTCGGCGTGCCATTAGCCGGCAGCCTGATCCCGTGGATCGACAAGGAACTGCCGAACGGCCAGAGCCGGGAAGAGTGGAAGGCCCAGGCCGAAACCAACAAGATCCTCGGCCGCTTCAAGAATCCGATCCCGGTGGACGGCATCTGTGTGCGTATCGGCGCAATGCGCTGCCACAGCCAGGCGCTGACCATCAAGCTGAACAAGGACGTGCCGATCGCCGATATCGAAGGGCTGATCAGCCAGCACAACCCTTGGGTCAAGCTGGTGCCGAACAACCGCGACATCAGCATGCAGGAGCTGAGCCCGACCAAGGTCACCGGCACCCTGAATGTACCCGTCGGCCGTCTGCGCAAGCTGAACATGGGCAGCCAGTTCCTCGGCGCGTTCACCGTCGGCGACCAACTGCTGTGGGGCGCGGCCGAGCCGCTGCGTCGCATGCTGCGGATTTTGCTGGAGCGTTGATCGCTCAGGGCGGTACGAAAAACCCGCGACTGGTGACAGGCGCGGGTTTTTTATTGCCTTTCAGGCCTCATCGCAGGCAAGCCAGCTCCCACATTTGAGTGGGTTCACAATCCAAAGTGTGGGAGCTGGCTTGCCTGCGATAAGGCCATCAGCCCCACCACAAAAACTGGCCCAATTGCCCCGCCACCCGGTAAAGTGCCGCTCCCCCCGTAATACCCGAGGCAGCCTCCATGACCCAGACCTTTGAAATCGCCGTGATCGGCGCCACCGGCACCGTGGGTGAAACCCTGGTGCAGATTCTCGAAGAGCTGGATTTTCCGGTAGGCACCCTGTACCTGCTGGCAGGCAGCAACTCCGCGGGCGCGTCGGTAGCGTTTCGCGGCAAGAACGTGCGGGTCAGGGAAGTGGATGAGTTTGACTTCAGCAAGGCCCAGCTGGCGTTCTTCGCCGCCGGCCCGGCCGTGACCCTGAGTTTTGCCCCGCGCGCCACGGCTGCGGGGTGCTCGGTGATCGATCTGTCTGGCGCCTTGCCGATTGAACAGGCGCCGCAGGTGGTGCCCGAAGCCAATGCCCACGTGCTCAAAGGCCTGAAAAAACCCTTCCAGCTCGGCAGCCCAAGCCCGTCCGCCACCAACCTGGCGGTCGTGCTGGCGCCGTTGCGCGGTTTGCTGGATATCCAGCGCGTCAATGTCACCGCTAATCTGGCCGTTTCCGCCCAGGGCCGTGAAGCCGTCAGCGAGCTGGCCCGTCAGACCGCCGAGTTGTTGAACGTGCGCCCGCTGGAGCCGAAGTTTTTTGATAGGCAGATGGCTTTCAACCTGCTGGCACAAGTCGGCACGCCGGACGCCCAGGGTCATACAGCCCTGGAGAAACGTTTCGTACACGAATTGCGCGCGGTGCTGGAAACTCCTTTACTCAAGGTTTCTGCAACCTGCGTTCAAGCCCCGGTGTTTTTTGGCGATAGCCTGACGGTGTCGTTGCAATTGGCAGCACCGGTTGACCTTGGCGCAGTCAACCGTGCGCTCGACGCTGCGCCAGGCATCGAGCGGGTGGAGGAGGGCGATTACCCTACAGCCGTGGGCGATGCGGTGGGGCAGGATGTGGTTTACGTAGGGCGGGTCCGCACAGGCGTGGATGACCCCGCGGAACTAAATCTGTGGCTGACGTCAGATAACGTACGCAAAGGCTCTGCGCTCAACGCCGTCCAGCTGGCTCAGTTGTTGATAAAAGGCCTTGTGTAAAAGATACTTGGCGGCAATTTGTAGATTGATTCTAACCAGGCGCTATGCTTGGCCCCAGCAGGAACAGTTGCGCGTCGGTGACCTATCGGCTCGCCATGCCTTATGGCAGCGGTTACCCACCTTCTCGCAAGCCGGGGAGTGTTCAGACAAAGGATGAGGCTATGGTTCAAGTTCGCAAACTGGTGTTAGCAATAGCGGCCGCCTCGGCGCTGTCTTCCGGTATGGCGCAGGCGCTGCAGCTGGGGGAGATGACCCTCAAGTCGAAGTTGAACCAGCCCTTGTCGGTGGAAATTGAATTGCTTGATGTCGGCGGCCTCACCGCTTCCGAGATCACGCCGAGCCTGGCATCCGACCAGGCATTTGTTGATGCGGGCGTGGATCGCCAAGCGTTTCTCAACGACCTGACGTTTACGCCAGTGGTCAACCCGAGCGGTCGCAGCGTGGTGCGTGTCACCTCCAGCAAGCCGCTTCCGGATTCTTACGTGCGATTCCTGCTGCAGGTGCAGTGGCCCAATGGCCGCCTGATGCGCGACTACAGCGTGTTGCTCGACCCGGCCAAATTCGATCAGGCTGCGCCGACCGCCAGCCCGACTCCTGCCGCTCCGCGCTTGAGCGCGCCGGGCAACAAGGCGCCTGCCGTCAGTAAGTCTGCCCAGCACACCACGACTTCTCGCGACACGTTGTGGGAAATTGCGGAGAAGAATCGCAATGGGGCGTCTGTACAACAGACCATGCTGGCCATCCAGGCGCTCAACCCGGACGCTTTTGTCGACGGCAACATCAACCGTTTGAAAACCGGCCAGGTCCTGCGCCTGCCGGATCGCGTGCAAGCCACCAGCCTGCCGCAACCCCAGGCCATTGCTGAAGTAAGCGCGCAAAACGCCGCCTGGCGTGAAGGTCGTCGCACGGCCAGTAATCAGGCGCTGGGCAAGCAACAGCTGGATGCCACCCGGCGCACCGAGGCGGGCAATGCGCCGTCGAGCACCAATGCCAAGGACAACTTGAGCCTGGTGTCTGCCGAGTCCGCCAAAAAAGGTGCGAAAGGCAAAGCTGGCGACAGCCGGGCGCTGAGCGACAAACTGGCGATGACCCAGGAACAACTGGACACTACGCGCCGCGACAACGAAGAGCTGAAAAGCCGTGCGGCCGACTTGCAGAGCCAGTTGGACAAGCTGCAAAAACTGATTCAGCTGAAAAACGACCAGTTGGCGCGTTTGCAAGCCGAAAAAGGCGACCCGGCAGCCGCCGCGATGCCGGCTCAGTTGGCCGCTGAACCGGCGGCCACTGCGGCCGCACCTGCGCCTGCGGCAGCGCCCGCCACCGCCGCGCCCACGCCTGAGCCGGTCAAGCCGGATGCGGCGCCTGCCAACACCGAAGGCAAATTCAATGACCTGCTGACCAACCCGATTGTGCTTGGCGTAATCGGCGGTGCGGCGGGGCTGGTGGTGTTGCTGCTCCTGCTGCTGTGGGCGCGCCATCGCAATGCTCGCCGCGAAGAGGAAAAACACCTGCGCATGGCGCGCGCGCTGGCCGAGGAGCCGGCATTCACCGCCAACGTTGATCACGATCTGCCGCCTGACAGCTTCGAAGGCCTGGAAGTCCCGCCGCCAAACGTCAAACTCGCCGCCGCTCCGGCCCCTGCACCCGCAGTTGAGCCGGTTGTGGTGCCGACGGTCGCCTCTGTGCTGGCACCCCTGGCGGTTGCCGTGGCACCGCAGAATTCCAGCGACGCGTTGGCGCAAGCCCAGTCCCATATCGACCGCGGCCACCTGAACCAGGCTGCAGATGTATTGCAGCAAGCGATCAAGCACGAGCCGAAACGCAGCGACCTGCGTTTGAAATTGCTGGAAGTGTATGGCCTGCAAGGCGACAAGGACGGTTTCGTCACTCAGGAGCGCCAACTGGTGGCCAATGGTGAAAACCACGCCCAGGTTGAACAGCTCAAGAGCCGCTTCCCGGCCATGGCGGTGCTGGCCGCCGGCGTAAGTGCCGCCGTGGCCGCCGCAGCGCTCGATGCGCAATACGTTAAAGAATTACTGGAAGACAAACCGGCAGCGCCGGCCCCGGAACCTGAGGCTTTCGACACGGATTTCGACCTGAGCCTGGATGATCTGGAAGCCGCTTCGCCTGCTGTGGTCACGCCCGAAGACGAGTTGAGCTTCGAGTCGGTGCTGCAACAACAGACCGAAGCCAAGGCCAGCCGGGACGATCTGTCGGACTTTGACCTTGACCTGCAACTGGAACAGCCTGCGTCGCAATCCGATGATGACTTTCTTTCCGGTCTTGAAGCGCAGATGAAGGACGTGCCACCGGTTGAGCCGCCGACGTTGACGCCTGCCGCGCTGGACGATTTCGACTTGCCGGAAGATTTCGATCTGTCCCTGGCTGATGAGCCTGCCGCTGCGACCGGTGCGAAGCCGGATGCGTTTGCGTCGGAACTGGATGACGTGAATGCCGAGCTGGATCGTCTGTCCCAAAGCCTGGAACATCCGCCGATCGAGCCGTCTTTCACCGCTGACGACGCCGCGCTGGACAGTGATGAGCCGGAATTCGACTTCCTGTCCGGCACCGACGAGGTCGCCACCAAACTGGACCTGGCCCAGGCGTACATCGACATGGGCGATGCCGACGGCGCGCGGGACATTCTTTCCGAAGTGCTGACCGAGGGGGATGAGGCCCAGCGTGGCGAGGCCAAGGAAATGCTTGGCCGGTTGGCGTAAATTTTAGCGTCTGATCCAGCGGCGACCTTCGGGTCGCCGTTTTGCTTTTCTGTGGGAGCTGGCTTGCCTGCGATAGTATCACCCGGGCTTGCCTGAAAGACCGAGCCGCCTGAATCGCAGGCAAGCCAGCTCCCACAGAAATCAGCGACTCAAGGGGCAGCCCCACAAAATGGCCCAAGTTCAGGTTTGCCGCCTATAATGGCCGCCTTTGCGTAACCCATCAGGCTCTCAGTTCTTGGCAAATATAGATAACGCGGCCGCCGAAATGGCGGCCGCAGGCTTTTACCGCATCGCCCTCGGCGTGGAATACAAAGGTTCGCGCTATCGCGGCTGGCAGCGCCAGGCCTCCGGTGTGCTGACGGTGCAGGAAACCCTCGAAAACGCACTGTCGAAAGTCGCCGACTCGCCGGTGTCGCTGATGTGCGCCGGGCGTACCGACGCGGGCGTGCATGCCTGTGGTCAGGTGGTGCACTTCGACACCCAGGCTGAACGGTCGATGAAGGCCTGGGTGATGGGCGCCAATATCAATTTGCCCCATGACGTCAGTGTCAGTTGGGCCAAGGTCATGCCTGCGCATTTTCATGCGCGCTTCAAGGCCATCGCCCGGCGCTACCGCTATGTGATCTACAACGACCAGATCCGCCCGGCGCACCTCAACGAAGAAATCACCTGGAATCATCGCCCGCTGGATGCCGAGCGCATGGCCGAGGCCGCGCAGTATCTGGTCGGTGTGCATGACTTCAGCGCGTTTCGGGCCGGCCAGTGCCAGGCCAAGTCGCCGATCAAGGAAGTGCATCATCTGCGGGTGACCCGTCATGGCAAGATGATTGTGCTGGATATCCGCGCCGGGGCGTTCCTGCACCATATGGTGCGCAATATTGCAGGTGTGTTGATGACCATCGGCACCGGTGAGCGTCCGGTCGAATGGGCCAGGGAAGTGCTGGAGAGCCGCATTCGTCGCACTGGCGGCGTGACGGCGCACCCCTTCGGGCTCTATCTGGTCGATGTCGAATATCGCGATGAGTTCGAGTTGCCGGAACGTTTCATCGGGCCACACTTCCTCACAGGTTTCAGCGAACTTGGCGGCTGACGCCCGGAATTGCTTTTGTTACCATCCGGGACTTTCTCGGTCCAACCCCTGAGGTTTCACGACATGCCAGCCGTTCGCAGCAAGATTTGCGGAATCACCCGCATCGAAGACGCGCTGGCGGCAGTCGAAGCGGGGTCGGATGCCATCGGTTTTGTGTTTTATGCCAAAAGCCCCCGGGCAGTTAACGTGCTGCAGGCGCGGGCGATCATCGCTGAGCTGCCGCCGTTCGTGACCACCGTGGGGTTGTTCGTCAACGCCAGCCGCTGCGAACTTAATGAAACCCTGGATGCCGTACAACTGGACATGTTGCAGTTCCATGGCGACGAAAGCCCCGATGAATGCGAGAGCTACGGGCGGCCGTATATCAAGGCGCTGCGTGTCAAGGCCGGGGATGATATTGCCGCAGCGTGTGCTGCCTACACCAGCGCCCGCGGGATTCTGCTCGACACCTATGTTGAAGGCGTGCCCGGCGGCACCGGCGAGGCGTTTGACTGGTCGCTGATTCCCTTGGGGTTGAGCAAGCCGATTATCCTGGCGGGCGGGCTCAACCCGGCGAATGTCGGGGCGGCCATCGAGCAGGTCCGGCCCTACGCCGTGGATGTCAGCGGCGGGGTGGAGCAGGGCAAGGGCATCAAGGATCACGGCAAGATCCGCGCATTCATGCGGGTCGTGCGCGACAGTGGTAACGGTATGTGACGGCTGGCAGTCTGCCGCCGTCCATAACTACCACTGTGTAAAACAGCCCGGCGCCGCCTGTGGGAGGCCCGGTAATGAAGTGGCAACCCTGCACGGGCAGGTTGTCTGGAAGGCTGAGGATGCAGGCAGGAATTGGCAGGTCGAACGTCTGACCCCGTCCCGCACGCATCATCGCCACATATGAATTTAGCTCAAGGGCATACGCGGGGCTGTGTTCAAGCCACCGGTACTGGAGAAAGAAAGCATGAGCAACTGGTTAGTAGACAAACTGATCCCTTCGATCATGCGTTCCGAGGTGAAGAAAAGCTCGGTTCCTGAAGGTCTTTGGCACAAGTGCCCATCCTGCGACGCGGTGCTGTACCGCCCTGAGCTGGAAAAGACCCTGGATGTTTGCCCCAAGTGCAACCACCACATGCGTATCGGCGCTCGCGCCCGCATCGACATCTTCCTGGATGCCGACGGCCGCAACGAGCTGGGTGCGGACCTGGAGCCGGTTGACCGTCTCAAGTTCCGCGACGGCAAGAAGTACAAGGACCGCCTGACCGCTGCGCAAAAGCAGACTGGCGAGAAAGACGCGCTGATCTCCGTCAGCGGCAAGCTGCTGGGCATGCCGGTTGTGGTGTCGGCCTTTGAGTTCTCCTTCATGGGCGGTTCCATGGGCGCCATCGTCGGTGAGCGCTTTGTGCGCGCTGCCAACTACGCGCTGGAAAACCGTTGCCCGATGATCTGCTTCGCCGCCTCCGGTGGTGCGCGCATGCAGGAAGCCTTGATCTCCCTGATGCAAATGGCCAAGACCTCCGCGGTACTGGCGCGTCTGCGCGAAGAAGGCATTCCGTTCATCTCCGTATTGACCGACCCTGTCTACGGCGGCGTTTCCGCCAGCCTGGCCATGCTGGGTGACGTGATCGTCGGCGAGCCAAAAGCGCTGATCGGCTTTGCCGGCCCGCGTGTGATCGAGCAGACCGTGCGTGAAAAACTGCCGGAAGGCTTCCAGCGCAGCGAGTTCCTGCTGGAGCATGGCGCGATCGACCTGATCATTCCGCGCGGTGAGCTGCGTCCACGCCTGGGCAACCTGCTTGCACAGATGATGGGCTTGCCGACCCCTGTCTACGTCGCGCCTAAAATCGAACCTATCGTCGTTCCACCGGTGCCAGCAAACCTATGACCCAACGTACCCTGGGCGAATGGCTCGCCTACCTTGAGCAGTTGCATCCGTCAGCCATCGACATGGGCCTGGAGCGCTCGCAACAGGTAGCGGCCCGCCTCGGGTTGGGCCGCCCGGCGCCGCGAGTGATCACGGTGACCGGCACCAATGGCAAAGGCTCGACGTGCGCCTTTGTCGCCGCACTGCTGCAGGCCCAAGGGCTGAAAGTGGGTGTGTACAACTCCCCACACCTGCTGCGCTACAACGAGCGGGTGCAGCTCAATGGCGTAGAAGCCACGGACGAGCAACTCTGCGAAGCCTTCGCCGCGCTGGATGTGGGCCGAGGCGATATCTCCCTGACCTATTTCGAAATGGGCACTCTCGCGGCATTTTGGTTGTTCGAGCGTGAGCAACTGGATGTGGTCGTGCTGGAAGTCGGCCTGGGCGGGCGCCTGGACACGGTCAACGTAGTGGATGCCGACCTGGCGTTGATCACCAGCATTGGTGTCGACCATGCTGATTACCTGGGCAATACCCGCGAGTCCGTGGCCTTTGAAAAGGCCGGGATTTTCCGCCACGGCAAGCCTGCATTGTGTGGTGATATCGATCCGCCGCACACCTTGCTCGACAAGGTGCGCGAGCTGGATTGTCCGTTCTACCTGCGCGGCCGTGAATTCAATCTGGAAATTGGCACTCAATACTGGCAGTGGCGCGGTCGGGATGCGCGCGGGCAAGTGGTTGAATTACGCGATTTGCCGCTGCTGAACCTGCCGATGGAAAACGCAGCGCTGGCCTTGCAGGCCTATTTGCTGCTGGATCTGCCATGGAATGCCGAGCAGATCGCTGCGACCTTGCTGTCGACGCGTGTCGTCGGTCGCCTGGATCGTCGTTTCTTCGAGTGGAATGGCAAGCGGCTGAACCTGCTGCTGGACGTGGGGCACAACCCTCATGCCGCCGAATACCTGGCGCAACGCCTCTCCCGTACGCCGCCCGCCGGCCGTCGCCTCGCGGTGTTTGGCTTGCTGGCGGACAAGGACCTGGAGGGCGTGGTTGCGCCGTTGCTGGACAACGTTCAGTCCTGGGCAGTAGCGCCGCTGGATACGCCGCGCAGCCGCCCGGCTGCCGAGCTTGAATCGGCCTTGCAGAACCTTGGCGCGCCGGTGGCGTCGTATGCAAGCGTTACGGCGGCACTTGAAGCGCAGTGTGCGGTGGCGACGACGGACGACGAGATTCTGTTGTTCGGATCATTTTATTGTGTTGCCGAGGCGCTCGAGTGGTTGGCCCGGCGCTCCACGGAGGAAGCTGCACATGGCATTACTGGATAGCGCATACAAGCAGCGAATGGTCGGAGCCCTGGTGTTGGTGGCGTTGGCGGTGATTTTCCTGCCGATGCTGTTTTCCCGTCAGGATGAGCAGCGTCAGGTCGTGGTGGAGGCTCCTGCTGCACCCCAGGCGCCCGCGATGCCCCAGGTTCAGGTTGAACCCGTGGTGGTGCCTGAGCCGCAGGCATTGCCGGAGGAAGAACCGGTGCCGACCGATGCGGAAGTGGCTGCCCAGCAGCCGCCATCAGCGCCTGTGCAGCCGAGCGTGCCGGTGGTCAAGCCGGCACCTGCTCCGGCGCCGGCCGTGGCCGGCAAACCGGCCGCACCAGCGCCTGCGCCCAAGCCGGTAGCGCCGCAGCCTGCTGCGCCGGGTAAGCCGGATGTGGGTCAGAGCCGCATCGATCCGAATGGCTTGCCAATCAGTTGGTCCATCCAGGTGGCCAGCCTGGGTAATCGTGAAGGTGCTGATGCCTTGCAGAAAAAGCTGCGCAGCCAGGGCTATAACGCCTACATCCGCAGCGCCGAAGGCAAGAACCGCGTGTTTATCGGGCCGCTGATCGAGCGTGCCGAGGCGGACCGCCTGCGCGACCTGCTGGATCGCCAGCAGAACCTCAAAGGCTTTGTCACCCGATTCCAGCCTGAACGCGGTTAATACCGTCGGTTTCTGGTTGGAATGCAAGCTGAATGTGGGAGCTGGCTTGCCTGCAATGAAGGTGGTTCAGTCAACAGTGATGTTGAATGTTCCGGCCCCATTGCAGGCAAGCCAGCTCCCACATTGGTTTTGGGGTGAGGTTGAAATCGGATGTTCCAACCCTAAACTGTTGATTTGCAACGCAGCCGCAATCACAGCTTACCGATAGCCCGGCGCTCTGCTAAAATGCGCCGCCTTATCCGTACGTAGGCTGCACTGTGCCATTTACCTGGGTTGATTGGGCGATCGTTGCCATCGTCGCCATCTCCGCTTTGATCAGTCTAAGCCGCGGCTTCGTAAAAGAAGCATTGTCGTTGCTGACCTGGATCATCGCAGGAGTCGTAGCCTGGATGTTCGGCGGTTCATTGTCGGTTTACCTGGCCGGATACATCGAAACACCTTCGGCTCGCGTCATCGCGGGCTGCGCCATCATGTTCATCGCCACGCTGCTGGTGGGGGCAATGGTCAATTATCTTATTGGCGAGTTGATACGTGTCACCGGCCTCTCCGGGACCGATCGATTTCTCGGCATGGCCTTCGGTGCCGCGCGTGGCGCGTTGCTGGTGGTCGTGGCGGTCGGGCTTTTGAGCCTGGGGCCGGTACAGCAGGATTCGTGGTGGCAGGAGTCGGTACTCGTGCCAAAATTTCTATTGGTTGCAGATTGGTCCAAAAACCTCATTTTGGGGTGGAGCAGTCAGTGGCTGGCCAGCGGAATCAGCGTACCCGCTGATCTTCCGTTCAAGGAACACCTCTTGCCGGCCAAAACGCCTCAGTAAGTTGTGTTCAGTCAAGATTCATTAAGTAGGGGTTGCGTCGCATGTGTGGCATCGTCGGTATCGTCGGTAAGTCGAACGTCAATCAGGCGCTGTATGACGCGCTAACCGTCCTCCAGCACCGCGGCCAGGATGCTGCCGGTATTGTGACCAGCCACGACGGCCGGTTATTCCTGCGCAAGGACAATGGTCTGGTGCGTGACGTGTTCCATCAGCGTCACATGCAGCGCCTCGTCGGGCACATGGGCATTGGCCACGTGCGCTACCCGACTGCCGGTAGCTCGACGTCGGCCGAAGCTCAGCCGTTCTACGTCAACTCGCCTTACGGCATCACCCTGGCGCACAACGGCAACCTGACCAATGTTGAACAGCTGGCCAAGGAGATTTACGAATCCGATCTGCGCCACGTCAACACCAGTTCCGACTCGGAAGTGTTGCTCAACGTGTTCGCCCACGAGCTGGCGCAGCGCGGCAAGCTGCAGCCGACCGAAGAAGACGTGTTTGCCGCCGTAACTGACGTGCACAACCGCTGCGTCGGCGGTTACGCCGTGGTGGCGATGATCACCGGTTATGGCATCGTCGGCTTCCGCGACCCCCACGGCATCCGCCCGATCGTGTTCGGCCAGCGTCACACCGACGAAGGTGTCGAGTACATGATCGCCTCCGAAAGCGTGTCCCTGGACGTGTTGGGCTTCACCCTGATTCGCGACCTCGCGCCGGGCGAAGCGGTGTACATCACCGAAGACGGCAAGCTGCACACCCGCCAGTGCGCCGTGGCGCCGAAACTCACTCCGTGCATTTTCGAACACGTTTATCTGGCGCGTCCGGATTCCATCATTGATGGCGTTTCGGTCTACAAAGCCCGTCTGCGCATGGGTGAGAAACTGGCCGAGAAGATCCTGCGCGAGCGTCCGGAGCACGATATCGACGTGGTGATCCCGATTCCGGATACCAGCCGTACTGCTGCGCTGGAACTGGCCAACCACTTGGGCGTCAAGTTCCGCGAAGGCTTCGTCAAAAACCGCTACATCGGTCGTACGTTCATCATGCCCGGCCAGGCCGCGCGCAAGAAGTCGGTACGCCAGAAGCTCAACGCCATCGAGCTGGAATTTCGCGGCAAGAACGTGATGCTGGTGGATGACTCCATCGTGCGTGGCACAACCTGCAAGCAGATCATCCAGATGGCCCGCGAAGCCGGTGCGAAGAACGTGTACTTCTGTTCCGCGGCCCCGGCCGTGCGCTACCCGAACGTGTACGGTATCGATATGCCGAGCGCGCACGAACTGATCGCCCACAACCGTTCGACCCAGGACGTTGCCGACCTGATCGGCGCCGACTGGCTGATCTATCAGGACCTGCCGGACCTGATCGAAGCGGTCGGCGGGGGCAAGATCAAGATCGACCAGTTCGACTGCGCCGTATTCGACGGCAAGTATGTGACCGGTGATGTCGACGAGGCCTACCTGAACAAGATCGAGCAGGCGCGTAACGACTCGTCGAAGATCAAGACCCAGGCGGTCAGTGCGATCATCGACCTGTACAACAACTGAGTGACGACCGGCCCTGAGGGGCCGGTTTTGTATCTTAAATAAAGTATTGAGTAAGGAGTCGCAGCATGAGTCAGGAATGGGATGCCGGTCGGTTGGACAGCGACCTCGATGGCGTAGCTTTCGATACCCTGGCTGTGCGCGCCGGTCAGCACCGCACCCCGGAAGGTGAGCACGGTGATCCGATGTTCTTCACTTCCAGCTATGTGTTCCGCACTGCCGCCGACGCTGCCGCGCGCTTTGCCGGTGAAGTGCCGGGCAACGTGTATTCGCGCTATACCAACCCGACCGTGCGTGCGTTCGAAGAGCGTATTGCGGCGCTGGAAGGCGCCGAGCAGGCCGTGGCCACGGCCACCGGCATGGCGGCGATCCTGGCAGTGGTGATGAGCCTGTGCAGTGCTGGCGACCACGTGCTGGTGTCGCGCAGTGTGTTCGGTTCGACCATCAGCCTGTTCGAAAAGTACTTCAAGCGCTTCGGTATCGAAGTGGACTACGTGCCTCTGGCGGACCTTTCCGGCTGGGATGCGGCGATCAAGGCCAACACCAAATTGCTGTTCGTCGAATCGCCGTCCAACCCGTTGGCCGAGCTGGTGGATATCGCTGCATTGTCTGAAGTGGCGCACGCCAAAGGCGCGATGCTGGTGGTCGACAACTGTTTCTGCACGCCTGCGCTGCAGCAGCCGTTGAAGCTGGGCGCCGATATCGTTGTGCACTCGGCCACCAAGTTCATCGACGGCCAGGGCCGTTGCATGGGCGGTGTGGTGGCGGGGCGCGGCGAGCAGATGAAAGAAGTTGTCGGTTTCCTGCGCACCGCCGGCCCGACCCTGAGTCCGTTCAACGCCTGGATCTTCCTCAAGGGCCTGGAAACCCTCAACCTGCGCATGAAGGCGCATTGCGCCAATGCCCAGGCGCTGGCTGAGTGGCTGGAGCAGCAGGACGGTATCGAGAAGGTGCATTACGCCGGCCTCAAGAGCCACCCGCAACACGCATTGGCCCAGCGCCAGCAGCGTGGCTTCGGCGCGGTAGTGAGTTTTGAAGTGAAGGGTGGCAAAGAGGGCGCCTGGCGCTTTATCGATGCGACGCGTTTGATTTCCATCACGGCCAACCTGGGCGACAGCAAAACCACCATCACTCACCCAAGCACCACGTCCCACGGCCGTTTGGCGCCGCAGGAGCGTGAAGCGGCCGGTATTCGCGACAGCCTGATCCGCATCGCCGTGGGCCTGGAAGATGTGGCCGACTTGCAGGCAGACCTCGCTCGCGGGCTGGCAGCCTTGTGATCGAGTGGTCCATGGAGGCGGCGACGGCCAGTAACGGACGTGTCGCGCTGGTCACCGGCGCGGCGCGGGGTATTGGCCTCGGGATTGCCGCCTGGCTGATCAGCGAAGGCTGGCAAGTGGTGCTGACTGACCTGGACCGCGAGCGTGGCTCCAGGGTCTCCAGGGTGTTGGGCGAGAATGCCTGGTTCATCACCATGGATGTGGCCGACGAGAAACAGGTCGCGCAAGGCGTTGCCGAGGTGCTTGGGCAGTTTGGGCGGCTGGATGCGTTGGTGTGCAACGCGGCGGTGGCCGATCCGCACAACATCACGCTGGAAAGCCTGGACCTGGCTTACTGGAACCGCGTGTTGGCGGTCAACCTGAGTGGGCCGATGCTGTTGGCCAAGCACTGTGCGCCGTATCTGCGTGCTCACGGCGGCGCGATCGTCAACCTGGCCTCGACCAGGGCTCGCCAGTCCGAGCCTGACTCCGAGGCCTATGCGGCGAGCAAGGGTGGCCTGCTGGCCCTCACGCACGCCTTGGCGATGAGCCTGGGGCCGGAAGTACGCGTCAATGCGGTCAGCCCTGGCTGGATCGACGCGCGTGATCCGGCCGCTCGGCGCGCAGAGCCCTTGACTGACGCCGACCATGCCCAGCATCCGGCGGGCAGGGTGGGTACGGTTGAGGATGTGGCGGCGATGGTGGCGTGGCTGTTGTCACGCCAGGCCGGGTTTGTCACCGGGCAGGAGTTTGTCGTGGATGGCGGCATGAGCAAGAAGATGATTTACAGCGAGTAGGGCGTGTGGCCGTCTTGAAGTTATTTTGTCTTTTTCAGAAAAACTTCAAGCAGGCTATTGACTTAGGTCCGTTACCTGCGTAAATTTCGCGGCCTCAACGAAGCAAAGGGTGATTAGCTCAGCCGGGAGAGCATCTGCCTTACAAGCAGAGGGTCGGCGGTTCGATCCCGTCATCACCCACCACTTCTTGAGAGCAACGTTAGAGGTTGCACCGACGCGCAGCGGTAGTTCAGTCGGTTAGAATACCGGCCTGTCACGCCGGGGGTCGCGGGTTCGAGTCCCGTCCGCTGCGCCATATTTTCCAGGCCTGACTTGTCGGGTTTGAGATTGAACAGCAACGCTGGTCAGTCAGACGTTTAAAGACGGTTGAGGGTTTTTGGCTCAGCCGGTCAAGCGATACGCAGCGGTAGTTCAGTCGGTTAGAATACCGGCCTGTCACGCCGGGGGTCGCGGGTTCGAGTCCCGTCCGCTGCGCCATATCTGCCTCAAGGCCCACTGAACGCCTTGAAGCACAAAGAAAGCCAATGGCTGACTTTGATCCGATAGCAAAGACCCTGGTCGAAAGACCGGGGTTTTTTGTTTCTGCGATTTGGCGCCTGTTACATTTATCTCTAAAGACCACCTGGGATACCTGTGGGAGCTGACTTGCCTGCGATAGCATAGACGCAGTCTCATCAACGAGACGTGATGTTCACCATCACAGGCAAATCCCTTAATACGATCAGAACCCCAGCTTATCCCGCAGCCCGTAATACCACGCCCCCAGCGCCGCGAACGGCGTGCGCAACAGCTGTCCGCCCGGGAACGGATAATGCGGCAAGTCGGCAAACGCATCAAAACGCTCAGCCTGGCCTCTCAACGCTTCGGCCAATACCTTGCCCGCCAGGTGCGTGTATGTCACGCCATGACCGCTGCAGCCCTGGGAGTAATAGATGTTATCGCCCAGGCGGCCCACTTGCGGCAAACGTGACAGGGTCAGCAGGAAATTGCCGGTCCAGGCGTAGTCGATTTTCACATCCTTGAGCTGCGGGAAGGCTTTGAGCATCTTCGGGCGGATGATTGCTTCGATGTTCGCCGGGTCGCGCGCGCCGTATACCACGCCGCCGCCAAAGATCAGGCGTTTGTCGCTCGTGAGCCGGTAGTAGTCGAGCAGGTAGTTACAGTCTTCGACGCAGTAATCCTGTGGCAGCAATGTCTTGGCCAGTTCGTCTCCCAATGGGGCAGTGGTGATCACTTGAGTACCGCACGGCATCGACTTGGCGGCCAGTTCCGGCACTAGGTTGCCCAGATAAGCGTTGCCCGCCACGATGATGAACTTGGCCCTGACTCGGCCCTCGGCAGTGTGCACCACCGGGTTGGCACCTCGCTCAATGCGCACGGCGGCCGATTGCTCATAAATCGTGCCGCCCAGCGACTCTACGGCGGCCGCTTCGCCCAGTGCGAGGTTGAGCGGGTGAATGTGGCCGCCGCTCATGTCCAACAGGCCGCCGACATAGTTGTCGCAGGCCACCACCTCGCGGATGCGGCGCTCGTCCAGCAATTCCAGCTGAGTGTGGCCATAGCGTTCCCACAAGCGTTTCTGCGATTCCAGGTGACCCATGTGCTTGCTGTTGAGTGCGGCGAACACGCCGCCGTTTTTCAAGTCGCACTGGATCTGATATTTGGCCACCCGCTCACGAATGATCTTGCCGCCTTCAAACGCCATGTTTCCCAGCAACTGCGCTTGCTTGGGACCGACGCTACGCTCGATTACATCGATGTCGCGGCTGTAACTGTTGACGATTTGCCCGCCATTGCGGCCCGAGGCGCCGAATCCCACTTTGGCGGCTTCCAGGACAGTCACGCGAAAGCCGTTTTCCAGCAAAAACAACGCACTGGAAAGGCCGGTATAGCCGGCACCGATTACACACACATCCGTTTCGACTTCACCTTGCAGGGTCGGACGAGGCGGAACCGCATTGGCGGAAGCGGCGTAATAGGACTGGGGGTAGGGGGTGTTCGCCATCCTGGAACCTCTGTTTTATATTTTTTACGAGTGCCGAGATCCTACCTGAGTTGAAAATTGCCTGCCAGCCACCCGAAAACCGCAGATGTGCTCACCGCAAATAAAAAATTCGCATATTCATAGGGTTAGCTGCAAAAAAGATGTTGACACACCTTCTGAATTCCGTAGAATGCCGCCTCACAGCAGGCACGTAGCTCAGTTGGTTAGAGCACCACCTTGACATGGTGGGGGTCGTTGGTTCGAGTCCAATCGCGCCTACCAAACAAAATCCGCTCTGCTGGGCGGTCTGGAAGGGCTCACCGAAAGGTGGGCCCTTTTTTGTTGTCTATTGATCTTCCGCGCCGATGATTGTCACCGAAGAGCCTCGCCATTGTGCGGGGCTTTCTGCTTTCTGCCGTTCGTCCAGCACATGGCACTCGCTGACCACTGCTGGCTCCCATCTTTAAGCGCGGATATTCCGTGCGCAAAAACGGAGAGCCAGCATGGAAATCAATGAGAATGCCCCAGGCAACCTTTCGCAGCAGGCCGTGACACGAGGTACGGATAACGAAACAGGTCACGACCCGAAGCGCGGTGAGGATAAGACCCCACTGCCACCGGACGACGATGCGCCTCTGGAGGAGGACATGTCGGATGTGGACGCTGCTGACTCAGTGGCAAGCGAACATCCAGATAACTGATCGTTTTGGCGCATTAAGTCCGGTCATTGAGTCGGCTTTATGCGCAATGCCTTTTTGCTTCCGGGAGGCTGGCAAAGGATGTGCCGTTCGTCTCGGGTGCATCGAAAGCCTCCTGTGTGGCTCTCATAGTAATAGCGCAATTACTCACATTTCTTTACTTCCAGCGAGCTATCGGACAGCTCACATTTAGCAGGTGACGTCTCATTCCGGTTGAGCTCTTCAGGAGAAGGTAATGATCAATCTGCAATCGCGCGCAATACGTAATAACGATGACACGCTGGCAAGGGTTCTTGAGCAAAAGAGGGCTGTTGACGAAGTGCCCGATACCGGTTCAGCCGCCGCACGTGCAAGTCACAATCACAAGTATGCGGTTATCTTTGAAACCATCATCGCGAACCATGCCAGCGATACTCGGGCTTCGAAACCCTGAGAGTCTCCTTGAGCGTTATGTCAGCCTGGTACGCTCCATTCTTGTCTCTTGCCACGCTTGTCGGAAATGATCGCAGTCGTTAGTTCGAGTCCAATTGCGCCTGCCAAATAAACCAGCCTCGCTTGGCAGTCTGGAAGCGCGCGGTTTTTGTTTTCTTGAGTTTTTGGCAGGCGTTCGCCTTGGCGTAAAACGCCAATATCGGCGCGACGGGGGGATTCAGCAGAAAAGCGTCGCCACCGAGAGCAGGCAGATGATTTGCACCACCATCTGGCAGCGAATTTCACCATTGGTTGTCGCCATACCTGTTTGTCCGGCGTACATAGTGGCTACCCTCTCTGTCGGCATCGGTGCCGTGAGCCTGCGCTGGAACGCGCAACAGCTTGTAGTGAGTATAGGTGCTGAATCGAATTCTTCATGGCCGGTTCTGTTTAGAGCCGTTGAGCCAATACCAGGCGTCTCGTGGCTGTGAGCGCACCTTGTATTCAGCTCTCATGTTTAATGGGGGGTGATTGATTTCAAAATGCCATTATCCGAGTGCAATCGCGCTCGACCGATTCGCGGTCAATTCAATAAGGTCCAAAGGAGCGGTACTGATGAGCGTTCGGATAGCGTTAGGGATAGTGGCATTGGTGGTGCTGTCGGGATGCGCCACCAGTCGGTCGGAAGTGGATATCAATGTTGCGCCCTTGAGTACCACTCAGCCCGCCGCTGCCAGCAATGGCAAAAAAGTGCTGATCAGCACTGTGGATGATCGCGTTTTCCAGATTTCCCCGCGCAGCCCCGATGTTCCTTCGCTGAAAAACGACGAAGTGACGGACAAATCCATCACCGAGCGTGCCATTGCGCGTAAACGCAACAGTTACGGCAAGGGTTTGGGTGACGTGCTGCTGCCGTCCGGACGTACCGTTTCACAGTTGGTAAATGATTCGGTTGCAGCCGCTTACAAGCAAGCGGGTTATCAGGTTGTCACCGAGAAGGGCGCGACGGATGCGACCGCGGTCAACGTGCATATCGTCGAGTTCTGGTCGTGGTTTACCCCCGGATTTTTCTCGGTGGACGTCAGCAATAAATCGCACCTGCGTATTGAAACGCCAGGCGCTGCCGAGTTGAACGTGGTGACCCGTAAAAACGAAAGCATGCAGGCCGTCACTGAAAACGATTGGAAGAAAATCACTGAGGCAGGCTTGCAGGAAGTGTCGCGCGAGACGCTCAAGCAGCTTTGAGACTGCTTCAAGGGGGCAAACTCAGATTGTCCCTCTCCTGATTATCGCGTCTGCGTCACCTTCTGCAAAAACCTCGGCTGGTCGGGATTTCGCCCTCGCGCGACGGCCAGCCGCGCCGCGTTCAAGTAAAACCCCTGAATCATCGTGAACGGCTCCAGCAATGGATGCGCCGTCGGTGCACTTGGCAGCAAGCCCTCGCAGGCCGTCCCTTCAGGCGCGACCACCAGTACGCGGGCACCTCGCGCGCGCATCTCTTTGGCAAACGCCAACGTTCCGGGTTGTTCCGGGCCGGAGGGTGCAAACACCAGTACCGGGTATCCCTCTTCGATGATTTCCATCGGGCCATGCCTTACTTCTGCGCTCGAGAACGCTTCGGCCTGGATGCCGGAGGTTTCCTTGAGCTTCAGGGCGGCTTCCTGGGCAATCGGCAGGGCCGCGCCGCGCCCCACGACGATCATTTTGTCGGCGGTCGCCAGCAGGGTCAGCATGGGCAGCCAGTCTTCAACGGCGTTGAGTTGGTCGGGCAAGCGCTGCAGCGCCTCATTGAGCCCGTTGCCGATGGCCAGCCTGTCTGCCAGATGGGCAACGGCTTGAGCGCCAGCCATCAGCATCGCCACATAGCTTTTAGTGGCGGCCACGCTGTGCTCAAGACCGGCCGGCAGCAGAATTTCGTGTTCGCTGACGGCGGCCAACGGGGAGGAGGGCGTATTCACCAGTGCCACGGATCGGGCGCCGCACTGCTGCAAGTAATGCACGCTGTCAATCAAGTCAGGGCTCTTGCCGGACTGGGAAAAGGCCGCGACCCAGGCGTTCTTCAAGCGCAGCGGCGGCTGTTGCAGGCTCACCAGTGACAGAGGAATCGACAGGCTCGGGACGCCGATCTGGCTCATCAGCGCGTAACTGAAAAAGGCCGCGGCATGGTCGGAGCTGCCGCGCGCTACCGTGATCATCAGTTCCGGCAGGGATCGCGCCCATTGCTGGCTCAGCTCACGCACCGCACGGTCATCCTCCAGCATGTGCTGCACAATCGAGGGGATGGACTGGGTTTCACTCAGCATCAATGACATGGTCAATCTCCAGAGAGGTCGATGCGCTTGCCCGCAGCGATCAGCGGTTGAGCGATCGCGTCCAGCCCGGCCGCTTCCATGGCCATGCTGAAGGCGCCCCACAGCGGCGCGTCATGGGTGAAGTGCGCGGTGGTGAGGGCGGGCGGGAAAGGCACCACGCGCTGGATCAATTGCTCAATCATCGGCGCCAGCAGCGCGGCCTGACGGTACAGGCCGCCGCCCACCGTGATGCGTTCGACATCGAGTGCCACGGCGAGGTTGGCCACCTGCACGGCGCAGGCGGCGATCCGCCGTTCCAGCGCCTGGCGCACCTCGGTGTCGGCACTGTTGAACAGGTCCAGCGGCTGGCATCCGTCGCCCAACATCGCCTGTGCCAACCGGCTGAGGGCATTTCCGGAAAACAGCTCTTCCAGGGCGGCATGGCCATTTTGATAGGTTGCCCATTCTTCAGGCCGCAACGGGTCGAGAAAGGGTGACAGCAGGTAGCCGATCTCCATGGCTGCGCCGTTATGGCCGCGAATCAACTTGCCATTGGCAATGGCCGCCGCCGACAGGCCGGTGCCCAGGTTCAGGTAAATGGCATTGTCGACGCCCGCCAGCGAACCCCAGCGCACCTCCGCGAGCGCGCCGGCTTTCACGTCGTTATCCAGGCTGACCCGCACGTTGCCGAATGCCTGGGCGATCAGCGCCTGCAGGTCCAGGCCTTCAAACCCCGGCGTGTTGGGCGCCATCAGCAGGGTAGGGCCACGCACTACGCCGGGGAACACGGCCGCCACGCTCAACACTTGGGCGTTGTCGAATTCGACCACGCAATCGCGGGCTGCCTGGAGGATGCGCTGCAAGGCAGGCGCCCCCGAAAGCCCCTCGGCATGGGTGGCGAGAATCCGTGTGGTCATGCGCTGGCGAGCGGTGTCGTAGCAGGCGACCTGGGTCTTGGTGCCGCCCACGTCAATCGCCAGCAGCAAGCCTTGTTGCGGCGCCGCGGCGCCGGTGGTTGCCAAGGGTTCATACATTGCGTTATTCACTTATTGAAAGGCCACAGCCGGTGAACCCGCGCCCAGAACAGATAGGCCACGCTGCCCGCCAGCACCCACACCAGCGACCACTGGATCGGGTAAGCGCCCGGCGCATTGTGGTTGGACGCCATATAGATATAGACCCAGCCCAGCAGCGCAATGAAGGCCGGCACCGGGTAGAGCCACATTTTGTAAGGCCGCGCCAGATGCGGTTTGGTTTTGCGCAGCACCAGCAGCGAGACGATCTGCGCCACCGACTGCACGAGAATCATCACCGTGGTCAGCAACTGGATCAGCGTGTTCAGGTCAGTCAGGCGACCGATCATGAAACCCACCGAAGTCAGCAGGCCCATGCTCAAGATGCCCCAGGTCGGGAATTCATGTTTGGGGTGGGTTTTGCTGAAGGCGTTGAAGAACACCTTGTCTTTGGCCGCCTCAAACGGCACCCGGGAGCCACCGAGCAACCCCGCGAAGACCGAGGCGACGGCGGTGATCAGGATCAGCACCGTGACGATCCCGGCAGCAGTGCTGCCCCAGGTTTCGCTGAGTACCACGGACGCCACCGATTTATAGGCGGCAGATTCCGGGTCGAGCATGCGGTGCCAATCCACCACGCCCAGCACGCCCACCTGCATCACCAGGTAAATCGCGAGAATGCCGAGGATCGACAGGATGATCGATTTGGGAATCACCCGGCCCGGTTGCTCGACCTCACCGGCCAGGTAAGCCGACGTGTTGTAGCCCAGGTAGTCATAAATGCCGATGGTCAAACCGCCCGCCATGCCGAACCAGAAACCGCTGTCGGCCAGGTTGAACGCGCCTTCGGGGAAAGTGAACGCCAGGTCGGCATGAAAGTTGGAAAGCGCTGCGGCGATCAGCGCGCCGATGCTGACCAGCATGATCACCCACAACACGACGCTCAATTTGGCGATGGATTCGATTTTGCGCCACAGCATTGCAATGATCAGCCAGATCACCACCAGGCCGATCAGGTTGCCGGCGGTCTGGCTCATGTCGGGCCAGAACCAGGTGAGGTATTGCACGAAGCCGATGATGCCGGTGGACATGATCAGGGGGATAAACAGCATCGCCGTCCACACGAACAGGAATGGCAGCAGTTTGCCGGTGCGTTTGCCGAAGGCTTCGCGCAGGTAAACATAAGTGCCGCCGGCACCGGGCAATGAAGCGCCGAGTTCGGCCCAGACCAAGCCATCACACAGAGCCAGCAAGGCGCCGAGGATCCAGCCGAGATAGGCCTGAGGGCCACCCATGATCACGATCATGGCCGGGATGGTGATGAACGGACCGACGCCGCACATCTGGCTCATGTTCAGGGTAATGGCGGGGAATAGGCCGATTTTGCGTTTGCCGCCAGGCAAATCCGGATCGACGGGGGTCAGCGTGCTCATGGGGACGACCTCTTGTTCGAGTGACAGACGCGTGAGGGCAGTGTGCAAAAGGGCCTGCTTGCCATCGAGGGTTCTGTCGACCCGTCATTGTTTTTATGGGGCGTAACCGGCGTTCGCAATGGCTGCGAGAGACCGAGGCGCCTAGAAAACCACAGCAAGACTATTAATTCAACTTGATTTAATTAATCGGCAGCGCAGATCATCAAGGCATGAAAAGCCCCCAGAACCAACGCTCCCTCACCACCGGCACCAATGCCGAGCATGCCCGGTTACACAACCGCCGGGTGATCCTCGAAGCCATCCGCCAGAACGGGCGCCTGACCCGCGCCGACCTCACGCGCCTGACGTCGCTGACTGCGCAGACCATCTCCAATATCGTCACCGAGTTACAGGAAGAAGGCGCGCTGTTGGCCCACGCGGCGCAGAAGGGCGGGCGGGGCCAGCCGCCGGTGCCGCTGTCGCTCAACCCTGACGGCGGCTATTCAATAGGCATTCATGTCGAACAGCACCGCATCATCGGCGTGCTGCTTGATTTGCTGGGGCAGGCCGTGGCTCAGGTCGCGCTGACGGTCAGTTACCCGACCTTCGAGCAAGCGCTGCCGTTGATTCTCGACAGCGTGAAGGGCTTTCGTGAGCAGCGACCAAAGGGGCGATTCCTCGGCGTGGGCATTGCCTTGCCCGGGCCGTTCAGTGTCGAAGGCATGACCGCCGTGGGCCCGACGGCGATGTCCGGCTGGGACGCAGCGGACATTCCGCAGCGTTTGCAACAGGCCCTTGGCCTGCCGGTGCTGATTGAAAATGATGCCACCGCTGCCGCCATGGGCGAGCGTTTGTACGGTGTCGCCAGCGATCTGAACAATTTCGTGCACCTGTTTATCGGCAGCGGCCTGGGCGCCGGTTTGTATCTGGATAACCGCCTGTACTCCGGGCACTGGCACAACGCCGGTGAAATCGGCCACATGACAGTGATTCCCGGCGGCAAGCCCTGCGATTGCGGCAACCAGGGCTGCCTGGAGCGCTACATTTCCATCGCCGCGTTGCTGGAGCACCTCGGCTTGCCGGCCGAACATGATCTTGGCGTTTGGGACGAAAACGATCAGGCCCTCAATGCGCGCGTCGATGTGTGGCTGGATGAAGCGGCCCCTGCGTTGCGTCAGGCCATCAACATCCTTGAGTCGGTGCTCGACCCGCAGACCATCCTGATCAGCGGCTTCCTGCCCGAGACCCTGCTCGCGCGGCTTATGGCTCGTCTGGAACCGCTGAGCCGCTCCATCAGCAGCCGTTCCGACCGACAGCATCCGCGCATCCAGAGAGGCGCGGCCGGGCAGGACTCGGTGGCGCTGGGCGCGGCGGCGTTGATGATTCTGGCTGAGATCAGCCCGGACTATGAGGCGCTGCTCAAATCCGAGTGAGGCGGGCATACTGGCCCGTGATTGAACTCAGAGTTGGGAGCAAAAAATGGAACTGGCAATGGAAGTGTCGTTTGACGTAACGGCGCAAGAGCGGGAAGCCATCCTCAAGCCTCTGCTGGCCTACAACCGCAGCCACACCGGCGAATTGCCTTACGAAACCGTGGGGATTTTACTGCGTGACCCCGACAGCCAAGAGGTGGTGGGAGGGCTCTACGGGAAAATTTCCTACAAGTGGATGTTCGTCGAGTTACTGAGCATTCCTGATTCAATGCGCACCCAGGGCACCGGGACGCGACTGATGCGTACCGCTGAAAACCTCGCCCGGGAAAAGGGCTGTACGGGAATCTGGCTGGACACCTTCAGCTTCCAGGCGCCTGGCTTTTATCGCAAGCTGGGGTTCAGCGAGGTAGGCCATATCGCTGATTACCCGCCAGGTCATCAGCGCTATTTCTTTCAAAAACGGTTGGTGTGAATCCCCGCGCGGCGCCGGATTATCCGGCGCCCATCTCCCACAAAATTTATTGGTCCGCAGCTACAATTTTTCTTGTTGGACACCCCCGCCCACAGGCAGCAAAGTTGCCGCCACTGACGCTCGACCTCTCAGGTCAACAATAAAAACCGCGCCGGGCTGCACGCCACGTTCATGCTGTGAACCCTTTGTTCGCATCCTGCTGTAATGGCGCCGCAGCGCGCATCCAAGGACCTCATCGTCATGCAAACTGTTGTGAACCTATGGCCGTTGATCGGCGTACTTGTCATCGTGGTTGGCTTTGTCTTGCGCTTCAATCCGCTGTTGGTGGTGACCGCCGCCGCCATCGCCACCGGGCTTGCCGCCCAGTTTCCCCTCGAAAAAATTCTCGCCAGCATGGGTGACGGTTTCCTTCAGACCCGTGCCCTGCAACTGATCCTGTTATTGCCCCTGGCGGTCATTGGCCTGCTGGAGCGTCATGGCTTGCGCTTGCATGCGCAGAACTGGATCGCGCGGTTCGAGCGGGCAACCGTCGGGCGTTTGTTGATCATCTATCTGTTCGTGCGTGAATCCACAGCCGCCATGGGCCTGACCAGCCTGGGCGGGCACCCGCAAATGGTACGGCCGCTGCTCGCGCCGATGGCCGAAGGTGCGGCGGAAAAGCGCTACGGCAAGCTGCCCGATAAGTTGCGCCACAAGGTACTGGCCATGTGCGCGGCGACCGATAACGTCGGGCTGTTTTTCGGCGAGGATATTTTCGTCGCCTTTGGTGCGATTGCGCTGATGCACACTTTCCTGCTGGGTTCAGGCATTGATGTAGAGCCTTTGCACATTGCCGTGTGGGGCATCCCGACGGCGATTTGCGCCTTTATCATCCACGCGATGCGCTTGCACCGATTTGACCGAAGGCTGACCCGCGAAATGACAGCCTCTACTGCGGTGGAGGCTGCGCAATGATCATTTCCATTCAATACCTCTACTGGCTGGCCGGCGTTTTGCTGCTGATTACGGCGGGCATGATCCTGATGGATCGGACCCATCCCAAGCGCTGGTCCACCGCGTTGTTCTGGCTGTTGTTTGCCATTCCATTTCTGGTAGGCGAGCGCTTGCCGTCGGTGGTGATCGGCGCAGGCGTTGTGGTGATGGCGCTGATCGCAGGTTTCGGCGGGGTGGGTCGTGGTGCTCACGGCCAGTTGCACGACAAGGCTGCGCGTGCAAGCGCCGGGCGCCTGGGCCACAAATTGTTTATTCCGGCATTGGCCATTCCGCTGACCACGGTGATTGGTTCGGTGTTGCTCAAACACACCGAAATCGGCGGCGTGCCGCTGCTGGATCCGAAAAACACCACGTTTGTGTCCCTGGGCATCGGTTGCCTGATCGCCCTCGGCCTGGCCTGCTGGCTGACTCGCGATACGCCGGTGCAAGCCCTGCGTGAGTCCCGGCGCCTGACCGAAGCGCTGGGCTGGGCCATGGTGTTGCCACAGATGCTGGCGATGCTCGGGTTATTGTTCAATGAAGCGGGCGTCGGGACGGCCGTCGCCCATGTCACGACCACTTACATCAACCTGGATTTCAAACTGGTGGCGGTGATGGTGTATGTGCTGGGCATGGCGCTGTTCACCGTGATCATGGGGAACGGCTTCGCAGCCTTTCCGGTGATGACTGGTGGCGTTGGTGTGCCTGTACTGGTGGGCATCTATGGTGGCAACCCGGCGGTGATGGCGGCGATCGGGATGTTTTCCGGCTATTGCGGCACGCTGATGACGCCCATGGCGGCCAACTTCAATATCGTCCCGGCGGCGCTGCTGGAGCTACCGGACAAAAACGCAGTGATCAAGGCGCAACTGCCGACCGCGCTGATGATGCTGGTGGTCAACATCGTCCTGCTTTACCTGCTGATGTGAGGCGCAGATGCACACTGTATTGCTGACCGGCTTCGAGCCCTTTGACAAAGACTTGATCAACCCGTCCTGGGAAGCCGTGCGCCGGTTGGACGGCGTACAGCTGAGTGAGGATGTGCAAATTGTTGCGCGCCAACTGCCCTGTGCGTTTGCCACGGCAGGGGCGTGCCTGACGCAAATGATTAACGAGTTGCAGCCAGCGATGGTGATAGCCACCGGGCTCGGGCCGGGTCGTAGCGACCTCTCGGTGGAGCGGGTGGCGATCAATGTCAACGATGCACGCATTCCCGACAACCTGGGCGAGCAGCCGGTGGATACAGCTGTCGTGGCCCACGGGCCTGCGGCGTATTTCAGCACATTGCCGATCAAGGCCATGGTCAACGCCGTGCGCGAGGCAGGGGGCGCGGCTTCGGTTTCGCAAACTGCCGGCACCTTTGTCTGCAATCAGGTGTTTTATCTGTTACAGCATGCGTTGGCTGAAACAGGCGTGCGCAGTGGGTTTATCCATGTGCCGTATTTGCCGGAACAAGTGGTCATGAGCGGGCAGCCGTCGATGGCGCTGGCGACGATGGTTGAAGGCTTGCGCGTGGCAGCTTCCGCCGCCTGGCATACACGGGTGGATGTCGCCGAGGTCGGCGGGCAGGTCAGTTGACCTGCCGTTTCAGCCCTCTCGGCGCGGAAAGAACAACTCAAAACACGTCACGCCTTCCTCGCTGGTGACGCTGTAACGACCGTTATGCAACTGCATGATGGTCGCCACAATCGACAGGCCCAGCCCGTTGGACTGCGCGGAACGCTCGCGGGACTCATCCACCCGGTAAAATCGTTCGAACAATCGGGGCAAGTGCTGCGCGGGAATGGTTGCGCCCGTGTTGGTGACCCTGAGGCATATTCCTTCAGCGTCCGGAACCGCCTGAATGGCCAGCTCGGAACTCGACGCACCGTACTTGATGGCGTTGGCGCAAAGATTTGCCAGCGCACGGCGCAGCAGCATCGGCTCGGCCCAGATCACGCCGTCACCTTCGGCGACAATGCGGATATCCACATCGCTGGCCGGCCCTTCAAAGTAATCGGCCATGCGCTCCACTTCATCGGCGGCACTCAGTTCCTGGCGTTGACGCAGCGCGCTGGCCGGGTCGGTACGGGCCAGGAACAGCATGTTGTCGAGCATGCGCGCCAGGCGTTCGAGCTCTTCGACATTCGATGCGAGCAACTGCTGATAGCTCTCGATGCTGCGACTTTGATGCAGGGCCACTTGGGTTTCGCCCAGCAGGTTGTTGATCGGTGTGCGCAGTTCATGGGCCATGTCCGTGGAGACCTGACCCAGCTGTACAAAACCCTTGGCCAAGCGTTCGAGCATGGTATTGAACGAGTCGATCATCGGCAGCAGCTCTTTCGGCGCGCCGTGGCTGTCGAGGCGTTCGGCCAGGTTGCCCACGCCGATGCCCTGGGCGTGTGTGGCCAGGCGCCGCAGTGGCACCAACCCGCGGTGCACCATCACGTAACTCACCACGGCGAGTATGATCGCGGCAATGCTGGCCAGGATAAACACGCTCAAGCGATAACTGGCGAGCATGGCGGTGCGCTCGGTCATCAGGCGCCCGGTGGTGACCTGCAGGCTGCCCAGGTCGCCTGAGTCGATGGACGCGGCCACGGTGGCGAAGGGCACGCCATTCACACCCGGCAAATGGTGCACGTCGGAAAACCCCAGTTCCTGATTTTTCGGCACCGGTGTCACCGACGGCATTTCAATGTTGCCCGGGTTGACCAGTAACAGCGGCTTCTGCCCCGGCGCCGCGATGCTCAGCACCGATTCACTGTTGCCCAACATGTTCTGGAACAGTTCCGGCTTGGTCTTGATCAGGTCCAGGGTGTTGCTGTCATTGAGCAGGTTGCGCAACTGGTCGGCGCGGTAGATCAGCGCCGCATCATCACGCTTGATCAACTCGCGCTCCAGCTCGCGGTACAGCGCCACGCCCAGGGTCGCGAGCAGGGCAAAGGCGAGCAGGGCGAAGATCAGCGCCAGGCGCAGGGTCAGCGAATAATGGCGGCGCTGGTTCATGGCTGGGTATCGAAGCGGTAGCCGATACCGCGCACGCTGTGGATCAGCTTGAGCTGGAACGGGTCGTCGATTTTCAGGCGCAGGCGGCGCACGGCCACATCGACCACGTTGGTGTCGCTGTCGAAATTCATGTCCCACACCCGCGAAGCGATCATCGAGCGTGACAGCACCTGGTCCTGATGGGTGGCGAACAGGTGCAGCAATGCGAATTCCTTGTTGGTCAGGGTGATGCGTGTACCGGCGCGGGTGACGCGGCGTTTGAGCACATCGATTTGCAGGTCGGCGATCTGCAGCTGTTCTTCTTCGCGGCTGGGGCCACGGCGTGTCAGGGTGCGCAAGCGCGCAACCAGTTCAGCGAAGGAGAACGGTTTGATCAGGTAATCATCGGCGCCCAGCTCCAGACCCTTGATGCGGTCGGCAATGTCGTCACGGGCGGTGAGAAACAGCACCGGCGTGTCGGCCTCTTTGCGCAGCCGGCGCAGCACTTCCCAGCCATCCATTTTCGGCATCATGACATCCAGCACGATCACGTCGAACGGCGTTTCCAGCGCCTGGTGCAAGCCGTCCACACCGTCGCGGGCCAGGCTCACGGAGTAGCCCAGTTCCTGCAGGCCGTTGAGCAGGTAATTGCCGGCCTTGGGTTCGTCTTCGACGACAAGAATGTTCATGGGAAGTGCCCTGGTTCTGTACGTGGCGCAAGTGTAGCCCGATCAATTGTCACTGGCGCAACCAATGCCTTGTACCTGGTAGTCCAGCACGTGTTCACGGCCCTGGTGATCGAGGTAGTCGAGGCGGGCCGGCACGATGCCGCACTGGCCGTAGGTGTCGGTGCTCGACAGCACTTTGTCGACGTCCAGGTGCACGAAGAAGCCGGTCTTGTCGTGGATCACGTTGTTGGCGGCAGGGGTGTCGGCAGCAAACGCGGAACCGGTGGCGAGTAAAGCGGCAAAGCCCAGGATAAACAGTTTCATGGCGGTATCTCTCTTTAAGGGTTGGCTGCCGGTTCGTGGCAGTGAGTTCACGTTAACCAGCGGTACCCAACAGCCAACCAACAGGTTGATGACAAGTTCGTCATTCAGGGATCAAGGCTGGCGACCGGACGCTTCGAGGATCAGGTCGGTGATTTCCTTGGCGTGGGACACCAGCGACAAGTGGCTCGAAGGCAGCTCGATGGTGGTGGCGTTCATGCGTTTGGCCAGGAAGCGTTCCAGGTCCGGGTTGATGGTCTGGTCATTGCTCGACACCGCGTACCACGACGGTTTGGTGTGCCAGGCGGCATTCACTGTGCGGCCACTGAAGAGGGTCTTGGTGATGGGTTGCTGCACGGCGTACAGCTCAAGGGCCTTGGCGCGCGGTACGTCGGCGGCGAAGTACTTGAGGAAGGCGTCCTGGCTCAGGGTCAGGTAGCCGTCGTGATCTTCCACACCGGCACGTACGGGCATGGTCGGGTACTTGGCGGAAAGCGCGACGAAGTCTTCGTTGGCGTCCGGCGCACGGGCTGCCACGTAAACCAGCGAGCTGACTTTCGGGTTGGCCCCGGCGTCGCTGACCACGGTGCCGGCGTAGGAGTGGCCTACCAGCACGGTAGGGCCGTCCTGTTGATCGAGTACGCGATTGGTGGCGGCGACGTCATCGGCAACCGACGTCAGCGGGTTTTGTACCGCGGTGACGTGCAGGCCGGCGGCCTGGAGGCGGGTGATGACCTCGGACCAGCTCGAGCCGTCAGCCCAGGAACCGTGCACCAGCACCACGTTGTTGGCTTTGACCGGCGCGACCGTACCGGCCATCGCGGTGCCGGTGCCCAGCATCAACAGGCTGGCGGCGATCAGGCAGAGTTTGCTTGCAGGTTTCATGGGTGGACCCTTTTTCATCAGTAGGAAGTGACGTCAACCGGTGTGGGTGACTGACGACTCCACTGTATGAAGTGAGGGGGCTGCGAAGACTTACAGCTTCATTACAAGGTTGTAATGCAATGCGCTGTCAGGTTGTCTTCGGCGTTTACAAGTTGGGGGGTGATCCGTAGATTGCTTCGGGGTCAGCCTTTGTTACCGACTAAAAGGAAAGCCCCGCAGTGTCCACCTCAGACTCCGCCGTATTGATCCGACGTTACCGTGCCTTTCTGTTCGATATGGACGGGACCTTGCTCAACTCCATTGCCGCCGCCGAGCGTGTCTGGAGCCGTTGGGCCGAGCGCCATGGTCTGGATGTGGCGGCTTTCCTAAAGACGATTCACGGCGCCCGGGCGATCGACACGATTACCCGTCAGGCGCTGCCCGGTGTCGACGCCGAGGTTGAAGCGCAGTGGATCACCGAGGCGGAAATCGACGACGTGGAGGGTGTCGTGGCCATTGCCGGCGCGGCGGAGTTCCTGAATAGCGTGCCGGGCGACCAATGGGCACTGGTCACGTCGGCGCCCAGGGCGTTGGCGTTGCGTCGTCTGCAAGCGGCTGGTATCAAGCCTCCAACCGTGTGGGTAACGGCTGAGGACGTTGCGATCGGCAAGCCCGATCCGGCCTGTTATGTGCTGGGCGCCCAGCGTTTGGGTGTGGCGGTGCAGGATTGCCTTGTGTTTGAGGATGCGCCGGTAGGCATCCGGGCAGGCGAGGCGGCGGGGGCGGATGTGGTGGTCGTGACCGCAACGCATTCCAGGCCGTTGGTTACCGCGCATGTTTGCATTGACGGTTATGAAGGGCTGCACGCGGCAACGGATGCAGACGGCTTTTTGAGTGTGCAGCGCCAGGCATGACGCGCCGGGCTTATTCGCAGAAGGGTGGGTCAGAGGAGGCCTGTAGCCGATTGCTTCTGAGGCCCTGGCGAGACAGCACCATCTCTCTGAGTATCTCGTTGGCGAGTCGAGCGATGGCTTCCGCGCCGCGATAGTGGGCGCGGACGATTCCGGTGATTGCAAAATGGTCGGTTTCCGGACCGCTGAGGATCGCGGACAAGGTGCCGTCCGCGTGGAGTGTGCAAGTCACACTGTAGCTGGGCAGCCGGGCTGCCAAAGCTGATTCGATTTCGAGTTTACTGAGGGTGTCCATCTGCTCTAACGCCTTCACTGACCCTGCAAGCCATAGCATAGGTGGTGGTACGCCAGTATCAATACCGATAATCCGGTGGCAGGCAGCCAGGTGTCATCTTGCGATTATGGGTGGCCGCGGTGAGCGGCTCGCTGGCACAACTTGCGCAGGACGGCTTTTTGAATGGGCTTGATGCAGAACACAAAAACGTAGCCGCAAAGAAAGAGTGCCAAGTCCAGCCAGGAACGCTTGCCTGGGTCGTCGACACCTTCAATTTCGAATTTCAGGGCATATCCCAGTATCACAAAGACCAGCCCGATCAACAGGGCGATCATCCAGGACCTGGACACTAGCGGTTGCCTTATCGTAGGCCTCATTTGAGCGCTCCCGAATTTGCCAGGGCGGCAAAATCACATTCAGGAGGTTCGGCTACTAATTTTGTAACAAGTTCCAGGCATTTACGCAGTTTCATCTTGAAGCAACGCCAAAGACGAGCCGCGTGCGCAAACAGAGGGTCTTCGCCAGCCGTTACCGTGAACGAAAGGGCTGGCTACTGAGCGTGCTTCAAGGCGTCTGGTTTTTGTCCGGAGCAGTCAGGCCTGCCTGGATGCGCTGATAAATCTCCTCGCGATGCACGGCAACATCCTTGGGTGCATTGATGCCGATTCGTACTTGCTGGCCGCTGACGCCCAGGATGGTGATCGTGATGTCATCACCGATGTTTATGCTTTCACCGACTTTGCGGGTGAGTATAAGCATGGACTTCTCCTTGATTACTTTTAAGGACACATGTTTCAGACAGGGCAGGTGTCGGATGTGTGTAGCTTACTGCTAAGCGCTTCCCTGTGACTGCCTCTTTTAGGACGCATAGAGGCGACATTAATTCCCATGGCGGCATCATACAGGTCTGCGATACATCATTCGCATTGTTTAAGCCAATGTTTATGACGGCCAGAATAGACAGTGAATGATAAAGTTGCCTCTTTATCCTCAAAGGAGCAGGGCAGTGCGTAAAGTAGCGATGGCAATTGCGGTGTTGGCATTGGCCGGTTGCGGTGAAGGAAAAAGCGTGGATACCCCCAGAGCCAAGCCTTCCGTGACTGAGAGCCAGCCGCAAACCGGAGCGATTGCCGCCCAGGAATGGGACGTGTGGGTTGGCCCGCCCGACCACAAGTTGCAGGCGATCACCGACCTGACTGCCTGGTTGCTTGAGCATGGTTTCAATTTTTACATTGCCAGGATCGACGGCAAGGACGAGGTGTTTCTGGGGCCGTTCGCCAGCAAGGCAGAAGCCGAAGCCAAGCAAGCGCTGTTGAACGAGAAAATGGCGCGCGCCAAGAAAAATGACACCGTCTCACAGGTCGTCGAGCACAAGGCTGCGCAGTAGAGGCCGATCGGGCGGGTTTCCCGCCCGCTTTCAACTGCAGGCTTTCAGGTTTACCGGGCCGACAAATTCATTACCGCGCCCCATCACGCAAGCCACGGTTTGGTTGCGCTGACGCTCCCACGCCTGCACCGGATAGGTCTTGTTCCAGGCTTCATACAGTTGGCGGTCCTGTTTGGACAGGCGCAAGCCATATTGTTTGCTCATGTAAAAGTACGTGCGGGCGATCATCCCGCGAATTGACGGGCGGGGCATGACCTTTTTGGCCTTGAAGTCCACCTGCGTCAAACATGAACCATACTGCCCACGCTGTGCCGGCAGCCAACCAAAACTGAAGTTGTTACGGTCGCCATTGACCTCGCCGATACTGGGTACGAGGTTATGCAGGTCGGCCTCGGCGCGTTTGAATACTTCATCACGGCGCGTGCAGTTCTTGCGCCCGCCGTCCTGCCAGCATTGGCGTTGATGCCCGATCTGCCAGGCCGGGACGATGTGTTCCCATTCGATGCGTGCGGCGCGGCTGGCATTTTTACGCGGAACGTAGCCACAGGCCTTCAAATCCACACGGTTTCCCGTGTATTTGCAGCCACAATAGAATTCGGTGGATTGCGGCGCGTAAAGTTTCCAGGCGACTTTCTTGGCCTCGCTGAAGGTGCGAGGCGCCTGGGCATTGGCGGTGACAACAAAAAGCAGGCAAAACACAGCGGTAACGCGGGCAATCATTCAATCAATCTTCCTTTGGTACGACCCAGAAAATCTGCACGCCACCATCATCGCGGTAGGCGAGAGTAACGTTGTCGTTCTCGGCAATTTCTTCCAGCAAGCGCGCCCATTCATCTTCGGGCTCATCCGGTAGACGAAAGATCAAAGCCGCTTTGGCCTTCTGGGCGTTCGTCGAGTTGATAATCTTCTGCACGCGAAGGGCGAGGCGTTCGTAAGCATCAGGGGGGGTGAGTGTTGCGGAAGAAGACTTTGCCACGGAGTATTCCTTGATTTGCTGTATGTGCATACAGTATTTAACTGTGGGCAGTTTCGCAACTACTTAACGTTCAAGTAGTTCGTCTGACAGCATTCAAGGCTTTTTGACGTAGGAAGCGGATGTTTTATAGAGGGGCTGCGAAGAAAGTAGAGGCGGGTAAACCCGCCTCTATGCAACGATTACCAGGAATCAGTATTCCCAGAACATCCGTTGCAGCTCTTTGCTGTCCTGGGTTTTGGTCAGGGCGACCATCGCCAGGATCCGCGCTTTCTGCGGGTTCAAATCGTGTGCGGCAACCCAGTCGTACTTGTCGTCAGGCTGTTCGGCGTTGCGCAGTACGAAACCGCCAGCGTTCACGTGGGAAGAACGAATGATCTGCACGCCTTGCTTGCGCAGTTCCTGCAGGGCGGGAACGACCTTGGACGACACCGAGCCATTGCCGGTGCCGGCATGGATGATGGCTTTGGCGCCAGCCTGGGCCAGGGCTTTGACGGCGGTGTCGCTCACGTTGCCGTAGCCGTAGGCGATTTCAACATCGGGCAGGCTCTTGATGTTCTTGATGTCGAACTCGGAATCCATGGTGTGGCGCTTGGCAGGCAGGCGGAACCAGTAGGATTTGCCTTCAACCACCATGCCCAGTGGGCCCCAAGGGCTTTTGAACGCTTCGGTCTTGATGTTGATCATCTTGCTGACGTCACGGCCCGACTGGATCTCGTCGTTCATGGTCACCAGCACGCCTTTGCCGCGTGCGTCTTTGCTGCCTGCGACGGCCACGGCGTTGTACAGGTTGAGCATGCCGTCAGCCGACATCGCGGTACCTGGGCGCATGGAGCCGACGACCACAATTGGCTTGTCGGTTTTTTCCACCAGGTTCAGGAAGTAAGCGGTTTCTTCCAGAGTGTCGGTGCCGTGGGTGATCACGATGCCGTCCACGTCCTTGCTGTCGGCCAGCTCGGCCACGCGGCGGCCCAGTTGCAGCAGGTTTTCGTTGTTGATGCTTTCGGAGGCGATTTGCAGCACTTGCTCGCCGCGTACGTTGGCGATCTGGCTGAGCTCGGGCACGCCGGCGATCAATTGTTCGATGCCGACTTTCGCGGCCTGGTAGGTGGCACTGTTGGCGGCGCTGGCACCGGCGCCGGCAATGGTGCCGCCGGTGGCAAGAATCACCACATTGGAGAGCTTGGTCTTGGTTTCAACTTCCTTTGCCTGGGCGGCAACGGGGAACAGCAGCAGGAGGGCGAGGGCGCCCGGAACAAAGGATTTCAGTGCAGATTTCATTATTTTTCTCTCTGGTTTTTGATGAGTGCGGTAGCAGGTTCATCTAGAACACCCGGGCGGTTCTGAATGCCACGAGGTGCTGAGAAAGAGCAGGATTTGTACCAAGCTGATTGTGTTTGCTTTTTTTAATTAACTTATTGATTTCAAACAATTTAAATCGATTTTTTGGTTTGTCTCCATCAGCCTCTGTCCGGCATTCCGAACAGGCGGTGGTCTTGCGTTCGGTTGGCCGAAAACTATGATGGAATATTGAAGCTTCACGTATGACGAGAGGTTCGCCGCCTGTCGTTTTAGAGAACGCTCGGGCGTAGGCGATGTTTAATCGTTTCAGCGGATTTGTGTGATCGCAGAGGCAGACGGGCGTAGATGAAAGACGATTTTCTTCCGTTGACAAATCCCCGCAACGTTCTCATAGTTTGAACAACGCAAACGTTTGCGAGATGTTTCACAGCGCGAGCGTTGCTCACAATAATCATAAGATCGGAGTGAACCCATGAAGCTGCCATTCGCCGGACGTCTACTTGCTGTCGCTGTGCTTGCCGCCGCATCCGCTGCCCTGCCTCTCTCCTCTGCTTTTGCCGATGACGCTGCCGCCAAACCCAAGGTCGGCCTGGTCATGAAATCCCTCGCCAACGAATTCTTCGTCACCATGCAAGACGGTGCCAAGACGTACCAGAAAGAACACGCCGCCGATTTCGACATGATCACCAACGGGATCAAGAACGAAACCGACACCAGTGCGCAAATCGACATCGTCAACCAGATGATCCTCGCCAAGGTCAACGCCATCGTGATCGCGCCGGCCGACTCCAAGGCGCTGGTTACCGTGCTGAAGAAAGCTGCCGATAAAGGCATCAAGGTGGTCAACATCGACAACCGTCTTGATGTGGACGTGCTGAAAAGCAAATCCCTGGATATCCCGTTCGTGGGGCCGGACAACCGCAAAGGCGCTCGCCTGGTGGGTGAAGAACTCGCCAAGCACCTCACCAAAGGCGATGAGGTTGCCATCATCGAAGGCGTGTCCACCACCACCAACGCTCAGCAACGCACCGCAGGCTTCAAGGATGCGATGGACGCTGCCGGCATGAAAATCGTGTCCACCCAGTCCGGTGAGTGGGAAATCGACAAGGGCAACGCGATCGCCGCCGCCATGCTGCAGGCCAACCCGAACATCAAGGCCCTGCTGGCCGGCAACGACAACATGGCGCTGGGCGCTGTCTCCGCCGTGCGTGGCGCAGGCAAGGCCGGCAAAGTCCTCGTGGTGGGTTACGACAACATCGAGGCCATCAAGCCCATGCTGCAGGACGGCCGCGTACTCGCCACCGCCGACCAGGCTGCGGCCCAGCAAGCGGTGTTCGGTATCCAGAACGCACTGAAGCTGGTCAAGGGTGAAAAAGTCGACGCGGTTGACGGCATGATCGAAACCCCGGTCGAACTCGTCCTCAAGAAGTAATCCTGGCTGCACCCAACAGCGTCCGCTCGTCCTGAGCGGGCGCCTGGAGATTTTCCTATGTCATCTTCCGCCCCGAACGCTGTCCTCTCGGTCAGCGGTATCGGCAAGACCTATGCCCAACCGGTTCTGTCCGACATCACCCTGACGCTCAATCGCGGCGAGGTGCTGGCGCTGACCGGCGAGAACGGCGCAGGTAAAAGCACGTTGTCGAAGATTATCGGCGGGCTGGTCACGCCGACCACCGGGCACATGCAGTTCAACGGCCAGGATTACCGTCCGGGCAGCCGCACCCAGGCCGAAGGGCTGGGCGTGCGCATGGTCATGCAGGAACTCAACCTGTTGCCGACCCTGACCGTGGCCGAAAACCTGTTCCTGGATAACCTGCCCAGCCATGGCGGCTGGATCAGCCGCAAGCAACTGCGCAAAGCCGCGATCGAGGCCATGGCCCAGGTCGGCCTCGACGCCATCGACCCGGACACCCTCGTCGGCAGCCTGGGCATCGGTCACCAACAGATGGTCGAAATCGCCCGTAACCTGATCGGCGACTGCCATGTACTGATCCTCGATGAGCCCACGGCCATGCTCACGGCCCGTGAAGTCGAGATGCTGTTTGAGCAAATCACCCGCTTGCAGGCCCGGGGCGTGGCGATCATTTATATTTCCCACCGGCTCGAAGAGTTGGCCCGTGTCGCCCAGCGCATTGCGGTACTGCGCGACGGCAAGCTGGTCTGCGTCGAGCCGATGGCCAACTACAACAGCGAGCAACTGGTCACCCTGATGGTCGGTCGCGAGCTGGGTGAGCACATCGATCTGGGCCCGCGCACCATCGGCGGCCCCGCCCTGACGGTGAAAGGGTTGACCCGCGCAGACAAGGTTCGGGATGTTTCCTTTGAAGTGCGCGCCGGCGAGATCTACGGCATCTCCGGCCTGATTGGCGCCGGCCGCACTGAACTGCTGCGCCTGATCTTCGGCGCCGACCTTGCCGACAGCGGCACTGTGGCGCTCGGTTCGCCCGCTCAAGTGGTGAGCATCCGCTCGCCCGTCGACGCGGTGGGCCATGGCATTGCCTTGATCACCGAAGACCGCAAGGGCGAAGGCCTGCTGCTGACCCAATCCATCAGCGCCAACATTGCCTTGGGCAACATGCCGAAAATCTCTGGCGGCGGCGTGGTCAACAGCCGCGACGAAACTGCCTTGGCCAAGCGCCAGGTGGATGCCATGCGTATCCGCAGCTCCAGCCCGGCCCAGCTCGTTTCCGAGCTCTCGGGCGGCAACCAGCAGAAAGTCGTGATCGGCCGCTGGCTGGAGCGCGACTGCGCGGTGATGTTGTTCGACGAGCCCACCCGCGGCATCGACGTGGGAGCCAAGTTCGATATTTATGCCTTGCTCGGCGAACTGACTCGCCAGGGCAAAGCGCTGGTGGTGGTGTCCAGTGACCTGCGCGAGCTGATGCTGATCTGCGATCGCATCGGTGTGTTGTCCGCCGGGCGCCTGATCGAGACCTTCGAGCGCGACAGCTGGACCCAGGACGAACTGCTCGCCGCCGCGTTTGCCGGCTATCAAAAACGTGATGCGCTGCTCAACGACGCACTGCTTAGGGAAACCCCATGAAAACCACACATTCCCCCGGTAAAACCGGCGGCAACTTCTACGGTCTGGGCACTTATCTGGGCTTGGCCGGTGCCTTGCTCGCGATGATCGCGTTGTTCTCTGTATTGAGCGATCATTTCCTGTCTTACGACACCTTCAGCACCCTGGCCAACCAGATCCCCGACCTGATGGTGCTGGCGGTGGGCATGACCTTCATCCTGATCATCGGCGGTATCGACCTGTCGGTAGGCTCGGTGCTGGCCCTGGCGGCGTCGGCCGTCAGCGTGGCGATTCTGGGCTGGGGCTGGAGCGTCTTGCCGGCCGCTTTGCTTGGCATGGGCTGTGCGGCCCTGGCCGGTACCGTCACCGGTTCGATCACCGTGGCCTGGCGCATCCCGTCGTTCATCGTATCCCTGGGTGTGCTGGAAATGGCACGCGGTGTGGCGTACCAGATGACCGGCTCGCGCACCGCCTATATCGGTGACTCGTTCGCCTGGCTGTCCAACCCGGTGGCCTTTGGTATTTCGCCGTCTTTCATCATTGCGTTGCTGGTGATCATCGCCGCGCAGTTGGTGTTGACCCGCACGGTATTTGGTCGTTACCTGATCGGCATCGGCACCAACGAAGAGGCTGTGCGCCTGGCCGGGATCAACCCCAAGCCCTACAAAATTCTGGTGTTCAGCCTGATGGGCCTGCTGGCCGGTGTGGCGGCGCTGTTCCAGATTTCACGTCTGGAAGCGGCGGACCCGAATGCCGGATCCGGCCTGGAGTTGCAGGTCATCGCTGCGGTCGTCATCGGCGGTACTAGCCTGATGGGCGGGCGCGGTTCGGTGATCAGCACGTTCTTTGGCGTATTGATTATTTCGGTACTGGCCGCCGGCCTTGCGCAGATCGGTGCCACGGAGCCCACCAAACGCATCATTACCGGTGCGGTGATTGTGATCGCCGTGGTCCTCGACACTTACCGCAGCCAGCGCGCCAGTCGGCGGGGCTGAATCATGGCAACGATCAAGGATGTGGCGGCGCTTGCGGGTATTTCCTACACCACCGTGTCCCATGTGGTGAACAAGACGCGCCCGGTCAGCGAGCCTGTGCGGATCAAGGTCGAGGCGGCTATCAAGCAACTGGACTATGTGCCGAGTGCGGTGGCGCGCTCGCTCAAGGCCAAGACCACCGCGACCATTGGCCTGCTGGTGCCCAACAGCCTCAACCCGTATTTCGCGGAACTGGCGCGCGGCATTGAGGATTACTGCGAGCGTAACGGCTACTGCGTGATCCTGTGCAACTCCGACGACAATGCTGAAAAGCAGCGCAACTATTTGCGCGTGCTGCTGGAGAAGCGCATCGACGGCTTGATCGTGACCTCAGTAGGCGGCGACGACAGCGGCCTCGCCGCCGGCCTGAGTGCGGTGCGCACGCCCATGGTGATCGTCGACCGGGCGCTGGACGGCATTGATGTCGACCTGGTGCGCATTGACCACGAAGAGGGCGCTTACCTCGCAACCCGGCATTTGCTGGAGCTGGGCCATCGGGATATCGCCTGCATCGGCGGCCCGGGCCACACCCGGGTGGCGCAAATGCGTCTGGCGGGCTACCACCGCGCGCTGCGTGAGGCGGGTGTGGAAGTGGATGCCGCGCGTACCCGCGAAAGCGACTTCACCAGTACCGGTGGTTATGCCGCTGCTGTGCAGTTGCTGGCGAACAACCCGCCCAGTGCGATTTTCGCCAGCAACGACATGATTGGTTTCGGCGTGTTGCGCGCCGCCGCAGAGCGCAATATCCGCGTGCCGGGCGAGCTGTCGGTGATCGGTTTTGATGACATTCAAATGGGCCGCTACGTGTACCCCGCACTGACCACGGTCGGGCAATCGATCGTGCAATTGGGCGAGACGGCGGCCGAGCTTTTATTGCAAAGAATTGCGACACCCCAACTGCCGATCGATCAGCGCATCGTGACGCCGAGCATCGTATTGCGTGAATCCACGGCGCCGTTTGCCGGTGTGTTCGCCCAGTACCGCTGAACCGAATTGATGAGTACTGATGTATGCCAGCAAAAGTAGTGGTAATAGGCAGCTTGAACATGGACCTGGTCACCCGCGCCAGCCGCTTGCCGCGTGCCGGTGAAACCCTGATCGGCCAGACGTTCTCCACCGTCCCGGGCGGCAAGGGTGCCAACCAGGCGGTGGCGTCGGCTCGACTTGGCGCTGAGGTGTCGATGATCGGCTGCGTCGGCACCGACGCCTACGGCGCTCAACTGCGCGATGCGCTGCTGGTTGAAGGCATTGATTGTCAGGCCGTCGGCACCGTGGACGGTTCCAGCGGCGTGGCGCTGATTGTGGTGGATGACAGCAGTCAAAACGCAATTGTGATCGTGGCCGGCAGCAACGGAGCGCTGACGCCTGCGTCGTTGCACACAGCTGACGCGGTCATGCAGGCGGCTGACGTGATCGTCTGCCAACTGGAAGTACCGATGGACACGGTGGGTCATGCCCTCAAGCGTGGTCGCGAACTCGGCAAGACCGTCATCCTGAACCCGGCGCCGGTCAGTGGGCCTTTGCCGGCCGAGTGGTACGCCTCGGTCGATTACCTGATCCCCAATGAAAGCGAAGCCACGGCCTTGAGCGGCGTGACGGTCGACTCTCTCGACAGCGCCAAAGCCGCCGCAACCGAACTGATCAAGGCAGGCGCAGGCAAGGTCATCATCACCCTGGGGTCCCAGGGCGCGTTATTCGCCGACGGCAGCAGCTTTGAACACCTGGCAGCGCCCAAGGTCCAGGCAGTGGACACCACGGCAGCCGGTGACACCTTTGTCGGCGGCTTTGCCGCGGCGCTCGCCAATGGCAAAAGCGAGGCCGAGGCGATCCGCTTTGGCCAGGTTGCGGCGGCGCTGTCGGTGACCCGTGCCGGTGCGCAACCCTCTATTCCTATGCTGCACGACGTTCAAGGTTTTGTGCCCTCATGAAAAAGACACCTCTGCTTAATATCGCCCTGTCGCGCGTGATCGCCTCTCTGGGGCACGGTGACATTCTTGTGATTGGTGATGCCGGCCTGCCCGTACCGCCGGGCGTCGAATTGATCGACCTGGCGTTGACCCAGGGCATTCCGGATTTCATCAGCACCCTGCGCATTGTGCTCAGCGAAATGCAGGTAGAAAGCCATGTGCTGGCCGAAGAAATCCTGCTCAAGCAGCCGCTCGCGTTGACCGAGCTCAATACCCTGACTGAACAGGCCGCGCTGGGTGAGCGCCGCCTCGTCAGCCATGAAGCATTCAAGCAATTGAGCCGCAGCGCTCGCGCCGTCGTTCGCACGGGCGAATGCCAACCTTATTGCAATATCGCGCTGGTCTCCGGCGTTACGTTCTAGCGTTTCCCTATGACAAGGAGTGTTTCATGCAACGTGGTCTTCCATCCCTGAAAAACCTGTTTCGGAGTGTCCTGCTTTTGTCCGCACTCACTGCAGCCAACGCCCATGCGGCGGAGAAAATCGACCTGATCATCGACACCGATCCGGGTGCCGATGACGTGGTGGCCTTGCTGTTTGCCATGGCGTCTCCGGAGGAGTTGAGTATTCGTGCGCTGACCACCGTTGCCGGCAACGTGCGCCTGGACAAAACCTCCCGCAATGCGCGCCTGGCGCGCGAGTGGGCAGGGCGCGAAGACATTCCGGTGTACGCAGGGGCCCCGGCGCCGCTGCTGCGCAAGCCGATCTACGCCGAGAACATTCACGGCAAGGAAGGCATTTCCGGGGTGACGGTGCATGAGCCGAAAAAAGGCCTGGCCGAAGGCAATGCCGTTGATTACCTGATCAAGACCCTGAGCACTGCCAAGCCACACAGCATCACCATCGCCATGCTCGGCCCGCAAACCAACCTGGCCCTGGCGCTGACCCAGGCCCCGGAAATTACCCAAGGCATCAAGGAAGTGGTGGTGATGGGCGGGGCGCACTTCAACGGCGGCAATATCACGCCGGTGGCGGAATTCAACCTGTTTGCCGACCCGGTGGCGGCGGAGATTGTGCTCAAAAGCGGCGTGAAACTGACCTATCTGCCGCTGGACGTGACCCATAAGGTCCTGACCAGCGATGCTCGCCTGAAGAAGATCGCCGATCTGAACAACAATGCGAGCAAGGTTGTCAGCAGTATTCTCAATGAATACGTCAAAGGCGACATGGAGCACTACGGTATTCCGGGCGGCCCTGTACATGACGCCACGGTGGTTGCCTATCTGCTCAAGCCCGAGCTGTTTACCGGCCGTGAAGTCAACGTGGTGGTGGACAGTCGCGAAGGCCCGACCTTCGGCCAGACCATCGTCGATTGGTACGATGGCCTCAAACAGCCGAAGAACGCATTCTGGGTGGAGAACGGCAACGCTCAGGGCTTCTTCGATCTGCTGACCGAGCGCCTGGCGCGCCTGAAGTAACGTGTTGACCGGTCGGCGCTCGCCGGCCGGGTCTTATTCGCGCTCGGGGTTGTGTGCCCCCATATGGTCGGCCGGGTATTTTTCGAATATCTGGCCGATAAACGCCTGCGCAGCCTGTGTGCCCAATTCCTTGACCAGCAGGTCGATACCGATGATTGCCAGCTCCTCCGGGCTTCCGGGGCTGTAGGAACTTTGTCCTTGAGGCCACTTGGCTTTGATGTCGGCTTGCAGGGTTACGGTGGTCATGGGTGTCTCGCGAGCTGGAAATACGGGGCAATGCGCTAAAACGCGGCTTTTACCCGGCCAGTTAACCATTTTGCGCGGCGTTTGGCACTGCGACTTAGGCATGAGGAGGGGGCTGTGCGACACTGTGCCCCTGTCCAATTGCCGGGAAACACCGCGTGCAGATCGATTTGAACAACCCCGAAAACCTCACCCTGTCTGCCGTGCGCCAACTGATCGCCAGCGCCAGCGACGACGAGCACGCTCAACTGAGAGTCAGCAAGGCGGGTATTGCCTATCTTTCCTCGGGTCGAATCGTCGGTGGTGTGGATATCGACGGGCTGCTGTTTCGCCTGGAAACCTGGGCCAAGGGGTCTGGCTACGTCGGTAACGTCGCAGCGAGCGATGAGGTCTGGGTGACGCAGATTTTCAATGCCCTGAAACAGAACTGGCCCAAGCCCTCGTCCGACTACATCGATATCTACTGAATGCGTTCATATCTGGTCACGATTGACCGGGCGAAGGCGGGACGAGAGTCAGGCAGACTTGCCCGGCGCGGTTTACGTCTTGAAACCAATCCGTCATACCGCTGTCGCACGATCTCTGTCCATTTTTTATCATAGGAGGCTTCATGCCTTGGAAGCTCGCATCATTCGGTACTTTGTTGGCAGCACTCGCGTTGGCGGGTTGCAGCACCCCGGGTGCCTCTGAGCCAGGCAAAGACGCCGCTGCGGCAGATGCCGGTCATAGCCGCTGTGAGTCGAAAGCCGCCGAATTCACCATCGGCCAGAAGGCGTCGCCCCAGCTGCTGGAGCAGGCGCGTAGCCGTGCCGGCGCCCAGAACGCACGCATTCTCAAGCCGAACGATATGATTACCCTGGAATATCGTTCCGACCGTTTGAACCTGAACACCGATGAAAACCTGGTGATCACGCGCGTCAATTGCGGTTAAGTCTTTCAAGGCTTTTGCAGCGCCCATAAAAAACCCCGTCACATGGACGGGGTTTTTTTAGCTCAGCGGAGAATTACTCGCCGCGAACCTGTGCAGCTTGCATACCCTTTTGGCCTTTCTCAGCCACGAAGGAAACGGTTTGGCCTTCTTTCAGGCTTTTGAAACCGTCGCTTTCGATAGCTTTGAAGTGTACGAACAGGTCGTCACCGCCACCTTGAGGAGTGATGAAGCCGAAGCCTTTTTCATCGTTGAACCATTTAACGGTGCCGGTTTGGCGATTAGACATGGTGTATCTCCAAGAAACATATATTTTCAGTAGTGCTGTGCTGCTCAGGCCAACTGGGCACACCGGGCTATCATAGTCGAAATGTTCGGCTTGGGAGCCCCCCCAAGGCATTGTTTGCTAATCAATAGCGTTGCGTTTAATGCCTTGATCGGCTGTAAGCCCCGATCTACGGGGCTTTGGCGCAAAATACCAACAGTTAAAAAAAGCCGTAAAACCTGCGTAATTTGTGAGAAATGGCAGTTTTCAGGCTGTTTTTTCAGCGAAATGCGCGCCTGAATCCAGCTCAATCTTACTTTTTCTTCACGACCTTGCAGGACGAAATAGCCGCGACAGCTTTGTTTTTAAGCTCCGGGCTGGCGTTCGGGTTGGTCATGAGTTCTTTGATTTCTGCGGTGCTCAATTCGGCATTGATTTTGTCGGCGCCACATTCGCAATGGTCTTTGGCGGTTTTAGCGTCTACGTTCTGGCTGGCGGCTGCGCTGCAGTCGCTGACGAAACTGTCGCGGGCGCCCGCTGGCCAGTTCGACGGGGCGGCGGCCTGGGCACCGAAAGACAGGAAAGCCAGGGAAGCTGCGATGGCGAGGGTCGAGGTAAAACGCATCATGTGGATGCTCCTTTGGGTCGAGGACGAACGGCGATTCTCGATGGGTTTGAGGCCTGGCGTACAGCTCAAGTTCACTTTTGGCGCTATAGACGCAGGAATTTGTATTTCGCAAGGCGGTGTCGGCGCGATGACCGTTCATCTGTGCTAGCATCCTTCGCTTGGCTATTTCCAGGCGTGCCCATTGCCGCCTTGCCATGTTCTTTTTAGATCACTCCAGTCACTCTGGTTCGATTATCGGTTGGCCGAAAGGCTCCTGCCGCTGTAAGGCAGGCGTTCATCACTGAACGGCCTGGTATTGGATCTTGTACTGGCTCATCCCAACCCACGTGACCTTTGGTAGGGGTCACCACTAGGAGAGGAGGCGCCATGCCAACTATTACTCTTCCCGACGGCAGTCAACGTTCATTCGATCATTCGGTTTCCGTAGCCGAAGTCGCCGCATCCATCGGCGCAGGCCTGGCCAAAGCCATGGTGGCCGGCAAGGTCGACGGCAAGCTGGTTGACGCCAGCGACCTGATCACCGGCGATGCCAGCCTGCAAATCATCACGCCAAAGGATCAAGAGGGGCTCGAGATCATTCGCCACTCTTGCGCGCACTTGATTGGCCACGCGGTCAAGCAACTGTATCCGACCGCGAAAATGGTGATCGGCCCGGTCATTGACGAAGGCTTCTATTACGATATCGCCTACGAGCGTCCTTTCACGCCGGACGACCTGGCCGCTATCGAAGCGCGCATGCATCAGTTGATCGAAAAAGATTACGACGTGATCAAGAAAGTCACGCCGCGCGCTGAAGTGATCGATGTGTTCACCGCTCGCGGGGAAGACTATAAGTTGCGTCTGGTGGAAGACATGCCGGACGAACAGGCCATGGGCCTGTACTACCACGAAGAATACGTCGACATGTGCCGTGGCCCGCACGTGCCTAACACGCGTTTCCTCAAGTCGTTCAAGCTGACCAAGCTGTCGGGTGCCTACTGGCGCGGCGACGCAAAGAACGAGCAACTGCAACGGATCTACGGTACCGCCTGGGCTGACAAGAAGCAGCTGGCCGCCTACATCCAGCGCATCGAAGAAGCTGAAAAACGCGACCACCGTAAAATCGGCAAGCGCCTGAACCTGTTTCACCTCCAGGAAGAAGCGCCGGGCATGGTGTTCTGGCACCCGAACGGTTGGACCCTGTACCAGGTGCTTGAGCAATACATGCGCAAGGTTCAGCGTGACAACGGCTATCTGGAAATCAAGACGCCGCAAGTCGTTGATCGCAGCCTGTGGGAGAAATCCGGACACTGGGCCAACTACGCCGACAATATGTTCACCACGCAGTCGGAAAACCGCGACTACGCCATCAAGCCAATGAACTGCCCGTGCCACGTGCAGGTGTTCAACCAGGGCCTGAAGAGTTACCGCGAGTTGCCGATGCGCCTGGCCGAGTTCGGTGCCTGCCACCGCAACGAGCCATCGGGTGCGCTGCACGGCATCATGCGCGTGCGTGGCTTCACCCAGGACGACGCCCACATCTTCTGCACTGAGGAGCAGATGCAGGAAGAGTCCGCCGCCTTTATCAAGCTGACCATGGATGTTTATCGCGATTTCGGCTTTACCGAAGTCGAAATGAAGCTGTCCACTCGTCCGGAAAAACGCGTGGGTTCCGATGAGTTGTGGGATCGCGCTGAATCTGCACTGGCCGCCGCGCTTGACAGTGCGGGCCTTGCGTACGATCTGCAGCCGGGGGAGGGGGCTTTTTACGGTCCGAAGATCGAGTTCTCGCTGAAAGATTGCCTTGGCCGCGTCTGGCAGTGTGGTACCCTGCAGCTCGATTTTAACCTGCCGATTCGTCTGGGCGCCGAATATGTGTCCGAAGACAACAGCCGCAAACACCCGGTAATGCTGCACCGGGCGATCCTCGGCTCGTTCGAACGGTTCGTCGGGATCCTGATCGAGCACTACGAGGGTGCATTCCCTGCGTGGCTGGCGCCGACCCAGGCAGTGATCATGAATATCACTGATAAACAGGCAGATTTTGCCGCTGAAGTTGAAAAAACTCTCAACGAAAGCGGGTTTCGTGCCAAGTCCGACTTGAGAAATGAAAAGATCGGCTTTAAAATCCGCGAGCATACTTTGCTCAAGGTTCCCTATCTTTTGGTTATCGGAGATCGGGAAGTCGAGATGCAGACTGTCGCTGTGCGTACTCGTGAAGGTGCTGACCTGGGCTCGATGCCCGTCGCCCAGTTCGCTGAGTTCCTCGCGCAAGCGGTTTCCCGGCGTGGTCGCCCAGATTCGGAGTAATTATTATTAAGCGTGAAATGAGACAAGATAAACGAGCTGCACCGAAAGCCCCGATCAACGAGAATATCTCGGCACGCGAGGTTCGGTTAATTGGCGCTGACGGCGAGCAGATTGGCATCGTCTCGATTGATGAAGCGCTTCGTATCGCTGAAGAGTCCAAACTGGACCTGGTGGAAATCTCCGCCGACGCAGTCCCGCCTGTTTGCCGGGTGATGGACTACGGCAAGTCGATCTTCGAAAAGAAGAAGCAGATTGCTGCGGCGAAGAAGAACCAGAAGCAGATTCAAGTAAAAGAAATCAAGTTTCGTCCAGGGACGGAGGAAGGGGATTACCAGGTAAAACTGCGCAACCTGGTACGTTTCCTGAGTGATGGGGACAGGGCCAAGGTATCCTTGCGATTCCGCGGCCGTGAGATGGCCCACCAGGAGCTGGGGATGGAACTCCTCAAGCGGGTTGAAGCTGACCTGCTCGAGTACGGTTCGGTCGAACAGCATCCTAAGATGGAAGGACGCCAGCTTATTATGGTCATCGCCCCGAAAAAGAAGAAGTAATCAACAGGGCACGGCAGGCCTTCTGATTATGTTTATCAACTGAATGCGGAGTATCCGAACATGCCAAAGATGAAGACTAAAAGTGGTGCTGCTAAGCGGTTTCTGAAAACTGCTAACGGTATCAAGCACAAGCACGCTTTCAAGAGCCACATCCTGACCAAAATGTCGACCAAGCGTAAGCGTCAACTGCGCGGTAGCAGCTTGCTGCATCCGTCTGACGTGGCAAAAGTCGAGCGCATGCTGCGCCTTCGTTAATTTTTGGATCAAGAATAGAGGAAGTAACTCATGGCTCGTGTAAAGCGTGGCGTCATTGCCCGTAAACGTCACAAAAAAATTCTGAAACTTGCTAAAGGCTACTACGGCGCGCGTTCACGCGTATTCCGTGTTGCCAAGCAAGCGGTAATCAAGGCAGGCCAATACGCCTACCGTGACCGTCGTCAGAAAAAACGTCAGTTCCGCGCTCTGTGGATCGCTCGTATCAATGCTGGTGCACGTGTTAACGGTCTGTCCTACAGCCGTTTCATCGCCGGCCTGAAAAAAGCGTCCATCGAGATCGACCGTAAGGTTCTGGCTGATCTGGCAGTGAACGAAAAAGCGGTGTTTGCCGCGATTGTCGAGAAAGCTAAAGCCACCTTGGCTTAAGTACCCCCGACAGTCATTCCGGGTTGCTCGCGCAGCCCAGGGTGGTAAACGTCATAAATAGGGGAAGAGCCTTCAAGCTCTTCCCCTATTTTGTATCTGGAGTCTGTACATGGAAAACCTGGACGCGCTCGTCGCCCAAGCCCTTGAGGCTGTGCAAAGCGCTGAAGATGTAAATGCCCTGGAGCAAATCCGGGTTCACTACCTTGGCAAAAAAGGTGAATTGACTCAGGTGATGAAGACCCTGGGGAATTTGCCGGCTGAAGAGCGTCCGCAAGTCGGTGCGCTGATCAACGTCGCCAAGGAGCGTGTCACAGAGGTTCTCAATGCGCGCAAAGCGACGATGGAGGAGGCCGATCTAGCGGCCAAACTCGCCGCCGAGTCGATTGACGTGACCTTGCCTGGCCGTGGCCAGGCGTCGGGCGGTCTGCACCCGATTACCCGGACTCTGGAACGTATCGAACAGTTCTTCACCCATATCGGCTACGGCATTGCCGAGGGCCCTGAGGTCGAAGACGACTATCACAACTTTGAGGCGCTCAACATCCCAGGCCACCACCCGGCCCGGTCGATGCACGACACCTTCTATTTCAACGCGAACATGCTGTTGCGCACCCATACCTCACCGGTACAGGTCCGCACCATGGAAGCGAACAAGCCGCCGATCCGCATCGTCTGCCCAGGCCGTGTGTACCGCAGCGACTCCGATATCACCCACTCGCCGATGTTCCACCAGGTCGAAGGCCTGCTGGTTGATCGCGACATCAATTTCGCCGACCTCAAAGGCACCATCGAAGAATTCCTGCGGGTGTTCTTCGAGAAGGAGCTGGCGGTGCGTTTCCGCCCATCGTTCTTCCCGTTCACCGAGCCATCCGCTGAAGTCGACATGGAATGCGTGATGTGCAGCGGCAAAGGCTGCCGCGTCTGCAAGCAGACCGGCTGGCTGGAAGTGATGGGCTGCGGCATGGTTCACCCTAACGTGCTGCGCATGTCCGGGATCGACCCGGAAGAGTTCTCGGGCTTTGCCTTCGGCATGGGCGTTGAGCGTCTGGCCATGCTGCGTTACGGCGTGAACGACTTGCGTCTGTTCTTCGACAACGACTTGCGGTTCCTCGCGCAATTTCGCTAAGTCGTAACGAATCTTTAGGAGAGCAGGATGAAATTCAGTGAACAATGGCTGCGTGGCTGGGTAAGCCCGCAGGTAGGTCGCGACGAGCTGGTTGCCCGTCTGTCCATGGCCGGTCTTGAGGTCGATAGCGTTACCCCGGCCGCTGGTGTTTTCAGTGGTGTGGTCGTGGGCGAGGTGCTGAGCACCGAGCAGCACCCCGATGCCGACAAGTTGCGTGTGTGCCAGGTCAGCAATGGCGCGGAAACCTTCCAGGTCGTGTGCGGAGCGCCCAACGTGCGCCCGGGCCTGAAAATCCCGTTCGCCATGATCGGTGCCGAGCTGCCGGGCGACTTCAAGATCAAGAAAGCCAAGCTGCGTGGCGTTGAATCCAACGGCATGCTGTGCTCCCAGGCAGAGCTGCAAGTGGGCGAGGGCAACGATGGCCTGATGGAACTGCCGGCCGACGCGCCAGTGGGCCAGGACATCCGCGTTTACCTGGAACTGGAAGATGCCAGCATCGAGGTCGACCTGACCCCGAACCGTGGCGACTGCCTGTCCCTGGCTGGCCTGGCCCGTGAAGTCGGCGCGTTGTACAACGCCCCGGTCACCCGCCCGGTCGTTGCCGCCGTGCCTGCGGTACACGATGAAGTGCGCCCGATTGAAGTGCTGGCGCCGAACGCCTGCCCGCGTTACCTGGGTCGTGTGATCCGTAACGTCGACCTGTCCAGGCCAACCCCGCTGTGGATGGTTGAGCGCCTGCGTCGCGCCGACGTGCGTAGCATCGATGCGGCCGTCGACATCACCAACTACGTGATGCTGGAACTGGGTCAGCCGCTGCACGCTTTCGATCTCGCCGAAATCAACGGCGGTATCCGCGTGCGTATGGCCGAAGAGGGTGAGAAGCTGGTATTGCTCGACGGTCAGGAAGTCAGCCTGCGCGCCGACACTCTGGTCATTGCCGACCATTCCCGCGCCCTGGCGATTGCCGGCGTGATGGGTGGCGAGCACAGCGGTGTATCCGCGACCACTCGCGATGTGTTCCTTGAGAGCGCATTCTTCGACCAGATCGCCATCGCTGGCAAAGCCCGTTCCTATGGCCTGCACACCGACGCTTCGCACCGCTACGAGCGTGGCGTGGACTGGAAGCTGGCCCGTGAAGCCATGGAGCGCGCCACTGGCCTGCTGCTGGAAATCACCGGTGGCGAAGCCGGTCCGATCACCGAAACGGTTAACGAGCATTTCCTGCCGTCCGTTGCTCCGATCACCTTGCGCGCCAAGAGCGTTGAGCAAATGCTCGGCCTGGTGATCGAGCCTGCTGAAATCGAGCAACTGTTGTCCGCTCTCGGCCTGGGTATCACCGCCGACGGGGAAGGGCAGTGGCACGTTGAAGTGCCAAGCCATCGTTTCGATATCAGCCTGGAAGTCGACCTGATCGAAGAGCTGGCCCGTTTGTATGGCTACAACCGCTTGCCGGTTCGTTACCCGCAAGCGCGACTGGCGCCGCAACCCAAGGCTGAGGCGCGTGCGCACCTGCCGGAACTGCGTCGCCTGCTGGTTGCTCGCGGTTATCAGGAAGCGGTGACCTACAGCTTCATTGATCCTAAGCAGTTCGAACTGTTCAATCCGGGCGTCGAGCCGCTGTTGCTGGCCAACCCGATCTCCAATGACATGGCTGCGATGCGTTCGACGCTGTGGCCAGGCCTGGTCAAGGCGCTGTCCCACAACCTGAACCGTCAGCAAGACCGCGTGCGCATGTTCGAAAGCGGACTGCGTTTTGTCGGCCAACTGGACGGCTTGAAGCAAGAGCCGATGCTGGCCGGTGTGGTGTGCGGCAGCCGTCTGCCGGAAGGCTGGGCGCAGGGCCGCGATGCGGTGGACTTCTTCGACGTCAAGGCTGACGTGGAAGCGGTATTGGGCTTTGCCGGTGCACTGGATGACTTCACTTTCCTGCCAGGCAGCCACCCGGCTCTGCACCCGGGCCAGACCGCGCGCATCGAGCGTGAAGGTCGTCTGGTTGGTTTCGTCGGCGCCATTCACCCCGAACTGTCGAAAACCCTCGGTCTCGACCGTCCGGTCTTCGTGTTTGAGCTGGTCCTGGCTGAAGTCGCATCGGGCAAAATGCCTAAATTCAGCGAGTTGTCGCGCTTCCCTGAAGTGCGTCGTGACCTCGCGCTGATTGCCGACCGTGAAGTCGCCGCCACTGCCGTTCTGGATGTAATCCGTGAAAATGCAGGGGAATGGCTGACAGACCTCAGGCTATTTGACGTCTATCAGGGTAAAGGCATTGATCCGCATAGAAAAAGCCTTGCAGTTGGCTTGACCTGGCAGCATCCATCGCGCACTCTTAATGACGATGAGGTGAATACCACGACACAAAATATCCTCACCTCGCTCGAACAAAGGTTGAACGCCACGTTAAGGAAGTGACGTATGGGGGCTTTGACGAAAGCTGAGATGGCGGAACGTCTGTACGAAGAGTTGGGTCTGAACAAGCGCGAGGCCAAGGAATTGGTCGAGCTGTTCTTTGAAGAAATTCGGCACGCTCTGGAAGACAACGAGCAGGTCAAATTGTCAGGTTTCGGCAATTTTGACCTGCGGGACAAACGCCAGCGGCCTGGCCGCAATCCAAAAACGGGAGAAGAAATCCCGATCACGGCTCGCCGTGTGGTCACCTTTCGTCCAGGGCAGAAATTGAAGGCCCGAGTTGAGGCTTATGCTGGAACCAAGTCATAACGACGAGCTACCCGTCATTCCGGGCAAACGCTACTTCACCATTGGTGAAGTCAGCGAGCTCTGTGCGGTAAAACCGCACGTGCTGCGCTACTGGGAGCAGGAGTTTCCTCAACTCAACCCCGTCAAACGCACCGGGAACCGTCGGTATTATCAGCGCCAGGATGTGCTGATGATCCGGCAGATCCGCGCGTTGCTGTACGACCAGGGGTTCACCATCAGCGGCGCGCGCCAGCGCATGTCCGGTGATGAAGCCAAAGACGACACCACCCAATACAAGCAAATGATCCGCCAGATGATCGCCGAGCTTGAAGATGTGCTGGTGGTTTTGAAAAAGTGATTCCTGCTTTTAAAATACTTCCACATTTCAAAAGCTTGCGGTATATTCCGGTTCGCTTCGTCAAGAAGCGAACCCAGTAACACGCCTAGTCGGGGCGTAGCGCAGTCCGGTAGCGCACTAGCATGGGGTGCTAGGGGTCGAGTGTTCGAATCACTCCGTCCCGACCATATTTTCGATAAAGCCCAGCCTGAAAAGGCTGGGCTTTTTCATGCCCGTGAAAAAATGGCTAACCCGCATAAAACACCCATGTCTGCAGTTCGATACCTCGTGTTGGCGGCGCATCCGGCGCAGTGTTCGGATCATCAAACGCCTTAGGTGCACTCACTTTTGCCACGCCACGCAGCGAGTTAAGTGCGAGTTGAGTCTGATGGGTTCCCATAAGCCACCTCCAGCACGCTTGCTTGAACGGCCGCAGATCCTGCCCCCGGCGAGGAACAAGAACATCGACAACCAAGGTTATGCTCGCAGCCTTGATCGAAAGAAATTGGCGAAAGCCTGTCCCCTTTTTTCACCTGGCCTGTCATTTCAGGCACGTGAACAAATTGAGAGCTTCCTCCAATGCCTGCAGCCCCACCCTTGCGCCTGCGTCCCTTGCTCAACCTGAGCCTGTTGTTGAGCCTCAGTACCAGCCCGTTATTCATTGCTGTCAGCTATGCCGAAGACAGCTCCGTGCGCCGCACCTACCAAGTACCCGCCGGCAGTTTGAGTGCGGCGTTGACCCGCTTTGCCGGGTTGGCCGGTGTCAATCTGTCGGTAGACCCGGCGCTCGTCAGCGGGCGTAGCAGCACAGGGTTGTCGGGTGAATACGGGGTGGAGGAGGGTTTCTTGCGTTTGCTTCAGGGCTCCGGCCTGCAAGTGCAGCCGATGGGAGAGCAGGCGTATCAGGTGGTGCCCGTGCCGCAGGGCGGTAGTGTGCAGCTGGCGCCGACGTCTATTCTCGGCGCGGCGGATGTGTCCAATGCTGACGCCTACGCCGGAGGGCAGGTGGCGCGGCGCGGCTCCCAGAGCCTGTTGGGTGCGCGGGATTTCATGGAGACTCCGTTCAGCATGACCACCTACACCCAGGAGGCCGTGAAGAATCAGCAGGCGCGCACCCTCGGCGACCTGATCGCCAGCGACCCATCGGTGCGCGCCACCAACCCGGCCGGTGGGCGTTATGAGCAGTTCACCATTCGCGGTTTCAGCCTGTTCAACAGCGATGTGGCCTACAACGGGCTGTACGGCGTGTTGCCTACATACACCATCGACATGGAAATGGCCGACCGCGTCGATGTCCTCAAAGGCCCGAGCCAATTGATCAACGGCATCTCGCCGCGCGGCAGCGTGGGCGGCGGCATTAACGTGGTGCCCAAACGCGCCACCGATCAAGACATTACTTCGTTGACCGGTACCTGGGCATCCGGCAGCCAGGCGGGTGGTGCGGTGGATGTGGGGCGGCGTTTTGGCGAGGACAACAAATTCGGTATCCGCTTCAACGGCGTGAAACAGTCCGGCGACACCGAATGGGACCACCAGACCGTCGACCGTGAAATGGCGGTATTGGGCCTGGACTTTCGTGGCGAGCGCCTGCGCCTTTCCAGCGATATCGGCCACACCGAGCGCGATACCGATGCCCCTCAGGAACGCGTGCAGGTCGGCGCCAACGCCAGGGTGCCGAGCGCCACTGACGTGCACCGCAACTACGCGCAGCCCTGGAGCAAGGCCAGCACTCGCGATACCTTCGGCACCGTCAACGGCGAGTTCGACCTCAGTGACAGCGTGATGCTGTACGGCGGCGTGGGCGCACGTAAAAGCAACCACGACTTCTTGCGGCACGCCGTGGCCGTCACTAATGACGCCGGGGATTTCAGCGTACAGCCAAGGGATTTCACCCGCGATGAAAACGTGCGCACCGCCACCGCGGGTGTACGCAGCTGGTTCCATACCGGGCCGGTCAGCCATGAGCTCAACCTCGCGGCCAGCTATTTCTATATGGATTTTGAAAACGGCGGCGCCCGTTACGCCGCCGCGCCGAGCAACCTGTACAACCCGGTGCAAACCCCGGCGCCATCCCGTCCAACGCGTCTGGACGCCAGGGTCTACACCGAAAACCGCTTCAGTGGCGTGGCGCTGTCCGACACCCTGGGTTTCTTAGACGACCGCTTGCTGCTCACCCTCGGCGCACGCTGGCAGCGCGTGAAGGTGGATGACTGGGCTGACGACGTCAAAGGCGACACCGCTTACGACGAAGAAAAACTCTCACCCTCGGGCGGCATCCTGTTCAAGGCCACCGACAAGCTGTCGCTGTATGCCAACTACATGGAAGGCCTGAGCCAGGGCAAGATCGCGCCGTCCACCTCGGTCAACGAAGACGAAATCTTCCCGCCCTTCATCAGCCGCCAGGTTGAAGTCGGCGCCAAATACGATGCAGGCGCCTTTGCCGTGACGGCCGCCGTGTTCCGCATCAAACAGCCGGCTTATGAAACCAACGCCACCACCCGCGTATTCGGCCCCAATGGCAAGCGCCGGAACGACGGAGTGGAGCTCAGCGTGTTCGGCGAGCCGTTGAAGGGTTTCCGGCTGCTTGGCGGGGTGATGTACATCGACAGTGAACTGACGAATACCACCAATGGCACTTTTGATGGCAACCGTGCGCCGGCCACCCCCAAATACAACATCAACCTCGGCGCCGAATGGGATGTGCCGACCGTGCAAGGCCTGACCCTGTCCAGCCGGGGCATTTATTCCAGCTCGCAGTACCTTGACCAGTCCAACGTCAAGCAAATCGATGCCTGGAACCACATCGACGTCGGCGCGCGTTATGCCTTCAAGGTGGATGAAAAACAGGTCACGTTGCGCGCGAATGTGGAGAACGTCGCCGATAAGCGCTACTGGAGCTCGGCGGGAGCCTCCGATGACAGCGAGCCGGGGCTGACGCTGTCGACACCGCGTACCTACCTGTTGTCGGCCACGGTTGATTTCTAATCGCTGATCCTGATGTGTGCCGGCTCCCACAAAAAGCCCGCCCAATGCCCGGTGGGGTGGCGCCAATGAGAATGTTTTTTGATTGCAGCGCGCCGATATGGAATAGTACCCGCCGTTTTCCCCGGCCTGTCTAGCCGGGGTGTTTCAACGCCGAGGTACTTTCCATGCGAATGCTGCGCTTCATCCCGACCCTTGCCGCCGGCCTCCTGGCGTTGTCCTCCAGCCTATCAAGCGCCGCTCCCATCGACCTCAATGACGGCCAGCACGCCGTGCACTTACCCGACGCGCCCAAGCGCGTGGTGGTGCTGGAATTCTCCTTTCTCGACAGCCTGGCGGCCGTCGATGTGACGCCTGTAGGCGCCGCCGACGATGGCGACGCCAACCGCGTGCTGCCGCGTGTGCGCAAGGCTATCGGCCGGTGGAAATCCGTCGGCTTGCGCTCGCAACCGAGCATCGAGGAGATCGCCCGACTCAAGCCGGATTTGATCGTTGCCGACCTCAACCGCCATCAGGCGCTTTACAGCGATTTGGCGAGCATCGCGCCGACGCTGTTGCTGCCGTCGCGCGGTGAAGACTATGAGGGCAGCCTCAAATCCGCCGAACTGATCGGCAAAGCCTTGGGTAAAAGCCCGTTGATGGAAACGCGCATCGCGCAGAACCGCGAACACTTGCAAGCGATCGCCAGGCAGATTCCTGCCGGTGCCAGCGTATTGTTTGGCGTGGCGCGTGAGGACAGCTTCTCCGTACATGGCCCTGATTCCTACGCCGGCAGCGTGTTGCAAGCCATCGGCCTGAAAGTCCCGTCGGTGCGGACCAACGCCGCCCCCACCGAGTTCGTCAGCCTGGAGCAACTGCTCGCGCTGGACCCGGGTTGGTTGCTGGTCGGGCATTACCGTCGCCCGAGCATCGTCGACACCTGGAGCAAGCAGCCGCTGTGGCAGGTGCTGGGAGCGGTGCACAACCAGCATGTGGCCGAAGTGGACGGCGACAGTTGGGCGCGCAACCGTGGAGTGCTGGCCTCTGAGCAAATTGCCGAAGATGCCCTGGCCATCCTCAAAGGCGGCAAAGCCGTACTGAGCCAATAAGCGTGCAACGCAGTGTTGCCGCGCTGGCCATCGTGCTGTTGGGGGCCGGGTTGTTCTGGCTCTCGCTGTACAGCTTTTCACCGTTCACCCTGACCACGGCGGACGCATGGAATGGCTTGGTCCATCAGGGCCGTGTGGGCGGCAATATGGCTTATGTCGTCGCCCAATTGCGGGTGCCGCGCGCCGTTTGCGCTGCATTGGTGGGTGCGTGCCTGGGCCTGGCCGGTGCGTTGATGCAGGGCATTACGCGCAACCGGCTGGCGTCGCCTTCGTTGTTCGGTGTCACGGCGGGGGCGGCGCTGGGGTTGGCGCTGTTTTCGACCGGTTTGGTGGCGCCTCCCTTTGCCGGTGGTGCGTTGTTGATGACCTGCATGGGGGGAGCGCTGGCCTGGGTCACAGTGTTCAGCCTGGGCGGTGCCTGGTCGCCGACCACGGCCCAAGGCCGCTTGGTATTGGCCGGTGTCGCCGTTGCTGCGTTGTGTGCGGCCTTGACCCGACTCACGGTCATTCTGGTCGAGGCCCAGGCGCAAAGCGTGTTGAACTGGTTGGCGGGCTCATTGGCCAACGTCGGCGCCGCACAGGTGCAACTGCTGTGGCCTTGCACCTTGATTGGCGGGTTGTGGGCCCTGTGGTGCGCGCCGCGCCTGAACCTGATCAACCTGGGCGAAGACGCCGCGCGCTCCCTGGGCGTCGGCATCGCCAGCCTGCGCTTGCAGGTGTTTATCGCCAGCCTTTTGCTGGTGGGCGCCAGCGTCTGCGCGGTAGGGCCCATCGGGTTTGTCGGGCTGATCGCACCGAATATCGTTCGCCAGTTCCTCGGCAACGACTACCGCTGGCTGATCCCGTTGAGCGCGGCGCTGGGCGCGGTGATCGTGCTGGGCGCGGATTTGCTCAGCCGCGCCGTGGCCTTTCCGGTGGAAACCCCGGCCGGTGTCGTGACTGCGCTGATCGGCGCACCGTTCTTCCTGTTTCTCGCCAGGCGCACCCTATGACTCGGCCACGCTTGCGCCTCTTTCTGCTGCTGGCCTTGTTGACGCTGGCGACGTTCGTCAGCCTCAGCGCGGGCACTGTGTGGCTCAAACCTGCCACTGTGCTGGAACGCCTGTTGGCCCACGACGCCCTCGACTTTGAGGTGTGGAACCACCGGCTGCCGCGCAGCCTGATCGCGATCCTTGCAGGGGCAGCGTTCGGCCTGGCCGGCGCGATTGTGCAGGGCGTGATCCGCAACCCGCTGGCCTCACCGGAAATCCTCGGCGTGACCCAGGGCGCAGGTCTCGCGCTGACCGTGGCGATCATCGGTTGGCCGCACCTGCCCATCACCTGGCTGCCGCTGGTGGCCTGCCTGGGCGGTGCCGGCGGGGCCTTGCTGCTGGCGCTGTACAACACCGGCGTGAGTTTTTCCGGGGTGCGTTTTGCGCTGTCCGGGGTCGCCATTGCGGTGACCTTGTCCAGCGTCACCGAATTTCTGATCCTGTCCCACCCGCTGGACATCAACACCGCATTGCTCGCGCTCACCGGCAGTTTGTGGAGCCGTAATTGGCACCATGTGGCGCTGGTGTTGCCGTTTCTGCTGCTGATTCCGCTTGGCCTGTGCCTGGCCAAGCCGCTGAACCTGATCGCCCTCGGCGACGAAGCGGCCCACAGCCTGGGCACGGCGCTGAACCGCACGCGTTGGCTGGCTATGGCCTGTGCGGTGTTGCTCACCAGCCTGGGCGTGGGCGTGATCGGGCCGATCGGTTTTATCGGCCTGGTGGCGCCCCATATGGCGCGTCGACTGGTGGGCGGGCATCACCCATTCCTGCTGCCCGCGGCGATGCTGATCGGCGCCTTGTTGTTGGTGCTGGCCGACACCTTCGGGCGCACGCTGATCGCGCCCAGCGAAATCCCGGCGGGCGTTCTGACGGCGGTGATCGGTGCACCGTATTTTCTTTGGTTGCTGGCACGGTTCAAAGGCTGATGACATGAGCATTCTCCAGGCACATCAACTCGATATCGGCTACGGCGCCACACGCATCGTGCAAGGCCTGTCGTTTACGCCGCCGGCGGGCAAGGTCACCGCATTGATCGGCCCGAACGGCTGCGGCAAGTCCACCTTGCTCAAGGCCTTCGCGCGCATTCTCGTGCCGACTCGGGGCCAGCTCACGCTGGATGGCCAGGCCTATACAGACTTGTCCGCGCGCCAGATGGCGCAGCAGATCGCCTTTTTGCCCCAGGTATTGCCGGTGCCGGAAGGCGTCAGTGTGCGCCAGTTGGTGGCTTATGGCCGCAGCCCACACACGTCGTTGTGGGGGCGTTTGAGCGGTAGCGACAGGCGCCAAGTGACCCAGGCGATGCAGCGCCTGGAGCTGGACAGCCTGGCCGACCGCGCCCTGGCAGACTTGTCCGGCGGCCAGCGCCAACGCGCCTGGCTGGCCATGGTGCTGGCGCAGAATGCGCCGGTGGTGCTGCTGGATGAGCCGACGACCTACCTCGACATCAGCCATCAGGTCGAACTGCTCGACCTGATGGGCGAGTTGGCGGTCGAAGGCAAAACCGTAATCACCGTGCTTCACGACATTAACCAGGCCTGTCGCTACGCCGACCACCTGGCGGTCATGCATGGCGGCAAGCTGGTGGCTGACGGGGCGCCTTCATCTGTCATCAGTGCCGAATTGATGCGCCAGGTATTCGAGGTGCAGGTGCAGATCATCAATGAGCCGGTTTCCGGCACGCCGATGTGCCTCGTCGAGAAAAGCACCCGCACTCACGCCTGACGCGTTTACACATGTGGGAGCAGGCAAACCAGCTCCCACAATCAAGAGTTCGGTTGGCTTGCAAAGCGTTCTTTCCCATCTCGCTGAACATGTGAGTAATGGCCCCTGCACAAGTGCTTGAAAGTTCAGACGCGCAGCCGCTGAAGATGAAGTTGCATGAAGGCCTCTTTTATAGGGCTGTCCGGGCAAGCGTTAGATCGGTGGAGTAACTAACGAAGTGGCTAATTGCAATTAGCTAGGTCCGGCTCCCAGTCCTAAAGAGCCGTGGGGCAGGGGTTGTACCGGAAAACCGGGACAGCCTTAATCCACTCATTTCAGTTTGTTTACTCATCTCAGGAACTAGATTTACAACTTTCAGTCGATTACCCCGGCTAACTCTCTCTTCGGGCGTGGCGAACTAATGGCACTTAGCGGTAGTTCCAAATAGCCATACTTTCTCGCAACCAGACCTTAACTTTATGTCGTCAGCCCTTATCGATACCTGCCATCTGCAGATACCGCACACTGATCAAGTGTGCGCGTGGCTGATGCACCACGCGGGGCTGAAACCTGTAGATCTGGAGCGTGCTCGACGTTTGTCCACACAGGCCGGTGATCTGCTTGGGTTGCTCACGCGCCTGGGGCTGGTTTCTGAAACCGAACTGGCGCGCGCCTGGGCGGATTTGCTCAGCGCCCCCTTGTTGCTGGCCGAGGCTGCGCCATCCTTGCTTGACCCTTTGCCCGCCCTGACCGAGCGCTTCATGCGCCACTACCAGGTTGTGCCCATCGGTTGGTCTCAAGAAGGGTTGCATGTGCTGGCGGCCAACCCCGCGCAGTTGTACCCGTTCCAGGCATTGGCCTACGCATGCGGGGTGCGGGTGTGGTTGGCCATCGGCCCGCGCACTGAGGTGGATACCCTGATCGAGCGCTATTACGGTCAGGGCCGCACCGCCATGGGTACGCTGATTGAAAACCTCGATGAGCAGGGCGGCACGCTCGAAGATATCGAGCACCTCAAGGACCTGGCGTCCGAAGCGCCGGTGATCCGCCTGGTCAACCTGATTCTGCAGCGCGCCGTCGAGCAGCGCGCGTCGGATATCCACATCGAGCCCTTCGAAAACCAGCTCAAGGTGCGCTACCGCATTGACGGCGTGCTGCACGACGCCGAAGCGCCGCCGGCCAGTTCGTCGGCGGCGGTGATTTCGCGGGTGAAAATCATGGCGCGGCTGGACATTGCCGAGCGCCGGCTGCCGCAGGACGGGCGCATCATGCTGCGTATTCAGGGCAAGGAGCTGGACTTGCGCGTGTCCAGTGTGCCCACCAGTTTTGGTGAGTCGGTGGTGATGCGCCTGCTGGACCGGCAAACCGTCAGGTTCGAATTCCAAAGCCTGGGCTTTGATGGTGAACGGCTCAACGCCTTCCTCGATCTGCTTGAGCGGCCCCACGGCATTTTGCTGGTCACCGGCCCTACCGGTTCCGGCAAAACCACCACGCTCTATACCGCGCTGTCGCGGCTCAATACCGCCGAGCGTAAGATCATCACCGTGGAAGACCCGGTGGAATACCAGCTCGAAGGCATCAATCAGATTCAGGTCAAGCCCGCCATCGGCCTGGACTTTGCCGGCGCGCTGCGTTCCATCGTGCGTCAGGACCCGGACGTGATCATGATCGGCGAGATCCGTGACCTGGAAACCTGCCGCATCGCCATCCAGTCTTCCCTCACCGGGCACCTTGTGCTCTCGACCCTGCACACCAACAGCGCCGCCGCGAGCATCACGCGCCTGCTGGACATGGGCGTGGAGAGCTACCTGATTGCCTCCACCGTCAGCGGCATTCTCGCGCAGCGACTGGTGCGCCGCCTGGACCCGGCCACACGCGTGGCATTTGAAGCGCCGGCGGAACTGATCGCCGAGCATGGGCTGGATCGCCTGACCGCGCAGCGCCCGATTCTGCTCTATCAGGGCGCCTATCACGGCCGCAGCGCGCTCACCGAACTGCTGGTGATGAACGACGAGTTGCGCGACTTGTTGATGCGCCACGCGGACGCCGCCACGCTTGAGCACGCCGCGCGCCGCGCCGGTTTGCGCACCCTGTACGAAGAGGGGTTGCGTCAGGCGCTGGCGGGCATCACCTCATTGGAAGAAGTGTTGCGCGTGACCCGCGGGGAGGGCACGTGAGCCTGTTCACGTTCCGCGCACTGGATGGCCAGGGCACCGCCCACCACGGCACGCTGGAGGCGGTCGATCAAGCTGCCGCCGTGGCCATGCTGCACCAGCGCGGCTTGCTGCTGTTGCAGATCGACGCGGCAGGCAGCCCCTTTTTGCCGCGCACGCGCGGGCAGTTGAAGGGGGCGGCATTGGTAGGGTTCACCCAACAACTGGCGACATTGCTGGGGGCCGGTCAGCCACTCGAGCGCTCGCTTGGATTGCTGCTCAGGCAACCCGGCCCGCCTTCGGTGCGCGCGCTGATCGAGCGCGTGCGCGACCACGTCAAGGCCGGCAAGCCATTGTCCGCCGCGCTGACCCAAGAGGGCGAGACCTTCTCCCCGTTGTACCTGAGCATGGTGCGCGCCGGGGAAGCGGGCGGCGCGCTGGAAAGCGCCTTGCGCCAGCTCGGCGACTACCTGGAACGCAGCCAGTTATTGCGCGGCGAGGTGGTCAATGCGCTGATCTACCCGGCATTTCTGGTGGTGGGCGTGCTCGGCTCCCTGGCGTTGTTGCTGGCGTATGTGGTGCCGCAATTCGTGCCGATTTTCCAGGACCTGGGCGTGCCGATTCCGCTGATCACCGAGGTGATTCTTGCGTCGGGCCAGTTCCTCGGCCGTTACGGGTTGATGGTGCTGGCGGCTCTGATTGCGATCACAGGGTTTGCTGTTGCCCGTCTGCGCGATCCACGACGGCGCGAGCAATACGACCGTCGCCTGCTCGGCATCCGCGTCGTCGGTCCGTTGTTGCAACGCGTCGAAGCGGCGCGGCTCACGCGCACCCTCGGCACCCTGCTCAACAACGGCGTGGCCTTGCTGGCGGCACTTGTGATCGCGCGGCAGGTTTGCAGCAACCGTGCGTTGCAGGCGCAGGTGGAAAGGGCGGCGGAGACGGTGAAAGGCGGCGGCACCCTGGCCGGCGCATTCGGCGTGCAGCCGTTGTTGCCCGAACTGGCCCTGCAAATGATTGAAGTCGGCGAACAGGCCGGTGCACTGGACAGCCTGTTGCTCAAGGTCGCCGACGTGCTCGACGTCGAAGCCAAACGCGGCATCGACCGGCTGCTCGCTGCGCTGGTGCCCACCCTCACCGTGATCATGGCCGTGCTGGTGGCGGTGATCATGCTCGCGATCATGCTGCCGCTGATGAGCCTGACCAGCACTATTTGAAGGAGCCAGACCGATGAAAAGTTCGCGCCGCCAAGGCGGTTTCACCCTACTGGAAATGCTTGCGGTGATCGTGCTGTTAGGCATTGTCGCAACGATTGTGGTGCGCCAGGTCGGCGGCAATGTGGACAAGGGCAAATACGGCGCCGGCAAGGCTCAACTCGCCGGGCTGAGCATGAAGATCGACAGCTACGCACTTGATGTCGGCTCACCGCCCAATAACTTGCAACAACTGCTCGACAAGCCTGGCAACGCGTCCGGCTGGTCCGGGCCCTATGCCAAACCCTCCGACCTCAAGGATCCGTTCGGCCATGCCTTCGGTTACCGGTTCCCGGGCCAGCACGGTGCCTTCGACCTGATTTTTTATGGCCAGGACGGCCAGCCAGGTGGCGAAGGCTACAGCGCCGATCTGGGCAATTGGGAGTAGCCCGCCATGAACCAGCGTGGCTTTACTCTGATGGAAATGCTCGTGGTCATCCTGCTGATCAGCCTCGCTGCGGGCTTGCTGGGGCTGGGGGTGCGCCAGGGGTTGCAGGCGGCGAAAGAGCGCCGGGTGGTCGGCGAAATGGTCGACGCACTGCGTGCCACGCGCGCTGGCGCCGTCATCGGCGGCAAGGCGGCGCGCACCGAGTTTGATCTGCAAAGGCGAACCTTTCAGGCGCCGGGGCGTGCGCTCAAACGATGGCCGCCAGAGCTTCAGGTCACCGTCGAGAGTGCCGGGGTTCTGGGGGCGGCCGTAGAGTTTTACCCGGACGGCAGCTCCACCGGTGGCAACCTGCTGGTGGCCAACGGCAGTCGACGTTGGCGTATCGACATCGGCTGGCTGACCGGCAGCGTGCAATCCCGAGCGCTGCCATGAAACACCAGCGCGGGTTCACCCTGCTCGAAATGCTCGCCGCCCTGACGCTGATGGCGGTGGGCAGCACGGTGCTGTTGGTCGCATTTGGCCAGAGCGCACGCTCGCTGGCGCAGGTCGCCCGCAGCGATCGCCTGACCCATGCGGCGTTGACGGTGCTGGATCAGGAAGCGTCCGGCCCGCTGACCGAAGGCGTCAGCCAGGGCGAGCTGGAAGGGGTTCACTGGCAACTGACCCGAACCCGTCAGCCGCCGCACCTGTTTCGTCTCGACCTGCGGGTGAGCGAGGGCTCGCATCAGGCCCGCTTCAGCACCTTGAAGGCACGCCTGTGAGGCGCCGTCAGCAGGGGTTTACCTTGCTGGAAATCCTCGTGGTATTGAGCCTGCTCAGCGTGTTGCTAGTGCTGGTCGGCGGAGCCTTGCTGGGCGCCAATCGCGCGGTGGCCAAGGCCCAGCGCTACACGGCGGGTTTGGATGAGGTGCGCGCGGCCCAACAGTTTTTGCGCCGGTCAATCAGCGAGGCGTTGCCGCTGAATATCGACGCCGACGAAGGGTTTTTCAGCGGTGCGCCCGAACGCCTGACGTTCGTGACCACCTCTCCCGGTGTGCTCGGCGGCGGTATTCAGCGGGTGACTGTGCAGCGCGTCGGGCAGGATTTGCAGGCAGCGTTCTCCGAGCTGGAGCCCCAAGTGCTGTTGAGCGACATCGACAGCGTTCAATTCAGCTATCGCGGCCTCACGCCCCTGGGCCAGGCCACCGGCTGGCTGGGTGAATGGCCATGGCCCAAGCGGTTGCCTGACGCAGTGCGCATCGCGGCAACCGGCAAAGGGCCGCTGCCGTGGGTGACCCAGGTGGTTGCCCTGCGCCTGAGCGTGCCCCGTGGAGCGACCGCAGAATGAGGCGTCAGCGCGGTGCGGCGCTGTTGCTGGTGCTGTGGGTATTGGCCTTGCTCAGCGTGTTGCTGGGCGGTCTGGCCGGTTGGGTGCAGTTGCAAAGTCGCCAGGCGTTGTGGCTGCGTCAGCAGGCCCAAACGGTACTGGCCGCCGAGGCGGGTATTGCGCTGGTCATGGCCGCGCAGCCCCAGGTGGCCGATGGCCGCGAGACCCTCTTGACCTTCGGCGACGCCCGATTGCACGTCAGCCTGCGCAGCGAGCGCGGCAAGTTGTATCTGGTCAACGCCGAGGCGGATGACGTCATGCGCCTGGCCCTGGCGTGCGGCGCGACCCAGGCCCAGGCGACGCAAATCGCCAAGGCCCTCGACGCGCGCCGCCATCAAGGCCAGGCGCCGTTTCGGGTGCTGGAAGAACTCCATCAATTGCCGGGCATGACCCCGGCGCTGTACCGCCAATTGCTGCCGGAAATCACCTTGTGGAGCGACCTCGATCGCCCCGATCCGGCCTTCGCCAGCCCGTTGATGCGCGAGGCACTGAACCTGCCGCACGCGGACGCCGAAGGTGCGGACCCTGGCGAGATGCTGGAAATCGACAGCCGCGCCGAACGCCCCGGCGGCTATGTGGCGCGGCGGCAAGTGACTGTTTTATCGAGCCCTATGGAGGACGGCGCGCAACCCTACCGGGTGCTGCGTTGGCACGAATGAATCGACTGGAACCCATCGCCCGGCACTGGCGCGGCAGCCTGTTGCAACAGGGCTGGCGCCTGTGGCTTGCGGAACTGCGCGCGTGTGTGCCGGGCTGGCTGGCACGCCCGGAACCGCCGGAGCAGGTCCACCATTGGCCACTCAACGCGCCCGTTTTGCCCGGCCCTTCGCGCCAGGTGCTGATGCTGGCGCCGGATGCGGTGCTCCTGCAAAACGTGCAACTGCCGCTGGCCGCCGCGCGGGACCTGAACACGGTGGTCGGCTATGAGCTGGACCGCTTCACGCCCTTCGAAGCCGGGCAGCTGTACTTTGTCGCGCATCTGCGGCAGCGCACGGCCACTCACCTTGACGTGACGCTGGTGGCGATCCTGCGCGAACACCTGGACCGAATCCTCGCCGATTGCGCCGCCCTGGGCCTGCACCCTCATCGGGTGGATGCGGGTGGCCTGGGCATCGACTTGCTCCCGGCACCGCTGCGCCCTCGCAAGCCGCCGCGTGGCCTGGGCCTGCAACGCAGCCTGCCCTGGCTGTGCGGCGCGTTGCTGATTGCGGCGATGCTGCTGTGGCTCAACGACCGCCAGCGTGTGGTCGATGCCATGCGCGCCAGCGTGGAACAACAAAAAGCCGAGGTTGCCCAGGTGCATGCCCTGCGCCAGCAACTGCTCAATACCCGGGGGGCGGCGCAATACCTCACACGGCGCAAACTCGCCCAGCCACCGCTGGCGGCGCTGCTGAATGACCTCACCACCTGCCTGCCCGCCGATACCTGGCTCGACCAACTGGACGTCAAGGACGGCGAAATCACGATCTCCGGGCAGAGTGCCAAAGCCAGCGGCCTGATCACACGGATCAAAGGCTGCCGACGCCTGGAAAACGCCCAGTTCGAAGGGGTGATTCAACCCGATGTCCGCACCGGCAAAGACCAGTTTGCGCTGCGTGCCCACTTGCGCCAGGAGGCTGCCGATGCGCCGACCCCTCACACCCCGTGAACGCCGTGGTGCGGCCTTGTTGCTGTTGGCGCTGGTCGTGGGGATCGCCTATTGGTTGTTGGTCGACAGCTGGTTTGCCGGGCCCTTGCGTGCCATGGGCGAACATGCTGAACAATTGCGCGAGCAGCAGCAACGCTATGCCGGTGTATTGCGCCAGCGCGAGGCCTTGCGCCAGCAGCTTGAGCAGGCACGGCAGGACCCGGCCAGCAGCACCAGCCTGTTGCCCGGCGATGACCCCGACGTGGTTGCCGCCGACCTGATGCAACGCCTGGCCGATTTGGTCAGTAGCCATGCCAGCCTCGGCGGCGGTTGCAGCCTGACTCAGCGCAAACCCATCACGCCGGAGCAGGACGGCGGCGAGCCCTACCGCCAGGTGCAGGTCAGTCTCACGCTCAACTGCGCCATCGAGCCGTTGGAAGCGTTGCTGCATGAGCTGGAGTATCAGCCGCCGTTTCTGTTTGTCGATGAGTTGCGCATCCGCCGCAGCCGCGAGGCCCCCGCCATTGGCGGTGCGGGCAAACTGGTGGTGCACTTGCTGGTGCGCGGTTACCTGCAACCCGAGGTGGCGCGATGATCGGTGTATTGCGCCCGCTGGAATGGGGCTTGCTCGGTCTGGCCGCGTTGCTCGGCGTGCTGATGGCGGTGATCCTCAGCAGCATCGGTGATGAACCGCACTGGCTGCCTGAACCGGGCACCCGCGCCCATCCTTCTCCCCGCGTGCAGGTGGCGCCCAATGTGCCGCTGGAAGACTTCTCCGCCACCTGGCAGACGCCACTGTTCAGCCCGGACCGCAGCCCGGACCGCGAGGCGGGCCCGACCCGGGTCTCGAACCTGGCCAACTTCACCCTCAGCGGCATCATGATCACCGGCAACCTGCAAATGGCCTGGCTCAAGCAGGCCAATGGCCCGGCCCTGACCGTGCGCCTGGGCCAGCGTTTGCCCAACGGCTGGCGCCTGGAACACCTCACCCCGCAATACGCCCGATTCGCGCTGGATGGCCGCACCCAAACCCTGAGCCTCTACGCCAAGCGTTTGCCGCCGCCGTCCACCCGCCCACCCGTGACTTTGCCCCGCGAGCCTCTCCCTTGATCGACATGCGCACCTCCCTGTTTTGCCTGGCCACCGCCGTCTCCCTGGGTGGCTGCGGCGCCTTTCCCGACCGCCTCGACGCGGACGATGACCTGCTTCACGAAGCCCTGCAAGGCACCGGCTCGCAACGCCCGCCAACCCAGACGCCTGCGCCCGAAAGCCCCAGGCCTGAAACCTCCTCAGTACCGCAACGCCAGGTGATCCGTGGCAACCAGCAGTTCGTGCGCCCGCCGGCCGCAACGATGGCCGCGAAGGAGGAGGGCGGCGACATCGTGTTCAACTTTGCCGACCAGCCCATTGAGGCGGTGATCAACAGCGTCTTGGGCGACCTGTTGCACGAAAACTACAGCATTGCCCAGGGCGTGAAGGGCAATGTGAGCTTTTCCACCTCCAAACCAGTCGACAAAAAGCAGGCGCTGTCGATCCTCGAAACCCTGTTGTCCTGGACCGACAACGCGATGATCCGCCAGGGCCAGCGCTATGTGATCCTGCCCGCCGATCAGGCGGTAGCCGGCAAACTGGTGCCGCAGATGAACGTTGCCGCGCCGTCCAGCGGGCTTTCGGCCCGGCTGTTTCCGCTGCGGTACATCTCCGCCACCGAGATGCAGAAACTGCTCAAACCCTTCGCCCGGGAAAATGCGTTTTTGCTGGTGGACCCGGCGCGCAACGTTCTGAGCCTGGCCGGCACGCCGGAGGAACTGGCCAATTATCAGGACACCATCGACACCTTCGACGTGGACTGGCTCAAAGGCATGTCGGTGGGGGTGTTCGGTCTGCAACGTGCGTCAGTGGCCGAGCTGATGCCCGAGTTGCAGGCCATGTTCGGCGCCGACAGCGGCAGCCCGTTGGCGGGCATGCTGCGGTTTTTGCCGATTGAGCGAACGAACTCGGTGGTGGCGATTTCTTCGCAGCCGCAGTACCTCAGTGAGGTGGGCAACTGGATTCACACCATCGATGAAGGCGGCGGCAACGAGCCGCAGATGTACGTTTACGACGTGCGCAACATGAAGGCTGCCGATCTTGCCAGGTACCTGCGGCAGATCTACGGTACGGGCGCGATCAAGGATGACCCGCCGGCGAAGGTGGCGCCGGGGTTGCGCACGGCGACCCTGTCTTCGCCCAACAACAGCGTGCAGAACCCTGCGCCCGTTCCGGAAGACGCTGAACCGGACGATACCGAGGTGGCACCCGCCACCCGCCTTGAAGCCGGCACCCGTATTACCGCGCAGAAAAGCAGCAACCAACTGCTGGTGCGTACCCGCCCGGTGCAGTGGAAAGAAATCGAGGCGGCGATCAAGCGCCTCGACAACCCGCCACTGCAAGTGCAGATCGAGACGCGCATTCTGGAAGTCAAACTCAGTGGTGAACTGGACCTCGGCGTGCAGTGGTATCTGGGGCGTCTGGCCGGCAATGCTTCCAGCACCACCGTGGCCAACGCCTCAGGCAGCCAGGGCGCGCTGGGCGGTGGCGGGGCGGGGTTGGGGGCGACGGATTCGCTGTTCTATTCGTTTGTCAGTGCCAACCTGCAAGTGGCCTTGCACGCGCTGGAGAAGAACGGGCGCACCCAAGTGCTGTCGGCGCCGTCTTTGGTGGTGATGAATAACCAGCCGGCGCAGATTCAGGTGGGCGACAACATTCCGATCAGCCAGACCACGGTCAATACCGGCGCCTCGGACACCACGCTGAGCAGTGTCGAATACGTGCAGACCGGGGTGATTCTGGATGTGGTGCCGCGCATCAATCCGGGGGGGCTGGTGTATATGGATATTCAGCAGCAGGTCAGTGATGCCGAGCGCCAGACGGGCGACAGCGATACGCCGGTGAACCCGCGCATCTCGACGCGCTCGGTGTCGACGCAAGTGGCGGTGCAGAGTGGGCAAACGGTGTTGCTTGGCGGGTTGATCAAGCAAGACAACGCCGAGGGGGTCAGCGCTGTGCCCTATTTGGGCAAGATTCCGGGGTTGCGGTGGTTGTTCGGGAGTACCAGCAAGTCCAAGGAACGTACGGAATTGATTGTGTTGATCACCCCGCGGGTGGTGACCAGCAGCGGGCAGGCGCGGCAGGTGACGGATGATTATCGGGAGCAGATGCAGCTTTTGAGGCCCCGGGAGGGAAGATAGGTGGTGCGTATGTCCGTCTTTGCGCCACAAGCCACACCTTCAGATTCCCCCCAGCCCGCCGTTAACCTCTCAAGTCGCCCCGAACAAGAGAGAAAATCCCATGCGTCTGAGCCTGAAGGCCAAAGTCCTGTCCCTCGCCATAGTGCCCGTATTGCTGTTCGCCGCTGTCATCAGCCTGACCACCGTGTGGATCCTCAAGACCCAGGCCCGCAATGAGGTGGACGAAACCCGCCAGCGCCTGCTCAACGACGCCAAGGCCACCCTGCAAAGTTACGTTGAGGTGGCCATGACCACCATCCAACCGCTCTACGACGCCGCCGCCCCAGGCGACACGGCCGCGCGCGCCCAAGTGGTCAAGCTCCTGTCCAATACCCGCTACGGCAAGGACGGCTACTTCTTCGGCTACGATTCCGAAACCGTCCGCCTGTTCAAGGGCAACAGTCCCGACGGTGTAGGCAAAAGCTTCAAGGACAACCGCGACCCCAACGGCGTCTACCTCAACCGCGACCTGGTCAAGGTCGGCAAGGACGGTACCCACTACCTGCAATACAGCTCGACCCAGCCCGGCCAGACCGAGCTGGTGCCCAAACTCGGCTACACCGAATACCTGCCCAAATGGGACATGGTCATCGGCACTTCGGTGAACCTCGACGTTATTGAAACCCAAGTGGCGGTGGTTGAGGCCAAGGTTGAGAAACGCATGCAAGGCGTACTGCTGAGTATCCTCGGCGTGGCGGTGGTGGTGCTGTTGGTGATTGCGGCGGTGGGCATGGTGCTGGCCAATACCATCTTGCGCCCCTTGCATCTGATGAAAGCCAACCTCGATGACATCGCCGCAGGCGAGGGCGATTTGACCCGTCGCCTGGCCATCACCAGCAGGGATGAGTTGGGTGACCTGGCGGGCGCGTTCAACCGTTTTGTCGACAAAATCCACGGCCTGGTGCGCCAGATTACCGAGATGACCTCGCAACTGACCGGCCTGGTGAGCCAGGTGTCGGATCAAGCCCAGCGGTCCGAACAGGCCATGGAACGCCAGCGTCACGAGACTGACCAGGTGGCCACCGCGATCAACCAGATGTCGTCCGCCGCCCATGAAGTGGCGCGCAGTGCCCAGGGGGCCGCCGTCGCCGCGCAGCAGACCGACGTCGAAGGCCTGGCCGCCAAGCGCGTGGTGGACGGCAGCATTGCGCAGATCCATGCACTGGTGAACGACATCCGCAGCAGCGGCGTGTCCCTCGACAGCCTGCAGCAGGACGTGTCGTCGATTGTCAGCGTGCTCGGGGTGATCCGCTCCATTGCCGAGCAGACCAACCTGCTGGCGCTTAACGCCGCCATCGAAGCCGCGCGGGCCGGGGAGGCCGGGCGCGGGTTTGCGGTGGTCGCCGATGAAGTACGTGCCCTGGCCAGCCGCACTCAAACCAGCACCCAGGAAATCCAGGGCATGATCGACCGCCTGCAGAAAGGCACGGTCGCCGCCGTGGATGCCATGCGCCGCTCCAGCGATGCCGGTGACGGCACCTCGGTGAAGGCCAATGAAGCCGGGGCGTCGCTGGACACCATGGCGCAGTTGATCGGCACCATCAATTCCATGAACGCGCAAATCGCCAGCGCCGCCGAAGAGCAAACCGCCGTGGCCGAAGAAATCAACCGCAGCGTGCATCAGATTGCCGTAGCGGTGGACAGTGTGGCGGATGAGACCCGGTTGGGTGCCCAGACGTCCCGCAGCCTGGCGGATTTGGGCCAGCGTTTGGGGCAATTGGTGGGGCAGTTCCGCATCTAGGCAGGCTGGCGTGGCGAATGCGATTTTCCTGGTGAGGGGGCTCCCTGTGGCGAGCGGGCTTGCCCGCGTTGGGCTGCGTAGCGGCCCCATAAAAACGCCGTGGTCTTTCTGAAAGAACGCGGCGTCTGGGGTTTGGGGCTGCCGCCTATCGGCACCCAGGACATCATCCACTGATGCGTTGAGGTTCATGCAAAGGGGCAACCTTCACCGGTTGCCCCTTTTTTGTCATTCGCGGGCCAGCGCCAGCTTCAACGGCAGCCGCGCCATGCTCGTGCTTTTCAATGAGCCCAGGTACAGCCAGTCGCCATATTCACGAGCGGTGGTGATGGGTGAGTAATTGCCGGCGCTGCCATCCTGCAGGTTGGCGATGACGTTGCCGTCGGTGTCCAGCCCAAGCACAAAGGCTTTGCGCTCGAGGGGCTTGGGCACCACCATCAGCGCTCGCACCATCACCTTGCGCAGCAGGGGGTAGCCGGCGAAGCCATCCAGCAGCGGGTTGCGGGGTGAATACAAGGCGACCCAGAAGCGGTCGCGGCCATTGAAGCTGAGGTTGTCCGGCAGGCCGGGAAGGTTGTCGATAAAAAGGTCGTGGTTGCCCGCACGCTCGCCTTTGAGCCAGTAGCGGCTGATGCGGTAGGCGCCGGTTTCGTTGACCAGCACGTAGTGTTCATCCGGGCCCAGCGCCACGCCGTTGGCGAACTGCAAATGGTCGAGCAAAACGTCTGTGGCGCCGGTGCTGAAGTCATAGCGCAACAGGCGGCCATCGCCGCCATGTTCGATCACGGCCTCGCCATCCTGCCCGTAGCCCCAGCGGCTGGAGGCGTCACTGAAATAGGCGTACCGCCCGCTGGCGTCCACCGCCACGTCGTCGGTGAAACCGAGGGGCACGCCATTGGCGGCGGTGCTCAAGGTAGTGAGTTGGCGATTGGCATCCAGGGCCAGCAGGCCTTTGACGCCGTCGGCAATGATCAAGCGCCCGTCCGGGTGGCGCGCCATGCCGAGCGGGCGCCCGCCGGTGTTGGCCAGTACCTCCAGTGTGTGGCTGTCGGGCGCGGTGCGGATGATGCGCCCGTCATGCAGCCCGCTGATCAGAAACCCCTGGGCATCCAGCAGCAGGGCTTCGGGCCCGGCGATGCCTTGGGCACCGATTCTTTGCACGCCTTTGAGCCGCTGGTTTTCGGCGTAGGGGCCGTCCTTCATCGATGGGGCCTTGGGCGGCGCCCAGTTCACCGGCTGGACTTTGGTTGGCATCAGCAACAGAAACGCGATCACGGCAAGAAACACGACGAATACCAAATGACGCAGTTTTTTGGAGCCTGTACTCATGACGACTTCCTGTTGTATTGGGGGCTGTCGGGTTCCCAATGCAGGGTGCCGAACAGGTAATCCATCAGCGGCAGAACGATATTGAAATTGCGCCCCTGCATCAGCTCGCGACGGTGGTGCAGGGCGTGCAACCGGTGCATCTGGCGAATCCACGGCAGGCGCGCCACCGGGTGATCGGCGGGCAGGTGTTCGCAGGCATGGAACACTTCGTAGAGCAGGTAGCCGAGGATCATGCACCCGGCGAACAGCCCGGCGACGTTGGGGCTCAGTTGGCTGAGCAACCACCAGGCGGGCAGGGTAACGGCCAGGCTGTGCAGCACGATGAGCCAGGCAGGGAACAGGATCACGCGCCAGTCGCGCGGGTTGTCGAAGGTCATGTGGCCGGGGGTGAAGAAACTGTGGTGGTCGCCGGTGTGGCGGGCATAGAACAGCCGGCCCAGGTGATGTTTGTGATGGCCGAGATGACGGTGTACGAGGTAGATGCACAGGTTGAAGAAGACCAGCGTCAGAGGAACCGTCAGCCACTGCAACGGGGTGATGTGCTCGGTGGAGGACCAGGCCAAGGTGATGCAGGTAATGCCGTAGGCCAGCACGAATGTGGCGTGGAGCCAGGGGTTGTAGAGCGATGACACATTGGCGCGGTAGCGTGCGCGGAAGGTCTCGGTGGGGTGGGCCATGATGGGAAACTCGGCGTTTTTTTGTTGGAGGCTGAGCTTAGTCGGTAGCGGGGAATGTGCGAGTTTTTGCCAGATACGAGATTCAAATGTGGGAGCTGGCTTGCCTGCGATAGCGGTGTATCAGTCACTGAAAGGGTGATTGATAGGGCCCTATCGCAGGCAAGCCAGCTCCCACAATGGTTTAGGGGGGGCTTGAACCCCGAGCGACAGACGGGGGCTTGCACGCCCCGGGATTCCTTGTTAGCTTCTGACAAAATGTTATCGATAACATTTGCTCTAAAAATAAAAACAAAACAGAGACCCACGCCATGAAAATGCTTCCGAAAACCCTGTGTTTACTGGCCGCCAGCGTCACCCTGGGCGTCGCAGCCCCCGCGTTCGCCGATGCCGCCAAGCCCATCCGTATCGGCGCCTCGTTCCAGGAAATCAACAACCCCTATTTCGTCACCATGAAAAACGCCCTGGAAGAAGCCGGCGCGACCATCGGTGCCAAGCTGATCATCACCGACGCCCGCCACGACGTGTCCAAGCAGGTCAGTGACGTCGAAGACATGCTGCAAAAAGGCATCGACATTCTGCTGATCAACCCCACCGACTCGGTCGGCGTGCAATCGGCCGTCAAATCCGCCCACGCCGCAGGTGTCGTCGTGGTGGCCGTGGATGCCCAGGCCGACGGCCCGCTGGATTCCTTCGTCGGTTCAAAAAACTTCGACGCCGGCTTCCAGGCCTGCGAATACCTGGCCAAAAACATCGGCGACAAGGGCAACATCGCGATTCTCGACGGCATCGCCGTGGTGCCGATTCTGGAGCGTGTGCGCGGTTGCAAAGAGGCCGTGGCCAAGCACCCGGACATCAAGATTGTCAGCGTCCAGAACGGCAAGCAGGAACGTGACCAGGCCCTCACCGTCACCGAGAACATGTTGCAGGCCCAGCCCACCCTCAAGGGCATTTTCAGCGTGAATGACAACGGCTCCCTCGGCGCACTCTCGGCCATCGAAGCCAGCGGTCTGGACGTGAAACTGGTCAGCGTCGACGGCGCGCCGGAGGCGATCAAGGCGATCCAGAAGCCGGGCAGCAAATTCATCGCTACTTCGGCGCAATACCCGCGCGACCAGATTCGCCTGGCCCTCGGTATCGCTCTGGCCAGGAAGTGGGGCTCGCAAGTGCCCGCCACGATCCCGGTGGACATCACCTTGATCGACCAGGCCAAGGCCAAGGATTTCAGCTGGTAAATCACCTGGGCCCCACATGAACCGTGGGGCTTGAGGTTTCCTTCTGAATACGAGGTCGGCGGTATGAGCAGTCTTCTGAAACTGGAAAATATCTGTAAGCGTTACCCGGGCGTACAGGCCCTCAAGTCCATCAACCTGCAGGTGGAGCGCGGCGAAATTCACGCGTTGCTCGGGGAAAATGGCGCGGGCAAATCGACGTTGATGAAGATCCTCGGCGGCGTCGAGCATCAGGACGAAGGCCAGATCCTGATCGACGGCCAGGCACAGCAATTCGCGACGTACCGCGATGCAATCGCCGCCGGCATCGGCATCGTCTTTCAGGAGTTCAGCCTGATTCCTTACCTCACGGCGGTGGAAAACATCTTCCTGGGCCATGAGTTGAGCAACCGTTTCGGCCTGTTGCGCAAACGCGAAATGGTCGAAGCGTCCGAAGCGTTGTTCCGGCGCCTGGGTGTGACCATTGACCTGCAATGCGCAGTCAGGCACCTGAGTGTGGCCGAGCAACAATTCGTCGAAATCGCCAAGGCCCTGGCCCTGGACGCGCGTCTGCTGGTGCTCGATGAACCTACCGCCACCCTTACGCCCAGCGAAGCCGAGCTGCTGTTCGACATCATGCGCGAACTCAAGCGCCAGGGCGTGGCGGTGATTTTTATCTCCCACCACCTGGAGGAAATTTTCCAGGTCTGCGACCGCATCAGTGTGCTGCGTGACGGCGGCAATGTGGGCGTGACCGACGTGGCCGACAGCGATATCGACCGCCTGGTCGAGATGATGGTGGGGCGCCGTCTGGAAAGCAGTTTTCCACCTAAACCGAGCCAGGCGCGCGGCCCGCTGTTGCTGGACGTCAAAGACATCCAGTTGGTGCGCAACGGGCCCCACAACAGCTTCCAGCTGCACAAGGGCGAAATCCTCGGTTTCGCCGGGCTGGTCGGTTCCGGCCGCACCGAACTGGCGCTGGGCATGATGGGCGCGCTGCCGTCGGTGAGCAAAGACGTGTGGCTGCGCGGCGAGAAAGTCAGCCTCGACGACCCGGCCCAGGCGCTGGCCCACGGTATCGGTTTGTTGCCCGAAAGCCGCAAGAGCGAAGGGCTGATCACCGATTTCAGCATTCGCGAAAACATCTCCCTGAACAACCTGCCCAAATACCAGAACGCCTCGGGCCTGATCGACAAAAGCCGTGAATGCGCGAGTGTCGAAGGCTTGATGAAACAGCTGGCGATCAAGGCGCCCAGTGGCGAAAGCCGGGTGTTCAACCTCAGCGGCGGCAACCAGCAAAAGGTGGTGATCGCGCGCTGGATCAACCACCACTGCGACGTGCTGGTGTTCGACGAACCCACGCGCGGCATTGACGTGGGCGCCAAGGCGCAGATCTACGCCTTGATGCGCAGCCTTACCGAACAGGGCTACGCGATCATCATGATTTCTTCCGAGCTGCCGGAAGTCATCGGCATGTGCGACCGCGTCGCAGTGTTCCACAAGGGCGCCATCGTCAAGGTACTCGAAGCGTCTGCCGTCAATCCTCAAGAGGTCATGCGCCATGCAACAGGGGGCTCAAGTGAATATGTCCATTAAAACCGCCGACAGCGCCCGGCTGCGCCTGAACGTGGCGCGGCTGGTGCGTTCGCCGGCGTTTTATCCCTTTGTGGGGCTGGTGGTGGTGACCCTGGTGATGATCCTCGCCAGCGACACCTTCCTGACCACCAGCAACCTGTCGAACATCGCCCGCCAGGTGTCGATCAACGCGATTATCGCGGTGGGCATGACCTGCGTGATTCTCACCGGCGGCATCGATTTGTCGGTGGGGCCGGTAATGGCCCTGTCGGGCACGCTCACGGCGGGCTTGATGGTCGCGGGCCTGCCACCGGGCCTGGCGATCGGCGCCGGGATGCTGGTGGGTGTGGCGTTCGGCATCGGCAACGGGCTGTTTGTGGCGTACCTGCACATGCCGCCGATCATCGTCACGCTGGCGACCATGGGCATCGCCCGTGGCCTGGGCCTGATGTACACCGACGGCTACCCGATTTCCGGGCTGCCGGACTGGTTCGGCTTCTTCGGCCGCCAGAGCCTGTTCGGCATCGAAGTGCCGATTCTGATCATGCTGATCACCTATTTCGCCGCCTACGTGTTGCTGCAGCACACGCGCATCGGCCGCTACATCTACGCCATCGGCGGCAATGAAGAAGCGGTGCGGTTGTCCGGCGTGCGCGCGGCGCGGTTCAAGTTGCTGGTGTATGGCATCAGCGGCCTGACCGCGGCGATTGCCGGGTTGGTACTCACATCACGCCTGATGAGCGGCCAGCCGAATGCCGGCGTGTCGTTCGAGCTGGATGCGATTGCCGCCGTGGTACTCGGCGGTGCCTCCATCGCCGGCGGGCGCGGGGTCATTGTCGGGACCTTGCTCGGCGCCATGCTGCTCGGCGTTTTGAACAATGGATTGAACATGCTCGGGGTCTCGCCCTACGTACAGAGCGTGATCAAGGGCGGGATCATTTTGCTGGCGATCTTTATCAGCCGTCAGCGCCATAAATAAACTCACAAGAACAGGACCGAACCCATGGACAAGCACACCGAAATGCAAGCCGTCGTCTGCCACGGCCCGAAAGACTACCGCCTGCAATGCATCGGCAAACCCCAGGCGCGCCCCAATGAACTGGTGATCCGCATTGCCGCCTGCGGCATCTGCGCCAGTGACTGCAAATGCCATTCGGGCGCTGCGATGTTCTGGGGCGGCGACAACCCGTGGGTCAAGGCGCCGGTGGTGCCGGGCCACGAGTTTTTTGGCTACGTGGTGGAAGCGGGCGAGGGCGCCGAGGAGCACTTTGAGGTCAAGGTCGGTGACAAGGTTATTGCCGAACAGATCGTGCCGTGCGGCAAGTGCCGTTTCTGTAAATCCGGCAAGTATTGGATGTGCGAAGTGCACAACATTTTTGGCTTCCAGCGTGAGGTCGCCGAAGGCGGCATGGCCCAGTACATGCGCATTCCGAAAACTGCCATCGTGCACAAGATTCCGGAGTCGGTGTCGCTGGAAGACTCGGCGCTGGTGGAACCGATGGCCTGCTCGATTCACACGGTCAACCGGGGTGACATCCAGCTCGATGACGTGGTGGTGATTGCCGGCGCAGGCACCCTCGGCCTGTGCATGGTGCAGGTGGCCGCGCTGAAAACGCCGAAGAAACTGGTGGTGATCGACATGGTCGACGAGCGCCTGGAACTGGCGAAAAAATTCGGCGCCGACGTGGTAATCAACCCGGCCCGTGACAATGCCCGCGCGATCATCAATGGCCTGACCGACAATTATGGTTGCGACGTGTATATCGAAACCACCGGTGTGCCGGCGGGCGTGACCCAAGGCCTGGACCTGATCCGCAAACTCGGGCGTTTTGTCGAATTCAGTGTGTTCGGCGCCGAAACCAGCGTTGACTGGTCGATCATCGGTGACCGCAAGGAGCTGGACGTTCGTGGCGCCCACCTCGGGCCGTATTGCTACCCGATCGCCATCGACCTGTTCGAGCGCGGCCTGGTCACCTCCAAAGGCATCGTCACCCATGATTTCCCGCTGGACGACTGGGCCGAAGCCTTTGAGCTGGCCAACTCGACCAAGTCGATCAAGGTGCTGTTGAAGCCGGTGGTTTGATCCATGGACTATGTAATGGGGGTCGACATAGGAACCCAGAGCACCAAGGCGCTGCTGGTGGATGGTCAAGGCACGATCATCGCCCAGCACAGCCAGGGGTATCGCGTGGACACCCCGAAAGTGCGCTGGGCCGAGCAATGGCCGCAGGTGTGGCTGGACGCTGTAGAGGCCTGCGTTTTGCAGTGCATGAACAAGGCCGGGGTTGTCAGCGGGCAGGTCAAGGCGCTGTGCATCAGCAGCCTGTATGGCGGCTCGGGAATTGCCGTGGATGCGCAGATTACGCCGCTGCACCCGTGCCTGATCTGGATGGACCGCCGCGCGGGTGAGCAGGTGGCGTGGGTGCGAGACAACGTGAACCTTGAGCGGCTGTTCGAGGTGACCGGCAACTCGGTGGACAGCTACTACGGCTTCACCAAGATGCTCTGGCTCAAACAGCATCAGCCTGAAGTGTGGGCCAACACGCGCTACCTGGTGCCGCCCAACAGCTACATCAACTGGTGCCTCACCGGCGAGCTGGCGGTGGACCACAGCAGTGCGGGCAATATCGGCGGCGTCTATGACGTGAAGGCGCGCGGTTGGTCAGCCGAGATGCTTGATGCACTGGGCATTCCACAGGCGATGATGCCTGAGCGGTTGGTGTATTCCGGCGACGTGGTGGGCGCCTTGCAGGCCAACTGGGCGGCGCGCCTGGGCTTGCAGGCAGGCACGCCGGTGCTGGCCGGTGGCGTGGATGCAGCCATGGCCACGCTGGCCGCGGGCGTGACCCGGCCGGGCAACCATGTGGCGATGATCGGCACCAGCATGTGCTGGGGTTACTTGAACCAGCAGGTGGATGCGCGTCATGGTCTGGTGAGCATGCCTCATGTCTACAACGGCCATCGGGACCTGTACATCTTCGGCGGCGCGATCACGGCCGGGGCGTCGGTGAGCTGGTTTCGCGAGCAGTTTTGCCAGGCGGAAGAGCAGCAGGCCAACGCCACCGGCCAGGACAGCCTGGTGTTGCTGGAACAGGCTGCGACCAACATACCGGCAGGCAGCGAAGGCGTGCTGTTCCAGCCCTACCTGATGGGCGAGCGCAGCCCGGTGTGGGACGACCGCGCCAGCGGCAGTTTTGTCGGGCTGAACCTGTATCACAGCCGCATCCACCTCTACCGCGCGGTGCTCGAGGGCGTGAGTTTTGCCCTGCGCCACAACATCGAGGCGGGCACGCGCGGGGCGCACTCGCTGGACCCGCGGCTGATTGTGGTCGGTGGGGCGAGCCATTCGGATTTGTGGATGCAGATTATTGCGGATGTCACCCGCTACCCGGTTTACACCATTATTCAGGAGGTGGAAGCGGCGCTGGGCGCAGCGCTGCTGGCGGCGCACACGGTGGGGCTGGTAAGTGACGGGGAGATGGAGACAGGCTGGGTGCAGCTGGCGTTAAGGGCCGAGCCGAAGGCGGAAAACGTCGAGGTGTATGACCGTGGCTTTGCCGAGTACTTGCAGTTGTATCCCGCGCTGAAACCGATCATGCACAACCTGCAATCCACCTGAACCCACACATTCCAACGTGGGAGCTGGCTTGCCTGCGATAGCGGTGTATCAGTCATGCAAATGTGACGGATGTACCGCTATCGCAGGCAAGCCAGCTCCCACAGGGGATCTTCGTTGTTTTTGAGATTTTCATTCATGAACGCAGCCTTTGATTTTACTCACCACCGCATCCTCGTCACTGGCGCCAGCAGCGGCATTGGCCGTGAAATCGCTTTGCAACTGATCGCCAGTGGCGCCGAGGTCTTTGCCCTGGGCCGCGACGCCCAGGCACTCGCCCAACTCGGCTGCCAAACGCTGTGCCTGGACATCGCCGACAGCGCCGCGCTCGATACAGCCCTGCAGGGCCTGCCGCCGCTCCACGGTCTGGTCAACTGCGCCGGCATCTCGCGGCTGGAGCCCGCTGTCGCCATCAGCGCCGAGGCGTTCGACCAAGTCATGAACGTCAACGCCCGCGCCGCCGCCCAGGTCGCCAGCCGGGTCGCCGCAAAGATGATCGAAGCCAGGATCGCCGGCAGCATCGTCAACGTTTCCAGCCAGGCCTCGCTGGTGGCGCTGGACGACCACCTCGGCTACTGCGCCTCGAAGGCGGCGCTGGACGCGATCACCCGCGTGCAATGCGCCGAATGGGGCCGCTTCGGCATTCGCGTCAACAGCGTCAACCCCACGGTAACACTGACGCCGATGGCGACCATGGCCTGGTCCGACCCGACCAAACGCGACCCGGCGCTGGCGGCGATACCACTGGGGCGCTTTGCCGAAACGGAGGAAGTGGCCTTGCCGGTGCTGTTCCTGCTCAGCGACGCCGCCAGCATGATCAGCGGCGTCAGCCTGCCCATCGACGGCGGCTATACCAGCCGCTAACCGTTTTCCAGACGGCCTGGGATCACCACTTTGTCCCGCGGTTTGTACGGGTCTTCCAGGCGATCGAGCAGCAGGCGGACCGCGCTGGTGCCGGCCAGGGAGGCGTCGTGGGCCACGCAGGCGATCGGCACGCCGAAGATATCGGCAAAGGGCAGGCGGTCGATGCCGCAGATGGTCAGGCTGTCGTGGGGAATGTCGTGCATGCGCAGCGCACGCAGGGCGCCGAGGGTGATCAACTGGTTGAAACCCATGATCGCGTCGGGTGCCGAGTGCTCGGCCAGGTAGTCGAGGGTGTGCAGGTAAGACGGCATCAGCGTGTAGTCGCCGGCCTGCACTTCGATGTGCACCTGCGGGTGTTCGGCCAGTACTTCGCGCAAGCCTTTGAGGCGTTCCACGGTAATGCGCGAATGCGCGGGGCCGGTCAGCACCAGCAAGCGCTTGAGATTCGGGGTTTGGCGCAGCAGGTAGTGCGCGGCCTGGATGCCGCTGTGGTAGTTATCGAGCACCACGCGGCTGAACGGGCTGTCGTGGATCGTGCGATCGAGCAGCACCACCGGGGTCTTGCCGTTGCCCAGGCGTTCAAGATAATCGGGCTGGTAGTTCGGCTCATCGGAGACCGGCGACAGGATAATCCCCGCCACGCGGTAGCCCAGCAGGGTATCCACGGCCTTGTTTTCCAGCTCTTCCAGTTCGTCGGTGTCCACCAGCATGATGGTGTAACCGTGTTGTTTGGCCTCGCGGGAAATCGCCTTGATCATCTCGCTGTAGAACGGGTTGTCCACGGACGCGGTGATAACGCCGATGATCAGGCTTTCACTGCGCTTGAGCCCGCGCGCAAAGGCGTTGGGCACGTAGTCCAGCTCCCTCGCCACCTCAAGGATGCGCGCCAGGGTAGCGGGCTTGACCAGGTCAGGTTTGCTTAAGGCGCGGGACACCGTGATGGTGGTCATGCCAACCCGTTTGGCGATGTCGCTGATGGTGACGGACTTTTTCTTGGTCATCGGTAAGGCTGCAACAAGAGGAAACATCCGCAGGCTAGCATGCACGGGCGGCCACTGTGACTCAAATCAGCGGGTCCCAGCGTTGCGACCAGTCGCTTTCAGCCTTGACCACACCGCGCAGCAGTTCCAGCGCCTGTTGCAACACCGCCGAATCACGCGCCCGTGAGTACACCAGAAACGTGGGGAAACTGAACTCCGGCGCCTTGGGGACTCGCTGCATCACGCCGCTGTCCAGGTAGCTTTGCACCACGCGGGTACGGAAGTAGCCGGCGCCGCCGTTTTCCAGAATGTACTGCAAGGCCAACGGCCCAAGGTTGAAACTCAGGGCGGCGCGGGCCTTGTCGGGCAGGGCGGTGTCGTGTTGCTGGCGAAAGCCGGGGCCCCAGTCTATGTACACGTAAGGGTCGGGTTTGCTTGCCAGCTGCACCAGGATCAGTTTCTCTTCCAGTACCTGCTCCACCTGCAACCCCGGCCAATACTGCGGCTGGAACACCAGTGCGGCATCGAGCACGCCCAATTCCAGCTGGCGCAACAAATACTCGCCGTCACGCACTTCGGTGCGCAGCGCATGCCCTGGAATATGCTCGCGCAGTGCCTGCGTCCAGCCGAGCATCAGCGGGTTGCACAGGCTGACCTCGCCCCCGATATGCAGCACGTTGCGGTAGCCATCGGGCAACGGCAGGTCGCGCCGGGCGGCTTCCCAGGTTTGCAGCAACTGGTTGGCATACACCACAAACGCTTCGCCGTCGGCGGTGAGCCGGGCGCCTGCGCGGTTGCGGATGAACAGCGTGCTGCCCAGTTGGCTTTCCAGGCTTTTGACCCGCGCGGTGATGGCGGTCTGGGTGACGTGCAGTTTCTCGGCCGCTGCCGCCAGGCTGCCGCAGCGGGTGATTTCGAGGAAGGTGCGTGCCAGTTCGATGTCCATGAAACCCCCGGTATTGAATGGGGGCATTGTAGAGCGATGCTCCGAAGGAATGCGATCAATGCGGGCTACTCCCAAGCGCCGCGATCAAGGCAGCGCGTGGACACGGGCGGCTGTTTGCCGAACACCAGAAAGTCCCCGACCCATTGGTTGACGCATCCGCTGGTGACGGCGCCCGGTCGCGTGACTTCCTTGAGCCGCAGCAGGTCGACACCCGAGATAGCCGGCTCTTCACTGCCGGCGTTCACCAGGGCCATGCGTGCAACGCGCTCGGGAAACAGCGCGGCGTATCGCCCGCCAAGCCGGGTCGCCTGCGCAATGCCGAGGAAGTTGAGCTGCGCGTCTCCCAGTTGTGCGCGCACAAAATCCATGTCCCTCGCGGCCTGCTCGGCCGAGTTGTCTTGAGTGAGGTCGCGCACGCTTAGCTCGATCACGTCATAACGGTTGGCCAGCGTGCGATAGGCTGGTGTGGCGTAAGACTCCCAGCGGCTGGCCAGATCGACGGCGAACGCCGCGCCCTGGCCGCGTTGCGGCTCACCGGCCTGGATAAACACCACGCCTTCGCGGTTCAGCGGCTGCCGGGCGCCCACACGGATCAGGGTCAGGCGCAGGCTGCCGCGCGTCGGGGCCGCATGGTCGCGCGGCACGCGCACGGTGCCGCATTGGGTTCGGTCAAGCACTTCGGGGTCCGGACGCGCCACCGCGGGAAAGGGGCAGTCCAGCAGCCAGTCAATTGCGCTCGATGTGATCAGAGGCTCGGCAAAGCCCAGGCTTGCGCTCAGCCAGAGGCACGCGCACGCCAGGCCTTTTACAAGAACGCTGGGTTTCATCAGGAGGTTCCGGGCAGCCGTTTGAGGACGGCTTTTTACCAAGGACCCGGGGTCAAGGAATGTAGGGCAAGTAAACGCTTTGTGTAAGGAAATGGAGTTTCGTGATCAGATATCTGCTTTCCAGCCGCCGCCCAACGCCTTGTACAGAGCAATGCTTGCTTGCAGCCGCGCAAGCCGCAGTTGTACGTCCAGGTCCTGGGCCGCGTAGAGCGTGCGTTGGGTTTCGAGCACGGTCAGCAAGTCTTCGGCCCCGGCCTGGTAGCGGCTTTCGGCGATTTGAAAGGCGGTCCGGGCTTGTTGCAGCTCCTCGGCTTGCCATTGGCGCTGCTCGTCCAGGCGCGTGATGCTGCTGAGGGATTTTTCCACGTCGGCAAAACCGTTGATGATTGCGCCACGATAGGTTTGCAGCAGTTCATCCTGGCGGGCGCGGGCCTGGTCGCGCTGGGCACTTAAGCGGCCGTTGTTGAAGATGGGCGCCACCAGACCGGATGTCAGGTTGTAAAAGGGGCTGTGCAGAACTTCGGCGGCCTTGTAGGAACCCGAGCCCAGCGTGGCACCCAGGGTGACGGTAGGCAGCATGGCCGCACGGGCCACCGTAACGTCGGCGCTCGCGGCCGCCAACTGGGCTTCGGCCCGGGCCAGGTCTGGGCGCCGGCTCAGCAATTGGCTGGGCACGCCGGGGCCAATGCCGGGCCAGGTCAACGCCTGGAAGGGTTCGCTGCCCAGGTCCAGCGCCTGTACGGGCTGGCCGAGCAAGGCGGCGAGGGTGATCAGGGATTCTTCGGCCAACTGCTGGATCAGCGGCAGCTGGCGTTGTTGGCTGGCGACCAGGCTTTTCTGTTGGGCCAGCTCCAGCGCGGTGGCGGAACCGGCGTCGTAGCGAGTCTGCACCAGGTTGAGCACATTGCGCGCGTTGGCCAGGTTCAGCTCGGCGATGTGCTGGCGTTGGCGGGCGGCGAGGGTTTGCGCGTAACGGTCGGCCACATTGCTGAGCAGGGTCAGTTCGACGGTGGCCTGGTCGAACTCGCTCGCACGCAGGGTTTGCAGGGCACTGTCGCGTGCGGCGGCGCGGCCGCCCCAGAAGTCCAACTCGTAGCTGGCGGTGAAGTTGGCGCCGAAGCTGTCCACCGTCTTGTTGCTTTCGGTGGCATCCAGGTCTGAGTTGCCGGTGCCGCGCAGCAGCTTTTCACGGCTGGCGGTGAGGTTGAATTTCACCTCGGGCAACAACGGCGCACCGGCAATCACGGCACTTGCCTGGGCCTGACGCACCCGTGCCATGGCAGCGGCCACATCAAAGCTGTCGCGGCGGGCCTGGTCGATCAGCCGGTTCAGTGACGGGCTGCCGAATTGTGTCCACCAGCGCTGGTTGACCACCTGGGCCGCGTCACGCTCGGTGTATTGCCACGCGGCAGGCGGCGCGATGCCACTGTCGCTGGCGGGCGGAGTGCCGGTGCAGGCATTGAGCAACAGGCACAGGCCAAGCAGGGAGGAATGTTTATTCACTGGTCAACGCCTTAACCGGATCGAGCCGGGCAGCTTTACGGGCCGGCATGAAGCCGAATACGACGCCGGTGACCAGCGCGCACCCAAACGCGCCGAACACCGCGATAAGGGAAAACTGCACCGCCACGTTGGCCAGCACCAGTACACCGCCCACCAGCAGGGCCAGGGCGATACCGCACAATCCGCCAACCACCGAGAGCATCACCGCTTCGGTGAGGAACTGGCGCAGGATGTCGCGCTGGCGTGCACCGGTGGCCATGCGGATGCCGATTTCGCGGGTGCGTTCGCGTACGGTCATCAACATGATGTTCATCACACCGATGCCGCCTACCAGCAGGGAAATTGCGGCAATCGAGCCGAGCATCAATGACAGGGTGTTCTGGGTGCGCGCTTCGGCCTGGATCATGGCGGCATTGTTGGTCAGCACGTAGTCACGCTTGCCGTTGTGCAGCTTGAGCATCAACTGGTCGATGGCCCGCTCGGCCTCGTGCACATTGCGTGCGTCGGCCGCGGCGATCGCCACGTATTCAGGGTTGTAACTGCCGAACAGGCGTACGCTCGCTGCGTTGTAGGGGATTGCCACCCGGTCGTCGCTGTCTTTGTCGCCCGAGCTGGCGCCTTTTTCCGCGAGCACACCGACCACCTGGAAGGGCACGTTTTCGATAAGGATGTATTGGCCGATCGGACTGGACAGGTGCTTGAACAGTTTTTCGCGGATCCGGTGACCGATGACGGCGACGGTGGCGCCCGCGCGCTCGTCGGCTTCGGTGAAATAGCTGCCTTCGACCACGGGCCAGTTGAAGATGGCCGGGAAGTTGGTGTCATTGCCGCCTACATACGCCATATGGTCGACATTGCCGAAACGCACGCCTGCTTCGGCACCGTTGACCGGCATGATGCGCTTGACCTGGGGCAAGGCGCCGAGGGCGGCCACATCGTTGAGGGTGATAATGCCCGGCGGCGTGCGTGGGTTGGGTGCCGTACCGCCCAGGTACAGGATGTTGGAACCGAACGCGCCCATTTGTGCCATGACCTGACGCTTGCTGCCTTCGCCCACCGCCAGCATCACCACCACCGACGCCACGCCGATGATGATGCCCAGCAAGGTCAACGCCGTACGGAAGCGGTTGATCCACATCACCCGCCACGCCGCTTGGACCGCGTCCACCAGCTCGGCTTTCCACGCGCCATTGTGCTCGGCGCCGTCGACCAGGCGCTGGCGCAGGTCCACGGCTTGCAAGGCGCCACTGTGGGCGGTTGCGGGGATGAAGGTTGCGTCTTGCGACGAATCACTGATGATCAGGCCATCGCGGATTTCGATGATGCGGTTCGCCCGCGCCGCGACCTCGCGGTCGTGGGTGATCAGGATCACCACGTGGCCCTGGCCTGCCAGCTCGTCCAGCAACGCCATGACTTCGGCGCCGCTGCTGCTGTCGAGGGCGCCGGTGGGTTCGTCGGCGAGGATGATATGGCCACCGTTCATCAATGCGCGGGCAATCGACACGCGTTGCTGTTGGCCGCCGGAAAGTTGATGCGGGCGGTTGCCGGTGCGCTCGCCCAGGCCCAGGCGAGTGAGCAGGGCCTTGGCGCGGGCGTGGCGCTCGGTTGCACTGATGCCGGCATAAATCGCCGGCATCTCGACGTTTTCCTGGGCCGAGCCCGAGGGAATCAGGTGGTAGCCCTGAAACACAAAGCCAAAGGCTTCACGGCGCAGCCAGGCCAGTGCGTCGCTGTCCAGGTGTGCGACATTTTCGCCGGCGAACAGGTAGTCGCCGACGGTGGGGCGGTCGAGGCAGCCGAGGATGTTCATCAGCGTGGATTTGCCCGAGCCGGACGCGCCGACAATCGCGACGAATTCCCCGGCGTGGATCGACAGGTCGATCCCGCGCAACACATCCACTTGAGGGCTGTCGCCACCGCCGTAGGACTTGCGGATGTTCTTGAGTTCGATCAGGGGCGTGGCCAACTCAACCCCCATTGCTGCTGGCCGGGCCGATCAGCAGATGATCGCCTTCATTCAAGCCGCCCAGCACTTCGACCCGCAGGCGATCACTGATGCCTGTGCGTACTTCGCGCTCTTCGATGGCGCCGTTCTTCGCGACGACACGGGCGATCGACGTGTCGCTGCCCGCGCCATTGGACAGTGCCGCGACCGGTGCGGTAAGGGCGTCCTTGACCTGGCTGGCGACGAAAAACACCTGAGTGGTCATCTCGGCCATCAGCGCCTGGTCGGCGTTGTCCACGTCCAGCAGCACCGTGTACAGCACCACGCGGCCGCTGCCGCTCTTGTTCGTGCTGTTCGGGCTGCCGCCACCCTGGGAGGTTTCATTCAGCGGCTTGGGCGGGATCGGTAAAATCTGGCGCACGGTGCTGGTCCAGCGGCGGCTGCCACCGCTCAAGGTGGTGAAGTAGGCGCTCATGCCCGGTTTGACGTGACCGATGTCGGCTTCGGAAACTTCCGCCCACACCGTCATTGGCGATAACTTGGCGATGCGCAGGATCAAGGGCGTCTGCTGTTGTGCATTGAGGGTCTGGCCGACCCGTGCGTCCACCGCGACCACGGTGCCGTCCATGGGGGCGAAAATGCGTGTGTAGCCCAGCTCGGCTTCGTCGCTGCGCAGGCTCGCGCGGGCCTGACGGATCTGCGCCTGGAACATGTCGACCCGCGCCTGGGTGGCGCTCAACTCGGCCTTTGCGGTTTGCACGTCCTCTTCGCGGGTGGCGTTGCCGGCAGCCAGACGCTGCTGGCGCTGGAATTTCTGGCGCGCCAGTTCGTGCTGGGCCTTTTGCTCCTGCAACTGGGCCTGGAGGTTTTCGATGGCATAGCGGCTGGCGTCGAGCTTGGCCTTTTGCGTGGACGGGTCGATCTCCACCAGCAATTGACCTTCCTTGACCTGATCGCCGGCCTCGACGTGGATTTTCTGGATCTGCCCGGACGCCTGCGCACCCACATCCACATAACGACGCGGTTGCAGGGTGCCCAGGGCGGTGACGCTGCTTTCTATATTGCCGCGCGTCACGGTGACGGTGGCCAGGGTGTCGCGACCCGAGGGCAACACTTGCCAGGCGGCGACGGCGAACACGGGAATCAGGCACGCCACCACAAGCAGGGCGCGTCGGGCGGGTCGAGGGCGTTTCATGCTTAGGTTCCAGCCAGGAAAGATCGGAGCGCAGTCGCGCAGAGCTGACAGTTAAACGAGGAAATTGCGTGGGGATTTAGGCCGTTACACAATCGGTAACAGGTGCGGAGAATAAAAAATCGGCGACAGCCACAAGAAATCTTTAAAAGTAGATGAGAATTATTATAAATTGCACACGTTCAAACTGCCATCATCGGTAGGCTGCCTTTTCAGCCATCAAGGATCGGATGCCGTCCACCCGGACGGTCGGGAGTCATGTTGGAAAACTACTATCGCGAGCTGGTGTGTTTCCTCAACGCCAGGCTGGGCAACCGTCAGGTGGCCGAGGATGTGGTGCATGACGCTTATGTGCGGGTGCTGGAGCGTTCCAGCGACACACCGATCGAACAGCCGCGCGCTTTTTTGTACCGCACCGCACTGAACCTGGTGATCGACGGCCATCGGCGCAATGCCTTGCGTCAGGTCGAACCCCTGGAAGTGCTGGACAGCGAAGGGCGCTTCGCCCATTGCTCGCCCCACACCAGCCACGACCAGGGGCTGCGCCTTGAAATGCTCGAGCGGGCCCTTGCCGAGCTGCCGACGGCGTGCCGCGACAGTTTCCTGCTGCGCAAACTCGATGGCCTGAGCCACCTGCAAATCGGTGAGCGTCTGGGCATTTCCCGCAGCGTGGTGGAAAAGCACATCGTCAACGCCATGAAGCATTGCCGGGTACGCATGCGCGAGTGGGACGCCCACTGACTGACACGCTGGCTAAATTTTATTTCATTGTCCTCGTTTCCTATCAACACATGACCTGTTGATCAGCCTTCAGGTCTCGAAGGTATTCCCGCCCCACCCCGACGGGGTTTATCCAGAGGACACTGGAATGACACAGGCAATTGCTTCGCCCGCGGTTCATGACTTGATCGGCATCGGTTTCGGCCCCTCGAACCTTGCACTGGCCATCGCGCTGCAGGAACGCGAGAAAACCCAGGGCAAACTGGACGCGCTGTTTCTCGACAAACAGGCCGATTACCGCTGGCACGGCAATACCCTGGTGACCCAGAGCGAGCTGCAGATCTCCTTTCTCAAGGACCTGGTCACCCTGCGCAACCCCACCAGCCCTTATTCCTTCGTCAATTACCTCAAAGCCCATGACCGCCTGGTGGACTTCATCAACCTGGGCACCTTCTACCCCTGCCGCATGGAGTACAACGACTACCTGCGCTGGGTGGCGGCGCAGTTCCAGGCCCAGGGCCGCTATGGCGAGGACGTGCTGGCCATCGAGCCGATCCTGCATCAACAGCAGGTCGAAGCGCTGCGCGTGATTTCCCGCGATGCTCAGGGCGAGCAGCATGTGCGCACCACCCGCTCGGTGGTGGTCAGTGCCGGCGGCACGCCGCGTGTGCCGGTCGCGTTCAAGGGGCTCAAGGATGACAGCCGCGTCTTTCATCACTCGCAATACCTGGCGCGCATGGCCCAACAGCCGTGTGTGCAAGGCAAGCCGATGCGCATTGCGATTATCGGCGGCGGCCAGAGTGCGGCCGAAGCCTTTATCGACCTGAATGACAGCTTCCCATCGGTGCAGGTCGACATGATCCTGCGCGGTTCGGCCTTGAAGCCGGCCGATGACAGCCCGTTCGTCAACGAAGTGTTTTCGCCGGCCTTCACCGACCTGGTGTTCCAGCAAGTCGGCGCCGAGCGCGAGCGCCTGGTGGCGGAGTACCAAAACACCAACTATTCGGTGGTGGACCTGGACCTGATCGAACGCATCTATGGCATTTTCTATCGCCAGAAAGTTTCCGGGATCGCCCGTCATGCCTTCCGCACCATGACCGTGGTCGAGAAGGCCGCCGCCGGCCCGCTGGGCATCGAACTGACCCTGCGCAACAACGCAAACGGCGACACCACCCTCGGCCATTACGACGCCGTGGTGCTGGCCACCGGCTACGAGCGCCAGATGCACCGCGAACTGCTGGCGCCGCTGGATGACTACCTGGGCGACTTCGAGGTCAGCCGCGATTACCGCATCGTCACCGATGAACGCTGCAAGGCCGGGATCTATATTCAGGGTTTCAGCCAGGCGAGCCATGGTTTGAGCGATACGTTGCTGTCGATCCTGCCGATTCGCGCCGATGAGATCGCCGCGTCGCTGTATGAGCATGACCGTCACCGTGGCAAGGGCCGTTCGGTGCAGGACCTGCTGCTGGCAACCGCGAGCTGACAGGCTGTACTTGTGACACGCAGTGGCTGCTGATACTGTACAAAAAACCAGTATCGGTAGCCCTCCATGCAGTTGATCGAAAAACTCAGCATCCTCGCCGACGCCGCCAAGTACGACGCCTCCTGTGCGAGCAGCGGCGCGCCCAAGCGCAGCTCCGAGGGCAAGGCCGGGCTGGGCTCGACCGACGGCATGGGCATCTGCCACAGCTACACGCCTGACGGGCGCTGCGTGTCGTTGCTCAAGGTGTTGCTCACCAACTTCTGTCTGTATGACTGCCAGTACTGCGTCAACCGCCGCTCCAGCGACGTGCCCCGTGCACGATTCAGCCCGGAAGAGGTGGTCACGCTGACCCTGGATTTCTACCGGCGCAATTGCGTCAGCGGGCTGTTTCTCAGCTCCGGCATCATTCGCTCGGCCGACTACACCATGGAACAGTTGGTGCGCGTCGCCAAGCTGCTGCGCGAAGAGCATGACTTTCGCGGCTATATCCACCTCAAGACCATTCCCGAAGCGGACCCGGCGCTCATTGCCGAGGCCGGACGTTATGCCGACCGGCTCAGCGTGAATATCGAATTGCCCACCGATGCCAGCCTGCAAACCCTGGCGCCGGAAAAGCAGATCGTGTCGATCAAGCAAGCCATGCAGACCATCTACACCGGCGAGCAGACCGTGCTCAACGAGCCACGCGCGCCGCGTTTCGCTCCGGCCGGGCAGAGCACGCAGATGATCGTCGGCGCCGACGAAACCGACGACAGCACCATCCTTCACGGTGCCGAGGCGCTGTATGGCAACTACAAGCTGCGCCGTGTGTATTACTCCGCGTTCAGCCCCATTCCCAACAGCCCGAAAAGCGTGCCGCTGGCCGCGCCACCGCTGATGCGTGAACACCGTTTGTACCAGGCGGACTTTCTGCTGCGCAGCTACGGTTTCAGGGCCAACGAGCTGTTCGAAGGACCGGGCGATCTGGCGCTGGATATTGACCCCAAGCTGGCCTGGGCCCTGGATAATCGCGAGGTGTTCCCTCTGGATTTGAATCGCGCCGAGCCGACCCTGATCGCGCGCATTCCCGGCATTGGCCTGCGCACCACCCAGCGTCTGGTGGACCTGCGCCGCGAGCGCAAAATCCGCTTCGAAGACCTGGCGCGCATGCGCTGCGTGCTGGCCAAGGCCAAACCGTTTTTCATCACCAGTGACTACCACCCGCAACAGGCCGACAGCACCAGCGTATTGCTCCGTGAGCAACTGCGCGACCGCCCCGCGCCCCAACAAATGGGGTTGTGGGGATGATCAGTCTTGAATGCGGCAACCTGTTCGGTACCTGGCGCGAACAGGCGCGCTGGCTGCTCAGTCATCAGGTCGACCCCAGCCAGGTGAGCTGGGGCGAGGCTGAAGTGGCTGACCTGTTTGCCACCGACGAGCCGATTCCTGAAGGGCTCGGCCCATTCCAGGCGCGTATCCCCAAGGCGCTGCTGGAGTTGCTGGAGTCCGCGGCCTGCTACCATGGCGACCAGCGCTGGAGCCTGTTGTATGAGGTGTTGTGGCGGGTCAGCCATGGCGACCGCACGGCGATGCTGGCCGGTGACAAGCTGGGCAGTGAACTGCAGCGGCGGATCAAACAGGTAAGCCGCGAAGCCCACCACCTGCATGCGTTTGTGCGGTTTATTGCGCTACCGGCTGGTGCCGGGCCGGAACTGCCCGAGTACGTGGCCTGGCATGAACCGGCTCACGATATTTTGAAATCGGCCAGCAGGCATTTTGTCGGGCGAATGGGGCGCCATCGCTGGATGATCGCCACACCGCTGGACGGGGTGTATTACGACGGCGAGCAATTGATCCACCAGCGCGAATGCCCCGAGGCGTGGCGGCAACTGGCGCAAAACGTGGAAGACCCCCACAGCGCCATGTGGCTGACCTATTACAGCCACATCTTCAACCCGGCGCGCTTGAACCCCAAGGTCATGGAAGGGCACTTGCCCAGCCGGTTCTGGAAAAACCTGCCGGAGGGCAAGTTGATACCCGGCTTGATCAGCGAAGCGCGCACGGGCAAGCAGAAGGATGGGCAGGCGAAACTGATTGGCGCCCGGCCCGGGAAGAAAATTGCTAACCCGGCCACAGTGGGAACTGGCTTGCCTGCGATGGCGGTCGGCCAATTGGATCAATGTTGACTGACACTCAGCTATCGCAGGCAAGCCAGCTCCCACAGGGTTATGCAGTGTTTGGAAGACCGGGTTTCAGATCAGTGCCGTGGCAGTATTCTTGACCACCGCCAACTCCGGATGCGCCACCAACTTGTCGATATGCAACTCGGCGTTGTTCAACCAGCTCTCCGTCAACACCCGATAATGTTCCATGTCCCGGCAGCGGACGCGCAGGCTGTAATCGAAAGGCCCGCTGATCAACTGGCATTCGAACACTTGAGGGCAGGCGTTTACGCACGCTTCGAAGGCTTTCTGCGCCGAGCGCCCGCTTTGATTGGATAAAGACACCAGCACCAGCAACGACAACCCCGGTGAGATCATCTGCACATTGATGATCGCGCCGTACCCGCGAATCACCCCGTGCCGCTCCAGTTTACGCACCCGTTCCAGGCACGGCCTGGGTGTCAGGTGCACCAGCGCGGAAAGCTTTTCGTAGGTGATACGCCCCTGATGGCGCAGCACGTCGATGATCGCCTCATCGATGCGGTCCAGTGCGGGGGCGGAATGAGGGCCGGGGGCCTTGGTGTCCATGGCGTTCACTTCAAACAGTTGAAAAAACGGCAAACGTTGCGCGCTTGCCTGACCGTCACATGGTACGGCCTTCCACCGTCAACGTCTGTATGCGGATGAGGCTTGGCTGCAATCACGGGGTTGACTGACAGACCGCTATCGCAGGCAAGCCGACTCCCACATTAGTATGGTGACGGTCCAAACCCCGAGCCAAGAAGGAGAGTGCATGTCTACCGCCGTTCGTCTCGCCCAAACCGCCGATGCCGAAGGAATCAGCCAGGTCATCCTGGCGGCGTTGCACAGCAGCAATGCGCGGGATTACCCGGCGGAAGTGATCGCCCGGGTGGCGAGCAATTTCACCCCGGACGCGGTGCTCGCATTGCTCAAGCGTCGCGTGGTACTGGTGGCGGTGCAGGATCAGGTGATTGTGGCCACTGCTGCGCTGGATGCCAATGTGGTGCGCTCGGTGTTCGTCAACCCGGCGCTGCAAGGGCAGGGGATTGGCCGGTTGCTGATGATTGAAATCGAACTGCGTGCCCGCGAGGCCGGGGTAACGGTGCTGAGCGTGCCGGCCTCGCTGACGGCCGAGCCCTTCTACACCAGGCTTGGATTCAACACGGTACGCGACGTTTACCACGGCAACGAGCGCACGCTGGTGATGGAGAAAGCCTTGCTGTCGCGTCACCCCATCGGCCCGTACCGCGACCGTCAGCATCGCGCGCAAGTGGTCGCGTTATGGCAGCAGGCGTTTGGTTATGACGCAGCACATAACCTGCCGACCCTGGCGATCGACAAGAAGCTTGCGGTCAACGACGGTTTGTTTTTTGTGGCGACGGATAAAAAAGCCGTGATCGGCACCATTCTCGCGGGTTACGACGGGCATCGCGGCTGGTTGTATTCGGTGGCGGTGCACCCCGACTATCGGCGCCATGGCCTGGGGTCTTCACTGGTGCGGCATGCCGAACAGGCGTTGATTGCGCTGGGCTGCATGAAGATCAACCTGCAGATCACCGGCGGCAATGATGCGGTGATGGGGTTCTATGAAGCGCTGGGGTATGGCGAGGAACCGAGGATCAGTATGGGCAAGAAGATTGCGCAGAACATCCCGAAATCCTGAACACACCACAAAAAAATGTGGGAGCTGGCTTGCCTGCGATAGCGGGGCAACAGTCAACTCGGTAGTGACTGATACACCGCCATCGCAGGCAAGCCAGCTCCCACATGGGTACGCCGTATCGCGATTAAACCTTGACGATCCAGCCTTCCGGCGCTTCAACGTCCCCGGTCTGCACACCGGTCAGCTCTTTGTAGAGCTGCTGGGTGATTGGGCCCACTTCGGTTTCGCTGTGGAACACGTGCAGTTTGCCGTTGTACTGGATGCCGCCGATCGGCGAGATCACGGCAGCGGTGCCGCAGGCGCCGGCTTCCTTGAACTGGTCCAGTTTGTCGATGAACACTTCGCCTTCGACCACTTTCAGGCCCAGTCGGGTCTGGGCCAGTTCGATCAGCGACAGGCGGGTGATGCCCGGCAGCACCGAAGGCGACTTCGGCGTGATGAACTGGTTGTCGTGGGTGATCCCGAAGAAGTTGGCCGAACCGACCTCTTCGATTTTCGAATGGGTCATCGGGTCCAGGTAGATCGCGTCGGCGAAACCGGATTTCTTGGCTTCCGAACCTGGCATCAGGCTGGCGGCGTAGTTGCCACCGACCTTGGCCGCACCGGTGCCCTGTGGCGCGGCGCGGTCGAAGGTGGAGATCTGGAAGTTGTGAGGCACCAGGCCGCCCTTGAAGTAAGCGCCGACCGGGATCGCGAACACCGAGAAGATGAACTCCGGCGCGGTGCGCACGCCGATGTTGTCACCGGTGCCGATCACGAACGGGCGCAGGTACAGCGCGCCGCCACTGCCGTACGGCGGGATGAAGCGCTCGTTGGCCGCGACCACTTTTTTGCAGGCGTCGATGAACACGTCGGTCGGCACATGTGGCATCAGCAGGCGCGCGCAGCTGCGTTGCATGCGGGCGGCGTTCTGGTCCGGGCGGAACAGGTTGATCGAGCCGTCCTTGCAGCGGTAGGCCTTGAGGCCTTCGAAGCACTGCTGGCCATAGTGCAGGGCAGTGGAGCCCTCGCTGATATGCAGCACGTTGTCGTCGGTCAGGGTGCCTTCTTGCCACTCGCCGTTTTTCCAGACCTGGAGAAACCGCTTGTCGGTCTTGATGTAGTCAAAACCCAGCTTGTCCCAATTGATGCTTTCGTTACCCATGACACCCTCTATCTCTGGTCAACCGCCTGGTCGAAGGCAGGCTTGTCGGTTTTTTTCTGGATGGGCGCAACAATACTTCATTCTTGGCCGGTGTGGGAGCGGGTGGGGCGGCCGTTCAGCATCTGTAGTGGCTGATCTACCGCTATCGCAGGCAAGCCAGCTCCCACATCTGGAATGCATTCTCCTGTGGGAGCCGGGCTTGCCCGCGATGGCCGCACCCCGGTTTTACAGGTGCAACGCGTGGCCCAATGCCCGTAACGCTGCTTCCAGCACCGCTTCGCCGAGCGTCGGGTGGGCATGAATGGTGCCCGCCACATCTTCCAGTCTTGACCCCATTTCCAGGCTCAAGCCAAAGGCCGTGGACAGCTCCGAAACCCCAACACCCACAGCCTGCCAGCCCACGATCAGGTGGTTATCACGCCGCGCCACCACCCGCACGAAGCCGGTTTTCGACTCCAGCGTCATCGCCCGGCCATTGGCCGCAAACGGGAAGCTGGCCACGACGCAGTCCAGCCCGGCAGCCTTCGCCTCGTCCGGCGTCTTGCCGACCACCACCACTTCCGGGTCGATAAAACACACCGCCGGAATTGCTGCCGGGTTGAATTCACGCGGTTCACCGGCGATCAGCTCGGCAACCATTTCACCCTGGGCCATGGCGCGGTGAGCCAGCATCGGCTCGCCGCTCAAGTCGCCGATGGCGTACACATTGCGCATGCTGGTCTGGCAACGGCTGTCGATTTTGATCGCCGAGCCATTCATTTCCAGGTTCAGCGCTTCGAGGTTCCAGCCCTGGGTATTGGGTTTGCGCCCCACGGCCACCAGCACTTGGTCGGTTTCCAGCGACAGCGTGTCGCCATTCGGATCGCGCACTTGCAACTGCTTGTCGGCAAACCCGGTAACGCTGTGTTTGAGGTACAGCTTCACACCCAGTTGCTTGAGGGATTCAGCCACCGGCGCTGTCAGCTCCGCATCGTAGGCCGGCAGGATTCGATCCTGCGCCTCGACCACACTCACTTCGGCCCCCAGCTTGCGGTAGGCAATGCCCAGTTCCAGGCCGATGTAGCCGCCACCCACCACAATCAAACGCTTGGGCACGCTTTTCGGCGCCAGGGCTTCGGTGGACGAGATAATCGGCCCGCCAATCGGCAGCATCGGCAGGTTGACGCTTTTCGAGCCGGTGGCCAGCAGCAGGTGCTCGCACTGGATACGCTGGTCGCCGACGTCGACGGTTTTGCCGTCCACCACCTTGGCCCAGCCGTGTATCACCTGAACCTTGTGTTTTTTCAGCAGCGCCGACACGCCCGTGGTCAGGCGATCAACGATGCCGTCTTTCCATTCCACACTTTTGCGAATGTCCAGCGTCGGCACATCCACTTCAATGCCCAGCTTGGAGCCCTGACTGTGGTGCACGGTCTGCTGGAATTGCTCGGCGACGTGAATCAAGGCTTTGGACGGAATGCAGCCGATGTTCAGGCAGGTGCCGCCCAGTGCCTGACCTTCCACCAGAATGGTCGGAATGCCCAACTGGCCGGCACGAATCGCCGCCACATACCCGCCAGGGCCGCCGCCGATGATCAGCAGTTTGGTGTTCAAGGTTTGCATGGCTTACTCCAGAAACAGGCTGGCGGGTTGTTCGAGCAGGCCGCGAATGGCCTGGATGAATTGCGCCGCGTCCATGCCATCCACCACGCGATGATCGAAGGAGCTGGAGAGGTTCATCATCTTGCGCACCACAATCTGGCCCTTGATCACCATCGGCCGTTCGACAATGCGGTTGACACCGACGATGGCCACTTCCGGCAGGTTCAGCACCGGCGTGCTGACGATACCGCCCAGAGCACCGAGGCTGGTCAGCGTGATGGTCGACCCCGACAGCTCATCGCGGCTGGCCTTGCCATTGCGCGCGGCGCTGGCCAACCGCGCGATTTCCTCGGCATTGCCCCACAGGCTGCGGGCTTCGGCGTGACGCACCACCGGCACCATCAGGCCGACGTCGCTTTGCGTGGCGACGCCCACATGCACCGCGCCGAGGCGGGTGATGACCTGGGCTTCGTCGTCATAACGCGCGTTGATCTGTGGAAAATCTCGCAGGGCCACCACCATCGCGCGCACGATAAAGGGCAGCAGGGTCAGTTTGCCGCGTGTGGCGCCGTGCTTCTCGTTGAGGTGCACGCGCAGCTCGTCGAGGGCGGTGACGTCGATTTCTTCCACGTAGCTGAAATGCGCGGCGCGCCGGGTGGCGTCCTGCATGCGCTGGGCGATCTTGCGGCGCATGCCGATCACCGGGATCTGTTCTTCGGTGTTGCGTTCTGCGTAAGGATTGGCGGCGGTCGATGACTTCGCCGCGCCTTGTTGCAGGTAGGCGTCGAGGTCTTCGTGCAGGATACGCCCGGCGGGGCCGGTGCCCTGTACCAGGCGCAATTGAATCCCGGCATCCAGTGCGTGTTTGCGTACGGCAGGGGAGGCCAGTGGGCGTTCATCGGCTGCACGCGCCACAGGCGCCTGGGCTGCGATAACCGGCGCCGGTTTGTTTTCAACCGCCACCGGTGCAGGCTTGGCTTCGACCACCGGTGCGGCCTTCGGCGCTTCCTTCACCGCTTCCTTCACGGCGGGGGCTTCCTTCGCATTGCCCGCGCCTTCCACTTCAATGCTGATCAAAATACTGCCCACGGCCATCACTTCACCCGGCTCGCCGCCGAGGGAAATCACCTTGCCGTGCACCGGCGAGGGAATGTCCACCATCGCCTTGTCGGTCATCACGTCCGCCAGCACCTGGTCTTCAACCACCAGGTCACCGACCTTCACATGCCACACCGACAGCTCAACTTCCGCGATGCCTTCGCCAATGTCCGGCATCTTGATAACGTGCGTGCCCATTCAGACCTCCATGACCCGTTTCAACGCCGCGCCCACTCGGGACGGCCCTGGGAAATACGCCCACTCTTGCGCATGCGGGTAGGGGGTGTCCCAGCCGGTGACGCGTTCGATCGGCGCTTCCAGGTGATGGAAGCAGTGCTCTTGCACCAGTGATACCAACTCGGCACCAAAACCGCAGGTACGCGTGGCTTCATGCACCACCACGCAACGGCCGGTTTTCTTCACGGATTTGACGATGGTTTCCAGGTCCAGGGGCCACAGGCTGCGCAGGTCGATGACTTCGGCGTCGATGCCGGTTTCTTCAGCGGCCACTTGCGACACATACACGGTGGTGCCGTAGGTCAGCACGGTGACGGCCGAGCCCGGACGCACGATGGCGGCCACGTCCAGCGGCACGGTGTAATAACCGTCCGGCACCTGGGCTTGCGGGTGTTTCGACCACGGGGTTACCGGGCGGTCGTGGTGGCCGTCGAACGGGCCGTTGTACAGGCGCTTGGGCTCCAGGAAGATCACCGGGTCATCGTTTTCGATGGAGGCGATCAGCAGGCCCTTGGCGTCGTAGGGGTTGGACGGCATCACCGTGCGCAGGCCGCAGACCTGGGTGAACACCGCTTCGATACTCTGGCTGTGGGTTTGGCCACCGTAGATGCCGCCGCCGCAGGGCATGCGCATGGTCAGTGGCGCGGTGAACTGGCCGGCCGAGCGATAACGCAGGCGCGCCGCTTCGGAGATGATCTGGTCGGTGGCCGGGTACACGTAGTCGGCGAACTGAATCTCGGCGACCGGGCGCAGGCCGTAGGCGCCCATGCCCACGGCGACACCGACAATGCCGCTTTCGGAGATCGGCGCGTCAAACACCCGCGAGCTGCCGTATTTGTTCTGCAAACCTTCGGTGCAACGGAACACGCCGCCGAAGTAACCCACGTCCTGGCCGAACACCACCACGTTGTCGTCACGTTCGAGCATCACATCCATGGCCGAGCGCAGCGCCTGGATCATGGTCATGGTGGTTGTGGTCATCGCGGTTTCCACTTCAATGCTGTTGTTGTGATCGTTCATGTCAGATCCCCAACTCCTGACGCTGGCGCTTCAAGTGCTCCGGCATCTCTTTATAGACGTCTTCGAACATGGTCGCGGCGCTTGGAATCTGGCCGCCGGCGAGGGTGCCGTAGGTTTCAGCTTCTTTTTGCGCCTTGACCACTTCAGCTTCAAGTTCGGCACTGACCGCCGCGTGTTCTTCTTCGGACCACTGGCCAATCTGGATCAAATGCTGCTTGAGACGGGCAATCGGGTCGCCCAGGGGGAAGTGGCTCCAGTCGTCGGCGGGGCGGTACTTGGACGGATCATCGGAGGTGGAATGCGGACCGGCGCGGTAGGTGACCCACTCGATCAGCGTCGGGCCCAGGTTGCGGCGCGCACGCTCGGCAGCCCAGGCGGAGGCGGCATACACCGCGATAAAGTCGTTGCCGTCCACGCGCAGGGAAGCGATGCCGCAACCCACGCCGCGTCCGGCGAAGGTGGTGGCTTCACCGCCGGCGATGGCCTGGAAGGTGGAGATGGCCCACTGGTTGTTGACCACGTTGAGGATCACCGGCGCGCGGTACACGTGGGCGAAGGTCAGGGCGGTGTGGAAGTCGGATTCAGCGGTAGCGCCGTCGCCGATCCAGGCTGAGGCAATTTTGGTATCGCCCTTGATCGCCGAAGCCATGCCCCAGCCCACGCCTTGTACGAATTGGGTGGCGAGGTTGCCGGAAATGGTGAAGAAGCCGGCGTCCTTGACCGAGTACATGATCGGCAGCTGGCGGCCCTTGAGCGGGTCGCGCTCGTTGGACAGCAGTTGGCAGATCAGGTCCACCAGCGGCACGTCGCGGGCCATCAGGATGCTTTGCTGGCGGTAGGTGGGGAAGCACATGTCGTCGATGTTCAAGGCCAGGGCCTGGGCGCTGCCGATGGCTTCTTCGCCAAGGCTTTGCATGTAGAACGACATTTTTTTCTGGCGCTGGGCGACCACCATGCGGTTGTCGAAGATGCGCGTCTTGAGCATGGCACGCATGCCGCGGCGCAGGATGTCGACCGAGACACCTTCAGCCCACGGGCCGAGGGCCTGGCCCTTGTCGTCGAGCACGCGAATCAGGCCCTTGGCCAGGTCGGCGGTGTCGGCGGGTTCTACGTCGATGGCGGGTTTGCGCACCGTACCCGCGTCAGTCAGGCGCAGGTAGGTAAAGTCGGTTTTGCAGCCTGGGCGGCCCGAAGGTTCGGGAACGTGCAGGCGCAGTGGTTCGTACTGCTGGGTCATGGCTTTCTACGCTCTATCTTGTGAATTTCTTGTAGTGGGCGCGCTAGCTGACAGTCAGCCTCCGGGTAGGAGAAATCTTGTCCTACAACAATCATAGGCGGGGCGTAGAAGAATATTTATCTGTGTTTCATTGCGCTGCCGATCATTTGCGGATAAAAAAACTGCATAAACATAATAAACAGGTGATTTTGTCTCATGCGCAAACTGGACCGTACCGATATCGGCATTCTCAACGCCTTGCAGGAGAACGCCCGCATCACCAACTCCGACCTGGCCCGTTCGGTGAACCTGTCGCCCACGCCGTGTTTCAACCGGGTGAAGGCGATGGAGGAATTGGGGCTGATTCGCGACCAGGTCACGCTGCTCGACGCCGATTTGCTGGGACTGCACGTCAATGTGTTCATCCACGTAAGCCTGGAAAAACAGAACGAGCTGGCGCTGCAACAGTTTGAGGGGGCGATTGCCGATCGGCCGGAAGTGATGGAGTGCTACCTGATGGCGGGTGACCCGGATTACCTGATCCGGGTGCTGGTGCCGACGATTCAGTCGCTGGAGCGTTTCATGATGGACTTTTTGACCAAGGTGCCGGGGGTGGCGAACATTCGGTCGAGCTTTGCGCTTAAGCAAGTGCGCTACAAAACCGCACTGCCATTGCCCGCAAACGGCATCAACCTCGGTTCCTGAATCCACTCGATTCAAATGTGGGAGCCGGCTTGCCTGCGATACCGGTGGGTCAGCTGGCACATTTGCTACTGATGTGCCGCCATCGCAGGCAAGCCAGCTCCCACATTCGACCGCATTTCAAAGGATGGACGCGGTCGCCTGTGGGAGCTGTCGAGCTTTAGCGAGGCTGCGATGGCGGTGGGTCAGGCGATATTTCTTTTGGCAATGCCGCCGCCATCGCAGGCAAGCCAGCTCCCACAGGGTTTTGTGTTTCAGAGCTGGTTGAGGGGGATCTTCAGGTAAGTCACCCCATTCTCTTCCGCCGGTGGCATGTTCCCCGCCCGCACATTCACCTGGATCGCTGGCAGCAGCAATGTCGGCATGCCCAGGCCCGCATCCCGGTTGGTGCGCATCTCGACGAACGCCGTTTCATCCACGCCGTCATGCACATGAATATTCCCCGCGCGCTGTTCGGCGACGGTGGTCAGGCATTTGGCCTCGCGGCCTTCGGGTGGGTAGTCGTGGCACACGTACAGTTCGGTTTCGAGCGGGAAGGCCAGCAACTTGCGCATCGAGGCATACAACTGCCGTGCATCGCCGCCGGGGAAATCGCAGCGGGCGGTGCCTACGTCGGGCATGAACAGGGTGTCGCCCACCAGAATCAAACGGCCGTCGATCAGGTAGGCCATGTCGGCCGGGGTGTGGCCGGGCACGTGCAGCGCTTGTGCCTTGAGGTTTCCGATGTGGAAGACTTCATCCGGTGCGAACAGGTGGTCGAACTGCGAGCCGTCCACGCGAAACTCCGGCTCCAGGTTGAACAGGTTTTTGAAGACGTCCTGCACCTTGCTGATGGACTGGCCGATGGCGATCTTGCCGCCCAACGCCCGGCGCAAGTAGGGCGCGGCCGACAGGTGGTCGGCGTGGGCATGGGTTTCCAGCAGCCATTGCACCTGCAGGCTGTGCTCGCGCACGAAGGCGATCACCTTGTCGGCCTGCCGTGTGTCGGTACGCCCCGAGGCCGGGTCGTAGTTGAGCACCGAGTCGACGATGGCACAGAGGCCGCCATCGGCTTCATAAACGACGTAGGTGTAGGTCGAAGAGGCGTCGTCCAGAAAGGCTTGAATCAGCGCTGGCATGGCGGTTGTCCCGGATGAAGAAAAAAGTGGTTACAATCAGTTTACATTTACACATAATGTTTTGAGCTTAAGTGAAGCAAAGGACCCGAGGCAAATGGAATCTACTCTGAGTGAAGGCGAAGTCGCCCAGTTGCGCGCGTCGGCGTCCAAGGCCTGCTCGCTGCTCAAGGCGCTGGCCAATGAAGACCGTTTGTTGATCCTCTGCCAGTTGACCCAGGGCGAGCGCAACGTCGGCGAGCTCGAAGCGTTGACCGGCGTACGCCAGCCTACGCTGTCGCAACAATTGGGCATCCTGCGTGACGAAGGGTTGGTCGCCACCCGTCGGGAAGGCAAATACATTTTCTACGGGCTGGCCAGCCACGAAGTGATTCAAGTGATGAAAACCCTGTCCGGGCTGTACTGCGGCGCGGTGATGAAAAGCTGGGCGTGACGCCATCCGGCAGCGACCCTTGTGTGCACCATAAGAAAGGCGACTGACCATGAATGACCAACACGGTGGCCCAACCATCAGTGGCGATATCGTAGTCATCGGCGGCGGCTCGGCGGGCATTGGCCTGCTGGCCAGCCTGCTCAAGCGCGACCCCCACCTCAACATCATCCTCATCGAACCGAGTGAGTTCCACTGCTACCAGCCGGCCTGGACGCTGGTAGGCGGCGGCGCCTACGACGTAAAGAAGACCCGTCGCCCGCTGGCCGACGTGCTGCCCCATGGCGTCACCTGGGTGCAAGCCGCTGTTACCGAGTTGTTGCCCGACGAGCACACCCTGGTGCTCGACAGCGGCCAGCGCGTGAGCTGGACAAACCTCATCGTGTGCCCCGGCCTGCGCCTGGCCTGGGAGAAAATCGAAGGGCTGCAAGACACCCTTGGCCAGAACGGCGTCACCTCCAATTACAGCTACCAGCACGCCGCCTACACCTGGCAACTGGTGCAGCAACTCAAGGGCGGCAAGGCGATTTTTACCCAGCCGGCCATGCCGATCAAATGCGCGGGCGCGCCGCAAAAAGCCCTGTACCTGTCCTGTGATCACTGGCTCAAACAGGGCGTTCTGAACACCATCAACGTGGAGTTCAACCTGGCGGGCGCTGCACTGTTCGGCGTGCCGACCTTTGTGCCGCCCTTGATGAAGTACATCGAAAAGTACAACGCGCACCTGGCCTTCAATTCCAACCTGATCAAGGTTGATGGCCCGGCACGCCAGGCCTGGTTCGAAGTGAAGGACGCCGACGGTAACGTCACTGTCGAAGAAAAGACCTTCGACCTGCTGCACGTGGTCCCGCCGCAAGTTTCCCCGGATTTCATCCGCCAAAGCCCGCTGGCCGACGCCGCTGGTTGGTGCGAGGTGAACCCGCAGAGCCTGCAACATCTGCGTTACCCGCACATCTTTGGGCTGGGCGATGTGTGCGGCACCACCAACGCGAAAACCGCTGCGGCGGTGCGCAAGCAAATCGTGGTGGTGGCCGAAAACCTGCTGGCCCTGCGCAAACAGGCGCCGTTGCCGCTCAAGTACGATGGCTATGGTTCCTGCCCGCTGACGGTAGAGAAGGGCAAGGTGGTGCTGGCCGAGTTCGGTTATGGCGGCAAGCTGCTGCCGACCTTTCCGCTGGACCCGACCCGGGCGCGCCGTTCAATGTGGTTCCTAAAGGCGACGCTGCTGCCGTGGTTCTACTGGAACGGCATGCTCAAGGGCCGCGAGTGGCTGACCCGCTTGAGCAAGGTGGATTGAATGCTGCTGGCGAGTATGTTGGGGGTGTTGATGGGCCTGGTCATGGGCCTGACGGGCGCGGGCGGCGGCATCCTCGGGGTGCCGGCGCTGGTGTTGGGGCTGGGGTTGAGCATGACCCAGGCCGCGCCGGTGTCATTGCTCGCAGTGGGGGCGGCGGCAGCGGTGGGGGCCATCGACGGCTTGCGCCATGGGCTGGTGCGCTACCGCGCCGCGCTGTTGATCGCGCTGCTCGGCGCGTTGTTCTCGCCGCTGGGGGTGTATTTCGCCCACCAGTTGCCGGAGAAACTGCTGATGGGCCTGTTCAGCGCGCTGATGGTGCTGGTGGCCTGGCGCATGTTGCAGCGTGAAAAGGTCGAAGCCGGGCCGAGTGACCACGGCGCCGCCTCCTGGGGCCAGAAGAACTGCATGCTCAACCAGCAGACCGGGCGCCTGGCGTGGACCGCCAAATGCAGCGCCACCCTGGCGGCGCTCGGTGCGGTGACCGGCGCGGTGTCGGGCCTGCTCGGCGTGGGCGGCGGCTTTTTGATCGTGCCGGCGTTCAAGCAGCTCACCGATGTGCAGATGCGCGGCATCGTCGCCACCTCGTTGATGGTGATCAGCCTGATTTCGTTGATCGGCGTGGCGGGCGCTATGCAGGCGGGCGTCAGCATCCAGCCGATGGGCTGGGTGTTCATTGGCGCGAGTATCGTCGGCATGCTGGTTGGCCGCCGGCTGTGTTCGATGGTCAAGGCGCGCACCCTGCAAGTGGGCTTTGCCAGCCTGTGTGTGGTGGTCGCCGCTGGCATGTTGCTAAAGGCTGCGCTCTGATCCTGACTTGAAATACAGTTCAAATGTGGGAGCTAGCTTGCCTGCGATAACGGTGTAACTGACCCACCGCCATCGCAGGCAAGCCAGCTCCCACCTTTTTGACCGCGAGCGCCTTGGGCTTGGCAATATGAACGCCTCTCAGGTTTACTACTCTAGAGTAAGCGCTCCACCGACCTTGCACGTCGGCTCACCAAGGTCATGCAATGGATAAATACACCCCCCACACCTGGCAGCCCCACGAGCGGCCGAGCCTGCCCGGCTCGCCGTCGACGCCGCTGCATTCCACGCCCAGGCGCTGGCTGTTTGCGCTGGTGGGCGTGCTGGTGGCGATCACCGGGGGGCTGGGTAACGCGCTGGTGATCGCCAACCTGCAATACCTGCAAGGCGCACTGGGCGCGACCACCGCCGAAATGGCCTGGCTGCCCGCCGCCTATGTCATGACCAACGTGTGCATGAACCTGCTGCTGGTGAAGTTTCGCCAGCAGTTCGGCTTGCGGGCGTTCACCGAAGTGTTCCTGGTGCTGTATGCGCTGGTGACCTTCGGCCATTTATTCGTCAACGACCTCAGCTCGGCGATTGCGGTGCGCGCGGCCCACGGCATGGTCGGCGCGGCCCTGAGTTCGCTGGGTTTGTACTACATGATTCAGGCGTTCCCGGCCAAATGGCGTTTAAAAGCGCTGGTGCTGGGGCTGGGCACTGCGCAGCTTGCGTTGCCCCTGGCGCGGCTGTTCTCCGAAGATTTGCTGCAAATCGCTGAGTGGCGCGGCCTGTACCTGTTTGAACTGGGTATGGCACTGATTTGCCTGGGCTGCGTGTTCCTGCTCAAGCTGCCGCCCGGCGACCGTTTCAAAACCTTCGAAAAACTCGACTTCCTGACCTTCGCCATCCTCGCCACCGGCGTGGCGTTGCTCTGCGCGGTGCTGTCGCTGGGGCGCATCGACTGGTGGCTGGAGGCGCCGTGGATCGGCATCGCCTCAGCCTGCTCGCTGGTGCTGATCATGGCCGGCCTGGCCATCGAGCATAACCGCGCCAACCCGATGTTGATGACACGCTGGCTGGGCAGCGGCGTGATGATCCGCCTGGCGCTGGCGGTGGTGCTGATTCGCATGGTGCTGTCGGAACAGTCCACCGGCGCCGTGGGCTTCATGCAGATGCTGAACATGAGTTATCAGCAGATGCACACGCTGTACGTGGTGATGCTGGCCGGGGCGATTGCGGGGCTTGCGGTCAGCGCACTGACCATCAACCCCGCGCACCTGCTGATGCCGCTGGTGATCTCATTGGCCTTCATGGCCACGGGCTCGGTGATGGACAGTTTCTCCAGCAACCTGACCCGGCCGGAAAACCTGTATGTCAGCCAGTTCCTGCTGGGGTTTGGCGGCACGTTCTTCCTCGGCCCGACCATGGTGCTGGGCACGAAAAACGTGCTGACCAACCCGCGCAACCTGGTGAGTTTTTCGGTGATGTTCGGCATTTGCCAGAACCTCGGCGGCCTGATCGGTGCGGCCTTGCTCGGCACCTTTCAGATCGTGCGCGAGAAATACCATTCGAGCATGATCACCGAGCACCTGACCCTGCTCGACCCGCGTGTGGCCGCACGCGTTCAGAGCGGCGGCTCGGCCTATGGCGGCGTCATCGCCGACCCCGAACTGCGCAACCTCATGGGTATCCGCAGCCTGGCCACAGCGGCCACCCGCGAGGCGAACGTGATGGCCTACAACGATGTCTTCATGTTGATTGCGATCATCGCGATCCTGACCATGATCTGGATCTTCATCCGCAGCCTGTGGCTGATGAGTACCACCAAAGCAGCAGCCCCTCCCGTTCAACCCAGCGGCGTGACTCAATGACCGAAACCACCACTACCACCAATGCCGTCGCCTCCACCCCTGAAGGCACACCACCCGCAGGGTCAACCGTGACTGAGCCGCGCTCGTTGCGGGTGCGCATTGTCTCCACGCTGGGCTTTGCCGCGATTGCCATCGTCGGCGTGCTGATCGTGTTGTACGCCTGGCAATTGCCGCCGTTCAGCAGCGCGGTAGAGACCACCGAAAATGCTCTGGTGCGCGGGCAGGTGACGATTATCGGCCCGCAACTGAGCGGCTATGTGTTCGAAGTGCCGGTGCAGGATTTCCAGTACGTGAAGGCCGGCGACCTGCTGGTGCGTCTGGATGACCGCATCTACAAGCAGCGCCTCGACCAGGCGCTGGCGCAACTGGCGGTGCAAAAGGCCGGGCTGGCCAACGTGGTGCAGCAGCGCAACAGTGCCGAGGCCACCATCAAACTGCGCCAGGCCGCGTTGGCCGACAGCGAAGCCCAGGCACGCAAGAGCACGGCGGACCTGCGTCGCAATGAAGAACTGATCAGCGACGGTTCGGTGTCCAAGCGCGAGCTGGACGTGACCCGCGCCGCCAACGCGCAGACCATCGCCGCCGTGGCCCAGGCCCAGGCCAGCCTGGAGATTGCGCGGCAGGACCTGCAGACGGTGATCGTCAACCGCGGCTCACTGGAAGCGGCCGTGGCGAATGCTGATGCGGCAGTGGAGCTGGCGCGTATCGACCTGTCCAACACGCGCATCACCGCCCCGCGTGACGGCCAGTTGGGGCAGATTGGCGTGCGGCTGGGCGCCTACGTGAATTCCGGCGCGCAACTGATGGCGCTGGTGCCGCCGCAGTTGTGGGTGATTGCCAACATGAAAGAAACCCAGATGGATAACGTGCAGGTCGGCCAGCCGGTGACCTTCACCGTGGATGCGCTGAACCACCGCAAGTTTCACGGCACGGTGCAGCATATTTCCCCGGCGACCGGCTCGGAGTTCAGCCTGTTGCAGGCGGACAATGCGACCGGCAACTTTGTGAAGATCGCCCAGCGTGTGCCGGTGAGGATTACCGTGGACCCGGATCAGGCCGAGAGCGAGCGGTTGCGGCCGGGGTTGTCGGTGGTGGTGAGTATCGACACGGCGGGGCGGCTGAAAAACAGCCCGCCCTGACACTACAACGAGCAAAAATGTGGGGCTGCTTTCTGTGGCGAGGGAGCTTGCTCCCGCTGGGTTGCGAAGCAGCCCCAAAAAACTTGCGGGCGCTACGCACCCGAGCGGGAGCAAGCTCCCTCGCCACATAAGCCAGCTCCCACAATGGGAACGTATTTCATGCGGAATTCGAGCTGGGTTGACTGGCCCTGTTCCAGCAATTTCAGCCCCGGTCGTCCGGGCAAATGGTGGGCATTCACCGGATGGCTCACCGGCTCGATACAAAAGAACTCGAACGCCGGCGGGCAGAACAGCAGGAAGTAATCCGCGCCGCTGGCCTGGCATTCCAGCGCATAACCCAGCTCCGGCTGTTCAACCCGGCAATGCCCGTCCCACGCGCAGAAGCCGTTGTCCACCAGCCTGTCGGGCAGGCTTTTGAGTTGTTGGAAGTCCCAGTCGGCCGGTATCGGCGCCAGGGCAGTGGGCAATTTGGACGCATCACTCATCCATACCTGTGAAGCCTTGGCCTGCAACCGCGTACCGGGCCTGCGTGGCAAGTAGGGGTGCAGACCCAGCCCGTGCCACGCCGGTTTTTCCGCCAGATGGGTGACGCGCAAGGTGATGCTCAACACCCCGTCACTCAAGCTGAAACGTTGCTCGGCGCGGTAGGCGAAAGGCGTCTCGCATTCCACTGCCAGCACCACTTCATCCGCCGTCTGGCTGACCACTTGCCACGCTTGCTGCCACGCCGAACCGTGAATCGGCAGCGGGTCGAGCAGGCTGTTTTGCTCCAGCGCCAGCCAGCCGTCCGGGTTGTTGAAACCGCCTTCGGCAATCCGGTTGGACCAGGGCGCCAGCGGGTAGCAGCCCAGTTTGCCCGGCAACCCGGTGTTCACGGCCTGCTCGTCACTGTGGCGCAGCAGCGGCTGGCCGGTGGCGATGACGGTCCAGTTGACGATGCTGCCGCCGGTGGCGGGGGCCAGGGTGAGGTGGGTTAAATGATCTGAGAGTTCCAGCATGTGTTTACCTCGGTACAGGATCGTACCCACGCTCTGCGTGGGAATGCCGCCCTGGACGCTCTGCGTTTGCTTTTGAAAGCCGTGACGCGGAGCGTCACAGGATGCATTCCCACGCAGAGCGTGGGAACGATCGTTTACAACACCAGGCCCGGCAGCCACAGCGACAGCGCGGGAATGTAGGTCACCGCCATCAGCACCAGGAACAATACGCCATAAAACGGCAGCAGCGCCTTCACGGTTTTCTCGATGGTGGTTTTGCCCACCGCCGCGCCGACGAACAGCACCGCGCCCACCGGCGGGGTGATCAGGCCGATGCCGAGGTTGACCAGCATGATCATGCCGAAATGCACGGGGTCGACGCCGATGCCGAGAATCACCGGCAGCAATATCGGCGTGAGAATCAGGATCAGCGGCGCCATGTCCATCACCGTGCCCAGCAACAGCAGCATGGCGTTGATGCACATCAGGATCACATAGCGGTTGTCCGACAGGGTCAGAAACAGCGTGGTGATCTTCGCCGGAATCTGCATCAGCGTCATGATGTAGCCGAAGCTCGCGGCGAAGGCGATCAGGATCATCACGATGGAAATGGTGCGCACCGTGCGGTGCATCAGCTTGGGCAGCTCGCGCCATTTGTAGTCGCGGTAGATGAACATGGTCACGAAGAATGCCCACAACACGGCAATCGCGGCGGATTCGGTGGCGGTGAAAATGCCTGAGAGAATGCCGCCGAGGATGATCACCATGGCCATCAGGCCCCACAGCGCGTCGGCGCAGATTTTCAGGGCTTGTTTGAGCGGGATGACCTCGCCCTTGGGGTAGTCGCGCTTCCTGGCGAAGATCAGGCACAGCACCATCAGGCACGCGCTCATCAGCAAGCCCGGCACCACGCCGGCCATGAACAGCGAGGCGATGGACACGGTGCCGCCGGCCGCCAGCGAGTAGAGCACCGAGTTATGGCTGGGTGGCGTCAACAATGCCTGCACCGAGCCGCTGATGGTCACCGCGGTTGCGAACTCGCGGGGATAGCCGCGGCGTTCCATTTCCGGAATCAGCACCGAGCCGACCGAGGCCGTATCCGCCACCGACGAACCGGAAATCGCGCCGAAAAACGTCGAGGCCATGATGTTGACCAGCGACAAACCGCCGCGCACAAAGCCCACCAACACCCCGGCAAACGCCACCAGACGGCGCGACATGCCGCCCTCGGCCATGATCGCCCCGGCGAGCACGAAGAACGGAATCGCCATCAGCGAAAACTTGTTCACCCCGCCCGCCACCTGGATCATCAGGGCCTGGAACGGGATGTCGATCCACCACGCGCCAATCAGCGCCGACAGCCCGAGGGCGTAGGCCACCGGCATGCCGATCAGGATCAAGGCGATAAAGCTGCCCAACAGAATCAATGCGTCCATATCAGGCGGCTCCTTCGCTTTCTTCAACCAGGTCAAAGCGCACCACGCGCCGCTGGCTTTGATCGCCGAGCAGGAGTTTTTCCAGCACGAACACCAGGGTCAACAGCCCGCCAATCGGGATCGGCATGTAGGTGATGCCCACGCGCAAGGTGGGGATGGCGCTCATGAACTGGTTCCAGGTGGACAGGCACAACTTGGTGCCCCACACCGTCATGAACAGACAAATGGTCGCCATCAACAGTTGGGAAACGATGCCGACGAGGCGGCGCTGAGTGGGTGGCAGGCGGTCGGTGATCATCGCCACCGACATGTGTGCGCCGGCGCGGTAGCTGGCGGCGGCGCCGATAAAGGTGAATACCAGCATCAGCAGGATGGCGGTGGGCTCCGGCCAGCTTGAGCCGGTGCCGAGGATGTAGCGGGCGAAGATGCCCCAGGGAATGATCAGCGCGACCCCCAGTACCGAGAGGCCGGCGACCCAGATGCAGGTCATGTACAGCCGGTCATTGAAGCGCAGCAGTAAATTCTTCATGGCGTTCACCGTAACCGGGCGCGTCGATGCCGACCGCGCCGGGCCTTGTTAAAGGGGAGGGTGATTACTCGACGGCGTCGATGCGCTGGATGATGTCGGCGTAGGCCGCACCGTATTTGGCGCGGACCGGGGCCGTGGCGTCATAGAAGGGTTTTTTGTCGACGGTGATGAACTCGACGCCGGCGGCCTTGAGCTTGGTCTCGCTGCTGGCGGACTTGGCGTCCCACAGCACGCGCTCGTCGGCCTGGGCGGCCTTGGCGGCGTTTTTCACCATGACTTGCTGCGCGGGGGTGAGCTTGTTCCAGGTGATTTTCGACATCACGATGGGCTCGGGCAGGATCAGGTGTTCGGTGAGGGTGTAGAACTTCGCGTTCTGGAAATGGTTGTGTTCGAGCAGGGTGGGCGGGTTGTTTTCCGCGCCGTCGATCACACCGGTTTGCAGGGCGCTAAAGATTTCGCCGGTGTCCATGGCGATGCCGTTGGCCCCCATTTCATTGAAGGCGTCGATGAACAGTGGGTTGCCCTGCACACGAATTTTCATGCCCTTGAGGTCTGCGATCGAGCGCACCGGTTTCTTGGTGTAGATATTGCGCGTGCCGCCGTCCATCCAGGCCAGGGCGACCAGGCCGAACTCCGAGTCTGTGATTTTCGCGAGGATTTCATCGCCAATCTCGCCGTCGATGACTTTGCGCATGTGCGCCTGGTCGCGGAACACGAAGGGCAGGTTGAACACGTTCACGTCCGGCACCACCGGCCCGACGATGCCGAGGCTGACCCGGGCCATCTGGATCGCGCCGACCTGGGCTTGTTCGACCACTTCTTTCTCGGAGCCGAGCACGCCGCCCGGAAAGTACTTGAAGGTCAGTTCGCCGTTGCTTTCTTTGGTCAGGGCCTTGCCCATGTTTTCCTGGGCGACGACGGTGGGGTAGCCGGCGGGGTGGATGTCGGCAATTTTGATTTCCAGCGCATGGGCGGCGCTGGCGAGGGTAGCGAGTGCAGCAGCGAGCAAGGTGCGTTTGAAGTCCATGGGGTGACTCTCCTGTCTTGTTATTGTTGTATTCAAGGCACAGCGATGCAGCTTTCAGAGGGTGAAGCGGGGTTCGGCCAGTCCTTGTACGCCGGGGTTGAGGGCAAACACGCCGCCGGACAGCGACTGCTCACTGTTGTCGTCGCGAATCGAGGTGACGAACAGCGTGTCCAGGCGGCTGCCGCCAAAGGCGCACATGGTGGGTTTTTTCACTGGCACGGTGAGGGAGCGGTCGAGGCGGCCGTCGGGGGTGAAACGGTGGATCAGGCCGGCGTCGTTGGCGCAGATCCAGTAGCAGCCATCGGCGTCCACGGCTGCGCCGTCGGGGCGGCCGAGGAAGTGGTGCATGTCTACAAACACGCGGCGGTTGGACGGCGTGCCGGTGTCGATGTCGTAGTCGAAGGCCCAGATCTGCTGCACCAGCGGGTGCGAATCCGAGGCGTACATCGTGCGGCCGTCGGGGCTGAAGGCCAGGCCATTGAGGGTGATAAACCCGCCCAGTTGCGCGTGGGGTGCCGAGCCTGATGCATATCGATAAAGGCTGCCCTCGGCGGCGTTCAGGCCCATGTTCAGCACCATGCTGCCGGCCCAGAAGCGGCCCTGGCGATCACAGCGGCCATCGTTCAGGCGCATGTCCGGGCGCGGGTGTTTCACCCCGGCCAGTGGCGTGGTGTCGAGGCTGCCGTCGTTGTGCGGGGTGAGCTGGAAAAAGCCCGTCTCCATGCCCGCCACCCAGTTGCCCGCGTCGGTGCGGGCGATGCAGGCGAGCATCTGCGGGGCTTTCCAGGCGGCGACATGCCCGCTGGCGGCGCTCCAGCGTTGCAGGCCGCCGTTGGGAATGTCCACCCAGTACAGTGCGTTTTCTTCCGGCACCCACACTGGGCATTCGCCCACTGCATTGCGGGCGTCGACAATCAATTCGGCTGTCATGACCACTCATTCCTTTGGGTAGTTGATGTGTACTCAGTCACCGAAGGGCCCTGCCGCGCAGAACGCGCCGCCCTGATACACCTTGGCCGGGTCATCGGCCGCCACCGGTGGCTGGGTTTCGACCTGGGCGCGGAACACTTCGGAGCTGTCCTTGGGGGCGAAACCCAGGTGCGCGGCGTAGCGGTTGTCCCACCAGGTGTCGAGGTTATCCGACATGCCGTAGACCACGGTGTGGCCCACGTTTGGCGTGTACAGCGCGCGTTCGAGCAGTTGGGTCAGGTCGTCGAAGCTCAGCCAGGTGTGCATCATCCGGCGGTTCTGCGGTTCCGGGAACGAGGAGCCGATGCGGATGCTCACGGTCTCGATGCCGTAGCGGTCGAAATAGAAGCTGGCCATGTCTTCGCCGTAGGACTTGGACAGGCCGTAGTAGCTGTCCGGGCGGCGCGGGGAGTGGGCGTCGATGGTTTCGCCCTGCTTGTAAAAGCCGATCACATGGTTGGAACTGGCGAAGATCACACGCTTGACGCCATGGCGACGCGCGGCTTCGTAGATATGGAAAATGCCGCTGATGTTGGCGCCGAGCACTTCTTCGAAGGAGCGCTCAACGGACACACCGCCGAAATGCAGAATGGCATCGACGCCTTCCACCAGGTGGTGCACGGCTTGTTTGTCGGCGAGGTCGCACACCTGCACTTCTTCAGAAGCATCAGCGGCGGGGGCCATGTCGGCGATGTCCGACAGGCGCAGTACCTGCGCGTAAGGGCGCAGGCGTTCACGCAGGACTTTACCCAGGCCGCCGGCAGCACCGGTGAGCAGCAGGCGGTTGAATGGAACGGGGTTGGAGGTGGTGGTGGTCATGGGGGTTCCATTGTTGTTGTAGGTTGTCGTATGACTTGGTGGAAGTATCGTTATTGATTCCCCGGGTTGTCAACGCCCGTGCTGACGAATGAGGGCAAGTGTTGGGCTTGTGTGGGAGCTGGCTTGCCTGCGATGCAGACACCTCGGTACGTCAGCCACACCGCAGCGATGCCATCGCAGGCAAGCCAGCTCCCACAAAAAGCTGGATCTCAGATAGCCAACATCCACATTAATCGGGTTACAGCAGCGAAATCGGGTAGCTGATAAAGATCCGGTTCTCATCAAACTCGTTGTTGCTGAAATCCCGACGCATGGTCGAATTGCGCCACCGCAGGTTCAAGTCTTTCAGCGCACCGCTCTGTACGGTGTAGGCCAGTTCCGACTCGCGGCCCCATTCCTTGCCATCGGTGATCGCGCCGGTGTGCACATTACTGCCGCTGATATAGCGGTTCATCATGGTCAACCCCGGAATGCCCAGCACCACGAAATTGAAGTCATGCCGCACCTGCCAGGACTTCTCCTTGGCGTTGTCGTAGCTGGCGTTGTAACTGTCGTTGGCCAACGTGCCGCCGCTGGTGCCGTTGACGCGCATCCAGACGCTGTCGCCGGTGAGTTTCTGCAGGCCCACATAGAAGGCGTTGCCTTTGTATTTGGCCGAGAGCAGGGCGAAGGCGGTCTTGTTGTCGAGGTCGCCGGCCAGTGCGCTGCCGTCTTCCTTGCCGGTGAAGTAACCGAGGTTGGCGCCCAGGGTCCAGTCGCCCACGGGCTGGCTGTGGGTCAGGTTGAAGTATTTTTGCTGGTAGATGTCGCTCAACTCGGCGTACCACACGCCGACCTGGGTGCGTTTGTCGTTGAAGGTGTATTCGCCGCCGCCGAAATTGAAGCGGTCTGAGGTGAACGCCGCTTTGCCGTTCATGAACATGTCTTCCATGCTCGCGTCGTTGCGCGGGCTGTTGCCGCGAAACTGGCCGCCGTAGAGGGTCAGGCCGTCGATCTCTTTGGACGTGAGCTGGCCGCCACGGAAGGTCTGGGGCAGCGAACGTCCGTCGTCGGAACGCAGGATCGGCAGTACCGGCATCCACTCGCCGACCTTCAGTTCAGTCTTGGACAGCCGGGTTTTCAGGGCCACGCCCAGGCGCCCGAAGTTATCGGCGGGGCGGCCGTCGCTGTGGGTCGGCAGCAATTGTGTGCCGGCCGTGCCCTTGCCGCCATCGAGTTTTTGCGAATACAGGCCCAGCACATCCAGCCCGAACCCCACGGTGCCCTGAGTGAAGCCGGACCTGGCATCGAGAATGAAGTTTTGCGTCCACTCTTCGGCCTTGGCTTGTGGGTAGGTGGGGTTGGTGAAGTTGCGGTTGAAGTAGGCATTGCGCAGGTTGAGCGTGGCGGTGGCGTCTTCGATGAAGCCGTCTGCCTGGGCATTGATGGGAAGGGTGAACGCCAGGCTGCCGAGGCCGAGAAGGCCGATACGGATGGAGGAATTGCGGGCGAAATGACTCACAGTGAAACTCCCTTTCTTTTGTTGTTTTTATTATTTGTCGTACGTCGTCGTACAACATTTGACGAATATTTGCGGGGTTTTCGTGGGGTGTCAAGCAGAAGTTATACGATGACTTGGCTTTAATCGCTCAAAAAACGGACACGATCAATGTGGGAGCTGGCTTGCCTGCGATGCAGACACCTCGGTCTATCAGTGATACGTCGGCGATGCTATCGCAGGCGAGCCAGCTCCACCGGTTGGGCGTGTTTGCAGGGGGATTTTCAGCCTGCCATGACCATCGGCGGCAGGGTGCCCAGGAGGGAAACGGCGGCCACTGCTGAAATACCCAGTAACCATTCCAGCATCACACTGGCCTTCAAACTGCCCAGGCGCTCTTCGCAGCGTTCAATCCGCAAACGATTCAACAGCGCCAGCGCCAGCATGCCGAGCACCAGCAGTACCTTGATCAGCAGAATCAGCGCAAAGCCATCAAACAGCGGCGTGGGCCACAGCTGCCCGGTGAGCACGCGCACGTTGATCAGCCCGGTCACCAGCAGGCCGGCCACCAGGCCGTAACCCACGCCGCTGAAGCGCCGTAAAACCGGTTCCAGTGCCAGGCGGTTCGGCAGCCGGAGGACCAGCACCAGCAACAACAACCCCCCCAGCCACGCTCCGACGCAGACCAGGTGCACCACCTGGTTGAGGATCAGCAGTTGCCCGCTCAAGCCATTGAGCATGGCGCCATGGCCCACGGGTGCGAGGGTCGCCAACAGCAGCGCGATCAGCGGCAGACGCACGGCTTGCCAGGGTTTGATCAGCGCGATCACCAGCAACAGGTTCAGCAGCAGATGCCAGGTCCACACCTGACCGAAGAAGGTCTTGCCCAGCACCAACTGCACGGTGGCCGGTTGCAGCGCGGCGTCCCAACTGCCTGCCATGCTGGCGGTGATCAATAGCAACCACGCCACACCAGAGCCGAGCCCGACCCAGGCAAGGCCGCGCGTGAGGCGCAAGAGTTGCCGGTCCAGTACCGGCTGCAATTCCTTGCCAAGCAACAGGGGCCTGAATACGCAGGCCCCGAACATCAGCAACACGACAATGAAATGCAGGAAACGGCACAGCACCAGCGCGGTCGCCATGGGTTATTGGCCGACCTTGAAGCTGTATTCACCGTTGCTTTTGTGAGTGTCGACCGACACGGCGTTCCACACCACCTTGTAGTTACCGGCCGCCAGCGGCGCGGCGGGGGTGACCACCAGCACTTTTTTGTCGGCGTCCGTGGTTTCCAGGCCTTTGATCGCGATTTCGGTGCCATCTTTGCTCAGAGACACTTTGGTGAAGGTGGCTTCGACGCCTTCGCTGAAGGTCAGGCGCAGGTCGGCGGGCGCGGCGACGGTGCTGTCGGCGGCCGGCGTCGCACTCTTGAGATGAGCATGGGCAAATGCCGCCGAGGCACCGAGCAAAGAGGCGAGCAGGGCGACGGTGGTCAGGGCTTTCTTGATCAGCATGGTTCAATACCTCAAGGTTTGGGGGTCGGTAGAGCCAGGTGCAGCAGAGGAAAGGGCTTGCCTTCGCCATCCAGTGGCGAACGCCCCACCTGAATAAACCCATAGTGCAGGTAGAAACCCACGGCCTGGGGGTTTTGTTCGTTGACGTCCACCGTCAGCGTGTCGTGGCGCGCCAGCGCGTGGTCCAGCAACTGGAGGCCGATGCCCTGGCCACGGCGTGCGGGTTCGATAAACAGCATTTCCACGTTGTGCCCGCCGGTGGCGATATAACCCGCGATGCCCTGGGCGTCTTCGTACACCCACACATCAAGTGCCGGCATCGGCAGGTAGGTGTCACGCACCAAAGGCAGCAAACGCTGGATGTCATCCTCGGGGAGGAAGTCATGAGTGGCTCGCACCGAGCGCTCCCACAGTGCTCCGAGCACTGGGTCGTCGGCAGCCACGCGAGGTCGAATAGTCATGGCAATGATCCTTCAAAGGGACCGCGATCCTAACCAATCCTTTTTGGAGGGGAAAGCTTCGCGCAAGAAGTTTCATTATGCCTTGTCGCCGCGACCTGAAGCCGATGGTAGTCTTCATCCCAAGTTGTTGTCAGGGAGCCCTTATGGGCAATCACAAGATCGGAATTCGCCGCACCAACGTCGAAAAAATCCTGCTGGCGGCGGAGAAAATCTTCGCCGAGAAGGGCTATGGCAGTACCGCCATGGCCGACATCGCTGAAGAAGTGCAACTGCCGCGCTCCAACCTGCATTACTACTTCACCACCAAAAGCGAGCTGTACAGCGCGGTGTTGTTTGACTTGCTGGAAGTGTGGAAGCAGGACGCGCTGAGTTTCGAGACCTTCGACGACCCGCGTGTGGTGCTCAGCAGCTACATCCGCGCCAAGATGCAGCGCTCGCGCACGCGGCCGTATGGCTCCAAAGTCTGGGCCAATGAAATCATCCACGGCGCGCCCACTCTCGGTGAGGCATTGGATGAAAGCCTGTATGACTGGGCCAAGATGAAGGAAGCGAAAATCCGCCAGTGGGTGGAGGACAAACGCATCCTGCCGGTGGAGCCGTCGAGCCTGCTGTATATGATCTGGGCCTCGACCCAGCACTACGCGGACTTTGATCATCAGGTGAAGATTCTGAACGATCATCAGCCGTTGTCGGACATGCAGTTCGAGAAGGCGATTCAGACGGTCACGAGTGTGATTTTGCGCGGGATCGGGTTGGAGCCTTGAGGCTTGTGGTGATGCTAATGGCCTCATCGCAGGCAAGCCAGCTCCCACATTTTGAATTGTGAACACCTTCAAATGTGGGAGCTGGCTTGCCTGAGATAGCGGTCTACAGCACTACACAGCCTCCCGATAAGGGTTGCGCGGATCCTGCGTCCAATTCAAGAACGGCTTGCCCGTGTCTATCGGCACCATCTCGATACAGTCGGCCACCGGGCAGGTGATCTGGCACAGGTTGCAACCCACGCACTCGTCATCGATCACCTCGTACTTATGCGTGCCATCTGCTTGTTTCAGGCTGGCGATGGCCTGGTGCGAAGTGTCCTCGCAGGCGATGTGGCAACGCCCGCAGCCAATGCAGGCGTGCTGATCGATCTTCGCGATCACCTGATAGTTGATGTCCAGGTACTTCCAGTCGGTGGTATTGCCTACCGCCCGACCGGAAAATGCCTGCAGGCTCTGGTAACCCTGACTGTCCATCCAGCGCGACAGCCCGTCCTTCATCTCTTCCACAATCCGAAAGCCGTGCAGCATCGCCGCCGTGCACACTTGCACCGCACCGCAGCCCAGGGCAACGAATTCCGCCGCGTCGCGCCAGTTGCCGATGCCGCCAATGCCGCAGATCGGCAGGCCCTGGGTCTGCGGGTCACGGGCGATTTCCGCCACCATGTTCAGCGCGATGGGTTTGACCGCCGAGCCGCAATAACCGCCGTGGGTGCTTTGGGTGCCGACCACGGGCAGGGCGACCATGCGTTCAAGGTCCACGCTGGTGATGGAATTGATGGTGTTGATCAGCGACACCGCATCCGCACCACCGCGATAGGCCGCCCGCGCTGCCACGCGAATGTCGGTGATATTCGGCGTAAGTTTGACGATCACCGGCAGCGAGCAATACGTCTTGCACCAGCGCGTCACCTGTTCCACGTACTCCGGCACCTGGCCGACTGCCGCGCCCATGCCGCGCTCGGGCATACCGTGGGGGCAGCCGAAGTTCAGCTCGATGCCGTCGCAGCCGGTGGCTTCCACCAATGGCAAGATGTGTTTCCACGATTCTTCAACACACGGCACCATCAGCGACACGATCAGCGCGCGGTCGGGCCAGTCCTTTTTCACCTGGGTGATTTCCCGCAGGTTGATCTCCAGCGAGCGGTCGGTGATCAGCTCAATATTGTTAATGCCCAGCACTTCCCGGTTGGCGCCATAGTGCGCCGAGTAGCGCGACGACACGTTGACCGCCGCCGGGTCTTCACCGAGGGTTTTCCACACCACGCCGCCCCAGCCGGCTTCAAAGGCGCGCACCACGTTGTAGGCCTTGTCGGTCGGCGGCGCGGACGCCAGCCAGAACGGGTTGGGGGCTTTGATACCGGCAAATACAATCGAGAGATCGGCCATTACGCAGCCTCCACATTCAGCATGAGTTGGGTGTGCATGGCCTCGGCGGCCAGCTTGCCGTGTTGCACCGCCTGCACGGTGAGGTCCTGGCCGAGGCTGACGCAATCGCCTCCCGCATACACGCCCGGAATGCTGGTTTGCAGGTGTTCATCGACGAAAATCCGCTCGCCCACGCGGTGCAGTTGCTGGGCCAGCGGGTCGTGCAGCGCCGCGTTGTCGAAGCCTTGCCCGATCGCCTTGAAGATCGCATCGGCGGCCAGTTCGAAGGTTTCGCCGGTGGGGTGCAGGCGACCGTTTTCCATGCGAGTGCGCAAGAAACGCATGCCGCGCACGTGGCCTCTGTCGTCCAGCAGAACTTCCTCGGGTTGTGCCCAGGTCAGCAGGCGCACTTGATTAGCCTTGGCGATGTCCTGCTCGTGGTGGGTGGCGCCCATGTCGGCCAGGCCTCGGCGATACACAAGGTTGACATCGCGGGCACCGAGGCGAGCCATTTGCACGGCCATGTCGATGGCCGTATTACCGGCGCCGAGCACAATGCAGCGGTCGGCGAGGGGCAGCTGGGTCAGGTCATCGGCCTGGCGCAGTTCGCGGATGTAGTCGGTGGCGGCGAGCAGGCCCGGTGCCTCTTCATGGGGCAGGCCGAGTTGTTTGCTGGCGGCAAGGCCGAGGCCGAGGAACACCGCGTCGAATTGCTGGTGCAGTTCGCTCAACGTCAGATTGTCGCCCAGGCGCTGGCCGTGGCGGATTTCGATGCCGCCGATTTGCAGGAGGAAATCCAGCTCCTTCTGTGCGAAGTCATCCACCAGTTTGTACTTGGCGATCCCGTATTCATTCAGGCCGCCGGCTTTTTCCCGGGCCTCGAACACCACCACGTCATGACCGTGCAACGCGCTGCGATGGGCACAGGCCAGACCGGCAGGCCCGGCGCCGACCACGGCGATGCGCTTGCCCGTGGGCGCGGCGCGCTGGAAGGGGTGTTCGCTGAAGTGTGCGTTGTCCACAGCATAGCGTTGCAACAGGCCGATCAGCACCGGCGCGCATTCCTCACTGTTGTTACGCACGCAGGCTTGCTGGCAGAGGATTTCCGTGGGGCAGACCCGCGCACAGCTGCCGCCGAGGATGTTGGCAGACAGGATTTTCTGCGCCGCGCCTTGCACGTTTTCGGTGTGGATATTGCGGATGAACGACGGGATATCGATCTCGCTGGGGCACGCATTCACGCACGGCGCGTCGTAGCAATACAGGCAGCGCGAGGCTTCCAGCTGTGCCTGGCGAGCATTGAGCGGCGGCGCCAGGTCGGTGAAATGGCTGGCGAGCGTCGGCCCGTCTTCATGGGGGTGGGGGAGGTGGGTCAGGGTCTGGATCACGGTGTTGGCCTCACGGTTATTGAGGTGCTGCCTCTGAGGGGCAGTGGTTTTTGTGTTGCCTGTGCTGGCCTTATCGCAGGCAAGCCAGCTCCCACATTTGAATGTGTTCACAGATCAAAACTGTGGGAGCCGGGCTTGCCCGCGATTGGCGGTATCAGCGTTTCACGGCAGTGGGCCTGGAACGCTCCGCCCGCTTGCTCAACTGCTCAAACACCGCCGGATACGCCGGCCGCTCCACATACCGCCCGGCACCGCGTTCGGCGCGCAGGTCGCCATCGGCCCAGACCAGCTTGCCCTGGCTGATGGTGTGGCTCGGCACGCCGCGTACGGTCTTGCCTTCGAAGATGTTGAAGTCGACTTTTTGATGGTGGGTCTTGGCGGAAATGGTCCGCGTGCCCTGGGGATCCCACAGCACCAGATCGGCGTCGGCGCCCACGCGGATCGCGCCCTTGCGTGGGTAGAGGTTGAAAATTTTGGCGGTGTTGGTGGAGGTCAGCGCGACAAACTCCTGCATCGATAACCGTCCGGTATTCACGCCTTCGTCCCACAGCAGCGCCATGCGGTCTTCGATGCCGGCCGTGCCGTTGGGGATCTTGCTGAAGTCATCGCGCCCGGCGGCTTTTTGCTCGGCGCAGAAGCAGCAATGGTCGGTGGCGGTGGTGTGCAGGTTGCCCGATTGCAAGCCATGCCAGAGGGCTTGCTGGTGCCCGCGCGGGCGGAAGGGCGGGCTCATCACGTAGCCGGCGGCGGTGTTCCAGTCGGGGTGTTGGTACACGCTGTCGTCCAGCAACAGGTGGCCGGCGAGCACTTCACCGTACACCGGTTGGCCTTTGCCACGGGCGTAGGTGATTTCATCCAGCGCTTCCTTGGTCGATACGTGCACCAGATACAGCGGGGTGCCAATGGTTTCGGCGATGCGAATCGCGCGGCTGGCCGCTTCGCCTTCCACTTGGGATGGCCGCGAGAGCGGGTGCGCTTCCGGCCCGGTGATGCCCTGGGCCATCAGCTTGCGTTGCAGGTGATACACCAGCTCGCCGTTTTCCGCATGTACGGTGGGCACCGCGCCCAGTTCCAGGCAGCGTTCGAAGCTGGCGACGAGGGTGTCATCCGCCGCCATGATTGCGTTCTTGTAGGCCATGAAGTGCTTGAAGCTGTTGATGCCGTGATGGCTGACCAGCTCGGCCATTTCCTCGCGCACCTGCTCGCTCCACCAGGTGATCGCCACGTGAAAACCGTAGTCGGCGGCGGATTTTTCCGCCCAACCGCGCCACTGGTGAAAGGCTTCCAGCAAGGATTGCTGCGGGTTGGGAATCACAAAGTCGATGATCGAGGTGGTGCCACCTGCGAGGCCTGCCGCCGTGCCACTGAAAAAATCTTCGCTGGCCACGGTGCCCATGAAGGGCAGTTGCATGTGGGTATGGGGATCGATGCCGCCGGGCATCAAGTATTGGCCGCTGCCATCGAGTGTTTCAGTGCCGGCGGGAATATCCAGATTCGTGCCAATAGCGCGAATTAGACAGCCTGCGCATAAAACATCGGCGCGGTAACTTTCATCATGGGTAATTACGGTAGCGCCACGGATCAACAGCGACATGTCGAGTTCCTCACAGGCTTGACCGGCTTGTGCCAGTTCTAAGTGTTGTAATGCTGCTTGCCGATGAAGAATTAAATCCTGTCATCGGTGACAGGAATAGAAACTAGCTTGAGTTTTTCGATAGGGCAAGAATATTTTTTATAAGCTTATACTTGATTTAAGTAGCTGAAAAATAGCGATAAAAATATGGAATCACCAAAATGTAGCTTCCTCTCACCATTTTGACGCACTTGACAGGTTGGCTAATTGAGCAACATTTCTTATTGCAAATCAGACGCTTGTGATATGCCGCTTGACGGCCATGGGAAATAAAAATAATTGTGTTGCACCAGATTGAGTCCTGACAGTTCGCATAACGTCCACGTTATTGAGCCTGAGTAACGCGGCAAGTACCGAAGGGGCCATCGGAAAGCTGATAAACATCAGTGAGTTATATAAGCGGTACGGATTCGGTAACGGTTGTCGGCACGGATATTGAGTGCAGTGGCGGCTGGCCGGGCCGTGATGTCATGTTGTTTACGCGGTACTCCGGCCACCCGGCGCAAGGCGTTGGGTGAGCAACAATAATTCGAAAAAACCGTGGAGCGGCCATGCAACAGAACAGATCGCAAGTCATTGAACGCAACGGCCTGTACGAACTCGACGCCGGCCCCGACGTCCTCGACAGTCCTCGTTACAACCACGACATGGCACCGACCAAGGTGCACGAACGCACCTGGAACAAATGGCACATCACCGCGCTGTGGGTCGGCATGTCGATCTGCGTGCCCACCTACACATTGGGGGGCGTGCTCACCGCCTATTTCGGGTTGTCGGTGGGTGAAGCGCTGATGGCGATTTTGCTCGCCAACATCGTGGTACTGATTCCGCTGACCCTCAACGCCTTCCCCGGCACCAAGTACGGCATTCCGTTTCCGGTATTGCTGCGCTCATCCTTCGGCATCCTCGGCTCAAATGTGCCGTGCCTGATCCGCGCGCTGGTGGCGTGCGGCTGGTTCGGCATCCAGACGATGTTTGGCGGCTTGGCGATTCACCTGTTTCTGGGCTCGATTTTCGAGGGCTGGAAATCGTTGGGCGGCACTGGCGAGGTGATCGGCTTCATGATTTTCTGGTGCCTGAATTTGTGGGTGGTGCTGCGCGGCGCCGAGTCGATCAAGCGCCTGGAGACGTTGTCGGCGCCATTGCTGGTGGCGGTGGGCATTGGCTTGCTGGTGTGGGCGATGCCCAATGTGTCGATCAGCGAGCTGATGGCGATCCCGCCCAAGCGTCCGGAAGGCGCGAGCCTCACCGGCTACTTCATGGCCGGCCTGACCGCGATGGTGGGCTTCTGGGCCACCCTGTCGCTGAACATTCCGGACTTCAGCCGCTACGCCAAAAGCCAGAAAGACCAGATTCTCGGGCAGATTTTCGGCCTGCCGCTGACCATGTTCCTGTTCGCCGCCCTCGGCGTGATCATGACCGCGGCGTCGGTAAAACTGGTAGGCGTGAGCGTGTCCGACCCGGTGACGTTGATCGGGCATATCCAGAGCCCGGTGTGGGTCGCGATTGCCATGGCGCTGATCATCATCGCCACCTTGTCCACCAATACGGCGGCGAACATCGTTTCACCCACCAATGACTTCCAGAACATCGCCCCCAAGCTGATCAACCGCACCACGGCGGTGATCCTCACCGGGCTGGTGGGGCTGGCGTTGATGGGCCATGAACTGCTGAAAAAACTCGGGCTGATCGTCTCCGACGTGAGCCTGGAAACTGTGTATTCCAATTGGCTGCTGGGCTATTCAAGCCTGCTGGGGCCCATCGCCGGGATCATGGTGGTGGACTATTTCATCACCCGCAAACAGCAACTGAACCTGGCCGGTTTGTACCGCGATGACGTGTACCCGGCGTGGAACTGGAGTGGTTTTATCGCTTTCGGCGTGCCGGTGGTGCTGACGCTGCTGTCGCTGGGCAGTGATGCCTTCAGCTGGTTCTACAGCTATGGCTGGTTTACCGGTTCGGCGTTGGGCGGGTTGATGTATTACGGCTTGAATGCCAAGCGTGGCCTCAGCCCGGTCACCGCCAAATCACCGCTGTAAACACGGTCAATGTGGGAGCTGGCTTGCCAGCTCCCACCTTTGATTGAGTCAACCTATAAAAATGTAGCCTGAGGAGATCCCCATGAACGCTGCGCTCGACGTTCTGCAATCCACCCATCAGCACATCAACCGCGACCGCTTGTGGCAGTCCCTGATGGACCTGGCCAGACTCGGCGCCACGCCCAAGGGCGGCGTGTGTCGACTGGCTCTGACCGACCTCGACCGCAAGGCCCGCGACCTGTTCGTGACGTGGTGCGAAGAGGCCGGTTGCACGGTGACCGTCGACGGTATCGGCAATATTTTCGCCCGCCGCCCTGGCCGTAATCCCAACCTGCCGCCGGTGATGACCGGCAGCCATATCGACACTCAGCCCACGGGCGGCAAGTTCGATGGCTGCTTTGGTGTACTGGCCGGTGTGGAGGTGCTGCGCACGCTCAATGACCTCAAGGTGGAAACCGAAGCGCCCCTGGAGGTGGTGGTGTGGACCAACGAAGAAGGCTCGCGCTTTCCGCCGTGCATGATGGGCTCGGGGGTGTTTGCCGAGAAATTCACCCTGGCGGACACCTTGGCTAAGGTGGACGTGGACGGCGTCAGCGTGGGCGATGCGCTGAACGCTATTGGCTATGCCGGCACGCGACCCGTCAGTGGCCATAAAGTCGGCGCCTATTTCGAAGCGCACATCGAGCAGGGCCCGATTCTTGAGGATGAAAAGAAAACCATCGGCGTGGTGTTGGGCGCGCTCGGCCAGAAGTGGTTCGACCTGAAACTGCGCGGCGTTGAAGCCCACGCGGGGCCGACGCCGATGCACCTGCGCAAGGACGCCCTGGTCGGCGCGGCGGCCGTAGTGGCGGCGGTGAACGCGGCGGCGCTCGGGCATCAGCCCCATGCGTGTGGCACGGTGGGTTGCCTGCACGCTTATCCGGGCTCACGCAACGTCATTCCGGGTGAGGTACGCATGACCCTGGATTTCCGTCATCTGGAACCCGCCCGGCTCGATTCGATGATTGCCCAGGTGCGCCAGGTGATTGATGACACCTGCGCCAAGCATGGCCTGAGTTTCGAGATGGAGCCCACGGCGGATTTCCCGCCGCTGTACTTCGACAAAGGCTGCGTGGATGCTGTGCGCGATGCGGCGAATGGGCTGGGCTTATCGAATATGGACATCGTCAGCGGGGCAGGGCATGACGCGATTTTTGTTGCCGAGTTGGGCCCGGCGGGGATGATCTTCGTGCCTTGTGAAGGTGGCATCAGCCACAACGAAATCGAGAATGCCGCGCCGGATGATCTGGCGGCCGGGTGTGCGGTGTTGCTGCGGGCGATGGTGGCGGCTTCGGCGGCGATTGCCAGCGGCAAACTCGCCGCCTGAAATGATCGTTCCCACGCTCCGCGTGGGAATGCCGCCCCGGACGCTCCGCGTCCGCTTTTGAAGGCGTGACGCAGAGCGTCACCGGATGCGTTCCCACGCGGAGCGTGGGAACGATCATTCAGGCGCCCGGTTGCCAGCCGCCGCCGAGGGCGGTCACCAACCCCACGCTGGCTTGCAACTGCCGCGTCTGCACTGCCTGCAATGTTCTTTGCGCCTGCAACGCCGCCGTCTGCGCGGTCACCACATCCAGATAACTCACGGCCCCGGCCTGATAGCTGTTCATCGCCAGTGCCTGGGTATGTTCCGCCGCATCCGCTGCCGCCTGCTCGTCCTGCGCTTCCTGCTGCAAATCACGCAGTTGCGCCAGGTTGTCTTCCACCTCGCGCACGGCCTTGAGCACATGGCTGCGGTACTGCGCCGAGGCTTCTTCAAACTCTGCTTTGGCCTGGCGTTCATTGGCACTCAAGCGGCCGCCATCAAAGATCGGCAGATTGACCAAAGGCCCCAGCGCCCAATACCGATTACCCGCCGACAGCAGGTTGCCCACGCCCTGGGTCTGCCCGCCAATCAAGCCGGTCAGACTGAAATCCGGGTACCACGCCGCCTTGGCCACGCCGATATTTGCGTTGGCCGCAAACACCCGGCGTTCCGCCGCTGCAATGTCGGGGCGACGTTGCAGCAGATGGCTCGGCAACTGCGATGGAATCCCCGGCAGCGCGATCAACTGTTGGCTCGCCGGCAGCGAGAAATCACTCGCCGCGACGCCAACCAATTCGCCAATTGCGTGCTCGGTGAGGTTGCGTTGCCCGCGCACTTCATCCAGTTGCGCTTTAGCCTCGGCCAGTTGGTTTTGCGCGCGGGTCAGGTCCAGTTCCGAGGCGATCTGGCCCTCATAACGGCTGCGGGTCAGTTGCAGCGCCTGGCTGAAATCATCCAGCGAACTGTTGAGAATCCGGCTCTGTGCATCCAGTCCGTTGAGTTGCACATACAGGGTCGCCAACTGGTGTTGCAGGCTCAAGCGCGCCACCGCCAAATCATCGCCCGACGCCTGCGCCTGGGCATCGCCGGCCGCCACCTGGTTGCGGATTTTGCCCCACAGGTCCAGGTCGTAACTCAGCGAAAACGCTGCGGTGTTGCTGTTGTAGACCGACGGTTGTGTATCGCCACGCAGGGGCCGCGAGTCGGATTGGCGTTGGCGCAAAGGCTGCGCGCTGGCGGTGATCTGCGGGAACAAACCGGCGTGCAGTTGGCTGGCATAGGCCTGGGACGCGTCGAAGTGCGCCAGCGCCGCTGCCAGATTCGGGTTGGCCTTGAGCAACTGCTGCTGCTGCAGGTCATTCAAGCGCGCGTCGTTGTAGAGCTTCCACCAGTCAGGCGCGAGCTGGTCGGACGGTTGCGCGCTGTGCCAGGGGCCGTCACTGGTTTGTTCGCGATAGCCCGCCGGCAGGTCAACCGAGGGCACCGTGTAAGTCGGCGCCATCGAACAACCTTGCAGCACCAGCAGCATCAACGCCGCGAGGGGCTTAAGCCTTGGGCGCATGGGCACCTCCGGCTTCGGCCAATTGCACGGCGTCGCCTTCGCGCAGGGCGTCCGGCGGGTTGTCCACCACGCGGTCCGCCGGCTTCAGGCCCTGGTCGATCACCAGGCGCGCACCGAGGTCGAGGCCGATGTGGATGTCTTGCAGGTGCACATGGTTGTGCGCATCCAGCACCGCCACTTGGGTGCCTTGGGCGCGGAAAATCAGTGCGCTGGCCGGAATGCTCACGCCGTGGGTATCCGCCGGAATCGGCAAAGTGGCTTCGGCGTAATCACCGGGCAGTAATTCGCCGTTGGGGTTGTCGGCCACGAACTGCGCGAGCAGCGTGCCGGAGCGCCGGTCGATCGCGGTGGAGTCGCCGATCAGGTGGGCCTTGAAGTGTTCGCCGGGATGCTCGGGCACGGTCAGCTCGGCCTCAAGGCCTGGATGAATCACCGCCGCGTAGTTCTGCGGCACCGGCACATACAGGCGCAACTGATGGGTGTCGGCGATGTTGAACAGTTCCGGGTCGCTGTCGGTGTCGGCCTTGATCAACTGGCCGATGTCGGTGTTGCGCGCGGTGATGGTGCCGGCGAACGGCGCGCGGATGGTCTTGTAGCTTTCCAGTGCCGACAGCCGTGCGTAGTCGGCAGCCGCCGCTTCGGCGTTGGCCTTGGCGGCGGCGGCATTGGAGGTTTTTTCATCCGCTTCCTGGCGTGACACTGAATGGCTGGCCAGCAGGTTTTGCCAGCGAATGGCGGTGGTTTCGGCCAGGCGCGCGTTGGCCTGTTCCTGAACCAGGCGGGCGTGGGTTTGCGCCAGTTGCTGGTCGAGGTCCGGGCTGTCGATTTGCGCGAGGATTTGCCCGGCCTTGACCTGGCTGCCGATGTCGACTTTCCAGTCTTTCAGGTAACCACTCACCCGCGCATGAATCGGCGCCTTGCTCCAGGCTTCCAGGTGCGCGGGCAGGCGCAGGGTGTCACCGGCGGCGTTCTGTTTGGGCTGGAACACCATCACTTGCGGGATGGCGGCGGTTTCCGTCCAGGCGGTGACCGACTGTTCGTGCAATGTGCGGGCATGCAGGCCGTTGGCGACCAGCAGGGCGGCCAGTGTCAGGCCACCGACACCCATGAGCATCAGACGCTTGCGCGAGGGTTTGTGATCAGACGACATGGGGCGTTTCTCCAGCAGTTGCGCGAGTGGGGTGACGACCGTGGACCAGGCTGAAGACCACGGGTACAAACAACAGGGTGGCGATGGTGGCGAAGATCAAACCACCGATCACGGCGCGGCCGAGCGGGGAGTTCTGCTCCTCGGACAGTGCCAGCGGCAGCATGCCGATGATCATTGCCAGGGCGGTCATGCACACCGGGCGAAAGCGCGTGTAGCCGGCTTCCATGGCCGCCTTCAACGCGTCGCCGTGTTCGGCCAGGCGTTCGCGGCAGAAGCTCACTACCAGGATCGAGTTGGCGGTGGCCACGCCCATACAGAGGATGGCGCCGGTCAGCGCGGGCACCGACAGCGAGGTGCCGCTGAGGAACAGCATCCACACAATGCCCGCGAGGGCTGCCGGCAGGGCGGTGATGATCACGAACGGGTCGGCCCACGACTGGAAGTTGACCACGATCAGCAGGTAAATCAGCACCACGGCGCCGAGCAAGCCGAAGCTCAAGCCGCTGAAGGCTTCGTGCAGCGCATCGATCTGCCCGTGCAGGCTGATCACCGCGCCTTTGGGGCGCATGGATGCGGTGTCATCCAGCACTTTTTGCACGTCGCGCGCTACGCCGCCGAGGTCACGGCCCTGCACGTTGGCGTACAGGTCCAGGGTCGGTTCGATGTTGTAGTGGGTCACCACTGCCGGGCTTTGCACGCGAGAAATGCTTGCCACGCCGCCGAGGATTTGCGACTGGCCGTCGGTGCCGGTTACCGGCAAGGCTTCCAGTGACGGCAGGCTGTCGAGGCGGTATTGCGGGGTGGCCGCCACGATTGAATACGACACACCGTTGGCCGGGTTGAGCCAGAAGGTCGGTGCCACCTGGGAGCTGCCGGCGAGGGAGGCGACCATGCTGTTGGTCACATCGCGCTCGGTAATGCCCAGGCCGTTGGCGCGCATGCGATCCACGTTGACCTGCAGCGACGGGTAGCCGGTGGACTGCTGGATACGCAGGTCGGCGATGCCCGGAATATGCGAGAGGCGACGTTCCAGTTCCACCGCGTAGGCGCGGTTTTCTTCATCGCTGCGCCCGGAGATTTTCACGTCCAGCGGGGCCGGGGCGCCGAAGTTGAGGATCTGGCTGCTGATGTCGGCGGGCAGGAACGCGAAGTGACTGCCGGGGAAACTTTCCGGCAGGGCTTCACGCAGTTTCTTCACGTAGTCGGCGGTGGGGGCATGGTCTTTTTTCAGGGTGACCTGAATGTCGCCATCCTGCGGGCCGATGGTGCCGCTGCTGCTGTAAGCCATGTCGATGCCGCTGAGCGGAATGCCGATGTTGTCGACAATGGTGTCGAGTTCTTCAGCCGGGATGACTTCGCGAATCCGCGCTTCAATGCGGTCAAACGCCGCCGCGCTTTCTTCAATACGCGTGCCCAGCGGCAAGCGCACGTGAAGGGCGAGGGCGCCGGCATCGGTGGCCGGGAAGAAGTCCTGGCCCAGGCTCGGCAGCAGCAGGAACGAGGCGAGCACGCAGGCCAGGAAACCGACGATAAAGCGTTTGCGCGCCCCCAGTGCAAGGATCAAAAGGCCGTGGTAAGTGTCGCGGATATTCGAGAAATGACGCTCGAAACCCTGTTGGAAATTCAGCACCGATTGCAGCACGCGGTTGCGCGGTTTCGGGTGTTGTTCACCTTCGTGATGGTTGATGAATGCATCTTCCGGGTGGTGCCCCGCGCCTTGCTCCGGCGTGTGCGGTTTGAGCAGGAACATCGCCAGGGTCGGCACCAACGTGCGCGAAAGAATGAACGAGCTGGCCATGGCGAAGATCACCGCCAGGGCCATTGGCCGGAACAGATAACCGGCGATGCCTTGCAGCAGGAACATCGGCACGAACACGATGCAGATACACAGCAGCGACACGAACGCCGGGCCGACGATTTGTGCGGCGCCGTCGAGGATCGCGGTCTTTACCGCCTTGCCCTGTTCCAGGTGCCAGTTGATGTTCTCGATGGTCACCGTGGCGTCGTCCACCAGAATCCCTACCGCCAACGCCAAACCACCGAGGGTCATCACGTTGAGGGTTTGCCCGGTGGCGGCCAGCAGGGCGATGGCTGACAGCACCGCCAGGGGAATCGAGGCGGCGATGATCAGGGTCGAGCGCCAGCTGCCGAGGAACAGCAGGATCATCGCACTGGTCAGCAGCGCGGCGATGATGCCTTCCTGGGCCACGCTGCCCACTGACTGTTTCACGAACACCGAGGCGTCACCGAGCAGTGAAGTCTTCAGCGACGGCGGCAAGGTTTCGTTGATGCGCGGCAGCATCTGGCGGATGCCGTCGATGATCGACAGGGTGGAGATACTGCCGTTTTTCAGGGCAGGCATGAGCACGGCGCGATGGCCGTCGACGCGCACGATATTGGTCTGCGGCGGCGAACCGTCACGTACGTGGGCCACTTGGCCAATGGTGATCAACGCGCCGTCGACGGTTTTGATCGGCAGGTCGTTGAGCTCATCGATGGCCTTGGGGCTGTTGTTGAGCAGGATCGTGTATTCGTTGGGGCCGAGTTTGGCGGTACCCACCGGAATGATCTGGTTTTGCAGGGCCAGGGCGTTGCCGACGTCTTGCGCCGACAGGCCCTTGGCGGCCAGCGCCTGCGGGTCAAGATCAAGGGTGATCTGGCGTTGCTTGCCGCCCATGGGCGTTGGCATGGCCAAGCCGGGCAGGGCGCTCAAGGGCAGACGGATGTTGTTCTGCACCAGGTCGCGGATTTTGGCTTCCGAGAGGCTGGGGCTTGAAAATGCCAGTTGCAGGATCGGTACTGTAGAGGCGCTGTAGTTGAGGATCAGCGGCGGCGTGATGCCCGGTGGCATCTGCTTGAGCACGGTTTGTGAAACCGCTGTTACCTGGGCGTTGGCGGTGCGGATATCCACGCCGGGCTGGAAGAAGATTTTGACGATGCCCATACCGGGCAGCGATTGCGATTCGATATGTTCGATGTCGTTGACGGTGGTACTCAGGGAGCGTTCGTAGGTGTAGATCACCCGACCGGCCATGGCGTCCGGTGACAGGCCGTTGTATTGCCAGACCACGGCGACCACGGGGATGCCAATATCGGGAAAAACATCCGTAGGGGTTCGCAGGGCCGCCATCGGCCCGATGATGCAGATGAATATGGCCAACACGATAAACGTGTACGGCTTTTGCAGTGCGGTCTTTACCAGCCCGAGCATGCGTGAACCTCCGAGGGAGCAGAATTGCAAACCCCGGCAGTCTTGCCCGACCCACCTAACACGCACCTTTCAGTCAGGTGAAGGAACATTTAGTTAACGGCTGAAGATCGTTTCATATGTATTCATTTGTTCTACATAAGGCCGCTCTCCAAGCTTGTAACCCATCGGACACGACACATTTGTGTAGCGTCCACTCAGTTTACTGATGCCCTTTGGAGCCCTGCCATGTCGTTCAAGCACCTGTCACTTAAACCACTTTTGTTGATTCCTGCCCTCGGCGCCGTGCTGCTGTTGTCAGCCTGCGCCGGGCCCCTGCCGAAGGCTGACCCCAGCGAAGCCTGGATCGGCTTGAAGGAAGAAGCGCCGAATGACCTGATGGCCGAACGGGTGGATGGCAAGCGCGTGGATGACGGCCGCTTCTTTGAAGTGCCCCCCGGCGACCATCGTCTGGACGTGACGCTGTTTGAAGAGGAGCCAGGCGACGACAACCAGCAAGACTGCCAGGGCCGGGTCGAGTACAAGAACTTCAAGGCGGGTGAGCACTACACGCTGGTGGAATCGAGCCTGGGCACTACCGTGCGCGCCTCCCTCAAGGATGAGCACGGCAAGGAAGTCGCGGCGACGCAGGACTTCAGTTGCATGCCTGGCTAAGCGTGATGCACCGCCACCTTGCGGGGTTTGGCGGGTGCAGCGGGTTTGACGTGGGGGTGATGATGCCGGCGAGTAATGCGCATCACGCCCCACAACATGGCGGCAGCGACCGCCAGCCAACCGCAGATCAACAGGAAAATCGTCGTTGCAAGGCTCATTCGGGCCTCCTTTCGCCCCGCACGGGGCACACACAGTCTTCTCAATGGACAGTCTAGCTACCTGACGGTTGCCTGCTATTGACCAATGGTCGAGTCCGTCCAACTTGTTTGCTCTATCCCGAGCGTTTTACTAACGTTCAAGGCTATACCCGCACTGCCGCGCGCCCTATGATCAGGGCCCCTACCGGCAGTTGATCAAGAGAGCAGAAAATTGCGTTTACGCTCGAACGTTAAAACCTCCTTGTTATTGGCCTGCGCCCTGGGGCTTGCAGCCTGTTCCGGCCAACCGTCCAGGCTTGCAGGCTTGCCGGAGCGCGTCGAACTCAATGGCGTGCCGACCTTTCGCAGCGAGGCTTATCTCAGCGGCCCGAGTGCTTTGGCCAGCATGCTGTCGCAACAAGGCATTGTCATGACACCGGGCTTACTGGATAAGCCGCTGCACTTGCCGGGCGGCGAAGCGGACCTGGAGCGCAACATGCAGGTGCTGGCGCGCGAATACGGGCTGATGGTGTACCCGCTGGATACCCAGCTGACGGCCGTATTGGCGCAGGTGTCGGCGGGCCACCCGGTGATGGCGCGGATCAACCCGAGCATGTGGTCCGGCACGCGGTATGTGGTGGTGGTGGGGTTTAACCAGCAGAAAAGCACGGTGTTGCTGCGGTCAGGCCTTGAGCGTCGTTTGTTGATGAGCTTCAGCGACTTCGAGTCCGCCTGGAAGAGCGCCGGCCACTGGGCAATCCTCACTCAGCGTCCGAGCCAGTTGCCGGCAAACGTTGATGCACAGCGTTGGCGTGATGCGGCGAATGCAACCGCGCAGGCCGGGCAGGAGCAGGCGGCGGCGCAGGCACTTAAAGTGTTGGCGGAGAAAAAGTAACAAGGCACTGAATATAAATGTGGGGGCAGGCTTGTGTGGGAGCTGGCTTGCCTGCGATAGCCTCAACGAGTTCCAACTGGAAAAACGGGTTGCCTGCATCGCGGGCAAGCCCGGCTCCCAAATAAGCTTGCTCTCACATTGGATCCGCGTGTGTTTAACGGCGTACTTCAGCGGCGTTCGGGCGGTTCTTCAGGTTTTTGTCGGCCTTGTAGCGCAAGGCCACATCCGGCACCGAACCGCTTTTGCCGGTCTCGACCCAGTTGCGAATCCGGGTGGCATCGGCGAAGTGGGTGAATTTGCCGAAAGCATCCAGGATCACCAGCGATACCGGGCGATTGCCCATGCTCGTCACCAGCACCAAGCAATGGCCGGCCTGGTTGGTGAAGCCGGTCTTGGTCAGTTTGATATCCCAGCTGGCGCGGTTGATCAGGTGGTCGGTGTTGGAAAACCCCAGGGTGTAGTTGGGCTTGCGGAACGCCACCGTCTTTTCCTTGGTGGTGCTCAGTTGGCTCAGCATCGGGTATTTGCGCGCGGCGGCCAGCAATTTGCTCAGGTCACGAGCGGTAGACACGTTGTGAATCGACAGGCCGGTGGGCTCAACATAATGCGTGCTGGTCATGCCCAGCGCCTTGGCCTTGGCATTCATCGCCGCGATAAACGCCGGGTAGCCGCCCGGGTAGTGGTGGGCCAGGCTGGCGGCGGCGCGGTTTTCCGAAGACATCAGGGCGATCAGCAGCATTTCCTTGCGCGGCATTTCACTGCCGATCTTCACGCGGGAGAACACGCCTTTCATTTCCGGCGTGTCTTTGATGTTGATATCGATGTACTCATCCATATTCTGCTTGGCTTCCAGCACGACCAAACCAGTCATCAACTTGCTCACCGACGCGATGGGTACCACCACGTCAGGGTTGCTGGAATAGATGACCTTGTTGGTCTGCAGGTCCACCAGCATGGCGCTGCCGGAAGCGATTTGCAGTTTGGAGGTATCACGCGGCGCCAGGGTGGATTCGGCGGCGTGTGCAAAGGTGCCTGTAAATGCAAAAAATAGGCTGACAATAGAGAGACGAATTTTCACGCGGGTGAACTCGCTAAAAAAGTAAGGAAATACCGTTCTGGAACGGGTTATATGACAAATGCCGTTACATTTTAGGAGTATGGATCAGAAACTGTCGAATGTTCTTCGAGAACCAGACGAAAGTACTTAAAAACTAAGAAAAAACAGATTTATTTGAGGCAACAAAAAGCCCTGCGATAAGGCAGGGCTTTTTCATTACGGCTGGTTATCAGCTGTGCAGGGTCTCTGCTGCATACAGCGTATTTTCCAGCAGGCAGGCGCGAGTCATCGGGCCTACACCACCCGGTACTGGCGTGATCCAGCCGGCGCGGGGCAGGGCGGTTTCATATACCACGTCGCCGACCAGCTTGCCGTCGTCCTGGCGGTTGATGCCCACGTCGATAACGATGGCGCCTTCCTTGATCCACTCACCTTTGACCAGGCCCGGCTTGCCGGCGGCGACCACCACCAGGTCGGCTCGGCCGACGTGGCCAGCGAGGTCTTTGGTGAAGCGGTGGGTGACGGTGACGGTGCAACCGGCCAGCAGCAGTTCCATGGCCATGGGGCGACCGACGATGTTGGAGGCGCCAACCACGACGGCGTCGAGGCCGTACAGGTCGACACCGGTGCTTTCCAGCAGGGTCATGATGCCTTTGGGCGTGCAGGGGCGCAGCAGTGGGATACGTTGGGCCAGGCGGCCGACGTTATAGGGGTGGAAGCCGTCGACGTCTTTGTCGGGGCGGATGCGCTCCAGCAATTTGGACGCGTCCAGGTGTTCCGGCAGCGGCAGTTGCAGCAGGATGCCGTCGATGTTCGGGTCGTCGTTGAGGCCATCGATCAGGTCGGTCAGGGCCGCCTGGGTGGTCTCGGAAGGCAAGTCATAGGCTTTGGAAATAAAGCCGACCTCTTCACAGTCTTTACGCTTGTGCGAGACATAAACCTGAGAGGCAGGATCGCTGCCGACCAGGATCACCGCGAGGCCAGGCGTGCGCAGGCCTTGCTGGCGGCGCTCGGTGACTCGTTTGGCGAACTGCTGGCGCAGGCTGGCGGCGATTGATTTGCCGTCGATAAGTTGTGCAGTCATTACGCGTGATTAACCATCGAGAGGGGGAAGAAAAGTGCGCGCATTCTCGCACGCCAAGACGTGAGGGCAAAGGCGCTTGGTCTGCAAATTGCCCTAACCCCTTAAATAAAATGAATTTTTTTCAAAAAAGATTTGACGGGTTTCCGGGGCGTCTATACTATTCGTCGCACTTGTCGGGCACAGCCTAGCACTGGTTAAGAAGGTCGAGCAGGATTGTTGTTCTGCAAGGCTGGAAAGCACTTAGTTTGTAATCCTCCAAGAGTACAGATTAATAAGGCGCCCGTAGCTCAGCTGGATAGAGCATCCGCCTTCTAAGCGGATGGTCGCAGGTTCGAGTCCTGCCGGGTGCGCCATTAGGCAGCTTTGGCACAAGTAGCGTTATATGGTGGGCGTAGCTCAGTTGGTAGAGCACAGGATTGTGACTCCTGTTGTCGTGGGTTCGATCCCCATCGTCCACCCCATATTTCGAAAGGCGCCAGATTAATCGTCTGGCGCTTTTGCTTTAAGCGCTTCACCCGCGGATGTGGTGGAATTGGTAGACACACTGGATTTAGGTTCCAGCGCCGCGAGGCGTAAGAGTTCGAGTCTCTTCATCCGCACCAATCAAGCCTCACTCCGTTCTTGGGCAGAGTGAAGCCAGGCAAGAAAGATATTCGAGTTTCTTGCTGATGCAAAATGGTGGGCGTAGCTCAGTTGGTAGAGCACGGGATTGTGACTCCCGTTGTCGAGGGTTCGATCCCCTTCGTCCACCCCATATTCAGAAAAGCGCCAGATCAATGATCTGGCGCTTTTTTTTGCATCCGAAAAATGCTTTGCCTCGTATGTATTGGCGAGGATGGCCTGGGAAGGGGCGGGGTCCTCATGGGGCTGGGCCATTGAGGGCAATAAAATGCTGGCACGACAACAGGGTGAAGGTCGGGGGTTGATCAGCGCTGAGGCGCAGCTGCTGGGTCGGCTCATGCAGGGCGAGCAAGCGGCCTACCGAGAAATGGTCCACGCCTACCAGGGTGCGATGCGGGCCGTAGCGTTGGCCATTGCCGGGCATCGGCATGTTGATGATGTGGTGCAGGATGCCTGGTTGGCGGTGGTCCGGGGTTTGGCTGGCTTTCAGGGGCGATCGAGCCTCAAGACCTGGGTGCTGACGATCACCGCCAATAAAGCGAAAGGCCGCTATGGCCGCAACTGTCGCGACGTAATGTTTGAAGGCGAGTGGCTCGGTGATTGCTCGGCGGTGGTTGCTGGGCAGTGGTTATCTGGCTGGCATGAGGACACGCCTGAAGCGCTGCTGAGCGAAAACGAATTGCGTGAGTGGATTGAGCGGACTCTGGATGAATTGTCTGTGGCTCAGAGTGGTGCGCTGGTGTTGCGCGAGCGGGTAGGGCTTGAGCTGGAGGATATTGCCGAGTTGCTCGGCGTCAGCCTTTGCAATGCGCGCGTGCTGCTGCACAGGGCGCGAATCCGGGTGTTTGCCGCGATTGATCGGTATCACGCGTGCTCCGGTTATTGATGTCAAGAAAAAACAAGCATTCTCAATGCCTTGGCGTTAGAATCGTTGCCGGTTTTGAGCGTGTGGAGCAGGCCCTGAGCGTTATTTGGGCCAGTGCAGCTATTTAATAGCGAATTACGGCGCAGTACCTGAACAAGGGCTGTGCCGTTTTTGTTTGAGCGTTTTGAATTCTCGGGGTAAGGCGTTTCGTCGTATTTGTGTTTCGCGATGCTGCCGCCGTGCCCTCCCGGCCTTGTTTGCAGGGCGGGTGGTCGAGGCAGTGCATTCAGGCTCTTCTATATATAGAAGCGTTGATGCAGAGCCTTGGCGTAATGAGCTGTATTTGCTAACGGGATAAGGTGCATGCGTGCACTTGAACCTATAAATGGCCTGCTGTTTTTCTACCCGTTTTCAGTAGGGTGACTTCTTGAGTTTGACCCACTAGAATGCATGCCCTTGATTCTGGGGTCGGAAACGGCCGGCTAACGTCTGTGCAACGAGGAATATCCATGCAAGTTTCTGTTGAAAATACTACTGCTATCGAGCGCCGCCTGAGCATCACCGTGCCGGCAGAGCGTATCGAGACTGCGGTCAACAAGCGTCTGCAGCAGACTGCCCAAAAGGCCAAGATCGCTGGTTTCCGTCCAGGCAAAGTGCCAATGAGCGAAATCAAGCGTCGTTTTGGCGCCGATGCGCGTCAGGACGCTGTGGGTGACGTGATCCAGGCGTCCTTCTATGAGGCCGTTGAGGCGCAAAACCTGAAGCCTGCCGGTTCGCCTTCGATCGAGCCGAAGTCCCTGGAAGCCGGCAAGGACCTGGAATACGTAGCCGTATTCGAAGTGTTCCCGGAATTCGAAGTTGCCGGTTTCGACGGTATCGCTGTTGAGCGCCTGAGCGCTGACGTGGCCGATAGCGACCTGGACAACATGCTGGAAATCCTGCGCAAGCAGAACACTCGTTTCGAAGTGGCCGATCGTGCCGCCCAGAACGAAGACCAACTGAACATCGATTTCGTTGGCAAGGTTGACGGCGAAGTCTTCGCTGGCGGCTCCGCCAAGGGCACTCAGTTGGTGCTGGGTTCCAACCGCATGATCCCTGGCTTCGAAGACGGCCTGGTTGGCGCCAAAGCCGGCGAAGAGCGCGTTTTGAACCTGACTTTCCCGGCTGATTATCAGAACCTGGACCTGGCTGGCAAAGCCGCCGAGTTCACCGTGACCGTCAACAGTGTTTCCGAGCCCAAGCTGCCAGAGCTGAACGAAGAGTTCTTCGCTCAATTCGGCATCAAGGAAACCGGCATCGAAGGCTTCCGCACCGAAGTTCGCAAGAACATGGAGCGCGAGCTGCGTCAGGCCATCAAGTCCAAGGTCAAGAACCAGGTAATGGACGGCCTGCTGGCTGCCAACCCGATCGAAGTGCCCAAGGCTCTGCTGTCCAACGAAGTCGATCGCCTGCGCGTTCAAGCGGTTCAGCAGTTCGGTGGCAACATCAAGCCTGACCAATTGCCGGCCGAGCTGTTCGAAGAGCAAGCCAAGCGCCGCGTTGTGCTGGGTCTGGTTGTGGCAAAAGTGGTTGAGCAGTTCGACCTCAAGCCTGACGAAGATCGCGTTCGCGAAATGATCCAGGAAATGGCTTCGGCCTACCAGGAGCCTGAGCAGGTCGTGGCTTGGTACTACAAGAACGACCAGCAACTGAACGAAGTACGTTCGGTTGTGCTGGAAGAACAAGTTGTGGATACTGTTCTGCAGAAGGCTAAGGTGACCGATAAAGCGGTCTCTTACGAAGAAGCAGTCAAACCGGCGGAAGCAGCACAAGCCGACTGATTGTCCAACTCGTTGGAAATTCAACCATAAGCCAGCCTCGCGCTGGCTTATGCGTTTTCAAGACATGACTATTTGGGAGTAACTGCAGAGCATGTTCCGTAATTCCTATATTCAGCAGAACTCTGATATCCAGGCCGCCGGCGGCCTGGTCCCGATGGTTGTAGAGCAGTCCGCTCGTGGCGAACGCGCCTACGACATCTACTCGCGCCTGCTCAAGGAGCGAGTGATCTTTCTGGTTGGCCCCGTAGAGGACTACATGGCTAACCTGATCTGTGCGCAGCTGCTGTTCCTTGAAGCCGAAAACCCGGACAAGGACATCCATCTTTACATTAATTCTCCGGGCGGTTCGGTAACGGCGGGCATGTCGATCTACGACACCATGCAGTTCATCAAGCCGAACGTATCGACCACTTGCATCGGCCAAGCCTGCAGCATGGGTGCATTTCTGCTCACTGCCGGCGCTGAGGGCAAGCGCTTCTGCCTGCCGAACTCGCGCGTGATGATTCACCAGCCACTGGGCGGTTTCCAGGGTCAGGCGTCGGACATTGAAATCCATGCCAAGGAAATCCTGTTCATCCGCGAGCGCCTCAACACACTGATGGCCAAGCACAGCGGGCGTACCCTGGAAGAAATCGAGCGCGATACAAACCGTGACAACTTCATGAGCGCAGAAGCTGCCCGTGAATACGGGTTGATCGACGCAGTGATCGACAAGCGCCCCGCTTAATATAAGCCGCTCAAAATAGGGCTGGTCGGTATGTCTGACCATTGGCGGGCTTGAAAAAGCCCGCATAAGCCTTCATCTTGTGTTGCAAGCCTATCGGATTTGGATCGAACGAATGACTGACACCCGCAACGGCGAGGACAACGGCAAGCTGCTCTATTGCTCCTTCTGCGGCAAAAGCCAGCATGAAGTACGCAAATTGATTGCCGGCCCCTCGGTGTTTATCTGCGACGAGTGCGTCGACCTGTGCAATGACATCATCCGCGAGGAGGTGCAGGAAGCCCAGGCCGAGAGCAGCGCGCATAAATTGCCTTCGCCTAAAGAAATCAGCGGCATCCTTGACCAGTACGTAATCGGTCAAGAGCGTGCAAAAAAGGTTTTGGCCGTAGCGGTGTACAACCACTACAAGCGCTTGAACCAGCGTGACAAAAAAGGCGATGAAGTTGAGCTTGGCAAGAGCAACATCTTGCTGATCGGTCCTACAGGCTCGGGTAAGACCCTGCTTGCAGAAACCCTCGCTCGCCTGCTGAATGTTCCGTTCACCATCGCCGACGCCACCACCCTCACCGAGGCTGGTTACGTGGGTGAGGACGTTGAGAACATCATTCAGAAGCTGCTGCAAAAATGTGACTACGACGTAGAGAAGGCCCAGATGGGTATTGTCTACATCGACGAAATCGACAAGATCTCGCGCAAGTCCGACAACCCCTCGATCACCCGGGATGTTTCCGGTGAAGGCGTACAGCAGGCCTTGCTGAAACTGATCGAAGGCACGGTGGCTTCCGTACCGCCACAAGGCGGCCGCAAGCACCCGCAGCAGGAATTCCTTCAGGTTGATACGCGCAACATTCTGTTCATTTGTGGCGGTGCATTCTCGGGTCTGGAAAAGGTTATCCAGCAACGTTCCACCCGTGGTGGCATCGGTTTCAGTGCAGAAGTGCGCAGCAAGGAAGAAGGCAAAAAGGTTGGTGAGTCCCTGCGTGAAGTCGAGCCTGATGATTTGGTCAAGTTCGGTCTGATACCGGAATTCGTTGGCCGTTTGCCAGTCCTGGCCACGTTGGACGAGTTGGATGAGGCTGCTTTGATTCAGATCCTCACCGAGCCGAAAAACGCCCTGACCAAGCAATACGCCAAACTGTTCGAGATGGAAGGGGTAGACCTGGAATTCCGTACCGACGCGCTCAAATCGGTGGCCAAGCGGGCACTGGAGCGTAAAACCGGTGCACGGGGTCTGCGTTCGATTCTCGAAGGCGTCCTGCTCGACACCATGTATGAAATCCCCTCGCAGTCCGAGGTGAGCAAGGTGGTGATTGACGAAAGCGTTATCGAAGGCAAGTCCAAGCCACTGTACATCTATGAAAACAGTGAGCCGACGGCCAAGGCTGCACCGGACGCGTAAGCGTTTTGCAGTGGCGGTACAAACAAGGGGCCTTTAGGGGCCCCTTAGTTTTTTAGGGCGGTTTTTGGGGGCAGCCTTTAAATTTGCGTTTATTCATGCGTTTAACTGCTGGCATTGCGCTTGTTTTTTTTGCATCCAGCCCCCATCTTGGTTTCAAGCTTATTTTTCAACTGTCATAGAGGCGAAATCATGAAGACAACCATTGAATTGCCTCTCCTGCCGTTGCGTGATGTCGTCGTCTATCCGCACATGGTTATCCCGCTGTTCGTGGGGCGCGAGAAGTCTATCGAAGCCCTCGAGGCCGCGATGACGGGCGACAAGCAAATCCTGCTGTTGGCCCAAAAGAATCCTGCCGATGATGATCCGGGCGAAGACGCCCTGTACCGCGTTGGTACCGTTGCGACTGTTTTGCAACTGCTCAAGCTGCCTGACGGCACCGTCAAGGTGTTGGTGGAAGGTGAGCAGCGTGGTGCTGTAGAGCGTTTCATGGAGGTGGATGGCCACCTGCGCGCCGAAGTGGCGCTGATCGACGAAGTCGAGGCCCCTGAGCGCGAGTCCGAAGTGTTTGTGCGCAGCTTGCTCTCGCAGTTCGAGCAGTATGTGCAGTTGGGCAAGAAAGTCCCGGCTGAAGTGCTGTCCTCCCTCAACAGCATTGATGAACCAAGCCGCCTGGTCGATACCATGGCTGCGCACATGGCGCTGAAGATCGATCAGAAGCAAGACATCCTTGAAATCATCGACCTGTCTGCCCGCGTCGAACACGTGCTGGCGTTGCTCGATGGCGAAATCGATCTGCTGCAGGTTGAGAAGCGCATCCGCGGTCGTGTGAAGAAACAAATGGAGCGCAGCCAGCGCGAGTACTACCTGAATGAGCAGATGAAGGCCATTCAGAAAGAGCTCGGTGACAGCGAGGAAGGCCACAACGAAATCGAAGAGCTGAAAAAGCGCATCGATGCCGCCGGCCTGCCTAAAGACGCCCTGACCAAAGCCACTGCCGAGCTGAACAAGCTCAAGCAAATGTCGCCCATGTCGGCCGAAGCTACCGTGGTTCGTTCCTACATCGACTGGCTGGTACAGGTGCCATGGAAAGCTCAGACCAAAGTACGTCTGGACCTGGCTCGCGCCGAAGACATCCTCGACGCCGACCACTATGGCCTTGAAGAGGTCAAGGAGCGCATCCTCGAATACCTCGCCGTGCAAAAGCGCGTTAAGAAAATTCGTGGCCCGGTCTTGTGCCTGGTCGGTCCGCCCGGGGTAGGTAAAACGTCCCTGGCCGAGTCGATTGCCAACGCCACCAACCGCAAATTCGTGCGCATGGCCCTCGGCGGTGTGCGTGATGAAGCGGAAATTCGTGGTCATCGCCGTACTTACATCGGTTCGATGCCAGGAAGATTGATTCAAAAGATGACAAAGGTGGGTGTGCGCAACCCGCTGTTCCTGCTCGATGAAATCGACAAGATGGGCAGCGACATGCGTGGCGATCCTGCGTCCGCATTGCTCGAAGTGCTCGACCCCGAGCAAAACCACAATTTCAACGACCATTACCTGGAAGTCGACTACGACCTGTCCGACGTAATGTTCCTGTGCACCTCCAACTCCATGAACATTCCGCCAGCGTTGCTGGACCGGATGGAGGTGATTCGTCTGCCGGGTTACACCGAAGACGAGAAGATCAACATTGCCGTCAAATACCTCGCGCCCAAGCAGACTTCGGCCAACGGCCTGAAGAAAGGCGAGATCGAATTTGAGGTCGAGGCGATCCGCGACATCGTGCGCTACTACACCCGCGAGGCCGGTGTACGGGGGCTTGAGCGTCAGATTGCGAAAATTTGCCGCAAGGCCGTCAAGGAACATGCGCTGGAAAAACGCTTCTCGGTGAAGGTCACGGCCGACTCGCTGGAGCACTTCCTGGGCGTGCGTAAATTCCGCTACGGCCTGGCCGAGCAGCAGGACCAGGTCGGTCAGGTGACAGGGCTGGCGTGGACCCAGGTGGGTGGCGAATTGCTAACCATCGAAGCCGCCGTGATCCCAGGCAAAGGCCAGTTGATCAAGACCGGTTCGCTGGGGGATGTGATGGTCGAATCCATCACTGCCGCGCAGACCGTGGTGCGCAGCCGCGCCAAGAGCCTGGGGATTCCCTTGGACTTCCACGAGAAGCACGACACCCACATCCACATGCCGGAAGGGGCGACCCCGAAAGATGGCCCTAGCGCAGGCGTAGGCATGTGCACGGCCCTGGTGTCGGCACTGACCGGCATTCCTGTGCGCGCCGATGTGGCTATGACGGGTGAAATTACTCTGCGCGGTCAGGTATTGGCTATCGGTGGCCTGAAAGAGAAATTGCTGGCGGCACACCGGGGGGGTATCAAGACTGTGATCATTCCGGAAGAGAATGTTCGCGACTTGAAAGAAATTCCGGACAACATCAAGCAGGATCTTCAGATTAAACCGGTTAAATGGATTGACGAGGTCCTGCAAATTGCGCTGCAATACGCGCCGGAGCCCTTGCCGGATGTGGCTCCGGAGATAGTCTCGAAGGACGAAAAACGCGAGTCTGATTCCAAGGAAAGAATTAGCACGCATTAATGCGATTAAGCCGGGTGGCTTCCTTGACAGCTTTTTAGAGCCCTTGTTATAAAGCGGCTCTTAAGTGTCTGTAGGCCATTCAGCACTGGTTTTTGCTTTCACCAAAAAACTTAGAATCATACTCAATAGATATATAAGGGGACTTAGAGTGAACAAGTCGGAACTGATTGATGCTATCGCTGCATCCGCTGATATCCCGAAAGCTGCTGCTGGCCGTGCGCTGGATGCAGTAATCGAATCCGTCACTGGCGCTCTGAAGGCCGGCGACTCCGTGGTACTGGTAGGCTTCGGTACTTTCTCTGTGACTGACCGCCCAGCTCGCACTGGCCGTAACCCACAGACCGGCAAAGCACTGCAAATCGCTGCTGCCAAGAAACCAGGTTTCAAAGCCGGTAAAGCCCTGAAAGAAGCCGTTAACTAAGCTTCGACCCAGCCTTACCTACCCGGGCCGAACGCAGGTTCGACCTGGGAGCGGAGCGGTCACTGACCCCTGTATACATCGGGTCGCCAAACCGGGGGGAGAACCGAAGCCCCGTCCGCTCCGCCAGTTGCGAGAAGGCGCATCCCAGGATGCGCCTTTCTTATATCCGTACTCTACCCACGCTCCACGGTTGCCTAATCTTTGAAGTTCAACCGTTTCTGGGGGACGCATGCTGCAAAATATCAGGGACAATTCACAAGGCTGGATTGCCAAGACCATTATCGGGATCATCGTCGCGTTGATGGCGTTCACCGGTATCGAGGCGATTTTTCAGGCCTCGACCAACAACAAGCAGGACGTGGCCAAGGTCAACGGTGAAGAGATTACTCAAACCGAATTGAGCCAGGCCGTCGACATGCAGCGCCGTCAGCTGATGCAACAGCTGGGCAAGGATTTCGATGCTTCGCTGCTGGACGAAAAACTGCTGCGCGATGCGGCCCTCAAGGGTCTGATCGATCGCAAGCTGTTGCTGCAAGGTGCTGCGGATTCCAAGTTCGGCTTCTCTGAAGCGGCACTGGATCAGGTTATCCTGCAGACGCCGGAATTCCAGGTGGACGGCAAATTCAATGCCGAACGCTTTGACCAGGTGATCCGTCAGCTGGGCTACAGCCGCATGCAGTTCCGGCAGATGATGACCCAGGAAATGCTGATCGGCCAGGTTCGTGCAGGCATCGTCGGCAGTGGTTTCGTGACCGATGCCGAAGTGCTGGCATTCGCGCGTCTGGAAAAACAGACCCGCGATTTCGCCACCGTCAACATCAAGGCTGACCCAGCTGCAGTGAAGCTCACCGACGACGAGGTCAAGGCTTACTACGACCAACACGCCAAAGAGTTCATGACCCCGGATCAGGTGGTCATCGACTATCTGGAACTGAAGAAGTCTTCCTTCTTCGACCAGGTCACCGTGAAGGACGAAGAACTGCAGGCGGCCTATCAGAAAGAAACCGCCAACCTCGCCGAACAGCGTCGTGCCGCGCACATCCTGATTGAAGTCAACGACAAGGTGACCGAGGCCCAAGCCAAGGCCAAGATCGAAGAGATCCAGGCGCGCCTGGCCAAGGGCGAGAAGTTCGAAGCCCTGGCCAAGGAATTCTCCCAGGACCCGGGTTCGGCCAACAATGGCGGTGACCTCGGTTTTGCCGGCCCTGGCGTTTACGACCCTGACTTCGAAACGGCCCTGTACGCGTTGAACAAAGATCAGGTTTCGGCTCCGGTGCGTACCTCTTTCGGCTGGCACCTGATCAAGCTGCTGGGCGTTGAAGCACCTCAGGTGCCAACGTTTGCCAGCCTGAAAGACAAGCTGACCCGCGAGCTCAAGACGCAACAGGTTGAACAGCGCTACGTAGAAGCCACCAAACAATTGGAAGATGCTGCGTTTGAAGCGTCCGACCTGGCCCAGCCAGCGGCAGACCTGAAGCTGACCGTGCACACTTCTGCGCCATTTGGCCGTGAAGGTGGCGAAGGTGTTGCGGCCAACCGTGCCGTGGTCACCGCTGCATTCAGCCCGGAAGTTCTGGATGAAGGCGCCAACAGTTCCGCCATTGAGCTGGACCCGGAAACCATCATCGTGCTGCGTGCCAAAGAGCATCTGAAGCCTTCGCAACTGCCGCTGGAAAGCGTGTCGGCAGCGATCCGCACTCAGATGACCAAAGAGCGTGCCAGCGCGGCGGCCAAGGCCCATGCCGACGAGCTGATCGCCAGCCTGCGTGATGGCAAGACCCCGCTGAACCAGCCGGTTGACGGCCAGGCCTGGAAAGTCACCGAAGCGGCTACCCGTAGCGCCGAAGCGATTGACCCGGCTGTGCTGCAAGCCCTGTTCCGCATGCCAAAGCCTGCGGCCAAGGACAAGCCGACCTTCACCACCGTGACCCTCGCTGATGGCAGCCTGGTGATTGTGCGCTTGAACGGCGTCAACGAAGCCGCAGCCCCTACGGACGAAGAAAAGGCGCAATACCGCCGCTTCCTCGCTTCCCGTATTGGCCAGCAAGACTTCGCTGCGTTCCGCAAGCAATTGGAAGCCAAGGCTGACATCAAGAAGTTCTGATGCCGGCTTGAACAAAAAGCCCCCGGCCTGAGAAGGTGCGGGGGCTTTTTTATGCGCTCGCGCTCCGAATCCTCAGTTAACAGGCTGTAGTTACCTTTTCCGGCGCCCGTGTCTATTAAGCCTGTGACGTTTTACCGACAGGAATGCGCGCGCCAAGCCACCGTTCTGTTGCACAATACCGGCCGGACCGTTTTCCTCAGGATTTTCAATGTCGACATCATTTCACTTGCGTAGCCTCGGGCTGGCGCTGGTGCTGGCGGGCGCCGCGGGCTGCTCGTCACCCAAGACCGCTATTTATGAACATGAAAATTTCGACGACTCCGGCACGTTTTCCCGCGATTATCCGGTCAGCGATGTGGCCGCCTGTGAGGCGGCGCGTCGTGCGCTGTTGAGCCAGGGTTACATCATCACCAGCAGCGACCCGAAGCTGGTAGTGGGTAACAAGAGCTTTCAACAGACCGGTGAAACCCACCTGCAAATCAGCTTCAACGTGGTGTGTGCTGCCGACGGCAGCAAGGGCTCGAACCACTCGACGATGTTCGCCAACGCCTTGCAGGACCGCTACGCACTGAAGAAGGTAAACAACTCCGCGAGCCTGGGCGTGGGCGTGCTGGGTTCGGTGTCGATGCCGATCGGCTCCACCGACGATTCGATGGTCAAGGTGGCGAGCGAGACCGTCTCGGCGCCGAAGTTCTACGACCGTTACTTCGCGTTGGTGGATGTATTTCTGCCCCAGGAAGTGAAAAAGGCCGAGCATATTCCCGAAAAGCCCAAGGCTGACCTGGGGGTGCCCGAGCCCAAGGCCGAGCCGGCCGCTGCAGCTGCGGCTGCGGCGGCGCCTGCGGACAAGGTTGAGCCACCGAAAGAAGCAGCGCCTGCTCCTGCGGTTACACAGCCGGTTTCACAACCGGTAGCGCCGCCGGCGGAACCGGCTCCGATTGCGCCTCAGGCAGAGCCGGTGGTGGCTCCACCGGTAAGCAACCCTGCATTGCCCGCGCCGACCGAGGCGATTCCGCCTTTACCGACTCCCGCGAAATAAGCCGCAGGGCTGCGGGATAAATTCCCACAGCCCTGCTACGTTTTATCTGTAAGTGCAGGAACGTCATGGCGTAGACATTTTTTCGTCATCACGGCACTTTAGGCTGGGTTTGCAGGTCATTTAACTGCAACCGCTTTTTACAGATAAGGAGTCCACCATGGACGATTACCAGGAAGAACTGCTGGAGTACCACGCGTTTGAAATGGATCCCTTGGATCCGGCTGATGACGCCACCGAGCTGTAAGACCGACTTCAGGCGGAATGCCGCTGACTGCGGCGAAATTCCCCTGGGGTCTGGTTGTTCCACCGCCTGAACGCCCGTTGAAATGCCTGGGCTGAGGCAAAACCGAGCAGGAAGGCGATTTCGCCGAATGCCAGTTCCGTGTCGCGAATGTAGGTCATGGCCAGGTCGCGGCGGGTATCGTTGAGAATCGCGCGAAACTGCGTGCCTTCATCGGCCAGTTTGCGGCGCAGCGTCCAGGTTGGCAGCTTCAGGCGTGCCGCCACTTCTTCCAGGTCGGGTTCCCGGCCGCCATTGAGCATCGGCCCGAGCAAGCGGGTAATGCGCTCGCGCAGGCTGCGCGTGCGGGTAAGCTGCTCCAACTCCCTTTCACACAGCTGCAGCAACAGATGCCAGGTGCTGGGGCAATGCTGCGGGTTGCGCAGCGCCAGGGTCGCCTGGTTCAGACGCAGTTGGTTGGCGGCGGCGCCGAACTGCACCGGGCTGTCGCCCAGCACGCCGTACTGCTCGCTGTACTCCGGGGCTTCAAACTCAATCTCGATGCGCTGGGCGTGCACCGTTTGCTGCGTCAGGCTCGACAGCTGGTGCAGCCAGCCGGCGATGATCGAATCCACCACAAAGCGGTTGTAGGCGTTATACGGGCTGATGGAGTAGAAGCGCAGCCAGGCGCCTTCGGCGTCCTCATGAAAGCTCGACTGCCCGCGATAGTTGGAGCCGTACAAGGCTTCAAAGCGGGTCAGCGTACGTGCGGCCTCGCGTACGTTTGGCGCCTGCGCGGCGGTGACGCCGGCGAGGCCTGCCTGGCTCAAGCGGCTCAGCTGGCCCATGCGCAGGCCCAGCCCGGGGTCGCCGGTGAGCTGAATGGCCGCGTGGCCCAAACGCATATAGCGCGGGATCGATAGGCGGGCACCCGCTTCGGCAAGGCGCGCCGGGTCCAGGCCGTATTGCAGCAGCAGCGGTTGCGGATCCACACCGTGGCTGTCAATCGCATCGGCCAGGGCTTGCACGAAGCCTACCGATAAGTCCCCCAGGCGCACCGGCTTCAAGGCACTACAACCAGATATTCAGCAAACGTGCGCCGCGGGCATCGCTGTCGGCGGTGATCTGCCCGTTGCTGCTGAGAAAGCTGTGCCCGGCGGTGCCCAGGTCCCAGAACTGCCCGCGCAGGAACACGCTCATGCCGGCGTTGGCCTGGCTGATGGGTTGCTGGCTGATCAGGGTCAGGCGGCGCCAGGCTTCGCCTTCGCTGAGCTCTTCGGGTTTGAGACTGATTTCGGACGGCGTAGACACGCTTTTGAAGCCACGCCATGGGCGGTCCCACGTGTCACGACCGGTGACGAAGGCGGGCACGGCGATTAACTGCGCACCTTGCTCGTTAAGCTTGCGGTAGTTGTCGGGGTACCAGCTGTCGCTGCCAATCAGGATGCCCAGGCGCCCGGCCGGGGTATCGACCACGCTGATCAGGTTTTCATCGCCCGGCTCGATAAAGCCGCGCTCATCGTAGATCGGATAGAACTGGCGTTGCGGTTGGCCCACCGGCAAACCGTCAGCGCCAAACACCAGGCTGGCGTTGTACAGCGCACCATGGCCGACGTGCAATTGGCCGTCTCTCACGCTGGGGTTCGGCAGGGCAATGGAGCCGGCCACCAGGGTGACACCAAACTCCCTGGCCAGGCCGCCGAACAGGGCCTGATAGTCGTGCGCCATGGCGGGGGCTTTCATGCGCAGGTAGGCGTCGTCCATGCGGTTCTCACCGGTGGCGCTAAGCCATGCCCGTGCAAACAAAAAGGGGTTGCTGGCCGACAGCCAGTTCATTGCATCCTTGAGATGGATCGACTGGTACAGCTCGTTTTTTTCGCCGCTGAGCATCAGCCAGGTGCCGATATGTTCCGGCAGCACGACGATGGTTTTCCCGTTGATCAGCCCTTGGTCGCGGGCCTTCTGCAAATAAGCCGCAAGCTTTAAGTGCAAGCGATCCAGGCTCTGAAAATCGGCCGGGAACAACTCCGGCTGGATGCCCAGCAAATTGCCGCGATCCGCCGGCACGCCTTCGTTGACGGCCAGTGTAATGCGCAGGTCCGACAGGTAATGCGCCACAGGGCGCTCCTGGGTCCAGACCAGATACGCGGCGACGGCGGCAACCAGGGCCATGGAGACGGTGAACGCTAAAAGTTTACGCATGGGGCAACAGACAACAGACCGGGTATAGGGTTCGCCGACTAGGGTAGGGCCCACGGCCTGGCTTGCCAAGGGGCGGTGTGCATTTGGATCAATAACTTGTGAGTTTCAGTCATTGAGCGGTAGGCAATCGGCTCTTAGTCTGTGGGACATAAACCGATGGGGTGTCATTCGAATGCCCCACGTCCCGTGATGATCCGTTGTGGAGCTGTACCATGACCGCTGCTGCCTACCCGCACCTGCTGGCCCCGTTGGACCTGGGTTTTACCACCCTGCGCAACCGTACCCTGATGGGCTCGATGCACACCGGCCTTGAAGAAAAACCCGGCGGTTTCGAACGCATGGCCGCCTATTTTGCCGAACGCGCCCGTGGCGGCGTCGGCCTGATGGTTACCGGCGGCATTGGCCCGAACGATGAGGGCGGGGTGTACGTCGGCGCAGCCAAGCTGACCACCGACGAAGAGGCGCAAAAGCACAAGATCGTGACCCGGGCCGTGCACGAGGCAGGCGGCAAAATCTGCATGCAGATTCTCCACGCCGGTCGTTATGCCTACAGCCCCAAGCAGGTTGCACCGAGCGCGATCCAGGCGCCGATCAACCCGTTCAAGCCCAAGGAGCTGGATGAAGAGGGTATTCAGAAGCAGATCCAGGATTTCGTCACGTGCTCGCTGCTGGCCCAGGTCGCCGAGTACGACGGCGTGGAAATCATGGGGTCGGAAGGCTACTTCATTAACCAGTTCCTCGCCGCCCACACCAACCACCGCACGGACCGTTGGGGTGGCAGCTACGAAAACCGCATGCGCCTGGCCGTGGAAATCGTCAGCCGCGTGCGTGAAGCCGTAGGCCCGAACTTCATCATTATTTTCCGCCTGTCGATGCTTGACCTGGTGGAAGGCGGCAGCACCTGGGAAGAAATCGTGCAACTGGCCAAGGCCATTGAAGGCGCCGGTGCGACGATCATCAACACCGGCATCGGCTGGCACGAAGCGCGCATCCCGACCATCGCCACCAAAGTGCCGCGTGGCGCGTTCAGTAAAGTCACCGCCAAGCTGCGTGGCGCGGTGAACATCCCGCTGATCACCACCAACCGCATCAACACCCCGGAAATTGCCGAGCAGATCCTGGCCGAAGGCGACGCCGATATGGTGTCGATGGCGCGCCCCTTCCTGGCCGACCCGGACTTCGTCAACAAAGCCGCCGCCGGGCGTGCCGATGAAATCAATACCTGCATCGGCTGCAACCAGGCCTGCCTGGACCACACCTTCGGCGGCAAGCTGACCACCTGCCTGGTCAACCCGCGGGCGTGCTACGAGACCGAGCTGAACTATCTGCCGGTCAAGCAAATCAAGAAAATCGCGGTGGTCGGTGCCGGCCCGGCAGGTCTGGCGGCGGCCACCGTGGCGGCCGAGCGCGGCCATCAGGTGACTTTGTTCGACTCGGCCAGCGAGATCGGCGGCCAGTTCAACATTGCCAAGCGCGTGCCGGGCAAGGAAGAGTTTTTCGAAACCCTGCGCTACTTCAAGCGCAAATTGCAGACCACCCACGTCGAGCTGTGCCTCAACACTCGCGTGGACGTCGAGCAACTCAAGGCCGGCGGTTATGACGAGATCATCCTTGCCACCGGCATCGCGCCGCGTACCCCGGCGATTCCCGGTATCGACAATGCCAAGGTGCTGAGTTACCTGGACGTGATTCTGGAGCGCAAGCCGGTCGGCAAGCGCGTGGCGGTGATCGGCGCGGGCGGCATCGGCTTCGATGTGTCCGAATTCCTCGTGCACCAGGGCGTGTCCACCAGCCTCGACCGCGAAGCGTTCTGGAAAGAGTGGGGCATCGACACCCAACTGCAAGCTCGTGGCGGTGTGGCCGGCATCAAGCCGCAGCCCCACGCGCCGGCGCGCGAAGTGTTCCTGCTGCAGCGCAAGACGTCCAAGGTCGGCGACGGCCTGGGCAAAACCACCGGCTGGATTCACCGTACCGGCTTGAAAAACAAGCAGGTGCAAATGCTCAACAGCGTCGAGTACCTGAAGATCGACGATGACGGCCTGCATATCCGCATCGGTGCCGAGGGCGAGCCTCAAGTGCTGGCGGTGGACAACATCATCATCTGCGCCGGGCAGGACCCGCTGCGTGAGCTGCAGGACGGCCTGGTCGCCGCCGGTCAGACCGTGCACCTGATCGGCGGCGCCGATGTGGCGGCCGAACTGGACGCCAAACGCGCCATCAACCAGGGCTCGCGCCTCGCCGCCGAGCTGTAAGGCCGGGGAAGGGGCGGTGTTAGACTACCGCCCCTTTTTCATGCAGAGCCCGCCCGATGGGTCCTTTCGATTGGCTGCCCCACGCTCCCCTTGAACCCTTGCAGTTGGACTGGCTGCAAGGTGTGAAGCTGGCGGTGCTGCGCCTGGACCGCATCGACCCGCTGATCAGCGGCAACAAGTGGTTCAAGCTCACCGGGCATTTGGCCCAGGCGCAGACGGCCAGGGGCGTCATCAGCCTGGGCGGCGCTTACTCCAACCATCTGCACGCACTGGCGGCGGCGGGGCAGCGTTTTGGCTTTCAGACCGTCGGCCTGCTGCGCGGTCACCCGCAAGACACACCCACTGTTCTCGACCTCAAATCGTTCGGCATGCAGCTGCACTGGCTGGGTTATGGCGGCTATCGCGCGCGTCACGAGCCGGGTTTCTGGCTGCCCTGGCGCGAGAGATATCCGCAGCTGCACCCTGTGCCTGAAGGCGGTGGGGGCATTGCAGGGGCGCAGGGTTGCGGGGTGTTGGTTGAGCAAGCCCGTGCACAGTTGAACGCTCTGGGTTGGGCTGATTACAACGGGTGGTGGCTGGCGGCGGGCACGGGTACCACGCTGGCCGGCCTGGCATTGGCGGAAGCGGGGGCGCACCCGGTCTACGGGGCGATGGCGGTGCCGGATGATCACGGCGTGGCGAAAAACGTGGAGGCTATCGTGCGGGGCGGGTATGAATGGGTGGACGCCAGCCGTGGCGGTTTCGCCAAGGTTGACGCGCCGTTGCTGGACTTCATCAAAGCCACAGAGCATGCCTGTGGCTTACCGCTGGAGCCGCTCTATACCGGCAAGGCGCTGCTGGCCCTCAAGCAACAGATCGACGCCGGGCGCTTTGCCCCCGGTACCCGCCTGATCTTTGTGCACACCGGCGGCTTGCAGGGCCGCCGGGGCTTTACCGTCTAACGCAAAACCCTGTGGGAGCGGGCTGGCATCATGCGCATTGCGGTGTTATCGCGCAGCACATAGTGATGCACCAACGCCGCCAACGCATGCAGCCCGATCAGCCAATAACCGATCTTGCCGAACAGCACATGCCAGCCCTCGATTTGCTTGGCCAGCGCCTTGTTTTCCGCGATCAACGGCGGCAGTTCGATGCCGTAAAACATCACCGAATGCCCTTCGGCGCTGACGATCAGCCACCCGGCAATCGGCATGCCGATCATCAAGGCGTACAGCGCAACGTGCATCAGCGTGGCCAATAAGCTTTGCCATTGTGGTGGCGCGGGCACGATTTTCGGCGCCACCCCCAGGCTGCGCGCAAACAGGCGCAGCCACACCAGCACAAACACGGTGAGGCCGAACATGAAGTGCATTTCGACGATCAACGTGCGCGCACCGCTGCCTTTGGGGAACTGGCCACGCAGCTCGATGCAGGCGTAAACCACCGCCAGCAGCACCACCATCAACCAGTGCAGCGCGATCGACATGGTGCTGTAGCGCGTATCGGAGTTTTTCCACGGCATCGCTGGGTTCCTCACTCATCAGGGCAAACCTCCATTCTTGTGATGGAGTGGTTTAACTGTATGCCGGTTTTGAGCGGTTCGCCTGGCACAAGTGCCGTTGTTTTGACCTCTATCAGTGGCTTTGCGGCATTTCACCGCGCGCCAGGCGCGCGTTGATGTCGCTGATGACCGCAGGCAGGTCGTTGATCGTGTCGATCAGGTAGTGCGGGCGCGAGCCTTCAAACATCGCCTCAATGCGTTTGCGCTCGCTGGCCAGCGTTGCCGGGTCGAGGGCGCGGAACTGTTCGTAGGTCAGGCCCAGCGCGTTGCCGGAACAGGTCAGCGCCACGGTCCACATCCCGGCGCGGCGGCCCTCGAGGATGCCCGGCACGGTGTCGTCGACCTTCACGCAGGCCGCTACGTCATCAATGCCCAGTGCGATCACATTGGCCAGTGCCTGTGCCGGCCACGGGCGGCCATTCGGCACCTCGTCGGTGGCGACGACGTGGTCGGCGATGTAGCCGTTGGTGGCCGCCAGCGCGACGACCTTGTCCATCACTTGTTTGGGGTAGCCGGAACAGGAGCCGATCTTGATCCCTTGCACGCGCAGGCGGGCGATGGTGTCGAGCGCGCCGGGGATCAGCGCCGAATGCTCGGCGATCTTTTCGATCTGCAGCGGCATGAAGCGCTGGTAGATGGCGGTCACATCGTCATCCGTCGGCGTGCGGCCGAACGCCTGGCGGTAACGTTCGGCCACCTGAGGCTGGTCACACAGGGTGCGGATGTGGTCCCACTTGCCCATGCCCATCGGGCCGCGGGCCTCTTCGATGGAGACTTGCACGTCGAACTCGGCAAAGGCCTCGACGAAGATTTGTGTGGGCGCGAACGAGCCGAAATCGACCACGGTGCCGGCCCAGTCGAGGATCACGGCTTGCAGGGTGTTGGGGTTTTCATAGTTCATGGGTGCGATCCAGACGAGGGAAGGTTGATGTGCAGGGCCTGCAGGACTTCAGCGATGGCGGCCACGGCGGCGTGCATCTGCGTGGCGTCCACGTCACCGATGCAGCCGACGCGGAAGGTCTCGACCTGAGTCAACTTGCCGGGGTAGAGGATGAACCCCTTGGCCTTGACCCCTTCGTAGAAGTCCTTGAAGTGGTAACGCGGGTCTTGCGGCGCATGAAAGGTGACGATGATCGGTGCCTGAATCGCCGCCGGCAAAAAGCTGCGCAGGCCCAGTTCGGCCATACCGTCGAGCAAGGCCTGGCAATTGCGCGCGTAACGCCTGTGACGTGCGGGCAAGCCGCCTTCCTCGGCGTATTGCAGCAGTGCCTCATGCAGGGCCGCGACCACGTGGGTCGGCGGGGTGAAACGCCATTGGCCGGTTTTGGCCATATAGCGGTGCTGGTCGAACAGGTCCATCGCCAGGGAATGGCAGTTGCCCTCGGCGGCGGCCAGCGCGTGCTTGTCGGCGAAGACAAAGCCCATGCCCGGCACGCCTTCCAGGCACTTGCCCGAGGCGGCGATCAGGGCGTCGAACGGCACTTCACGGGCGTCGATCGGCAGGGCGCCGAAGGAACTCATGGCGTCGATGATCAAGCGCTTGCCGTGGCGTTTCACCACCTGGGCGATTTCCGGCAGCGGGTTGAGGATGCCGGTGCTGGTTTCGCAGTGGATCAGTGCCACGTGGGTGATGGCGCCGTCGGCGTGCAACAGGCGGTCCACATCGGCGGCGGTGGTGGGTTGGTCTTCGGCGGTTTCGAAGGTACTGAACTCACGGCCGATCACTTCGCAAATCTTCGCCAGGCGCTTGCCGTAGGCGCCGTTGATCAGCACCAGCACTTTACCGTCGCGCGGCACCAACGTGCCGATGGCGGCTTCGACGGCGAAGGTGCCGCTGCCTTGCAACGGCACGCAGTGGTGGCTGTCGGCGCCGTGAACAATTGCCAGCAACTGCTCGCAGACGCTGGCGGTGAGCTGATTGAAGCGGTCATCCCATGAGCCCCAGTCCACCAGCATCGCCTGGCGGGTGCGGGCGGAGGTGGTCAGCGGGCCGGGAGTGAGCAGGATGGGCGCGGCGGTGGGCATATCGAGTCCTCGCAAAACTGGGGCTGAATCTACGACGCCTAAATTGCAGTTTGGCTTGTCATCAATCAAATTGTTTGTTGTTATGCGAGCTATCAGTGAGGCCGATAGCCATGAATTTGTTTCAACTGCGCGCATTCGATGCCGTGGCCCGTGAGGGCAGTTTTACCCGTGCGGCGGCCCGGCTGTTTATCAGCCAGCCGGCGGTGACCGGGCATATCAAGGCGCTTGAGGAGCATTACCAGATTCCCCTGCTGCGCCGCACTGCGCGGCGGGTGGAGCTGACCGAGGAGGGCACGCGCCTGGCGGCCATTACCCGCGCGATTTTCGGCCTGGTGGACGAGGCGCAAACGTTGCTCGAAGCCAATCGCCAACTGCTCACCGGGCGTCTGGAGGTCGCGGCGGATGGTCCGCACCTGGTCATGCCGATGATTGCGCGACTGCGCGAACGCTACCCGGGCATTACCGTGAACCTGCGCCTGGGCAATGCTCAGGAAACCCTGGCGGCGCTGTTGTCCGAGCATGCCGACGTGGCGGTGCTGACCGAGGTAGAACCGCGCAACGGTCTGCATCTGCAAGCGTTGAACGAGTCACGGATTTGCGCACTGGTACCGGCGGGGCATCCGTGGCTGGCAGACCCTGACGGTATTCGTCTGGACCAGTTGCATGAGCAGATCATGGTGCTGCGTGAACCCAGTTCGATCACTCGCCGCACCTTCGACGACGCCTGCGCCGCCGCGGGCGTCAAGCCCAGGGTGCTGCTGGAGCTGGACAGCCGTGAGGCAGTGACCGAGGCTGTAGCCGCTGAGTTGGGGGTTGGGGTGGTGTCATCCATGGAAGTCAGTCGCGATCCACGGGTGCAGGCGATTCCCTTGCAAGGCGACGGGCTGGTCAACCGGCACATGCTCGGCTGCATGGAGCGGCGTCGCGCATTGCGGCTGATCCAGGCGTTTTTCGAGTTGGCGTCCTGACGGTTTTTTGCTGGAACGATCTTTTCCTGCCCTATAAACTCTGCCCCCAAAGCGCCAGCCAGTAGACGTTTGGGCGCGATGGACGAGAAGAGAGTGAGTCATGGGCGCACAGTGGAAAGTCAAACATAAAGAAGCGGCAGCCAATGCCAAGGGCAAGATCTTCGGCAAGCTGGTGAAAGAAATCACCATTGCCGCCCGCAACGGGGCCGACACCGCGACCAACGCCCACCTGCGTCTGGTGGTGGAACAGGCCAAAAAGGCCTCGATGCCCAAGGAAACCCTGGACCGCGCCATCAAGAAAGGCGCCGGCCTGTTGGGCGAAACCGTGCAGTACCACCGCGTGACCTATGAAGGCTTCGCGCCCCATCAGGTGCCGCTGATCGTTGAGTGCGTGACCGACAACATCAACCGCACCGTGGCAGAAATCCGCGTGGCGTTCCGCAAGGGCCAACTGGGCGCTTCCGGCTCCGTCGCCTGGGACTTCAACCACGTCGGCCTGATCGAAGCGTCGCCGGATACCCCGGACGCCGATCCGGAAATGGCCGCGATTGAAGCCGGCGCGCAGGATTTCGAAGACGGCGAAGAAGAAGGCAGCACCTTGTTCATCACCGAGACCACTGACCTGGACGCCGTGCAGAAAGCCCTGCCGGAACAGGGTTTCACCGTGCTGTCGGCCAAGCTGGGTTACATCTCGAAAAACCCGGTCAGCGGTTTGACCGATGAGCAGATGGCCGAAGTTGAAGCCTTCCTCGAAGGCTTGGACAACCATGACGACGTGCAGGATATGTTTGTCGGCCTGGCTGGCTAAAATGTGGGAGCTGGCTTGCCTGCGATAGCGGTGTATCTGTCACTGAAAGGGTGAATGATAGGGCCGTATCGCAGTCAAGCCAGCCCCCACAATGGCTTAGGGGTGTCTGACAGAATTGAGCAGCGCTTCGATTTCCTCAAACCCGGGCCGCGCCAGTACATCCGGCTGACAGCAGCGTTCCTGCAGCGCTTTCAGCGCCGCGTCATTCGCTCCGTCAACCCGCTCCAGCAATTCCCCCAGCAACACCCCGAAGGCGCGTACTTCAATGCGCTGCAGCGCCCGTGTTTCCAGAGTGTCCGCCGTGGCATGGAAGGACGCGGCGCCAAAATCTCCCAGCAAGCAATCACCCGCTTCATTCCACAAAATATTGTGGCCGTACAGGTCACCATGGGTGATGCCGTGCCGGTGCAGATGCGCCGCCACCGAGGCCACGCCCCGCGCCATGCGTAACGCGACCTCCAGGCTGAACCGCGTAGACGGCTCGTAGACATCGCGTGTGCACGACGCCAGGCTCGGCAGGGCCGCCAGGTTGCGGTAGTTCGGCTCGATCAGGTCCATCACCAGCGCGGCCTGGTTATCCGGATGGCCGACCACGCGGCCCTCCACCTTGATCAGGTTCGGATGCAACCCGGCGGCGATGCACGCCTGCATTTCGTGCAGCGGCGAGCCGTCGCTGGTGATGGTGCCTTTGTACAGTTTGACCGCGACCGGCTTGGCGGCAGGCTTCCAGAGTGCCTTGCGGATAATCCCCGAAGCGCCTTCGCCCAGCACTTCGCCCAGCGCCAGTTCCGACCAGTCAATATCCGGCGTTGTGTCGTCAGCTGCCACGTCCACCGCCATTTCCACCGGGTTGCCCGCGTAGGCCAGCCAGGTCAGGCTTGGCAGGGTCAGCAGCCAGTGCGGCAACTGGGTGAAGCGGTTGGAGGCGATGCGCAGCAACTCAAGGTTGTGGCACTGCGCCAGGCTTGGCGGCAGGTGTGCCAAATGGTTACCGGCGAGCATGAGTTTTTGCAGCAGCGGCCGCTCGCCCAGCTCATCGGGCAGTTGGCTGATGACGTTGTCGGTGAGGATCAGCCAGCGCAGCTGCGGCGGCAGGGCGGCGGCGGGTACCCGGCTGATCTGGTTGGCCTTGAAGCCGATCATGCTCAAGTTCGAGCACTGGCCCAGGCATTCCGGCAGCTCGGTAAAGGCGTTGTCCGAACAGAACAACACGCGCAAGTGCTTCAGGCGGTGCAGGTCGTCGGGCAGGCTGCTCAGGGCGTTGCCCGTGAGGTTGAGGATTTCCAGGGTGTCGGCCAGTTCGAAGATTTCCCGAGGGAATTCGGTCAGCCCGCAGGCCAGGTCCAGGCGTGTGATGCCGGCCAATTGGCCAGCCTTGAGTTGGGCGAGGGTATTCATGAACGGCGCGGCTACTCGGCTAGAGGGCGTAAATGGCGCTCATGATACCGGGTCGGCTGCGTGTTGCGGGCTGACGGTTTGCAATTGATTCAGGCGGCTCGCCGTGCGCGCGAGGTCGATGGCCTGGCCGCTCAGGGCGGTGTCCAGCGGCTGCTCGCCGATCAGGGTCAGTTGCTTGTCGCGGTCGTACAGCACGTCTACCAGATTGATGAAGCGTTGTTGCACGGCGATCGGGCAATCGGCCAGTTGTGGCAGGCCGTCGATGATCCAGTGGTCGTAGTCCTCGCACAGCAGCAGGTAATCCATTACGGCGGTGAGCTGCTCGCAGAGGTCGTTGAAAGTGAAGGCAATGGTGCGCGCGGTGTGGTGGCGGCAGGTCAATTGCCGAGCGCCGACGGTCAAGGGTTGCGGCGGGCAATCGCTGGGCGGCAGGCCAAGTGCCTCGCGCTGTGGCGCCGTGCCGGGCCACACGTAGTGTCCGCGGGTGAAGCGCTGCGCGCTGCGCGCCTGGGGCAGGCTGCGAAAATCCTGCGGCGAGCTGACTTCCAGCACGTCCATGCGCGCGGCAATCAGGTCGATCACCGGTTTGAAACGCTCGTGATAAAGCGGGTTGGGCAGCAAACCCTCGGGCGGGTAATTGGAGGTCACCAGTACCAGCACGCCGCGTTTGAACAACGCCTTGAACAACCGGCTGATCAGCATGGCATCGCCGATATCGTGGACATGGAACTCGTCGAAACACAGCACTCGGCAGCCCGCCAGCAACTCGTCGAGGGTCACCCCGAGGGCGTCGTCTTGCGCGCGGTGCTTGAACATGCCGCGATGCAGACGGGTAAAGAACTCGTGAAAGTGCACCCGCTGTTTCTCGGCAACCGGCAATGCCTGGAAAAACCCGTCGAGCAGCCAGCTTTTGCCGCGCCCCACCGGGCCGTGCAGGTACAGGCTGCGGGTCGCTTGCCCGGCGAGCAGGTGCGCGGTTTCCCGGGCCAGGGCGGCCACCGCCCGGTTTTGGCCGTCGCTGAGGGTATAGCCCTGCTGCTCTGCACGGTCCTGGAAAAACGCCGGGATGGCGGTGTCGACGGGGGGCTCGGTTTTCTTGCCGAGCAGGCGCTGGATCAGGGAAAGCACGGCCAAGGCGGGTCACTCTGTGTCTCGGTGGTTGCTCACTTTAGGGCGAGCGGGGTGTTTTGACCAATAGAGAAGGGTCGCCTCAGCTATCTCAAAAGGGCATGGCGCAGGCGCAATCCTGCCAAGACTGGCAGTTTCGCCCTGAGTGACTAACCTCCTACACAGCAGTCACCCCTGTATAAGGAATTGGGGCCGTGAAGGGACGAGCGGTATTGGCAGTCATGGGCGCGATGCTTTGCAGCACGGCCGGCGCTGCGCAGCTCCAGGTGGAGGTGCGTATCGACGTGCAGCGCGGCTGCCAGCTGGTGGGCACCACCCGCAGTGCTGGCATCGAGCAACTTGGCACATTGGATTTCGGCAGCGGCCCGCGTCTGGATGACCCGGCCGGGCCTCTGAGTGCGGCCCTGATCAGCCAGCGTCAGCCACGCCTGGAATGCAACCCCGACACCCCTTACCAGATGCGCGTGGACGGCGGCCTGCACGGCGGCGTCGGCGAAGTGCGCTACCTGAGCGCCGCGAGCCCGTCGAGCAAACCCATTCCCTATCGTATCTACGCCGACGCCGCGCGGCTGATCCCGTTGCCGGTCAACGTGCCGGTCAGCGGCCGCGTACCGGATTCCGGCTCGGTCGATTTACCGCTGTATGGCCGCATCGAGCCGCTCAAAGACATTCCTGCCGTCGGCCGCTACTCCGACCTGCTCAAGGTCACCGTCACATGGTAAGCCGCTATCTGGCCGTGATGGCCATGGGCGGCTTGTTGCTGCTGGCCGACGACGCCCAGGCGGCGGCCGTGAGCGGGCAGATTCACGCGCGGTTGGTGATCACCGCCAGTTGCGAGGTGAGCAAGGGCTCCGAAAGCGCGCCGGTCAGCCCCACGGGCGGCACGGCGTTGCTGGATTTCGGCAGCCAGGGCCCGACCTGGAACAACACGCTCGGCGCGGGTATTTCCGATGGCGACAAGGCGCCATTGGCGGTGTCGTGCAACCCCTCGGTCTCCAGTTTTACCGTGACCATCGACGGCGGCACCAATGGCGATGGCACTACGCGGCGCCTGAGCAACGGGCGTCAGACCATTCCTTATCGATTGTCTGCTGACCCTCAGGGGCGCAGCAGTTACAGCATCGGGCAGCAACGCAATTTTGTCGTGGCCAAGGGTACCCAGATACCGATCCCGGTATTCGGTTCCGTGGTGGCAAATACCAGTGCCTTACCGGCAGGGATCTACACCGACACTTTGACGGTGACACTGGACTGGTAAATCAAGAGGATGAACATCATGCATGCACGTGTATCTCGGATTGGCCTGTGTGTATTGGGCCTGGCGATGACCTCCAGCCTCAATGCGGCGACGACCGTGACCGGCCAGATCAGCTCCACCCTGACGTTGATCGCCAGCTGCCAGGTCAACGGCTCCGGCGCAGCCACCGGCCTGAACTTCGGTAGCCTGAACTTCGGCACCACCAACAGCCTGTTCACCAACGCCGACGCCCAATTGCTCGGCGGCACCGGCACCGGCGGTGCGCTGTCAGTGCTGTGCTCGGCGGGCACCACGCCCGCCATCAAGGTGCGCGCCGGGGCCCATGACAATGCCTCCCCCGGCGGCACTCGTGCTCTGGCGGACGGTGCCGGCAACTTCGTGCCCTATGACTTCTACACCGACAGCGGGCATTCCGCGTTGCTGGCCATCGACGGGGTCATCACCCTGGCGGCCAGTACCGGCGTGGCGCAGACCGTGAACCTCTACGGGCGTGCGGTGGGCAAGGCGGGGCTGCCGGCCGGAACCTACACGGACACGGTGGCAGTGGAACTGACGTTCTGACGCCATGAACCGTTCGGTGGCGAGGGCAGTGCTGGTGTGCACGCTGGTGGTGCCGCTGCCGTTGTCGGCGGTGACCAGCCAGAGCTTCCAGGTGAGCGCGACCATCACGCCGGGCTGCCTGATCGTGGGCGGCGGCTCCAACTATGGTGCACTGACCTACGGCAGCTATTCGGCCCTGGCGACAAGCACCGTCACGGCGGCGCTGACCGGCGGTGTGACCTTGCAATGCACGCCTGGCGTGACGTTGAGCATGAGCGTCGACGGCGGTCTGCACAGCGGCACCGGGCGCAATTTGCAGCTCAACAGCGGCAGTGCGCGGGTGGCCTACCAATTGTTTCGGGATGCGGCGTTCAGCCAGGCCCTGGGGGTCAGTCAGAGCGTCAATGTGACCTACAGCGATGCAAACAACATCAGCCTGCCGATTTACGGCCGGGTGCAGTTACCGGGCAATCAGCCTGGGGGGACGTACAGCGACACGCTGCAGGTGCAGCTGACGTGGTAGGGGCTATCGGTATAAGGAGTGGGTTTATGCGTTCGACTTCCCGGCGGTTGTGGGCCGCGGGTGTTGCCCTGGGGGCCGTGTGCGCCGCAGGGTGTGTGCAGGCTGCAAGCTCGGTGCTGATCTGGCCGATCGACCCCGTGCTGGAGGCCGACCAACAGGCCAGCGCGCTGTGGCTGGAAAACCGTGGTACCGAGACCGCCAGCCTGCAGATCCGGGTGTTTGCCTGGAGCCAGAGCGGTTTTGACGAGCAGTACCAGAACCAGCGCGATGTGATCGGCAGCCCGCCGGTGGCAAAGATCGAGCCGGGCCAGAAGCAACTGGTACGCCTGACGCGCACCCGCGAAGTGCCGCCGGGCCAGGAGCTGGCCTATCGCATCATCATTGATGAAATTCCCACGGCCCTGCAGGTGCCGCCGCCGCCGGAAGGCAAGAATACGGCCGCCGCGATTCGCTTTCAGATGCGTTATTCGGTGCCGCTGTTCGCCTACGGCGCGGGGCTGTGGAGCAAGGACGACGCTGCCCGCCAGCGTGACCCCAAGGGCGCGGGCAAACCGGACCTGAGCTGGCAAAAAGTCACGGTAGCGGGGCGCACCTACATCGAGGTGCGCAACCAGGGCGCCGTGCATGCGCGGCTGACCGATGCCTCGTTCAAGCAGGGTGGGCAGACTCGCCCCTTGGTCGACGGGTTGCTGGGCTACGTGTTGCCGGGCGCCACCATGCGTTGGCCCGTGCCGGATGCGTTGTCCGCCGACCAGCCATTGCAGGTGCGCGTTAACGGCGCCCCCCAATTGGAGAGCCTGGCGCCCAAGCGATAAGCGTTTTTGCAGCGGGACGGGATGATGCCCGGGTTTAACAGGATGGAGATGTCCATTGAAGGACACAACGCCATGGAGCCGTGGTCTGGCTCGTTGTAGGTGGCCGTCGTTGGCAGTGGTGAGCGGGCTGTGGGGCGCAATGATCGCGCTTCCGGGCGTGGCGGGCGACCTGCCGCCGCCGCCCGGCAGTATGGAGGCGGTCGCCGATGCACAGCTGTTTCTGGAGCTGGTGGTCAACCAGATGGACACGGGCCGGGTCATCGCGGTCGATCAGCGTGCCGGGCAACTTTACGTGCCGGCCAGCGCATTGCAGGACGTGGGCATGAAACTGCCTGGCGACCTGAGCGGCAGCATCGACCTCGACAAGGTGCCTGGCCTGCACAGCGATTACGACAGCAATGGCCAGCGGCTGCTGCTGGACGTGCCGCCGTCGTGGCTGCAGGAGCAGTTTATCGGCAACCGCAATACCTACCCGCGCACCCAGGCGATGAGCAGCTTCGGTGCCTTGCTCAACTATGACGTGTATTTCAACGACACCGATGACGGCGGCAGCTACCTGGCGGCCTGGAACGAAGTGCGGCTGTTCGACAATTGGGGCACTTTGTCCAACACCGGGCAGTACCGTCAGACCCTGGCCGGCGGGGTCAGCGACAGCACGCTCAATAACGGCTACCGGCGTTACGACACCACCTGGCGTTTTTCTGATGACGAGCGGTTGCTGACCTATGAAGCTGGCGACGTGATCAGCGGTTCGCTGCCCTGGAGCAGTTCGGTGCGCCTGGGCGGGGTGCAATTGTCGCGGGATTTTGCGGTGCGCCCGGACCTGGTCACTTACCCCTTGCCGCAATTTGCCGGCGAAGCGGCGGTGCCGTCCTCGGTCGACCTGTTTATCAACGGTTACAAATCCGAAAGTGCGCTGCTGCAACCGGGGCCCTACACCCTGACCAACATCCCGTTTATCAACGGCGCCGGTGAAGCGGTGGTGGTGACCACTGACGCGTTGGGGCGCCAGGTGTCGACCACGGTACCGTTTTACGTCACCAGCACGCTGCTGCAAAAGGGTTTGACGGATTTCTCGGTGGCCGCCGGGACCTTGCGTCGGGACTACACCGTGCGTGACTTCGGCTACGGCCCGGGCGTAACCAGTGGCACATTTCGTTACGGTTATTCCGACAACCTGACCCTGGAAAGCCACGCCGAAGCCTCCAGGGACCTGACCCTTGGCGGGCTGGGCGGCAACCTGCGGCTGGGTAATTTCGGCGTGCTCAACACCGCCGTCAGCCAGAGCCGGTTCGATGGGCGCACCGGCCAGCAATTGAGCCTGGGCTACCAATACAACAGCTCACGCTACAGCCTCTCGTACCAGAGGGTGGAACGGCACGATGAGTACGCCGACCTGACCCTGGTCGACACGCCCTACGCCAGCCTCAGCAAGCGCAGCGAGCAAGTCACCTTGAGCCTTAACCTTGAGCGTTTCGGCAGCCTGGGCTTCGGCTATTTCGACGTGCAGGCCGCCGACGATTCGCGCACGCGCCTGCTCAACCTCAGCTGGAGCAAACCGCTGTGGCGCAACACCAGTTTTTATCTGTCGGCCAATCGTGAGATCGGCGACAGCAATTGGGCGATGCAGGCGCAACTGGTCATTCCGTTCGATCTCAATGGCAGCCTGGCGCTGAGCACCGAGCGCAGCAAGGACGGCGCCAGTCGCCAACGTATCAACTACAGCAGTGCGGTGCCCAGTGACGGCGGGCTGGGCTACAACCTCGGGTATGCCAAGGGCGACGGCCCGACCTATCGCCAGGCCGACCTGACCTGGCGCCTGCAATCGGTGCAATTGCAGGCCGGCGTGTACGGCAGCAGCGACGCCGAAACCCGTTGGGCGGATGCCAGTGGCTCGCTGGTGTGGATGGGCGGCGACACCTTCGCCGCCAACCGCATCAATGACGCGTTTGTGGTGGTGAGCACCCAGGGCTTTGGCGGTATTCCGGTGCGCTATGAAAACCAGTTGGTGGGCGAGACGGACCGTAATGGCAAATTGCTGGTGCCGTGGAGCAGCGCCTATTACCGCGCCAAATATGAAATAGACCCGTTGAACCTGCCGCCGAATGTGCAGAGCCCGAACGTGGAGCAACGGGTAGCGGTGCGCCGTGGCAGCGGTTACTTGCTGGAGTTTCCACTACGCCGGGTGCTGGCTGCGAGCATCACCCTGGTCGACAGCCAGCATCAGCAATTGCCGCTGGGCAGCCTGGTGGTTCACGAACAGAGCAACAGCCAGGCCGTGGTCGGCTGGGATGGCCTGGTCTATCTGGAAAACCTCAGCGCCCATAACACGCTGCAGGTCAGCCTCGCCGAGGGCCGTACCTGCCAGGCGACTTTCGACATCGATGAGCAGCAACAGGACGTGCCCCTGATCGGGCCGTTGGTATGCCAATGAGGGCTGAACAAGGAGAGTGAACGTGTGGGGCAAGGGAGGGTTGTATCTGCTGGGGCTACTGTTTTCGGGCCAGGTCATGGCGCTGTGTTCGGTGGTGACCACGGCACCGGCCGGTTTCGGTTCGATCAGCTCAATGACGGTGCGCACCGCAGCGCAAACCAGCTCGACCACCAACGCGGGGCTGAGCTGCACCTCTGCACTCATTTCGCTGCTGGTGTCCACGGACCACTTTTACGCCACCATCACCTCGGCTCAGAGCGGCCTGGTCGGGCCGACCGGTGATGTGATCGGCTACACGATTTACGGCAACAACAGCAGCAGCTTTCCGATCACCCGGGGCACGCAATTTGATTTTGGCGGCGCCGGAGGGATCGCCCAAAGCATTGGCTTGATTGCGGGGCCTGGCGCGAAAACCGTGCCCTTGTACCTGAGCAGCATCACCGGCAGTAATGTGGCCGCAGGCGTGTATACCGAAACGCTGAACATCGCCTGGAGCTGGAACTATTGTTCGGGCATCGGCATTGGCGGCATTTGCCTGGGGCGTGATATCGGTAATGGAACGGCGACGCTGACGGTCAGCATGACGGTGACCAACGATTGCCAGATCACTGCGCCCAACATCAGTTTCGGCAGTGCGCCGGTGGTCAGTGGCTTTACGGCCGTGACCGGGCAGACCATCAACATCGCCTGCACCAAGGGCAGCGCCTACACCGTGGGCTTGAGCGACGGCCAGAACCCGGTCAGCGTCGGTGGTCGGCGGCGCATGATTTCCGGCACCAACTACCTGGCTTACGACATCTTCAAAAGCGCCGGCACCACGCGCTGGGGCAGTGTCGGTGCGGCGCGGCGAGCCAGCTCCACCGCCGAGGTCAACCCCGGCAACGGCCTGGGCACCGGCAGCCAGGTGTTCAACTACAACGCGAAAATCTATACCGACCAGACCACGCCACCGGGGGGCACTTACCTGGACAACGTGGTACTGGACGTGGGCTTCTAGAACTTCAACATCTGCGTGGTCGGCTGGTCCACCGGGCTGACCACCGCATAGTTGTAGCCCGCGCCCGACCAATATTCGGCCTGCAGCCCGTCGGCGCTGCGGCGGCCACGGGGCAGGAAACCGTTTTCCGGGCCCGGTGGCCGGATGTAGAAACTGATGCGCCGGCCTTGCGGGTCTTCGTACAGCACCATGGCGGCAGCGCCTTGCTCGGTCGTGAGCAAGCGCCCGCTCACCGGCTTGAAGCCCGACTGGCTCAGGTCAGGCAGGCGATGGGCCTGGTTGAAATAGCGATCCAGCCAGGCCTGCATGGTGCCGCCGTCCCGGGTGTTGTAATCGGCGGGCATGATGCCGTCTTGCGCAAACAGCCGGAACGCTTGCATCGCATCGGCCATGGGCGCAACGGACGGCTGGGTGGCTTCGCGAGCCTGCCAGCCGCCAAGGCCGCCAAGGCTGACGGCGATCAGCAACACGGCCGCCGTGGCGAAATGCCGGCGTGACTGATGCTTGATGCGTTGGCGAATCAGCGCCGGGTCAAGCTCGGGGTTGGCCGGTTGTTGCAGGGCGCCGCTCAAGGAGGCACGCAGCAGCTGCGCATCCTGTTGCCAGGCCTGTACCTGGGCGGCGACATCGGGGTGGGCGGCCAACCAGGTTTCCAGTGCGCGGCGGTCACTTTCCAGCAACTGGTGGTCGACGTAGGCATGCAAATCGCGTTCGCTGGGGGGCAGGCTGATCATTTGAGTATCCGCAGGGAAGGGCTGGCCATTTCGCCGTCACTGAGTTGACGCAGAGCTTGGCGCGCGCGGGACAGGCGTGACATCACGGTGCCAATGGGTACATCGAGAATTTCCGCGACTTCCTTGTAACTTAAGCCTTCGACCGACACCCACAGCAGCAGGGCGCGCTGCTCGGCGTTGAGCTGGTCGAAAGCCTTGAGGGCGGATTGAGCCATGACGGTGCGTTCGACCGACGGCTGTGTGTCGTCACGGCCGGTGAAGAATTCAAGCATGCGCGCATAACGGCGGCTGCGGCGGTGGGCATCGAGAAACTGCCGGTACAGGATTGAAAACAGCCAGGCGCGCAGGTCGCCTTCGATGCGTTTGTCGGCCCAACTGACGATCGCCCGTTCCAGCGTGGATTGCACCAGGTCGTCGGCGCTGCTGGCGTTACGGGTCAGGGACACGGCAAAACGCCGCAGCCTGGGGATGAGTTCACGTAACTGTTCGTCGAGTTCATGCATGGTTGGCTGGCTGGTCACTACGCTGGGACATGAGAGACGTACGGCGTCGAAGGTTATTCCTTTGGGTGAAAAATAAATTCAAGGGCCTGGAATAGAGCCGATCGGCGTTCGTCTCAATGCTCCGACCTTGTGTTTCACCCCCTAAGGCCTCTGGCCCTGGAGTTACTTCATGGTAGATCACTCATCACCGCCCCGTCCGCCGCTGAGCACTGCGAGCCTGATCGCGCGACTCGCCGGGATCGGCGCCGTGGTTGCGGTTGTTGCCGGGGCGTTTGCCTACGTCAATGGCACACTCGACCCTCAGCGCCTGCGCCCGAAAACGTTGGTCAATGCCCTGGAAACCAATAATGGCATTCACCCAGGCTTCCGGCGTAACCATGCCAAGGGCGTGTGCGTGGCCGGTTACTTCGAGAGCAGCCCCGAAGCGCGCGCCTACTCCAGCGCCCAGGTATTCAGCGAGGCGAAAACCCCGGTGGTCGGTCGTTTGGCGCTCCCCAGCGGGAACCCCTACGCGCCGGACAGCAGCGTGCCGATCCGCAGTTTTGCCCTGCAATTCAGCCAGGCCAATGGCCAGCAATGGCGAACCGGGATGAACAGCATGCCGGTGTTCCCGGTGGGCACGCCCGAGGCGTTTTACCAGATGCTCAAGGCCGGCGCGCCAGACCCGGCCACCGGCAAGCCGAACCCGGCGAATATGCCGGCGTTTTTTGCCGCTCATCCGGAGACCGCGCCGTTCCTGGCGTGGGTCAAGACTGCCAAGCCGTCGGCCAGCTATGCGACCGAAACCTATAACGGCATCAATGCGTTTTTCCTGGTGAGCGCTGATGGCAAACGCCAGGCCGTGCGCTGGGGCGTGGTGCCGCAAAGCCAGGACGCGCCAGGTGATACCGCGCCGTCGGGCAGTGACTTCCTCGAAAAAGACCTGGTACAGCGCCTGGCCTCGGGCCCGTTGCGCTGGCAGTTGAACATGACCCTGGCCAACCCCGGCGACCCGCTCGACGATGCCAGCAAGCAATGGGCTGGCGAGCACAAAGTACTGAACGCCGGCACCCTGGTGCTGCAAAGCAGCCAGCCGCAAGCGGACGGTGATTGCCGTGATATCAACTTTGATCCGCTGGTTTTGCCCAGTGGCATCGAAGCGTCAAATGACCCGCTGCTGGCCGCGCGCTCGGCCGCCTATGCCAGTTCGTATGTGCGTCGTGCGGGTGAAGTGAGCCCGTTGCACAGTGCCCCACAGGAGTCGAAGCCATGAATGCTCAACCACGGTTTTTCGCCCCGCTGGCGCGCTTGCTGCACTGGCTGATGGCGCTGATGATCATCGCCATGCTGTTTATCGGCGCGGGTATGGTGGCATCGGTTTCCGAGCGGCACGAATGGCTGATCCACCTGCACAAGCCACTGGGTATCGCGATTCTGGCGTTGGTCATCGTGCGTTTGGCGGTGCGTTTTTCAACACGCCAGCCGCCGTTGCCTGCCGATTTGCCACTGTGGCAAGCCTTGGCTGCCAAGGCGTCCCATGTGGTGTTGTATGCGCTGATGCTGGTGCTGCCGTTGCTGGGCTGGGCGATGATTTCAGCGGCGGGTGACCCGGTGATGCTCAGCAGTTCCGTGCAATTGCCGGCGCTGGTGGGGGCGAATGCGCCGTTGTTTGCGCTACTGCGCAAGGCTCACGGGTATCTCGCCTATTTGTTGTTTTTGACGGTGTTGTTGCACCTGGCGGCGGCGTTGTTCCATGGGTTGATTCGCCGTGACGGTGTGTTGCAAAGCATGACGGGCACCAGGGACTGACGTGATTAGCGTGACACCTGAGCTTTGTGTGGCGAGCGAGCTTGCTCGCGCTGGGCTGCGCAGCAGCCCCTCTACCTGACAGCGCTATGTGTCAGATGAATTAGCGATGCCTGCCGGGGGCCGCTTCGCGTCCCAGCGCGAGCAAGCTCGCTCGCCACAGCCACAGCCACAGCCACAGCCACAGCCACAGGGAGAGGTGGGAGTCAGCGCAAGACGGTGACGATATCCGCCACGCTGCTCAATACGTCCTTGCCCAACTGCCTGGAGCGCTCACCCGACCAGCCGGTTTTCGGGTTGGGCGCGTCGTCGTTGTCCTTGAAGGGCATCTCCAGGGTCAGCGACAGGCAGTCATACTTTTCGCCCACCGCGTTGCAGGCCAGGGTCATATTGGCTTCGCCCGGCAGGTCGCGGGTGTAACCGTGGGTGGTCTGGAAATCGCGGGTGAGGGCGCTCAAGTGGCTGCGGAAGCGCTTTTCCAGCGCCTCGATACGTGGCGTGTAGCCCGGGTTGCCTTCGCAGCCAGCGGTGAATACGTAGGGGATTTCTTCGTCGCCGTGGATATCGAGGAACAGGTCGACGCCGTATTTTTCCATCTGTTCCTGGGCGAACAGCACTTCGGGGCTGATGTCCTGGCTGGCGCTTTGCCAGGCACGGTTGAGGTCCTGGCCCATGGCATTGGTGCGCAAATGGCCGTGGAAGGCACCATCAGGGTTCATGTTGGGGATCAGGTACAGGTCGGCGACGGACAGCAGCTTTTTCAGCTCGTCATCACCGTCCTGTTGCAGGCGTTCGATGATGCCTTCCATAAACCATTCGGCCATGTGCTCGCCGGGATGTTGTTGGGCGATGATCCAGACCTTGCGCTGGCCTTCGCCCCCCTTGCCACGCCGCAGCAACTGAATATCACGGCCTTCGGCGCTTTTGCCGGTGGCGAGCAGTTGGGTACCGGCACGGTTGATGGCCTGTTCGATCAGCCAGTCGTGGCGTTCACGGCTGTAAGGTTCGAAGTAGGCAAACCACGCGTGTTTCTCGCGGGTTTCCAGGGTGATGTGCAGCGTTTCGCCGTCAAAGCGCGTGGGCACGCGGAACCAGTTGATGTGGTCGTAGGACGCCACGGCGTTGTAGCCGCTCCAGGCATTCTTGTAGGAAGACTGGCTCGCGTTGCTCAGGCGAAAGTTGTGGGTGTGCCCCACATGCATGCCTTCTGCCTTGAAGTGAAACCATTGGAAATGCGGGCTGCGGGTATCGGGTTTGATGGCCAGCAGCAATTGATACGCGTCGCTGGCATCCAGGACCTGGATGTTGCCGCTGTCGAAGTCGGTGCTGATCTTGATGGAGGTCAAGGCCACGGTCATAGTCTGGCTGCCTGAATATGAGTGTTGTGGCGGATATCTTACACAGGAGTCAGGCAAAATCTTGATGCAAAATTGTTGCGCGGGGGGAGGGGGCGTCATCCATGACGCGCCAGCAGCTTAGAATCTATGAGATTGATTCTCAAGCGCTATTTCGCAAAGATCCGGGCTAGAGCGTTCGTGTGGCTTTCTTTTGGCGATAGTCTTTTGCTACCATGCGCGCCATCAAGCAACACACAGTCTTCATTAGCCTGAAGCCACGCCAGGGAAACTGGCAAAAAAAAGACCCGGCCAAAGAGCCGGGTCAAAAACCGTGATTAGCCTGATGAGGAGATATTCCAAGAGTCCGACCTAAGGTCCCTTGGTCTATCGACTGATCTCGCGATCAGCTGGGTCCAATAATAATCATTATCATTTGCAAGTCAAATGTTTTTATCCGTGAGATAGAAATATTTTTCTTCGCGTCTGTTATCCGCTTGCCTGACTCGAAGCAGGCACCTGCAACGACCGCTCTACCATCGCTTTCGCCATATCAATCAAATACACCACCGAGAACGCCAGGTCGCGCTGGTTGCCCTGATGGCTGCTCGCCGATTCGTAAGCCGTGGCCGCAGCACTGCGCAGCAGATCGGAAGCGTGCACTAGGGCTTCTTCCTGGCTGATGCCGGGCTTGATGGCGAAAAAGTTTCCGTCCGGCAGCGGTGCCGACAGCTCTTCCTTCAAGTAATAGTCCAATGCGCGCTGGGCAGCGCCACTGCTGCGCATGCCATGCAGCTCGTCATTTTGGGGGCTGTCGGGCAGGAGGTACGGGGCGGTCGTCATAGAGTTGTGTACTCGGTCAGTGGGCGAAAATCCATAGAGCCGATATTAGTACGTATCGTATTTATGTCATTTTATGGATTACTACAAACTGTTTATTGCCCGGAAAAATACGCACCGTATTGTCAGGCCCCATGGATAAATGGATAGCGTTGGTCAAAGCCAACATGAAAGACCGCAAGGTCACACAAGACGAACTGGCCGAACGCCTGGGCATGTCCCAAGGCGGCGTAGGCCATTGGCTCAACAAGCGCCGGGTTCCCAGCCTGGCGGATATGAACCGGGTGCTCGCCGAGCTGGGGTTGGAGTACCTGGAAGTCGCGCTGGAAATTCGTGAAAGGGTCGACGAACACCCCGCTGCGGAAAAACACTACAACCCGTATTTCCGCTACCCGGTCAGTGACTGGAAAGGCGTCTGCGAAATTCGCGAAGAACGCCCGGCCTACGGCGCCGCACGTTTCGAATTGACTGACTACCACGCCCGTGGCGAAGCCTTCTGGCTGCCCGTGACGGGCGACGCCATGACCGCCCCCAGCGGCCTGAGCATCGGCGCCGGGATGATGATTCTGGTCGATCCGGCCATCGACGCCGAGCCCGGCAAGTTGGTGGTCGCCCAATGGGCCGACAGCCCCCAGGCAACCTTCCGGCAGTTGATGGAAGAAAGCGGCCAGCTTTACCTGATACCCCTCAACCCCACCTATCCCAAGCAGCTGTTCACCGAGGATTGCCGAGTGCTCGGCGTGGTGGTGCAGGCCACGGCGAAGTTTTAGTCCGCCGTTTCCAGTTCTACCAGCGCGCTGCCTTCGGCAACCATTTCGCCTTCCTGGCAAAACAGCGCCTTGACCACACCCGCCTGGGGCGCGCGGATGCTGTGCTCCATCTTCATCGCCTCCAGCACCACCAATTGCGTGCCGGCCTCAACGGCTTGGCCGACGTCCACCAACACCCGCACGATGCTGCCGTTCATCGGGGCTGTCAGGCCGCCTTGATGGGAAGCGTTGGCCTCGACAGCTGCAATCGGGTCAAACAAGCTTATAGCCTGCATCTCGCCGTCCCAGCGCAGGTACACCGTGCCTTCGTGACGCACGGCAAGGTGGTTGCGACGGATGCCGTCACGCTCGATCACCAACTGTTCGCCCTGCAAGTACGCAGCGTGATCTTCCAGGGTCACCAAACGGTCCTGACCCGCGCAGCTCAGGTGCAGCGAGATCTCTGCCGGCAACCCGGCGCGAAACCCGCGCGTATCCGCCCAAGGACCTTCACCCGCCGGCAAGCTCTGCATAAAGGCCGTGCCCGCCGCTTGCCAGAACCCGTCGCTCAATTCGCCGGGAATGGGCAGCAGCTCATCCTGATAACGCGGGATAAACCCGGTATCCAATTCTGCCGCTGCAAATGCCGGGTGGCCGATGATGCGCCGCAAGAAGCCAAGGTTGGTCTTCAGCCCACCGACCGCAAATTCATCCAGCATGGCCAGCAACCGCAGACGCGCCTGTTCGCGGTCTTCACCCCAGGCGATCAGTTTGCCGAGCATCGGGTCGTAAAAGGGCGAAACACTGTCGCCCTGTGCGACGCCGCTGTCCACGCGGCGGCCAGGGCCGATTGCCGATTCCCGGTACAGCGCTAACTGCCCGGTCGCCGGCAGGAAATCATTGGCCGGGTCTTCGGCGTACAGCCGTACTTCAATTGCATGCCCGATCAGCGGCACCTGTTCCTGGGTGATCGGCAGCGCTTCCCCCTGCGCGACACGAATCTGCCAGGCCACCAGGTCGAGGCCGGTAATCGCCTCGGTCACCGGGTGTTCCACCTGCAGCCGCGTGTTCATCTCCATAAAGAAAAACTCGCCACGGGCGTCCAGCAAAAACTCCACCGTGCCCGCACCCACGTACCCGATGGCCTGGGCTGCACGCACGGCGGCTTCGCCCATGGCCTTGCGTTGTTCAACGCTCAAACCGGGCGCGGGTGCTTCTTCCACGACCTTCTGGTGCCGACGCTGAATCGAGCAATCGCGCTCGTTCAGGTACAGGCAATGGCCGTGCTGATCGGCAAACACCTGGATCTCTACATGCCGGGGTTTGAGCAGGTATTTCTCCACCAGCATCTGCCCGTTGCCGAAAGAGGACAGCGCCTCACGTTGAGCAGAGGCCAGCGCCTCGGCGAGTTGGCTGACATCCTCGACCACCTTCATGCCTTTGCCGCCACCACCGGCCGTGGCTTTGAGCAGCACCGGGTAGCCGATGCGCTCACAGGCGGCGCGGAAGGTTTCCAGGTCTTGCGCTTCGCCGTGATAACCCGGTACCAACGGCACTCCGGCGGTTTCCATCAAGGCCTTGGCCGCGGATTTGCTGCCCATCGCATCAATGGCCGAGGCGGGCGGACCGAGGAAGATCAACCCGGCGGCCTCAATGGCGCGGGCAAAGCCTGGGTTTTCCGACAGGAAGCCATAGCCCGGATGAATCGCCTGGGCGCCGCTGGCCTGGGCGGCGGCGATGATTTTGTCGATTTGCAGATAGCTTTCGTTGGCTTTGCTGCCACCCAGGTCCACTCGAATATCCGCCTCACGGCTGTGGCGTGCATCGCGGTCGATGGCGCTGTGTACAGCCACGGTGGTCAGGCCCATGGCTTTGGCGGTGCGCATGACCCGGCAGGCAATCTCGCCACGGTTGGCCACCAGCACGGTGGTCAATGGTTTGCTCATAAACGTGGCTCCTGGGCTTGCCAGCTGGGCGGGCGTTTTTGCAGGAAGGACCGCAAACCTTCCTGGCCCTCTGGGCTGACACGAATCCGCGCAATGGCATTTTCGCAGTAACGGCGCAGGGCCGGGGTGAGGGCGCCGTTGCCCACTTCACGTAACAGATCCTTGCTGGAGCGCATCGCGGCCGGGCTGTTTTGCAGCAGGTTGGCGACCCATTTTTCGACCTGTTGATCCAGCTCGGCGGCCGGATAGCTTTCCGCCAGCAAGCCGATCTCCCGCGCGCGCTGGCCGCCAAAACGTTCGGCGGTCAGGGCATAACGCCGGGCGGCGCGTTCGCCGATGGCCTTGACCACGAACGGGCTGATCACCGCCGGGGCGAGGCCGATGCGCACTTCCGACAAACAGAACTGCGCGTCATCGGCGCCAATCGCCATGTCGCAGCAACTGATCAGACCCAGCGCGCCGCCATAGGCTGCACCTTGCACCACCGCCAGGGACGGGATTTTCAGCTTGGCCAGGTTGTACATCAGTTCTGCCAGCTCGCGGGCGTCGTCCAGGTTGGTGTGGTAGTCGAGTTCGGCAGACTGTTGCATCCAGGCCAGATCGGCGCCGGCGCTGAAGTGCCTGCCACGCCCGCGCAACACCAGAAAGCGCAGGGACGCGTCGCTTTGCACCTGGTCGAGGGCGATGATCAGTTCGCGGATCATCTCGGCATTGAACGCGTTGTTCTTTTCTTCACGGCTGAGCCACAGCGTGGCGAAACCACGGCTGTCGGTGATCAGTTCGAGGGTGTTGAAATCGCTCATGGGGTACGGCTCCATTTACATGCGGAACACGCCGAAGCGGCTCGGCTCGATGGGGGCATTCAGCGAAGCGGACAAGGCCAGGGCCAACACGTCGCGGGTCTGCAGCGGGTCGATGACGCCGTCATCCCACAGGCGCGCGCTGGAATAGTAGGGGTGGCCCTGGGTTTCGTACTGGTCGAGGATCGGCTGCTTGATCGCGCTTTCTTCCTCGGCACTGAACCCGCTGCCCGCGCGTTCGGCCTGCTCGCGCTTGACCTGCACCAGCACGCCGGCCGCCTGTTCGGCACCCATCACGCCGATGCGCGCATTCGGCCACATCCACAAAAAGCGCGGGTCATAGGCGCGGCCGCACATGCCGTAGTTACCGGCGCCAAAGCTGCCGCCGATGATGACCGTGAATTTCGGCACCTTGGCGCACGCCACCGCCGTCACCAGCTTGGCGCCGTGCTTGGCGATACCGCCAGCCTCGTATTTTTGGCCAACCATAAACCCGGTGATGTTCTGCAGGAACAGCAGGGGAATACCGCGTTGGCAGGCCAGTTCGATAAAGTGCGCGCCTTTTTGCGCAGCTTCGGCGAACAAAATGCCGTTGTTGGCCAGGATCGCCATCGGGTAGCCGTGCAAATGCGCAAAACCGCACACCAGCGTGGTGCCGAACAGTGCCTTGAACTCATCAAACACCGAACCGTCCACCAGCCGTGCGATGACTTCACGCACGTCAAACGGCTGCTTGGCGTCGGCCGGGATCACGCCGTAAAGCTCCTCGCTGCTGTACAACGGCGCGATGGGCGGGCGTTGCAACAGTTCGCCCTGTTTGCGCCAATTGAGGTTGGCCACGCTGCGCCGCGCAAGGGCCAGGGCGTGTTCGTCACTGTCGGCATAGTGGTCGGCCACGCCGGAAATCTTGCAGTGCACATCGGCGCCACCCAGGTCTTCGGCGCTGACCACTTCGCCGGTCGCGGCCTTCACCAGCGGTGGCCCGGCGAGGAAGATGGTGGCCTGCTGGCGCACCATGATCGCCTCGTCCGCCATCGCCGGCACGTAGGCGCCGCCGGCGGTGCACGAGCCCATCACCACGGCAATTTGCGGAATACCCTGGGCGCTCATGTTGGCCTGGTTGAAGAAAATGCGCCCGAAATGCTCGCGGTCCGGGAAGACTTCATCCTGGCGCGGCAGGTTGGCGCCACCGGAGTCCACCAGGTAAATGCACGGCAGGCGGTTCTGCTCGGCGATGGTCTGGGCGCGCAGGTGTTTTTTCACGGTGAGCGGGTAGTAGGAGCCGCCTTTTACCGTGGCATCGTTGGCGACGATCATGCATTCGACGCCTTCCACGCGGCCAATGCCAGCGATCACGCCGGCAGCCGGCACGTCTTCGCCGTACACCTGATGAGCCGCCAATTGGCTCAGCTCAAGAAACGGCGAGCCCGGATCCAGCAGGCGGTTGATACGTTCGCGGGGCAGCAGCTTGCCGCGCGAGGTGTGGCGTTCCTGGGCTTTCGCGCCGCCGCCTTGCTGCACCTGGGCGAGCAGGGTGTGAAGGGCGTCGACCTGCTGGCGCATGGCCGCACTGTTGGCGGCAAATTCCGGCGAGCGCGGGTTGAGCTGGGTGTGCAAGGTGGCCATGTGGCGCGCTCCTTCAGCGGGTTTCGTTGAAGAGTTCGCGACCGATCAGCATCCGGCGAATCTCACTGGTGCCGGCGCCGATTTCGTACAGCTTGGCATCGCGCAACAGGCGCCCGGCGGGGAATTCATTGATGTAGCCGTTGCCGCCGAGAATCTGGATGGCATCCAGGGCCATTTGCGTGGCGCGTTCGGCGCTGTAGAGGATCACCCCGGCGGCGTCCTTGCGCGTGGTTTCGCCGCGCTCGCAGGCCTGGGCCACTGCGTAGAGGTAGGCACGGCTGGCATTCAATTGGGTGTACATGTCGGCGACCTTGCCCTGGATCAGCTGGAATTCGCCGATGCTCTGGCCGAACTGCTTGCGGTCGTGGATGTAGGGCACGATCAGGTCCATGCAGGCCTGCATGATCCCGGTGGGGCCGCCGGAGAGCACCACGCGTTCGTAGTCGAGACCGCTCATCAACACTTTCACGCCGCCGTTGAGGATGCCGAGGATGTTTTCTTCGGGCACTTCCACGTCGTCGAAAAACAGCTCGCAGGTGTTGGAGCCGCGCATGCCGAGCTTGTCGAACTTGTTGCTGCGGCTGAAGCCTTTCCAGTCGCGCTCGACAATAAAAGCGGTGATGCCGTGAGGGCCTTTTTCCAGGTCGGTCTTGGCGTAGATCACGTAGGTACTGGCGTCGGGGCCGTTGGTGATCCAGGTTTTGCTGCCGTTGAGCACGTAATGGTTGCCGCGCTTGTCGGCGCGCAGTTTCATCGAGACTACATCGGAGCCCGCATTCGGCTCGCTCATGGCCAGGGCGCCGACGTGCTCGCCGCTGATCAGTTTGGGCAGGTATTTGAGTTTCTGCTCGTGGTTGCCGTTGCGGTTGATCTGGTTCACACACAGGTTGGAATGCGCACCGTAGGACAGCGCCACCGACGCCGAGCCGCGGCTGATTTCTTCCATGGCCACCACGTGGGCCAGGTAACCCAGGCCTGCGCCGCCGTATTCTTCCGGCACGGTGATGCCGAGCAGGCCCATGTCACCGAATTTGCGCCACAGGTCGGCGGGGAACAGGTTGTCGCTGTCGATCTGCGCCGCGCGGGGCGCGATCTCCTTGGCCACGAAGGCCTGCACCTGGTCGCGCAGCATGTCGATGGTTTCACCGAGGGCGAAGTTCAGGGACGGGTAACTCATGGACAGGCACCTTAATGTGAGCTTTGTTTTTGTGTGGACGGCGCCGGGGGAAGGGCGCTCACCTTTACGTTAACGTAAGCTTGCGTTGCGAGGCTGTCAATCGTAGTTTACGTTTACGTCAAGCAGCCGCCGTCCACCTTACAAAAAAGACAAAAGGGGTCGTTATGGATCAACCGAACCCGAGCTACAGCCGTGGCTCTCAGGACAAGACCTTGCTGGCCATGACCATTGGTCAGGCCTTCGATAACACCGCTGCGCAGTACCCGGACGGCGAGGCCCTCGTGGTCCGCCACCAGCAACGTCGCTACACCTGGCGACAATTGGCCGAGACCGTTGATCTGCATGCCCGCGCGTTTATGGCGCTGGGCATGCAGACTGGCGACCGTTTGGGCATCTGGTCGCCCAATTGCGCCGAGTGGTGCATCAGCCAGATCGCCAGCGCCAAGCTGGGTGTGATTCTGGTCAACATCAACCCGGCCTATCGCAGCAGTGAACTGGAATACGTGCTCAAGCAATCCGGCTGTCAGTGGCTGGTGTGTGCCGGGTCGTTCAAGACCTCGGATTACCACGCGATGTTGCTGGAATTGAAGCCCGACTTGCGTGGCATGATCAGCCTCGACCCCAACCCGCCCTCCGGCTTTCTGCCCTGGTCGCAGTTGGCGGCGCTTGGCGCAGGCATCCCGCCCGAGCAGTTGCACAGCCGGCAGGCCAGCCTGCATTTCGATCAGCCCGTGAACATCCAGTACACCTCCGGCACCACCGGCTTCCCCAAGGGGGCCACCCTCAGCCACCACAACATCCTCAATAACGGTTACATGGTCGGCGAAAGCCTGGGCCTCACGGCACAGGATCGCCTGGTGATTCCAGTGCCGCTGTATCACTGCTTCGGGATGGTGATGGGCAACCTGGGTTGCATCACCCACGGCACCACCATGATCTATCCGAATGACGGGTTTGACCCCTTGCTCACCTTGAGCGCCGTCGCCGAAGAGCGCGCCACCGGCCTGTACGGCGTGCCCACCATGTTTATCGCGATGCTCGACCACCCGCGCCGGGGTGAGTTCGCGCTCTCGACCCTGCGCACCGGCATCATGGCCGGCGCCACGTGCCCCATCGAAGTGATGCGCCGTGTCATCAGCGAGTTGCACATGAGCGAAGTACAGATTGCCTATGGCATGACCGAAACCAGCCCGGTGTCATTGCAGACCGGTGCACATGACGGCCTGGAGCGACGTGTGACCACGGTCGGGCGTACCCAGCCGCAACTGGAAAACAAAATCATCGACACCGCCGGTAACACCGTAGCGCGCGGTGAAATCGGCGAGCTGTGCACCCGTGGCTACAGCGTGATGCTCGGCTACTGGAACAACCCTGAAGGCACCCGCGACGCCATCGACGAGGCCGGCTGGATGCACACCGGCGACCTGGCGACCATGGATGCACAGGGTTACGTGTGCATTGCCGGGCGCAACAAGGACATGATCATTCGCGGTGGCGAGAACGTGTACCCGCGCGAGCTGGAGGAGTTTTTCTTCACCCACCCGGCAGTGGCGGATGTACAGGTCATCGGCATTCCCGACGAGCGCTACGGCGAAGAAATCGTCGCCTGGGTCAAGTTTCACCCTGGCCACGTGGCCAATGAACTGGAGCTGCAAACCTGGTGCAAGGGCCGCATTGCGCACTTCAAGACGCCCAGGCATTTCAAGTTCGTGGATGAGTTTCCGATGACGGTGACGGGCAAGATCCAGAAATTCCGCATGCGCGAAATTTCCATCGAAGAATTGCGAGCCCGATCCAACTAACGTCAACGGGCCCATGTGGGAGCTGGCTTGCCTGCGACAGCGGTGCATCAGGCACGGATACAGAACCTGACAGGCCGCAATCGCAGGCAAGCCAGCTCCCACAGATTGAACAGCTGAGTGTCAGGTGCAGAAAGCACAAAGGGGACCCGAAGGTCCCCTTTAATTTGTCGTTGCGTGCTCTTTTTTTATTATTGAGGGGCGGTCTATTGTTGTTTTTGGCAACCGTTACCCTTTACCGCTGTTTTTGGCGACCCCCATCCGGGGTCAAGAGCAAACGTATTTTTTTGAACGCTGATCTGCTTCTTCGTAATCGATCCAACCAGTGGGTAGCTACCTGAGGTAGTTTTATTTTTCTCTAACCGGTTGCGGGTTTCGGCATGCCGTACCCTGCGAAGCCCATCTTCTCCAAAAAAATCTGTTAGCTGCGTCTCTGCCGTGTTGTTTTTGTTATGTCAGAGTCGTTTCGTCTTATTTTTATTAGGTTTGGCGCTTTTTATTCTTGTTATGCCATAGAGATAGCAGAAGCCGTGCCAACTTCTAAAAGTCCTTTAAAATCAACGGTTTGATTTTTTTGTAGGACATGCCCTTCAGCAAATGCGACAAAATATGTTCCCGTGTTACTCGAAAGGTAGACGTGCGGTAACACATTGTCACAGCCGTTCTACTCAAACGGCATTACGTGCCTTGGCAACCCGCGAACCGGTCGGGCGGCCCAGTACCTGGCTGATTTGCTCGCCCGCGCGAATCAATGCGTCCAGGTCGATACCGGTCTCGATCCCCAAGCCGTTGAGCAGGTACACCACATCTTCAGTCGCGACGTTACCGCTGGCGCCCTTGGCGTACGGGCAGCCGCCGAGGCCCGCGATGGAGCTGTCGAACACATTGATACCCTCAAGCAGACTGGCGTAGATATTGGCGATGGCCTGGCCGTAGGTGTCATGGAAGTGACCGGCCAGCTTGTCCCGCGGCACCTGCCCTCCGACCACCTCGAACAACCGCCGCGTGGCGCCTGCCGTGCCGGTGCCGATGGTGTCGCCCAGGGAAACCTCATAGCAGCCCATGGCATACAGCTCCCGTGCGACGGCGGCCACTTGCTCCGGCGCAATTTGGCCTTCGTAGGGGCAGCCCAACACACACGACACATAGCCACGCACGCTGATGCCGTTTTGTTGGGCCGCTGCCATGATCGGTACAAAGCGCTCCAGGCTTTCGCTGATGGAACAGTTGATATTGCGTTGGGAAAACGCCTCGGAGGCTGCCGCGAACACCGCCACTTCCTTCACGCCGGCGGCCAGCGCATCTTCAAAACCGCGCAGGTTCGGGGCCAGCGCGCCATAGGTCACGCCCGCCTTGCGCTCGATCTGCGCAAACACCTCGGCAGAGCCGGCCATTTGCGGCACCCACTTGGGCGAAACAAAGCTGCCCACTTCGATATAGCCCAAGCCGGCCGCGCTCAGCGCATCCACCAGTAGCACCTTGTCGGCCACGCTGACGGGTTGTGCTTCGTTCTGCAAACCGTCGCGCGGGCCGACTTCCACCAGGCGAACGTGTGAGGGGAGAGACATGGCAATTCACCTTCTGATCAATGGCCAGCCTGGCCCATGGTTTGCGCGAGAGCCTGGGTGCAGCGCTCTTCGGCGGTGTCCAGTTCCAGTTTCATCTGTTCGATATCCAGCAATTGCTGTTCAAGCTGCTCACGACGCTCGGCGATTTTTGCCAGCATGCTGTTGAGCTGGATGTGGTTGCCGCTGCTGGGGTCGTAGAGTTCGATCAGCTCACGGCACTCTGCCAGGGAAAACCCGATGCGCTTGCCGCGCAGAATCAGCTTGAGGCTGACCTTGTCCCGCGCCGAGTAGATGCGCTCCTGGCCCCGGCGTTCCGGGGCCAGCAGGCCTTGTTCTTCATAAAAACGGATGGCGCGGGTGGTGATATCGAGCTCGCGGGCGAGGTCGGAAATACTGTAGGTGGTGCTCATGGCGGCGCTCAAGAAGGTCTTGGCGCTAAGCTAATGGCAGGTTGACGTAAACGTCAAGCAAATAGCCCGCATGGGCACTTATCCTGTGGCGAGGGAGGTTGCTCCTGCTGGGCCGCGAAGCGGCCCCAAGAGATGGGCCTGCTGCGCAGGCCAACGGGAGCAAGCTCCCTCGCCACAGAAGCGGTCAGGCTTGCTTGCCATCCAGCTTTTTCTCGTGCGCCGTCACCTGCTGGCACAACTCAATCATCTGCTCGCGCATCCAGCGGTTCGCCGGGTCCTGGTCGGTGCTTTCGTGCCAGTACAAATGGGTTTCCACCGGCGGCACGTCGTTGACCGGCAGGTTGAACCAGTGCAGTTCATGGCGGCGGGCGAAGCGTTCCGGCACGGTCATCACCATGTCGGTCTGTTGCAACACCTGCGAAGCCATCAGGTAATGCTGGGAGCGCAGGGCGATCTTGCGCTGCAGGCCCATCTTGCCCAGCGCCAGGTCCACATGGCCCAAACCGTTGCGGCGGCTGGAAATATGGATATGGGTCAGCCCCAGGTAGTCATCCAGGGTCAACTTGTCTTTGCCCGCCAGCGGATGGCCCTTGCGCATGGCACATACATAGCGGTCTTCCATCAGCTTGACGTGACGCACCTGGGGGTCGGTGTTGAGCGGCGCATCCACGGCAAAATCCAGGCGTCCGGCAGCCAGTTCCTTGGTGGTTTCGCGACGTTTGGACAGAAAGCTCTCGATCACCACCGTCGGTGCCAGGCGGCGCAGGCGCTGGAACAGCAGCGGCAAAATCACCGCTTCGGTGAGGTCGGTCATGCTGATGCGATAGGTTTTGGCCGCTTGCTGGGGGTTGAAAATCCGGCTTTCCTGCACCGACACCCGCAGCAACGACAATGCGTTGCGCACCGGGCCGATGATGTTTTGCGCCATCGGGGTGGGCACCATGCCTTGGGCGGTACGCACAAAGAGCGGGTCGTTGAAGGTTTCGCGCAAGCGCGCCAGGGCGTTGGACACCGCCGGCTGAGTGATGCCCACGATCTGCCCGGCGCGGGTCAGGTTGGCTTCGGTGTAGATCGCGTCGAAGACGATGAAGAGGTTAAGGTCGACCTTGCTCAGATTCATTGCGTTGCGCTCTTATTGTTAGGTGCCGATAGGCCGATCATATATCGGTGATGAATGTTAATACACGCCGAGAATAGGCTAGGTAAATTATCAACGCTGTTCTAGCATCGATTGCATGACCTAAACAACCTCTCAAAGAAGGGAGCTGCTCATGGATTTCGCCTATTCGCCCAAGGTTCAGGAACTGCGTGAACGCGTCACCGCGTTCATGGATGCTTACGTTTACCCGGCCGAGCCGGTGTTTGAACGCCAGGTCAGCGAAGGCGACCGCTGGCAGCCCACCGCCATCATGGAAGAGTTGAAAGCCAAGGCTAAGGCTGACGGCCTGTGGAACCTGTTTTTGCCCGAGTCCGAACTGGGTGCGGGCCTGACCAACCTCGAATACGCACCGCTGGCCGAAATCATGGGTCGCTCGCTGCTGGGTCCGGAGCCGTTCAACTGCTCGGCTCCCGACACCGGCAACATGGAAGTGCTGGTGCGCTACGCCAACGAAGAACAGAAACAACGCTGGCTGGAACCGCTGCTGCGCGGTGAGATCCGTTCGGCGTTCGCCATGACCGAACCTGACGTAGCCTCCTCGGACGCCACCAACATGGCTGCGCGCGCCGAGCGCCAGGGCGACGAATGGGTGATCAACGGCAAGAAATGGTGGACCTCCGGCGCCTGCGACCCACGCTGCAAGATCCTGATCTTCATGGGCCTGAGCAACCCGGACGCGCCGCGCCATCAGCAGCACTCCATGATCCTGGTGCCGGTGGACACCCCCGGCGTGAAAATCGTGCGCCCGTTGCCGGTGTTCGGCTACGACGACGCGCCCCACGGCCACGCTGAAGTGCTGTTCGACAACGTGCGCGTGCCGTACGAAAACGTGCTGTTGGGTGAAGGCCGTGGCTTTGAAATCGCCCAGGGCCGCCTGGGGCCGGGCCGTATCCACCACTGCATGCGCTCCATCGGCATGGCCGAACGGGCACTGGAATTGATGTGCAAACGCTCCGTCAGTCGTACCGCGTTCGGCAAGCCGTTGGCACGCCTGGGCGGCAATATCGACAAGATCGCCGACTCACGCATGGAAATCGACATGGCGCGCCTGTTGACCCTGAAAGCGGCGTACATGATGGACACCGTGGGTAACAAAGTCGCGAAAAGCGAAATCGCCCAGATCAAGGTGGTGGCGCCGAACGTGGCGCTGAAGGTGATCGACCGCGCGATTCAGATGCATGGCGGCGCAGGAGTATCGAATGACTTCCCGCTGGCCTACATGTACGCCATGCAACGCACCCTGCGCCTGGCCGATGGGCCGGACGAAGTGCACCGCGCGGCGATCGGCAAGTTCGAGATCGGCAAGTATGTGCCCAAAGAACTGATGCGCAGCGGGCAGTAACACCGCGTCGCCTGCATCGCGGGCAAGCCCGCTCCCACATTTGACCGAGTTCCAACTTGAGAATGCGACCGAGTGCAGGAGCGGGCTTGCCCGCGATGAGGCCAGTGTTTACAGCACAAAGCCCAAGGTTCAGTACACCCAAACCTCTACCCGCCGATTCTTGATCCGCCCCTCATCGGCTGTATTCGCCGCCACCGGCATCTGTGCGCCGAACCCGCGAATATCCCGCAACACCACGCCGCTTTTCACCAGTTCGCGCCGTACCGCCATCGCTCGCAATTTCGAGAGTAAAGCCGCCCGCTGCGGGTCATTCTTGGCATCGCCAAACCCCACCAGCGTCACCTGTTTGTCCAATTTGTCATGGCTTTTCAAATAGGCCACCACCCGCTGCAAGTCCTGGCGTGCCTTGTTGTCCAGGCTGGCACTGCCTTCTTCGAAGCGAAAATTCACGGTCAAACGCTGGGCGTCACGGGCGATGGCCTGGTAGTCCTCGGGCATGGAGGCACGCGGTTCCACCGCGATGGCTTGCACGTGCTGCGCAATAAACCCGTTGGCCGCGACGATTGCCTGGCCCTTGCTGCTCTGGGCGAAACTCACCAGCGCGTTGGCCCACAGGTTGTGCCCCGACGGCGGCAGGTAAAAATACAGCCGGCGCGACAGCGGGTAATCCTCGGTGGCAATCAGGCTGGTGATCGGCAGCATGGGCTGCGAGTCGCCGTCGACAATCGCCACCGCCTTGGCCTGGCGCACATAGGGCAGGCCGATAAACCCGATGCCTTGAGGGTCATGGCTGACCGCGTCGGACAATTCTTCGCTGGATTCAAACCGCTTGGCGTCAGGGGCGAGGGGTTTACCGCGCAGGCGCAGCACCAGTTCCTTGAACGTGTCGTAGGTGCCGGATTGATCATCGCGGGCGTACAGATGAATCGCGCCGCCGACGCCGCCCAGTGCTTCCCAGGTCGTGATTTCGCCGTTGAAAATCTGCGCCAACTGCTCGGTGGTCAAGGTATTCAGTGGGTTGCGCGGGTTGAGGATGATCGCCAGCCCGTCGATGGCAATCACTTGTTCGGCACCGGGGCTTTTCAGGTCGCCGAGGGGTTCCAGGTCAACCAGCTCGCTGTCCTTGATCGGGCGCGAAGACGCCGCGAGGTCGGCGCTGGCTTTTTTCAGTGCGGCAAAGCCGGTGCTGGAACCGTGGGCTGCGACTTCAATGGTCACCGTCTTGCCCTGACGCGTCTTGCCAATCACCCGTTGCTCGTTGGCGCCTTCAGCCGGCTGACTGTGCACGCCCTGCAACCCCTGGTGCTCCATCAAACCCATCACCAGTGCCGGCCCCAGCGCCGCGCCAATGGTGTTGGAACCCTGGATGCGCAACGCAGGGCCTTGATCGGGAACGGGGAGGGGACTAGCAGCAGCGTAGAAGGGGAAAACAGTCAGCAGAAACAGAACGCGCAGCTTCATGCCGGCACCTTCTCAAGCCAAAGGGAGTGTCGGGAGATTAAGTCAGGCAGGTTGCATAAATATGACGGGCACACCCCAGGTTCAAATGTGGGAGCTGGCAAGCCAGCTCCCACACTCAATAGTGTTGTTAGCTCAATTCGAGCCAGATCGGCGCATGGTCGGAAGGTTTCTCCAGCCCGCGCAATTCGTAATCCACCCCCGCATTCTTGACCCGCGACACCAGGCCATTGGAGGCCAGGATCACATCAATCCGCAGCCCGCGCTTGGGCTCATCTTCAAACCCGCGGCTGCGGTAGTCGAACCAGCTGAAGCGGTCCGCGACGTCCGGGTTCAGATGACGGAAGCTGTCCACCAGGCCCCAGTTTTTCAGGCGGGCCATCCACTCGCGCTCTTCCGGCAGGAAGCTGCACTTGCCGGTTTTCAGCCAGCGCTTGGCATTGTCGGCGCCGATGCCAATATCGATATCTTCCGGTGAGATGTTGATGTCACCCATCACCACCAGCGGTTGGTCGTTCTTGAACTGGCTTTCCAGCAGTTGCTGCAAATCTTCGTAGAAGCGTTGCTTGGCCGGGAATTTGGTCGGGTGGTCGCGGCTTTCGCCCTGGGGGAAGTAGCCGTTCATCACGGTGATCGACTGGCCATGTTCGTCGGCGAAGGTGCCCCAGATAAAGCGGCGCTGGGCATCCTCTTCGTCGCTGGCGAAACCTTTGTGCAGGCTCAGAGCCGGTTTGCGAGACAACAGGGCCACGCCGTAGTGGCCTTTCTGCCCGTGGAAATACACGTGATAGCCCAGGGCCTCTACTTCGGCCAGCGGGAACTGGTCATCGTGTACCTTGGTTTCCTGCAGGCCGATGATATCCGGTTGGTGTTTCTCGATCAGTGCCGCCAGCTGATGAGGGCGGGCGCGCAGCCCGTTGATGTTGAAGGAGACGATTTTCATGGTCGGCAGTCCAGTCTGGCAAAAGGGCGATGCTAGCCGACAAGTCGGACGGGGGCCAGCGTGGCGGTAGGGCAGATGCGCTGCTAATGTCTGGGAACGACTGGTGCCGCGTAAGTTCGTACCTATAAGAGCGTCATCCTTTTCAATGGCGCCCAGGGAGATTGACCGTATGCCTGACACGCCGACTGCCATTGCCGACATCCGCCTGCTCAACAGCGGTTATTCCCGCGAAGCCCGCTCGCTGCTGTACCAGGCTTACCGGCATGAGCCGACGTTTGCCTATATCTTCGAAGCCGAGCGGCCGGGTTACGAACAGCGTGTGCGCGCCACGGTGCGGGAACTGGTCAAGCAACACTTCTTTCAAAAACTGCCCGCCATCGGGTTGTTCGTCAACGACCGGCTGATCGGCATTGCCCTGATCGCGCCTCCGCAACGGCGCCTGGGCATCACCGAAAGCTGGGCCTGGCAGATTCGCATGTGGCTGAGCACCGGCGTACGGGGTACCCGGCGCTATCTGGATTACCATCACGCCGTGCTGGCCTGCCTGCCCGGAGATTCAGTGCACGTACTGCCATTGTTGGGCATTCACCCGCAATTCCAGGGCAAGCATTACGGCGAGCAACTGCTGGAAGCGGTGCACAACTGGTGCGCGGAAGACCCGCATTCGTCCGGTGTGGTGCTCGATACGGGCAACTCGCGTTATCTGGAGTTCTACAAGCGTCAGGGCTACGAGGAAATCGGTGAAGTTGCAGTAGGACCGGTCCTGGAGCACGTGTTTTTTCATGCCAACCCCCAGGCGTTACAGGCTGCAACGGTTTGAGACAGAATTATTCAGACAATTCCGGGTTCAAAGAGTCTCCCAAGCTCGTGTAGCATCCGCGCCTATGAAGTTTCCAGGAAGATTTACCAGCGGCTTGATTCTGCTGTTCACAAGCTGCGGCGCTTTGGCGCAAAGCGAATTGGACGTGCGCATCAAGCCCTCAAACGACGCGTTGAAAGCCAACATCGAAGGCTATATCGGCGGGGTAGGCGATCGTGATGAAGAAGCCTTGCTGCGGTTCAGCCGTGGCGCCGAGGAGCAGGCGCGCAAAGCCGCCCAGGCCTTGGGCTACTATCAGCCACTGATCAAAAGTGATGTGAAGGGCGGCAAGAACCCGCGCCTGATCCTCACCATCAACCCCGGCGAGCCGGTGCATTTGCGCGACGTGACCATTCGGGTCGATGGCCAGGCCGCAGACCTTAAATCCTTTCGTGTGCCTGGCGGTGACGACCTCAAGTCCGGCGCCGTGCTCAACCATGGCCATTACGAAGACGCCAAGCGGCTGATCCAGAACCAGGCCTCGCGTTACGGTTTTTTCAGCGGGCGCTTTATCCGTCAAAAACTCTCGGTCGACCCGCAGGCGGGTGTGGCCGATATCGAACTTATCTACGACAGCGGTCCGCGTTACACCATGGGCAAGGTCAGCTTCACCGGCGATACGCCGTTTGATGAAGACCTGCTGCAACGCATGGTGCCGTTCAAAAGCGGCACGCCGTACGACTCCGAACTGATCGCCGAACTTAACCAGAACCTGCAAGGCAGTGGCTTCTTCGAAGGCGTGCGTGTGGACGCCGCGCCCGCCGCGTCGGCCAACGACGTGATTCCGGTGGCGGTGCAACTGCAGACGCGCAAGCCACGCACCATGGGCCTGGGCCTGGGTTATTCCACCGACGTCGGCCCGCGCGGCAAAGCCAACTGGACGCGGCACTGGGTCAACCCCCTGGGCCACAGCTATGGCTGGGAAGCCGAACTGTCGGCGCCCCGGCAGAACGTCGGCCTGTGGTACGACATTCCGCTCGACCCGCCATTGACCGACAAACTGCGCTTCGCCGGCGGCTACCAGAACGAAGAACTGGCCAACAGCGACACACTGAGTAAGTTGCTCACCCTGGGCCCTGAGTGGCACAGCAAATTGCCCAGCGGCTGGACCCGCATCATCTCGCTCAAATACCAACGTGAAGAATACCGCGAGGGCAATGACTCAGGCCTGAGCAACCTGGTCATGCCGGGTATCAACTATTCCTACCTGCGCAGTGACAACCGTATCGACCCGCACAACGGCTACCGCCTGGCGTTCGATGCCAAGGTCGCCAAGGAAGGCCTGGGTTCCGACACCAACCTGCTTTATGGCACTGCCACCCTCAAGGGGTTGACGACGTTGTGGGACAACCACCGTTTCCTCGGCCGCGCCCAGTTCGGCGGCAGCGCCACCAATGGTTACAAGTCGATACCGCCGTCACTGCGCTTCTTTGCCGGTGGCGACCAAAGCGTGCGTGGTTACGAGTACCAGACCCTGTCGCCCGAAAATGATCGCGGCGACCGTATCGGCGGCCGCTACATGGTGGCGCTGAGCGCCGAGTACCAATATTCCATCACCGATAAATGGCGGATCGCGACCTTTATCGACCAGGGCAACTCCTTCAACAACCTCGACCTGCCGAGCCTGAAAACCGGCGTGGGCGTGGGTGTGCGTTGGGTATCGCCGGTCGGTCCGATTCGCCTCGATTTGGCCCATGCCCTGGAAGACCCGGGCGGCATTCGATTGCACTTTTCCATGGGGCCTGAGCTGTGATGCGTGGTTTGAAAATAGCAGGGCTGGCCGTGGTGGCAGCCCTGGCCTTGATAGTGCTGGCGCTGTGGACGGTGCTCGGCACTCAGGCGGGCAGCCGCTGGGCGTTAGGTCAGGTGCCGGGTTTGACCGTAGAGAATTTCCAGGGCCACCTGGGTGGCCAATGGCGTGCTGACCATTTGCTCTGGCAGCAAGATGCCAGCCGGGTCGAACTCGGCACGCCGACGTTTGATTGGTCGCCCGCGTGCCTGCTGCGCATGACGCTGTGCATCAATCAGCTGGACGTGGAACAGGTCAGCCTGCAATTTCCACCGGGCGCCGATGAAAGCAGCGGGCCGATTCAGTTGCCCGACTTGAAACTGCCGGTGGCCATCCAGTTGGGCGACGTTCGCGTCGGCCGCCTGCTGTTTAATGGCAGCGAAGAGCTCAAGGGCCTTCAACTGGCGGCGCACTGGACGGCTGCCGGCCTGCAGATTGACGCGGTGCACCTGCAACGTGACGGCCTGGTGCTCGACCTCAACGGCCTGTTGCAACCTCACGGCGACTGGCCGCTCAACGCCACCGGCGACCTGAGCCTGCCCTACGCGCCCGGCGGAGCGCCGTGGAAGCTGGCGCTCAAGGTTGACGGTGATCTGCTCAAGACCCTCAAACTGGATGCCGACAGCAGCGGCTACCTGCCTGCCAAGCTCAGCGGCGAGTTGCAACCGCTGGTGGAAAACCTGCCCGCGCAGTTGCACATCACCGCTGACAGCTTCAAACCCAGCGCCGATCTGCCCGACACCTTGCAACTCAACGGCCTGGACCTTACCGCCAAAGGCGACCTGAAAAATGGTTACCAATTGCTGGGCAAAGCGGTACTGCCTGCGGAAAAAGGCCCGGTGGACTTGTTGCTGCAAGGCAGGGTCGACGCCAAAGGCGCGCAAATCGCCGGCCTGGACCTGAATGCCGGTGACCAGCAAAGCCTCAAGCTCAGTGCCAACCTGGATTGGCAGCAAGGCTTCAGCGCCGATGCGAAAATCGCCTGGCTGGATTTCCCCTGGCACCGCCTCTACCCATTGATCGACGAACCGCAAGTCACCTTGCGCACCTTCAATGGCGAGATTTCCTACAAAGATGGCAATTACCTCGGCAACCTGAATGCCGACCTCGATGGCCCGGCCGGCAAGTTCAATGTGGTCACGCCGTTCAGTGGCGACCTCAAGCAAGTCTTCCTGCCCGAGCTGAAATTGACCGCCGGCCAAGGCAAGGCCGAGGGCCATTTGAATGTGCAGTTCGCCGACGGCATTGCCTGGGACACGGCGCTGGATCTATCGGCGCTGAACCCGGCGTACTGGGTGGCGGAGTTGCCGGGTACATTGGCCGGGCCGTTGCGCAGCAAAGGCGGGTTCAAGAACGAGCAGCTCAAGCTGAACGCCGACCTCGACCTCAAGGGCCGCTTGCGCGGCCAAACCGCAGTGCTTGCGGCCAAGGCCGAAGGCGCGGGTGAGCAATGGACCCTCGCCAACCTGGATATCCGCCTGGGCGATAACCGCATCAATGGCAGTGGCAGCCTGCAACAGCGGCTGGCCGGGCAAATCGATATCAAACTCGCGCGTCTGGCCCAGCTGTGGCCGCAGTTGCGTGGGCAAATCAATGGGCGTGTCGATGTGGCCGGCAGCCTGAAAGCGCCCCAGGGCAAGCTCGATCTCAAAGGTCAACAACTGGCCTTCGCCGATAATCAGCTGCAAAACCTGACCCTCGACGCGACGCTCGACAACGCCCAGCGCGCCAAGATCGACTTCAAGGGCAGTGGCATTCAGGCCGGTGAGACCCAGGTTGGCACGCTGACCGCCAGCGCCCAGGGCGATATCAAGAGCCAAAAGGTCCAGCTCGACCTTACCGGGCCTCTGGTCAAGCTCGCCCTGGCGCTGGACGGCAACCTCGACAAGGGCAACTGGCGCGGCCGCCTGGCCAGCGGTGACGTGCAGGCCGGCGGCCAGGACTGGAAGCTGCAAGCCCCGGCGAAGATCGAACGGCTGACTGACGGCAAGCTGACTTTTGCTGCGCATTGCTGGGTCTCCGGCCCGGCCAGCCTGTGTGGTGAAGACCAACGCCTGATGCCCGAGCCCAAGCTGCGTTACCACCTCAAGCAATTCCCCATCGACAGCCTGGCAGCGTTTTTGCCCAAGGATTTCGCCTGGCAAGGCAAGCTCAACGCCGACGTGCAGCTCGACCTGCCGAACAGTGGCCCCAAAGGCGTGATTGCGGTAGACGCCAGCGGTGGCACCTTGCGCGTGAAAGACAAAACCCAGTGGGTGGACTTCCCCTACGACACCCTGAAACTGGACACTACGCTCAACCCCAGGCGCATCGACACCCAGCTCAACTTCCGTGGCGGCAAGCTCGGCGAGTTGCTGGTGCAGGCACAGATCAACCCGCTGCCGAAAAACAAGCCGATCACCGGTAATTTCACCCTCAACGGTCTCGATCTCGCCGTCGCGCGGCCATTCGTGCCGATGGTGGAAAAACTCACCGGCAAACTTAACGGCAGCGGTCGCATATCCGGCGGGTTGCTGGCGCCGCAGGTCAACGGCAACGTGAACCTGGTGGACGGCGAAGTCTCCGGGCCGGAACTGCCGGTCAGCCTTGAAGGCTTGAATGTGCAGGCGTTGATCGCCGGCGAAAGCGTGCAGCTCAATGGCGCGTGGCGCAGCGGCAAGGCGGGGCAGGGCAGCCTCAAGGGGCAAATCGACTGGGGCCAGGCGCTGGTGGTGGATTTGAGCCTGCAAGGCTCGCAATTGCCGGTCACGGTGGAGCCTTACGCCGTGCTGGAAGTGGCGCCGGACCTGAAGATCAGCCTTAAAAACGACAAGCTCGCGATTGCCGGCAAAGTGCAAATCCCGCGTGGCGAGATCACCGTGCGCGAACTGCCGCCGTCAACGGTCAAGGTGTCGGATGACACCGTGATCGTCGGCAGCCAGACCGAAGAGGGCAAACCGCCGATGGCCATGGCCATGGACATCGACGTGGTGGTGGGCGAAGACAAACTCAGCTTCTCGGGCTTTGGCCTGACGGCCAAGGTGCAGGGCCACGTGCATATCGGCGACAACATGGACACCCGTGGCGAACTGTGGCTCAACGACGGTCGTTACCGCGCCTACGGCCAGCGGCTCGACGTGCGCCGTGCGCGCCTGCTGTTCGCCGGGCCGCTCGACCAGCCGTACCTGGACATCGAAGCCATCCGCAAGACCGACGACGTGACGGCCGGCATCCGCCTGAGCGGCAGCGCCGAGCAGCCGACCACGCAGATCTTCTCGGAGCCGGCGATGAGCCAGGAGCAGGCGCTGTCTTACCTGGTGCTGGGGCGTCCGCTGAGTACCACCGGCGAAGACAACAACATGCTCGCTCAGGCGGCGCTGGGGCTTGGCCTGATGGGCAGCGCCGGGGTGACGTCGGACATTGCCAACAAGCTGGGCATCCAGGACTTCGACCTCGACACCCAGGGCAGCGGCAACAACACCGCCGTGGTGGCCAGTGGCAAGATCACCGAGAAACTCAGCCTGCGTTACGGGGTGGGGGTGTTCGAACCGGCCAACACCATCGCGTTGCGCTACCTGTTGAGCAAGAAGGTGTATCTGGAAGTGGCGAGCGGCGTGGCCAGTTCGCTGGATATTTTCTACAAGCGGGATTTTTAAAGCCGGTACACGCTTGATTGTTCCCACGCTCTGCGTGGGAATACAGCCCGTGGCGCTCCGCGTCGCATGCACAAGGCTTGAAACCTGCGGGGCTGGCGGGACGCGGAGCGTCCCGGGCGGCATTCCCACGCAGAGCGTGGGAACGATCAACCGCTATCGCAGGCAAGTCGAATCGTCGCACCGCAGCTCCCACAGTTGTTATGTACCCAGCCACTGGTCGCGGAAATTGATTGTTCCCACGCTCTGCGTGGGAACACAGCCCGTGACGCTCCGCGTCGCATGCACAAGGCTTGAAACCTGCGGAGCTGGCGGGACGCAGAGCGTCCCAGGCGGCATTCCCATGCAGAGCGTGGGAACGATCAAACAAGCGGGATTTTTAAAGCCGGTACACGGTTGATTGTTCCCACGCTCTGCGTGGGAATACAGCCCGTGACGCTCCGCGTCGCATACACAAGGCTTGAAACCTGCGGGGCTGGCGGGACGCGGAGCGTCCCAGGCGGCATTCCCACGCAGAGCGTGGGAACGATCAAACAAGCGGGATTTTTAAAGCCGGTACACGGTTGATTGTTCCCACGCTCTGCGTGGGAATACAGCCCGTGACGCTCCGCGTCGCATACACAAGGCTTGAAACCTGCGGGGCTGGCGGGACGCGGAGCGTCCCAGGCGGCGTTCCCACGCAGAGCGTGGGAACGATCAATATTTTCTACAAGCGGGATTTTTAAAGCCGGTACACGCTTGATTGTTCCCACGCTCTGCGTGGGAATACAGCCCGTGGCGCTCCGCGTCGCATGCACAAGGCTTGAAACCTGCGGGGCTGGCGGGACGCGGAGCGTCCCGGGCGGCATTACCACGCAGAGCGTGGGAACGATCAAAAGACCGTAATCGCAGGCAAACCTGCTCCCACAGTTGTTAGGTGCCCGGCCACTCGTCGCGGAAATAGCAAGCAAGCTAATAATTCCATTTGACATTCGCTGCCTAAGCAGTAACATCCTGTCATACATTCACTGCTTAGGCAGTAATAAGGTGACTTCCGATGACCCACTTCACCCCCGACAGCTTTCGCAACTGCCACCTCGGCCTGCTGCTCGGCCGCGCTGCGCTGCTCAAGGACCGCATCATCGACACCCACATGGAGCCGCACGGCGTCACCGCCGCGCAGTTCAAGGTGTTGATCATCATTGCCCAGTTCGATGTCGATACGCCTGCCGAGCTGTGCCGCAACCTGTCCCTGGACAGCGGTTCCATGACCCGCATGCTCGATCGTCTGGAGCAAAAGGGGTTGCTGGCGCGTCAGCGTTCCGAGCAAGACCGGCGCCAGGTGCGGCTGGTGTTGACCGAAGACGGCCAGCGCCTGGCGGACATGCTGCCGCACATTGGCGCGCAGTCGTTGAACGAGCTGACGGGGGCGCTCGCGCCCGGCGAGTTGCAAGACCTGGAGCGCATCCTCACGAAAATTCTGGTAGCTGCCGGTGACGCCATCGTCATCCAGCGGGTAGTAGGTAACAAATGAACACTCGCGCATTGAGCCTGGTGCTGGTAGCGATGACGCTGGCCGGTTGCGCCAACTACAGTGGCCTGGACACCCAAGGCAAACGCCTCGACGCCAATACCTTGCAAACCGGCAAGTCCTTGAGCGGTGTGACCCTCTCGAACGCCGCCTGGCCAACTGCCGATTGGTGGAAAAGCCTGGGCGACCCGCAGCTGGACGGCCTGATCGCCGAAGCCCTGCAAAACAGCCCGGACATGCAAGTCGCCAGCGCTCGCGCCCATCAGGCCGAAGCCGCTGCCTATGCCGCCAACGCCGCTCGCCTGCCGACCCTGGATGCCAGCGCCGGTGTAACCCGCTCGCGCCTGGCCAAGGATCAGGACCCGCGTGGCGAAGGCGATGCCTACGCCACCGTGCGTAACATCGGCGCCAGTTTCAATTACAACTTCGACCTCTGGGGTGGCCAGCGCGCCGCCTGGGAAGCCGCGTTGGGCGAAGCCCGCGCCGCCGAAATCGACCGGCAGGCTGCGCGCCTGACCCTGGCCGCCAACGTCGCCAAGGCCTACAGCGACCTGGGCCAGGCCCATATCGTGCGCGACCTGGCCAATGACGACCTCAAACGCACCCGCCAGATGCTCGACCTGAGCAAGCGTCGCCTGAACTCGGGCATCGACAGCGAATACCAGTACCAGCAAACCGAAAGCCTGGAAGCCAGCTCGCAGTCGCAGTTGATCGATGCGGAGAAACAACTGCAGAGTGCGAAAATCGCCCTGGCCGTATTGCTCGGCAAAGGCCCGGACCGTGGCAGTGAACTGGTGCGCCCGAACGTGTTGAAACCCGGAGCGGTTGCGGTGCCGTCGGTGCTGCCCGCCGAACTGCTGGGCCGTCGCCCGGACCTGATCGCCGCCCGATGGCGTGTGGAGGCCGCGAGTAAAAATGTGGCCGCGAGCAAAACCCGCTTCTACCCCAACCTCAACCTGAGCGCGAGCGCCGGGGCCGAGTCGTTGCTGGGTGACGCGATGTTCGGGTCGGCCAGCCGTTTCTTCAGTATTGCGCCGACCCTCTCATTGCCGATCTTCGACGGTGGCCGCCTGCGTGCCGACCTCGATGCCCGCGACGCCGATTACGACCTGGCCGTGGCCCAGTACAACAAAACCCTGGTGCAAGCCCTGGGTGATATCGGTAACAGCCTGGTGCAGTTGCGCGAAACCGGGCGCCAGATTCAGGCGCAGCAACACGCCGCAGACATTGCGCAGCAGTCCTACGACACCGGTGTGCAGCGTTACAGCTCAGGTATCGGCAACTACCTGGATGTGCTCAGCATCGAGCAGCAACTGCTGCAGGCCCAGCGTCAGCTGGCGACGCTGAATGCCGCGCAGATCGATCTGTCGATTCAATTGATGCAAGCCCTGGGTGGCGGCTTTAACGCCGATAACGTGGCAGCGACCACGACCAGCCCCGCCACCCGTACGGAATAATTTGAGGTATTTGTCATGGCCACTGCCCAAAGCAACACAACAGAACAACCAGAGGACAAGAACCCGCGCAAACGCAAGGTGATGCTGATCGGCCTGGCGCTGATCGTCATTCTCGGCGCCGTGGGCGTGTGGGGCTGGTACGAGTTTTACGGGCGCTTCAGTGAAAGCACCGACGACGCCTACGTGAACGGCAACGTGGTGGAGATCACGCCGCTGGTCACCGGTACGGTGGTGAGCATTGGTGCCGACGACGGCGACCTGGTCCATGAAGGCCAGGTGCTGGTCAATTTCGACCCGAACGATGCGGCCGTCGGCCTGCAAAGTGCCCAGGCCAACCTGGCGCGCACCGTGCGCCAGGTGCGCGGTTTGTACAGCAATGTCGATGGCATGAAAGCCCAGGTCAACGCCCAGAAAGCCGATGTGCAAACGGCCCAGGACAATTTCAACCGTCGTAAAACCCTGGCCCAGGGCGGGGCGATTTCCCAGGAAGAACTGTCCCACGCCCGTGACAGCCTGACGGCGGCGAAAAACGCGCTGACCAACCTTGAGCAACAACTGAAAACCACCAATGCGCTGGTGGACGACACGGTGATTTCCTCCCACCCGGACGTGCAGGCTGCCGCCGCGCAACTGCGTCAGGCCTACCTGGCCAACGCCCGCAGTACCCTGATTGCGCCGGTCACCGGCTATGTGGCCAAACGCACCGTGCAACTGGGCCAGCGTGTTCAGCCGGGCACTGCGCTGATGGCGGTCATCCCGCTGAACCAGCTGTGGATTGACGCCAACTTCAAGGAAACCCAGCTGCGTGACATGCGCATCGGCCAGCCGGTGGACATCGAAGCCGATATCTACGGCAGCGACGTGAAGTTCAGCGGCACCGTCGACAGTCTTGGTGCGGGCACCGGCAGTGCGTTTGCCCTGTTGCCTGCACAGAACGCCACGGGTAACTGGATCAAGATCGTGCAACGGGTGCCGGTGCGCATTCATGTCAACGCCGAGGAGCTGGCCAAGAACCCGCTGCGCGTGGGCTTGAGCACGGTGGTCAAGGTGGACCTGCACGACCAGAGCGGCCCGGTGCTGGCGCAACAGGCGCCGCAGCAGGCGTCGTTCACCACCAACGTGTATGAGCGCCAACTGGCCGAAGCCGATGCCATGATCAACCAACTGATCCATGACAACAGCGTCGCCGCTCCCAAGGCTGTGCAACGCTGATGAGCGCCAACGCCCCCGCGTCGTTCACGCCGCCCAGCCTGCTGATGGCAACCATCGGCCTGTCGCTGGCGACGTTCATGCAGGTGCTCGACACCACCATCGCCAACGTGGCGTTGCCGACCATTTCCGGCAACCTGGGCGTGAGTTCGGAGCAGGGCACCTGGGTCATTACTTCCTTTGCGGTGAGTAACGCGATTGCCTTGCCGCTGACCGGCTGGCTGAGCCGGCGGTTTGGCGAAGTGAAACTGTTTTTGTGGGCGACCATGCTGTTCGTGCTCGCCTCATTCATGTGCGGCGTGTCGACCTCGATGCCCGAGCTGATCGGCTTTCGGGTGTTGCAAGGCCTGGTGGCCGGGCCGCTGTACCCGATGACCCAAACATTGCTGATTGCCGTCTACCCGCCCGCGAGGCGCGGCATGGCCCTGGCGCTGCTGGCGATGGTCACGGTGGTGGCGCCGATTGCCGGGCCCATCCTCGGCGGGTGGATCACCGACAGCTACAGTTGGCCATGGATCTTCTTTATCAACGTGCCCATCGGCGTCTTTGCGGTGATGGTGGTGCGTTCGCAGCTCAAGAAACGCCCGGTGGTCACCAGCCCGCAGCCGATGGACTATGTGGGCCTGCTGAGCCTGATTGTCGGCGTGGGCGCCTTGCAGATCATTCTCGATAAGGGCAATGACCTCGATTGGTTCGAATCCAATTTCATTATCATCGGCGCGGTGATTTCGGTGATTGCGCTCGCGGTATTCATCATCTGGGAGATGACGGACAAGCACCCGGTGGTCAACCTGCGCCTGTTTGCGTACCGCAACTTCCGCATTGGCACTATCGTGTTGATCCTGGGTTACGCGGGTTTCTTTGGTATCAACCTGATCCTGCCGCAGTGGCTGCAGACCCAGATGGGCTACACCGCTACGTGGGCGGGCCTGGCCGTGGCGCCGATTGGCATTCTGCCGGTACTGATGTCGCCGTTTGTGGGCAAGTACGCGCACAAGTTCGACCTGCGCTTGCTGGCGGGTCTGGCGTTCCTGGCGATTGGCTTGAGTTGCTTTATGCGTGCGGGCTTCACCAATCAGGTGGATTTCCAGCACATCGCCCTGGTGCAACTGTTCATGGGGATCGGCGTGGCGCTGTTCTTCATGCCGACCCTGAGCATCCTGATGTCCGACCTGCCGCCGCACCAGATCGCCGACGGCGCGGGGCTGGCGACGTTCCTGCGCACCCTGGGCGGCAGCTTCGCGGCCTCGTTGACCACCTGGATCTGGATTCGCCGGGCGGACCAGCATCACGCGTACATGAGCGAGAACATGACCACCTATGACTCCGCGACGCGCGATGCCTTGCAGGCGCTGGGTGGCGCAGGGCAAAAGGCGTATGCGCAGCTGGATCAAATCCTCACCAGCCAGGCGTACATGATGTCCACCGTGGATTACTTCACGTTGCTGGGGTGGATGTTCATGGGCTTGATGTTGCTGGTGTGGCTGGCCAAGCCGCCGTTTGGCGCCAAGGCCGGGCCGGAGGCTTCTGGTCACTGATCCAGGAAGTGTGGCATGCAATCCAATGTGGGAGCTGGCTTGTGTGGGAGCTGGCTTGCCTGCGATAGCATCACCTCGGTGCATCAGATGTACCGAGGTGTCTGCATCGCAGGCAAGCCAGCTCCCACATTTTGTTCAGTGTAGAGGCAAGGTTCAGGCCCCAGGCAACGCCAACTGCGGGTTCACAAAATCAAACGCCGCCAGTTGAAACCCTTGCTCATCCACCTGCAGTGCCCACCCTTGCTTGTCCCAATCCCCCAGCACAATGCGCCTGGCGGCCTGGTCGCCAATCTGCAACTTGTGGATGGCGGGGCGGTGGGTGTGGCCGTGGACCAGGGTGCGCACGCCGAACTGCTGCATCACCCGTGGCACTTCCTCGGGGGTCACATCGACGATGTCGTTGGCCTTCATACGCGTCTGCGCGCGGCTCTCGCTGCGCAGCTTGCGCGCCAGCTTGTGACGGGTACGCAGGGGCAGGTGGCGCAGGATGAACAGCACAATCGGATTGCGCAGGATGCGCCGCAGCTTCATATAGCCGACGTCGCGGGTGCAGAGGCTGTCGCCGTGCATCAACAGCACGGGTTCGCCATTGAGCTGCACGACACTCGGGTCCTTGAGCAACGTGGCGCCCGCTGCTTTGCAGAAGGCCTTGCCGATCAGGAAGTCACGGTTGCCGTGCATGATGAAAATCGGGGTGCCGCTGTCGCTCAGTTCGCGCAAAGCGCTGCAAATCGAACGCTGGAAGGGGGTCATGCCATCGTCGCCCACCCAGGCTTCAAAGAAGTCCCCCAGAATGTACAACGCCTGGGCGCCACGGGCGCGGCCGTGGAGCAGATCCAGAAACGCCCGGGTAATGTCCGGGCGTTCCTCTTCCAGATGCAAATCTGAAATAAGCAGTATCACGCTTAGATGATCTCGGCTTTCTCGACGATAACGTCTTCTACCGGTACGTCCTGGTGACCGGCTTTACCGGTGGTCTGCACGCCTTTGATCTTGTCGACGACGTCCTGGCCTTCAGTCACTTTACCGAACACCGCGTAGCCCCAACCCTGCACGTTCTTGCCGCTGTGGTTCAGGAAGGCGTTGTCGGCCACGTTGATGAAGAACTGCGCGGAGGCCGAATGCGGCTCCATGGTACGGGCCATGGCGACGGTGTACTTGTCGTTGGAGAGGCCGTTATCCGCTTCGTTCTGGATGCTTGGGCGCTTGTCTTTCTTTTCTTTCATGCCAGGCTCGAAACCGCCGCCCTGAATCATGAAGTTACCGATGACGCGGTGGAAAACGGTGTTTTCGTAGTGGCCGGCTTTCACGTACTCGATGAAGTTGGCGACGGTGATCGGCGCTTTCTCGGCGTTCAGTTCGATGACGATGTCACCGTGGTTGGTGGTCAGTTTGACTTGAGTCATGGTCGTTTCTCTTTCAAGGAATTCGTGGGTGTGGACGCCGGGGCGTCTTACCGGTTTGGCGAAACTTCTTTGGTAAAACTTCGGCCAAGGCGCGCAGTTTAGCGTGACCTGCGGGAATTTCGAGGTGGTTTTTTACCGCCCATGCAATAAATGCAGCAGTTTTCGACCACGCTCTGTCAGGTACTTGACAGCATCAGCTATGATATCGCCTTTGTTTTATCTGGCCTGACCCGGCCACGTACCTGTCTGTTCAAGGATCCTATGAGCAAGCCCACTGTCGACCCTACCTCGAATTCCAAGGCCGGACCTGCCGTCCCGGTCAATTTCCTGCGCCCGATCATCCAGGCGGACCTGGATTCGGGCAAGCACACGCAGATCGTCACCCGCTTCCCGCCAGAGCCCAACGGCTACCTGCACATCGGTCACGCCAAGTCGATCTGTGTGAACTTCGGCCTGGCCCAGGAGTTCGGTGGCGTCACGCACCTGCGTTTCGACGACACCAACCCGGCCAAGGAAGACCAGGAATACATCGACGCCATCGAAAGCGATGTGAAGTGGCTGGGCTTCGAATGGTCCGGTGAAGTGCGCTATGCCTCGCAATATTTCGACCAATTGCACGACTGGGCTGTCGAGCTGATCAAGGCCGGCAAGGCCTACGTCGACGACCTGAGCCCGGAACAGGCCAAGGAATACCGTGGCACCCTGACCGAGCCGGGCAAGAACAGCCCGTTCCGCGACCGTTCGGTGGAAGAGAACCTGGACTGGTTTGCCCGCATGCGTGCCGGCGAGTTCCCGGACGGCGCCCGCGTGCTGCGCGCCAAGATCGACATGGCCTCGCCTAACATGAACCTGCGCGACCCGATCATGTACCGCATCCGCCATGCCCATCACCACCAGACCGGTGACAAGTGGTGCATCTACCCGAACTACGACTTCACCCACGGTCAGTCGGATGCTATCGAAGGCATCACCCACTCCATCTGCACCCTGGAGTTCGAGAGCCATCGCCCGCTGTACGAATGGTTCCTCGACAGCCTGCCGGTGCCGGCGCATCCGCGTCAGTACGAATTCAGCCGCCTGAACCTGAACTACACCATCACCAGCAAGCGCAAGCTCAAGCAACTGGTCGATGAAAAGCACGTCAATGGCTGGGACGACCCACGCATGTCCACGCTGTCGGGTTTCCGCCGTCGTGGCTACACCCCCGCGTCGATCCGCAACTTCTGCGACATGGTCGGCACCAACCGTTCTGACGGCGTGGTGGATTTCGGCATGCTCGAATTCAGCATCCGCCAGGACCTCGACGCCAACGCCCCGCGTGCCATGTGCGTGCTGCGTCCGTTGAAGGTCGTGATCACCAACTACCCGGAAGGCCAGGTCGACAACCTCGAACTGCCGCGCCATCCGCAGAAAGAAGAACTCGGCGTGCGCAAGCTGCCGTTTGCCCGTGAAATCTACATCGACCGCGATGACTTCATGGAAGAGCCGCCAAAAGGCTACAAGCGCCTGGAGCCGAATGGCGAAGTGCGCCTGCGTGGCAGCTATGTGATCCGCGCCGACGAAGCGATCAAGGACGCCGATGGCAACATCGTCGAACTGCGTTGCTCCTACGACCCGGACACCCTGGGCAAGAACCCTGAAGGCCGCAAGGTCAAGGGCGTGATCCACTGGGTGCCGGCGGCGGCCAGCATCGAGTGCGAAGTGCGCCTGTACGATCGCCTGTTCCGCTCGCCGAACCCTGAAAAGGCCGAAGACAGCGCCAGCTTCCTCGACAACATCAACCCTGACTCCCTGCAAGTACTCACTGGTTGTCGTGCCGAACCCTCGTTGGGCGAAGCACAGCCGGAAGACCGTTTCCAGTTCGAGCGCGAAGGTTACTTCTGCGCAGATATCAAGGACTCGAAACCAGGTCGCCCGGTATTCAACCGTACCGTGACCTTGCGTGATTCGTGGGGCCAGTGATTCTCTAAGGAAGCCGTTGTGCTAACGATCTACAACACACTCAGCAAGACCAAAGAAGTCTTCAAGCCGCTGGATGGCAACAAGGTGCGCATGTACGTGTGCGGCATGACCGTGTACGACTACTGCCACATCGGCCACGGCCGCAGCATGGTTGCCTTCGACCTGGTGACCCGCTGGTTGCGTTTCAGCGGCTATGACTTGACGTACGTGCGCAACATCACCGACATCGACGACAAGATCATCAACCGCGCCAACGAAAACGGCGAGTCGTTCGACGCGCTGACCGAGCGCATGATCGCCGCGATGCACGAGGACGAGGCGCGCCTCAACATCCTCAAGCCGGACATGGAGCCGCGCGCCACGGACCACATTCCGGGCATGCACGCCATGATCCAGACCCTGATCGACAAGGGTTACGCCTACGCCCCGGGCAATGGCGACGTGTACTACCGCGTCGCCAAGTTCATGGGCTATGGCAAGCTGTCGCGCAAGAAAATCGAAGACCTGCGCATTGGTGCACGCATCGAAGTCGACGAAGCCAAGCAGGATCCGCTGGATTTCGTGCTGTGGAAAGGCACCAAGCCGGGCGAGCCGAGCTGGGAGTCGCCATGGGGCGCGGGCCGTCCGGGCTGGCACATCGAATGCTCGGTGATGTCCACCTGCTGCCTGGGCGAGACCTTCGACATTCATGGCGGCGGCAGCGACCTTGAGTTCCCGCATCACGAAAACGAAATCGCCCAGAGCGAAGCCGCCACCGGCAAGACCTACGCCAACGCCTGGATGCACTGCGGCATGATCCGCATCAATGGCGAGAAGATGTCCAAGTCCTTGAACAACTTCTTCACCATTCGCGATGTGCTGGAAAAGTACCATCCTGAGGTTGTGCGTTACCTGCTGGTGTCGAGCCACTACCGCAGCGCCATCAACTATTCGGAAGACAATCTCAAGGACGCCAAGGGCGCCCTGGAGCGGTTCTACCACGCGTTGAAAGGCCTGCCGAGTGTTGCGCCTGCCGGCGGCGAAGCCTTCGTGGCCCGCTTCACCGAAGTGATGAACGACGACTTCGGCACCCCGGAAGCCTGCGCCGTGCTGTTCGAGATGGTGCGCGAGATCAACCGCCTGCGCGAGAGCGATCTCGACGCCGCGGCCGGTCTGGCGGCTCGCCTGAAAGAACTGGCCAGTGTGCTTGGGGTTCTGCAAATGAAGCCTGAGGACTTCCTGCAAGCCGGCGCCGAAGGGCGTGTGGATGGCGCTGAAGTGGACGCGCTGATCCAGGCACGCCTGACCGCGCGGGCCAACAAGGATTGGGCGGAATCCGACCGTATCCGCGACCAGCTCACCGCCATGGGCGTGGTGTTGGAAGACGGGAAGGGTGGGACAACGTGGCGGTTGGCTGATCAGGGTTGATTGGTAAACGCTGAATGAAAAACGCCCCGACTGGTTCGGGGCGTTTTTTTTGCACAGCAAAATAGCGATGCTCTTTAGCGTTTCCACCACCAGTTCAAATCATGCTTTACCGGAAGAGCCAGTGTGTGCAGAAAGAAACACACGAGCGCGAACCAGCCAATTGACGGGTAGGTGTCGATGAGTTCAGGGCAACTTCCAAAATAGATGTAGTTATCAAACTTAACAGCGTCCATGAGTGTGACCATGAAAAATATATTGATTGCGAAGCCAACGTAGAACTTCGTGTATCCGAGGTTTTTGCTGGAAAGAATTACTTTTGTGCTGTATGCAAATATCAGCCCCAGAACTGAAAATGCCGGAAAGGCCCATACAATCATTTCTCCAGCTCTCGGTGTATTTGTTTTAGTGTCAGTGCGTCTACGGCCGCTTCGGTCGTCAATGAAATGGGATGCATGGTTTTATAGACTCGAATACGGTCTGTGTCTATGTATCTGAACAAACGCCAAGCGTCCGGCTTTAGTACACGCCTCGCAATGCTGTAGGCGGATAGCCCAATATCAACTGAACCATAGGCAATATTGGCTTCTCGCTCGTCATAACCCATAGCGGACGCTGCCGATTGATACGCGCCACGTACCGGCCCCACAGTATCCGATTGCCCTGTCATCAGATTACGCCCACCCTCATAGACGTTATTTGCACCATGCGCCATCAACGGCACCCCGGCAATAAGGCAAAGCGTGCCAACGGAGGCATAACAAATTCCAGCACCTGTGGCCATTTGAAGTGCGCCAGCGACAACGCCTATTCCTTTTTGCCCGATTTCCATTGACTGATTCAGCAGGCTACGCTGCTCGTTCTTAAGTTCGATGAGCCCCTCTGCGGCTGTCTTTTTTGCTTGCTCCACGTCGCTAACGATGCTGTGAGCGTAATAAGCAACTTCACGATTGAACATTGACCGCGTAATACCATCCTGCAGATGGCGCGCGCTGATGGTGCACGCTTGGCTGGTCAATCTTCCTGCAGCTTGGCTGACTTCCCATAAATCATGGAACGTCGGGGCCTGGCTTTTGCTTTTCGATTTCATCGTGCGGCTTCCCATGAGCCATAACCACTGGTGCCCGCGAGATGATGGGTCCAGATAATCTCTCGATAACGAATCGCCAGGTGTTCCTGCGCTTCTACATCGGTTAACAGAACCGCGTGCGGCACTTCGATCGTCAGGCTGGTAATGATGCAGCCCCTGATATCGACGGTGTAGTACTTCTCGAGCTGACGAAACTGCGAGGTGCGATAAAAGTTAATAACGCAGCTCAGTTCTTCTCGGTTTGATAACGCCACGGCCAACAAGGGCGATGATTTATCAATGTTCTTTGTAATCACCACCGGCCCATGGGTAGAGGCCCTGACGTTGCCTGTATTGAGCATATTGTGGTTAAAGGACATCACCATGATCTCGTCCGTGTGCCCCTCCTGACACTTGTTACCGATAGAGTCCTGGGTCGAGCAGCCAGCCGAAATCAGACCTTGGGATTTTCCTTTGATGGACATGTAGCCGTGGTATGCCATGGGGTAAACACTCTGGGTTTTTTACCCTGAACATACGCAAAAGAATAAATAAGAAATATCAGACGCTTCACTTTTTATAGTGTGAGCCGGATGTAGGAATATTCGATATTTTAGTCTGGAGATCCTGGGCAATGGCGACGTGTACTACCGCGTCGCCAAGTTCATGGGCTACGGCAAGCTGTCGCGCAAGAAAATCGAAGACCTGCGCATTGGCGCACGCATCGAAGTCGCCGAAGCCAAGCAGGACCCGCTGGATTTCCCGGAAGCCTGCGCCGTGCTGTTCGAGATGGTGCGCGAGATCAACCGCCTGCGCGAGAGCGATTTCGACGCCGCGGCCGGTCTGGCGGCTCGCCTGAAAGAACTGGCCAGTGTGCTTGGGGTTCTGCAAATGAAGCCTGAGGACTTCCTGCAAGTCGGCGCCGAAGGGCGTGTGGATGGCGCTGAAGTGGACGCGCTGATCCAGGCACGCCTGACCGCGCGGGCCAACAAGGATTGGGCGGAATCCGACCGTATCCGCGACCAGCTCACCGCCATGGGCGTTTTTTTTGCACGGCGTTTTAACGGCTTACTCAATCCCCTGTGGGAGCTGGCTTGCCTGCGATTACGGAGTGTCAGTCCCGAATAGGCTGGCTGATATACCGCTATCGCAGGCAAGCCAGCTCCCACATTTTTTACCGTGCCCGCTTTGCGAATTCTTCGATTTTAGATTGATCGATGGATGGCATAGCGGCTCTGCACAAAGCCGTTTGCCGATACCTCTGTGCCAAGATGGCGAAGCGCGTGCTCGCTGCCGAACATGCCGAACAACGCAATGCCTTGCCCCAGCAACACCGGGATTCGCGTGATGGTCAACTCGTCGATCAGGCCCGCCTCAAGAAACGCCTGGATCGTCTGTCCGCCGTCGATATACAGATGCCTCATGCCACGATTGGCCAATTGCCTGACCAGTGTACCCACATCCGCCGCCAGCACTTCCACTTTGCCCTGTAGATGCGCGGGAATCTCCAGCGCCTGGTGAGAGAGTGCGATGACCGGCAAACCCTCATAAGGCCACTCGGGAAAGGACAGGACTTTCTCCAGGGTCTTGCGGCCCATGACCAAGGCATCGACGGTGCTGATGAAGTGTTCATACGTCACGCCATTCAAAGCGGCGATTTCGTATTCAGGGCGGTGCAGCCACTCGATGTCACCGTCTGGTCGAGCAATGAAACCGTCAACGCTGGCTGCGATAAATACCGAGCACTTGATTTCCATGTGGGATATTTCTCCTTTTTCCTGTTTGTTTTGACGTGTGCCGAATCGTGGCTTTAGATAACCCTACGATCAAATCCACGACGAAAAGGGCAGTGATTAAAATGGATTGTATTTTCTGTAGCATCGTTAAAAAAACCTCCCCGGCGCACATCCTGTGGGAAGACGACCAGCACATGGCGTTCCTCTCGATCTTCCCCAACACCCCGGGTTTCAGCGTGGTGATCCCCAAGCAGCATTACGGTAGTTATGCGTTTGCGCAGTCGGATGACGTTTTGTCGAAATTGATGGTGGCCACCAAGAAGACTGCGTTGCTGATCGACCGGGCATTCCCCGATGTGGCGCGCACGGGGATGATGCTGGAAGGCTATGGCGTGGATCACCTGCATGCGAAGTTGTTTCCCATGCATGGGACCGGTTCGGACAGTACGTTCAAACCGTTGAGTTCGAAGGTGGACAAGTTCTTCGAGGCCTACGAGGGCTATATTTCATCCCATGACCATGTGCGGGCGGATGATGCCGGGTTGGCAGAACTGGCGGCCAGAATCCGATCCTTCGCCTAGCCCAAAACCCAATGTGGGAGCTGGCTTGCCTGCGATGAGGGAGTGTCAGTCACCCAATATGTTGGCTGACCCACCGCTATCGCAGGCAAGCCAGCTCCCACATTTTTGACGGTGTTTGCTTCAAAGAATCAGCGGCGGCTGCTGACCTCCGCCGGCACATCATCCCCGGCCATGCGCTTGCGGAACAACGCCGTACGCGCCAGCAGCAAGGTGGTCACCGGCACCGTGATCGACAACAAGATCGGAATCAGCCAGCCGTGCAACACCGGCCCGGACTTGAGCACCGAAAAGTAGATGATCGACGCCAACGCCACACACCACGCGCCCAATGTCGAGGCCAACGCAGGCGGGTGCATGCGCTGGAAGAAGTCCTTCATCCGCAACAGCCCCACCGCGCCAATCAGCGCAAACACGCTGCTGAGCACCAGCAGCACCGCCACGATCACTTCTACCCATAACGGCATCATTCAATCACCTCGCCACGCAGCAGGAATTTCGCCAGGGCAAACGAGCCGACGAAACCGAACAGCGCAATCAGCAACGCCGCTTCAAAGTAGGTGTCACTCGCGTAACGAATGCCCAGCACCAGCATCATCAGCATGGCCAGGATGTACAGGTAGTCCAGCGCCAGAACCCGGTCCTGGGCCGAGGGGCCTTTGAACAGGCGGATCAGGGTCAGCACCATGGCCAGCGAGAACAGGAACAGGCTGAACAGGATCGCATTGGAGAGCAGGGCGCTCATTCGAAGATCTCCATCAGGGGCCGCTCGTAGGTGGTTTTGAAGTGCTCGATAAACGGCGCTTCATCGTCCAGATCGAATACGTGCAGCAGCAGGATGCTGCGATCCAGCGCCAGTTCCGACCAGATGGTGCCGGGCACTACGGTGGTGATCATCGACAGCGCAGCCAGACCGTTGGGGTCGCGCAGGTCCAGGGGGATCTTGATAAAACGCGAGCGCGGTGGGCGTGAGCCGCACACCAGCACACCCCCGGCCACTTGCAGGTTGGAGACGATCACATCGCGGCCCACCAGAAAGAACAGGCGGATGATCACGCCAAGCCGGCGAATGCGAATCGGCAAAGGGCGCAGCGGCGCCATCATCAACGGCGCCAGGAAGCCCAGTAGCGCGCCGAGCAGCAGGTTGCCAGGACTTACCGACAGGTTCAGGACCAACCACAACACCCACAATGCCAACGACAACCACGGAGCAGGGAACAGGCGTTTCATGGCTGCACCTCCAGCGCGGCGGCTTTGGCTTCGGGGCTCGGGACCGGTCGTGTCGCCAGCACAGCCATCACGTAATGTTCGGGGTTGTTCAGGCTGTCGGCGGTGGCCTGGGTGTAGCGCATCAGCGGCTCGGCCTTGAAGGTCAGGGCGATGCTCAGGCCCAGCAGGAAGAAGATCGGCACGCACTCATAACGGCGCAGCAGCGGCGAAGGGCGCTCCTCCGGCGTCCAGAAGCGCTGGATGCCGAGGCGGGCGAAGGCGATCAGCGAGGCCAGGCCGGAGAGGATCAGCAGTGCCACCAGGCCCCAGGCGGCAGGCCGGATTGGCTCGTCCACACTCGCGCCAAGCCCCAGCGGGTTGACCAGCGCGCTCAACAAGCTCAGCTTGCCGATAAACCCCGACAGCGGCGGCATGCCGATGATCAGCAGGGCGCAGGCGATAAAGCTCAAGCCGAGGAACGCCATGGTCCAGGGAATCACCTGGCCGACCACGGCTTTTTGTTCATCATCGAGGTTCACGCCGGGGCGTGGGTGCAGGGACTCCATGGCCTTGGGCAGCGCATCGATCTCTTCATCCAAGGGCAAATCATTGGCCGAACGCGAGCGTTCGATCAGCTCGGCCAGCAGGAACAGCGCACTCAATGCCAGCGTCGAGCTGACTAGATAGAACAGCGCGCCGGCGGTGAGGCTTGGCTGGGCGAACCCGACACACGACAGCAAAATGCCTGCCGACACCAGAATGCTCAGGCTGGCCATGCGCTCCAGCCGCTGCGCCGCCACCATCGCCAGGCCCGCACAAATGATGGTTGCCATGCCGCCGTACACCAGCCAGTCGCCGCCAAACAGCGCAGATGCACCCGCCTGGCCGGAGAACAGCAAGGTCCACAGGCGCAACACGGTGTACACGCCAACCTTGGTCATGATCGCAAACATCGCCGCCACCGGCGCGCTGGCCGAGGAGTAGGCGGGCGCCAGCCAGAAGTTAAGCGGCCACATCCCGGCTTTTGCCAGAAACGCCGTCGCGAGAATCGCCGCACCCGCGTGCAATAGCCCTCGATCAGCCTCAGGCACCAGCGGGATTTTCAGCGCCAGGTCGGCAAAGTTCAGCGTGCCGGTGACCCCATAGATCATCGCCGCGCCAATCAGGAACAACGACGACGCCAGCAGGTTGATCGCAATGTAATGCAGCCCTGATGAAACGCGCGCGCGGCCCGAGCCGTGCAGCATCAAACCGTAAGACGCCGCCAGCAGCACCTCGAAGAACACGAACAGGTTGAACAGGTCGGCGGTGAGGAAGGCGCCGTACAAGCCCATCATCTGAATCTGGAACAGTGCGTGGAAGCTGGTACCGGCACGGTCCCAGCGGGCCATGGCGAACAGCAGCGCGCTCACACCGATAATGCCGGTGAGCACCAGCATCAGCGCCGACAGTTGATCCACCACCAACACGATGCCGAATGGCACTTGCCAATTGCCCGGCAGGTACACGCCGATCGAGCCGGGGCCGCCTTTTTGCGTCCAGTACAGCAGCAAAATGGCGATGCCCAGCCCGATCATGCTGGAGAACAGGTTGATGCGCGCCTTGAGCGGGCGATGCTTCTCGCCGAGCATCAGCATCAGGGCCGCCGTCAGCAACGGCAGCAGGATCGGCGCGACGATCAGTTGATTCATCCACGTCATTCCTTGGGCTCCCGGCCGTCCACATGGTCCGTGCCGGTCAGGCCCCGGGAGGCGAGCAGCACCACCAGAAACAGCGCGGTCATGGCGAAACTGATCACGATGGCCGTGAGCACCAGTGCCTGGGGTAGCGGGTCGGTGTAGTTGAGCAGGTCTTGCGGCACGCCGTCCTTGATGATCGGTTCCTTGCCGATGAACAGGCTGCCCATGCTGAAAATGAACAGGTTCACGCCATACGACAACAGGCACAGGCCCATCACCACCTGGAATGTCCGTGGCCGCAGGATCAGCCAGACGCCGGAGGCCGCCAGGACCCCAATGGCTATTGCGATGACTTCTTCCATCAGGCGGCTCCTTCGGTCGCGGCAACCGTCTTGGGCTGGTTGCTCGGTTTGTGGGCCCGCACGGACTGGTGACCGAGGGCGGTGAGCATCAGCAGCGTGGAGCCGACGACCATGGCGTACACGCCGACATCGAAGAACAGCGCACTGGCGATGTGGATGTCGCCCAGCACCGGCAGGCTGAAATGCCAGGTATGGGTGGTGAGGAACGGGTAACCGGCGAACAACGCGCCCAACCCGGTCAGGGTCGCGGAGAGCAGGCCAAAGCCCATCCAGCGCATCGGCCGCAGGCTCATCTGCGCCTCCACCCACTGCGTGCCGGCGACCATGTATTGCAGGATAAACGCCACCGACATCACCAGCCCGGCGACAAAACCGCCGCCCGGCTGGTTGTGGCCGCGCATGAACAGGTAGAACGACACCACCAGCGCAATGGGCAGCAACAGGCGCACCAGCACCGCCGGCACCATCATGAAGCCCAGGGCGGTATCGCTGGCCTGGCGCGGGTTGACCAGGTCGGTGGCCACGTCTTTTGCTAATTGGCGTTGTTGCGGAGGCAGCTCCATGCTTTCTTTCGATGGGCGGAAGCGGCGCAGCAGGGCGTACACGGTCAACGCCACGGCGCCGAGCACGGTGATTTCGCCGAGGGTGTCGAAGCCACGGAAGTCCACGAGCATCACGTTCACCACATTGCTGCCGCCGCCTTCGGGCAGGGCACGGCTCAGGTAGAACGAGGAAATGTCATTGGGCGTCTGGCGGGTCAGCATCGCGTAGGACAGCAGCGCCATGCCGCCGCCGACCACGGTGGACAACAGAAAGTCACGCAAGCGGCGAATGCGCGCCTTGCGCAGTGAGCTTGGCAGGGGCGAGACCTCTTCGATCCGCCGTGGCAGCCAGCGCAGGCCGAGCAGGATCAGCACGGTGGTGACCACCTCGACCACCAACTGGGTCAGCGCCAGGTCCGGCGCCGAGAACCATACAAAGGTCACGCAGGTCATCAGGCCGCACACGCTGACCATGGTCAGGGCTGCCAGCCGGTGGTACTTGGCTTGCCAGGCGGCGCCCAGGGCGCAGGCGATTGCCAGCAGCCACAGGGTCACGAACACGATGGAACCGGGAATCTTCGGCCGGTCGCCCCAGCTCAGCCCGCTGTTGAGCATCGGAATCAAGCCGGCGATGACTGCCGCCAATACCAACAGGAACAGCTGGGTTTGCAGGCGCTTGGTGCTGATGCGTTTCTCGATTTTGCGCACGCCGCGCATCATCACCACCAGGCAACGCTCGAAACCGCGCTTGCCGTTGAAATAACTGATCAGCGGCGGGTATTTGAAACGCCCGCGCTTGAGTTGCTTGCGCAACACCAGGTACAGCACCACGCCGCAGCTCATGGCCACCAGGCTCATGATCATCGGCGCGTTCCAGCCGTGCCAAATGGCCAGGCTGTACTCGGGCAGCACGCCGCCCACCACCGGCAAGGCGGCGGCGGCGAGGATGGAACCGACCACCTGGGCCGGGAAAATGCCCACCAGCAGGCAGGTGAACACCAGCAATTCCACCGGTGCGCGCATCCAGCGTGGCGGCTCGTGCGGGGTGTGCGGCAGGTTGGTGGCGGTGGGGCCGAAGAACACATCCACGGTGAACCGCAGGGCGTAGACCACGCTGAAGGTACCGGCGATGGTCGCGATCACCGGCAGGGCAAATTCCACCCAGGCGGTGGACGAGATAAACACGGTTTCGGCGAAGAACATTTCCTTGGACAGAAAGCCATTGAGCAACGGCACACCGGCCATGGCAGCGCTGGCAACCATCGCCAGGGTGGCGGTAAACGGGATCAACCGCACCAGGCCACTGAGCTTGCGAATATCGCGGGTGCCGCTTTCGTGGTCGATGATGCCGGCGGCCATGAACAACGAGGCTTTGAAGGTTGCGTGGTTGAGGATATGGAACACCGCAGCGACGGCGGCCAGCGGGCTATTGAGGCCCAAAAGCAGGGTGATCAAGCCAAGGTGGCTGATGGTGGAATAGGCCAGCAGGCCCTTGAGGTCATTCTGAAAGATCGCGCAGTAAGCGCCGAGGAGCAGGGTAAGCGCGCCGGCACCGCCGACGATGTAGAACCATTCTTCGCTGCCGGACAGCGACGGCCACAAACGGGCCAGCAGGAACACGCCGGCCTTCACCATCGTTGCCGAATGCAGGTACGCCGACACCGGCGTGGGGGCGGCCATCGCGTGGGGCAGCCAGAAGTGGAAGGGGAACTGCGCGCTTTTGCTCAGCGCGCCGATCAACACCAGGGCCAGCATGATCGGGTACAGCGAATGCGCGCGAATCTGATCGCCCGCCGCCAGCACCTGGTCCAGATCGTAGCTGCCGACGATATGCCCCAGCAACATGACCCCCGCCAGCAGGCACAAGCCGCCTGCGCCGGTGACCATCAACGCCATATAGGCGCCACGTCGCGCGTCGGCGCGGTGGTGCCAGTAGCCGATGAGCAGGAACGAGAACAGGCTGGTCAGTTCCCAGAAGAACACGATCTGGATCAGGTTGCCGGAAATCACCAGCCCGAGCATGGCGCCCATGAAGGCCAGGAAAAACGCGAAGAAGCGCGGCACCGGGTCGTCCGGCGACATGTAGTAGCGCGCATACAGCGACACCAGCGTGCCGATGCCGAGCACCAGCAACGAGAACAGCCAGGCAAAACCGTCCATGCGCAGCACGAAGTTCAAGCCCAGGCTGGGCAACCACATGAATTCTTCGCGAATCACGCCACCGTGGGCGATCTGGGGGTAGAGCAGGGCGACTTGAAGGGTGCCGACCAGGGCCACAAGGCCGGCCAGCAGGGATTCAGTGTTACGTGCATTGTGCGGCAGCAAGGCCGCCAGACAGCTGCCAATGAACGGCAGAAGCAGTAGAACTATCAGGGACATAGGCTTCTAATCTGCGGGAGTTTGGGATGCATCATACGTGCCGCTTTCTCGATCACCAAACGGCAACATGTGGCAGGATCCTACAAGGTAGGCTGAAACTTCCCATTTGGCATTGTTTCAGGCCTCACTGCGCCCCGGTGGGAGCGGGCTTGCCCGCGATGGCGATCTGACAGCCACCGCCAGCATTGGGACCTCAGCCTTGTTGTTCCTGTTCCCTCGCATCTCGCAACTCAAGCGCCTTCTGCCCCTTGGTCTTCATCTCACTCACAATCACCGCCGCCACAATCAACGCCGCGCCGAGCATCGCAATCGGCGGGAAGCGCTCTCCGGCAATCCGCCCCACCACGCCTGCCCACACCGGCTCACCGGCATAAATCAAGGTGGCGCGCGTGGGTGAAACACTCTGCTGCGCCCAGTTCATCGCCACCTGGATCACCGCACTGGTCAAGCCCAGGCCGACCGCGCTGAACAGCAACAACCACGAAAACCCCGGCAGCGCCTCGCCCATCGGCACCACCATCATGAACGACAGCACCGAGGCGGTTGCCAACTGGACCACCGTGACCCGACGGACATCCACCTGCCCGGCAAAGGCGCTGATCAAGATGATTTCGGCGGCAATCGCCACCGCGCCAATCAGCGTGGCGATTTCGCCAGGGCTGAAATTCAGCGAAGCCCCGGCAGGCCCGGTCAGCAACATCAACCCGGTAAAGGCCAGCATTATGCCGATGCTCGGCATCAACCCCGGGCGACGGCCCAGCACCAGCCACTGCAATAACGGCACGAACGGCACATACAGCGCCGTGATGAACGCCGACTGACTGCTCAGGATCGTCTGCAGGCCGATGGTCTGCAGGCCGTAACCAAACATGATCGCCACGCCGATAAACACACCCGCTTTCAATTCGAACACGGTCAGGTCACGTAACGTGCGCAAGGAAAAGAAACCCACCACAATCGCCGCTGCCGCAAACCGCAGGCCCACGAAAAACATCGGTCCGCTGACGGTCATCGCGTGTTGCACCAGCAAAAAGGTGCCGCCCCAGATCATGGTGATGACCACCAAAATGCATTCGGCTTTGCTGAAACGGTTGAAACGGGAAGAGGCGTTTGGGGTGGTCATGGCGGCTCGGTCTTGCAAGGGAAGGGGACGGACCGCACAATGCGCCGCACGCTGGGCAGTATACTGCGCACACCCACCCATTGAGCAATATAGTGCACAAAGAAAATCCACACCGGGCCTCGGTCCTGCAACACGTCAGCCAGAACGTTCGCCGGCTGCGCCATGCTGCGGACCTGAGCCAGACCGCGCTATCGGAAAAGTCCGGGGTCAGCCGGCGTATGCTGGTGGCCATCGAAGCCGGGGAAAAGAACGTCAGCCTGTCCACGCTGGACCGTGTGGCCGAAGCCCTGGAGGTGGCGTTCAGCGACCTCATCCAGGCCCCCGACGCCCCCGACCACAGCCGCATCAATGAGCTGGCCTGGGCCGGCGAGACTCCCGGCAGCAAAGCGGTGCTGCTGGCCAAGGCCACGGCGCGGCGTGAAGTCGAGTTGTGGGAAATGCAACTGGAACCCGGTGACCGCTACAGCCCCGATCCGGACCCGGAAGGCTGGAGCGTGCAACTGTTTGTGTTCGAAGGTTGCCTCACGCTGCTGGTGGGCGAGGACGAAAAACAGGTCGCCGCCGGTGAGTTTTATATGTTCGCCAGCCGACACGTGCATGGCTATCGCAATGATGGCGAGGTGTCTGTGCGGTTTGTGCGCAACGTGGTGATCTAACTGTTCGCCCGGCAACAGTGGATGGACACTTTGCTGGTTTGAAACGCGCACCCGCCTCTCAAATAACCGGCAACCCGCTGATTTCACGGGCGATTAACTTCAGGCACGACTCCTGCAATCCCTCCGGTATTCCCTCGGAGCCTGGAGTCGGCCCATGTCAGCCCACCCTCAACACCCTGCCCACATTATCCGCTCGGATGCGGAAGCCATCGAGGTGGCGACCCGTCTGGCCGCGCGCTTTGCCGTCGACGCCAGCGTGCGCGACCGCGAGCGCCGCCTGCCGGTGGCCGAGCTCGACGAGTTTTCCGCCAGCGGCCTGTGGGGCATCACCATTCCCAAAGCCTACGGCGGCGCCGAAGTGTCCTACGTGACCGTGGCTGAAGTGATCAAGCTGATCTCCGCCGCCGACCCGTCGCTGGGGCAAATTCCGCAGAACCACTTGGGCGTGGTCGACATCCTCCTGCAAACCGCGACCGAGGCACAAAAGCAGTATTACTTCGCCAAGGTGTTGCAGGGGTACCGCTTCGGCAATGCGTTCTCCGAAGCCAAAAGCAAAAACGCCGGCACTTTCGAGACGCAAATCCGGTTTGACGGCGACACCGCGCACATCAACGGTGAGAAGTTCTACTGCACCGGCGCACTGTTCGCGCATATCGTGCCCACCGTCGGCAATAACGAAAACGACCAGGCGTTTATTGCTTTTGTCGAACGCGATGCGCCCGGCCTGACCGTCATCGACAGCTGGGACGGCTTTGGCCAGCGCACCACCGCCAGCGGCGGCGTAACCCTCGATGGTGTGCGCGTGCCTCTGAGCGCGGTGATCCCGGCGCACCAGGCGTTCGACCAACCCACCGCCAACGGCCCGATTTCACAAATCATCCAGGCCGCCGTCGACACCGGCATCGCCCTCGGCGCCCTGGAGCAGGCGAAAACTTTCGCACGCCAGGCGCGGCCCTGGATCGACAGCCAGCAGGAGCACGGCTGGCAAGACCCGTTCACCATCGCCGCCATCGGCGACCTGGAGTGGCGCGTGCACGGCACCGAAGCCATCCTCGCCAAAGCAGGCTTGGCGGTAGACCGCGCCCTCGCCGAGCCGAGTGAAGACACGGTCGCCCAGGCCTCGCTGGTGGTTGCCCAGGCCAAGGTGCTGTCCGCCGAAACCGCCTTGCTCGCCAGCAGCAAACTCTTCGAACTGGCCGGCACCCGCTCGGTGACCGGCAAACACAATCTCGACCGCTTCTGGCGCAACGCGCGGACCCACACCCTGCACGACCCGGCGCGCTGGAAATACCACCTGATCGGCAATTTTGTGCTTAACGGCGTGAAACCCGCGCGCCACGCCTGGAACTGAGGAGACTTGCCCATGACCGCCCTGAACCAAGCGCGCCAACTGCTGGAAAGCACCCTGCAGCAGGTTGGCAAAAGCGCCGACCCCTACGTAATCAGCCGCTTCGGCGACCTGCAGATCCGCGTTGATGTGGCCGCCGCATTGTTTGAACGTGCTGAAACCCACCCGAGCCCGGTGGCGGCTACCGAAGCGCACATTGCCGCCGCCGAAGCCCTGATCGCCTTGAGCAACGCCGAATTCGAACTGACCGGGCAACGCACCCCACTGCCGCCGACCCTCGATGACCCGCTGCGCTGGAAGTATCAGGTTGTCGGCAACTACCACCTCAACGGAGTGCTTTGATGGCCCGTGAAATTCGCTTGAATGCTTTTGACATGAACTGTGTCGGCCACCAATCCCCCGGCCTGTGGGCGCACCCGCGTGACCGTTCGTGGCAGTACAAGGACCTCGAATACTGGACCGACCTCGCCAAAATCCTAGAGCGCGGAAAGTTCGATGGGCTGTTTATCGCCGACGTACTCGGCATCTACGACGTGTACAACGGCAATGGCGATGCGGCGATTCGCCAGGCGGCGCAGGTGCCGGTCAATGACCCGTTGTCGTTGATCGCACCGATGGCGCTGGTCACCGAGCACCTGGGGTTTGGCCTGACGGCTTCGTTGTCGTTCGAGCACCCGTATCCGTTCGCCCGCCGGCTCTCGACCCTCGACCACCTGACCAAAGGCCGCATCGGCTGGAACATTGTCACCTCCTACCTGGAAAGCGGCGCCAAGAACCTTGGCCAGAAGGCCCAGACCGAACATGACGCGCGTTACGACTACGCCGAGGAATACCTGGAGGTGTGCTACAAACTCTGGGAAGGCAGTTGGGAAGAGGGCGCCGTACTGCGTGACCGCGAGCGCCGGGTGTTCAGTGACCCGAGCAAAATCCACGAGATTCGCCACGTCGGCAAACACTTTCAGGTGCCCGGCATTCACCTGTGCGAGCCATCGCCGCAGCGCACACCGGTGTTGTACCAGGCCGGTGCATCCAGCCGTGGCAAGCAGTTCGCCGCCGAGCAGGCCGAATGTGTATTTGTAGCGGCGCCGTCCAAGGTGCTGCTGAAAAAGACCGTCGCCGATATCCGCCGCCGCGCCGCCGAGGCCGGGCGTGACCCGAAGAAAATCCTGATTTTCAACCTGCAGACGGTGATCGTCGGCGAAACCGATGCCAAGGCCAAAGCCAAGTTCGACGAGTACAAATCTTACGTCAGCTACGAAGGCGCGATGGCGCTGATTTCCGGCTGGACCGGTATCGATTTCAGCCAGTTCAAGCCCGACGAACCGCTCAAGCACGTGCACACCAATGCCATTCAGTCGGCGGTGGAAGCCTTTTCCACGGCGGACCCGAACAAGGTCTGGACGCCTAATGAACTGGCGGATTGGGTAGGCATCGGCGGCTTCGGCCCGCTGTTCGTCGGCAGCCCGGAAACGGTCGCGGATTTGTTGCAGGAGTGGGTTGAAGAAACCGACGTGGACGGCTTCAACCTGGCGTATGCACTGACCCACGAAACCTTTATCGACGCCGTGGACCTGCTGGTGCCGGAGCTGCAAAAGCGTGGTGTGTACAAGACCGAGTACGCCCAGGGCACCTTGCGCGAAAAGTTGTTTGGCGACGGTGCGCGGCTCGGGGCGAACCATCCGGGGGCGGGCTATCGTGACCTCAAAGCCACCACGCTGTAACTGACCCACCCCTGTCAGGCAACTAATATGCAACTGATCCACCGCCATCGCAGGCAAGCCAGCTCCCACCTTTGATCGGTGTTGATTGTTCTATTTCAGCCAGCGGACCACCGCACGCAGCCACCCACAATAGGAGTAGTACCCCTATGAGCGTGCACGCACTTAACCGTCCGCCGGCCCCGGAATGGCCCGCCGAAAGGCTCGATAACCTGCCAGAGGCGTTGGCGCAACTGCAACACTGGGCACAGATCACTCCGTTGCAAACCGCCCTGCGCCACAAGCGCGAGGGCCAGTGGTACGCCTGGCGCTGGATCGACGTGTTGCGTGATGTCGAACGCCTCGCCGATGGCCTGCGCCAGCAGGGTTTCAACGAACAATCACGCTTGGCCCTCAGCGGTGCCTTTGAGCCCAACCTGTTGCTGCTCGCCCTGGCGGCGCAGTCCGTCGGTGGGCAGGCGCTGACCCTGGCCGATGACCTCGAGCCGGAGGTGCTCTATCAACAGTTGTGGCGCATTCGCCCCACTCATTCCTATGTGCAGAACCTTCAGCAGGTGCGTCACTGGCATGCCGCTAACCTGCTGGATTTCGCCGCGTTGCTTGGCCCGACAGAACCGGCGGAGTACCGCCAGCGCTGGTGGCAAGCGTACGGCGAAACCTTCTTATGGAGCGAAGAGGGAACGCACCGCCAGGGCGGCTTGGCGGGGGTGTTCGCGCAGTGGCTCAACAGCGGACACAGCCTGGCTTTCCCTGAAAGCCCGACCTCGGCGCAGCGTGATCATAATGAACTGGCACCCACCGGCCTGCGCAGGTGGCTCAAAGGCCTGTCCGGCTTCAAGCGTTTGAACTAGGTGTCGCGCTTGGCTAGGCGTCCTGTGGCGGCTTGCGGGATACTGGGCCGAGTGACGTGCATGATATTTATCCGGGTAAACCGTTAAGGGCGAAAAGGCATGACTGAATCCACCCGCAACGCCGATGTCTTGATCATCGGCGGCGGCTTGAGCGGCACGATGCTGGCGGTGCAATTGCTGCGCCTGCCGGGGCAGCGGAAGATCCTGGTGATTGAGCCGCGCGCCGAACTCGGTCGTGGCGAGGCCTACAGCGCCGTTGAGTTGGGCCACACGCTCAATGGCAACGCTGCACGCATGAGCGTTGACCCGGACAACGCCGATGATTTGACCCAATGGCTGACCGACTACATCGGCGCCGGCGGCTGGCCGGAATCGGACCAGCAGCACGTGCCCATCAGCGAACTGTTCCCGCCACGCGGGATTTTCGGCCTGTACGCCCAGCAACGTCTGGCCGAGGCCAAGGCGCTGTCCGCGTCCACTGTCGAGCATGTCCGCGCTGAAGTCATCGATTTGCACGTGGGCGAGACGTTCACCGTTGTGACCCTCGATAACGGCCAGCAGTTGCGGGGTGCGCATGCGGTATTGGCCACGGGCATGTTCCCGGCGGCGCGCACACCGCAGACCGAATCCAGCGGCTTGAACGCCGCGGCGGTCGACCCGTGGGACGTCAAGGCCATGGCCCGGATTGACCCGCAGGCGCCGGTGCTGATTATCGGTTCCGGGCTGACCATGGTGGATGCCGTGGTGTCGCTTGAGCAGGCCGGCCATCGCGGACCCATCGAGATTTTTTCGCGCCACGGGCTGTTGCCCCACGTGCGTCGCCAGCCGCCGGCCTGGGTCGATTTTCTCGCCGAAGACCACCGCCTGCGCAGCCCGCGGCAACTGCTGCGTGAAGTGCGCCGCCAATGCCGCCTTGCCCAGGCGCAGGGCATCGATTGGCAAGCGCCGCTGGATACCGTGCGCGCGCACATCGGGCGGTTGTGGAGCCAGGCCAGCGAGCGGGAGAAGCGCCAGTTCGTGCGCCATGTACGGCCGTGGTGGGAAAGCCATCACCACCGTTCACCGCCCTTGAGCGCGCAATTGGTGGCGCGTTTGCACGGGGAAGGACGCTTGCGGATTCAGGCGGCCTCGTTCAAGGGGTTAATACCTTCGCCGCAGGGCGTGACCATTCGCTTGCGCTACCGGGGCGAGCAAGCGGTGAGTGAGGTGTCCGGTGCGGCGCTGATCAATTCCAGCGGCATCGAATACGACTGGCGCCGCGTGGCCCGACCCTTGCCGCAGCAGTTGCTCAAACACGGGTTGATCAGGCCCGGGCCGCTGGCGCTGGGTATCGAAGCGGATAAGTCGGGGGCGGTGCTGGATGCGCAGGGCCAGGTCAGCCGGCGCTTGTTTGCAATGGGGCCGCCGTTGCGGGGTATGTGGTGGGAGAGCACCGCGGTCACTGATGTAGCGCTCCAGGCCAAGGCACTCGCCGCCACGCTCACGCAACTCTAACTGTGGGAGCTGGCTTGCCTGCGATAGCGGACCGTCAGCTAAAACAACAGTGGCTGACCCACCGCCATCGCAGGCAAGCCAGCTCCCACAATGGTTTTGTGTTGCTGGCAAAGCTCTGCGACGGACCCGGCAACAGAGATATTTCCGGCTCCGCAGCTCCCCTGTGGGAGCTGTCGAGCCCCGGCGAGGCTGCGATGGCGGCGGTATGGGCGATATCTGTTTTGGCCGTGCCACCGCTATCGCAGGCAAGCCAGCTCTCACAGGAGGGTGGTGTTTCAGCCGCCAACCTTCACGAAGCCGGGTTTGAGGCCGAAGACTTCGACGCCCTGTGGCGTCGATTGGCCGGTTGTCACCTTGACCCGTTCAACGGCTTTATCCATCGCCTCCCGATACTCCACTTCACCTCCGATGATCGCTTGCGCCGGCACCACCATCGCCTGCTCATTGTTATACGTCACGATCGTCAACCGCGCGCTCATGCCCAGCCGCACCCGCTGCAGCTGTTGCGGCGTGAGCGCCGGTATCGACAGGGTCACCGGAAATTGCGCGCTGCCCTGGCTGTCGCTGGCGATCGCCAGGCCGCTGACCACGCTGACCGAACCGCTCAGCCGCTCGCCATCAAAACCGTCGCCCATCACCTCGACCGCCTGGCCCTGATGCAACTGGTTGATGTCCAGTTCCGAGACCTTGGCGACGATTTTCAGCCGTTCGATATTCGCCAGGCCAAACAGCACCTGGCCCTGGCCGACCTTGCTGCCGGCCTGCACCGGCGCGCTGGTGTTGCCGCCATTTTGCGGTGAGCTGTTGCTGCCGGGGGCTGGCACCACGATGCCGGAGAACGGCGCCTTGACGTCCTTGCCGTCGAGCAGTTTGCGCAGCGCGTCATACTTTACGTTAGCGTTGGTCAGCTCCATCTCGGCGATCTGGCGGTATTCGCCTTTGCCCTGATCCTGTGCCTGTTGCAGCTCGCTGCGCGCCGAGGCCAGGTCGAGTTGCTGTTGCTGGGCCTGTTGCTTGAGGTCATCGAGCTCGTTGCGCGGGATGATGCCGCGTTTAAACAGGTTTTCGCTCTCGGTGAGTTTGCGCTGGGTGTTGCCGGCGGTCATTTCGGTGGTGCGCAGGCTGCGGCGCGCACGGGTCACGGTGGGGCTGCTGTCCCAGTCCTGCATTTCCTGCACGGTACGCCGCGCCTTGAGCTGCACGGACAGCGCGTCGCGCAGCTGCACTTCGAGGGTGGACGGGTCCATGCGCAGCAGCACCTGGCCGGCCTCGACCCGCTGGCCCTGTTCCACCAGATTGGCCAGCACGTTGCCGTCAAACGGCGCGGTCAGAATCAGCGTGGTGTCGGGCTCGATCTTGCCCACCAGGCCGATCTGATGCACCAGCGCGTCGGGCTTTACCGCCAGCCATTGTTCGGCCGCCGGCGCCTGGCCGGTGGCGGGGCTGCGCAGGGCCAGGCCGGCACCTGCCAGCAGCACCAGCACAGCGGCCAGCAGGTATTTCCTGTTAGTAGTCATTGAGGGCGATTTCCCAACTTTCCAGCGTCATGCCCAGGGTCAAGTCGAGCTGGGTCTGGGCGTTCAAATAAGCGATCAGCGCGTTGAGCTGTGCGTTTTCGGCGTTGCGCAGGTCAGTCTCGAAACTCAGCACCTGGAAGTTGCTGGAGCGCCCGGCGCTGAGTTTTTCCCGCTCGATTTCAATCTTGCGCCGCGACAGCTCCACCGCGCGCTGCGAGATTTCATACTGGCGCCAGCGCGTGCCGAGGTCGCGCACCACATCGTTGACGTTGCGCTCCAGCTCCTGGCGCGCGTCGGTGATGCGCACCTCCTGGTCTTCCACGTTCACCCGCGCCCGCACTTCGGCCTGGCGGGTGCTGATGTCGCCGATGGGAATCTGCACCTGCACTCCGGCGTAACTGTTCCAGCTGCGGCTGTTGGTGTTGCCGTTGTCATTATTGTAGGCATCGCGCACCTGGTTGGCGCCGGCCACCAGGTCCACCTGCCAGCGCCCGGAGTCCTTGGCGATCACCAGGTTGAGGTCGGCCTGCTGGCTGCCGAGCAGGGCGGCGAGGTATTCCGGTTGCTGGGTTTGCGCAAGATTGAAGGCTTGGCGCTTGTCGATGTTCATCGGCTTGGCTTCCAGCGCTTCGCTGGCACGGATCGGCGTCGACAGGTCCAGCGCCAGCAGGCGCAAGAGCGCCAGGCGGCTGGTGTCGAGCTGGTTTTGCGCTTCTTCCACGCCGAGTTGTTGGGTGGCCATATCGGCTTCGGTCTGCACGATTTCGAATTCGGCCATGCGCCCCGAAGCGATCAGCGCCTTGTTCACTTCCAATAACGTGCCGGAACGCTTGAGGGCGTCCTGCACGATGCTCAGTTGCTCCTGGGCGCGCAGCAATTCGCGGTAAGTGGCGATGATCTGGCTGATGGTCTGCGCCACGGTGGCCTTGAGGTTCAGGCGATTGGCCTGTTCCGACAGCCGCGACAGGCGCAATGGCGCGGTGGTGGCGTCCCAGCCGGCGCCGCGCATCAGTGGCTGGATCAACGCCAGGTCCAGGCCGTCGCTGCGGTAGCGGCCCGCGCGGTCGGCGTTGTTCAGTTGCTGGGTCCAGGCCATGCTCAGGCGGGTGCCGTATTCGCCGAGCAGCGTGGCATTCGGCGCCAGGTTGGCGTTGCGCGAGTTGTCGGCCGAGCCACGGCTGTTGCGGTAATAGCTGTTCAGCGTGAGCTTGGGGTTGAAGGTGTCTTCGGCCACCCGCAGGTCGAATTTCTGCGCCACGCGCTGCAGGTACGCGCTGCGGATGGCCGGGTTGTTGCGCAGGCCCAGGTACACCGCGTCGCCGAGGGTCAGGGTGGTGACTTGGGCGTTCAGGGAAACACTGCGGTCGTACCCGCTGCGTGTGGTGCTGGGCGCCGACGGGTGGATTACCACGTCGGCGGCGGCCACGGGCAGGCTTGTCAGCGCGAGCACCAGCAGCCATTTATTCATCGCGCAAAGCCTCCACCGGTTGTAGCCGCGAGGCCGAGACCGCCGGGTAGATGCCGAAGAACAAACCCACCAGTAACGTGCTGCCCACCCCCAATGGCAGCGCGGCGGCGGCCAGGGCAAATGCCCAGCCCGATAGCCAGGCGTAAAGCCACGCGGCCGTCATGCCCAGCACCGCACCGCACAGGGCGCCGACGGCGGTGAGCGTGACGGCTTCGAGCAAAAACAGGTTACGGATATCCCGCTGGCGCGCGCCGAGTGCCATGCGAATGCCGATTTCACGGCGGCGTTCCGACACGTTCATCAACATCACGTTCATTACCCCAACGCCGCCGCCCACCAGGGAAATCGCCCCCAGGGCCAGCAATAAATAGGCGAACGTGCGGCTTTGCCGGGTCATGCCGTCGATCATTTGCTGGGGCACCTGAATGTCCACGTCGTGGTCGGTGAGCTGGCTTTTCAGGGCAGCGGCGGCGTCGTGTGCCAGGCGTTCCATGTCCTGATCGGGCCTGGCGCGGATGATCACGTTGCCGATTTGCGGAGTGGGGTAGATACGGCGCATGCCCTCGGCGGGAATGAACAGCGATTCGTTGGCCTGCACCGGCATCAGCATCGCGCGGGGCTGGTTGTGCAAAATGCCCACCACCAGAAACAGGTAGTCATTGATGCGCACGCGATCGCCGAGTTGCAGCGGGTCCCCCGGTGCGCTCAGGGCCTGGGCGACTTGATCGCCAATCACGCCGTAGGTTTCATTGGCGTCAAACGCGCTCAGGAACCGCCCTTCACGCAGGTTCAGGCGCATGGCCTCTTTGATGCCCGGCGTGCTGCCGACAAAGTTGGCGTTGGCGGTGCGGCCATGGAACACGATGGGCCCGCTGAACAGGCTGAGCGCACCCAGATGCGCGATGCCCGGCACCGCCTGGCGCACGGCGTCAAGGTCGAGGCGGGTGCGCATGGGGGTGTTGCTGCCGCCCTTGGCCGGGAATTGCGCGATGAGGGTGTCGGTGCCCATGTCCTTGAAAATCAGCGCCGCGTCCACGGCGGCGTTATGCCCGATATTGATCAACGCCACCACCGATGAGCTGCCGATCACGATGCCCAGCAGCGCCAGCACCGAGCGCTTGCCGAGGGTGCGCAAACTGACGAGGGCTTCATGCAGCAGTTGGCTCAGGCTCTGTTCGACCCGCAGGCTCATGGGCGCGCAGCCTCATGCACCGCGCCATTGCGCACCAGAATCTTGCGCTCCAGGCGCTCGGCGATGTGCGGGTCGTGGGTGACGATAATCAGCGTGACCTGCTGCTCGCGGTTCAGCGCCAGCAGCAAGTCCATGATCTCCTGGGCCGTGCTGCTGTCGAGGTTGCCGGTGGGTTCGTCGGCCAGAATCACCGAGGGCTTGCCCACCAGCGCGCGGGCAATGGCGACGCGCTGGCGCTGGCCACCGGACAGGTCGGCAGGGCGGTGGTGCGCGCGTTCGGCCAGGCCCACCTGTTCGAGCATGCGTTGCGCCTGTTCCACCGACTCATGGCGCGACACCCCGCGATAACTCAGGGGCAACGCCACATTGTCCAGGGCGCTGAGGCGCGGCAGCAGGTTGAAGCTCTGGAACACGAAACCAATCTGCTGATTGCGGATGGCCGCCAGCTCATCCGGGCTCGCGTTGAAAATGTCATGGCCGGCGAAGTGGTATTGGCCGCCGTTGGGCAAGTCCAGCAAGCCGAGGATGTTGAGCAGGGTGCTTTTGCCGGAGCCGGACGCACCGAGAATGCCGCAGCTGTCGCCACGGGCGATGTTCAGGCAAACGTCATTGAGAATGGACAGGTGCTGCCCGGCCAGCTGATAGCTTTTGCCGATGCCTTGCAGGGAGATCAAGCCTGGGTGCGCGGGGTTCTCTGTCATCATGACTACGCCTGCAGTCTCGACGGTACCGTCCAACCCCGGTAAAGCTTTGTAACAAGTTCGGGAGCTGCCTGGTACGTGTCACGGACTGGTTTTATTTCTTGTTTTTAAAATATTGTTTGAATAGTACCCGCGTTCAAGGGGCTTCGCCAGCCGTGGATGTAGAGCGGTTTTACCCTTTGAAACGAATTTTTGGCGGTGCGCTGCAGTCACCCGTCAATGCCTCGCGCCAGTCTCCATGTGCCCGGTTACACGGGGTTTTGATGATATGGCGGTGTGTCACTACTTGCTTTCAACAGGCTGCCCCGGTATAAAAAATCAAATTATTTTTTAAAACAATATTTCCCCCGTGGAACTCTTTATGGTCGCGAAGAAACTCAGCGCTCCAAACGTTACCAAGACTCGACTGCTGGATGCGACAGAGGCTCTCTTCATCAAATACGGCTACGACGCCGTGCTGCTGCGGCAGATTACCGAGCGGGCCCAGGTGAACCTGGCCGCCGTGAATTACCACTTCGGGGACAAGGATTCCCTGATGAAAACCCTGTTGATGCAGCGCCTGGAACCCCTCAACGAGCAGCGCCTTGAGTTGCTCGCGCGCTGCGAAGCCGAATCCGACGGCCCCCTCGACTGCGATACGTTACTGGGTGTGCTGTTCGCCCCGGCGATGGGCCTGGAGCGCAGCGACCCGGCCAGCGGGGAAGGGCGCTCCTTCATCCGTTTCCTTGGCCGCGTGTACAGCGACACCTCACCGTTTATTCAGGAATACCTCAAGGTGCATTACCAGCCGGTGTTCCAGCGCTTCTTCGAAGCCTTCGCCCTGGCCCTGCCGGACCTGCCGCGCAACGAACTGGGGGTGCGCCTGCAATTTGCCCTCAAGGCGATTTCCGGCGTGATGGCCGGCACCGAACTGCGCCTGCTGATGAACTCCATGAGCCTCGGTCGCCCGGCGACGGATGCTGAGGTGATGGCCAAGCTGATCACCCTGGTGTCGGCGGCGATTCGAGTACCGCAGCAAAGCCCCGAAGCGGAAACTGCGCTGGCCAAAGTGCTCGACACCCAGCGCGCCATTCGCGAAAAAACGGCGCTGCCCGTCACTGCCAAGGCGTAAAGCCTACCCACCCCATTGACGAGTGGGCTCCGTGGCTGTGGCGAGCGGGCTTGCCCTAATGCCAGTCAGTTAAGGGCGAACGCTGTACCTGTGGCGAGGGAGCTTGCTCCCGCTGGACTGCGCAGCAGTCCCAGGCTTTTTAAACAAAGAGCAGGGGCCGCTTCGCGGCCCAGCGGGAGCAAGCTCCCTCGCCACAGGAAGCCTGGCCACCACAAGAGCCGTTCAATTTATCGCCCCGCTGACACCAAATCCCAGCCAAAAAAAAGCCCGCTGGGGCGGCGGGCTTGATGTGCAACGTTTGTAACGGATGAGGCTTCACCCTACGTCTGCGGATGTGAATAAATCGTGAAAAAATTGTAGGAAAAAGGGTGGTGGGCACGAGATTCGCGATGGCTTTCATGTCGGCTAACTGTGCCCTTGCTTCTACCACTCGTCGTCACTGTCAATTCTGACAGTAGATTCAAATATCGCCTCAGGCGCCTTATTTACCTTGCCCGTCGCGCGATAGTTCGCGTGCCAAAACCCAGCAAGGTGACTGCTATGTCTACTGTGCCCCCTCCCTATGATGATCTTCCTTCCGACCCCTACTCGGCTTACCCCACGACCGACTTGACCAAGACCAAATTCCCGGAATTATCTACAGAAGGACTCGGGCGGCGTGGTTTATGGCCCTTTGCAACCTTCTTAATTGACGCTTGGCATGAGTGGAGTCCCCGAGATTACTACGGTTTTCGTTTGGGCGACCTGACCAAGCCTAGTGCGTCCGGAGAGGCGGATACCCTGCAGAAACAATACTCCGTTAACGTCAGGAGCGAATTAATTCCTGAGGGGGACAATGATTATTTTGCCCGAGTTGTGCGCGTCGGCAGTTTGCAGGAGAGCCGTTCGGCCACTAAAAAAATTCTGTGCAAACAAACTATTCCAGGTGGTGAAGACCGCAGAATCTGGGAGCCCTGGCACAGTGGCTACTTTATGTGGCTCAGGGATCTGACTGAAGGCGACATCCTAAATCCAACGGTTGTTCAAAATGGAATTTGGGTTGTGATTCAGCCTTATCTGAACATACGCAAGAATGACGTCATCATGATCTATGTCGATGGCATTCTGTTTGAATATGTTGTAAGCCCCGCTGAAGCCGCAAGTAAAAAACCTCTCGAAATCTGCATACCGGCAGCCCTCTTTGATCAAATTTCTTTATTCGGACCAATAGGTATTGTTTTTACGGTTGTAGACGTAGTGGGAAATAAACCGCAAGGGAAATATTGGCTTTCCAAGCCCATCATGCTTTTGAGTGAAATGAAACCTGGTGTGCTGGATAATCCGATTTTCACGCTGGACGGTAATGAGTCCAATCAAGTGGACCTCGATACGCTAGTCAGCACCATAGTCTGTGCGGTAGTTGTCAGTTTGCCTCGTCGACCGCCAGCTGCTCCATTGCGTAACCAGGTCGTGGTGATTTTTGAAACTACCGCGGGGGAAAACAAGACCTCCATCGTACGATTGCCGGCCGTTCCCGATAGGAATTTGAGAGGGGAGACGGTCCCTGTGAACAATGCCCTCTTCAAGGAATTGGCGGGTAGCCGTGTGCGGATATGGTTCGAGTGGCTGAGCCCTGCTGGAGCGGTGCTGGAAACGTCGCCCAGCTATTTGGTGACGGTATTCGGCACGCCAACATTGATGCCGGCTTTATCGCTTGTTCCGTTTTTGGCGGGAGTTGTTCCGCCGGATACTGATGTTCAAGCGACTGTTCCAACCTACACGCCTCACGATTCGACGTGGCTGGAAACGGTGAAGTGCGAAAGGATGGACCCAGTTGGCGGTGGTGATCTCGTCACTTTCAAACAATTGGCGGGCACACAGGGTGGTGTCCGTCAGTTGTCCAAGACCTCTCTCAATAGGTTTCAAGATAAAGGTATCTTTCAGGTTTATTACGAGACCGATAACGGCACCGGCAGTTCCTCAGCCATTCGTCAATCGGAAAAACTCGATATGGAGATTGGTACTCAAGTTGCAGACTTGACCCCTATCGAAATTGAACATGCGAAATCAGGAAATATTGACCTTGCTGATGTAAAAGGTCCTGAAACATTGATGTTCATTACCTACGACGGTACGGTTAACGGCGACGAAGTGCATGTGAACGTGATAGGGAAGGATCCGCAGAGTTCGTTCGCCACCGTCATAAAAGTTACCAAAGCAACTGAAGGCCCAACCTTTACGACTCTGGGAATTCCTTTGTCGTTAAGTGTGCTCAACAGTAATCTTGATGGCAGCATCCGTGTCAGCTACGCCGTGATGACGCCGGGCTCACCGCCCACTCGCTTGGTCTCGCAGGTGCGTGACTACACCATCGGCGTACCGGTGGTTCTGAAAACGCTTAAAATACTTGAAGCCAATGCATCCGCTGCGACGATTGCGCCGACGAATGTACTTAACGGCGCCACCCTTGTAATAGATTACTCGCAGAAACGTGTAGACGATGTGCTCCGTTGGAAGTGGAATGGTCAGTATGACGTGAGCAAAGTCGAGGGAGAGATAAAGGTCAGTTCGGCGGCTGCAAGCATCACAGTGGCCATCCCGAGTGAGATTGTAGCGATGGGCCTGCGTCCTGATGGTAATGGCATTACCGTCAGTTGCGAACTGATACGTGGGCAAACTCGCTACGCCTTCGACGACTTGAAACTGGTGCTACTGCCTCTCGCTTCCTTGCCAACAGTGAGGATCAGCGGGTTTGGGAGCGCGACCGTGTTGCCGGTCAGCCAACTGACCGCTACAACGGTGATTGAGATAGAACCGTGGGAGTTCATGTTCATTGGGCAACCGGTATGGATGACGTGCACGGGAACTCGGGCGGATGGCGCAAGTTACGCTAACACTATTCTGATTGCGTATAAGGTGACCGCCAAAGATCTTGTCAGCGGTATATCGGTGCTTGTGCCTCTGGCGGATATGAATACGTTGCAGGACGGATCATCGTTAAGGATCGAGGGTTCGGTCAGTTTTCCGGGCATTGCCAGTCCGCAAACAGCGACACCGTTTGGCACAGCGAACTACTTAATCCAGCAACTGCCTGCGGTGTTGGCACACCCAACCCTTAATGGTATTTCAAGCACTGCACAGACTGTTACGGTTGATCCATTGACAATTCAAAGTAAAGTCAGTGCGACGGTTGCCTACGCGGGTATGCTCGTAACTGACGTTATTACGATGCAGTGGATTCAATGGGACGGCACTCAGATTCCTTTAACGCTCAAAGGGGCGACGAGTGGATCGGTAGTTTTTGATTTTACGTCGAGCCAGGTGCTGCATAATAGTGTCAATAGCGTGGTGCAATTAAAGTACTCGATTGTGCGTAACGGCAAAACGACCTCGTCCAATGTGCAAACAGTCAATGTGAGTACGATCGCTGCACCGAACATGCCGAGGCCTCTTATCAATAATCTGGCGAGTGGTGCAACTTTCCATATAAACAGCCTTACGGCAGATGCACTGTTAACACTGCCGAAATGGCCTTTAAGTAAAGCAGGACAGCGTGTATGGATAACCCTGACGTGTGCGGGCCAGACGCTTGCTATTAGAAGTGCCCATGCAATCACTGCTGCGGAAGCGTCAAATGGTTTAGTAAATATACCGGTGTCGCGTAACTGGTTGTTAGGGTTGCCCGTCAACGGTGTTCTATCAATCACGGGTTGGGTTATGTATGACGGTAGTGCTATTCATACAAGGCCAGTGGCTTTTCAGTCGGCAAGCTATACGGCGAATACCAGGTTGCGGCCGCCTGTTATTACTCATGTGCTTGTAGCCGCATCGGGTAGAGGCGTAGCTAATGGAGGGTCGGTTGCCGCGGCGGAGGGGAGTGCTCTTGTTGTCCATGGCACCTGTGAATCCCGTCCTTATTTTCGACAAATTCGAATGGGCCCCCATGATGCCGGAGGCTATCTACTGAACATTCCCGCTGGAACTACCGTTTGGCAAACTTGGGCAGCCTTCAGTGGGTGGCCAAGTCCCCAAGATCACTATGCTGTAGAGGACTCAGACAGAGGTGTGATTTCCGCCTACCATAGAATATTCAGAGTTTAATTAAACATAAGCCCTCCCTGCATTGGGGCATTGCGGAATATTAAGGACAGTTCTGCCAAAGGTAGACTGTCCTTTTATCCACTCATATTTTCCAAAAACTTGCCGTCTTCGCCAACCGCCCTCGCATCCCCTCCACATTCCCCACCAACTGCACCGTCAACAACCGATACCCATCCATCGCACTCTGCACCGGCGCCTCCAACCCACTCTCGTCGACAACTGGCGAAGCACTCCTTTCCAGCCTTTCAGTAACCCCCGACTTCAACGCCCGCGCCATCCCCACCAGTTGCACCCGAATCTGCCGATGCTCCGCCTTCAACAGCATCTGCATCCTTGCCATCGCCTGCTCATCCCGTGGATCCGGCCGCGTATTACCCAAAATCTCCAACGTGCTGATACACATCCGCAAATGCCGCTGGATGGCATCCAGCTCATTCATGGAAATCTTCACCTCCTTGGACACCGACGGCATCAACGAGCGCAGTTGCAGCATGGCGGCGTTGAGGCGGTTGAGCAGTTTGAGGTGTTCGTCATCGGTGACCGACTGGCCGCTGATGATGCGGCTATAGATGGCGGCGCAGTCGCGCAGGGCGCTGGCCAGGTTGTAGCGCCACGAGTACACGGCATACAACGGCAGGGCGAAGGAGAAGGCCAGGGCCAATACGATGCCGATCAGAATATCGACCGTACGCCACAGCCCGTCCGACAGCGGGTTGTCGCCGTGGCCTGCGACGATAAACACGGTGATCGCTGACAGCAGCGCGATGTAGCCGCCTTTGCCGATGGCGTGATACGAGAAAAACCCGCACACGATGGACATCAGCAGGTAGGTCAGCAGCGGCTGGCCGAGCCACGCCTGTTGCGCCACGATGGCCAGGCCCACGCTGGCGCCGATCAGGGTGCCGTAGGCGCGTTCCACGGCTTTTTTGCCGATATTGCCGTGGTGCTGCAGGCCGCCGATCACGATCAGCATGGTCACCGAGGCCCATTCGCCGTGGGGCAGGTTAATGCCGGTGGTGAGCAGGATGGTCGCGAGCAGGCCGATGGACACGCGCACGGCGTGGATCAGCTTGGCGTGGCGGTAGCGGCGGTAGGGGTCCAGCAGGGGGCGCAGCAGGCGCCGGGCGAAGAGGGGGAGGTTCATCGGTATTAAGGTGGCCTCGGTGGTCAGGGGTGAACTCGGTTTGAAGTGTGGGAGCAGGCTTTCGCAGGCAAGCCAGCCCCCACCTATTTAGAAAATGTAGTCCGTGGTCAAAAAGCTCGAGTCACGGTTGCGCAAGATGTCGCTGACCAACGCCTTGTTGCTCTCCTGGAACTTGGTCGCCACCAGGGTGCGGATCGAAAACACGCGCAAGGCGTCATGCACCGACAGCGTACCCTCGGCCGAGTTTTTACGGCCGTTGAACGGAAAGGTGTCCGGCCCACGCTGGCACTGGGCGTTGATGTTGATGCGGCCGACCTGGTTGGCGAAGGTGTCCACCAGCCGGCCGACTTCCACGGCGTTGGTGCCAAAGATGCTCAACTGCTGGCCGAAGTCCGAATCCAGCACATAGTCGATGACCGTCTCCACGTCCCGATAAGGCACGATCGGCACCACCGGGCCGAACTGCTCCTCGTGGTACACGCGCATCTGCGGGTTCACCGGGTACAGCACCGCCGGATAGAAAAACGAGCCGCGGCTTTCAGCGCCATGCTCATTCACCACCCTGGCGCCATGCTGCGCGGCGTCAGCCACCAGGCTGTTGAGGTAGTCCACCTTGCCGACTTCCGGCAGTGGCGTCAGCGCCACGCCGTCTTCCCACGGCATGCCGGGTTTCAACGTGGTGAGCTTTTGGTTGAATTTCTCGATGAAGCTTGCGACCACATCTTCATGCACAAACAGGATTTTCAACGCCGTGCAACGTTGGCCGTTGAACGACAGCGAGCCGGTAACGGCCTCGCTCACGGCATTGTCCAGGTCCACTTCGGGCAGCACGATACCGGGGTTTTTTGCGTCCAGGCCCAGCGCGGCGCGCAGGCGGTGGGGTTTGGGATGCAGTTTTTTCAGGTCGCTGGCGGCTTTGTTGGTGCCGATAAACGCGAAGATGTCGATTTTACCGCTGGCCATCAGCGCGCTGACGGTCTCGCGGCCGCTGCCGTAGATCACGTTGATCACGCCGGCCGGGAAGCTGTCGCGGAAGGCCTCCAGCAACGGGCGAATCAGCAGCACGCCGAGCTTGGCCGGTTTGAATACCACGGTGTTGCCCATGATCAACGCCGGAATCAGCGTGGTAAACGTTTCGTTCAAGGGGTAGTTGTAGGGGCCCATGCACAGCGAAACGCCCAGCGGCACGCGGCGGATTTGCCCGAGGGTGTCCTGTTCCAGTTCGAAGCGGCTGGAGCGACGGTCGAGTTCCTTCAACGCATTGATGGTGTCGGTGATGTAGTCGCAGGTGCGGTCGAATTCTTTCTGCGAGTCTTTGAGGTTTTTGCCGATCTCCCACATCAGCAGCTTGACCACCGCGTCGCGCTGTTCGCGCATGCGCCGCAAAAAGGCTTCAACGTGCTGGATGCGGTCGGCCACGCGCATCGTCGGCCATTCGCCCTGGCCACGGTCGTAGGCGCGCACGGCGGCGTCGAGGGCGGTGAGGGCGGTGTCGGCGTCCAGCAACGGCGTGCTGCCGATGTGCACGCGCTCGTCGCCAAACTGCACCGGGCTTTGCACCTTGGCCAATGGGCCGTTCCACACGTGCAACTGGCCGTCGACCAGGTAATCACGCTGTTCAATCGGCGCTCCCAACCGGAATTGCTCGGGCACTTCGGCGGCGGAGGCGGGAAACAGCTGGGCGAGCAGGTTGCTGGTGGTCATGTTGCTACCCCTGGAATAGTTGCAAAACATGACTAGAGAGTCACCCAACAACAGGCTCTATGGCAAGGCTTGCGCGCTTTCTTGTACGCCTGCGGGTAAACTGCGCGGCTTTTCAGAAGGAGTTCACATGAGTCAGTACCAGCCGGGCATTCTTGCCGCACCGGTGCCGTTGCAGGCACGCCACCTGTTTTTTGCCGTGGAAGACCAGGCTGCCGTGCCCGCCGTGCTGGACGCACTGGTGACGTTGGCGGACTCGGCTGCAGTGGTCGGTTTCGGTGAACCGCTGGTCAACGCGTTGGGTGCTCAGGTAGCCGGGCTGCGCACATTCCCTGCCGTCAGCGGGCCGGGCGCGCACAACCCGTCCACCCAACAGGCGCTGTGGGTGTGGTTGCACGGGGTGGATCGCGGTGAGCTGCTATTGCGCAGCCGCGCATTTGAAAAGGCCCTGGCCCCGGCGTTTCGCCTGGTGCAGATGACCGAAGGTTTCCGCTACAAGACCGGTTTCGACCTTACCGACTATGAAGACGGCACCGAAAACCCCCACGACGACGCCGCCGTGGAAGCCGCGTTGACCGACAGCGGCGCCAGCTTTGCCGCCATCCAGCAATGGCAGCACGACCTTGACGGCTTCGCCGCATTGCCTGCCCAGGAGCGCGATCACATCATCGGCCGTCGTCATGGCGACAACGAAGAACTGGACGACGCCCCCGAATCGGCCCACACCAAACGCACTGCCCAAGAGAGCTTCACGCCCGAGGCGTTTGTGGTACGCCGCTCGATGCCGTGGGCCGAAAACGGCCAGGCGGGGTTGATGTTCCTTGCGTTTGGCCACTCGTTCGATGCGTTCGAAGCGCAACTGCGGCGTATGAGCGGGCTGGAAGATGGGATTGTCGATGGTTTGTACCGTATCAGCACACCGTTGACCGGCGGCTACTACTGGTGCCCGCCGGTGAAGGATGGGCATCTGGATTTGAGTGCGCTCGCCATTACACCGCAGATATAAAAGGTGTGAGCTGGCAAGCCAGCTCACACAGGTTTTAGGTCAGGCGCAGGCCAGGTTCGCCCGTGCGCTGTGCACCTTTTTTGCACTGCCTGCCGAGATTCCACGGGTGTACCCGGTCAAGTGTGGGAGGCGGCTTGCCAGCGATAGCGGTCTACCCGCAATAGACAGGCAAACTGACACACCGCCATCGCAGGCAAGCCAGCTCCCACAGTTGATCGGTGTGGTTGTCAGATCACCCCGCACACCAACCGCTCACCCCCGCCACCCAGGGGTTTGGGCATGTCGGAGTGGTTGTCGCCACCGGCGTGAATCATCAGCGCGCGGCCTTTGATCTGGTCGAGGGTTTTCAGGCGCGGTGCCAGCACCGGGTTGGTGGAGGTGCCGTCCATGCTTACGTACAGCGCGGGCAGGTCGCCCAGGTGGCCGTTGGCGTAAGGGCCCAGATGCTTGCCGGTTTTTTCCGGGTCGAAGTGGCCGCCGGCGGCGAGGGCCGCGACTTTCACACCGTCTTTTACGCCCGCTTCACAGCTGCCGTTTTCATGGATATGAAAGCCGTGCACACCGGCAGGAAGGGATTTGAGGTCAGGGGTGAAGATCAGGCCGTAGGCTGATTCGCTGATGGTCACGCGGCCCACCGGCTGCGGCGCGCCATCGGCGCTCACCAGGCTGACCGGTACTTGCAGCGAAGCCGCGTGTGCGGTGCCGACCGCAAGAAGACTGAGCAGGCCGAGCAGAACGGAGCGATTCATAAAAAGAGTTCCTGATAGTTATGAGTGTTGGGCAGTCTCAGGAACTACAACGATTGGGCCGCGCCGATCATTCCGTTGGAAAAAACATATTTTTCCAACGGAATAACCCTCGCGTATCAGCTGTTTTGCATATCGATCCGCAGGGGCTGCATGGGCGCAAAAAACGGCATTGACGCCGCCCCCCGGCAGTGGCGGCAACCGTACACGCCCAGCACCACGGGCTCCTTCACAATCGGCGCGGGTGCCTGTTCGAACCAGGTAGGCGCGACAAACCGGTAGCCCTGGCCCGCCGCCGTGGCGATATAGGACGAATCGTCGTCGCCCAGGGCGCGGCGCAGGGTCTTGATCTGCGTGCGCAGGTTGCATTCTTCCACCACCAGCCGTGGCCAGGCGATGTCGAGCAATTCGGTTTTCTCTATAAGCTCGCCAGGCCGCGAGGCCAGGGCGACCAACAGGGTCAGGGCGCGATTGCCCACGGCCACGGGTTGCCCGTGTTTGAGCAGCAGATGACGTTTGGGCAGCAGTTTGAACGGGCCGAAGTGGATCTCAAAGGAAGCGTCATCGGTAAGGTGGCTGCGAGTCGAGTACGTCATGTCATTAAACCTTTATGCGTTGAAAACACAGCCCGGCGTGGCTCCCTATCGCGCCGGGCTGCCAGGGAGGGTCAGGTGTTGATCGCGGGGATCGGGTCTGCCGGGTAATCGCCGTCCATGGTCGGGCCACCGGTCAAACCGTATTGCTGCAGCACCGGGGCCAGTTGTCCGTAAAACGCGTCTTGCGCCTTGCCATGGGCGTCCGCCAGAGCGAATGGCAGGAACGCACTGCCGATGCCGCCGAGAATCGCCGCTGCACCGCCAAGAATGCCGCCAATGGTGCCGGCCACTGCGCCGACTTCCGTGGCCCCGTACAGGCCGGCACCGGCTTCCACCAGGCTGGCCACGGCTGCACCGGTGCCGAGAACGCCGGTGGCGACCGAGAAACTGCCGGTGAGGTAGTCACCTTTTTTCAGCGAGTCCACGCCACCGATGATGCCGATCACGCCGCCGATAATGCCGCCGGCCGAACCGATGACCTTGCCCGCTGTGCCGATGTTGGCAATCTGCTGCGGCGACAACGGGCCTTTGCCTACCGGCACCTTGCCGGGGAAATCACCAATGCCGCCGCCGTCCGGGCGGTTGACCCAGGTGATGCCGTAACCGGCCTCCTTGGCGTATTTGGTGCCGCCTTCGAGCAGCAGCCCGGCAAATTGCAGGCCGGCCGACACTCGGTTGGCATCCGCCACCGGCGTGGTGCTGCCGCTGGCCGAGCGCGCCATCAGCACGCCGCTCATCAACACCGCGCTACCGATGTGCAGCAGGCCCTGTTTGAAGGCCGGGCTGACGTCGCCGAACTTCATGCCTTCGATGGCCTTGGGCAGCGCGTCGGCGATCTTGTCGCCCTGGCGGCCGATGTCCCACACCGAGCGCAGCATCGACACCACTTGCGCCGGGTCGATCTTGCCGCCGTCGGCGGTGGTGAACATCTCCGGGTCTTTCTGCTGGGCGTCGTTGATCGCTGCCGTGACTTTGGCTTCGTCGAAGTTGCCGTTGCCATCGCCGAGGGTGACATTGAGGGTGTCATTGGTGGCGCCGCCGAGCAGTGCGTCGCCGAGGTTTTCGTTGAAGTTGACCTGCAGGGTCGCCGCGTCATCCGCCGTGGCCTTGTCGCCCAGGAAGGCCTGGGTCGATGCGGTACTTGCCGCGAAACTGCTGGCCGCCACAGTCGGGTCCATGCCACCGGCCACGGCGTCGGTGAAGGCTTTGCCGGTGACCAGTTCGTTTTTGTAGTAGCTCAGGATCGCGTCGCTCTGCCCGCTATTGGCGGCGATTTTGCTCAGGTCCACATTGCCGTTGCCGCCCAGCGCCAGGTTGGCGATGCCAGCGTCGTTGGCGGCGTTCTGCAGGCCCATGCCCATGTCGATCTGTTTGCCGTTCTGGTCCTTGGCATTGAGGTTGTCATTGAGGTTCTTGCCGGACTCGATGCTGTCGGCGAAATAGTTCTGCATCGCGACCTTCAGGGTCGGGTCGCTGCCGACGATATCGCTCAACGCGGGGCCACGGTTGTTCGCCAGAAAACCTTGCACGTCCGGGTCGGCCGACAGGGTCTCGATGCCGCTTTGCAGCTGCGCCTTGATCTTGTCCTCATTGGGGTTCAGGCCCCAGTTGGGCGAGGTGTACTTGTCCATCAAGCCTTCGTTGCCCACATAGTCACTGACCAGCACGCGCGTCTGTGCGTCGGTCAGTTGCACCAGCACGGCGGCTTTCTGCTCGCCGGTGTAGTTCTGCGGGTTGGCCAGCACATCGGCGGTGAGCTTGGAGGTGTCCACACCGGCCACGGCATCGCGGGTGGCCGCGCCGTCGAGGAAGGTCAGAGTGTCGCTGTCGGTTTTCGGCGCCTGTTTTTCCAGCCAGTTGCCGATGTTGTCGCGGGTGCCGATGTTGTCCGATTTGCCGGTGGCCGGGTTGTCGCCGCCGGTTTCCAGGGCGTGGAACATACCGGGGCGCGACCACATGGCGGCAGCGCCGGTCAGCTCGCTGCTCAGGGCCGAATCACTGCCCAGGGCTTGCAGGTTGTCGGGGCGGATCATGCCGTCGTTGCTGCGCTGGTTGTCACCGGGGCGCATGACGGTGCCCGAGCTGGCGACCAGGCTTTCGTTGGCCATCAGGATCGCGGCGGACTTGGCGTTGGCCTTGGCCAGGTCGCCGGGGTTGCTGCCCATGAAGCTGCCGAAGGATTTGCACGCCGCGCCGACATCGCTGTTCATGTTGCCGATCAAGTGGTCGACGTCGGAATGGGTGATCACGTTATCGGCCTTGCCGCGACCACCGCTGTCCAGCGCGGCCATCAGGTTCGGGCTGCTCGCCACGTACTTGAGCACCGCCTGGGCTTCGGGCGGCAGGGTGGTCGGCGGGTTGGCGAAGTCGATGGGCGCGCCATGCAGGCCCCACGCATCCCAGTTCTGCGAGAGCAATTGCGCGGCGGCGCGCGGGCGGTTCAGGTCGAGTTCTTCTTTGGTCGGCGTGCCGCTGGTGTTGCCGGTGATGGTGTCCCAATCCTTGGCGCCGGACACGCCAAAGGACGAGTTATCGATCCACGAGGTGTCCGAGGTACCCGCCGCGCCGGTGGTGCCGGCGTAGAGTTTGGCCATTTGGTCGTACAGGGCCGGGGTGATGTCCTGGGACACGATCACCTTGTCGCCGGCACCTGTGGTGTAGCGGATCAGCCCTGGGCCGACCTCTTCGGGCGGGCCGACGGCGACGGTCGGGTCCATGGTCTCGTTCGGGCCCGCGAGGCGGTAGCCTTCGGACAAACTGGTGTCGATGGCGCCCAGTTTGGTGAAGTCGCCGCTGACCTGATCGAACAGTTGTGGGGTGTCTTTCTGGCTGACCACGATTTTGTCGCCGGAAGTGGTCTCGTAGCGAATCAACCCGGGACCCAGTTCGGTCGGGCTGCCGATCGCCTTGTAGTTACCCAGGCCCGGCGCCACGGTGCTGGCGTCGGCTTCGGTGTAACCGGCGGCTTTGCTGTCGGCCAGGTTTTTTTCAAAACCGGCGTCGGTTTGTTGGGCGTTGTATTGATCCACCAGGGTTTCGAAGAGCCTCGGGTTATCGATCTGCTTGAGCGTTACCGGCTTGTCACTGCCCAGCGGCGTGTAGATGATGGTGTTGTTCACCGGGGCCTGGACGTTTTGATAGGGCAGGGGAATCGAGGGGCCGCGCAGCTTGGAGGGGTCGAAGGCAGGCTGGTTGACGGCAGTGAACAACGCGGTTTCGAATTTCTTCTGGGGGCCGTCCGTGCCCTTGCTCTCGGCCGGATCAAGGCCACTCGGAATCGCAGTCATGGATCACCTGGAAGTTGTTTTATATATGAAAGCCCCTGCACTAAGGCTTTCGGCTATTAGTGCAACTGTACTAATCGGGCGTGCGAAATTAGTTGGTTACCGGCAGTAAGGCCGCTCGCGCCGAGGTATGAAACGCGATGATTAAGTCGCTTTTGTTACAAATTGAAATATCTGAAAAGTTGGGCAAAGGGCTATTAGCGAAAAATGTGAAGTCGATACGAAAAAACCTGTGAAGTGAGGCCTCGATGCCCGTCAAAATCCGCCTGCATTGTTCAGTGCTGCAGCCGGCACCGACGCGAAAGCCTCGTAAATCGTGGCGTTCAGCGTGTCCTTGTTTTTTGAAAAAAGTTCAACGCCCGCAAAGAGATGAGATTTTTTCAACGCCAGGTTGAGCCAAACCTTTCACACCTCTCGTCTGAAACGTTTCACAAGCTTTCACAGCGAAGGCGTTTTGATCGTGAGTAGTATGGAACCCATGCAAACCAACGGCGGTTCGAAAGCTCACTGTCTGACGTTTTGGGCATTCACCGGTTTGCATACTTTCAGCTTGCTGTTGCGCAACTGAATAACTTCCCTATCGATGCAAGGAGATGAACATGGCTGATGTCCCACCAGTAAAAGCAGGCGGCGCCGACGACGCTATCGCGAAGATGGAAGCGACCTTCAACATGGCTATCGAGAAGTCGGCCAAGATCACCGAAATCAGCACCGCGAAAAAAGCTGAGCTCGACGCCACCAAACAGCGTCCGCAGAACTGATTTGCCAAACGGGCGGCGCCGGCGCTGCCCGTTTACCCATCGCTTGTCGCTTGAAACACCACTGTTTGAAAAACGTTGCACCGTTGTTGATCCACGCAGGCGTGCATGCGGCCTGTGATTCTCAAGGGGGCAAACCCGAACATGACAGCCTTGATTTCCTTGGGCCCGGTCGCCGGTATTGGCGCACCGACCCTGACTGTGACCGGCGGTTTGCACCAGGGCAGTTCCCTGGTGCTCGACCAGCCCGTCTACACCATCGGCGCGGACCTCGCTGCCGACCTGGTACTCAGCGATCCCGGCATTGCCGGCCTGCACCTGCGCCTGCGTTTTTTTGAAGGTGGCCAGGTGGCGGTCGAAGCGTTGGGCGGTGACGTACTGCTCAGCGCCAATGTGCGCATCCCCCAGGGCAGCGGGCATCGCGCGCGCTTGCCTTTGCAGCTGCGTATCGGCACGGCGGGCGTAAGCCTGGCGCTGCCTGAAGGCGCAGAAAAACCCGTCGCCGCACCGCGCAAATTGACGCCCTGGATCGTGGCGGGAGCCTTGTTGTTCCTGTGCGCGGGCGCGTTGGCCTTTCGCGGTGAGACGCCGCTGGCTTCGGCGGCCAGCGTGGCTGAAGTGCCCGCCGTTAAAAAACCTTCCCGCGAACAGGCCAAGGCCTGGTTCGAGCAACAGTTGCAGGCGGCCCGTCTGGATGACATCAAAGTCAGCAACCTAAATGGCCAGCTCAGTGCGACCGGCACCTTCGAGCAATCGCAAAAACCGCAGTGGGTGGCGCTGCAACAGGCCTTCGACCAGCGTTACGGGCAGCAGATCGTGCTCAACCCGAAAGTGGCGGTGCGCGCGGATGCGGCACGGCCGCGGGTGCGCTTCCAGGCGGTCTGGTTCGGCACCAATCCTTATGTGATCAACGACAGCGGCAAGCGCCTGTACCCCGGCGCGGCGCTGGCGGACAACTGGGTGCTGGAGCGCATCGAGAATAACCAGGTGGTTCTCGCCCGAGGCGAGGAGCGCTTTACCTTCACGTTATGACCACGCTTTTTTAGCTAAGGCCCTGGGATGAAAGTCGAACCCCGCCCGTTAATTCCCAGTGATGTGCGCAGCGCGCCGGTCGAAGCCATTCGCCCGGTCAACTCGCGCCAGGCGACCGCCTTCGAAGCGGTCCTGAAAACCCGCAAGACCCAGACCCGCCGCTCGCTGCGCAGTGACCTGGAAGAACTCACCAGCGCTGCCGGCGTCGACTCGCTGTTGTTCGGTAGCGCCCGTTCCCTGGAGCTGCTGGAACACGTGATGGAACACATCCTGCCCGGCCTCGACGCCGAGCCGGAAATCAAGGAACTGGCCCACGACCTGATCAGCGAAGAGATCGAAGTGCGCCGCAACCTCGAACAGCAACGCTCGGAGGTACATGCCTGATGGCCCGCGATAACGACGACGCCGTGCAACTGCTCAAGGGCATCGGCGAGCTGTACCGGCGCAATGGCCAGTCCCAGCGCGCGCTGGTGATGTTGTTGATCGCCGTCAGCGTTGCGCCCCACGACGGCGTGCTGCTGCGCTCGCTGGTGCTGGCCTTCACCGACAGCGGCGATGCCACGCGCGCCCTCGGCGCGCTGGACCGCCTGGTGGCGCAGGAAGGCGAATCCGCCAGCCTGTTGCTGCTGCGTGCCCGCGCGCTGTGGTACGGCGAGCGCAAAGACGAAGCGCGCCAGTGCTTCAAACGTTACCTGGCCGCACGCAGGGCTGGCGCATGAGTGCTGTCAATCGCTTGAACAACCTCGCGCGCATGGCCGCGCAACGCACCGACGTGATCATCGTCGCGTTCATGTTGATGGCGATTGTGATGATGATCATCCCGCTGCCTACCTACCTGGTGGACGCGCTGATCGGCCTTAACATCGCCTTGAGCATCCTGATCCTGATCGTCGCGTTCTACATCGGCCATTCCGTGGAGTTCTCCGCGCTGCCGCCGCTGATCCTGCTCAGCACGCTGTTTCGTTTGTCCCTGTCGATCACCACCACCCGTTTGATCCTGCTGCACGGCGACGCCGGCCATATCGTCAAGGCGTTCGGCGACTTCGTGATCGCCGGCCAGGTGGTGGTGGGCATGGTGGTGTTTTTGATCATCACCGTGGCGCAGTTCGTGGTGATCACCAAGGGTGCCGAGCGCGTGGCCGAAGTGGCGGCGCGTTTCACCCTGGATGCCATGCCCGGCAAACAGATGAGCATCGACAACGACTTGCGCAATGGCGATATCGACCAGGCCGAAGCCCGTCGCCGTCGCTCGCGTCTGGAGCGTGAAAGCCAGATGTTCGGTGCCATGGACGGTGCGATGAAGTTTGTCAAAGGTGACGCCATCGCCGGTCTGGTGATTCTGGCGGTCAACCTGCTCGGCGGCATGCTGATCGGCATGGTCGAGCGCGACATGCCGTTCGGCGTGGCGGTGCACACCTATTCGCTGCTGACTGTGGGTGACGGCCTGATCGCACAGATCCCGGCGCTGCTGATTTCGGTGGCGGCGGGTACCGTGGTCACCCGTGTGAACAGCGATGGCGAAGCCGGCGACCTGGGCAGTGAAATCATCAAGCAACTCGGCGCCAGTTACCGCGCCCTTGGCCTGACCGCGTTGATCATGATCGGCGTGAGCGTGCTGCCAGGCTTTCCGACCTGGGTGTTCCTCGGCTTGTCCGCGGTTTTCAGTAGTGCCGCGTTCATGATGTACCGCCGCCACACCCGCCAGCCCCAGGGCGAACTGGAAGTGCTGGCCGAGGCGCCGGAGCCGGTGGTGGAAGTGCAGGCCGAACTGGACGACAACCTGCTGCCCGACACGCGCGTGCTGCTGACCATCGGCAATGGCCTGTCCCAGAGTGCGCCGCGCCAGTTGCTGCGTCAGCGTATCGAAGCCTTGTGTCACGACATCCGCACCGAACTGGGCGTGGATGTGCCGGTGCCGGGCATTTACATGGAGCCCAAGGCGCCGCCGGGCGGTTTCCGCGTGTCGCTCGAAGGCGTGCCGGTGAGCGAAGGCGAAATGCCGGTCAACTGTCTGCTGCTGCAGGACGATCCGGTGCATGTGCAGTTGCTCGATATTGCCACCCTGCAGGCCGACTCGCCGCTCAACGGTCGCAACGCCCACTGGATCGAACGCCAGCACGAAGAATCGCTGCGCAACGCCGGTATCGGTTTCCTGTTGCCGGATGAAGTCTTGCGCGGCGTGCTGGAACGCAGCCTGCGCCGTTATGCCGCCGACTTCCTCGGCATTCAGGAAACCCGGTTGCTGCTGGAACGTACCGAGGCCACCTATGGCGAACTGGTCAAGGAGGCCTTGCGCCTGGTGCCCTTGCAGCGTGTTGCCGAAACCCTGCGCCTGTTGGTCGGCGAGGGCGTGTCGATCCGCAACCAGCGTGCGTTGCTCGAGGCCATGGTGGAGTGGGGCGCCCGCGAGACCGACGCCGGGCGTTTGGCCGAACACTTGCGTGCGGCCCTGGCGCGGCAGATCAGCCATCAGTACGCCGACCGCAACCGCGTGATTGGTGCGCTGGTGTTGGCGCCGGGCCTGGAAGACCAGTTGCGTGCCTCGCTGCGTCGCCAGGAACCCCAGCGTGAATTGATCCCCGAAGAGGTCAGCCGGGCTCTGCTGACTCAGTTGCGCCAGGCTTGCGAGAACACCCGTGAAGTCAACAGCGCCGTGTTGCTGGTGCACCCGGAATTGCGCCGCAGCCTGCGCCGCCTGGTGCTGCGCGGCGAGCTGGAACTGGCGGTGCTGTCGTTCCGCGAGTTGGCCACCGAGTACAACCTGCAAGCGCTGGTGACCATCAGCCTCACCGACATCTCCAACCGCCGCGCGCCTGCTGCGGCTTCCGTCACCCCCCTGGCGTCTGCCTCATGATGCGTTTTTGTGTGCTGTTGCTCAGTGTGTTTTCGTGTGTGTGCCAGGCTCAGGACATTGCTGCCGGTGCCGGTGGTTCGATCAATCTGGCGTCGGGTGAAGGGCGCATTCTGCATTTTGTTGCGCCGGTGGAGTCGGTGCTGGTGGCCGAGCCCAACGTGGCCGACCTGCAAGTGGTGTCGCCGGGCACGCTGTACATCTTCGGCAAGGCACCGGGCACTACCAGCCTGATCGCCCTGGGTGAAAACGGCAAACAACTGGCGAGCCTGACCTTGTCGGTCAGCAGCGGCACCCAGGGTGTCACCGCGCCGATGCAGGAATTGCACCCTGGCAACCGCGCGCAAATCACCGGCGCCGGCAACCGCCTGATCGCCAAGGGCACCGTTGGTTCGGTGGCTGAGGCAACCGACCTCAATGCACTGCTCAACCCCCAGGGGCAGGGCTTTCAAAGCGCGATCAACACCACCGAATACAACGGTTCCGCCCAGGTGAACCTGCGCGTGCGTTTTGCCGAAGTGTCGCGTTCCGAGCTGTTGCATTACGGCGTGAACTGGAACGCGATGTTTAACAACGGCACCTTCTCCTTTGGCCTGATTACCGGCGGCCCGCTGGCGGCGGCCACTGCCGGTGGCCTGGCCACGGCGGGCACCGGCTCGGGCAACGTGAATATCGACGGCATGCTCGACGCACTGCAAGCCAACGGCGTGCTGCAGATTCTCGCCGAACCGAATATCACCGCCATGACCGGCCAGACCGCCAGCTTCCTCGCCGGTGGCGAAGTGGCGATTCCGGTGCCGGTCAACCGCGACCTGGTGGGCATTGAATACAAGTCGTTCGGTGTGTCGCTGCTGTTCAACCCGACGCTGCTGCCCAATGGCCGCATCGCCCTGCAAGTGCGCCCGGAAGTCAGCAGCGTGGTCAGCGGTGGCACCGTGGATTTCGGCAACTTCCATGTGCCGTCCTTCAGCGTGCGCCGCGCCGATACGCGAGTGGAAGTCGGCAGCGGGCAGACGTTCGCCATCGCTGG